>CAVOHI010000096.1:0-385468 GCA_963695605.1 uncultured Alphaproteobacteria bacterium | reverse complement strand
ACCACCACCACCACCACCACCACCACCACCACCACCACCACCACCACCACCACCACCACCACCACCACCACCACCACCACCACCACCACCACCACCACCACCACCACCACCACCACCACCACCACCACCACCACCACCACCACCACCACCACCACCACCACCACCACCACCACCACCACCACCACCACCACCACCACCACCACCACCACCACCACCACCACCACCACCACCACCACCACCACCACCACCACCACCACCACCACCACCACCACCACCACCACCACCACCACCACCACCACCACCACCACCACCACCACCACCACCACCACCACCACCACCACCACCACCACCACCACCACCACCACCACCACCACCACCACCACCACCACCACCACCACCACCACCACCACCACCACCACCACCACCACCACCACCACCACCACCACCACCACCACCACCACCACCACCACCACCACCACCACCACCACCACCACCACCACCACCACCACCACCACCACCACCACCACCACCACCACCACCACCACCACCACCACCACCACCACCACCACCACCACCACCACCACCACCACCACCACCACCACCACCACCACCACCACCACCACCACCACCACCACCACCACCACCACCACCACCACCACCACCACCACCACCACCACCACCACCACCACCACCACCACCACCACCACCACCACCACCACCACCACCACCACCACCACCACCACCACCACCACCACCACCACCACCACCACCACCACCACCACCACCACCACCACCACCACCACCACCACCACCACCACCACCACCACCACCACCACCACCACCACCACCACCACCACCACCACCACCACCACCACCACCACCACCACCACCACCACCACCACCACCACCACCACCACCACCACCACCACCACCACCACCACCACCACCACCACCACCACCACCACCACCACCACCACCACCACCACCACCACCACCACCACCACCACCACCACCACCACCACCACCACCACCACCACCACCACCACCACCACCACCACCACCACCACCACCACCACCACCACCACCACCACCACCACCACCATCCACCACCACCACCACCACCACCACCATCACCACCACCACCACCACCACCACCACCACCACCACCACCACCACCACCACCACCACCACCACCACCACCACCACCACCACCACCACCACCACCACCACCACCACCACCACCACCACCACCACCACCACCACCACCACCACCACCACCACCACCACCACCACCACCACCACCACCACCACCACCACCACCACCACCACCACCACCACCACCACCACCACCACCACCACCACCACCACCACCACCACCACCACCACCACCACCACCACCACCACCACCACCACCACCACCACCACCACCACCACCACCACCACCACCACCACCACCACCACCACCACCACCACCACCACCACCACCACCACCACCACCACCACCACCACCACCACCACCACCACCACCACCACCACCACCACCACCACCACCACCACCACCACCACCACCACCACCACCACCACCACCACCACCACCACCACCACCACCACCACCACCACCACCACCACCACCACCACCACCACCACCACCACCACCACCACCACCACCATCACCACCACCACCACCACCACCACCACCACCACCACCACCACCACCACCACCACCACCACCACCACCACCACCACCACCACCACCACCACCACCACCACCACCACCACCACCACCACCACCACCACCACCACCACCACCACCACCACCACCACCACCACCACCACCACCACCACCACCACCACCACCACCACCACCACCACCACCACCACCACCACCACCACCACCACCACCACCACCACCACCACCACCACCACCACCACCACCACCACCACCACCACCACCACCACCACCACCACCACCACCACCACCACCACCACCACCACCACCACCACCACCACCACCACCACCACCACCACCACCACCACCACCACCACCACCACCACCACCACCACCACCACCACCACCACCACCACCACCACCACCACCACCACCACCACCACCACCACCACCACCACCACCACCACCACCACCACCACCACCACCACCACCACCACCACCACCACCACCACCACCACCACCACCACCACCACCACCACCACCACCACCACCACCACCACCACCACCATCACCATCATCATCACCACCACCACCACCACCACCACCACCACCACCACCACCACCACCACCACCACCACCACCACCACCACCACCACCACCACCACCACCACCACCACCACCACCACCACCACCACCACCACCATCACCACCACCACCACCACCACCACCACCACCACCACCACCACCACCACCACCACCACCACCACCACCACCACCACCACCACCACCACCACCATCATCACCACCACCACCACCACCATCACCACCACCACCACCACCACCACCACCACCACCACCACCACCACCACCACCACCACCACCACCATCACCACCACCACCACCACCACCACCACCACCACCACCACCACCACCACCACCACCACCACCACCACCACCACCACCACCACCACCACCACCACCACCACCACCACCACCACCACCACCACCACCACCACCACCACCACCACCACCACCACCACCACCACCACCACCACCACCACCACCACCACCACCACCACCACCACCACCACCACCACCACCACCACCACCACCACCACCACCACCACCACCACCACCACCACCACCACCACCACCACCACCACCACCACCACCACCATCCACCACCACCACCACCACCACCACCACCACCACCACCACCACCACCACCACCACCACCACCACCACCACCACCACCACCACCACCACCACCACCACCACCACCACCACCACCACCACCACCACCACCACCACCACCACCACCACCACCACCACCACCACCACCACCACCACCACCACCACCACCACCACCACCACCACCACCACCACCACCACCACCACCACCACCATCACCACCACCACCACCACCACCACCACCACCACCACCACCACCACCACCACCACCACCACCACCACCACCACCACCACCACCACCATCACCACCACCACCACCACCACCACCACCACCACCACCACCACCACCACCACCACCACCACCACCACCACCACCACCACCACCACCACCACCACCACCACCACCACCACCACCACCACCACCACCACCACCACCACCACCACCACCACCACCATCACCACCACCACCACCACCACCACCACCACCACCACCACCACCACCACCACCACCACCACCACCACCACCACCACCACCACCACCACCACCACCACCACCACCACCACCACCACCACCACCACCACCACCACCACCACCACCACCACCACCATCACCACCACCACCACCACCACCACCACCACCACCACCACCACCACCACCATCACCACCACCACCACCACCACCACCACCACCACCACCACCACCACCACCACCACCACCACCACCACCACCACCACCACCACCACCACCACCACCACCACCACCACCACCACCACCACCACCACCACCACCACCACCACCACCACCACCACCACCACCACCACCACCACCACCATCACCACCACCACCACCACCACCACCACCACCACCACCACCACCACCACCACCACCACCACCACCACCACCACCATCACCACCACCACCACCACCACCACCACCACCACCACCACCACCACCACCACCACCACCACCACCACCACCACCACCACCACCACCACCACCACCACCACCACCACCACCACCACCACCACCACCACCACCACCACCACCACCACCACCACCACCACCACCACCACCACCACCACCACCACCACCACCACCACCACCACCACCACCACCACCACCACCACCACCACCACCACCACCACCACCACCACCACCACCACCACCACCACCACCACCACCACCACCACCACCACCACCACCACCACCACCACCACCACCACCACCACCACCACCACCACCACCACCACCACCACCACCACCACCACCACCACCACCACCACCACCACCACCACCACCACCACCACCACCACCACCACCACCACCACCACCACCACCACCACCACCACCACCACCACCACCATCATCATCATCATCACCACCACCACCACCACCACCACCACCACCACCACCACCACCACCACCACCACCACCACCACCACCACCACCACCACCACCACCACCACCACCACCACCACCACCACCACCACCACCACCACCACCACCACCACCACCACCACCACCACCACCACCACCACCACCACCACCACCACCACCACCACCACCACCACCACCACCACCACCACCACCACCACCACCACCACCACCACCACCACCACCACCACCACCACCACCACCACCACCACCACCACCACCACCACCACCACCACCACCACCACCACCACCACCACCACCACCACCACCACCACCACCACCACCACCACCACCACCACCACCACCACCACCACCACCACCACCACCACCACCACCACCACCACCACCACCACCACCACCACCATCATCATCATCATCATCATCGATGATTGACAATCAAGCATGTATCGGATAGATTCCCCACCGTCAGCTTCGCGGAGAAAGATCGGCTACGGCTGGGTCGGGACGGGACTGCGGCTGCGCCTGTGGGGTGATGGTCATGTGGGAAGCTTTTAATTACTGCGAGGTCTTCGCAGGTCGTTTCAGTGCGGAGGAATGCGAGCGCATCATTGCGCTGTATCAGGAAACCGGCGTGCTCCAGAGCAGGATCCCGCGGGGCGACAGCAGTTTGATCAGGGACAGCGATCTGTTCTGGGTTCCGCGGACGCCAGACACCGAGTGGACATTCGAGCGCATCTGGGACGTCGCCACACTCTACAATTCGCGATACGGGCTCGGCCTGTCCGAGGAAATGGGTCAGCTGCAGCTGACCCGCTATGCGGCGGGCCAGCTCTACGACTGGCACATGGATCTCGGCGGCGGCGCGATGAGCTTGCGCAAAATATCGATTGTCGTCGAGCTGGCAGCTGGCGGATATGATGGCGGCGGGACCGAGGTCTTTTACGGCGAGGGGAGGAACAACCGAATTGCTCTCGGCCGGGGAGATGCACTGGTCTTTCCGTCCTTCATCATGCACCGGGCATTGCCCGTGCACAGCGGGACCCGTTGGACCTTGGTCTCCTGGCTGACCGGGCTCGGGCCCCTCACTTGAGTGCCCTGAGCGTCAACTGATGATCATTCAGGTCGAAAATGCGGTCAGCGACGACGACTGCCGTCGGCTGATGACAATTTACGATCGACACGTTCGACTGACGAAGGTCAAAGATCAAACGGGGCATCCCGTCGTCTATTCGGCCCAGTTCCGCGACACGCCGGACGCCGCCGAGATGGTGCCGCGTCTCGTCGAAAGATGCCTGTGTAGCATACGCCATCAGTTACAACTCACGGATCTGCTTTATCCCGAGACAGTGATCCTGGCCGCGCTGGGTGCGGGAGGGCACCACAGCCGACATGCGGACAATTGTCGGCAGAACGAACAAGGCGATTGGGTCGCCAATCATACACCTCAGCGCGACGTCTCGGCGATCTATTATCTAAATGATACATTTGAAGGCGGCGAAATCGTATTCGACCAGGTGCCGTTGATGGTCAAGCCGCGCCGCGGGCTTCTTCTGGCCTTTCCCAGCGACGGCGCCCATGTACACGAAGTCCTTCCGGTGCGCAGCGGCGTCCGATACACGATGGCGATTTGGTTCACGAAGCAGCAACGCTACGCACTGGCAGATTTTCTCATTGGCATGTCGCCCCAAGGGGCAGCAGTTCGGACTCCCGGATGAAAAATCGCGGCGTCCGCATCCGCTAATCGATGCGCCGACCCCGCTTGGTTCGCTCTGTGATTACCGGCGCCGGCGCGCCACCAATAACCCGAGACCGCTGAGCAAAATCAGCGCAGTACTCGGCTCCGGAGCGGGCGTTACCGCAGCAGCGGTTATCGTGATCGTGTCGACCAAGAAACCCCACCCGTTCACAGCAGCATTCGGCGTCGTGATCGTCACGGAAGTTATCGGCTGTGCCGCTAGGGAAGTAAGAGAAATGTTGCCGAATGCGCTGGTGGAAGAACTACCCGCCATGCCGGTGAATGTATTCATAGCGACCAGGGTTGGGCCCGGAAAAAGCGTTGTAGAGTAATAATGGCTTGGCTCCGCGAGTTGAGGTTGCGATCGACCGATGTCGCCGATTCGTCGCTGCTTTCGACAATCACGCTGACACTCCCGAGTGCCGAGGATATTGTCTCCGTGACCGGTGTGCTCTTCAACGGTCAACCCGTCGCCGAGGACTATGTCGTCGATGCGATGTTTTGCTGGCAGCGGCTCAGGATCGAATTGACACGCTGAGCGTCGTTGGCCTGACGATCCTGAGACGCCCGGCAATTTCGTAGCCGCTGGCGGGTGACTGGTGAAATCTAGATTGTCCCCAGTAACGAAGAATTGCCGGCCCTGGTATCGATCCGCCGAGACTCGTCGCAATCAAATTCGATACCGGAAAGGAGCAGTGGGCCCGGCCGATCGGCGAAACGGCATATGCCGGACCCTATCCCGGACGTCCCGCGAAACCTTGACTGGGCGGATCGGGGCTGCGCAGAAATGACGACGGGGTCGGTCGCGATCCTCAACCTCGGTTGCGGACCGTGAACCGATCAGGGCGCCGCCTCACCGAGAATTGCTTTGGCCGCATGGACATAGGCACTGGCGAGCTGGCCATCCTGCACCAGTTCTCCGACATGGCAGTTGAAGACCTCGCAAATCGCCGCGATCTCGACAAAGCGAATGCGGCGGACCCCGGTCTCGATCCGGTGATAGCTCACCCGCGACATGCCGAGGAGATTGGCCGCGTCGTTCTGCGTCAGACCCAATGCGCGCCGGCGCCGCCGCAGAGCGGAGCGAATGCAGCTTTGGGAATCGTCTGGCAGTCGCATCGCCTTCTCCTCCGAACTCGAGCTGAACAAACCGGCTCCCATTGCAGCGCCAAGGCGCGCGGCTTTTGATCGATAGCCCAACTTTACGGCCTCGTTTAAAAGAACTGGGTGTGATCTACACAATTGCATAAACCGTACTCAATGTCAAGTTAAGATCATGTAATCACAATGAATGACGCCGCCTTGACGTATTATGGCGGAAAGCTGGACGATATCCTCAGTGACCGACGCTTCTCGTGAACCGGAGATACTGATGGACTTTTCGCTCTCTGACGATCTCGTTGAGCTGAAGGAGCGTACCGAGCGGTTTGTGCGGGACAGGATCCTTCCGTTCGAGACCGACCCGCGGCAAACCGCGCATGGGCCGAGCGAGGATTTGCGGCGCGAACTGGTCGCGCTCGGGCGCGAGGCGGGTCTCCTCAGCCCGCATGTTGGCCGCGATTGGGGTGGCCTGGGGCTCGATCACCGCGGCAAGGCGGTCGTATTCGAGGCCGCCGGCTATTCGCCGCTCGGACCGGTGGCGCTCAACTGCTTCGCGCCCGATGAGGGCAATATGCACCTTCTCGAAGAAGTTGCCGAGCAGCGCCAGAAAGAGCAGTGGCTGCGGCCGATGGCGGCGGGGCAGATCCGCTCCTGTTTCATGATGACCGAACCGGCTCCTGGCGCCGGAGCGGACCCCTCGATGTTGCTGACGACCGCCCGCCGCGACGGCGACGAGTTTGTCATCGAGGGGCGCAAATGGCTGATCACCGGAGCGGTCGGCGCGGCTTTGGGCATCGTCATGGCGCGTAACGAGAGCGACATGGGAGGGCCTGCCGGCGCGACGATGTTCCTGACGCCGATGAGCGCGCCGGGGATTCATATCGAACGGGTGCTGGACACGCTCGACCAATACATGACCGGGGGTCATGCAGTCGTCCGGCTCGACGGATTGCGGGTGCACGAAAGCCAAATTCTGGGGCGGGTCGGTGAAGGTTTTCGTTATGCTCAAGTGCGGCTCGCTCCGGCGCGCCTGACGCATTGCATGCGCTGGCTCGGCGCTGCGCGCCGCGCCCACGACATCGCGACCGATTACGCGACGCGGCGCACGGCCTTCGGCAAGCCCATCGGCGAGCATGAGGGCGTCGGTTTCATGCTCGCCGACAACGAGATGGACATCCACCAGTGCCGGCTCGTGATCTGGCACACCGCCTGGGTCCTCGACCGCGGCGAGCGGGGCCGGCACGAGTCGAGCATGGCAAAGGTCATCTGCTCCGAGGCCATCTGGCGGGTCGTCGACCGCAGCATGCAGATCCTCGGCGGTCTCGGCATCACCGACGACACGATCGTCGCGCGCCTATGGCGCGAGGTCCGCCCCTTCCGGATCTACGACGGCCCTTCCGAGGTGCACCGCTGGAGCATCGCCCAGCGCGTGCTGCGCAACGCCGCAGTGCGCTAGGCGTCATCGAGCGCCTTGCGCGACAAAGCAATCCCGACCGAACGGGCGGTCAGCGGCCCGAGATCGCTTCGCTCCGCTCGCGATGACAACTCGGGGGCGGACCTAGAGCGCGTCCCATAGCTTGCGGATTTGCTCGCGCTGCCGCGCATCGGGGAGACTGCCGAAGCCGGCGGCGAGATTGTCCTTCATATGGTCGGGATTGCCGGTCGCCGGGATCACGCAGGTCACGGCGGGCTCGGCCAGCACGTATTTGAGGAAGAGCTCCGCCCAGCTCGCGCAGTCGAATTGGCGCGCCCAGTCGGGTAATGCATGCCGGCGAACGCGGCGGAACAGATCGCCTCGTTCCAATGGCTGGTTGGCAATGACCGCAACGCCGTGCTCGGCGGCGATCGGCAGCAGCTCGGTCTCTGCAGCCCGCGTGGCCAGCGAGTAGCCGAGCTGCACGAAATCGATGCCGGGCTCGGCTCGGAGAATGCGCGCGAGTTCGGGGAGCGCGCCGGTCGTGTAATGGGTGATCCCGATATAGCGCACCCTCCCCTCCTCCTTCATCCGGCGCAACGTCGCCAGATGGGTGCGCCAGTCCACGAGATTGTGGATCTGCATCAGGTCGATGACCTCGCTGCGCAGCAGCTGCGCCGAGCGCCGCATCTGCTCGATCCCGCGCTCACGGCCTGTCGTCCACACCTTGGTCGCGAGAAAACTCCGCGGCCGCGCGCCCAATTCCGCCAGCAGATCGCCAGTGACCGCCTCGGCCCGGCCATACATCGGCGAAGTATCGATGATCCGGCCGTCGTCATCGAGCAGCCGCTGCAGCACCTGGCGCAACGGGCGCCTGTCCAGTCTCATCGGAGCCGACGTCGAAGGCGCGCCAAGTGCCGAGCCCAATGACCGGCATCGGCTCGCCCGTCGACGGTATCGGGCGAGTCATCATCGCCGCAGCGGACATTTGGTCAGTGCACCCCGAACTCTTGGAGCAGCGCGTCACGGACCGTATCGAGGTCGAGCCCGTGCTCGGCGATCAGCGGGCTCGTCTCGACGATAATGTCGTCGATGTCCCGGATCATCTTGAGGCGTTTGTAGAGATCCGCGGCATGAAGGCCGAGCCCTTCGCCGAGGATCTCCATGAAATTGACGACCTCGAAGCTGCGCCCGTCGCCGACATCGCAAAGCTCGCGATGACAGGCATGGTAGATCGTGGCGAGCGTCGTCACGCCGGCATCGGCCACCGCGGCGAGCTCGCGGGCGACGAGCTCGCGCTTGAACGCCGGCAGTACGGCCAGGCTGTTGGCCTGGGTTCCGACGCGCGGCACGTCGATCTCGATAAGCTCGACACCCGGTATGATCGCCAACAGCTTGCGCACCGCTTCCTGCACCGACGGCAAGACCGGCCGCTCGTGCAAAGCCACGCGTTTCGCGACGCGCTGTTTCATCATCGGGGCGAGGGTCTCCGCGTGGTCGGCGAGGAACACCAGGAACGGGTTCAAATCGAACGGCCGCGCGCCGAACCGCGCCTCATAGCTCGGCAACGTCACTTCGCCGATCTGGACCTGGCAGCTGGGACACCAGGACAGCACCGTCGAAGTCCCGGCCGAGGCGAGGCCGTCGATCGTCGTGTAAGACACGCGGGCGGTGTTTTCGAAATCGCCTTCGCGGAACTGATAGACGCCGCAGCATTGCCCGGGCCCGCCCATGACCTCGTAGTCGACGCCGAGGAGATCGAGCACGTCGAGGCACAACAGCGCAATGTGCGGCGTCTTCAGGATATTGCACCCGGTGTAGAAGACGACATCGGGCGGGCTTTGGCGCGGCGGCTCCTGCGCGGATTGTCCGCTGACGCGGGCCAATGTCTCGGGCGGCAGTTGCAGCCGCGACAGGATCCGCACGCCGCGGCTCATCGTCTGAAACCCCTGCCGCCAGCGCGTGTTGAGCGGCTTGTCGCCGGCCTGCGCCCGGGCAAATCCGCGGGCGAGCTGCACCATGAACCGCGTATCGATGCCCTCGGGGCAGGCCGGAATGCAATTGCCGCTGCCGCTGCACACCGAAGCCCAACGGGCCGCCGCCGCGGTGCCCGCACCGCCGGTGATCAGGTCGATGATGCCGGCCGCGGTTTCTTCCGGGTCCGCCTCGGCGAGACCGGCCGGCGCCACCATCGGGCAGGCCCGAAAACACGCCCCGCAACGCGTGCACGCCTCGGCAATCGCCTCGCCGCGCGCCCTGAAATCCTCAAGATACCCGGCAGTCCCACCGTCAGCCATGCCGCCACTCCGCTGTTTATCAGACCGAGGCTATCCTACTCGATCGTCTCGAGGGAAGCGGCCGCCGCTGGCGGCGCTACCCCGGACCCCCATAGGTGATCCAGACCATCCTCGAGCAACAAAAGCCCGAGGCTGCCTATTTCATTGCCGACGGCGGCCGGCCCCGCCGCCGCAGAGCCTATTCTGATAGGTTCCAGGCGACGGTGCCATGGGTCCCGGCTTTCTGCCGGGACGACCATGCGCCGCGCGGTAAATCCATCGCTGATGCCGATTAATGATTAAAGCGGGATCACCAGCAATGTGTCGATCTTCTGGCTGTCGAGGACGACGAGGCGTTCGATGAAACGGTAGGGCTGGCTGGTCAGAGCGATGCGGTCGAGATAGCGGCCGGCGGCGAAGAGCGCCATCTCGCCGTCGTGCATAATTCGCACCGCAATAAAGTTGGATCGCACCTGCGCCACTGTGGCGTCGACCTGCTCGATGCGGATCGGGCCGACGATGTGGCGGTAGCGGTGCGGTTCGAAAATATTGGCCTGACGCAGCGCGGTGATGCGGTCGATCAGCATGCCGCGCGACGCCGCATAGACGACGCCGTGCGGCAACCCGGCCTCGTGACTGGTGCGGCTGGTGATCACATAGCGGCACTGCTCGACAAAGAAGTCGGGCCAGTCTTCGAGCCGGTCCTCGTCGATGCAGTCGACATAGGCGGCGATCAGCTCTTGAACACCGAGCCGGACAGCGACCTCGTCCATCTGCGCGTCAGCTGCCGGTCAAGGCGCGGTATTCCTTCCAGAAGCCGCGGATCGCCGCTTCGCTGGCACGGAAGGGCTGCGGCTCGGCGTCATACCCGCCCATCATGACGACGCCGGTGTCCTCGTCGTTGTAGCGGATCCCGCGCTGGACGAGCCCGCCGATGCAGCCATCCTCCATCGAGATATAGCCGGCCGCGCCGACCAGATTGCCCTGCCGCAACCGGCGTTCGGTCATCGTCTCGTCGTCGTCCTCGAAGCCCAGATGGATCCATTCGAGCTCGGTCTTTTCGAGCCCCCGCGGGCGGATGACGCGAACCGCAATCGTATTGCGGATCTGCTGCAGCACCATGCTCGGGAAGACGGTCAGGATCTGCACCGAGATGCCGTCGCCATATTCGTCGACCGATTCGATGACCGAGCTGTCCTTGAGGCCGAACCCGCTGTCCGAGCGCAGCGCCGCCTCTTTGTAATCGGCGTCCTCCTGCGCATAGTCGAGTTTCGAATAGCTGAAGTGATGCGCCCCGCTGTCGTCCATGACGATCCCGCCCTCCTGGCTGAGGCGGTTGATCCGGAAAGTCGTCAGAAACAGATGCAAGATGCTGGCGTGGTAGGTGTCCTTGACGTTTTCGGCATAGAGCTTCCAGTTATTGGGCAATACCTGCGTGCTGCGGCCGAGAATGCGGGCGGGCCGGTTCAGCACGCGGCTGATGCCGGCGGAAATTTTCGGCCCGAGATAGGTTTCGAGATCGGGGGTGTCGTCGCGGAACGACCCGAACACCAGGCCGGCGAACTCGGCGACCCGCAGCCGGTGCAGATTGTGCTCGTCCTTGCGAAACTCGGGGGGCATGCCGCCTTGCCGCTTGACCCCGCGCTCGAACGCGACGCCGGTCAATTTCCCGGTCAGGTCATAGGTCCAGCCGTGATAGATGCAGCTGATCTCTTTGACGTTGCCGCGCCGCTCCAGGCACAACAGATTGCCGCGATGCGCGCAACGGTTGACAAAAGCGTTGATTTCGCCCTCGCCGTCGCGCGTCACGATGACCGCGGTCTCGCCGATCGTCGTGGCGATGTAATCCCCCGCATTCGGGATCTCGGAGGTCAGACATAGAAAATTCCAAGTCGGGCCTTTGAAGATCCGCTCCTGCTCGAGCCGGTATTGGTCGGGATCGGTGTAGAGGCGGAACGGGATCTCGGTCAGGCCATTCGAGGGCCACGGAACTCCCCGCATCGCGTCGGCGCCGAGCTCTGACATGTTTGCCTCCTCCTCTACGGTAATGGCCGCCATGATAGCAGGAACACAGGGATGGGGGAAATTCGCTTGCGGGATTAATTCCGATGGCCGACGATCGGCAGCATCACCGTTGTTGCCGGAGGATCTCGGCATGGACGATCTCTATTTGCGCAGCGGCATTTTTCTCGCGCCGTTCCACAATCACGACGAGAACCCGACCTTGTCGATCGAGCGTGACCTCGAACTGCTCGAACATCTCGACAGGCTGAACTACCACGAGGCGTGGATCGGCGAGCACCATTCGGGCGGCTTCGAGCTGATCGCCTGCCCGGAGATGTTCATTGCCGCGGCGGCGCAGCGCACCCGGCACATCCGGCTCGGCACCGGCGTCGTGTCGTTGCCGTACCACAACCCGTTCATGCTGGCCGACCGCATGGTGCAGCTCGACCATATGACGCGCGGCCGGGCGATGTTCGGCGTCGGCCCCGGCGCCCTCGTGCACGACGCGCTGAAGATCGGCATCGACCCCGGCGATCAGCGCAAGATGATGAACGAGTCGTTCGACGTCATCGTTCGGCTGCTCAACGGCGAAACCGTGAACAAAAGGACCGACTGGTTCAACTTGACCGAGGCGCAATTGCAATTGCGCCCCTATACGCGTCCGACGATGGAACTGGCGGTGGCTGCGGCGCGCTCGCCCTCGGGGTCGCTGCTCTCCGGCCAATACGGTGTCGGGATGCTCTCGATCGGCGGCACCAGCCCGATGGCGATGGAGGCGCACACCAGGAACTGGGGTATCTACGAGGAGACTGCACGCGCGAATGGTCATATTCCCGACCGCAAGAACTGGCGGGTCGTCGGCATGTTCCACATTGCCGAGACCCGCGAGCAGGCTCGCAAGAACGTCCAGTTCGGCGTGCAGGCATTCGCCAATTACTTCCGTGACGTGGCGACTTTTCCGATCATTCCGCCGGACGTGCCCGACCCCTATGAGTGGCTGGTCGAGACCGGCACCGGGTGCATCGGCACCCCTGACGACGCGATCGCCTATGTCGAGCGGCTGATCGAGGGCTCGGGCGGGTTCGGCGTGCTGTGCGAATTGGCGCACAACTGGGCCGATTGGGAGGCGACCAAAAGGCACTACGAGCTGATGGCTCGATTTGTCCACCCGCATTTCCAGAAGAGCCGCGAGTTGCTGCGGGGCAGCTACGATTACGCGACGAGCCACCATGAGGACTTCACCGGAAAGGCCGGCGCGGCGATCCAGGCCGAGATCGACCGCCACGCCACCCGGCGCTCGGCCGAGACAGAAAGGTCCGCGGCGGAGTAGAGGAAGCTCAGGGCCTGGGCGCCGAGCGGGCGGCGAGGAGGTCGCGGATCTCCTCGAGCAGTACCTCGCTGCGCGGGGGCGCAGCAGCCGCCGGTTCCTGGCGCACGTGCAGCCGGGTCAGCGCCTTGATCAGCCAGAACACCGCAAGGCTGACGATCACGAACTGAATCACGGTGTTGAGGAAGACGCCGAAGTTCAAGGTGACCGCGCCCGCCTTCTGCGCCTCGGCGAGGGTCGGCTCCGACGGGCCCTTCAACGTGGCAAAGATGTTGGTAAAGTCGATGCCGCCAACGAGAAGACCGATGAGTGGGGTAAAAATGTCCTTCACCAAGCTGTTGACGACGGCGGTGAAGGCGACCCCGATGATAATGCCGACGGCCAGATCGATCACATTGCCGCGCATGATGAAAGCTTTGAATTCGTCGATCCACCCGGGCCGGCGGACACCGAATGGTATTGCAGCTCTTTCGCTCATGACGAATCTCCTCCCCGGGGCATTTGACTATGCTCTTTTGTTTTAAATACCCCGAATGTCGTTGGCGAATACTTTTTCCAGCAAGTGACTGGAGCCGCGGCTGATGGCTGACATTGCCCCAGCCGGCGCGGCGGCGATCGCCCGCGCCGCTGCACTGTTGCGCGCCGGGCGGCTCGTCGCGTTCCCGACCGAGACCGTGTATGGGCTCGGAGGCGATGCAACAAACGACCACGCCGTCGCCGCTATATTCGCAGCCAAGGCCCGGCCCCGCTTCAACCCGCTCATCGTGCATGTTCGCGATCTCGCCGAGGCCGAGGAGCTGGCCGTCTTCAATTCGCCTGCCCGTCGTGCCGCCGCGCGGTTCTGGCCGGGGCCGCTGACCCTCGTACTGCCCAGGCAACCCTGCGCCGGATTGTCGCTGCTGGCGAGCGCCGGGCTCGAAACGGTGGCGATCCGGGTGCCCGCCCATCCCGTCGCGCAGGCGTTGCTGCGCGAGGCGGGCCGGCCGATCGCCGCTCCATCGGCCAACCGCTCGGGCCGGGTCAGCCCGACCGAGGCCGGGCATGTCGCCGAAGACCTCGGAGACGATGTCGCGATGATCCTCGACGATGGCCCGACCCCGGTCGGGCTCGAATCGACCGTCCTCGATCTTTCCGGAGAGGCCCCTGCCCTCCTCCGCCCCGGCGCTGTCACATTCGAGGCGCTGACCGAGCTGCTCGGACCAATCGCCCTTCCCGGCCCGGGCCTGCCGAAATCACCAGGCATGCTGGCGAGCCATTACGCACCCCGTCTACCCGTGCGCGTCGCCGCAACCGAGGCCCGTCCCGGCGAGGCATTGCTGGCCTTCGGCCCGGACGCGCCGCCCGGCTTCGCGGAGGTGCTGTGGCTGAGCCGTTCCGGCGACCTCACCGAGGCGGCGGCCAATCTGTTCGCAATGCTGCGCCGTCTCGACCGCCCCTCTTTCACCGGGATCGCGGTAATGCCGATCCCCGAGCATGGCCTCGGCCGCGCGATCAACGACCGCCTACGCCGCGCCGCCGCCCCGCGCGGCAGCTGAGACAAATCAGCGTCAACGACCCCTCGACAACGCGAGAATACCCGCGCTGGACCTCCCGAGGTCGGTCAGACGACAAGGGGTAGCGGCGCTTTACTCCAGAGGAATCGACGCGTCAGGCCCCGAGGTTCTTGCCACCTCCATTTTGCAGCGTATTTATGGGCAGAAAAATTCTGCAAGGCCATAACGCAATGCCACTCAACATCAAAGACCTGGCAACGGAAAAATCCGTGCGCGAGCTCGCGGCACTGACCGGAGAGACGGTTACAACCGCGGTCCGCAGAGCTGCCGAAGAGCGGCTGCAGCGGGTCCGACACGACCGAGGCGGGCGCAGCCTGGCCACCGAAATCCTCGAAATCGGCAGGCGCTGTGCGTCGTTGCCGGATCTCGATAGGCGGACGGCCGATGAAATCCTCGGCTATGACGAGCATCGCCTGCTCTGCTGATGTTAATCGATACCTCGGCTCTTTTAGCTGTGAGTTGAATGAAGCTCGATCCGCCCGCCCCGATCGAGGCGATCAAATTCCGGATGGAGCAGCAAGGCCTCAACCACAAGGATCTGGAAGGGATCCTCGGCAGCCGCACTCGGATTGCCGAGGTGCTCAACCGCCGCCGAGGCCTTTCGATCAACGTGATCCGCCGTCTGCACGACAAGCTCGGCATTTCGGCTGAGGTGCTGATACGCCCCTCTCGTAAAAACCAATCAATTTAAATAGGACGCACAAAAGCGTGGAATTCAACTGTCTGCTTTTCCCGAAAGAACATCGATACGAGTGGCGACATGGTGCCTACTCGACTTCCCCGTTCTGGCACGCGTTGACTGCGTAAGTGAATGCAGACGTAGGGCGGAAAAGCGTAGCGCATTCCGCCGCGAGCTGCCCTGCCCGAAGGTTGCCCGTCCTCTGTTTTCCACACGTTAGGGAAGGTTTCGATGGCAGCTTCGCTCGGGTATTGGAGTCGAATCGTCCGAAACAGAAGTGATGGCGGAATACGCTGCGCTTTTCCGCCCTACGATTTCTGGTCGCATTGCCTTCGGGCCCTCGTGCGATGCCGTTCGGCGAACCCCCAACGGGGGCTGCTGAGTCTTGCCCTGACGAGCGGCGAGCAAGGTACTTCGCCCGCCGAAATGTTGTGTCGAAAAATCGTCGAGACGATTGTCCCTCGCAATGATTGAAAAACGGCTGGCGCGTCGGAGAAACACTTAAAACGATGGATAAGCTAACCGAAGATGAGTTGAATCAGCTCAAAACGCTGCTGATTCGGTACCTCGCTTATCACGCAGAGGGCTTCTTCAATAAGGCGGTAGATGGCCTGCTTGCCCGGTTTAAGACCACCGCTCCGATGATCGACGTAACTACGACGCCAGAGCCCCTGCCCCCACGCCGCGAGCCAAACGAAAGATAACTCGTCAGATGCCATGAAACCCCGTTGCAGTTTGGAGCGAGTACGATGAGTTGAGCCGTGCGAAACATCGTCTCCGGCTCGGAACGGTGGATTTCGCGAGGCTTAACCCACCCTACAAACTGTCACGTCTTCGCTTTTCCTATCGCCGCCAAGACACGGCGCGGGGTGATCGGGGTTTCGTTGACTTCGGCGCCGATGGCGGCGAGGGCGTCGCGGACGGCGTTGGCGATGGCGGCGGGCGGGGCGACGGCGCCGCCTTCGCCCATGCCTTTCATGCCGTATTCGGTGTGGGGCGTGGGGGTGTGCAGATGGCCGATCTTGATTGCCGGCATTTCGGCGGCGCCGGGGAGCAGGTAGTCGGCGAGGGTGCCGGCGAGCGGCTGGCCGGTCTCGTCGTAGGGGATCTCCTCGTAGAGGGCCGTGCCGATGCCCTGCACGACGCCGCCGCGGATCTGGCCTTCGACGAGCATCGGGTTGACCATCGTGCCGCAATCCTCGGCGACCGCGTAATCGAGCAGCTCGACAAAGCCGGTCTCGGGGTCGACCGCGACGACGGCGCCGTGCGTCGCATAGGAATAGACGCCGGTGCTGATTGCCGGCTCGTAGGTGGCGGTCGCGTCGAGCAATGGGTCGACCCCTTGCGGCAATCCGTCCATGCGCAAATGCGCGACCTTGGCAATCTCGGCGATTGTGACCGAGCCCTGCGGCCCCGATACCACGCCATCCGCACAGCGCACCTCAGCGACATCGCATTGCAGCAGATGCGCACCGATGCGGCACAGCTTGTCGCGCAGCATTCGACTGGCGCGCGCCACTGCGCCGCCTGACATCACCATGCTGCGCGACGCGAAGGTGCCGAAACCGAATGCGGTGCTCTCGGTGTCGCCGTGGCGCACCGAGATCCGCGCCGGGTCGATGCCGAGCTCCTCGGCGGCGACCTGCGACAGCGCCGTTTCGAGGCCTTGGCCGTGCGACTGGATGCCGACCATCAGCACAACGCTGCCATCGGTCAGGATGCGCGCGGTGCAGCTCTCGAAACCGGGGATGATCGAGGCGCCGCGGGAGGCGAATTCGGCGGCGCCGTGGGCGGTCTGCTCGGCAAAAGTGGCAAAGCCGATGCCGATCAGCCGGCCGTCCGGCTCGCCGCGCTGCTGGCGCGCGCGGATCGCCGGCATGTCCAGCAGCTCGGCGCACAGCCGCACGCTCTGCGCATAATCGCCGCTGTCGAGGCGCATGCCGCCGATCGTCGTGAACGGCATCTGCTCGGGGCGCGCCAGGTTGAGGAGCCGCACCTCATTGGGCTCATGCCCGGTCGCGCGGGCGATTTCGTCGACCAGCCGCTCGATCACAAAGCACGCCCCCGGGCGGCCGACGCCGCGATAGGGGCCGAGCGGCGTCTTGTTCGTCGCCACCGTATAGTGTTTTGCGCGGTAGTTCGGGATTGTGTACGGCCCCGGCAGGGCGCGCGCTACCATGCCGGCTTCGTGATACGGGCCTCTGCGGCCACAATCCGTAGGCGCCGGCATCGACGACTATCTCGGCGTCGACGCCGAGAATGCGGCCTTGCCGGTCGGCGTAGGCGGTAACCTTGTAGTGGTGGTCGCGGGTATGCGCGGTAGTCAACAGATGCTCGTTGCGGTCCTCGATCCAGCGCACCGGGTGGTCGAGCTCCAATGCCAATGCCGCCAGGATGATCTCTTCCGGGTAGAGCCGGGCCTTGGGTCCGAACCCGCCGCCGACATCGGGTGCGACGACGCGGATGCGGCGCTCCTCGAGCTCGAGGATCTCGGCCAACGCGACGCGCACGGTATGCGGCGTCTGGGTCGAGGCATAGACCACGATCTCGTCGAGACGATAGTCGCGATAGGCGAGCACGCCGCGGCATTCGAGCGGCGCGCCCGACTGCCGCTGCATCCGAAATTCTCGGGTCACCGTCACTTCGGCCGCGCGCGCGGCAGCGTCGATGTCGCCGGCCTGCAGGACGTGCTCGATATAAAGATTGTCGCCCCATTGCTCATGCACCGGGTGGCGACTGCCGCGCATATCGCGCGGCGCATCGACGACCGCGTCCAATATCTCGAAATCGACCGACGACGGCATTGGCGAGGTCTTCCGCCTCGCCGCGTGACGGCGCGATGCACGCGGCAATGGCGTCGCCGACATAACGGACCTTGTCGGTGGCGAGCGGCGGCCAGGGCGGTGATTTGGCACCGGTCGAGTGCGAGACGACGCGGATCGGTTTGACGCGCGGCAGGTCCGCCGCGGTGAAGACGCGGCCGCGCGCTTCGGGCGGGACCGAGATCGATCTGATCCGGGCATGGGCATGCGGGCTACGGACAAACGCGACGTCCATCGTGCCGGGCAATTTTATGTCGGCGACGAACTGGCCGCGCCCATGCAGGTGCCGGTCATCCTCTCTGCGCAGCAGCGACGCGCCGACGCCAAGCCGGTCGTCAGGCATTGGCCGCCTCCTTCCCCAATTCCTTTGCCGCCTCGGCGATTGCAGTGACGATGTTGGTATAGCCGGTGCAGCGGCAGATATTGCCGGCCAGACCCTCACGGATTTCACTCTCCGATCCCGCACGTTGCCGCAGGATCAGATCGCGTGCGGTGATCAGCATTGCCGGCGTGCAATACCCGCATTGCAGTGCGTGGTGCTGGTGAAAATTCCGCCGCAGCGCATCGATCACCCGGTCGCCCGAGAATCCCTCGATCGTCGTGATCTCGCGCTCGTCGCAGGCGGCTGCGAGCATCAAGCACGAGCGCGCCGGCTCGCCGTCGACGAGGATCGTGCAGGCGCCGCAGATGCCGTGCTCGCAGCCGAGATGAGTGCCGGTCAGATTGCGCCGCTCACGCAGAAAATCGGCCAATGACAATCGCGGCGGCACGTCATCTGCGACGGCGGCCCCATTGATCCGCAGGCGGATCGCAGTCATTGTACCACCTGTCGCACTGCGCGCATAGCAGCGACCCCATGAAGATTGCGCTGGAACTCGTCGAAGTGCCGGTCCGCCGCGCGGTCGAGATCAGCCGCAATGGCGTCCGGCATCGCTTCGCGGCCATTCTCGGAAACAACTCGCGACACCTCTTGCAGCACCAGCGGGGGGCCATTAGCCGCGCCGAGTACGACGCGGCAATGACCGCGCGTACGATCGGCAATCGCGACTGCGAGGGCGCTGGCAAATTCGCCCGATTTGCGGCACAGCTTCAGATAGCCCCAGCGGGCATCCGCCGACAGCGCTGGAATGCGCACGCTTTCGATGATCTCGTCGGCGGCAAGCACCGTCTCGAAGACCCCGGTGGTAAACTCGGCGCATCTGACCGACCGCCGGCCGACCGAGCCGCAAACCGTGACCTCGGCCTCCAGCGCCGTCAGAACGGCGGGCCACTCGGCTGCCGGGTCCGACAGCGCCAGACTTCCGCCGATCGTGCCGCGGGTGCGGATCGCCCGATAGGCAAGGCTCGCCGCGACTCGCGGCATCAGCCCGCGCGACGGGTCGGCGACGCGGCCGTCCTCGATTGCGGCATGCGTCACGCAAGCGCCAACCGTCACCGCATCGGCACCGTCCGAAACCGTACTCAGTTCCGGCAACCGGCTGATATCGATCAGCAAGCCCGGCGAGGCGACCCGCAGGTTCATCATCGCCACCAGCGACTGGCCGCCGGCGATCACCCGGGCCTCGCCCGGGCGTTTCGCGAGCAGATCGACCGCCTCGGCCAAGCTCCGCGGTCTGACGTAATCGACGGCTGGCGCCTTCATGAACAAGCCATCGGTTGTCCCCGCCCCTTCCGCTGCAATCCCGTCGAACTGCAACACCGGCGGCGGCGCGAGTCAATCCGCTGCCGCGGCGATCTTGCGGTCTCAGCACATCGTGATCATTGTCAGAGACACACCTCTGAAAGGAGCCGATCATGGCGGCAGCCACCGAGACCCGCGAATCCGGTTTCAAGACAAACCCCGACTACAAGATCTTGTTCGAGCCGTCGCCGCGGCGGGTGCGTGTCAAGTTCAACGGCGAGATCATCGCCGACAGCACGAATGCCCACCTGCTGTTCGAGACGCGCCACTTGCCCGTCTACTACCTCCCGCGGTCGGATGTGCGGATGGACCGGATGACCCCGACCGACCATCACACGTTCTGCCCCTACAAAGGAACGGCGTCTTATTGGACGATCGCGGTTGGCGACAAGGTCGCGGAGAACGCGGTGTGGGGGTACCCCGAGCCCTTCGAGGAGGTGGCGGCGATCAAGGACTTCGTCGCGTTCTACTGGAACCGCGTCGACGCCTGGTACGAGGAGGACGAAGAGATCTTCGTGCACCCGCGCGACCCTTATAAGCGGGTTGACGTGCTCGAACTCCTCGCGCTCGGTGCAAGTAGTCGTCGGAGGTCAAGTCGTCGCCGAGACCAGGCGCGCCCGGTTCTTGTTCGAGACGCGGCTGCCGACCCGCTATTACATCCCGCCCGATGATGTGCGCATGGATCTTCTCGTACCGAGCGAGACGGTCACGCGCTGCCCTTACAAGGGCAAGGCCCGCTACTACTCGGTGAAAATGGGGGATAAGCTGTTCAGCGATCTCGTCTGGACCTATCCCGACCCGATCCCGGAATGCCCCAAGATCAAAGGCTATCTCTGTTTCTTCAACGAGCAGGTTGACGAGATCCGGGTGGACGGCGTGCCGGTGCCGCGGCCGGTCACTCCGTGGTCGAAGGATTGGAAGGAGAAAGCGGCGACGGTGCCAGACAGCCGCGGACCAGTCGTGCGGCCCTGAATTAATCAGGCCTGCGTTGAAAGGCGCGGATAAATGTGCCGACCGCGCCTTCAACGACAATCTCGATCTCACGGTCGCTGGGCTCGGCTTGGAGGCGCAACAGCTGACGCAGCTGGACATCGGCGCGCACGAGGCTGACGAATTGCTCGGCGGCGAGCCGCGGGTCGGTTAGCGTCAATGCGCCGGCGGCCGCCGCACGGCGAAGGAAACCCTCGATCTGGACACGCTCGCGCTCGGGTCCGGCGCGCCAAAACACCTCGCCGAGCATTGGGAAGCGGGTGACCTCGCCCAGGATGATGCGGTGCAGCGCGATCGCGTCGGGCGATAGTATGAGCTCGAGAAAACGGCGCCCCAGTATCGACAGTGACGCGCGAACATCGCGAGGATCGAGCTCGCCGGCCGAAAAGCGGTCGAAATACCGCTCGCATTCGCGCTCGATGACGGCGCCGAAGAGTTCTTCCTTGCTGCCGAAATGCGCGTAGACGGTGGCTTTTGAGACGCCTGCCTCGCGGGCGATCGTGTCCATGCTGACCGCCCCAAACCCGGCGGCGAGAAAAGCCCGTTTGGCGGCGGCAAGAATGCTTTCTGCCTTGCCGAGGGTCGGGACGTCGCGGTGTGCGATCTGCGCCATGGCTTGACAACATTCTGCCAAGCTTCATATCTTGGCGCAAGGGTAAACTGAACGGTTTAGTTTAGGCGAGGATGCGCAAGAAGATTGTGGCGGGGCTGGCCGTGGTGGTGCTCGCCCTCGCCGGCATCGGCGGCTGGTACTGGTGGGATGTGCTGCAGTTCCGGCAGTCCACCGATGACGCCTACGTGCAGAGCGACGTTACGTTGATCAGCCCGAAAATCGAGGGCTACATCAAGAAGGTGAAGGTCGCCGACAACCAGGAGGTGGTGGAGGGCGCGACCCTCTTCGTCATCGACGACCGCGACTTCAAGGCCAAGGCCGCGCAGGCCGAGGCGGCGGTTGCGACCACCGAGGCGACGATCGCGACTTATGAGAGCCGGCTCAAATTGCAGGAGGCGATGATCGACCAGGCCGCGGCGGTGGTGAAATCCGCCGAGGCCGATCTGTCCCGCGCACAGCAGGATTACAAGCGCTATAGCAGCCTGATGACGAGCGACTTTGCCAGCCGGCAGCGCTTCGAACAGGCTGAAGCCGACAACCGCAAAGCCGATGCGGCGCTGGCCAAGAGCCGCGCCGCGTACGCCGCCGAGCAAAACCAGCTCGCGGTGCTGCAGTCGCAGCGGCGCGAGGAGGAGGCCAGGCTCCAGCAGGCCCGAGCCAATCTGTGGCTGGCCAAGAACGATCTCGACAATACGGTGATCCGCGCGCCGATTTCGGGAGTGGCCGGCAATCGCGCCGGTCAGGTCGGCCAGTACGTCAAACCCGGGACCCAGCTGCTGTCCTTGGTGCCGCTGCCGAACGTCTACGTCACCGCGAATTTCAAGGAGACGCAGCTGACGCGAATGCGGCCGGGGCAACTCGCCGAAGTGTCGGTCGACGCCTATCCGGATCATGTCTTGGAGGGCCGGATCGAGAGTTTTGCGCCGGGCAGCGGCGCCCAGTTCAGCCTGCTGCCGCCGGACAACGCGACCGGCAATTTCACCAAGATCGTGCAGCGCGTTCCGGTGCGAATTGCGCTGCCCGCGAGCGGACCGCTCGCCGGTCTGTTGCGCCCCGGTCTGTCCGTCACTGTGACGATAGACACCAGGGGCGCCGCCGATGACGAGGGGCTCGTCGGCGCAGCCCAGGCCAAATCCCCATGAGCGCATTGCGCGATGATTCTTCGCCCCGCATTGCCCCCACCCTTCCCTCCCCCGCAAGCGGGGGAGGGTTAGGGAGGGGCGGGACGGCCGGGATCGCCAGGGCGAGCACGCAGGATCTCGCACATCCCCCACCCTGCGCGACTGGCTCGGCGTCCTCGCTATGGTCGTCGGTTTGTTCATGGCGATCATGGACGTCCAGATCGTGACCAGCTCGCTGACACAGATCCAGGGCGGGCTGGCGGCCAGCACCGACGAGATCAGCTGGGTCCAGACCTCATACCTAATTGCCGACGTCGTGATGGTGCCGCTGTCGGGAACCCTGTCACGCCTGTTGTCGACCCGCGTGCTGTTCGTGATCGCGGCGCTCGGCTTCACCGGGGCGAGCGCGTTGTGCGCCACCGCGACGAGCCTCGGCCAGATGATCGTCTATCGCGCATTGCAGGGGTTCAGCGGCGGCGCGATGATGCCGTTGGTGTTTCCGGTCGTCTATACGAAATTCCGAGATGCCGCAGCTGGCGCAGATCATGGTGCTGATCGGGCTGATCCTGAACCTCTCCTCGACGTTGGGTCCGACGATCGGCGGTTACTTGACCGATACCTTTTCCTGGCATTGGCTGTTCCTCGTCAATATCGTGCCCGGCATCGCCGTCGCCGGCGCCGTATGGGTCTTGATCGACATCGACAAGCCCGAGCTGTCGCTGTTGCGCCATTTCGATTTCTGCGGGCTCGTGCTGATGGCGCTGTTTCTCGGCTGCCTCCAATACGCGCTTCGAGGAAGGCCCGCGCTGGGATTGGCTTTCGGACGGCACGATCCTCACCGCCGTGATCGTCTCGGGCATCGCCTCCGTCCTGTTCTTCTGGCGCGTGCTGACCTACCATCAGCCGATCGTCGATCTGCGCGCCTTTACCAATCGCAACTTCGCGCTCGGCTCGTTCTACACTTTCGTGGTCGGCACCGGCCTTTACGGCACGACCTATCTGATACCCGCTCTTTCTCGCACAGGTGCGCGGCTTCAACAGCCTCCAGATCGGCGAGACCGTCGTCGTCACCGGGCTCGCGCAGATGTTGATGTCGCCGATCTCCAGCCAGCTGACGCCGCAGACTCGACCTGCGGCTCATGCTGGCATCGGCATCGGCCTGTTTGCCGTCGCGATGTACCTGACCGCCGGGCTCACCAATCAGGCGGGCTTTGCCGAGCTGTTCGTGCCGCAGGTCTTGCGCGGCATCGCGCTGATGATGTGCTATCTGCCGGCCAATATGATCGCGCTCGGCAGCTGCCGCCGGACAAGCTGAAGAACGCCGCCGGGCTCTACAATCTGACGCGCGATCTCGGCGGCGCCATTGCCATTGGCGACGATCGGCACGGTGATGAACCACCGGCTGCATTTCCACTGGAACCGGCTGATCGAAGACATCAACCCGGCGCGCCCGGCGGTGCAGCATTTCCTCGACATGCAGGCGAGCCGCCTCGACGCGCTGGTCCCCGGCGACACCGAGCCGCGCGGCGGTCAAGCTGCTCGCCAGATCGGTGCAGCGCGAGGCGCTGGTGATGACCTACAACGACGCCATCATGATGGTCGGCGGCGCCTGTTCGTCGTCGGCCTCTTTCTGATGCCGCTGGTCGGCCGCCCGCGCGTCGCCGGCGCTCTTGGCGCGCGGGGTCGCTGAATCAGCTCCCGGCCGCTGCGTCAGCGGCCGTGCAGCCAATCCTCGATCAGGCGGCGGGCGATCGAGTCGAGGCGCGGCATGCGGAAACTGTCGTCGTCGGTGTGCGAGACAGCCAGTCGCGGGTGAACCAGCGGGCGTCCTCGAGCTCGCCGTAATCGATCGTGATCTCGGTCGTCCGCGCCTCGGCGTGAAAGCCGAGCATGATGTTGCCCGGGAAAGGGCCAGGGCTGCGAGGAGTGGTAATGGACGGCGCCGACCTCGACGCCGGTCTCTTCACGCACTTCGCGGGCGACCGCGTCTTCGAGGCTCTCGCCCGGCTCGACAAAGCCGGCCAGGGTCGAGTACATGCCGGGCAGCGGGAAGTTCTTGTTGCGGCCGAGGAGCGCGCGATCGCCGTCGGTCACCAGCATGATGACGGCCGGATCGGTGCGCGGGAAATGCATCGCATTGCAGGCGGGATTGGTGCAGCGGCGCATGTGCCCCGCTTCCTCGCTGCGGGTCGGACTGCCGCAGAGGCCGCAATAACGATGCCGCGCGTGCCAGAACATCATCGCGCGGGCGAGCGCCAGGAGAGCCCCCTCGTGCCGGTCGATCCGCGGCCCGACCTGGCGCAGATCGGCAAACCGCACCGTCGCGGCCTCGACACCCGAAGCGGCCAGCGCCGGGGAACGCAGCATGTCGAGCGGCGCCTCGATCGGCGACAGGTCGAGCGCGAAATGCGCCCGCTCCTCGATGACGCCGAGAAACACCACCTCGCCGCTGGCGAGCCGCTCCTCGGCTCACGCCAAAGATCTCGGAAATGCTGGCCGACTGGAGCACCGCCGCGCGCGGCTCGCCGCCTTCGAGCTCGATCACCAGGTTCTGGTTGCGCCAGACCGGCACAAAGAGGCTGCCGGGATCGGCGATCCGTTCGAGGATCCATGTCGTGTCGCGGCGGCGCAGACCGGCGCGCTCGAAGCCGGGATGGGAATAGAAATTGGGCGACCGCATTGCGCCACACTGGCACATCCGCCGGCGCTGCGGCAAGGCTGGCACCGGGAGAAAAGCCCCTCTCCGCCCTTCAGGGGCTTCGGGCGGGAGAGGGTTAGCACAGGCTGGATTTGGGCGAGTAGCGCCGTCTCGGGAGGGAGCATTGCCGAAAATATCTGCCGTTCTAGGTTTGCTTTTGCTGACGGTGCTGTCGCCACCCGAGGCCGGCGCGGCCGGTTACCAGGACGGGCTCGCGCCACCGGGCGTCCCCGCCGACGCATTTCCGGCGCCGAGCCGGAAGGTTGCCGGGATCGTCACCGACACCTGGAGAGACGAGCAATCACGCGACCAGGCGGGCGAAGCCGAGCGGGTCATGGGGCTGCTGGGCGTCAAGCCCGGCCTCGCCGTGGCCGATATCGGGGCCGGCAGCGGGTATTACACGGTTCGGCTGGCGCGGCGGGTCGGACCGCAAGGACACATCTACGCCGAGGACGTGGTCCCCGACTATCTCGACCGGCTGGCCCGGCGGGTCGACGCCGAAGGGCTCGCCGGCTCCGTCACCCTCGTCCGCGGCGAGCCGCACGACCCTCGCCTGGCCCCGAAGTCACTCGATCTGGCCCTCCTCGTCCACATGTATCACGAGGTCACGCAGCCTTATGGCTTGCTGTGGAACTTGCGCCCGGCATTGCGGCCCGGCGCCAAGGTGGCGGTGATCGACGCGCGCAAGGAGACGGCCTCGCACGGTACGCCGCCCGACCTCTTACGCTGCGAGTTGGCGGCGGTCGGCTATCGTCAGACGGCGTTCTACGATCTCCAGGAGAACACCTATCTTGCCGTGTTCGAGCCCGCGGCCGGCCCGGCCTCGCCGGCTGCGATCCACCCGTGTTCGGTCAGGCACGGCTGAACCCTCAAAGAGCGGCGAGGCGGCGCTCCAGATAGGCGCGCTCGACGCCGTTGGCCATCAGCGCCAGAGCGCGTCTATACGCATCCGCCGCAGCCTCGAAAGAGCCGAGGCGTCGGAGCATGTCGGCGCGGGCGGCGTGGAACAGATGATATCGATCGAGCTCCCCGGTGGCCCCGAGCTCGTCGATAAGCGCCAACCCACGACCCGGTCCTTCGCTCATCCCGACGGCGACGGCGCCATTCAGCCGCACCACCGGGCTCGGTTGAAGCCGCGCCAGCACGCCGTAAAGCGCGGCGATCTGCCGCCAATCGGTATCGACCGGGCTGACGGCTTCGGCGTGCAATGCCGCAATCGCCGCCTGCAGCTGGTAGGGCCCGACCCGGCCCATCCGCAGCGCCGCATCCACGAGACCCAGACCTTCGTCGATCTCTGCCCGGTCCCATAGCGAGCGGTCCTGCTCCTCCAGCGTAACGAGGGCACCCGAGGCGTCGACCCGCGCCTGTCGGCGCGAGTCGTGCAGCAGCATCAGCGCCAGCAGACCCAGCCCTTCCGGATCTTTTGCATCGATCGTACACAGCACGCGTCCGAGGCGGATGGCTTCGGAACACAGTTCCCGCCGGATCAGCGCATCCCCCGCGGTCGCGGTATAGCCTTCGTTGAAGATCAGATAGATGACCGCCTGGACCGCGGCGCGGCGTTCGGGCAAGGCATCGTCGGGCGGCACCTCGTAGGGAATACGGGCATCCTGGATCTTGCGTTTGGCGCGC
Source organism: uncultured Alphaproteobacteria bacterium (assembly GCA_963695605.1). GTDB lineage: Bacteria > Pseudomonadota > Alphaproteobacteria > ATCC43930 > CGMCC-115725 > AP-15. The sequence continues at coordinate 357,566 of CAVOHI010000096.1, read as the reverse complement.
ACCAGCCGCTGCGCCAGGGTCGGCTCCGGAACGAGAAAGGCGCGCGCGATCTCGCCCGTCGAAAGCCCGCCGAGGGTCCGCAGGGTCAAGGCGATCTGGGCCTCGCGGTTGAGGGCGGGATGGCAACAGGTGAAGATCAGCCGCAACCGGTCATCCGGAATTTCGCGAGACAACGCCTCCGGCAGCACGGGATCCTCGGTCGCCTCGATTGCGATTTCCTGCTCCAGCAGAGTTTGTTTCTCGCGCCGCGTGCGCTCGCGCCGCCTTGCGTCGATCAGCTTGCGGTAGGCCGCAGTCGTGATCCATGCGGCCGGATTGTCCGGAACACCGCGCTCGGCCCAATGGCGCAGCGCCGCCGCGAAGGCCTCCTGCATCGCCTCCTCGGCGCGGTCGAAGGAGCCGCACAGCCGGATCAGGCTGGCGATGATCCGGCCGTGCTCGCGGCGAAATACCGCTTCCGCCGAGGCGCAAACTTCAGCCGGAGGCGGCATCGATCCTCGGCGAAGCTCCTAGCGCGGGGGAATGGCGGCGATCGGGCGGATCTCGATGCAGCCCTCCTTGCCCTTGCACGCGGTCGGGATCTTTGCGGCCCAGGCGATTGCCTCGTCGAGGTTCTCGCAGTCGAGGATGTAGTATCCGGCGAGCTGTTCCTTGGTCTCGGCGAACGGGCCGTCGAGGACGAGCGGTCTGCCGTCCTCCTTGCGGATCGTCGTTGCCGTCGCGGTCGGCTGCAGCGGCTCGCCGGCAATGAACACGCCCTTCCTCTGGCTTTCGTCCATCACCGCCCAATGCCCGGCCTTGACCTTTTCCCTCTCCTGGAGCGAGGCCTCGGCGAAGTCTCTCTCGCGGCTGTAGACGAGAAACATGTAGCGCATTGCCCTGTCTCCGTATCAGCCTTCGACGGTCCAGGACGAGCGGCCCGGGAAGGGCGGCGGAACCGCTTCTCTGACGCTGGGACGCGCCATGTGGCGCTCGTAATAGGCCGCCAGACCCGCATTCCGCCGCAGCATTGCGCCGCTCTCGGGCAAATGGTGGAGATAGAACAGCATCGGCAGCACGTTCATATCGGCCAAGGTGAAGGTACTGCCGACGAGATGGCCGGTCTTGGCCACGGCGCGGTCGAGCATCGCGAATTGCGTCTCCAGCTTGGGCAGAGCGCTCTCGATGATCGCGCGGTTGGGGCTGCCGTCCGAGGTGCCCGGGAAGAAGTAAGCGCCCACATAGGGCCGCGCCACCAGCACATCGAAATGCGTGTTGACGATCGAGATCCACTGCTCGGTTCGCGCGCCTTCGGCTGGATCCCGCGATACCAGCGGCGGGCCGTCGAATGCATGGTCGATGTAGAAGCAAATCGCGCGGGATTCGGCGAGTGTGAGGTCACCGTGACGAAGCGCCGGGATCTTGCCCAACGGATGGATCGCGTCGACCTCGGCGCGTGTGCGGCATGACCGGGACAAGGGTGTACGGCACACCCTTCTCGTGGCAAGCGATGCGGCTGACCCAGACGTAATTGCTCTGGGGTGCGCCGATGATCTGAAGCTCTGGCATGGCTGTACTCTTTCGATGGTGTTCGACATCGAGACGACGCGCGAGGAACGCCAAATCGACAGGGCGAATTCCTTTTTCTGGGATAGGAGATCAATTCCCGTCGCCGCCCGTGTAACCCCGATCACAGCTGATCGCGCCGCAGCGGCACGACATTGCCCGCCTCGTCCGAAGAAACCCGTTGAAGTGCGGTCCGAACCGCTTCGGCCAAGGTTTCCGGTTTGAATGGCTTCTTGAGCAGGGAGTGACTGCTCAAATTGCTCCCGAAACGCGACAGATCCGCATAACCGCTGGCAAACAGCACCTTGAGGTCCGGCCGGGTGCGGCGTGCCAAGCGCAGCGTATCCAGCCCCGACAGCCCGGGCATCACCAGATCCGCGACCATCAGGTCGCAAGGCGTGTCGCGCTCGAGGATCTCCAACGCGGCGCGGCCGCTATCTGCCTCCGTGACCACATACCCGATCTCCTGCAGATCCTGGGCGATGATCCAGCGGACATCGGGGTCGTCGTCGACGACGAGGATGTGGGCCCCGCCCGCCGCGCGAGCCGATCTTGCGCGGCCAGCGGTGGATGCCGCGGTCTCGATGGCGCGAGGCAGATAGATCTGCACGGTGGTCCCCTCGCGCAGGCGGCTGCGAATACGCACCGTGCCACCGGATTGTCTGACGACGCCGAACACCATCGACAGACCCAGCCCCGTCCCCTTGCCGACTTCCTTGGTCGTAAAGAACGGCTCGAACGCGCGCTCCAAGACCTCCGAGCTCATCCCGGTTCCGGTATCGCGCACCGACACGAGCACACAGTCCTGGCGTGCGACCTCTTCCGGCAATTCCTCGCTCGTCGCGTTAATGTTTGCCGTTTCGATCAGCACCATGCCGCCACCAGGCAGGGCGTCGCGCGCGTTGAGGGCGACGTTGAGGAGCGCCGTCTCGATCTGACCGGTATCGATCAGAACCGGCCAGAGCTCGCTCGCCAAAGCATGCCGAATCTCGACGCTGGGGCCGATCGAGCGGCGCAGCATCTCGGTCATCTCGACGATGATGGAGTTGAGGTCGGCCGGGATCGGGTTGAGGCGCTGCTTACGACCGAATGCGAGCAGCGATTTGGTGAGTTTGGCGCCCTGCGAGGCGCCGCGTTGCGCCGTATGCAGCAGGCGCAAGCTCCGCTCGTCGGAAATTCGTGCCTCGAGCAGCGCCAGCGATCCGGAAACCGCGGTCAGCAGATTGTTGAAGTCATGCGCAACACCGCCGGTCAGCTGCCCCATCGCCTCCATCTTCTGGGCCTGCAGCAGCGCCGACTGTGCCTGCTCACGAGCGTCGATCTCGGCCCGAAGCCGTTCATTGGCTGCGGCAAGCTCCCGGGTGCGTCCCGCTACCGTGCTCTCGAGCTGCTCGCGGTTGCGCGCCAGCGCTGCGGCGGTGTTGCGAAGCTCATTGCCGACCTCATCCAGTTCACGCACGCCGCAGCTCAATGGATCGACAAGCTCACCCCTACCTAAAGCCTTGGTCGCGGAAGTGAGCGCTTCGACCGGCCGCCGGATCGCCCGAGCCATCCACCAACCCAGGAGAAGGCTCAAGCCGAGGACTGCTGCTCCGCCGCCAAAGGCCAACAATCGCGCGTGGCGAATAGGAGCGTCGACAAATTCCCTCGGCACCCCGATTGCCACAGTCCAGCCGGTAATCGGCGAGCGCCGGAACGCCGCGTATACGGGAATGCCTTCACTCGTGACACTGGGGAACCAGTTTTCAACCGGTCCGCGCATTGCCTCCAACAGCGTCGGCGAAACCGATTTGCCGAGAAACCGATCCAATTCCCGATTGCGCGCGACGATGACGCCCTTGCGATCGAAAATCCCAACGATCCATTCGGAGGAAAGATTCTGCTCCTCCAGCAGCGACGACAAAACCTCCGAGCCGAGCCCCATTGCCAATACGTAGGCGACCTGGCCGTCGCGAAAGACGGGCACTCCGACGACTATGATCGGGCGCCGCAAGACCGCACCCATGATCAGATCGGAAATCTGCGGCTGACCCGTCGCAACGACGCGGTCGTGCATTTCGGTATTGGTGGCGCGAGGGAGCGGTTCGCCAAACGGCCGGTTGGTGCTGAGGAGTTGCTGTCCTTTTGTGTCGTGCAGGACGATCGACGTTCCACGCATCTTGAGGGCCGCACGCATCTGCCGATCAAAAGCCGCGAAGTCGCCGTCTTGCAGGTTGGGGGATATCGCGAGGACCTGGAGCTCCGCCTCGACTGCGCTGATCTGACGGTCGACGTCCGCGAGCAGATCTTCTGCCCTCTGTCTGATGTCTTGCTGGATCTGCGTCCGCTGATCATCAACCGTGCGGAGAATGGCGAAGCTCGCGAGCGCGACGAGCGGCATCGCGGTCACGACCGCCAGCATCGTGAGCCGTGCCTGAATACCGAAGCTGCGACGCCGCACGAATAGCCTCATCAAAGACCTCCGCGCATCATCCCGGGCCGGCTGCTACCGCTCGGCGGCCTCCCGTGCCATTACGCGACCGCACTCGTCAAAAACGCGCCCACCGCTCCCCCTCGATCCTAGGCTATTTGCGCCCCCAGGAATGCCGCCATGCGTTCCCATGCCTGGTTGGCGCAGGCGACGTCGTAAGCCGCGCTGCGCTCGTTGGCGAAGGCGTGGGCCGCGTCATAGCGGTAGATCTCATGCGTGACGCCGGCCGCTTTCAGAGTCGTTTCGAGATCGTCGACCGCTGTCGGCGTGCACCAGTCGTCCTTGTTGGCGAAATGGCCTTGCAGCGGCACACGGATCTCGGCAGGGTCGGCGAAGGCCTTCGGCGGGATCCCGTAAAGGCACACCCCCGCAGCAAACTCCGGGACATGCACAGCGGCGGCAATGGTCAACGCTCCGCCCATGCAGTAGCCCATCACCGCTACTTTGCCGCTTTGCGCTTGCAGGTGCTGCGCGGCGCCGCGCAGGTCCTGGTGCGTGGCATCGGCGAAATCGAGGCCGGTCATCAGGTGATTGGCCTCGTCCGGCTGGGTGGTCAGGCGGCCCTTGTAGAGATCGGGCGCCAGTGCATTGTAGCCGGCGCGCGCGAAACGGTCGGCCACCCCGCAGATCTGGTCGTTGAGGCCCCACCACTCCTGGATCACGACAACCCCCGGCCGCCCTTGGCCGGCTGCCGCGAGGTAGCCCTTGGTCTTGCCCCCATCGGGGCGCGCAAACTCGATCATCGTGCCCATCGATCGTCCTCCTCAGAGATCGGACCCTCAGACTTTGGCAAAGGCCGGCATGATGTCCCGCGTAAACAGCTCGACCGATCGCACGGCTTCGCCGTGGCTGATCGTGCCGAAGGCGAAGTCGCAGACGTAGTAATTCACGCCGGTCGCTCGAATTTCGCTGGCGATGTAGTCGCCAACTTGAGCAGGAGTACCGGCGATGGCATCACCGTTCTTTTGCAGCACGCCCCAGTCCTCGGGCAATGCCGCCTCGAGCGGAAACGGTACGCCGTATTCGTGCCACAACAAGCCCATGTGATGCCGCCACGCTGGATAGCCGCGTCGCGCCGTATCGAGGGCCTCGGCTTCGGTGTCGGCGATGATGATGTGGCGGTTGACGCCGAGCAGCGGCAGCTCATCCTCGGAGCGGCCAAGCTTTTTCCATTCGGCGCGATAGCTGTCGACGATCCCGCGCACCTGCTCTGGGGGTCGCCGGGTTACCGTGTTAGCGGCGTTCGCCGCCGCCCAAGGAACGCTTGCCGGGTTGCCGAGCCCATACCAAAGCTCCGGATAGGGCTTCTGGAACGGCTTCATCGCGATTGGCACGTGGTCGAAATCGTAAAACTTGCCGTGATAGGTCAGCTCGTCCTCGGTCAAACCGATACGAATGGCGTCGAAGGCTTCGCGGAACTGTTCTGCCCCCGTCGCGAAATCGACGCCGTAAAACCCGACCTCGACCGGCGAGATGCCCCGTCCGACGCCATACATGAAACGCCCGCCGCTCATCTGGTCGAGCATGCAAATTTCATCGATCAGGCGCAGCGGATGGTAGAGGGGCAAGAGATAGACCATTGGGCCGAAGCGCAGCTGTTTCGTGCGCTGTGCGGCGGCCGAGAGAAAGATGCCGGGCGATGGCGCATAGCCGAGTGGGGTGTTGTGATGTTCGGCGAGATGATAGCCATAGAACCCGGCACGATCGTACGCTTCGATCAGCTTCAGCCGCTCCTCGAAATGCCGGCCGAGCGGCAGCCCGCTGTCATCCAGATGGTCGAAAATCCCGAAGCGCATGGCCCTTTCCTCGCGCCGTGTCGTTGCGAGCGGAGCAGAGCAACCTCGGGCCGCTCGCCCTCGATGTCGCGAGATTGCTTCGTCGCTGCGCTCCTCGCAATGACATTTACGCCGCTGCGAGCATCGCGTCGGCGATTTTCTCGGCGGTCATCAGGGTCGGGAAATTGGTGTTGGCGCACGGCACCGTCGGGAACAGCGAGGCATCGACGACGCGCAGACCGCCGACACCGCGCACCCGGCCCTGATTGTCGGTCACCGCCATCGGGTCGTCGTCGGCTCCCATGCGGCAGGTGCAGGTGGCGTGCCAGACCCCGATCGCGGCCTTGCGGATGAAGTCCTCGAGCGCCTCGTCGTCGCGCATCAGCTCGTCGAACTTGATAACCCTCGACGATGACCTTCTCGATCATCATGCGGCGCAGCCAAGGCGGGCCGTCGAGCAATTTCGCGATCACATCGGTGATCATCTTGTTCTTGGGGTTGACGACGCCGATCTTGCGCACCCGCTCGGTATAGCTCGCCGGGAACGGGTCGCTGGTCGCCTCGCGCAAGGCGGCGCTCATCTGCATCGCGCCGAGCCGCCGGAAGGCGTCCATCAGCCGCTCGAGGTCGCGGCGGTCGGACAGCAGATTGAACTCGACGACCGGCTCGGCCCGCCAGTCGCGCGAGGCGAGCTTGACCTGGCCGGTTTCAGAAAACGTCTTGTAAACGGCCGCGAGCAATGAGCCGATCTGCTCGCCGACCGCATGCCACGCCGATTTGCTGACGCTGGCGACGAACATGTCGCCGGGCGGCGCGCCGCCGATCCTCGAGGAGTAGCGCAGCGCCAGAAGGATATGGCGCCGCGTCATGCCGTTTAGCCGGCGTTCGGGTTTGATGAATGACGACACCGAGACCGACGGGTGGTCCATCAACCGCTGGCCCACGCCCGGCACATGTGCGACGACCTCGATGCCAAGATCGCGCAGATGCCCGGCCGGCCCGACGCCAGCGCGCAAGAGATGCGCCGGCGAATGGATGGCACCCGACGAGACGATCACTTCATTGCCGCGAAACTCCGTCTCCTTGCCGCCGACCAGCGCCTTGACGCCAACGCAGCGCGTGCCCTCGAACAGCAGCTCTTCGACCTGGGTCAGGGCCGAGATCGTCAGGTTGTCGCGAAGGCGGGTTCCTGGATCGAGATAGCCGATCGCCGCCGAGACGCGGCGGTCGTAGAGGTTCGAGATCGTGATCGGGAAATAGCCGTCCTTGAATTCGCCGTTCTGGTCCTGGACGTACTGGAACCCGGCCTCCTCGAATGCCTTGGCGACCGCCTTGGCATGGCCGTTCCACAAATCGGGGAAGATGCGGCGGACCGGAATGCGGCCGTCCTTGCCATGCCACGGCCCGTCGAAATCCATGTCGCGCTCGACTTTTTTGAAATAGGGCAGCACTGCGTTCCAGTTCCACCCCGCCGCGCCGCGCGCCTCCCATTCGTCGTAATCGGTGGGCGCGCCGCGATTTGCGAGCTGGCCGTTGATGGACGAGCCGCCGCCCAAGACGCGCGCCTGCTCGTATTTGCGCAGCGGCGGGCGGTCCTCTTCGGGGCGGTTGTGCGAGATAACCTCGGTGTGGACCTTGAGCTCTGTCCAGTGAAAGCGCGGATCGAAATAGGCGGTGCCGGGATAGCTGTCGAGAATTTCGGGCGGCACCTTGCCGTGCGGCGTATCCTGGCCGGCCTCGCACAGCAGGACCTTGTTGCTGCTTTTGGCCGAGAGCCGGTTCGCCATGACCGACCCTGCCGACCCGCCGCCGACGATGATGTAATCGTAGGTCATTTCCCTCCCTTTCGGGCGAAACCACGACTTTTTTCTACAGGTGATGTAATGCAGCAGTGCCTGGCTGCGTTCAAGCCCCGGCCGATATGCGAGGTGTCATTGACCGAACAGCGATATTTCGAGGACTACGTTCCGGGCACGGTCTTCGAGTACGGGGAGATCCACGTCCACGAGGCCGAAATCCTCGACTTTGCCCGCCGCTTCGACCCGCAGGACATGCATGTCGACCCCGAGGCAGCGAAGCGCGGCCGCTTTGGCGGTCTGATTGCCAGCGGCTGGCATACCGGCGCGATGATGATGCGGCTCCTCGCCGACAATTTTCTGCCAAAGGCGGCGAGCCTCGCCTCGCCCGGCATCGACGAATTGCGCTGGCTGCACCCGGTTCGGCCCGAGGACGTATTGCGCATCCGGGTCTCAGTGCTCGAAGCGACGCCATCGCGTTCAAAACCCGACCGAGGCACGGTGCGCACTCTGGTCGAGGTGCTGAACCAGGACGGGACGGTCGTCATGAGCATGAAGCCGATGAACATCATCGCGCGCCGGAGCAAGTCTTGAAGATCGGCATCGTCTCCGACGTGCACTGCAATCACACCGGCTTGCTGCAGGCGTTGGAACTACTCGGCGATGCCGACGAGCTGATTTGCCTCGGCGACAGCATTTACGAATACCGCTTCTCGAACGAAGTCGTACGCCTGCTGAGGGACCGTGGCGCCCATACCATTCTCGGCAACCACGAGGAGGGATTTCTCGGCCCGCACGGCGCCCGCGCGCGCCAGCCCGAATGGATCGATCATTCGCTGCTGCAGTGGCTCGCCGAGCGGCCCAAAAGGCTCGAGCTGAGTGTCGGCGGAAAGAAGCTGCTCCTCGTCCACTCGACCCCATGGGAGCCGCAAGGGGCGTACGTCTACCCGCACGACTCCATGTTGGCGCGATTCGGCGAGGCCGAAGCGGACTTCGTGCTCTACGGCCACACCCACCATCAGCTGGTGCGCCGCGTCGGCAAGGTGCTCGTGATCAACCCGGGCTCTGCCGGCGAAGCGCGCGACCAAGGCAACGGCCGGCAATTGAGCTGCGCCATGCTCGACACCGTCAGCGAAGAAGTCGTGGTGACCGATTACCCGGAGGTCCAACTCGTCACCCCCGGGCTCGTCCCGGGGGTCCACGTGGATGCCCGGGACAAGCCCGGGCAAGACGGTTAGGGCGGCAGCGGCCATCTCACCCCGAGGGCTTGCGGTTGAGGAAGTCCTTGAAGCCGTCGCGCGGGTGGCCGGCGGCGAGCCAGGTGGCGCGCGCCTCTTCTTCATTGTCGTAGCGCTCGCGCCATCCCATCCCGATCTGCTCGTGAAGCAGGCGCTTCAAGCCCTGCACCATGCGCGCGTCGTTCTTGGCGATCATCTGCCCGATCTCGATGCAGGCATCGAGCAGGCGCGCGGCGGGAACGACCTGATTGAGAAGCCCGATGCGCTCGGCCTCCTCGGAAGCGACGATCCGTCCGGTGTAGAGGAGTTCCTTGGCTTTCGGCAGGCCGACCAACAGCGGCAACGACCAGCTCGAATTGACCCGGCCATAGCTCGCCGCCAAAAAACGAAACGCCGAGCGCTCGCAACCGATCCGCAGATCGAGGGTCGAGCTCAGCAACGCAGCCCCGCCATAGGCGAGCCCGTTGATCGCGCCGATGAGCGGCTTGGCGAAGGTCGCGATGTGCCAGGTGGCGCGGCCACGGACCTCCCCGCGGGTCGTCAGTTCCTCGGCGCTCAGCCCCGCCATCTCGTGGATATCGGCGCCGGCCGAAAATGCGCGGTCCCCGGCGCCGGTCAGGATCACGGCCTTGATGTCGTCGTCCCCTTCGTATTGGGTCAGGGCCTCGTCGAGCTCCCGCACCAGCGGATAGCTCAGCGCGTTGAGCTTGTCCGGGCGATTGAGCGTGATAACGGCAACAGCATCCAAACGCTCGGTAAGAATGTATTCGTAGGCCATTCGCCCTCTCTTCGCGGCTCCTCGATTGTTTGACACTACGCGGGAGCGGGTGTTCACTCAACTGCTGCGCAGATTTGGAGGCGGGAAGATGGTCGGGTCCCTCGAAGGCGTGCGAGTGCTTGAACTAGCGCGGTATCAGGCGGGCCCGCGCGGCGGCATGATCCTTTCCGACCTCGGCGCCGAGGTCATCAAGATCGAAAAATTGGGCGGTGAGGAGACGCGGCGGTCGGAGCCCCTTGTGCGTGGCCAGAGCGTCTATTTCTCCGTCTACAATCGCGGCAAGAAGAGCCTTTGCCTCGACATGCGCACGCCGCGCGGCAAGGAGGTCTTCGCCGCGCTGGTCCCGACCGCGGACGTCGTGCTCGAAAATTTCCGACCCGGCACGATGGCGCAGATGGGGTTTGACTATGACCAGCTGCGCGCGCTGAAGCCGGACATCATCCTGACCTCGGTATCGGGGTTCGGCCAATACGGCCCCTATCGCGAGCGCCCGGCCTTCGACCCGCTCGGCCAGGCGATGAGCGGGCTGATGTCGCTGACCGGCGCGCCGGTCGGGACGCCGCTCGGCGCGGCAACCTCATTGGTCGACCGCTACACCTCATTACATGCGACGATCGGCACGCTCGCCGCGCTGCACCACCGCGACCGCACCGGCGAAGGCCAGCTGGTCGATTGCTGCCTAATGGATTCCGCGCTGACGATGGTCGAGATCCCGACCTCGTACTACCTCGCAACCGGCGAGGAGGGTGGCGAAGCCGGCCGGCCGCCCTTCAAGGCGAAGGACGGGCATGTCGTCATCTCCGCTTCCGGCAGCGCGATGGCGACCCGCCTCATGCAGATCGCGACCGGCAACAAGGAGGCCGCGGCCGAGGGTTGGACGAGCCGGGTCGGTCGCGGCGACGCGCGGCGCAAGGCGGTCGAGGCGTGGTGCGTCGAGAACACCGTCGACCATATCGTCAAGACCCTGCTCGATGCCGAGATCCCGGTCGCACCGGTCAAGACGATCCCGCAGGTCGCCGTGGACCCGCACCTCTGGGAACGCGAGATGCTGGTCAAGATGGAAGATCCGGTGGCCGGCGAAATGTACCTCCCCGGCGCAACGATCAAGATGTCGAAGACCCCCGGCCGGGTCGGCCCCGTTCCGACCCCAGGCCAGCACACCGACGAGGTCCTCTCGCGGCTCCTGGGCTACGACCGCGCGACCCTGCAAGAACTGCGGCAGGCGAAGGTCATCGCGTAACACCCCGAGCCGCGCGGGAGGCCTCCTGGTTCAGCGCGGAAGTGGCCAGCCGAGCCAGTCGCAAACGGCCCGCCCCATCACCCACTCCTGATCTGCCGCCGAAAGCCACGGCAGCTCTTCGGTGAACAAGGTAATCGCCTGGCGGTAGGTGCACGGCAGCCGGGTCAAGTCGGTGCCCCAGAACATTCGGCGCGGGCCAAAGGCGTCGAACACGCGGCGCAGGTAGGGGTGCAAATTGTAATAGGGATAATCGTGGCTCGAATAGGCCGGCAATGCCGAGGCTTTGACCGCGACGTTGGGCAGCCGCGCCAAACGCAACAGCTTCGGCAGGTCGTCGAACGCGGCATTGTCCTTGGCCCGCAGCAGCGCCAGATGGTCGACGACGAGCTTGAGTTCGGGATGATGCCCGGCAATGCGGTCGACCTGCGGCAGCAAGCCTGACGGCGAGACCATGACCGGGAGCCCCGCGCGCTCCGCCTCGTTCCACACCCAGTCCGCGGGATCGTCGAACAATGCCCGCGCCTCGGCCGTGTTCGACGTGACCCTGAGCCCGAGCATGCCGGTCTGATCGCGCCAATCGCTCAGCGAGCGAGCCGCCGCCGGCGGCCGGCCCATCACCGCGAAGCGGTCGGGATGGAGGCGCGCCGCTTCGAGCGCCAGATCGTTGCGGTCACCCTCCCAGGAGGGCGGCACGAGGACGACCCGCGCCACTTCGGCCGCATCCATCTCCTTCAAGAGATCGTCTTTCGAGAAGGGCTGCGGCCGATGCGGAGAGCTACGCCCGGTCGGCCACGGCCGCTCCGGCGTATTGGCGCCCCAGATGTGAACCTGTGCATCGACGATGAACATGTGGTTCCCTCCTTTCCGAAAGCTGCTGCGATCAACCCGCCTCGCCAGCCGCCAGACGAAGGCCCGAGAGGTAAAGCTCGCGCTGCTCGGGGTTGCGCCAGTGCGTGGCGCTCGGCACCACGAGGGGTGTGATCGCCCGCAGCCTTTGCACGATCTCGCGCGCTTCGTCGAGCCGGCCCATCTGAGCACAGCAGGCGGCGAGAAAGCGGTAGTTCGGGACCCACCCCGGAAACTCCTGCAATGAGCGGAGTAGCGTCGCCCTGGCTTCATCAAACCGCCGGGCAAGAAAATGAGCGATACCGATCCCCAGGAGAGGCGCCACTGCGCGATCGCGGGGACTGAGGCGCAAGCGCGGTTTCGAAATGGTCGATCGCGAGATCGGGCTGTCCAGCCCATAATCTGAGCCAGCCGCTCGAGCCCCAACCACGGGCGAAGCTCGGGTTGAGTTCCAGCGAACGGTCGATCAACGAGATGGCGGTGCCGATGTCCTCGCCGAAATAACCAAACACGTAGGCGGCCATTGCAGAGGACACCCGGGTCGTCCCTGGCGACCCGGAGCGCCCGCCGGGCAAGATCGACGCCTTCCCGGCGGTTCGTCTCCGGGTCGTCGGTCCAGCCGCTGACGTGGAGACGGTTGTGGCACCGCGCGGCCAAGCCTAGGGCGGGACCGTAACGCGGATCGCGTTCGCATCGCCCGCCCGAGCAGGTCGAGCGCCTCGACGATCCCGTCCTTTTCCCCGAGATACGGCACGTGGCAGGGCGCGCAGATAGAGATCGTAGGCGGTGAGGTCGTTCGTCGGCCGCTCGGCCGAGCGGCGGATCTCGGCGGCCTGCAATGTCGGCTCGATGACCCCGGCGACGCTGACCGCGACCTTGTCCTGAAGCTCGAAGACATCGTCGAGCGAGCCGTCGAAGCGGTCGGCCCAGAGATGCGCGCCGGTTGCGGCCTCGATCAGCTGCGCGGTGATGCGCACCCGCCCGCCGGCCTTGCGCACCGAGCCTTCGAGCACGTAGCGCACGCCAAGCTCGCGGCCGACCTGCTTCACATCGACGGCCTGGCCCTTGTAGGTGAAGCTCGAATTGCGGGCGATCACGAACAGCCAGCGGATGCGGGAGAGTGCGGTGATGATCTCCTCGACCATGCCGTCGACGAAATATTCCTGCTCCGGGTCGCCGCTCATATTGGCGAAGGGCAGCACCGCGATCGACGGCTTGTCGGGAAGCGGCAGGACTGGTGGAGCCGTGCCGATGGGCTTTGGCGGCAGCGGCGTCACGAACCCGGTAGACCCGCACCGGTCGGGCAATGTTCTTGACCTGCTGCTCGCCCAGATCCTCAAAGACAAAGGGCAGCCGGTCGCGGACCTGATCATGGACCGTATTGGAGACGAACACCCCGCCGGCATCGGCCAGGGCTTCGATCCGTGCGGCGATGTTGACGCCGTCGCCGTAGAGGTCGTCGGGCTCGACGATCACGTCGCCGAGATTGATGCCGATGCGCAATTCGATGCGGTTGTCCGCAGCGACGCCCGCGTTGCGCTCGGGCATCGCCTGCTGCACCGCGACCGCGCAGCGCACCGCATCGACGACGCTGGCAAATTCCACCAGCATGCCGTCGCCGGTGGTCTTGACGATGCGGCCGTGGTGCTCGGCGATCTTCGGATCGAGGAGCTCGCGGCGCAGCGCCTTGAGGCGTTCGTGCGTGCCTTCCTCGTCCGCCCCCATCAGCCGCGAATACCCCGCCACATCGGCGGCGAGGATCGCGGCGAGACGGCGGGTGGCGGCCATATTGTTTTCGCGCTCAGATTAACCCAAGAACTCGGCCATTCCCGAACTCTTCTTATGGTTATAGCAGGTTGCGGCGAAGCGGCGGTTTGCGTCAGACTGTACACCCAATGCGGAGGGTCGCATGCCCGCCTACGTCGTCGGAGAAATTCACATAACCGACCCGGTCGCCTACCAGGCCCAGGTGCCGGTGGCGCTGGCCACGGTTGCGCGTTTTGGCGGACGCGTCGTCGCCGGCGGCGGCAAGATCGAGCTGCTCGATGGCGGGCCGATGCCGGAGCGGATCGTGGTCATCGAGTTCCCGGACGCCGAAACCGCCCGCCGGTGGTATCGCTCCGACGAATACCAGGCTGCGTTGAAGGTCCGCCTCTCGACGTCGCAGGGTCGAGTATTTCTGATCGACGGCGTGGAACCGTCGCTACGGCCCGCTTGGCCGCGTCCAGGAGCGGGCGGAGTCCCGTCCTAAATTCTCCTTATTCCTATCGCATACTTGCAGGCTTGGAGGGCCCGCGGCTGCGGTGTTGGAGGCGGCTGCGTAATTACAACTATTCCGAGACTTTCGCTGCAGACCCGCTGCAGATGCAGCGGGAGATCCCGGCCAACTCAACTTGAGATGGTCCGTAGGGGCACACCCGGGCCGGGGCCTGATAAGCGAGGCTTCCCGTCACCAACGCGCTGCTCTACGATCAGGGCGACAAGGGCGGGAACGGAGCGATGGCCGACAACACCGACAACATCATCGTCGATACCGCGACCCGGATCTTCCAGGATCTTTGCGAGCCCAATACCGTCAACGAGGCGGAACAAGGCGTTTGGCCAAAGGCCTTGTGGGACGCCTTGGAGGAGTCCGGGCTCACGCTCACCTGGGTCCCCGACGAGCTAGGCGGGGCCGGGGCGGCGCTGGCTGACGGCTTTGCCGTGCTGCGCGTGGCTGGGCGGTTTGCCGCGCCGGTGCCGCTCGCCGAGACATTGATGGCCGGTTGGCTGCTGACAAAAGCCGGGATCACCGTGCCGGGCGGGCCGCTGACGGTTGCTCCGATCCATGCCGATGGCCGGATTATGCTGACTGCCGAAGGCACGCTGAGCGGCCGGGCGCGCCGCGTCCCGTTCGCCCGCAATGCCGGTCACATCGCCGTCCTCGCGCACCGCGGCAATGAGACAGTGGTGGCGCTGGTCGGCGCCACTGGCCTTCCGATCAGCCAGGCGACGAGCCTTGCCGGCGAACCGCACGACGATGTGTCATTCGACGGCACCGTCCCGGAGACCGTGCGTCGGGCGGCCGTCGATCAAGATTTGCTCGTCTGCCTTGGGGCCGCGGTCCGCTTGCAACAGATATCCGGCGCGCTCGAAAAGATCCTTGAGCAGTCGGTCCAATACGCGCTCGATCGCGTGCAGTTCGGGCGTCCCATCGCCAAGTTCCAGGCGGTGCAGCACAACCTTGCGACATTGGCCGGCGAGGTCGCGGCAGCGAGCGCCGCTGCCGACGCTGCCGCGGAGGCGTGTGCGCGCCCGGACATCGCGATCGGCGAGATAGCGATCGCCAAGGTGCGGGCCGGCGAGGCGGCCGGCACCGGCGCGGCGATTGCCCATCAGGTCCACGGCGCGATGGGTTTTACGTACGAGCACTCGCTGCACCATGCGACGCGCCGGCTGTGGTCCTGGCGCGAGGAGTTCGGCAACGAGGCGGTCTGGGCCGCGCGCCTAGGCCGGATGGTCGCAGAGCGTGGCGCCGACGGGCTCTGGCCCTTCATCACCGCAGGATCGTGAGGCATCGATGAGTTTCAGCTTTCGCTTCGATCCGGTCGAACTGCCCCCCGAGGCCAAGAAATTGCGCCAGGAGGTCCGCGCCTTTCTGCGCGAGGAGATCGAGGCCGGCACCTTTTCGCCCATACGGCGGGAAGGGATCGTTCTCGCGCGAGTTCAGCCGCAAGGTCGGCGCCAAAGGCTGGATCGGCATGACCTGGCCGAAGAAATACGGCGGGCACGAGCGCTCGCATCTCGAACGCTATGTCGTAACCGAGGAGATGCTGGCGGCGCGCGCGCCGACCCGCGCGCATTCGACTGCCGACCGGCAGAGCGGTCCGGTCATCCTGCGCTACGGCCAGGAGGAGATAAAACAGAAGATCCTGCCGCAGATTGCGCGCGGCGAATTGTGTTTCTGCATCGGACTCAGCGAGCCGAATTCGGGGTCGGACGTGTTCGCCGCCTCGACCCGGGCGACCAAGACCGATGGCGGCTGGCTGGTCAACGGGCGCAAGATCTGGACGAGCGGCGCGCATCACGCCGATTACATGATCGCGCTGCTTGCGCACCTCACCCTCCGACCAAGGAAAACCGGCGGCACGGGCTGACCCAGTTTTTGGTCGACATGAAGACGCCGGGGATCACGACGCGGCCGATCATCAACCTGACCGGTTCGCACGATTTCAACGAGGTCGTCTTCGACGACGCGTTCCTGCCCGACTCGCACCTGATCGGCGAGGTCGACATGGCCTGGAAGCAGGCGACCGACGAGCTCGCCTATGAGCGCAGCGGCCCCGACCGCTGGATCGAAACCTTTCCGGCTCTCGTCGAGCTGGTCCGGCTGGCCGGCGAGGAGCCGAGCGAGCGCCTTGCCGAAGGGATCGGGCGCGAGGTGGCGCATCTAGCCACTCTGCGCCGCATGTCGCTCTCCGTTGCCGGCATGCTGCAGGCCGGCAAGACCCCGGCGGTCGAAGCCGCCGTCGTCAAGGATTTGGGCACCAATTTCGAGCAGGCCCTACCGGACAAGGTGCGCCTGTTGGCGCCGCAAATCGGCGACTCGCAACCGGACAGCAACGACGACCGGTTCGAAGAAGCACTGCGCTACGCCACCCTGATCGCGCCCAAATTGACGATCCAAGGCGGCACCCGCGAGGTGCTTGCGCGGCATCATCGCCCGCGGCCTCGGCCTGCGCTGAGTCGATGCCGGATCTGAGGCCGCTCCTCTCGCCCGACAGCATCGCGATCGTCGGCGCCTCGGCCGATACCGAGACTCTGCGCGGCCGGCTGACGCACGCGCTGATCGGTCATGGTTATGACGGCCGGATCTTTCCGGTGACCCGCAGCCAGAGCGAGGTGCTCGGGTTGCGAGCCTATCCTTCGGTCCCGGCGCTGCCTGAGCCGGTCGATCTCGCGGTCATCCTGGTGCCGGCGGCGCATGTGGTCGAAACCCTGGAGCAATGCGGTGGGCGCGGATCCGCGCTGCGGTCGTGATCAGCTCCGGCTTTGCCGAAGAGAGCAACGAGGCCGCCCGCGCCCGCGATGTCGAGCTGAGCAGGATCGCCGAACGTCACGGCATCGTCGTCTGCGGCCCCAATTCCGAGGGCATCGTCAACCCGTTGAGGCCGCTCGTCGCGACCTTCAGCCCGGTCTTCCACGACCCCAGCCGGAGCCTGCTGCCGGCGGCGAGCAAGGCGCGGCCGATTGCGGTCAGCTGCCAGAGCGGCGCGCTGACCTTCTCGTTTCTCAGCCGCGGCCGCGACAGGCAACTGCATTTCACGCATCAGGTCAGCGCCGGCAACCAGACGGTCCTGGAGGCGCACGACTACGTCGATTGGTGGCTCGACGAGGGCAGCGCCGACATCTTCCTCCTCTATCTCGAGGGGATCCGCCGCCCCGACCGCTTCCGCGCGGTCGCCGAGAAGGCCGCAGATGCCGGCAAGCCGCTGATCGTCGCCAAGGTCGGCCGATCGGCCGCCGGGCGGCGTGCCGCGGCGTCGCACACCGGCGCGCTGGCGCAGGCCGGCGATATCGACGATGCGATCTTCCGCCATCACGGCATCATCCGCGGCGAGGATCTCGACCATATGCTCGATGTCGCGGCCGCTTTCTCGTTCTGCCGGCTGCCGCGCGGCAACCGCGTCGCGGTAATCACCGGATCCGGCGGCAGCGCGGTATGGATGGCCGACATCCTGTCGGCGCACGGGCTCGAGCTCCCGGTCCTGGAGGACGACATCCAGCGGCGCGTCCTCGCCCTCCTCCCCTCCTACGCCTCGGCGCAAAACCCGGTCGACGGCACCGCGCAGGCGATCCACGAGGTCGGCTACGCGCGGCTCGTCGAGATCGTCCGCGAGTCGAAGCGGATCGACACGATCCTGCTGATCGGCTCGCTCGCCAACGATGCGACCGCCGCCAAGCGCGCCGAAGAGCTCGCCGCGATCACGGCGGCGACCGAGCAGCCGATCCTGCTGTCGACCTACACGACCGCGTCGCCGGGAGCGATGGCGCGGTTCGCCGAAGCGGGCATCCCCTGCTACACCTCGATGCCGAGCTGCGCCCGCGCGATCCGTGCGCTGGTCGACTACGCCGCGTTCCAGACGCGGCGGCGTCGGCCGATGGCGGCTTCGGCGACCCCGCCGGGAGTGCGCGACGAAGTCGGCCGCGCGCTGGCAGCCGCCGGCCGCGTGCTGACCGAGACCGAAGCCAAGGCCTTGCTCGCACGATACGGCGTGCCGCGTCCGCAAGAGGTGCTGGCAACGAGCGCCGACGAGGCCGCGCAGGCCGCCGCCCGCATCGGCGGCCCCGTCGCGCTCAAGGTGCAGTCGCCCGACATCACCCACAAGACAGAGGCGGGCGGCATCGCGCTGGGCATTGTCGGCGAAACGGCTGTGCGCGAGGCCTACGAGCGGGTGCTCGGGAGCGCCAAAAGGGCGTACCCGGAGGCCGCCATCCACGGTGTCCTGGTGCAGGCGATGGCGCCGCCGGGCCGCGAAATCATCCTCGGCATCACGCGGGATGCCGGTTTTCGGCCCGATGCTGATGGTCGGGCTCGGCGGCATCCATGTCGAGGTGTTGCGCGACATTGCGTTCGCGCCGGTGCCGATCGGGGCGGAGCAAGCCTTGGCTCTGCTGGACCAGCTAAAGGGAGCGGCGCTCCTCGGCGCGGTACGAGGAGCGCCGCCTGCCGACCGTGCGGCGCTGGCCGAGCTGATCGCGACATTGTCGCGCTTCGCCGCCGATCACGCCGAGCTGATCGAGGAAATCGACCTCAACCCGGTCATCGTCCATCCGCAAGGAGAGGGTGTGACCGTGGTCGATGCGCTGATCGTCAAACGGGACCCCGAGGAGATCCGCAAATGAGCGACACCCATGTCAGCCAGGACGGCTACGTCGCCACGGTCGAGATGCGCCGGCCGCCGCACAATTTCTTTGACAGCGACCTGATTGCCGAAATCGGCGAGGCCTTCGAGCGCCTCGACGCCGACCCTGGCTGCCGCGCGATCGTGCTCGCGGCCGAGGGCCGCTCGTTCTGCGCCGGGGCCGATTTCTCGAAACGCATGGAGACCGGAACGGCAGCGGAGGGCAGCCGCAGCGGCGCCGGCCGGCATCTCTACAAGGAAGCGATCCGCCTCTTCCGCACGCGCAAGCCGATCATCGCCGCGGTGCACGGCGCCGCGGTCGGGGGAGGTCTGGGTCTCGCGCTGGTCGCCGATTTTCGCGTCACCTGTCAGGAGGCGCGGTTCAGCGCCAACTTCAACCGGCTCGGCTTTCACCCCGGCTTTGGCCTGACGGCGACCCTGCCGCGGCTGGTCGGCGCGCAGCAGGCGGCGCTGATGTTTTACACCGGGCGGCGCATCCCCGGCGACGAAGCGGTGCGGATCGGCCTTGCCGAAGTGCTGGTGCCGCTCGCCGAAGTGCGCAGCGCCGCTCAGGCACTGGCGCTGGAGATCGCGCAATCGGCGCCGCTTGCCGTCATGTCGACGCGCGAGACGGTGCGCCGCGGACTTGTGCGACGCGATCGAGGCTGCCACCGAGCGCGAGCTCGTCGAACAGGACTGGCTGCGCCGCACCGAGGATTTCAAGGAAGGCATCAAGGCAATGGCCGACCGCCGGCTCCCTGATTTCCAGGGCCGGTAGGAGACCGGCATCAGAACCGATTGAAGAGTGCCGCGGCAGCAAGTCGCCAGCTCTGCAGAGGATCCGGGACCGCCAAGGCCGGGTCGAACGGGTCGTACGCGGCCCGCTTCAGTCGAAGCAGCGAGCGTTGTGCGACAACGGCAGGCAGCAATGCGGGAAGCGCCGAGCGCGGGATCGTCGCGCGGTGGGCACGGGCCAAGCCGAGGTGCCGTGAGGCCGCCGCGGCGAGTTCGGCGGTGGCGGAGCGCAACGCCGGGGTGCTGCGCAGCGCGCGATAATCCTGCTCGCTCAGCCCGCTTCGGGCCGCAATATCGGCCGGGATGAACTGGCGGCCGGCGCGCGCATGAAACGGCATCGCGCGCAACAACCCGGCCAGCGAATAGGCGATCCCGACATGCAACCCGGCCTCGCCCGCGCCTGGGTCGTGCACCCCGAGCAATTCCAGGGCGAGATGGACGAGCCTTCCCGAGCTCGCCTCGGCATACTCCCCGAGCGCGGCGAGGCTCGGCGGCGGCTCGATCATCGAGATCGGTCTCGCGCGCCTCGATCAGCCGATCGAAATGCGCCCGGGTCAGCGCGAGCTCGCGGATCGCGCCGGTGAGCGCCTCGGCGACCGGGTGATGGCGGACCGGCCCGCCCTCAAAGGCGGCGGCGATATTTTCGCGCCACCATTGCAGCCGGATTTGGCCGAGCATCGGCTGCGTGACGCTCTCGCGCACCCTTGCAATCTCGTAGTTGAAGGCGTAAAGCGCGAACAGCGCCTCGCGACGCGCGGCCGGGGCAAACAGCGCCGTTTGATACCGGTCGCGGTCGTGGCGCCGCACCAGCGCCGCGACCGGCGACAGGCGATCCGCATCAATGGAACGTCGCTCCGCGACCGGCGTTTTTCGACGGACCTCTTTCACATAACCCGGGATGGTCGCCATGGCTTTCGAACTGCCGCCCCTGCCCTACCCGAAAAACGCGCTCGAGCCGCACATCTCCGAGCGGACGATGGATTTTCATCACGGCAGGCATCACCAAGCCTATGTCACGAACCTCAACAACCTCGTCAAGGGCTCCCCGATGGAGAGCCAATCCCTCGAAGAGATCATCAAGGCCACCTACAAGGACTCGTCGAAGACGGGCGTCTTCAACAACGCCGCGCAAGTGTGGAACCACACCTTCTTCTGGAACTGCATGAAGCCGAACGGCGGCGGCTCGCCGAGCGGACAGGTCGCCCAGGCGATCGACCGCGACTGCGGCGGCCTCGACAAGTTCAAGGAGCAATTCAAGGCGGCTGCGGTCGGCCAATTCGGCAGCGGCTGGGGCTGGCTCGTCGCCGAAGGCGGGCAAGCTCAAGATCGCCGCGACGCCAAACGCGGTCAACCCGCTGGCCGAAGGTCAGACGGCGCTCCTGACCTGCGACGTTTGGGAGCACGCCTATTATCTCGATTACCAGAACCGCCGGCCGGATTTCGTCCAGACCTTCCTCGATCATCTGATCAACTGGGACTTTGTCGCCCAGAACCTCGCGAAAGCCCGCTAGCAACCGGCCGCCGCCATAGCAGGAAAGCCCCGCCTCGGCGGGGCTTTTCACAGGTGCACGCCTCTGTCGAGCAGCACCGCGGTATATTCCCGATAAGTCATACCAAGCGCGTGGGCGCGGGCGAGACGGGCCAGCGCGATCTCGCGCGGCGGCGTCTTCCAGGCCCGCGCGTGAGCCTTCTTCCAGCAGAACTTCCGCCAATCCGCTCCGGGGTCCAACGGCGGACCGCCATTATGGCCGATACCGGGAGGAGCGGACCATACGCCTGCATCGTCGGGCGCCATTACCAAGCTCGCTTGACGCCGATCCGTTCGTGGAAAAAGCGCGCCCTTGGATCATAAAGCAAGCCCCGCCGAGGGCGGGGCTTGCTATCCGGTAGAGCCTCTAGATCCTCTTACCCGCTACGGCCGTGATGCGCCGCGCGCCGTTGCGCGTGCTGCTCCGCATTGGTGCGAAACACCTGGTCGGCGAGCTGCTTCTGCTGATCAGGCATCGCGTCGTAGAGCTTCTGGAACGCCGGAACCAGCTTTTCCAGATCCTGAGCGTGCGCTTGCGCAAGCTTCTCGTAGGACTGCATGTTCTGCACGGCGTTCATCGACTCGAAGCTCTGAGCGCGCTCCATAAAGGCCTGATCCATGTCGCGCGCGTTGTCGCGCATGACCTCGGCGAATTGATTCCATTGCGGTTCCTCGGCCGGGGTGATGCGCAGCTGTGCATGCAGCTCCTTGATTCGGTTCTCCACCCGCTCCTCGGCATTCTTGCCGGGCACCGGGTGGTCGGCCATCGGGGACGCCGCGGCCGCGGGTGGAGGCGGCGTAGCGGCTTGCGTCGCTGGAGATTGCGAGGATTGCGCCCAGGCGGCCGCGGGCAACGACAGCAGCGCAGCAACCGCGACCGGGGCAAAACGGCTGGACAGGATCATTTTCATCGGCGTGTTCCCGTTAGCTGAGATGGTAACGATCAGTAGCCGTAGTAAACGGCAGGCGGCGGGGGCGTGTAATAGGCCGGCGGCGGCCCGTAATAGCTGTAGGGCGGCGCATAATAGCCGGGTGCGTAGCCGCCGTTCGAAGCGATCGCGGCACCTACGCCGAGGCCGACGAGACCGCCGATTATCGCCGCCCCGGCCGCGCCACCGCCGCCGTGGTGATGATAATCCCCGTGCCAATGTTCGGCATGAACGGCAGGGGCTATCGCCAGAGCCGCGACAAGCGCCGCGGTACCCAAGAAGCGTGAGCGAAAGGCCATCATCGACTCCCTTAAAGGTCTGCATTGACAACGTCAGCACACGGTCAGCAATTCCCGGAAGCGTCATGATTGCTCACCGGGCGATGAAATCAGCTACAGTTTGAGCGGATTCTACGCTGGCGGTATCAGCGCCGCGGCGACACGCCGGTCCTCGGCCACGAGCACATTGTAGGTGCGGCATGCGGCCCCGGTGTCCATCGCTTCGAGCGCGATCCCGGCGGTGCGTAGCGCGGTGCGCAACGCGGCGGGCACGGCACTTGTCGAGCGTCCGAGACCGAGCAACAGGATCTCGACGCCACCATGCTCGATCACCGGAGCCAGGGTCTCCCAGGTCACATCAGGAGCGCTCGCGGCATCCCACGCCACAGTGAGGTCGGGAAAAACCAGGACCGGGCCGTGATAGATGACCCCGCTCACCCGAAAGCCGCTCGCTGCGTAACGCTCGATGATCTGACGGCCGGCCGTGGCCACGGGGGTGAGATCCATCGCGGCGACCGCTGCGGCTCAGCGCGCCCCGGGAGCGCGGGCTGGCACTGCTTCGCTCGACCGGGCGATCGCGGCGCGGTTCGGCCGGACATAATAGAGGATCGGCGCCGCGATGAAGAGCGACGAATAGGTGCCGATCACGACGCCCCACAGCATGGCGATGCTGAAGCCTCTCAGCACTTCGCCGCCGAGGAACAACAACGACAGAACCGCGAGCGCCACCGTGCTGACGGTCAGGATAGTCCGCGACAATGTCTCGTTGAGCGCCAGGTTGATCAGGTCGCGAAACGGCATCCTCGGATATTTGCGCAACGACTCGCGGATCCGGTCGTAGATCACCACGGTGTCGTTGACCGAATAACCGGCGATCGTCAGGATCGCGGCCAGCGTCGTCAGGTTGAACTCGAGCTGGAACAGCGCGAACAGCCCGACCGTGGTGATGACGTCGTGCAGGGTCGAGATCATCCCGCCGACGCCGAACTGCCACTCGAAGCGGAACCAGATGTAGAGGGCGATCGCGAAGAGCGCGAGAACAGTCGCGATCACCCCGGCGCGGATCAGCTCGCTGCCGACGCTCGGGCCGACGACCTCGGTGCGGCGGTATTCGACGCCGGAACCGAGCGCTTGGCGCACCAGCTGGACGGCCCGCTCCTGCTCGGCATCGCCGCCCGGCTGACGCGGCAGCCGGATCAACACATCGGTCGGGGGACCGAACCCTTGCAGGGAAGGTTCGCCGATATGGAGGGCATCGAGCTTTTGCCGCATATCGGCAAGGTTTGCCGGCCCGGTAGTGGAGCGAACCTCGATCAGCGTGCCGCCGACAAAGTCGATCCCGTAATTGAGCCCGACGGTCAGAAACAGCACGATCGAGCCGACTGTCAGCAGCCCGGAGAGCGCAAACCCGATCTTGTGCCAGCCCATGAAGTCGATTTTCGGCGTGCGCCGGATGACGATCAGCGGTCTCATTTTGTCTTCGCGGTCAAATCGGGATGGCTCTCGGTTTCCATTCGCGCAGCCAGGTGACGATCAACAGCCGGGTCACCAAGATCGCCGAGAACAGCGAGGTCAGCACGCCGATGCTGAGCGTCACGGCAAAGCCCTTGACCGGGCCCGAGCCGAGCCAGAACATCAGCGCGCCGGCGACCAGGGTCGTCACATGGCTGTCGAGGATCGTGCCGAAGGCGCGCTTGAAGCCGGCGTCGAGCGCCGACAGCACCGTGCGGCCGGCGCGGACCTCTTCGCGGATGCGCTCGTAGATCAGCACATTCGCGTCGACCGCCATGCCCATGGTCAGCGCGATGCCGGCGATGCCCGGCAACGTCAAGGTGGCGCCGAGCAGCGAAAGGCTGCCGAGCATCAGGCACAGGTTGAAGATCAGCGCGATATCGGCAAAGACGCCGAACAATCCGTAGAACAGGATCATGAAGACGACGACCAGCGCGACGCCGACGATGCTGGCGACCGCTCCGGCATGGATCGAATCGGCGCCGAGATCGGGGCCGACCGTCCGCTCTTCGAGGATCGTGATCGGCGCCGGCAGCGCGCCCGCGCGCAGCAGCAGCGCAAGATCGCTCGCCGACTGGACCGTGAAGCTGCCGGAAATGATGCCGCTGCCGCCGAGGATCGGCTCGCGGATCACCGGCGCGCTGATCACCTTGTTGTCGAGAACGATCGCGAAAGGCTTGCCGACATTGTCGCGCGTCGCATCGCCAAAGCGTTTGGCGCCGGCGGCGTCGAAGCGGAAGCTGACCACCGGCTCGTTGTTCTGGAAGGTCGGTTGCGCGTCGACCAGGGTATCGCCGCCGACCATCACGCGCTTGCGCACGACATAGGCGGCGGGACCGGCGCGCCCCGCCCTCCCCTCCTCCGCCGGCAGGATCTCGTCGCCGGGCGGCAGCCGGCCGCGGCGCGCGTCCTCCAGCGAGACTGTGGTGTCGACGAGCTGGAACGTCAGCTTGGCGGTACGGCCGAGCAGCGCCTTGACATGCTCGGGATTGTCGACCCCGGGGAGCTGGACGAGGATGCGGTCCGCTCCCTCGCGCTGGATCGTCGGCTCCTTGGTCCCGGTCTCGTCGATGCGCCGGCGGATGATCTCGATCGACTGATCGACTGCCTGTTGGCGCCGCGCGTCGGTCGCAACCGTGCTGAAGCGCATGCTTCCGGCTCCGTCGGGGGCGATGTCGACGGTCAGGTCCGGATCGATCTTGCGCAACGCCTGTCGCGCGGCTTCGATGCGGTCGGGCTCGCGAATCGTGAAGACGATCGCATCGCCTTCAACATTGAGCCCGGTATAACCGATATTGGCGTCGCGCAGCGCGTTGCGCACATTGTCGATGATCGAGTTGAGGCGCTCGCGCTGGGCCGCGGCGACATCGACCTCGAGCAGCAGATAGGAACCGCCGCGCAAATCGAGCCCGAGCGCCACCTGCTTATGCGGCAGCCAATTCGGCACTCGCGCGAGGAAAGACGGGCTGAACAAGTTCGGCAGCGATAGAAGCACACCGAGCGCACATACCGCGCAGATCAGGGTAATCTTCCAATTCTCGAAATAAAGCATCGCGCCAGTTTCTTAGCCGGCAACCCACCACGACGTCACGACCGCGCCGTGACGACGATATCCTCTCCCCGAAAACCCGGTCATTGGCGACTGCTCGGTCACTCCTTAGTGCCTACCTTTGCCCGTGTCTCAGCCTTCTGCTTGGCGGCTTCGCGGGCCGCGGCCGGGTCAGGCTTGGCGAGGACGGTGGTGATCGTGCTGCGCACCACGCGAACCCGCACGTTCTCGGCAATGTCGACGACGACTTCCTCCGGATTGTCGACCCGCGCCACGGTCCCGATGATCCCGCCCCCGGTCACCACCCGATCGCCGCGCCGCAACGCGTCGAGCATCGTCTTCTGATCCTTGGCCTTGCGCTGCTGTGGGCGGATCAGAAGGAAGTAGAAGACGACGAAGATCAGGATCAGGGGCAGAAATTGGACGAGCGCGTTCTGATCGAATATGCCTGTTCCTTGGGCATAAGCCGTGGAAATCCACATTGGGAGGGTGCCTCAAAGTCGCGTGCCGCATCCGTCGGCGGGCAGCTCCGCCGTCACCGTCATATGGTGCTGTCGTGCGGCAGGCCAATTGGTACTCGATGCCCGGTTAAAGGGCAATGCCAAGGCGGGTTCCGCGGCTCTCGGACGCTATGGTAGCGTCGTCGGCCTTTGCCGCAGGATTTGGACTTGCCCAAAACCAACCCCGACTTGCTGCCTTTGCTCAATCGCGTCGCCGATGCGCTGGAGCGGCTAGCCCCTCCCGCCGCGCCTCCCAACGAACTGGAAGCCAGCGACGCCTTCGTGTGGCATGCCGACCGCGGCTGGCTCGAGCCGGTTCACCAGGTCAACCGGGTCGAGATCGGACTGCTGCGCGGTATCGACCGGGTGCGCGACATCCTGCTAGACAACACCGAGCGGTTCTCCGCCGGGCTTCCGGCCAACAATGTTTTACTGTGGGGCGCCCGCGGCACCGGCAAGAGTTCACTCGTCAAGGCGGCGCACGCCGCCGTCAACGAAATGCATCCGCACGCCATCGCGCTCGTCGAGATCCACCGCGAAGATATTCCGAGCCTGCCCCATCTATTATCGCTGTTGCGAGCGAGCTCGCGGCGGTGCCTGTTGTTCTGCGACGACCTGTCCTTCGACCAGCACGACACGAGCTACAAGTCGCTGAAGGCGGTGCTGGAAGGGGGGATCGAAGGGCGGCCGGCAAACGTCGTCCTCTACGCGACATCGAACCGCCGCCATTTGATGCCGCGCGACATGATCGAGAACGAAAGATCGACCGCCATCAACCCGGCCGAAGCGGTTGAGGAAAGCGTCTCGATATCGGACCGCTTCGGTCTATGGCTCGGCTTCCACAGCATCGACCAAGAGACTTATCACGCGATCGTCAGAGGCTATGCCGAGCGTTTCGGGTTGGACCTGCCGCCGGATCAACTGAGAGCCGAGGCCAGCGAGTGGTCGATCACCCGCGGGTCACGATCCGGCCGCGTCGCGTGGCAATTCATCCAAGACCTCGCCGGGCGGCTCGGCAAGCCGCTCTCCTGAGCGACCCTCGATCGCGATCTTGGGCCCACGCTCTGTATCCCGCTTCAAGGATTCCGGGTGTCGGCTGGCGGACACATCGGTCGGAGCAATTCGCCGGTGAAGGCGAAATCGGGATGAACGCCGGAGAGCTCGGGAATGACGGCGTATCCATTCCGGCGAACCCAGCCGCTATTTCTTGTCGATGTTCCATAGCACCGGGATCGGCGAGTCAGGGATGCCGTTGAGCGAGTTGCGGAAGGCGCGGTGGCCGACGAGTTGCCCGATCGGCAGATAGAGGGCGATTTCGAAAGCGCGGCGCTGGATTTTGTCCGCAAGGTCACGCCGCTGCGCCTCGTTCTCGGCGACAAACCATGCCTTGCGCAAATCTTCAATCGTCTCGTCGGTCGCCCAGCCGGGTATGCTGTACCCACTCGGACCGGGCGCACGCAAGTTGCGATTGGTGGCGGGGTTGAGCATGTCGTAGGTAGCGAATACGGTGCCGAACACATTCCAGCCGCCCTGATCAGGCGGTTCCTTGACGTTGACCCGCTTGATCGTCGTCCCCCACTCGCTCGTCGCCAAATCGACATTGAGACCGAGTTTCTTTAAGAGCTCCTCGGTGACCAGAGCTTCGGCGTGCAATTGCGGAATGTCCGCGGGGTCGAGAAGGACGACTCGCTCGCCCTTGTAGTCAGCCTCGGCAACGAGACGCTTGGCGCGCCCCAGGTCGCGCGAACTCGATAGAATGCCGCCATCGTCTTCGTCAGGCTCGGCGCCGTCGCAAGTATAGAAGGAAAAGCAGGTGCGCCAGTTACTGGCATCGCCGGCCATCGCGGCCATGTAGTCCCGCTGGTCGGCGATCGCGAGCACTGCTCGGCGCATCTTCGCGTCGTTGAACGGCGGATAAAGGTGGTTGAAGCGGACGGCACCAATAAAACCGGGATAGGCTCGTACAGTGATGGCCGAGTTGTGCGCGAGCTGCGCCACGTAGTCGTTCGGTACGTTCTCGACGTAGTCGACTTCACCGGCTTCGAGCGCCTGCACTGCGGTTACTTGCTCCGGGATGTAGAGCCATTCGACGCGGTCGACCTTCGCCACCTTGCCGCCGGCCGTATTGTTTGGCGGCTCGGCGCGCGGGACGTAGTCCGGATTCTTGACGTAGACGGCCTTGTGGCCCGGCTGCCATTCCTCCTTTAGGAATTTGAACGGTCCCGAACCATCGACTTCGGTTACTTGCGTAAAGGCGTCGGTCTTGGCGAGCCGCTGGGGCAGAATGAAAGGGGTCGGCGAGGTCGTCGTGCCGAGCGCTTCGAGCACCGGGAAGCGGCTCTTCAGCACGATCCGGAATTGGCTGTCGTCAATCGCTTCGATCGCTGACGCGGCGGCGAGCAGCGGCTGACCATAGGAGTCGTTGCGCTGGCCCCATCGCTTCAACGAAGCGACGGCATCGGCCGCACGCACCGGCTGCCCGTCGTGGAACTTGAGGCCATCACGCAGATGGAAGGTGTAGGTCAACTTGTCGTCGCTGATCTGCCAGCTGTCGACCATCTCCGGCTGCGGACGAAAGTCGCGGTCCATGCCGAACAAGGTGTCGTAGACCAGGTAGCCGAAATTGCGGGTGATGTAGACGCCGATGAATTGAGGATCGACGACCGTGAGATCCGCATGCGGCACGACCCGCAGGGTCTTGCCGGCATCGCTCTGCGCCGCAGCGGCGAGTGGCGAAAGGGCGGCAAGGAAGGCGGCGATGAACAGGCCTTTGGAAGTTGCAGACATGGGTCATTCACCTACCGGCAATGCGGCATCACTTCCTTGGCAAACAAGGTCATCGATTGCCTGACCAGGGCATGGTCCATGATCCCGCCTTGGTTGAAATAGCAGATGAATTCGTCCATCCCGTATTCGCGCTTGAGGGCGCGCACCCGTTCGACACAGAAATCGGGATCGCCAAAGACGCCCATCTCGCTCTCGACGTCCTCGTAGCGAACCTTTTCGATGCGGGCGAGCACCTGCCGGAACGCCTCGAAGCTGCGGATGTCGGCCTCGCCGACCGGCCGCAGCCGCTCGCCGGCTTCGCGCAAAAAGCGCAGCAGTCCTGGCTCGGTCTCCTGCCGCGCCTGCGCGCGGCTGGTCGTGACATGTACCGAGAAAGCAAGCGCGGTGTCGCCCTTTAGGCCGACGGACAAAACCTCGCGATAGGCCTGGAGGCCGGCTCTTAGCCTCTCGGGCGGATTGATGAGCGGAGCCGCAAATATCGGCAAACCGCGCCGTCCCGCGAAGGGAAAGGTCTCTGGGCTGTTGGCGGCGACGCGGACGGGCGGATGCGGCACCTGTACCGGCCGAGGGATTACGCACAACTCATGGGCACGGAAATATTTGCCCTCGAACGAGAACTGCTCGCTTTTCCACGCCGCAAGGATGAAGTCGAGTGCCTCCTCGAACCGTTCCCGGCTTTCCTCTTGCGGAACATCGAACCCGACGTAATAGAGCGGGAACGCGCCGCGCCCGACCCCGAATTCGAGCCGTCCGTCGCTGAGGATATCGGCGGTCGCGGCCTCCTCGATGATCTTCACCGGGTTATGCAGCGGCAGCAAGGTAACCGCGGTTCCGAGCCGGATGCGCCGGGTTCGTTGCGCAGCGGCCGCCAGGACCATCAGCGGATCGGCTAGGATCGAGAAGGCCCGGCTGAAGTGGAGCTCTCCAAGCCACGCGGTATCGAAGCCGAGGTCATCGCCGAGTTCGATCTGCGCGAGGATGTCTTTGTAGCGCTGATGCTCGGTAAAACCGCTCGCGCATGGCACCTGGTCGAAAAAGCCGAAGCGCATTTCTCCTCCCTCGCGGCCGGTTTGCAGCCTTAACTAGCACCCGGCCGGCAAAGCCTCAATCTGGATCGGCGAAGGCGACGCCGGTTATGTGGCGCCCAGCGCGGCGGTCTGCTGTTATCGCTGTTATTCCAGGAAAAAACAGCGGGAGCGCTCTGCCTCTGCCGCGGAAACTCTCATGTTGCGGCATTGCCTGCGGGAAAATAAGACCGAAGAACAGCGACGGTAACAGCGAAAAAACAGCGTGAAACAACGAACCCAACACCACGATTGTCAACAAACACACAGATAAATCCCGGATGTATATTGAATGCATAGGAGAAAGCTACCACTGTATTACGGCAATTCTATTTCAATAAGCACATCATTCGTGCCCCTCACGATGAAGGCGGGCGATTTCAGCCGGGATGCGATTGGTTGGCGGCGGCAGTCGGCAGCGGAGGCATGAACTCGCGCGGATCTACCGCGTGTTGACCGCGGCGGAGCTCGAAATGAAGTTGCGGCTCATTGACATTGCCGGTGGAGCCGACCCGCGCAATAACCTGGCCGCGCCCGACCTTTTCGCCGCGCTTGACGAGAATCGCATCGCAGTGGGCGTAAGCCGAGATCCAACCATCGGCATGCTTGACGAGAACGAGATTGCCGTACCCACGCAGCTCGTTGCCTGTATAGGCGACGACGCCGGCTTCGACGGCCTGCACTGCCGTACCGCGCGGCGCGGCGATGTTGATGCCGTCATTGTGCGTGCCGTCGGATCTTGGACCATAGGTTGCGAGGATATGGCCGCGAACCGGCCAGAGAAACGCGCCAGTGCCGACGGCTGGGGGCGTCGCGCCGCTATTCGCATCCGGGGTCTCGGGGACCTCTCGGGGAGGTGGCGCGGCGGAGACGGGAGGCGGCGTTGATGTAGGGGCGGACTGGGCCGCAGGCGGGGCCAATGGCGCAGCCGAGACTGACGGAGGCTGCAGAGCGGCCGGCGGCGCGAGATCGGGCGCCGTCGTGGGCTGGGGAACCTCCGGCCGCGGTGTAGGAGGCAGCGCCGCGACCGATGCGGGCGCCGCAGCAAGGCGCGGCGGACCGGCGCCTGGAATGACCAGGGCGCGCCCAATCTGAATCCGATACGGCGGCGACAGACCGTTGGCCTCGGCAATCACCCGCATCGGGACATGGTAGCTGTGGGCGATTTCGGACAAGGTCTGCCCCGGTTGAATCGTTATCGTCTGCGCGCCTGGTTCCACCGGCGCGGGGCCGCCCACCACCGGCGCCGGCCCCTCTACCCGCGGAGCGCAGGCCGCGAGAGCATACCCGAGCACCACCACAAACCAAGACGCGGATCCAAAACCGCTCGGCGCGCCCATTCGAATTGTCATCTTCCCGGCACGCCCCCCGACGCGCAAGAACCTCGGCTATTGGTACGAGAAGGCGGAATCATGTCAAGCTCTGGTCCGCTTGGCGGCGCGGCAGCCCGGCGACGAGCGGGACGAACCGAACGAGACCGAGATCCTCGGTCAAAAAACGGTCGTCTTCGCGGCGGATCCGCATCAACTGCTGGTCGCGGTGATTCTCACCGACCGGAACGACCAGGATGCCGCCGGGAGCGAGCGAATCAACCAGGGTCGCCGGGATTTCCGAAGCCGCGGCAGTCACGACCACTCGCTCATACGGCGCCTGTTCGGGCCAGCCCTTCGTGCCATCGCCGAATCGGCCCACGATATTTCGCAGGCGCAGCTCTTCAAACCGCCGCTCTGCGTCGCGCAACAATTCGCGGTGGCGTTCGATCGTAAAGACACGGCGGCAGAGAGCTGCCAAGACCGCCGTCTGGTAACCGGAACCTGTTCCGATCTCGAGGACGTTTTGGCGTTCTCGGAGCTCGAGCTTCTCGGTCATCAACGCCACGACGTAGGGCTGGCTCACCGTCTGCGCATTGCCGATCGGCAGGGCCATATTGTCATAGGCTTGGTCCTCGAACGAGGCGGGCACGAATTTCTCCCGCGGGGTCTTTTCGATGGCGCCGAGCACCCGCGTGTCGCTGATCCCGGCGCGACGCAGCTCCATCAGGAGACGCAGTTTTTTCTGGATCAGGCCCGGCTCCGCACGGGCCGGCTCGGTCAGGCCTCACCCGAAGACCTTTTTGAGCGAGGCGAGCACCGGAACGTTGGTCAGGTTGAGGTATATCGGGGTGACCGAAACCTGCTTCCCGTTGATCGCAGCCAAGTCCGTGCCGGACTCGGCGAACCCGTCCTCGCGGACCGGGCCGATCCAATAATAGGGCCGGCCGCGAGGATCGAGGCGCTCGCTGAGATTGTCGGCGATCGCGCGCTTGCCTTGGCTGGTGACCGCGATGCCGCGGACCTCTTCGGGGGCCGCGGTCGGGAAATTGATGTTCATCAAGGTGTGCTCGGGCCAAGGCAGCCGAGTCAAGCGACGAATCACCTCGGGCGCGAAACGCGCGGCGGTGTGCCAGGGTATTGCCTCGCCGTCGATGAAATGCTGACTGAGCGCGATCGCCGGAATGTCGAGCAAAGTCGCTTCCATCGCCGCCGCGACGGTCCCCGAATAGGTCAGATCTTCTCCGACATTGCCGCCGCCATTGACCCCGGAAAGGACGAGGTCCGGGCGGTGCTCGCGAAGCAGGTGCTTAACCGCCAACATCACGCAATCCGTCGGCGTCCCGTCCACAGCGTAGCGCCGCTCCGTCAGCTCCGACATGCGCAACGGGCGCCTTGTCGTCAGCGAGTGGCTGGAGGCGCTCTGTTCCTGCTCGGGCGCGACGAC
The DNA here is from genome assembly GCA_963695605.1 of uncultured Alphaproteobacteria bacterium. Lineage (GTDB taxonomy): Bacteria > Pseudomonadota > Alphaproteobacteria > ATCC43930 > CGMCC-115725 > AP-15. The sequence goes on along the minus strand of CAVOHI010000096.1, from coordinate 325,295 downwards.
CCAGACGTCCGGCGAGAGATCGCGCGCTATTTCCTCCAACAGCTTGATACCGGGCGAACCGATGCCGTCGTCGTTGGTGACAAGAATGCGGGCTTTGGCGAGTTCGATGCGCCCGTCAGCCATGGGGTTCGATCACCTCCTGGCCTCCCATATAGGGCTGCAACACCGGTGGAAGCGCCACCGTGCCATTGTGCCGTTGGAAGTTCTCCAAGATGGCGATCAGGGTTCGCCCGATCGCGAGACCGGAGCCGTTGAGAGTATGAACCGGCAATGTCCCTCTTCCCTCGGCGGGGCGATAGCGCGCCTTCATGCGCAAGGCCTGGAACGCCCCGCAATTCGAGCAGCTGGAGATCTCGCGGTAGGTCCCCTGCCCCGGCAGCCAGACCTCGATGTCATAGGTCTTTTGCGAGGCAAATCCCATGTCGCCGGTCGACAGCAGTACCACCCGGTAGGCGAGGCCGAGGCGCTTCAGCACTTCCTCGGCGCATGCAGTCATCCGTTCGTGCTCGGTGGCGGAAGCATCCGGTCGGACAATCGAGACCAGCTCGACCTTTTCGAATTGATGCTGGCGAATCATGCCGCGGGTATCCTTGCCCGCCGCACCGGCCTCCGAACGAAAGCATGGGGTCCATGCGGTATAGCGCAGCGGCAGTGCGCTTTCTTCGATGATCTCGCCCGCCACCAAGTTGGTGAGAGGCACTTCGGCCGTCGGAATCAGCCAATAGCCGTCGGTCGTGCGGAACAGGTCCTCGGCAAATTTCGGCAGCTGGCTCGTCCCGAAAACGGCGTCGTCGCGGACCAACAGCGGCGGAGAAACCTCGGTGTAGCCGAACTCGGTCGTATGAAGATCGAGCATGAATTGGCCGAGCGCTCGCTCGAGACGAGCGAGCGCTCCGCGCAGAACGACGAATCGCGACCCGGACAGTTTTCCGGCTCGCGCAAAGTCCATCATGCCGAGCCGCTCCCCGACGGCCTCGTGGGAGAACGGTGCGAAGTCGAAATGCGGCGGCTCGCCATGATGGCGCAACACCCGATTGGCGGTCTCGTCCGGCCCATCCGGCACCTCGTCTGCCGGCAGGTTCGGCAAACCGGCAAGAATCTCGTCGATTTCCTCCCGCAGCTGGGCGGCCTTGTCGCGTCGCCGCATCGAGCGGCCTGCCGCGACCGACTTTGGCGCAGTAACTCGCCAATCGACTCCCACGCTTTTTGGCCGCGCCGATTTCTCGCGACTGCGGTTACGCGCCGCTCCGATTGCCTGGCTTCAGTTTCAGCCGCTCCATTCGCGGTCGAGCCGAGGATCTCCTCGGCGCGAGGTGGCATCCGCGTCGCGTCAGACCATGTTCGAATTCCGCCGGGTCGATCACGAATCCATTAGGTCGTGCATCAGTCTCAGACCGGGCTTGACCCGGGCATCTCCTGGATCGGCGGGTCAGCCCGGCGATCCACGAAAAGGGACGGCATAGCATGGTGTCGGATATAGAGAGCCGTCGGCCTCGCGTCCATCCGGCTCGCGCTCGTCAGGTTCCGGCGGCGGGCTTCCCCTTGCCGGCGAGTTCGGCTTCCTCTTCGGCCTCGCGCCTGGCGCGCGCCTTCTCCACCATCCGGCACGAGATGATCGAGGCCTCGAACAAGATGATCAACGGTATCGCAAGGCTCGTCTGGCTGATGATATCCGGCGGCGTCAATACCGCGGCAACGACGAACATGACGACAATGGCATAGCGTCGTTTGGACGCGAGCCCGGTCGAAGTGACCAGACCCACACGCGCCATGAGGGTCAGCAGCACCGGCAGCTGAAAGGCGACGCCAAAGGCGAAGAGCAGGGTCATCACCAGCGACAGATATTCGTTGACCTTCGCCTCGAGGACGATCGGAAGTCCGCCGTCTGCGGCCGGCGGGCGTCTCGAAGCTGACAAAGAAGCGCCAAGCGACCGGGATCACGACAAAATAGGCGAGCGCCGCCCCCATCGCGAAAAGCACCGGCGTGGCGAAGAGGTAGGGGTAGAAGGCACGCCGCTCGTTCTTGTAGAGACCGGGCGCGACGAATTTCCAGATTTGACTGGCGATGATCGGGAAAGCGAGGCAGAGCCCCGCCCAGAACGAGACTTTGACGTAAGTGAAGAAGGCCTCGGTCAGGCCGGTGTAGATCAGATGCCGCCCGGTCTGCCCCTCGAAGATGACCGCCAGCGGGTGCACCAGGAAACCGTAGATGCGCTCCTTGAACTGGTAGCAGATCAAGAACGCGACGAGGACCGCGCCGATCGACCACATCAGCCGGTTGCGCAGCTCGATCAGGTGATCGAGGAGCGGCATCCTGCCTTCTTCGAGCTCGGCTTCCCTGTCGTCGTCCACAACCGTTCCCTAAAGGCGCCAAATATCCACCGACAGCATCATGAGAGACCGCCCGCTCGAAGCGACCCTCACTGCTTTAGCGGCACGGTGTCCTGACTGGCCTCATGTGGCGGCGCGATGGTTGGCGCCGCCGGCTCGGCTTCACCGCCTCGGTCTCTGGCGTTTCTGTGGCCGGCTGCGGTTGAGCTTCGGGAACCGGCGTGGCCGAGAGATCGGCATCGGAGAATTTCGGCAGCTCCGGCGGCTTCAGGCTCTCGGCCAGGCTTCCGGTCGGATCGATCGTGTTGCGAAACTCCTTGTCGAGATCGATCTCGGTCGCCTTTTTCAGCTCCTGTCGCATTTCGTCGAGTTCGGCTTCTCGAATCATCTGCTCGACGCTGCTCTGAAACTCGCGCGACAAGGTGCGCGCCTTTCTGACCCAGAAGCCAGCGACGCGCAGCGCCTTCGGCAGGTCCTTCGGCCCGATAAAGACGAGCGCCACGACCCCGATCAGCAGCAGCTCCGACATGCCGAGATCAAACAGCATCGCGAGCGCGCCTCACTGGGTCCTGGTCAGATCCGTGCAACATTCGATAGTAGCGCAATGATGTCAGATGCCTTTGATATGGGCAACATCGGCCGGCACGCCAGTCTGGCAGGTCACGGCTCGACGCGGGTTTCCTGCTCGGCGTTCTTCCCGCCCGCCTGTTCGGGCAAGGTGAATGGGGAAATGTCTAGAAGACCGGCAGCGCGCAGCTCGTCGAGGCCGGGCAGCTCGTTCAAACTGTCGAGCCCAAAATGGACGAGAAAGTCCGGCGTCGTTACCCAGAGGAGGGGCCGGCCGGGCCCGGCGCGCCGGCCCTTGGGGCGGACCCAGCCGGCCTCCATCAACGTATCGATCGTTCCCTTGCCGAGAGCGACTCCGCGGATCTGTTCGATTTCGGCGCGCGTCACGGGCTGGTGATACGCAATCACCGCAAGAGTTTCCACCGCGGCCCGCGACAGCTTGCGGGCGACCTGCCGCTCGATCCGCAAGCTGGCGGCAAGATCAGGCGCGGTACGAAATGCCCACCCACCGGCCAACCGCACGAGGTTGACGCCGCGCCCGGCATAGGTCTCGGCCAGCTCGCGCAGCAATCCCTGGACATCGGCCGCTTCGTCCAGGTGCCGAGCCAGAGCCTCCTCGTCAATCGGTTCGGCTACCGCGAAAAGGAGCGCCTCGACGAGCCGCAGCTGCTGCGCCCGCCCGCTCACCCACCCGCCCCCGGACCATGCGCAGCGGCCGGGGCGAGGCTGCGGAGATAGATTGGACCGAAGGCACAGTCCTGACGGAGCTCGATGCGCTTGCTGCGTGCCAGCTCGAGGGTGGCGGCGAAAGTCGCGGCGAGCGCCGAGCGGCGAAATATCTCGCCGCGCAGCTCTCTCGGCAAAAAGCTCGCCAGCTCGCGCCAATTTGGCACCCGGCCGACAAAACGCGCCAACCGGCTCAATGCATCATTCATAGAGTAGAATTCGGCCGGCTCGATCGTCAGCACTGCGGCTTCGGTTCGTCGCCGGCCATCGCCATAGGCGCGCAGAAGTTCGTAGAGAGCGAGCTCGTAAACCGGGACCGAGATCACCGCGAGCCCCTCGGGCGCTCCGCGCAAGAACACATCATGCCCGGTCTGCGGACGCGCCATGAGCCGTCCTCCGGCGATCTGCATGGCTTCAAGCAATTGGAGGCGGTGCTCCAGCTGCGCCGCGAGCTCGGCCCCGCTCGGCTCCTCGTCCTGCGGCGGCTGCGGCAGCAACAGACGCGATTTCAGATAGGCGAGCCAAGCCGCCATGACCAGGTAGTCGGCGGCAATCTCGAGACTGAGCGAGCGTTGTTTCGCGATGAACGCCAGATACTGGTCGGCCAGCGCCAGAATCGAGATCTTGCCGAGGTCGACCTTCTGCTCGCGGGCCAACGTGAGCAACAAATCGATCGGCCCCTCGTAGCCGTCGAGCTCGAGCACCAGCTGCTCGGGGCGAGAACGCCCCTCACCCCAACCCTCTCCCCGCGAGCGGGGAGAGGGAGGGACCCGCGTAGCGGGAGGGTGAGGGGCAGCCGCGTTCACCCGCTCTGCCCAGTGACAGTGAGTATCATCCGGATCAGCGCCTCGGTTGGTACACCGATGATCCAAGCCAGAATATTGAGGTTATGACCCGTCTGCTCGCCGACATAAGGGATTACGAACAAGAACAGCAGGAGGATCAACATGCCGTAACGCTCGAGCCGAGCCAGCGGGAGCGCGAGCGCATCCGGCAACAGCCCAACCGCCACCCTTCCGCCGTCTAGCGGCGGAAGGGGGAGCATATTGAATACGCAGAGGACCGCGTTGATCTGGACCGAGTGCACCAGGTTTTCCGCCAGCCACTCGGACGGGCTCGGAGGCATCAAACCGACCCCGTAAAACAACAGCGACGAGACAATGGCGAGCAGTACGTTGGTGCCGGGCCCAGCCAAAGCGACCCACACCATGTCGCGCCGCGGTCGGTCGAGCCGCCGGAAATTGACCGGCACCGGCTTCGCATAGCCGAACAGGAACGGCGAGCGCAGCAGGATCAGGATCGCCGGCAGAATAATCGTGCCGAACGGGTCGACATGCTTGAACGGATTGAACGTGACGCGGCCCGCCCGTTGGGCGGTGTCGTCGCCCAACTGGTAGGCGACGAAACCGTGCGCTGCCTCGTGAAAGGTCACCGCAAAGACGACCGGCAGAACCCAGGTGCTCGCCTGATAGACCATTGCGGTCATGCCGCCCGCTGGGTTCACTGTTCCGCAAACTCCGAAATGCGCGCGCCCGCAAGGAGCGCGTCGAATTTTGCCTCGGCTTCCGCACGGTTGAAGCCATTCACCGCGGAGCCGAGCCGCATTGCTTCGCCGCGCCGCAGCCGTGCGGCCGTAAGTGGCGAAATCGGCCGAGCCGCTGCGATGACCTCCTCCATCTCGCCGGGGTCTCCATTGCAATGCAGGGCAAGATCGCAGCCGGCGGCGAGCGCCTGCCGCGTCCGCTCGCCGAGGTCGCCGCCGAGCGCCCGCATCGACAGATCGTCGGACACGAGAACACCGTCGAACCCGATCTCGCCGCGGATGACCTCGGTGACCACGCGTGACGATAGTGTCGCCGGCCCCGTTGGATCGATCGCCGAATAGACGATGTGCGCGGTCATCGCCCAGGGCATCGTGGCCAGCGCTCGGAACGGCACAAAATCCGTGTTTGCCAACTCTTCGTAACTGGTCTCGACCAAGGGACAGGCATGATGGCTGTCGACGCGGGCGCGGCCATGGCCGGGTATGTGCTTTAGGACAGGCAAAACGGCGCCGTCGAGCAGCCCGGCGCACACGGCGCCGGCGAGGCGCGCGACCAGTTCCGGATCGTTCCCGTAGGCCCGGTCGCCGATCACCGGATCCGCCGCGGCCGCCGGGATATCCACGACCGGCAGGCAATCAACGGTAATGCCGAGCCGCGCCAAGTCGTCGGCGATCAGCCGAGCACCGAGGCGGGCCGCCGTCGTCGCCGACGGGTCGGGCAACGAGGCCAGACGCGCGGCCGATGGGTAGCGGCGCCAGTGCGGCGGGCGCAGCCGCGCCACGCGGCCGCCTTCCTGGTCAATCAGAACCGGCGCATCGTCACGGCCGATGCAGCCGCGCAGCGAGCCGACCAGATAGCGCACCTGATCGGGCGAGCTGCAGTTGCGGCGGAACAGAATGAAGCCGACCGGATCGGCGGCGGCGAAGAAATCGCGTTCAGAGGCAGTAATACGCTCGCCGGAGCAGCCCAAGACAACCGCGAGCGGTGCGTTATCGGGCAATGATGCACCCGATGTTGCGCCGCTTCAGCTCGCCGCAGACCCGCTCTGCATCCGCGATCGGGGCCGTCTGGAGACGGTAAAACACCCCTTTGTCGCCGAGATCGGCACGAACGAAATGTTGCCGAGACACTCCCAAGCAGGTCAGGATTCGCGCGCCTGATACGGTCCCATTCCTGCCGCGCGGCCTCCTCGCTGCGCACCGAAGCGAGCTGGATCCGAGCGCCGCCCGTCTGTTGAGCCGCTGCCGGCTTTGCAGCAGTGGCAGCAGCGGACCCGGCCTTGGCAGGCAATTTGCCGGCGGGCTGCTGTGACTGGGGCTGTGGGCGCCGGATTCGAAGCACCGGCTGCCGCGGTCATCAGCGGCGGCTGGGGTGAGTCGGACGGAGCGGCAGCAGAAGGCGCGGTCGGCCGCGGCATCGGCTTCTCGGGGGGCGGCAGCAGGTGCTCCACCGTGGCGCGTTTTTGGGTGTAGATCAGCTTGTCGCGATCCGGGACTTCCATGCCGCCCGGGTTTTCCGGCTTGACCTTTGTCGGACGCTCGTCGGCGCGGATCAGCGGGACATCCGCAGCTCCCGTGCTGCCGCTCTCCGTGCCGTAATCCCTGCTGATAGGCGAACCAGAGACCGCCGGCAAACACTCCCATGACAACAACCGCGACCAGACCTGCGATCAGCCCGCGAAACCGCGGCCGCCCTTCATGTTCCCGCGGGTCGGCATAGAGCTCGGCTCCGGCCGTCCGAATCCATCGATCCAAGTTGATACGACATGGTCACATCTCCTGCGCCGGTTCGACCCCGAACACGGCGAGCCCCGAAGCGATGACCAGCGCGACGCCGCGGACCAGAGCCAGACGCGCGCGGGTCAACTCCGCATCGGACGCTAGGATAAAACGCAAAGTCGCCTCGTCCTTGCCCTTGTTCCACAGCATATGGAACTGTGCGGCGACTTCCTGGAGATAAAAGGCGATGCGGTGCGGCTCGTGGGCCTCGGCGGCAGCCTCGACCAGCCGCGGCCAGCCTGCGAGCTGGCGAATCAGCGCGATCTCGGACGGGTCGGAGAGCCTCTCCAGCGGCGTCTCGCCGAGCCCTGCGTCGGATAAATCGTCGTCCGGAAACTGCTCGGCGGCGTGCCGCATGACCGAGGCGGCGCGGGCGTGGGCGTATTGGACATAGAAGACCGGGTTGTCCTTCGACTGCTCGGTGACCTTGGCGAAATCGAAGTCGAGCGCCTGGTCGTTCCGCCGCGTCAGCATAATGAAGCGGAACACGTCCTTGCCGACCACGTCGACGACTTCGCGCAATGTGACGAAGGTCCCGGCGCGCTTCGACATCCGCACCGGCGCGCCCTTGTCGAACAAATTCACCAGCTGACAGATTTTGACGTCCAGCGAAGCGGCGCCGTTGGTCAACGCTTGGATCGCCGCCTGCAGACGCTTTACGTAGCCGCCGTGATCGGCTCCCCAGACATCGATCATCTTATCGAAGCCGCGTCGCACCTTGTCACGGTGATAGGCGATATCGGCCGCGAAATACGTCCACGAGCCGTCCGATTTCTTGAGCGGCCGATCGACTTCGTCGCCGAAGGAGGTAGCGCGGAACAGGGTCTGCGGGCGCGGCTCCCAATCATCGGGCAGCTTGCCCTTCGGGGGTTCCAGCACCCCGGTGTAGACGAGCCCGCGGTCGGCCAGAACCCGAACGCAGTCGTCGATCGCCCCGCGCTCGGTCAGGCCGCGCTCTGAGACGAACAGATCGTGATGGACGCCGAGCAAGGCCAGGTCGTCGCGGATCAGCCGCATCATCTGTTCAACGGCAAAATCGCGGATGGGTCCCAGCCATTCAGCCTCAGGCCGGTCGAGCCATTTGCGTCCGTCGCGCTCGGCAAGCGCGCGGCCGGCTTCCGCGAGGTATTCGCCGGGATACAAGCCCTCGGGGATGGGTCCGATCGCTTCGCCCAGAGCCTCGCGGTATCGGAGATGGGTCGACCGCGCGAGCACGTCGACCTGGGCGCCGGCGTCGTTGATGTAGTACTCGCGCTGCACGCTGAACCCGGCCTTGGCCAAGCAGCCCGGCCAGCGCGTCCCCGACCACCGCGCCGCGGCCGTGCCCGACGTGCATCGGGCCCGTCGGATTGGCCGACACGAACTCGACATTGACGCGTTCGCCGCCACCAATCGCCGAATTGCCGAACGCCGTGCCGGCACGCAGAATGGCGCGGAGCTGCGCGTGCCAGACCTCGGGAGCCAGCCTGATGTTGATGAAACCCGGCTTCACCGGGGCAACCGTGAACCCGCGGCCGCGATAGTCCCCGGTCACGAGCTCGCGTCCGGCGAGGGCGGCGGCGATCCGCTCCGCGAGAGCCATCGGGTTTTCTTTGACCGCTCCGGCGAGCACCATTGCCGCGTTGGTCGACAGATCGCCATGCGCGGGATCACGCGGCAGCTCGACCGCGACACGGCTCAAATCAAGCCCGCGCGGAAATTCACCCTTTGCCGCGAGCTCATCGAGCGCGGCCACCACGAGGCGGCGAAAGTCGGCGAAGATGTTGGTCATATCAGGGCGGCGTCCGCGGATGGTCGGCTCAAGCTCGTGCTGTCCAATTGGAATAAGGCCTAAGATCATCGTCATCACCGGGCTCGACCCGGTGATCCACGCCCTTCTCCGCGCCTAACGAAGCCGTGTCGGGCAAATGGATGGCCGGAACAAGTCCGGTCATGACAGTCTCGAGGTCGCCTCGGATGTATTTGGTGTGCCAAAGTTGCATTCAAATTTGAACTGAGGGGCCGTTGGTCAACCCCGATTACCAGATCGGCAGCGTTACAGACGAAAACGAACGGTCATGTCCGGGCGTGGGTGTCGAACAAACGATGATGCTCGTCGAGCGCGAAGCGGTCGGTCATCCCGGCGAGGTAGTCGGCCGCGACCCGCGCGGTCCGGGGTTCGTCCGGGCCGGCAGCGAGCTCTCGCCATTCGCGCGGCAAGCATTGCGGCTCGGCAAGGTAGAGCGCGAACAGGTCGTGGACCACCCTGTGCGCCTTCGAGCTCATGCGTTTGACCCGGTGATGGCGATACATCCGCTCGAACAAAAATTCTTTGAGTGCGCGATCGTTGCGCCGCATCTCGTCGGAGAAATCGACGATCGGCGCATTCAGCGCCCTCACCTCGTCGGCCGATCCGAGGCGCGCTGGTCGGCGAGCCGCCGCAGACGTCTCGCCGATCAGATCGCCGACCATCCGATCGATCAGCCGGCGGATCGACTCGTGGATCAGGCGCGGCTCCTCGATCCCTGGATAGCGCGACGCCACCCCGTGAAAGACCGGACCGACGAGCGGCACATCGGCGAGGTCGGCTACCGCGAACAACCCGGCGCGCAATCCGTCATCGATATCGTGGTTGTTGTAGGCGATGTCGTCGGCAAGCGCGGCGACCTGCGCCTCGGCGCTCGGGAAAGTCTCGAGTGCGAGCGGGTGACAGCTGTCGTATTCGGCGATCGTCGGCGGCACCGGCCGCTCGATGCCGGCGCCGCGCAAGGGTCCGTTGTGCTTGACGGTGCCTTCGAGCGATTCCCAGGTCAGATTGAGCCCGTCGAACTCGGCATAGCGCCGTTCGAGACGGGTCAGGATTTGCAATGTCTGATCGTTGTGCGAAAAGCCGCCGAACCGCGCCATCTCGGCATTCAGCGCCTCTTCGCCGGCATGGCCGAAGGGGGTGTGGCCGAGGTCGTGAGCGAGCGCCAGGGTCTCGGCGAGGTCTTCGTCGAGACCGAGCGCGCGGCTGATCGTCCGCGCGATCTGCGCCACTTCGAGGCTGTGCGTCAGCCGCGTGCGATAGTGGTCGCCCTCGTGATAGACGAAGACCTGCGTCTTATGGGTCAGCCTGCCGAAACGCGGTCGAGTGGATGATGCGGTCGCGGTCCCGCTGAAACGCGGACCGCGTTGGATGCTCGGGCTCCGGATAGAGCCGCCCGCGCGACTCCTCCGGTTTCGACGCATAAGGCGCCAGACCGTCCGGCCGGACCATGTGCCGACCTTACGCCGGGCCTCGGCCTGCGTCCATCTGCGCATCGCAACTCCCCGATCGCTCGTCGGCATTTCGATTGCGCTCGAATGTGGTTAACATCGCGGCAACTCAAGGGGGGCGGCGCCATGGAATACATCCGCGTCACGTTCGATCCGAACGACATTCGCGACGTGATCGCCAGCGGCAATGTCATCGGCCAGACCGAGACCGAACTCGCAGTCCAACCGAATTACTACGTGATTTCACTGTCCGGCTCGGGCTACGCGCCGCCCTACTGGTATGGCGTCGTCAGCGGCACGACGGTGGGTCATCCGCTGACCATCTCTTTCACCCCGGTATAAAGCATGATGCGCGGGCGATTTTGGGTGGTGCTCTGCGTTTTGCTGGCCGGCGGATGCGCCGGCATGCATATCGAGAACACGCCATTGCAGGCGGGCGACGGCAATCCCGATTTGCGCACGATCGACCCGGCGAGCCCCGACCGTCCGGTGATTCTGATGACGTTCTCGGGCGGCGGATCGCGCGCCGCCGCTCTCGCCGAATCCGTCCTGCGCGAACTGTCGCAAACCAGCTACGCCGCGTCCGACGGCCCGCATGTGCTGACCGAGGACGTCAAGCTGATCTCGTCGGTGTCGGGCGGCAGCGTTACTGCCGCGTGGTTCGGATTGCGACGCGGACCCGGCCATTGGGACGGCGATCTCGACGGGCTGCGCAACGATTTTCTGACCAAAGACAATATGGCGACGCTCGAGCTCGACGCCGTCAACCCGATCACCTGGTTTGGCCTCGTCACCGGCCAGATCACCCGCATCGAGGCCGAGGAGGCGCTGTTCAACGCGCGCCTTTACCATGACGCCCCACTCGCCGCATTGAATCAGCCGGGCAAACCCTACATCGTGCTGAACGCGACCGACATGGCGGGCGGCGAGACGTTTGCGATGGTCCCGCGGCGGTTCGACGATGTCTGCTCGAAATACGATTTGTTGCCGATCGCCACCGCGGTCTCGGCTTCCGCTGCGTTTCCGATCTTGCTGACCCCGGTCGCCTTTCAGGACTATTCCAATGGCTGCCAGGGCAAATTGCGCAACGGCGAGTGGATTCGGGTCGATCTGTCGAACCCGTACACGCCATACCTGAACCTCGCCGAGTACAAGGACGCGCGCTATTCCAACGATCTGCGGCACGGGCCCGACCCCTACCGGCGGATCGACTACCTCTATTTTCTCGATGGCGGGCTCGCCGACAATCTGGGAACCCGGTCATTGCGCTCGGCGCTGATCGCTTCCTACGACGACGCCCAGGTCTTGCGCGCAATCAACGACGGCAAGATCCGCAAGCTCGTGGTTATCGTCGTCAATGCGCGCAGCGACCCGCCGAACAAGCTCTACCAACAGCCGCAGCAGCCGGGCCTTGTCGGCCAGATCCAGGCGGTGACTTCGGTACCGATCGACGCCAATACGGCGAATTCCGAGACCGCACTGTCCGCCTTGCTCGGCGAACTGGCGCAGGCCGCCGCCGGCGCCACTGGCCAAGCCAAATTCGCCGGCATGCGGATCTACGGAATCACCGTCGACTATGACCAGATCCCGGCCGACACGCCGGCGCATATCGCATTGCGCGATATGGCCAAGGACGTGCCGACCAGCTGGACCTTGACCCCACCGCAATTGCAGGTGACCGAGGAGGCCGGCCGTTTTCTGCTGCGCCGCCATCCGTGCTACCGCGCTTTGCTCGGCGACCTTCATGCATCGCAACCGCCGGTGGCGGGCGAGTCCGCCCAGCCGGCAATCCCCTGCACAACCAAGATCGATATGGAGAGGCAGCTCGCCGCGCCCAGGCCATCCAGCTAGGCTGCGCGCAGCCGGGCCGTGGCGGAGCGGTCGACCACACCTTCATCGGTAAGCACGACCCGGTAATCGCGCTCGGCCGTCTCGCGCGAAACGAGGCCGTCGGCAACGTCGAGAGCCACCTGCTCGGGATCGCGCTCGGCCGGGTTCGCCAAAGCCGCCGCCGCCCGGCAGTTCGAGGCGGATGAAATCGCCGCCCGGCACGCTCTGCCGGCCTTTGGGGCCGATCGGCCTTCCCGAGACCAGGGTGACCCGGCCGGGTGCGCCGGTTCCGCCGCCGTCGCGGCCGCGTGCCGGGTTGCCGACGCGCTCGAAATTGCACAGCATCGCGATCGGTGTGCCGTCGGCGCCGCCCAGTTCGATGATCTGGCCGAGACCGCCGCGGAATTGCCCCGGCGCCGCCCGGAGCCCTCGCGGAACTCGCGCCGCCGAAACATCACCGGCGCTACCGATTCGGTCGCCTCGACCGGGATCGTGCGCACGCCGCTCGGGAAGGCGGTCACGTCGAGCCCGTCCTTGCCCGGCCGCGCACCGGCGCCGCCGCAATGGAAGATCGCCGTGCTGAAGGGCTTGATGTCCGGTGGCGCCCTCCCCTCCTCCGCGCCGAGTTCGTCGAGCACGTCGGCGCCGCCGTAGATCTGCGGGATCCACAGCGACGACGCGCCCTCGGCCGGCACGCCGCCTTCCATGACCTGGTGCAGGCAGCCGAAGACGACATCGGGCAGCATGTGGCCGACCGTGTGCCGGGCGGCAACCGCGCGCGGCCGTTTCGCATTGAGCAGACAGCCCTCCGGCGCAGCTGACCGTGATCGGCGCGAGCGAGCCGGCGTTGTTGGGCACCTCGGGAGCGACGAGGCACTTCACCCCGAACGCGGTGTAGGCGGTCGTGTAGTTGAGCACGACATTGATGCCGAAAGCGCTCGCCGGCGATGTGCCGGCATAATCGACATGGATGCCGTCGTCGCCGATCGTCATTTGGGCGGCGAGGGTCAGCGGCCGGTCATAGCCGTCCATCGTCAGGCTGTTGCGGTAGGAGCCCTTCTTCAGCTTGCCGATCGCCTCGATCGTCGCCTGGCGCGAGGTTTCGATGATGTGCTCGCCGAGCCGGTCGAGATTGGCGATGCCGAACTCCTCCATCATCTCGACGAGCCGGCGGCTGCCTTCGTCGTTGCACGCGGCGAGCGCATACACGTCGCCCTCGACCTGCAACGGCTCGCGCACATTGGCGCGGATGACGCGCAGCAGGTCGTCGTTCATACGGCCTTCGCGCGCCAATGCCATCAGCGGGATCGACAGCCCCTCCTCGTAGACCTGGCGGCCGTCCGGCCCCATGCCGAGCCCGCCGATATCGACGACATGCACCGTGCTGGCGAAGAGCCCGACCGGCTCGCCGCGCAGAAAGGTCGGGCTGACCACGGTCAGATCGTGCAAATGCCCGCAGGTCAGCCACGGGTCGTTGGTGATGTAATGGTCGCCCGGCCGCATCGTCTTCAGCGGAAAAGCGTCGAGAAAGTGCTTCACTGCCGCCGCCATCGAATTCACGTGCCCCGGCGTGCCGGTGACCGCCTGCGCCAGCATGTTGCCGTCCCGGTCGAACACCCCGGCCGAGAGGTCGCCGGCCTCCCGCACCGTCGTCGAGAACGCGGTGCGCACCAAGGTCTGCGCCTGCTCCTCGACGACCGCGATCAGCCGGCTCCACATGATCTGCATGTGGATCTGCGACAACGCAGTGTTGGGTCTGCCAACCATCAGCCTTCTCCTTGCGATGCCGAACATTGTGATCCGTCCCGCCCCGGTCCGCAATGTCGGCTGCCGCGGCATGCAATCTGACCGTGTTCGCCCAAAACTCGTTGGCTGTATCTGCAGCAAATCTACAGCCAAATCCGCCCGTAAAAGTTGAAATAGCTTCCCATCCGCCCTCGAATTCTGCAACGGGAATGCGGCGAATTTGCGGGCTACGTTCTAGCCCGCGGGCATGACCTCTCGGGCGAAGCTCAGCCTCATTGACCTTCTGCGGAGGGGAGGGCAGGTGCTTTTTCAGCTAGCCTGCGCCAAAGGGCGATTATATACCGGCCCCATGCGCTTCTGCACCTCGCCCGGCACATTATAGTCGCGCATGACGGTGCGGCTGTTGCGCAGGCCACACGCCTCTCGCTGCACCACGAACATCCAGAGCGCGTGGCCGGCCTCTATCACCAGGGTACGCCGTGCCTGCTCCGCTGACGCCGGCGCGCCCGCGCGCGGATGGGCGGCATCGAACTCCCGCAGCTTGGCGAGGGCCGCTTCCAGCGCTCGCCCCATCCGCCCGAGCGCAGCGGCCTGCTCCTGGACGATCTCATACTCGAGAACGTCGAGGGGAGTGCGATGAAGGCGAAAATCGCGGGACATGGGTTATGCATAGCGCCGCACGGGTCGCATGCGCAACATGTGTTGGGTTGCCGATTGCGGGTAACCGTCCGGTGAAGTCTTCGGCGGACGGTTCCACCGCACCAGTTGAGGAATTTTTTCGATGGCATCCCAATCTGTCGCGCGCAGCGAAGCCATTGCGGCCTTCATTCCCGAGCTCGAACGTCTCATCACGGAAGCGATGGACGAGTGGAAGATTCCGGGCCTCGCCATTACGGTCGTGCAAAACGGGGAGGTGGCGCTCGTCAGGGCCTATGGCCTTCGCGATGTCGAAGCCGGCTTGAAGGTGACAACCGACACACAGTTCCTGATCGGCTCGGTCACGAAGTCGTTCACCGCCACGGGCTTGGCCCTTTTGATGGACGAGCGGCGCCTGGATTGGAAGAAGCCGGTGCGGGATTACATCCCGGAATTCCGGCTGCATGACGCCGTCGCGACCGACCGCGTCACGGTGCGCGATTTGCTCTGCCATCATTCCGGGCTGCCGCGCCATGACTGGATTTGGATGCCAGGCGATCTGTCACCCGCGCAAATGCTGGCGGCAATGCGTTATTTGGAGCCGAGCGACGACATTCGCAGCACCTTCCAATACCTCAATCTCGGTTATCTCGTCGCAAGCATCGTGACCGAACGCGTCAGCGGTCAGAGCTGGACCGAATTTACCCGCGCTCGACTGACCGACAAGCTGCACATGAATGTGACGTTCACGGTGGAGGATCTCGCCGCAGCCGCCGATGCCGCCGTGCCCTACTGCGATGGACGGGGACACCCGCCTGCGCGCGAAACCCTGGCCGATCCGCGCGACGGCCGCGGGCGGCATCAACACCTCAATTGCGAGCTTCGCGAACTGGCTTCGCCTTCATCTCGACAAGGGCGAGTTTGAGGGACAACGGCTACTGTCACCGACCTTGATACAGGAACTTCAGACACCGCGCGTGCATGTCGCGGCATCCGAATTCGCCGAGTACGGTGATACGCATTATGGCCTCGGCTTCCGCTCGCACAGCTATCGCGGAGAGCGCGTTGTGTGGCACGGAGGCGGCTGGAGCGGCTGGAGTACGCTGATGACGATGCTGCCCGATCGTGGCGTCGGTGTTGCTGTGTTCACCAATCGTAATCAAAGCGTGGTTCCGGAAATTCTCGCCAATTATGTCTTCGACCGAGTGTGCGGCAAAGAGCCGATACCCTGGCTCGATCGTCTTCGTGAGCTGCGCCGCAAATTCGTGGCGCAGCTCGACGTTGACCGACAGGCCCGGAAAGCGACGCGGCGGCTAAACACCCGGCCTAGCCATGACCTCGCGGACTATGCCGGTGATTACGAGCATCCCGGCTACGGCCGGATCACAATCACCCATGCCGAAGGCAAATTGAACTGGGCGTATCGCGGTATGTCCGAGCCGCTCGCGCATCGGCACTACGATACGTTCGAGCTGCCCGAGGCGCCCGAGCCGCCTGCTGCCCGACCGGCTCGCCATCTCATTTTCCACCGACCGTGAAGGAAACATTGCGAGTCTGGCGGCTCCGTTCGAGCCGCTCGTCAAAGACATCGTCTTCACCCGCATTCCAGCCGGCGATTGCACGAATCCGGCCTTCCGTCAGCACTGCACCGGCACGTTTCAGCCACGGAGTCACGACCGTTGTTGTCGGGCAGGACAGCGATGGACAACTCACGCTGACAGTTTGGGAGCCAACCAACCTACAAACTCCGTCCCTACCAGAGCCGAACCTTCGTCATCGACGAGCTTGAGGGCTTCCGGGTGGAGTTCCATCTCGGCCCGGACGGGGAAGTGGATGAATTGATCTTCCATCAGCCGAATGGAACGTTCGTGGCTCGGCGAGCGTAGGGTGCGGCGTCTCGCTGAGGCGACAATGTCCGAACCTGGCCCATAACGTCAGTTCTAGAATATCCGCTTTTACGCCGCCGTTGGGGCGCGGCCTAGTGGGCGATCGCTTCGAGGGCGAGGCCGCGGGTGCGCGGACCGAAGCCGCCGATCGTCGCTACGACGACCGCCATCGCGAAGGCGATGAACGCGAACACCGCGTTGACCCCGCCCAAATTGAGCAGAAAGGCGACGACGAGGCCGGACAGCGCCGCCGACAGCCGGCTCCAGGAATAGACAAAGCCGATCGCGCGCGAGCGAATGCGGGTCGGGAACAGCTCGGACTGATAGCTGTGAAAGCTGAAGGACATCAGGTTGTTGCACAACGTCACCAGCACGCCCAACAGGATCAGCGCCGCCGGCAGCTCGCTGTTGGCGAACAACATGCCGAACACGCCGATCCCGAGCGCGCCGAGGCAGATTTGCCATTTGCGCTCGATCCGGTCGGCGATCAGGGTGCCGAGCAACGGCCCGACCGGGTTGGCGACTGCGATGATGAAGGCATATTCGAGGCTGGTAGTGACATTGATGCCCTTGGCGATCAGCAATGTCGGGACCCACGCGGCAAAGCCGTAATACCCGAAGGTCTGGAAGAAATTGAACACCGACATCAGGATCGCGCGCCGGTCATAGGGCGGCTGCCAGATCTCGGCAAACGTTCCCTCGCCCGTTTCTTCGCGCTGCGGCGGACCCGGCGGCGGCAGTTTGTGCGCCGCTTTCCGTGGCGACCCGGTTCTCGATGCCCGCGACGACCCGCTCGGCATCCGCCAGCCGACCGTGCCGTGCCAGCCAGCGCGGCAATTCCGGCAATGACAGGCGGATGAACCAGATGAAGATCGCGCCGGCCGAGCCGATCAGCACGACCCAGCGCCAGCCGTCCAGCCCGAGCGGCGTGTGCGGCACGAGCAGCCAGGCGAGGAACGCGACCAGCGGCACCGCCAGAAACTGCAAAAACTGGTTATAGGCATAAGCGCGGCCGCGATGGCTGCGCGGCACCAGCTCGGAAACGTAGGTGTCGATCGTCACCAGCTCGATGCCGATGCCGACCCCGGCAATGAAGCGCCACAGATCGACGCCGAAGCCCGAAGTCTGGAACGCCATGATCGCGGTCGTGATCGAGTACCAGATCAATGAAAAGGTGAAGACGGTGCGCCGGCCGTAGCGGTCCGCGAAGTGGCCGAGAAAGATCGCCCCGACAAACAACCCGGCGAACATCGCGAAGACGAACGTGCCGATCCCGGCCACCCCGTAAGGAGCGAGCACGGTGAACGGGCCGAGCGATTCCGGCGTGAAATAGCCAGCCTTGAGGAGCCCCGGCGCGATATAGGCGGTCAGGAAAAGGTCATAGAACTCGAACGCGCCGCCGAGCGAAATCAAGGTGACCGAGCACCCAGATGTGCCGCGTCATCGGCAGCCGGTCGAGCCGAGCGGCGAGTTCCGCCGGCACTTGCGGTGGCCATAGCGTTTCCTCCCATCTTGTCGCGGTCGCGACGCGCAACCTACGCTACGGCATTCTGCCTCCTCGCGGCAAACCCGCAACGGTCCGTCGCTTGCTGTCCGGGGGACCCCCACCGGAGGTGGGCACAATTTCGCATCCCCTTCGGTAGCGCAACAAATAGAAGACAAGATTTCCAGTCGAAACCCAACGCGCTATGCAGATGTGCAGGCCTGATCGCATGCGAATTGTTCGGCAAGGAGTTCCGCGGCCGGTTTTCTCGCTCGACATCACACATTCGGTGGAAGCTTAGGTGTACTTACCGAGGTCACCCTTAATGGGCAGGTGCCTTCGCCGGGGCGCGTGGAATCTGCGTATTCGATGCCGTTAAAGCGACCAATGCACTGAAGAGTGTACATTTTTGATGCAATTTCCCGGTGCATAATTAAAGATGATTTCATCTCTTCAGGGGATCATAATTGTCTGAACCCCCGCCTTGCCAGGACGGGGTCGGGCATCCGAGATACCCATGAGAAAAGAGAGCCAGCGCTTCGAGGTTAGCGCAAGCGATCTGGTCGGCTACCTGTACTGCCGTCATCTCTCGGCTCTCGATCGCGCGGTCGCCGAAGGCACGCTGAAGAAACCCCCGATAACGGACGACCCTTTCCTAAAGATCCTATGGGGTCTTATCCATGAGCAGGGCTATGTCGAGCACCTGACCAAATCTGGTCTTGAAGTCGTCACGATTGAGGGCGCGGCAGTAACCAATGCAGCAGTCGCTGAGACCGTTGCTGCCATGAAGAGTGGCGTCCAAGTGATCGCACAGGGTGCCTTGTCGTACGGCGGCTGGGTTGGTCGCGCAGATATTCTACGCCGGGTCGAGGTGCCGAGCGCCCTCGGCGTTTGGTCTTATGAGGCCGTCGATACCAAGGTGGCCCGAGAAACGAAGGCGGGAACGGTTCTGCAACTTTGCCTTTACTCCCAGCTTATCAAAGAAGTTCAAGGCTTCGCTCCGGAGCACATGTCTGTTGTGGTGCCCTGGTCCGATTTTGAGCCGCACCAATACCGTTTTGTTGACTACGCGGCATATTTTCGCCGGGTCAGACAGGAGTTTCTGCAGTCGCTGACCGGCGCAGAAGCGCAAACGACTTATCCGGATCCGAACGAACACTGCGAAGTTTGTCGCTGGCGCAGCATCTGCGATCAGCGGCGACACGATGACGATCATTTGTGCCTAGTGGCGGGGATCTCCAAGCTTCAGATCAACGAGCTGACGGACCGCGGCTTCTCAAAATGAAGAGTTTGTCCGCCATACCGCTGCCGCTTGATTGGAAGCCCGAGCGCGGGTCGGCGGCTACTTATGTCCGAGTTCGCGAGCAAGCGCGCATTCAGGTGGAAGCACGCGAGGCTGGCGAGCCGCGATTTGAACTGCTCGCCGTGGAAGCAGGTTTCGGGCTGACCCGGCTGCCGGAACCGTCCGAGGGCGACATATTTCTCGACCTGGAAGGTGACCCTTTCGCGGGGGAGCACGGCCTTGAATTTCTGTTTGGTTACCTTTTCGTGGACGACAACGTTGGGCTCACATACCAGCATAGCTGGGGGCTTTCCCGTGTCGATGAGAAGCGCGGCTTCCAGGATTTTATCGACTTCGCCATAACGCGCTGGGCCGAGTTTCCCGGCATGCACATCTACCACTATGCGCCGTACGAGCCTGCTGCCCTCAAGCGCCTGATGGGACGGTACGCGACGCGCGAGGAAGAACTCGACCGGATGCTCCGTGCGAAGCTGTTTGTCGATCTGTACCAAGTTGTGCGGCATGCTATTCGCGCCGGCGTCGAAAGCTACTCCATCAAGCGCCTCGAGCCCTTTTATGGCTTCCACCGGAACACCCCGCTCGCCGACGCAAATGCGGCGCTCGCGGTTCTTCAAGCCAACATCGAACTCCTCGAAGACCCTTCCTCGATTCCGGAGGATACCAGGGCGACGGTGGTCGGCTACAATGAAGACGATTGCCGCTCGGCCGCGGTCCTTCGCGACTGGCTCGAACGCCTTCGTCAGCAGATCGTCGCGGGCGGAACTCCAGTACCGCGGCCGGAACCGGGTGAAGGTGCGCCGAATGAGAAGATCACCGACTGGCTCATCAGAATTAATGCGGTCATCGCAAAGCTGATCGCTGGCATCCCTGCCGATCCGAAACAACGCACGGCTGAACAGCAATATCGCTGGATATTGGCCAATGTGATCGACTGGCATCGCCGGGAAGACAAAGCGGTTTGGTGGGAATATTTCCGGTTGTCCGACCTCTCGGCGGAAGACCTGTTGGAGGAACCATGTGGACTTTCGGGACTTAACTTCGTCGGCGAAGTGGGTGGAACCGTCCGCGCGCCGATACACAGGTACAGCTTTCCACCGCAGGAGACAGAAATTCGCGGCGGCGAGGATTTGCGTAATATGGGAGGGGCTAGACTTGGCGCGGTTGAGGCTATCTCATTCGAAAACGCCACGATCGACATCAAGAAGCGTCAAGACAGCGTCGGCCTGCACCCCGCAGCCGTATTTGCGCACACCTACATCGATCCGAAGGTGATGGCAGAATTGCTTTTGGGGATCGGAGCGTATGTGGCTGAACACGGCCTGTTCGGAGCCGGGCCTTATCTGGCGGCCCGCGACTTATTATTGAGAGAAACACCGCGGACGGGAGGACAACCTCTTCATCGCCCGGGTGAGACCGCGGTTGAGGCGGCTGTCCGGCTCTGCGGAAGCCTTCGGGGCGGGATTCTGGCCATTCAAGGGCCACCCGGCGCCGGCAAGACCTACACCGGCGCGCACATGATTTGCGAACTCGTGCGCCAAGATAAAATCGTTGGAATCACGGCGAACAGCCATAAAGTCATTCGCAATCTGATCAATGAAGTTATCCACTCGGCGGAGAAGCAGGGCCTCAGCCTACATTGCTGTCAGAAGCCTGCCGCAATGGAAGACGCGCAACCAAGCCTTTCATTTGCTAGAAGCAATAAGGACCTGTTTGCCATGTTGGGGAACACGGCCATGGTCGGTGCAGGGACAGCGTGGCTATGGGCTGCGCCCGAAGGATTTGAAACGGTGGATGTGCTGTTCGTGGATGAGGCGGCACAAATGTCGCTTGCCAATGTGTTGGCTGTCTCGCAGGCAGCGAAAACCGTGGTCCTGATCGGCGATCCCCAGCAGCTCGATCAACCCACGCAGGGCAGCCATCCGGAGGGAACGGATGTTTCCGCATTGGATCACATCCTAGGCGGTCGAGCGGACCATATCGCCGGACAAGGGCCTCTTCCTCGAACAGACCTGGCGACTGCATCCGGATATCTGCGCGTTCACCTCCGAGCTGTTCTATAACTGCAAGCTTGTCTCGCGGGCGGGGCTGGAGCTACAGGTCATCAATGCGGCTGGGCCCATTTGCGGCTCAGGTTTGCACTACCTCCCCGTCATCCATCACGGCAACCAGAATTGTTCTCCCGAAGAAGCGAGCGCTATCGGAGCGCTCGTTGAGGGCATTTTGCGAAGCAAAGCAATGTGGGTTGATCGCGAAGGCCGGCAGAAGCCGATCACCCTCGACGACATCATCATCATCACGCCTTACAATGCCCAAGTGTTTGAAATTCAGCAGCGACTCCCGGGCGTTCGCGTTGGGACGGTCGACAAATTTCAAGGTCAGGAAGCGCCCATCGCCATCTATTCCACCGCCACCTCTAGCCGCGCGGACGCGCCTCGTGGGATGGAGTTTCTCTACAGTTTGAATCGTTTGAATGTCGCGACATCACGAGCCAGATGTGTATGCATCATGGTGAGCTCACCAGAACTTTTTGAGGTTGACTGCCGCACGCCGCGGCAGGCCCAACTGGCCAACGCCTTCTGTCGGTTTCTGGAGTTGGCGCGTCCGGTCTCGCTATCGTAACCCACCATTAGACGCTGGGGATAGGCTATCCTCTCGGTGGACCGGGTTGCGACGATTGTCTCAAAAACCAGCGAATCGATGAGCGTCGTCGACTGCTCGATATCTGAACGTGAGACAGTTTAGGCGTCACTTTGGTAGTGGCCCGTAGGCGCTAGCACAACTACGGATACTATCGTCTGTAGCGCTTTTAGTCTCATTACGTCAGCGAGGGGCAAGTTCTGGTCTACGTGGTAAAGGTGAAGCGGCTCCCGGTCGTGCAGAGCACCAGCTTCTCAGGCATCTCCCGATTGGCCAGATCGATGAAGTTCTGGCCGCTGCAATGCATCGGAAGCACGTGCTCGAGATCGAATTTCTTCAGTTCGGCCATCACCCAGCGCAAATACTCGTCGGGCGCCGGCGCCAGGTGAAAACCGCCGACCAGCGCGTAGACCTCCTCGACGCCGCTCACCTCTCTCGGCGGGAGGCCGCACGAGGATGGCTACGGGAACACCCCGCTTGGTCACAACGACCCGCTCCAAATCTCGGCTACGGATCCGATCGAGAATGTCCAGGCACTTCGCCTTGAACTCGCTGGCGCTGACGATCCGATGGGCGGCCAAATTCCCCTCCTAACTGGTCATCTCAGATGACCACTAGTTGACCAACTACGCCGGTCTTTCGAGGGCCAAAGAATAGAGTGCGCGGGGGTCGGCCGATTTTGAATGAGATTGTGCGTTTCTATCGGCGCTGCTCCGCTCCCCGGCGGATGAGTTCTATGTAACCGAAGGCGTCGACGCTGGCGTCGAAGGAGCGGCTGACGACGGTCGAGGTCTCGTCTTCAGTGATAACGGCGGGACCGGGAATAAAGGCGCCGGGATTGAGGTCGCGGCGCTCATGAATTGCGACCTCGACGAATTCGCCGGCCTCGGGATCGAAAATGGAGCGGATGCGCGCGGGCTCGGGTGAATGGCGTGGCGATGCCGGGATCGCACTCTCGGTTTTGGTCGGGACGGGCGCCGAGAGCAGCAATACCCAGCTCAAGATTTCGACCTCGACGCCGGGGATGACGCGGCTGTAGAGGCGGCGATACTCGTTCTCGAACGCGTCGCGCAACGGCGCGGCGTCGTCATCGCGGTAGGAGCGGGTCGGCAAGGACACCGCGATTTCGTGGCCTTGGCCGCGGTAGCGCATGAAGGCGGAGCGAGTTTCGGTCAGCGGCTGGTCGCCGGCGCCGCGGCGAACGATCGGTTCGGCCTCGGCGCGCATTACGGCGAAGAGCGCATTGGCTGCGGCTGCATCGAATTCATCGAGCCGCTGCAATGAGGATCGCACGATCTCGTAGGCGATCGGCGCGCGCAGAAAGCCGACCGCGGAACCCACGCCGGCATAGGACGGCACCAGCACGCGGTCGAGCCCCAATTTCTCGGCCATGCGCGCGGCGTGCAACGGCGCGGCGCCGCCAAACGCGACGAGGGTGCGGCCGCGCGCGTCCTTGCCGCTCTCGATCGCGTGCACCCGCGCGGCGTTCGCCATGTTCTCGTCGACGATCTCGCTGATTCCGAGCGCGGCGAGCTCGACAGCCAGCGCCAGCGGCTCGGCCACGTCCTGACGTATCGCCATCTCGGCCGCGGCGCGGTCGAGCGCCATCCGCCCGCCGGAAAACCCGGTCGGATCGATGCGGCCGAGCAGCAGATCCGCATCGGTCACGGTCGGCGCGCCGCCGCCCCGCCCGTAGCAGGCCGGCCCCGGATCCGCTCCGGCGCTGTCGGGGCCGACGGTGATCCGCTTCAGCCGGTCGACCCGCGCGATCGAGCCGCCGCCGGCGCCGATTTCGACCATCTCGATGACCGGAATGCGCAACGGCAGGCCGCTGCCTTTCTTGAAGCGGTAAATGCGCGCGACCTCGAAGGCGCGGTTGGTCTGCGGCTTCAGATCATCGATCAGGCAGATCTTCGCGGTCGTGCCGCCCATGTCGTAGGACAAGACCTTGTCGAGCTGGCATTGCCGAGCGATCTCGGCGGCGAAGATCGCCCCGCCCGCCGGGCCCGATTCGACGAGCCGCACCGGGAAGCGGATCGCGGTCTCGACCGAGGTCAGCCCGCCGCCGGACAGCATCAGAAACAGCGGACAGACGAAGCCTTCTCGCCGCAGCATGGCCTCGAGATCGGCGAGGTAACGCCCGATCAAGGGCTGGACATAGGCGTTCGCACAGGCGGTCGAGAAACGCTCGTATTCGCGCATCTCGGGCGACACGTCGCTCGACAAGGTGACCGGAACCCCGGGCAGCCCTTCGGCGAGGATCTCGCCGACGCGGCGCTCATGCGCCGGGTTCGTAAAGCTGTGTAGAAAACCGATTGCGACGGATTGGACGCCCGCGGCGGCGAGCCGGTCGGCCAGCGAGGACACCCCTGCCACGTCGAGCGGCACGAGCACGCGGCCCCGCGCATCGATCCGCTCGCGCACCGGAAAGCGCAGCCGGCGCGGCACCAGCGGCGGCGGCAGGTCGATATTGACGTCGTATTGCTCGAACCGGTTCTCGTGCCGGATCTCGATCGTGTCGCGGAAGCCCTCGGTGGTGAGAAGCGCGGTCTTGGCGCCCTTGCGCTCGATGATCGCGTTGGTCGCCAAGGTCGTCCCGTGGATGATGATCGACAGATCTCCCGGCGCGAGCGCCGCTTCGCGCAACACCGTGCCGATCGCTTCGAGAACGGCGCGTTCGGGCGCCTCCGGGGTGGTCAGGATCTTGGCGCTGTAGCGGCGCCCGCCCGCTTCGAGCGCCACATCGGTGAAAGTGCCGCCAATATCGACACCCAGTCTTCCGCCGTCTTCCACCACGCCCTCTCGCGCAATGCTCTGTCACCGGTGAGCGCCGTCAGATTTCGCGGCCGAGGCGGCTGTCGAGCGACAGCGGGCCGCCGCCGCGGATCAGAATCGCGAGGCAGATCAGCAGCAGATAAAAAGGCACTTCCATGCCCCGGTTTGTCCAGAACCACCCGATCTGCATTGAACGTGGAACGCCGCGACGAACATGAAGCCGGCGAACAGCGCCGCGACCGGCCGCGTCAACAGGCCGAGAATCAGGCAGATCCCGCCGAAGAACTCCAGGGACCCGATGTAGTAGGCCCAGAACCAAGCCGGGTGCAGCCCTTGCTTGGCAAACCCCTCGACGGTCCTGGCAATATCGCCGCCCCAGAACCCGAACAGCTTCTGCATGCCATGCGGCAGAAAAAAGAACCCAGTCGCGGCACGCACCAGCGGCCAGCTGTAGACCTCGATAGCGCTGTACACGGTTCCCAAGGCGGGAACCACGTAACGCGGCCGGTCCATGCTTTGGTAAGCCATTTCTCCTCCTTTCGCGCCGTTAACCCAATTCTACCGCATCGGCGCGATTTGCGAATCACAATGGCTTGAGCGGGGCTCAGCGGGCACTTACCTCGGGTATCGGTGGCGGCAGCGGGCTGAAATTGAGCGGGGCGTCCTCGTCGATGCGGTCGCGGCTCGGCAATTGCCCGGCGTCCCAGCCACCGCCCAGCGCCTGGATCAGCGCCGCGCTCGCGACGAGCCGGCTCTGGCGGATGTTGACCGCCGTCTCGGCGTTGGCCAGCGCTGTCTGATCGGCGACGATAACGCTGGTAAACGCGACGGTGCCGGCCAGATACTGGTTGTTGAGGATCCGCGCGGCCTCGAATGCCGCGGCCACGGCCTTGTCCTGAACCTCGGCCTCCTGGGCGAAGATGCGCAGAGCGGCGAGCTGGTCCTCGACCTGCTGGAACGCGGTGAGGACGGTCTGCCGGTAATTCGCGACGTCCTGGTCAAAGAGGGCACGGGCCTCCTCGACCTGGGCGCTGCGCGCGCCGGCGTCGAATACGGTCTGCACGAGGTTCGAGCCAAACGCCCAGAAGCGGCTCGTAGTGGCCAACAGACGGTTCAAGGTCAACGCCGAAGTCCCGTAATCGCCCGTGAGAGTGATATTGGGATAAAACGCCGCCACGAAAACGCCGATCTGGGCATTGGAGGCCGCCATCAGCCGCTCTGAGGCGGCGATGTCCGGGCGGCGCTCCAAAAGCGCAGACGGCAACTCTGCCGGTATCACCGGCACCGCAATCCTCGCTTCCGTTGGCGGGATCGAAAATTCGGCGGGCGGCTTGCCGATCAGAACCGCGATCGCGTGCTCGAGCTGGGCGCGGGTCACGCCGACTGCGATCGCCTGCGCTTGGGTGCTCTCGAGTTGTGCCTCGGCCTGGGCGACGGCGGACTGGTCGGTGGTGCCGCTCTGATACTGGTTGCGGGTGATGCGCAGCGATTCGGCATAGTACCCGGCCGCGGCGTCGAACAGGCTCTTCAGCTCGTCCGACATCCTCAGCTGCAGGTAGTCGCTGGCCAACGTGCCCTGAGCCGACAGGCGCGCACTGGCGAGATCGCCGGCGCTCGCCTGCGCGTTCGCGACATCGCTTTCGACGGTGCGACGGATCCGCCCCCAGAGATCCGGCGTCCAGCTCGCCGACGTGGAGGTGCTGAACGAGCTGCTGGTGAACCCGGACCGGCCGGCCCCCGTGCTGCTGCTGGAGCCACCGCCGGTTCGCTGCCGCTGCGCGCTCGCATTCAGATCGACGGTCGGAAAGAAGGCGGCGCGGGCCTGGGCGACGATGAATTCCGCCTGACGGAACGCCGCTTCGGCGGCTTTCAGGTTCTGGTTGGAGATGTCGATTTGGCTTTCGAGATCGCCGAGCAGCGGGTCCTTGTAGACCGACCACCAGGCGCCGCGGTCGATCGCGTCGAGCGGCTCTCCGACCTTCCAACCCGCCTCCTTGTACTGAGCCGGCACCGGGGCGCTCGGCCGGCTATAATCAGGTCCGACTGTGCATGCAGAGAGCAGCACTACCGCGGTCAAGACGCCCATGGGGCGCGCGCGTTTCATTCCCCCCCTCGCGGCTATGGTCGCTTAACGGCTCATTCCCCAGGTTCGGGGATACGGCCCGAGTAGAAGCGCGGATGGCGGATCCGCCAACGGCGCCTGCCCCACAGACGCAAGCGATCGAGATAGAGGTAGATCACCGGCGTCGTGTAAAGGGTGAGCAATTGGCTGACGATCAACCCGCCGACAATCGTAATACCGAGCGGGCGGCGCAGTTCGGAGCCTTCGCCGAAGCCGATCGCCAGCGGCAAGGCGCCGAGCATCGCCGCCATCGTCGTCATCATGATCGGCCGGAAGCGTTTGAGGCAGGCCTCATAGATCGCCTCGCGCGAGCTCAAGCCCAGGCTGCGCTCGGCGTCGAGAGCGAAATCGATCATCATGATCGCGTTCTTTTTGACGATCCCGATCAGCAATATGACGCCGATCAGCGCCACGATGCTGAACTCGGTATCGGTGACGATCAACGCGAGCACTGCGCCGACCCCAGCCGACGGCAACGTCGAAAGGATCGTGATCGGGTGGACGTAGCTCTCATAAAGCATGCCCAGCACGATATAGACCGCAAGCAGCGCAGCGGCGATCAGAACGGGCTCGTCAGCAAGCGATTTCTCAAAGGCTCTGGCACTGCCCTGGAAGCCGCCGTGAATCGACGCCGGCAAGTGAAGCTGCCGGACCTGATCT
The DNA here is from genome assembly GCA_963695605.1 of uncultured Alphaproteobacteria bacterium. GTDB lineage: Bacteria > Pseudomonadota > Alphaproteobacteria > ATCC43930 > CGMCC-115725 > AP-15. Next base: position 298,034 of record CAVOHI010000096.1, on the reverse strand, counting down.
TCGATCGCCGTCGTCGCCTGGCTGAGCGAGACGCCCGGCATGAGGTTGAACGAGATCGACGCGGCGACAGACAGATTTTCGTGATTGACCGAGAGCGGCGTATTGCTCGGCTGAAAATGGGCGATCGCGGAGAGGGGTACCATGGTTTCTTGCGACGTGCTGACCGCGGCACCCGTCGAGGTGCCGCCGCGGCCGTTGTTGGCCAGGGCGTTGTTGGCCAGGTTGCGCGCAGGATCGCCAGCGACCGGAACGGTCGCCGCTGCGGCGCCGCTCCTGCTGTTCTGAGCCGGCACCTTGGCGGACACTGTACCGGTCAGCGGCTCAGTCGACTGCGTGCCGCTGACCGAGCCTCCGCTGGTGCTGATATAAACCTGGTTCAAGGCTTCCGGGTTCTGCCGGAACTCGGGCGCCACCTCCATGACGACGTGGTACTGGTTCTGCGCCGCGTAGATGGTCGATACTTGGCGTTGGCCGAATGCATCGTAGAGGGTGTTATCGATCTGACCAACCGTAAGCCCGAACCGCGCCGTACTGCTGCGGTCGATGATCAGATCCGTCTCAAGCCCGTGCAGCCGCTGGTCGAGAGTAACCCACTTCAAAAGCGGCACTTTTCTCAAGGCGGCCTCGACTTTGGGCCCCCATTCGGAGATGTCTTCGGTGTTGTCGGCCAAGAGGGTGTACTGGTATTGGCTCCAATGCTCGCCGAGCCAAATGTCTTGGATCCCGGCAAACCAGGAATCAGAGCCCATCTCGTCGATCTTCCGATGCAGACGGTCCATCACCTGCTGGACCGACACATCGCGCTCGGACAGCGGCTTTAGGACTGCGAACACGCCGCCGTCATTCGTCCACCCTGTCGAGCCGCCGGCGGTCTGGACCGCCTGGTCCTGATGGATAATTTCGAGGGACTGGGTCAGCTTTTGCTGTATCAGCTGAGACGAGCTGCTTTGGTCGGCCCAGACGCCACCCCTGATCAACCCATTGTCCTGCAGTGGAATAAATCCCTTGGGAACAATCAAAAAAAGCCAAACGGCGGAACCTAGCGTCATGCACAGGCTCAGCATGACGAGAGCCGGCCATCGCAGTACTCGGCGCAGAATGCATCCGTGCACGCTCAGCAACGCCCCGAAGATGCGCTCGCCCGCCCGGTTCAGCCGCCCAGAGGCCTGTTCACATCGGGCGGCCAGCAGATAGGCGCACAGCATCGGGGTCGTCGTCAGCGAGACTATCAGCGAGATCACGATCGCCACCGACAGGGTCACCGCGAACTCGCGAAACATCCGCCCGATAATGCCTCCCATCAGCAAAACCGGCACAAAGACCGCGATCAGCGAAAGGCTCATAGCCAAGACCGTAAACGCGACCTCGCGGGCGCCTTGCAGGGCGGCTTGCATCCGCGTCATTCCGGCCTCGATGTGCCGCGTTACGTTTTCCAGCACGACGATCGTATCGTCGACCACTAATCCGGCTGAAATCGTCAGCGCCATCAGCGACAGGTTGTTGAGGCTATAGCCCAACAGGTACATCACGCCGAAGGTGCCGATAAGTGACACCGGTAACGCCACGCTCGGGATCAGGATCGCACGCAAATTGCGCAGGAACACGAACACAACGAGGACGACCAGACAGACGGCGATGACGAGCGCGCGCTCGACGTCATGCAGCGAGGCCTTAATCGTCACGGTCCGGTCCATTGTCAGCTCGAGCCGGATGGCCGTAGGGATCGACGCCGCGATCTGTGGCAGGATTGACTTGACGCGATCGACCGTGTCGATGATGTTTGCAGCCGGCCGCCGGTACAGCGTTACCAAAACTGCCGGTTTCCCATTCAACAGCCCAAGGTTGCGCAAATTTTCGACCGAATCGCGGACTTCGCCGATATCGGTGAGCCGCACTGGCGCGCCGTTGCGATAGGCGATTACTAACGGGCGGTAATCGTCGGCGCGATTCGCCTGGTCGTTGGTATAGATCTGAAAGCGGCGGTTACCTTCTTCGATGACGCCTTTGGGGGTGCGGGCATTGGCGGAGGCGAGCGCAGCGCGGACGTCTTCGAGCCCGATCCCATACTTGAACAGCGCCAGCGGGTTCAGCTCGACCCGAACCGCTGGAAGAGAGCTGCCGCTGATCGTCACCTGGCCGATGCCGGCGATTCGAGAGAGCGCCTGCTGCACCACGGTCGATGCGGCATCGTAGATCTGCCCCCGCGTCAGCGTGTCCGAAGTCATCGCAAGGATCGCGATCGGCGGGCCTGTGGGGTTGGATTTATGGTAGGTCGGGTTCTGGCGCAGACTGGTCGGCAGGTCGGCACGCGCCGCATTGATTGCAGCCTGAACATCGCGGGCCGCGCCGTCAATGTTCCGATTGAGGCCAAATTGCAGCGCAATATAACTCTGACCGACTGAACTCTCCGAGTTCATCTCGGTGACATCGGCAATAACTCCGAGATGGCGTTCGAGCGGTGTCGCTACGGTCGCCGCCATCGTTTGGGGGCTCGCCCCCGGCATTGTCGCAACCACCGAAATTGCGGGGTAATCGATTTGCGGCAGTGGCGCTACAGGAAGCTTCAGGTAAGCGAAAAACCCGGCGATGGCTACGCCGAGAGTGAGCAGCGTGGTCGCGACCGGCCGCTCGACGAACGGCGCCGAAAGACTCACCGCTGGGCACCCTCCGCGCTAACAGTGCCGCCGCCGGACCGGCAGCGTCGCAGGTTGCCGAGCCGTTGGGAGCCGGGATAAGCGACGAGTGCCACTGACAGCTTCCGCAACCGTCTGAAATTGAGACCGCCGACGATAATAACGTCCAAAAGATCGCACAACTCGACCGCAAATCGCACGAGCGCGTTCCTTTTGCGGCAGATGCTCACTCGCCGGGTTCGGGGATACGGCCCGAGTAGAAGCGCGGATGGCCGGTCCGCCACCGGCGCCCGCCCCACAGACGCAATCGGTCGAGATAGAGGTAGATCACAGGCGTCGTGTAAAGTGTCAGCAGCTGGCTCACCATGAGCCCGCCGACGATCGAAATACCAAGCGGGCGGCGCAATTCGGAGCCTTCGCCAAATCCGATCGCCAGCGGGAACGCGCCGAGCATCGCGGCCATTGTCGTCATCATGATTGGCCGGAAGCGCATCAGACAGGCTTGATAGATCGCCTCGCGCGAGCTCAACCCCAGGGTGCGCTCGGCATCGAGCGCGAAATCGATCATCATGATCGCGTTCTTTTTGACGATCCCGATCAGCAGGATGACGCCGATCAGCGCCATGATGCTGAACTCGGTATTCGTAAAAATCAGCGCGAGCACCGCCCCGACCCCGGCCGACGGTAAGGTCGACAGGATTGTGATCGGGTGGATGTAGCTTTCATAGAGCACGCCGAGCACGATATAGACCGCGAGCAGAGCCGCTGCGATCAGCACCGGCTCGTTGGTGAGCGATTTCTGAAAGACTGCGGCCGTGCCCTGAAAACTGCCGTGGATCGACGCAGGCACGCCGAGTTGGCGCATCTGATCGTCGATCGCCGCCGTCGCCTGACTGAGCGAGACGCCCGGCGCGAGATTGAACGAGATCGTCGACGCGACGAAGAGATTTTGGTGATTGACGGCGAGCGGCGTGTTGCCCGGACCGAAATGGGCAAGGGCGGAAAGCGGCACCATGGTCTCGTGGGAGGTGCTGACCGGAGCGCCAGTCGAGGTGGCACCGTGGCCGGTGTTGGCTAGAGAATTGTTGGCGAGATTGCGCGCCGTATCGCTGGCGATCTGCGCGGTGGTCGTCTGCGCACTAGCGCTATTTGCTGACGGCACTTTAGCCAGGACTGTTCCGGCAAGGGCATTGGTCGCTTTCGTGCCGCCAACTGAGCCGCCGCTGGTGCTGACATAAATCTGGTTCAAGGTGTCGGGGTTCTGCCAGAACTCGGGCGCCACCTCCATGATGACATGGTACTGGTTTTGCGCCGCGTAGATCACCGACACTTGGCGTTGGCCGAAGGCATCGTAGAGGGTGTTGTCGATCTGGCTCACCGTCAGCCCGAACCGCGCGGCGGTCCCGCGGTCGATTATCAGATCGGTCTCGAGCCCCTTTTGCTGCTGATCGAGATTGACGTCGGTCAAAAGGTGCACTTTTTGCAACGCGGCTTCAAGCTTTGGCGCCCATTCGTAGATGTCGTTGGCGTCGTCACCTTGCAGCGTGTACTGGTACTGCGCGTTGTTGGCGCGCCCCCCGGCACGGATGTCCTGCGCCCCCTGCAAGAAGAGCCGGGCGCCCGCGACCTCGTTGAATTTGGGCCGCAACCGGGCCATCACCTGCTGCATCGACACGTGGCGCTCGGACAACGGTTTCAATACTACGAACACGAAACCGGAATTGGTCTGGCCGCCGCCGGTAAACGCGCTGACGCTCTGGACCGCGGGATCGTGCCGAATAATGTCGACAAACCGGGTGAGCTTTTGCTCCATCAGCTGGAAAGAGATGCTCTGGTCGGCCTGAATGCCGCCGAACATCAGTCCAATATCCTGAGTGGGAAAGAAACCTTTCGGAACTATCTTGACGAGGTAGAAACCTAAGCACAGCGTCGCCAATAAGCTCAGCATTACGAGAGATGGCCATTGCAAGGCCCGCCGCAAGCTGCGGTCGTATAGGTTCAGGATTCCGGCGAAAGCGCGCTCGCTGACCCAGTAGAGCCGGCCATGCGCCTGTTCGCGCCGATCGGCGAGCAAATAGGCGCACATCATCGGCGTCGTCGTCAGCGAGACGGCCAGTGAGATCATGATCGCGACCGACAAAGTCATCGCGAACTCGCGGAATAGACGCCCAACGATGCCGCCCATCAGCAAGATCGGAACAAAGACGGCGATCAGCGACAGGCTCATCGACAGCACCGTGAAGCCGACTTCGCCGGCGCCTTGCAGCGCTGCCTGCATTCGCGTCTTGCCGGCTTCGATGTGTCGCGTCACGTTTTCAAGCACGACGATCGCATCATCGACGACAAAACCGGTCGAGATCGTCAGCGCCATCAGCGACAGATTGTCAAGGCTATAGCCCAGCAGATACATCACCCCAAACGTGCCGATCAGCGATACCGGCACCGCGACGCTCGGGATTAAGGTGGCGCGCAGATTGCGCAGGAACGCAAAGACGACGAGGACGACAAGAATGATCGCGATGATCAGCGTGCGCTCGACGTCGTGCAGCGAAGTCCGGATCGTGATCGTCCGGTCCAATGTCAATGCGACATTGATGGCACTCGGTATCGAAGCCTCGAGCTGCGGCAGGATCGCTTTGACGCGATCGACCGTCTCGATGATGTTGGCGCCCGGTTGTTTGTAAAGGAAGACCAGAACCGCCGGTTTGCCGTTCGAGAGCCCCTGATTGCGCAGATTTTCGACCGAGTCGCGCACTTCCCCGACATCGGTCAGCCGCACCGGCGAGCCATCGCGATAGGCGACTATCAGCGGGCGGTAATCGGCGGCGTGGTTTGCCTGGTCGTTGGTGTAGATTTGAAACCGGCGGTCGTCTTCGTCGATGGCGCCCTTGGGACTGTGGGCGTTGGCCGAGGCGAGCGCAGCGCGCACGTCTTCGAGCCCAATCCCGTATTTGAACAGTGCAAGAGGATTGAGCTCGACGCGCACCGCCGGCAATGAAGCGCCGCTGATCACCACCTGGCCGATACCGTCGATCTGCGACAATGCTTGCTGTACGACCGTCGAGGCGGCGTCGTAGATCTGGCCGCGCGTGAGCGTAGCCGAAGTCATCGCCAGGATCGCGATCGGCGCATCGGCCGGGTTGACCTTGCGATAGGTGGGGTTGGTGCGCAGGCTGGTCGGCAGATCCGCGCGCGCCGCGTTGATCGCCGCCTGAACGTCGCGCGCGGCGCCATCGATATTCCGGTTGAGACTGAATTGCAGCGTGATCCGGGTCGTGCCGACCGTGCTCTGCGACGTCATTTCGGTGACGTCGGCGATAATGCCGAGATGGCGTTCGAGCGGCGTCGCCACGGTCGTCGCCATCGTGTCCGGGCTCGCCCCCGGCATCGTCGCAAACACCGATATCGTCGGGAAATCAACCTGCGGCAGCGGCGCGACAGGCAGCCTCAGATAAGCAAAAAACCCGGCGAGCGCGATACCGATGGTCAGCAGCGTGGTGGCGACCGGCCGTTTGATGAACGGCGTCGACGGATTCACCGGCTGCCGCCCTCTGTGACCGCCGCGCCGCCATTGAGCCGGCGGCGCAGCGCCCCGCCCAGCCGGTCGAAGCCGAGATAGATGACCGGTGTCGTGAATAAGGTCAGCAACTGGCTGAAAATCAGACCGCCGACGATCGTCACCCCCAACGGGTGGCGCAATTCCGAGCCGGTTCCGCTTCCGAGCATCAGCGGCAGCGCAGCAAAAAGTGCCGCCATCGTCGTCATCAGGATCGGCCGGAAGCGCAGCAGACAGGCCTGATAGATCGCCTCGCGCGGCAATTTTCCTTCGTTCCGCTCGGCGTCGAGCGCGAAGTCGACCATCATGATCGCGTTCTTTTTGACGATGCCGATCAGCAGGATGATGCCGATGATCGCAATGACGCTGAGATCGCTGCCATCGATCATCAGCGCCAAGAGCGCGCCGACCCCGGCCGAAGGCAAGGTCGAGAGGATCGTGATCGGGTGGATGAAGCTCTCGTAAAGCACGCCCAGCACGATATACATCGTGATGATTGCCGCGATGATCAGCACGAGCTCGTTGCCGAGCGCGGCCTGGAATGCCAGAGCCGCCCCTTGGAACACGGTTATCATGCTGGCGGGCATGCCGAGTTCCTGCTCGGCTTGCTTGATCGCGTCGACTGCCTCGCCGAGCGATGCGCCCTGTGCCAGATTGAACGAAACAGTGGTCGACGGAAATTGTCCGAGATGATTGATCTCCAGTGGCGCCGTCTGCTCCTCGACCTGAGCGATCGCCGATAGCGGGACCTGGCCATTCGTCGCGGTCGATGACGGCAAATAAATCTGCCCCAACGAGCTCAAGGATTTCTGCAAATCGGGATCGGCTTCCAGAATGACCCGGTACTGGTTCGACTGCGTGAAGATCGTCGAGACGATGCGCTGGCCGAACGAATCATAAAGCGCGTTGTCGACGGTGGCCGGGGTGATGCCGAAACGCGCTGCGGTGGGGCGGTCGATCTGAATATAGGCCGAAACGCCGTTCTCCGCGTAATTGCTGCTGACGTCCTCCAGCTGCGGCAATTGCTGCAGACGCTCGAGTAATTTCGGAACCCAGGTGGAGAACTCATTTGGATTGGCATCTTCCAGAACGAACTGGTACTGGGAGCGGCTGACCGTCGCGTCGATGGTCAGATCTTGCACCGGCTGCATATAGAGCGAGATGCCTGCAACATCTTGCGTCTCCCGCTCCAGCCGCCGGATCACGTTGCTGGCCGAGGTGTGGCGTTCGTCGCGCGGCTTCAGATTGATCAGAAGCCGGCCGGTATTGAGGGTCGAGTTGGTGCCGTCGACCCCGATAAAGGAAGACAGGCTCACGACGTCGGGGTCCTTGAGGATGGCTGCGGCCAACGCCTGCTGGCGTTGCGCCATTGCCTCGAAGGAGACCGACGGCTCAGCCTCGGAGATCCCCTGGATGAGCCCGGTGTCCTGGACGGGGAAAAAGCCTTTCGGGATCACGATATAGAGAAACACGGTGAGACCGAGCGTGCCGAGCGCCACCAGCAACGTCAGCGGCTGGTGGTCGAGCACCCAGTTCAGCAGCCTCCCATATTGGGCGATCAGCGCGTCGAACCATTCCTGGCTCTTGCGCGCCACCAGCGACATTTCCGATGCGCGCCGGTGACGCAGGATCTTGGCGCACATCATCGGAACGAGCGTCAATGCGACCACCGCCGAGATGACGATCGTGACCGCAAGGGTAATCGCGAACTCGCGGAACAGCCGGCCGACCACGTCGGGCATAAAGAGCAGCGGGATCAGTACCGCGATCAGCGATACGGTCAACGAGATGATCGTAAAACCGATCTGCTCGGAGCCCTTCAACGCCGCCTGGAGCGGCGGGTCACCCGCCTCGATATAACGCGAGATGTTCTCGATCATGACGATCGCGTCGTCGACGACGAACCCGGTGGCAATCGTCAATGCCATGAGCGACAAGTTGTTGAGGCTGAACCCGGCGAGATACATCACCGCCAATGTGCCAACGAGCGAGAGCGGCACGGACAGGCTCGGGATCAGGGTCGCCGACGGGCTGCGGAGAAACACAAAAATTACGATCACGACCAGGACCACAGCGAGGCCGAGCTCGAACTCGACATCGGCTACCGAAGCGCGGATCGTGGTGGTGCGGTCGGTGAGCACCGCGACGTCGACTGCCGAGGGAAGCGCCGCTTTCAGCTGCGGCAAGAGCGCCTGGATACGGTCGACGACCTCGATGACATTGGCGCCGGGCTGCCGCTGAATATTGACGATAACCGCCTCATCCGTGTTCATCCACGCGGCAAGCTTGGTATTCTCCGCGCCTTCGGTGGCGCGCGCGACATCCGACAGCTTTACCGGCGCGCCGTTCCGGTAAGCCACGACCAAATCGTTGTAGTCGGACGGCTTTCTGATCTGATCGTTGGCGTTGATCGTGTAGGCCCGGCTCGGCCCGTCGAAATTGCCTTTGGGCGTGTTGACGTTGGCATTGGCGAGCGTCGTACGCAGATCGTCAATGTTGAGGCCGTAGGCGGCAAGCTGGCGGTAATTCGCCTGGATGCGCACTGCCGGCCGGTGCCCGCCGCTGATGCTGACCAAACCGACCCCCGGCAATTGCGAGATTTTTTGCGCGAGGCGGGTGTCGGCGAGATCCTCGACCTGGGTCAGCGGCATCGTCTTGGAAGTCAGTGCCAAGGTCAGGATCGGCGCGTCTGCGGGGTTGACCTTGGCATAGATCGGTGGGGCCGGCAGATCCGACGGCAACAGGTTGCCGGCTGCGTTGATCGCCGCCTGAACTTCCTGCTCGGCTACATCGAGACTGAGGTCAAGGCTGAACTGCAGGGTAATCACCGAAGCCCCGGCCGAACTCGTTGAGGACATCTGGTTAAGTCCCGGCATCTGGCCGAACTGGACTTCGAGCGGTGCGGTGACCGAAGACGTCATCACATCGGGACTGGCGCCGGGATAAAACGTCTGCACCTGGATCGTCGGATAATCGACCTCGGGCAGCGCCGATAGCGGCAGGAAACGATAGGCGAAGATGCCGACCAGCATGATCGCCGCCATCAGCAGCGTCGTCGCCACCGGGCGCAGGATGAAGATGCGGGAAGGGCTCATGAGTGAGCTCTTTCCGGTATCGCGGCTTTATAACCCTCACCCGCCTCGCTGCGCCCGGCACCCTCTCCCACGATGCGGGAGAGGGGCCATATGGCGAAAAGCCTGAGAGCAGCCCCTCTCCCGCAATGCGAGAGAGGGGGGACCCAACCCGCCAGGGCCGGGTGGGTGAGGGTAACTCCCGGGTAGGTCACGGCGTGCTCCGCCGCCGCCCCGAACCTTGTCTTTGCTGCTGGTTTTGCGGCTGGGGCGAACCCTCGGCAGCCGTCGGGCTTGGTTGGGCCGGCGTGGCGATCGTCACTTTGGCGCCGTCGCGCAGACGGTCGGTTCCATCGACTACGACGCTTTCATCTGCTTCCAGCCCAGACAGGATCGCTATGCGCTGACCGTCGGTCGGCCCGAGCTTGACCTTTTGTACTGCTACCGTGTTCTCCGGCTTGACGACATAGACAAAGGTGCCGGGCGCGCCGCGCTGGATCGCCGAATTGGGCACAATGTCAGCGTCCTGGAGCGTATTGACCAATAGTTTGACGTTGACGAACTGGTTGGGAAACAGGGTCTGTTGCTCGTTGTCGAATATTGCCCGCAATTTGACGGTGCCCGTTGTCGTATCGATCTGGTTGTCGACCGTGTCGAGCTTTCCCTGGGCCAATTCGGTCGAGCCGGTGCGATCATAGGCGGTGACCGGCAAAGTCGCCCCGGCCCTCACCCGCTTCATCACCTCGGGCAAATTGTCCTCGGGCAGAGTGAAAATGACCGAGATCGGCTGCAGCTGGGTGACCACGACGATGCCATTGGGATCGCTGGTCTGAACATAATTGCCGGCGTCGACTTGGCGCAGCCCGACGCGGCCCGTGACCGGCGAGACGATACGGCAATAGGTCAGGTTGAGCTTTTGGGCGTCGATCTGCGCCTGATCGGCTTTGACCGTCGCCTCATCCTGCGCGACCAGCGAAACCTGCGTGTCACGGGTTTGCTTGGCGATCGAGTTTTGCGCTACCAAAGTGTTGTAGCGCTGCAAATCCAATTGCGCGTTTTTCAGCAGCGCCTGATCTTTGCCTAGCTGGGCCTGGGCCTGTTCGAGCGCCACCTGGTAGGGGCGCGGGTCGATCTGAGCGAGAAAATCGCCCCTGTTGACCATCTGGCCTTCCTTGAAGGCGACTTGCACCAGATAACCGCTGAGCTGCGTCTTTACCGTGACCGTCGCGAGCGGGGTGACGGTGCCGAGCTGGGTCAACGTCACCGGCATGTCGCCCTTCTTCACCGGGGACACCCCGACGGGCACCGGAGCGCTGGCTTGACCGCCGCCCCCCTTCGGCTGCGTTTGCGGCCGCGGAAAATACCAGATAGCGGCGGCAACAATCGCGGCGAGCAAGAGGAGCCAGACAAGCCGCCGCCCCCACAAACGCCGCGGCCGGCGCAACACGACGCCGCCCGGCTGAGCAGGACGAACCAACGGCTCGTCCACCCTCACTCGTCCCTGTGGCGCAAGAATTTCGCTTCGCTGATCGTCCATGTCGTCCGAAACCTGGTTTGCTCCTTCGGGCATGCAATTCGTAGGCTGGAGCCTAGCGATTTTTTGCTTGCGCGTCGCGCGCGACCTACTGGATCACGATTCCACGCTGCCGATAGAAGCTGTCAATTATATGGCGCCCGGCCGCGAAGCATCCCGGCAAGGGCAAGCCTCTTCCGTCCGGGCATCGCATCGTCTCAAATGACATGTGGACACCAGGCTCGAGGTAGGGCGATGACGACCAATCTTCTCAGCGGCGGCCAGCTCGTCGTCGCCGCGCTGCGCGCGCATCGCGTCGACATGGCCTTCAGTGTTGCCGGGGAGAGCTATCTCGAGGTCCTCGACGCGCTGTTCGACGCGCCCGAGATCCGTCTCGTGACGTGCCGCCAGGAAGGCGGCGCCGCGTTCATGGCCGAGGCCTACGGCAAGCTCACGGGTAAGCCGGGAGTGCTGTTGGTGACCCGCGGGCCCGGCGCCTGCAACGCCTCGATCGGCATCCATACCGCCTTCCAGGATTCGACCCCGATGGTCGTGCTCGTCGGCCAGGTCGCGCGTCATCAGATCGACCGCGAAGCCTTCCAGGAGGTCGATTTCCGCAAGATGTTTGCGCCGCTCGCCAAATGGGTCGCGCAGGTCGACATGGCCGAGCGCGTGCCCGAGCTGATCAATCAGGCCTTTCAGGTCGCCACCTCCGGACGGCCGGGCCCGGTCGTGCTGGCATTACCCGAGGACATGCTTCGCGAGCACAGTGCGGCGGCGGTGGTCGGCCCCTATCGGCCTGTGCGCGCCCATCCAGGCGCCGCGGATCTCGCAGAGATGCGGCGGCTGCTCGTCGGCGGCGGAGCGGCCGATCATGCTGGTCGGCGGCGGTGGCTGGGACGACCGAGCCTGCCACGACATCACAAAGTTTGCCGAGGCCAACCAGCTCCCGGTCTGCTGTTCGTTCCGGCGGCAGGACATCGTCGACAACCGGTCGCCCTCCTTCGTCGGCGACCTCGGTACCGGAGCGAGCGCCGCGCTTGTCGCGACGGATCAAGGAGGCGGACCTCGCTGCTGGCCGTCGGCGCGCGAATTGGCGAAATCACCTCGCAGTCGTATTCACTAATGGGCATTCCCGACCCGGGCAAGGTGCTGATCCACGTCCATGCCGGCGCCGAGGAGCTCGGCCGGGTTTTTCGCCCGAGCCTCCCGATTCAATCCGGTATGCCCGAATTCGCCGCCGCCGCCGCAGCTCTCCCCACCGTGCCGGCGCCGCGCTGGTCGGATTGGCGCGCCGCGGCTCGTTCGGAATACGAAGCCGGGCTCGTGCCTACCACCGCGGGCGGGGTACTCGATCTCGGCAAGGTGATGACCTGGTTGCGCGACCGCTTGCCCGACGATGCGATCATCACCAGCGACGCAGGAAACTTCAGCGGCTGGCCGAATCGCTTCCTGCAGTACCGACGGCCGGGACGCCAGCTCGGCCCGACCAGCGGGGCGATGGGCTACGGCGTTCCCGCTGCGGTCGCGGCCAAGCTCGTCCATCCCGACCGCCTCGTCGTCGCGTTTTGCGGCGATGGCGGCTTCATGATGACCGGGCAGGAGATCGCGACCTCGATGCTCGAAGGGATCGGCCCGATCATCCTGGTCTTCAACAACGCGATGTACGGCACGATCCGCATGCATCAGGAGCGCCGCTTCCCGGGCCGGGTGGTCGGGACGGCGCTGAAGAACCCGGATTTCCTCGGTCTCGCCCGCGCTTATGGTGTCTTTGGCGCCTCGGTCTCGAGGACGGAGGAGTTCGCGCCGGCCTTCGAGGAGGCAGCCGCCGGCAAGGGGCCGGCGATCATCGAACTCAAGATGGATCCGGAGATGATCACGACGCGCACGACCCTGTCGGAGATCCGCCGCGAAGCAGAGGCGCGCCAGGTGCAAGGGATGGAGGTCTGATGATGGCGGAAATCGCGCGGCAACGCTGGTCAGCCGAGCGTTACGCCGAGACCGCGCACTTCGTCCCGGCCCTTGGCGCCCCCGTCCTCGAACTCCTCGCGCCATCCCCGGGTGAGCGCATCCTCGATCTTGGCTGCGGCGACGGCGTGTTGACCGAAAAGATCGTCGCGGCCGGCGCCACGGTAATCGCAGTCGATGCCGCGCCGGACATGGTCGCCGCGGCACGCGCGCGCGGGATTGACGCCAGGGTCATGGACGGCCAGAGGCTGACCTTCACAGCCGAGTTCGATGCCGTATTCTCGAACGCCGCGCTCCATTGGATGCGGGATCAGGAGGCGGTGCTCGCCGGCGTGCGCCGGGCGTTGAAGCCGGGCGGCCGCCTTGTCGCCGAGATGGGCGGCCACAACAACACCGCGGCGATAATCGTCGCCTTGAGCGCGGTTCTTGCGCGCCGCGGGCTCGACGCTCATCGCCTCAATCCATGGTACTTCCCGTCCGCAGAAGCCTACCGCAAAAAGCTCGAAGAAGCGCATTTCACGGTCGAGGAAATCGCGATCGTCCCGCGGCCGACAACCGTGCCGACCGGTATCGAAGCATGGCTCGACACCTTCGCCGAAGATCTTCTCGGTCCGCTGCCGCAGCCGGACCGATCGCGAGCGCGCGCCGAAGTCGCCGATCTTTTGCGCCCCGTCCTGATGGACGAGACCGGAACCTGGATCGCCGACTACGTGCGGCTGCGTTTTCGCGCGACCCGCGCCGAATAACGCCGCGAGCCCTGATTCCGCCGGGATTTCACTGGCAGTGTGAAGTCGATCACACGGCCTGAAACGCTCAACAGAATATTTTGCGCGCGTTCGGGAGCAGAGGCCGCGTCTCGCCAATCCCCCATAGGCACTGGCGCGTCTTTTGCGCGGACACTTAAACCGCTGAGCGACAGGTCCTATGCATCAGATTCGAACATCGGCTCGATTGATCCGCGTGACGCTGATCGTCGTCGCACTCGGCATCGCACCGGCAATGGCTGAGGGCCCTGCGCCGCCATTGGTCGCTTACAATGCAGACATAAAGGAAACCTCGATCTCGGGCATCTCGTCCGGCGCCTTTATGGCCGTGCAGTTCGGGGTCTCCTGGTCGTCGATTGTCAAGGGCGTCGGCGTCATTGCCGGGGGGCCTTATTATTGTGCACAGGGGACGGCCATAGATGGGCTCTTGGGCAATCTCGGCTCCGGTCTAACGGCGACCGGCCCCTGCATGAAGGGGCCTCCCCCAGACCTCGAACCGCTCTTCGAAAAAACCGACGAATGGGCCCGCGGCGGGGACATCGACGACACCCACAACATTACGAACCAGCGCATCTACATCTTTGCCGGTTACAACGACTCGATCGTCAACGCAAAAGTCGGAGATGCCGCTTACCGCTTCTATCTGCATTACCTAGGCGGCCGCAACAATGGCAATGTCTTCTATCAGAGCGCCATCGGCGCGGGCCATTCCCAGGTCACGGTCGATTATGGTCAGCCGTGCAACAAGAATGAAGGCGACTACATCGACCACTGCAACTACGATCAGGCCGGCATAATTCTCCAGCACATATATGGCGCCCTCAATCCCAAGAACCGTGGCGCGCTTTCCGGAAAGCTCATCGCGTTCGATCAACGGGAGCTGACGTCTCCCGAATCCCCGGCCTCCTACAGTATGGCCGAGACCGGGTATGTCTACGTCCCGGCGTCTTGTGCCGCGCAGCAGCCGTGCCGCGTGCATATCGCGCTCCACGGCTGCAAGCAAAACTTCGAAACCATTCAGGACCATTACATCCAGCATGCCGGCTACAACGAGTGGGCCGACACGAACCGCCTGATCATTCTTTATCCGCAAACCATCGTAGGCAACCCCGCCACCGATCCCTTCACACCCGTCAACCCATTCGGGTGCTGGGATTGGTGGGGTTACACGAACTTCAAATATGCCGTTAAGGCCGGGCGGCAAATCTCAACCATCAAAGCCATGCTCGACCGGCTCACAAGCGGGCATCTCCAGAACCCGGCCGCGCCAGCCGACGGCGCTCCGCTCGGGATTCTAGTGAATGATGTCTCGAATACCGGCGCGGCGATTGCCTGGACCCCAGCCGCCGGCGCCCAAACCTATACAGTCAATCGCGCCAGCGACGGCGACAATAGCTTCACGCCGATCGGCTCGGTCTTGGGGCCGAGCTTTGGCGATCTGAGCTTACGTCCCGCGACATCGTATCGCTACAAAGTAGCCGTCATTCTCAGCGGCGGTACCGAGGGGCCGAGTTCTCCGGTCATCACGGCAACCACGCTTCCGGTGCCGCGGCGGTGCGATACACCCGGGAACTGTCCGGTCCCCTGATGGGCAAGACTTGCTGCTCTAAGTCTCGGCGGCCAGCCGTTCGAGCAGCAACTCTGCAGCTCTTGCCTCGGCAATGCGCTTTGACGAGGCCGTCGCCGTGGCGCCGTCGCGGCCCGCGACCTTTGCAGCAACGGTGAAGCGCAAGGCGTGGTCGGGGCCGCTGGTGCCGACGAGTTCGTAGGTCGGGAGAGCCAGCGCGCGCGCCTGCGCCCATTCCTGCAGAGCGGTTTTGGGGTCGCGCGGCGGCCCCTCCATTTCGTCGATCAACGGCTGCCATAACCGGCGAACGAAGCCCGAGGCGGCCTCCAAGCCGCCGTCGAGATAGATCGCCGCGATCAGAGCCTCGCAAACATCCGCGAGAATCCCCGGGTTGGCGGCGGCTCCCGCCGCCTGTTCGGCACGCGACAGGAGCAGATGGTCACCGAGCCCGATCGTGGCGGCGATGCGCGCGAGCGCTTCGCCACGAACGAGATGCGTCAGACGGCGCGTCAAATGTCCCTCGGGCTCGCTCTCGAAGCGCCGCCACAACAGATCGGCGATGACGAGGCCCAGAACGCGATCGCCGAGAAATTCGAGGCGCTCATAGCCGCGGTGAACGGACTTTCTGGCGCGCCGGCCGCGGCTATGCTCGGGCGCTAGCGCGCTCGGATGGGTCAGGGCTTCTTCGAGAAGCTCGGGCTGAGCAAAGAGATACCCGATTTTTTGCGCGAGGTCGGCGGTCAATCGATGCCCTGGACGCCGTGGAACAGCCGGCCATACCGTATCGCGAACGGCCATTTCCAGATTTCCCAGAGCCGGGCCGTGCCGTTTGTCGAGAAAAAGATGAACTGTGCCTTCCCGATCAAGTTCTCGGCCGGTACGTAGCCGACCGCGGATAATACGCGACTATCCTGCGAGTTGTCGCGATTGTCGCCCATCATGAAATAGTCGCCGGGGGGGACGACATACTCCTGGGTGTTGTCGAGCGGCCCATTGTCGCTCATCTCGATGATGCGATGCTGCACGCCGTTCGGCAGCGTTTCTATATATTGCGCAAGCGGAATGACTGCGCCGTTCCCCTCTTGATAGAGGTAGTCCTCGGTGCGCCTGCGCGGAATCGGCTGACCGTTTATGAAGAGGATGCCGTTCTTCATCTGGATGTGATCGCCGGGCAAGCCGATCACCCGCTTGATGTAGTCGGTTGAATTGTCGGTCGGCAATTTGAAGACCACGACGTCGCCGCGCTCCGGCGAATGGAAGAAAATTCGTCCGGAAAACAGCGGTAATCCAAAAGGCAGCGAGTATCGGCTGTACCCGTAGGAAAATTTCGAAACGAAGAGATAGTCGCCAACCAGCAACGTCGGGACCATCGATCCCGACGGAATATTGAATGGTTCATAGGCAACTGTCCGCACGACGAGTGCGATCAGCACGGCATAGACGATCGTCTTTATCGTGTCGAGGATGCCGCCGGCAGATTTTTTCCGGGTCAGGACCGTGGGGCCGTATTTTGATTTCATGGAATTCCTTGGAGGTATGGAGGGCGGGACGAGCCACGCCCGTGTCAGGAGTTGAGTTAAGGATATGCCCGCTCGAAGACCCCGCGTTCTTGGGCCGGCACGGCGGTGATGATCACGACGGCCTGGGCGAGCGGCGGCTCATCGGTCAATGTGACATCGAGCCGGGCCGTCATCCCCGCCGGCGTAATCTCTTCGAGCCGTCGCAAGGCACCGCCGGTCAGCCGCATGCAGGGCTGCCCCGAAGCCAGATTGACGACCCCGAGGTCGCGCCAGAATACGCCGTTGCGAAACCCGGTGCCGAGCGCTTTCGAACAGGCTTCCTTGGCGGCAAACCGACGCGCGTAGCTGGCCGAGCGGTTGGCCCGCCGGTCGCATTTGCGGCGCTCGGCATCGGTGAAGATGCGTTCGAGAAAACGCTCGCCAAAGCGCTCCATCGCCTGCTCGATGCGACGGATATCGATCAAGTCGCTGCCGATGCCGAGGATCATCCAACATGCCCTGCGGCGGCGCTCAGCCGCGCGCCCGCTCGACGGAGTTGATAACCGGGGTCGCGCGCAACGCGGCGATGATCGTCGTCAGGTGCTTAACGTCGGCGACTTCGATGTCGATCATGATCTCGAAGAAATCCGACGAGCGATTGGTGATCTTCAGATTGCTGATATTGCCGCCCTGCTTGCCGATCACCGTAGTCAGGCTGCCGAGATTTCCGGGCTCGTTGGCGATCGTCACATTGAGGCGGCCGACGTGGTTGGCATCCTCGTCGTTGCTCCAAGCGACATCGAGCCAGCGCTCCGGCGTCTCGGCGAAGCTCTCCAGGGTCTCGCAGTCGATCGTGTGGATCGTCACCCCCTTCCCGGTCGTGACGATTCCGACGATGCGATCACCGGGCAATGGGTGGCAGCAGCCGGCGAAGTGAAGCGCCATGCCCGGAATGAGACCGCGGATCGGCACCGCAATGTCGTTACGTTTGGCCCGACGCCGCGCTCGATCCAGCGAGACGACTTTGGCGGCCTTGGGCTCGTGCTGCTGCGGGAACGCCGCGTGGACGACGGTGCGCCCGGTCGCGAGCCCCTGCCCGACCGCGACGTAAAGGTCCTCGACGGTCGAGCAGTTGAAGGTCTTCAGCACCGCCTCGAGCGGCCGTTCCGAAAATTCCTGGCCTTCCTGGCGGAACGCCTTCTGCAGGATGGCGCGCCCGAGATCGAGATATTGCGTGCGCTGCTGCGTGCGGATAAAGCGGCGGATGCGAGCGCGCGCCTTGCCGGTGACGACAAACCGCTCCCAGGTCGGCGAGGGCGTCTGCGCCTTTGACGTGATGATTTCGACCTGGTCGCCATTTTGCAGCTGGGTGCGCAGCGGGACCAGCCGGCTGTTGATCTTGACGCCGACGCAGGTATCGCCGATCTCGGAATGCACCGCATAGGCAAAGTCGACCGCGGTGGCGCCGCGCGGCAGCGCAATCAGATCGCCCTTGGGGGTAAAGGCGAACACCTGGTCCTGAAACATCTCGAGCTTGGTGTGCTCGAGGAATTCTTCCGGCCCCGCCGCATGGTCGAGGATATCCAAGAGCTCGCGCAGCCAGCGATATTGCGGTCCCTCGGTCTTTGGCGCGCCGTGTTTGTAGGTCCAATGCGCGGCGACCCCGAGTTCGGCGACATCGTGCATCTCGCGGGTGCGGATTTGCACTTCGATGCGCTGCTGCTCGGGGCCGATGACCCCGGTGTGCAGCGAGCGGTAATTGTTCGGCTTGGGGGTCGAGATGAAATCCTTGAAGCGGCCAGGAACCACGTGATAGGCGGAATGGATGATGCCAAGCGCGTGATAGCAGTCGCCGACATCGTCGACGAGCACGCGGAAGGCCATCAAATCGGCAAGCTGTTCGAAAGCGACGTTCTTGCGCTGCATCTTGCGCCAGATCGAGTATGCCGATTTCTCGCGGCCGGAGACGACGGCGTTCGGCACCCCGCCTTCCTCCAGCTTGCCGTGCAGCTCGGCGAGGATGCGCGGCACGACGCCGGCCCCCTTGTCGCGCAAGAAATCGCGCCGGGCGACAATGCTGGCGCGGGCGTCGGGGTGCAGCTCGGCAAAAGCCAGATCCTCGAGCTGATCCTTCATGCGCTGCATGCCGAGCCGTTCGGCCAGCGGCGCATAGATGTCCATCGTTTCGCGGGCGATCCGCCGGCGTTTCTCGCCGTCCTCGATAAACCGCAGGGTCTGCATGTTGTGCAGGCGGTCGGCGAGCTTGACGAGCAGCACCCGGATGTCCTCGGACATCGCGAGGACGAGCTTGCGGAAATTCTCGGCCTGCTTGGTCTGGTCGGATTGCAGCTCGATCCGTGACAGCTTGGTCACGCCATCGACGAGGCGGGTTATCTCGGGTCCGAACACGCGGTCAATGTCGTCGAGGGTGGCGACAGTATCCTCGACCGTGTCGTGCAAGAGACCGGTCACGATCGAGGCGCCATCGAGCTTCATCTGAGCCAGGATGCCGGCGACCTCGACCGGATGGGAGAAATATGGATCGCCCGAGGCCCGCAGCTGCGCGCCATGGGCCTTCATCGAATAGACATAAGCCCGGTTGAGCGCGTCTTCGTCGGCGTTCGGGTCGTAGGATTTGACGAGCTCGACAAGCTCGAACTGCCGCATCATGGCGAGGTTTTCCCCGTCTTGTCGCGACCGTAACCGTCGGTTCGGCCATTCCGATGGAGCGGCGCGAGTTTCACTTTGAGCGCCGTTCACCCGGCTCGACGCATTGTCCGCGATCAGAGCTCCTCGTCGAAATCACCCGGCGTGTCGGGCTCGGGGGAGTCGGCGAGATCGACTTCTTCCTCCACTTCCAGCATGTCTTCGGCGAGTTCGTCGTCCTCGTCGAGTTGCGCAAGGTCGACGGCGGTTTCTGCCGGGAGAACCTCGTCCTCGTTCTCCTTCTCCTCCTCTACATCCTCGGCGTCGTCGGCCTCCTCGGCGTCGGCGTCGAGCTCGGTATCGAGTTCCGCGTCCATCAGGGCGCCGGCTGGGGCGCCGACGCCGAACAAAGCGGTGTCGAGTTCTAGTTCGTGAGTTTCCTCCGGCTCGTCGATCTCGACATGCTTCTGCATGCCGCGCACCACAGAGGATTTCAGATGATCGAGTGCGACCGTCTCGTCGGCAATCTCGCGCAGCGCAACGACCGGGTTCTTGTCGTCGTCGCGGTCTATCGACAACGGAGCGCCGGAGGTGATTTCACGCGCACGCTGGGCGGCGAGCAGCACGAGCTCGAATTGGTTGGGGACTTTGACAACACAATCTTCAACGGTAACGCGCGCCATTTCTCTCGACTCTTTAGGAAAACCTTGGACTAACCAATATATGGAGCGCACCGCCGACCGGCAACAAGCGCGTGCGCTATGCGCCATACGCCATCTGGGGTCCTTGACCAGTTTCGCGGCGCGCGCCTATATGCCGCCACGAGCCGGCCGGATGGCAGAGTGGCTATGCAGAGGACTGCAAATCCTCGTACAGCGGTTCGATTCCGCTTCCGGCCTCCAGGACCTAAGACCCTGTAATTCCGGTTTTTTTCCTCCTGATTGCGGGCGTTGCTGCCTGCTCCCTTTGAGAGCCTCTGTGTAATTCCTGTGCAAGGGTGCTGCCGGTTTTGGTGAGAGAGGGACGCGAATTCGCGATTGACGGTACCGTTCGCCGAGCCCGCATCGATGCGTTTCTTCTTGTATCGCTCCACCATGAAGCTGGTGATCGCGTCGAGCCGCATGGCGCCGAAGAACGGCTTCAGGTGCGATCCGCTCGGCCTTCGACCGCGGGCGGCACTCGCTCTCAAGCCGCGCAACCAGCCGCGAGAGATGCTCCGGCCCGGTCCCGGGAAACATGACCCGCGCGGCGCCCCCCAACTTGGCGAAATACATATGCCGTCCCATGGGGTTGCTCGGCCAACACCGAAGGCTCCGACGCAGCGAGGAAGCTTAGGTAACGTCCATACGCAGCCCGGACGGCGTAACGGGTCGTCGGAGCCCACCGCGCAGCCGGGCTGCGACCGTTAAAGATGTCGCCTTCCGCAATCGCTTCGGTCCACGCAGACCGGTCCCTCTCGGGCCATTCATCAAATGCTAGGGATCGCCTGATCATGGCCGCCGCCCCCGCATGCGGGGCTTATTCCGTTCGGTTTAAAGGTCAAAGTTCGGTTTAAAGAAAGGCGTCGAAGTGTGCGTCACCAGCACGCGTCTTGCCGCGCTCGGGATAAAACTCATGGACGGGGCAAGGGATGCCGAGGGGGAGATAACGGACGCCGTAGATTATTGCGACGGACTGATGATCGCGCTCCTCGCCCAAAGACCGTTACACCTCCGGACCTTTTCACCCATCCGGGTCGGCACGCATTTGCCGCAAGTGGGCGAGGAACGGCGGATGATATTCGAAGGCCCGGGATCGGAATCTGGTCGGCCATTCGAAATCACCGTACCGGAAAAGCTTGTCCCGCCTTTGGAGTATTACCTCCAGGAGGTGCGTCCGAAGTTCACCGGAGCCGACCGGAATGACAGGATCTGGGACAGCACAAAAGGCCGTCCACTTACCCCCAATGCTATCGCCCGGATCATCACCGAGCGAAGCCGCGACGCCTTCGGGGAACCGGTCAACCCACACCTCTTCCGGCACTGCGCCGCAACGACGATTGCAATCCTCCAGCTAGGAAGGCGCGATCGCTCCTCGCAATGGAGATTTATACGAGCCTCCGAGCCTCTGCCCAGCTACACAAAGCGGCCATCTCTCACCGGTCGTGGGGTGTCGGACAAGCGCCAATAGCTGAAGTTGACGGCTGCCCATGCCTAACATGTTCGACGGCAGACCGTAGAAGTGCGCCGGCGGACAAGTTGGCAACCCAATACAGTCCACTAAGGCGCGTCTTCCGCGTCAGAAACGGAAGGTGCCGGCGAGGATCGGCCCCCTCATATGGACGTTGAAGCCAAACCTGCCTTCGCTTCCGGTAATATTGAAGTTGAGGCTGCGATAGCCGAGCTGCAGGTTCCACGACGGGCTGAGCGAATAGTCGACTGTGCCGAGCACCTGCCAATCGGTATGCGCGCCGACACCAAAGCCGCCGACATCGCCATAGGCCGTCAGCGCGAAGCCGTTGCCGAGGTCGCGGTGATAGCGCGCGCCGATCAGCGGATCGGTCCAGCCGCCGCTCGGAGTCACGCTCACCCCGCGAAGCACGCCGGGATTGAGCTCCACACGGGAGGAGAACCCCCAGGCACGAAAGCCGAGGCCGGCATCGGCAAACTGCACCGGGTCTTCGAGCACGCGGTAGAGGGCGATGCCGGTACCGGTATTCGCTTTCAGCGCGGCGTTACCGCCCTCAAAAAAGATGTTGCGCGTCGTGATCTTGGTGCTCACCGGCAGGTGGATCGCGTCTGCGAGGAAACCGAGTGACCCGTAGCGAGCCTCCACCGACCCCATGAACGGCGCCCCGTCGAGATGCGACAGCAGGTCGATTGTGCTGACGTTGGAATCGACTTGGGGCACGCGCGCCAGCGGCGTCAGCGTCGTCGCGTGGACACTCGCCAGCCACAGATAGGGCGTGACGAAGAACTGGTATCCGCCGGGGGCAGTCGCGTCCTGCGCGGTGGCCTCGCGCAGCCCGGACGCAATTGCAGCGACGCTTGCAAAGACCGCGAGAATCGCTTTAGAGGTTTGCTGCATAGATCGCTTCTCCACTAGCATGAAGTCCGAGGCCGACTAGTCCGGAAACTGAAAGGACTGGCCGCTCGCGAGCATTGCCATCCCGAGAACGGGCGCTATTCGCTTGCTCATTCGATCGAGCGGGTCGCCGCGGGGCATCTGCAGGCTGGCCTACTGGATCGGTTCGGGAGTTTTAGCTCAAATGTTGGCGGCCTCTACAGACCGACGCTGTTATGCATGATGCCGCCATCGGCAAAGATTGTGGTCGCGGTGAGATAGCTGGCACCCTCGCCGGCGACGAAGCCGACCACGCTGGCAATCTCTTCCGGGCGCGCCATACGTTGCAGCGGTATCGCCGTATCGAGCTGGGTGAGCTTCACGGGATCATTCATCGTGCCTACATTGATGGGTGTTGCCACGGCGCCTGGTGCCACCCCGACAACGAGGATGTTGTGTTTGGCGAGCTCGACGCCCGCCGTGCGCGTCAGCATGCGCATACCGCCTTTGGACAGGCAGTAAGGGGTGTTGCCGGGCATCGGCCAGTCCTCGTGTACCGAGCTGATGTTGATAATGCGGCCGCCGGCTCCCTGCTTGATCATCTGCTTGGCGGCGATTTGCGTGCCGAAAAAAGCACTTTTGAGATTGATCGCCATTACCTTGTCATATTGGTCCTCGGTGGTGTCGAGGGTCGAGGTGCGTGTTTCGACGCCGGCGTTGTTCACCATTATGTCGACCCGACCAAAACTACTCACCGCCGTGTCGACGAGCCTTTGTAGGCCGGCGATTTTGCTGACATCGGCTTCGACGCCAAGCGACTGATCGCCGAGTTTACCGACCTGTTGCTCGAGCGCTTCGGTCGCCTCCGGGTGACACACATAGTCTATCACGACATTGGCATGCTGCCGGGCAAGTTCGAGAACAATCGCCTGGCCTATCCCGCTGTTGCCGCCGGTGACGATGGCAACCTTCCCCTTCAACGACATTACAAACCCCCTCGATTTCCGACGATGAGAATTGGTGCGTTTTCTGACAGACGCGCGGCTACTCTTGCTTCGATGGCCACAGCGGCGGCTGACGGCCGAAGACCGGACCGGCCGCCTGCATCCCGCTCGCCGAGGTTATGTGTGGGCACTCTCCTGCAGCTTCCGGAGCACGTCGTCGAGGTTGAAGCTCGCGGCCTTCTGGCGCTGCGGGTACTCCCTGAATGTCTGAAGGAATTCTCCGATATAGGCCTGCGCCGGCACCAGCAAATAGACGTGGTCGATCAGCCAATCGTAATAGGTGTTCGAGGTGATGTCAGCGCGCTCGAAGGGGTCCGTCCGAAGATTGAAGATTTTCGGCACACGCAGGCCAGTGAACGGCTCAGCCCACAACTCCAACGTGCCGGGTGAACGCTGCTCTGAAAACACCAGCTTCCAATTGTCGTAGCGCAATGCCACGACCTGCTGGTCGTCGTTGCAATAGATGAACGACTCGCGCGGGCTCTTCTCGACTTGGCCGGTCAAATACGGCACAAGATTAAAGCCGTCGAGGTGGACCTTATAGGTCATGTCGCCGATCGCGTAGCCCTTCAACAGCTTGTCTTTGACGTCGGGATCCCCAGCGATCGCGAGGAATGTCGGCAGCCAATCGTGGTGGGCGACCATCTGGTTGGATACGGTGCCCGGCTTGATCTTGCCCGGCCAACGAACTAGGCACGGTAGCCGATAGGCGCCCTCCCAGTTGGTGTTCTTTTCGCTGCGGAACGGGGTCATCGCTCCGTCGGGCCATGAATTCATGTGCGGGCCGTTGTCGGTGCCGTACATGACAAAAGTGTTGTCGGCAATGCCGGCATCATCCAGCGCCTTCAGGACCGTGCCGACATTCTTGTCGTGGTCGATCATCACGTCGTGGTATTCGCTCTGCCAGCGCCCCGCCTGGCCCCTGCTCTCCGGCTTCACGTGGGTACGCAGATGCATGTGCGTGAAGTTGACCCAGAGAAAAAAGGGCTTATGGGCCTGGGCCTGGCGTTTGATGTAGTCAGCGGCGCGGTCGGCGACGTCGTCATCGATCGTTTCCATCCGCTTCTTGGTGAGTGGGCCGGTGTCGCGGACCGTCTGCTTACCGACCCGGCCGAAGCGCGGGTCGACCCTCGCGTCGTCGGTGTCGGTGGCCTTGCACTCCAATACGCCGCGCGGCCCGAACCTCTCGCGAAAGTGCGGAAAATCCCGTGGGTTCGGGTAATCCGGCAATTCCGGCTCTTCCTCGGCGTTCAAGTGATACAGATTGCCGTAGAACTCGTCGAAGCCGTGCACGGTCGGCAGGAATTCGTTGCGGTCCCCGAGGTGGTTTTTGCCGAACTGCGCGGTCGCGTATCCCAATGGCTTTAACAGCGCGGCAATCGTTGGGTCTTGCTTGCTCAGCCCGACAGGTGCGGCCGGCAGGCCAACCTTCGTCAACCCGGTGCGCAAGCCGTGCTGACCGGTGATGAACGACGCGCGTCCCGCCGTGCAGCTCTGCTCGCCGTAGTAATCGGTGAAACGCATGCCCTCATTGGCAATGCGGTCGATATTGGGCGTCTGATAGCCCATCAGGCCGTGCGTGTAGCAACTCAGATTGGCGATGCCGATATCATCGCCCCAGATCACGACGATGTTCGGCTTGACGGTTGCTCGGGATCTTGCCATCTCAGTCTCCTTTCATTGATCGGGTGATTTCAGAAGTGCTCAATGGCTTCGATTGCTCGGCCTGCCTGATCACGCGAGGCGAAACAGCACCGCAAAGAACGCGAAAAGGCCAACGCCGGTGAGGAGGATGGCGACCGCCATGACGGGCGTCTGCATGCCTTCCGTCGTAACGCCAGCGATCGGCGTGAACGGGTCGCCCCACAGATAACGAAGGCCCCACCGGTACTGCCAAATCGAAATGACAAGTGCCAGGACACCGCACGAGATCAGCGCCAGCCCCAGATATTCCGGCGCGGTTGGAAGATAGCCAGAGCGGGCTCCGGGCGTCTGTTGCAGATGGTTGAGGTACTGGACGATCGCAAAGCCGAAGCCAATCAGCGCCACCGCAGTGCGCAGCCATGACATTATCGTGCGTTCGAGAGCTAGGCGGGTACGGATCCAGGCAAAATGATCAGCCGCGGATGCCCTGACTTCAAACCTGCCCGTGCCCGGGGCGGTGTGTGAAATCGGCCATGCCCCCGCCTCTTTTGATTACTGCCGCGCCATCGCGATGCGGATAGCTTCCTCCGGCGAGACGAGGTGATCCGAGCTCTCGGCCGCGTCGCCAATGGCGAGCTGCACTCCCTTGACCGACCCGTTGAAGGCATTGCCGCGCGAGCCGTAATCCTGGGAGACGGGGGCGCCGCTGTCCTCGCCGACGTCGCAGCCGTCGTCGGCGGAGAAGACCATAGCCTGCGTCATCGGGATGGTCCCTTCGCCGACCTTCGCGCCGTCGACAAAAAGCGTCACCTGGCCGCCCTTGCCGAGGCCGCCGCCGGCGTAGGCAAACTCCATGCGTACCTGATGCTCGCCCGGCGGGAGTGCCCTTGTGGCTTCAACGTAGAAGTGATGCACCCCGGCCACGTTGTAGCAGTATTTGAGCTTGCCGTTCTTCGCGTAGAGGCTCCAGCCGCCGATATTGGCGCCCTGGGCGATGATCACGCCCTCTGCCCTCTTCTCCGGGACCTCGATCTCGGCAGTGACGGAGTGGGACTTGTTCTTGATGTTCAGCACACAGTTCTCGGACAGGCGCCCCATGCCACCGAACAGCAGCTGGGTGTTCTTCCTGATCAGTACCGGCCGGCCGGCCGTGTCCGGGTTCATCTTTTCGATAACCCGGTCGTCGATCGGTAATACGTTGTAGCGCGTCGCCTCGATCAGCCACAGCCGCTGCAGCTCGTGCAGCTTTTCCGGCATCTGTTTGGCGAGATCATTGGCCTGGCTCCAGTCCTTGGTGGTGTCGTAAAGCTCCCAGACGTCGTCGTCGAGGGGCACGGTCTTGCGGCCGACGAGCACCCACGGTGTGCCGTGCTTCGTCACCGCGGTCCAGCCCTTGTGGTAGATGCCGCGGTTGCCGAACATTTCGAAGTACTGCGTCTCGCGCCGCTCCGCGGCTTTGGCGTCGTCGAACGAGTACAGCATGCTGATGCCTTCGATCGGCCGCTGCTGGATGCCGTTGACCGAAACCGGCTCGGGCAGCCCCGCTGCCTCGAGGATCGTCGGCGCCACATCGATGACATGGTGGAACTGCGAGCGGATTTCGCCCTTCGCCTTGATGCCATTGGGCCAGTGCACGACGGTGCCATTGCGGGTTCCGCCCCAGTGCGAGGCGACCTGCTTGGTCCACTGGTAGGGCGTGTTCATCGCATGCGCCCAGCCCACGGCGTAGTGGTTGTACGACTCCGGCCCGCCGAGCTTCTCGTACCGCTCCATCAGGAACTCGGGGGTCTCGAGGGCCGCCAGGCCGTTGAAATTGGCCATCTCGTTATAGGCGCCATTAATTGTGCCCTCAGCCGAGGCGCCGTTGTCCCCGGTGATGCAAAAGACCAGCGTATCGTCGAAAATGTTCAGCTTCTTCAAGCCACCGAGAAGGCGGCCGATATGGTGGTCGGTGTACTCCAGGAAGCCGGCATAGACCTCCATCTGGCGACGCAATATCGGCTTTAGCGCCTCCGGCATCTCGTCCCACGCCGGAATCTCGGCGTGGCGCGCAGTGAGTTGGGAGTCCGCTGGCACGACGCCTAACGCCTTCTGCCGGGTGAGGGTCTCTTCGCGCAGCTTGTCCCAACCCTGGTCGAACTTGCCCTTGTATTTGTCCGCCCATTCTTTGGGCACATGGTGCGGCGCGTGGGTTGCGCCGGGCGCGAAGTAGACGAAGAACGGTTTGTCGGGTGCGAGCGCCTTCTGCTGCGAAATCCAGGCCATAGCCTTGTCGGTCATATCGGCCATGAAATGGTAGCCCTCTTCCGGCGTCTTCTTCGGCTCGACCGGCGTGGTTCCTTCATACAGCGTGGGGTACCACTGGTTCGCTTCGCCGCCGATGAACCCGTAGAAATACTCGAACCCGCCGCCGCCCGTCGGCCATGCGTCGAAGGGTCCGACCGGGCTCGTCTCCCATACCGGCACTTCGTGGCATTTGCCGAACTGCGCGGTCGAATAGCCATTGAGCTTCAAGGTCCGAGCGAGCGGCGAGATCGTATTGGGCAGCACCGAGCTGTAGCCCGGCGCGCCGGTGGCGATCTCGGTGATGCCGCCCATGCCACAGGAATGATGGTTGCGCCCGGTCAGCAGCGCTGCCCGGGTCGGGGAGCAGAGGGCGGTGGTATGGAAGCGGTTGTACTTCAGCCCGCCGGCCGCGAGCTTTTCCAGATTTGGCGTCTGGCACGGGCCGCCGAAGGCGCTGTTGGATCCGAACCCGGCATCGTCGATCAGGATCAGCAGCACGTTGGGCGCGCCCTTGGGCGGGCGCAACTGCTCGATCGGCGGGAATTTGGTGTCCGGGTCCCTCGCATCATAGGTGATGAGCCCGGTCCGTTCGGAACTGGGGATCGGAAGATGCGAACGATGCTTTTTGTCTTCGCCGCTCATGCCCTGATGTCTCCCTTGTGTTGCATTGGTCATAGCGACGCCGTCTGACGAACAACGCAGCGGAAGCCGACATGACTGGTCGAGGTATCAACGGGCTCCGGGTGGCGCGCGGCCGGCCGGTAACGGCGGCAGTAATTCGGCGCACACAAATGCGAGCCGCCCTTTAGAACCTTACGAGGTATCTTGATTTCGGGTTGGCAGAGGTCATAGCTCGCGTCCTTACGACCGCCCCGGGGATTGATAGGCACGCAGCAGGCCTTTTGAGCATCGGCTTCATGTCCGGCTGAGTACCAGTCGGTGGTCCATTCCCATACATTGCCGATCATGTCATAGAGGCCGTAGCCGTTCGGCGGAAATGCGGTGACCGGCGAGGTACGCTCATATCCGTCGAGCTTCAGATTTTCGTGCGGAAATGCGCCCTGCCAGGTATTCGCCATTTGCTTGCCGCGGGGGGTGAATTCATCACCCCAGGCGAACTCGGTACCGTCGAGCCCGCCGCGGGCGGCAAACTCCCACTCCGCTTCGGTCGGCAAATCCTTGCCCGCCCATTTCGCATACGCCAAAGCATCGCTGGAGGCCACGTGAACGACAGGATGATCATTGAGGCCATTGAGCGAACTGCGCGGCCCATAAGGCCGCCTCCAGTCAGCCCCAAATTTGAATGTCCACCACTGGCTCCAGTCGGTCAGATCGACCGGATGCTTCGATGGATTGAAGACCAGCGAACCCGCCCTGAGCATATTCGGCAAAGCGCCCGGATAGTGCTTGGGGTCCGGCGCGATCTCGGCGAACGTGACATGGCCGGTCGCCCTGACGAATTCGCGAAATTGGCGATTTGTGACCGGAGTGCGATCAATCCAGAAGCCGTCCACGGTCACCCGGTGCGCTGGCGCCTCTTCTGCATAATGCTTGTCCGACCCCATGCGGAAAGTGCCACCCGCGAGCCAGATCATCTCGGCAAGATCCGGACCACGTGAGGTTGCAGTGCGCGAGCGATCGAGCGCGGGAGCGTCTGTCTTTGTCATGTCAGGATGCACGCGCGTTCGGCTCGGCCGCGAGGCGGCGCACGATCTCGACCAATTGGCTGTGTGCGGGGCTTTTCGGATCGCTAAATTCGTCGACCGAGTGGGTGTCGGCAAGCTTGCTGAGCCTAATCAGTTCGCCTATCCGCTGCCGGCGGTCCAATGGCAGTTCCGAAGGCCGGCTGGTGAACAGGAGGTGCCACAGTTCGCCCTCGCCGAACAGATGGGTGACCTCGCTTGCCGTCACATAGATCAGAAACAGCACCAAAATCCAGAGCTGGACCGCGATAAAGCGGTCCCAGGAAAAGGTTGCAACTGCGTGCGGCACAAAGCCGCCGAATACATATTGTCCACTAAGCCGATACCGAAGCCAATGTTCGAGGAGGCGGACGATGAAGACGGCCGCCCAATAAAAAACTGCTTTGAACAGTATCGGCCGGATGAGCGGCGCCCGGTCGAAGTGGCGGATCACCGGCATCGCATTGGCGACCAATAGCGCCTTCGCGACGATGAGCGCGCTCGCCGTAGCTATCATGAAGCTAGCGAACTGGGCGTCATAGTTGGCGAGAATCAGATTTGTCGTCAACACGATGAGGTTGAAGCCGATAAAAAAGAAGATCGTCGGCGGCAAGATCTCGAGAAATTCCTTTAGCAGGAAGGCGCCGGCCCTACGCGCAAACCCGGCTATTCGCGGGGCCGGCTCGGCGGCCGAAGGCTTCTGGGGGTCCAATACAGGCGCGCTCCTCATCCGCTCTCTCCCGGTTGACGCACGTCGCTCGCGGCAGTTTTGTCTGCTAATAAGGGTATGGGTAGCTGGGATAATACTGCGGCGGAGCGTAGGGGGGATACCCGTAAGCTCGATAGTACGGCGCCGCAGCGGCGCCATACCAATACGCCCGCCGCGCCGTACGCCGGGCGACCCCGGCAAACGACAGCGGCGTCCACGGCATGCCGATGATGTCGATAAAGACCGCGGCCGGGCCATCGGCACCCGCGAGATCGCCCTCGAGAACGCGCACATCGAAGGTCAGCCGGTCGCCTTCGAGATGCGGGGTCCGCAGCTCGACAACCACGTCGTGGGCCGAAAGGCCATCCTTGCTCAGCACAGATACGGTGGCATTCGGGGCGTCTTTGGCGAAGTCGCCGGTGGTCCATTCCTCGAGCAGCGCCTCGGTCGGCAGGTGTCCTGCGGCTCTCACCGGCCGATCGGCAAAGACGATCGAGGTCGGGCTTACGCCAGCCAATGTCAGGGTCTGGCCTTGCAAGCTGCCACCGTGCGCGTTCATGACGAACAGAGACGGTACCATGTCGACCTTTACCGACGATTTGCCGGCTGGCGACGTACTCAGAGCGGCCGTTGTCGGCGCTTGGGCGCCTGCCATCACTGGCATCCAGAGCAAGCCCCCAATGGACATCGCGAGAATGAACCAACTCATCGCCCGATCTCCTTCAAATAAGCTGCTTCATCCTCGACGCGCCGAACGCAGATTGCGTGGCACGCATCGTAATCCCCGGGGTTCTCTGCAATGCAGAGGGCACATTGCTGGCCCGCTATGTCGGACCGGCCGGCCGCGGTGTTCGGGTTGGGCTGGGTGCATCCAACGAGGAGAGCGCCGGTGATCCCCGCGGCAAAAGCGAACCGCTCAAGACTTCCTCTGGTCATCTTCGCTCCCTTCGGAATCAGGTGCCGGGACCGGCCAGGGTGAGCTCGACGCGGCGGTTCTGAGCCCGCCCCTGCGGCGTGTCGTTTGGGGCGACCGGGTCAGCGTCCCCAAGGCCTCGCGCCGAAACCAGGTTCGGATTAACCCCCTGGGAGACGAGGTAATTGGCAACGGTCTGCGCCCGTTTTAGCGACAGCTGCTGGTTGTTGTCGACCCCCTGCTGGCGCAGCTCGGGGCCGATCGGAACGTTATCCGTGTAGCCGGTCACGATGATCGTGGTCTGCTGGAAGGGCGCCAGTATCGGAGCCATCCTGGCGATGAGCTGCGCCGCCGACGGAGGCATCTGCCAGCTCCCCGACGGGAACAGCAGATCGCTGTTCACAGCCACCTTGATCGCACCCTGCAGCCTCGTGATGTGCACTTGCTGCGAGGCGATCTCGCCCGAGAGCTGCTGGTTGAGCTGGTTGTAGTCGTTTTCGAGTGCGTTGTATTGCTGCGCCGGCACACAAGCCGCAAGTATCAAGGCCATAACCGATGCTGCAGTGGTAATGCGCGACAGGCGAAAGGTTTTCATCCTCGTCCCCATTGTGATGCGAGTGCTTGTCAATTTCCTCAGCTCTGACTCAAATGGTTTGAGACAGGGAGCTATCTCCGATGCGGGCTCCGGAGAACCTCAACCTTAGGCGTCCGACCTCTCGGCCGACTATGCAATTTCGGCAGACGGATGCCTGCCGTTACCCCGGTAGCTGGCGAAGCGTCGCGGACGGGGACTCGCCGAACAGAGACTGGTATTCGACCGCGAAACGCCCGAGCTGCCAGAAACCAAACCGCGTCGCGATGTCGGTCACAGATGTCGCATCCGGCGCCGCCTGGCGCAGCGCCTGCTGCGCAAGATGCATGCGGCGCAGCAGCAGATAGCGCTTTGGCCCCATTCCCAAATGCTCCTGGCAGCACATCCGCAACGTCCGGTCCGAAACCCGGATCGCCTTACATACCTCGGGGATGTAGAGCGGTTGCTCCGGGTTCTCCTCCACCACCCTGCGAAAGCGGCGCATGACGATCGCGTGCTGCCCTTGCGACGAACTGTTCTCGCGACCTTC
Organism: uncultured Alphaproteobacteria bacterium; assembly: GCA_963695605.1. Taxonomy (GTDB): domain Bacteria; phylum Pseudomonadota; class Alphaproteobacteria; order ATCC43930; family CGMCC-115725; genus AP-15. The sequence continues at coordinate 266,416 of CAVOHI010000096.1, read as the reverse complement.
GCGACTGTGGAGGCAGCCCACCAGGGCTTCAATCAGCGCCTGCTCCAACCCATACGCGGCGTCGGGATTGGCGATAATTTCCGGGGCGTTTTCCGCCAAATTCCCGGCTGCCGCGTTCAGCCGCTGGAGCTTCGCGATTGCGGATGGTAAGGGCGTGAGGATCAGCGGATCTTTCGGCGGCATCAGGTCAAGTCCAGCAATCGCCGCGCCGACGGAAACCATGTCTTCGACGGGCAGAGACATGGCGCCCCAGCTAACCGGTCCGGACGAATGCTGAAAGGCATTCTCACCCTCGTTGTGCCGTATGATGTTGCTCGGCTGCAACTCCACACCGCTCCACAGCAGCCTTGGCCCGGGCTGCGTGCGGAAGGTCACTATTGCGCGCTCGGTCACAAACGCGGAGTGCAAAGTCCGCGGCAGGCTCTCGGATAACCGCTGCATCCACAGGCGATGCAGATCGATCCGGACGCGTTTTCCGATGAAATGCCCGCGCTCCATGACCGTCAGATCGATCGTTGTCGCGCGGATCGCCGCCGCGTAGTCGCCGGGATCGGTGAACGTGTGAACAGCGCTCGAAGGCATCCCCCCGGATCTCCGTCAGGCATGCTTGGATTTATAGGACGATTGTCTGACGCCTGTCCTCTTCGAAAGTCGTATGTCACCGAAATGCCGTCTTAAGATGCTCAGCCGACCGAAGCGGCGGTCAACTCAGCGGTGACCACTTCGGCTATGCGTTGACAATTGAGAAATATACTGATATTCTCAATCCGAGCGTGCTCGAGTGATTTTGCAGGTTTACGGGTCAAAGCTTGTGTACGATTAACAGCCAGAAACAGCGGCAGAACAGCGAGCGGGGCAGGCTGTTCTGTCGTTCCATGGGCCCATAGGCAGCCCACGATTTCCGCCGAGAACGAGCTGCCGCTGGCTGATAGAAAACAGCAAAAACAGCCAGCAATCCATTGCGTTGCGATATCGCCCGCTCAGCACGAGTTATGAAAGTTTTGTGCGCGGACGGCCGACAGCAAGCTCCCTCACTCCCGGACGAGAGGCTCGCCGCAACGTTGCCGACGGCAATTCGCCGTAGATGGCGCGGTAGTTGGTCGCAAGGCGGCCGAGATCCCGGTAACCGTACCGCTCGGCGACCGTGGAGACGCTCGCAATGTCGCGATTTAAGTCGCGCAAAGCGCGGTGCAACTGCTGCATTCGCCGGCGGCGGCGATAGAGGCTGGGGCTCATGCCCAATTGCTTGTTGCAGCAATCTCGCAGCAAGCGATCGGAGGCGCCGAGCGCAGCCAACATCTCGGCCATGCGCAGCGCCGGTTCCGCGGCAAGCAGATCCTCGAAACGGGCAAGAATGCCCCGGTCCCGGCGGGCCGCCGAAGTTTCATTCTCGGCCGAGCCCCTTGAGAGACACTCGATCAACGCGTGAAGCAATTGCTGCTCCAGCCCATGGACGGCCTGGAGGTCCGTCAGCGCGCCGGCGCGGGCCTCGGCCATTCGGATCGCGGCCCGGTGGAGGCGGCGTATTTGCCGCAGCGCTGCGGGCGGGGTCGCCTTCGTGCGGCAGGCGAAACGACAAACCCGGCCCCGCTCAGAGCCCGGCCATAGCGGGAGAGCTGTTCATCCGCGACTTGAATGGCGCCCCAACGGCTGGTTCCGACCGTTCTCGAATGCACTAGCTGGCTACCCCCGAACGTGATCATCTCACCGGCTTCGAGCTCGGTCCCGCCCCAGACCGGCGACGGTCCTCCGTGGATCGGAAACGCGACGAGGACCATGCCCGCAGGCACTCTGATGAACGCAATCCGTGGCTGTGCTTCCTCTATTGCCAGCAGCCGCAAGCGGTCGAGCTCAACCTGGGTCAGCCGCGCGCGAAACGGCCCGTAGCCCGTGACCAACAGACCAGCGACGCCGTCCGCGCTCAAGGCAGCCTGAAAATCCTCCGCTTCACCAAAGACCGACGCGCGGCTGCCAGGCATTCCTTCTCACCAACTTTGACCCGCGGCCCTCCCTGGTTAGCCACAGGGCTGTCATCTGCTCAAGCTTGTGAGGAGATGGCAGATGCTGGCTATCCAATTTCGGGAAATAGTGGGCGTCGATCGCCTAAAATGGTCTCGGCGATAGTGTTCTTAATCGCCAGCGGCGAACGACGAACCGGCATGCGTCGCCGCTGTCTCCTGCTCCGCCGCCGCATCCCACATCAGCCGCGGGTCGAAGGTCTCTGCGGCGAACATCGTCAAGATCACGACGCCGCAAAACGCGACGGCGCCGATGCCCGGCTCGAGGCAGACCGGACGCGCAGGATGGCTGCGCGACCGTACCAGGCTCTAGCGCTGGTCGCATGATCGAGAGCCCGACAAGCTTTAGCATCGGCACCAGGACGCTGCGCGGAATCCATCCAGACCAGAACAAAGGTCAAGGCCAACAAGGCATAGACCCCCACCGCAAGTCCAATCGTTACCACGCCGCCGAGCTTCACATAGGCGACGAACACTCCGAATACGAAGACGTCGATCATCGACCACGGGCGGAGCTTTTCGGCAAGCGCGAACACTCGGCGCAGATGGCGCGGCGGTATCGCTTCGTGCGCTCGGATCCGCACGCAGAGCGTGCCGATCAGCCTGGCGAAGGGCGCCAGTGCGGTGACGAAGAGAACCACGATTTCAAGCCCCGCCATGTTCCGCCGCACCAGTTCCTATGCCCCGAAAACAGATTGGCGATGTGGCTGATACCAGCTGTTTGCACGCTCATCAGCGGCGTCGAGCACATGACGACCAGCAATATTGAATGCGGTCAGGCTGAGCGCGGCGATGTGGTCGAGACGGTGGGTGCTCGTGCGCCGCAAGGTCGTCGCAGAGCGCACACATTTGCGCGGTCATGCCGGGTGCCAAAACGAGGACAGTTTGCAATAAGCCGCAGCCCGGACACTCGCGTAGCTGTGGCTCGGTCGTGGGCCCGCTGCCGGCGGCGTCACGGCAAAACGAAAACTACGCAGTACCGGCCCGGGCCGTCCCTTGAAGCTGACGCTGGCCTGGGCTTGCAGGACAACGTTGCCCGCGGCGTCCTCGTCGAGTTGCTGCACGTTCAGCTCAATGGTAGCGTCGGGTGAGGCCGAGACGGCGCCGGTCTCGCCGATCACGGTACTCTGCGGCAGGCGCTGCCCCAGTTCCTCGGTCAGCACTCGGCTGAGCATCGCCGACAGCGGCTCGCCCCACCAGTCGTTCGACATGACGTCGAGCCGGTAATTCTCCGACGAGCGAACGATCTGCGAGCGCTCCGGATAGTGCGCGGTGGCAATCTGCTGCAGTACGATAACCTTGGGCCCGCCGGACTGGACCGACCCTGAACCGGCGCGATCGTGTAGAGCACCGGGCTCGGGGAAGAGCACGCTGCGAGCACTGCGGCCAGCACCAACGCGGCGAGCCTTGCGGCGCTCACTCCAGCGCCCCTTCGGGGCGGCCCTTGATCAACGGCTCGGGATGGCGCGCCAACAGATCGGAAAGAGCGCGGATCGAGCGAAGCGCATCATTGGCCTGCGCCAGCAGCCGATCCATATCCCGGTTGAACTTGGTGTTGTCGCCATAGCCGCTGTCGAGCGACAGCAACAGTTTGTTGGCGTTTGTCAATGTCTTCTGCAGCCCAGCGGTCAGCTCCGGCAGCTGCTTTGCCGCCGGGCTTAGGCCGCTGCTGAGGGAGTCGCTCAATGTACGCGCTGAACGTTCCGCCCCTGACGATTGGCCTCGTTAGTCCGGCGGCGCCCTTTTCATCTACCATCAGGTAATACGTTGCATCTTCGCCCGAAAGATGAGGCGCGTACCGAGGCAGATCGCCGAAGAGATTACCTATGCAAGCCCGTTCTGCGCCTGCTCCCTTCCGAGAGCGCGGTTTCGGTGGCTGCTCATCGTCACAAGCAATGTCGACGTTCGAAAAGATTACCCTGGTCTTGCGATCTTCGTTCCAGATCGCCTCAACGCCATCACACCGATCTAATGTCCATTCGCCTTCAACAAACTCCTGGCGAAGAGCCCACCTACTATGCTCGTAAGAGAACGTTCCAGCGGCGTTAGAACAGTGATAAGAAGTCGCATTGGCGGCCTCAACCAGCACGGTAACTTGTCTATCTTGACCCTGATGTCGATTTTTCCGACCTACAAGGTAGTCGAAAAAATCGACATTGGTTAACGCTTTTTTTGCTTATCACCTTTCCGCGGCCGTGCACGCAATCTCCGCGCGGCTCTCTAGGCTGAGTTTATCGTGCCGGGGCAGCCTCAACCTTATTGAAGAATGCCCGGAGCCCCGGAGCGGCCCCATTCCCTGAATCGGCGGTGTGCTACTCAATCTTTCGGGTCGGGCCCCCACGCCCCCAGAGGGTCCGTTCCCTAAATCCAGGCGAGCAAGTGCAAAGCCCAGGCGGCCGAAATAGGCCTTAAGCGCCGCACGGAAAGCCGGGACCGATCGAAACCTGCTTGCGGACAATGTCCCCGGCAGCATATATGATTCCGCGGTGCTCGGGTCTTCATCCGGTTGTGTGACTTCTTATGTAATCCGGCCCAGAAGACCCGAGAGCGGTGTAGATGGTCCGGGCGGAGGAGTTCACGTTTTAGAGGATTGAAATTATTGGTAGAACTGCTCTTCGAGATGCACCACGAAACAGCCTAGCCAAGACTGCAAATCCTCGTATGGCGGTTCGATTCCGCTTCCGGCCTCTAGGGGCTGCGCCCGCGCCGACGGACGCCCTGATCCCCGGTAGCTCAGTTGGTAGAGCGAGCGGCTGTTAACCGCTTGGTCGCTGGTTCGAGTCCGGCCCGGGGAGCCAAATCTGAGAAAAGGCCGTTGGCGATACCGCCGGCGGCCTTTCCCTTTTCAACCGCGAGCGTCGTTTCGGCAAGCAGATTGCGGGTGCGTTCACCGGTGGGCGCGCCCTAACCTGTACGGCTTAGCCGAGACCTTTGAGCAGCGCCTTTGCCGCTTTGAGATCGGGGGTGGCGAAGCCCTCGGTGAACCAGCCGTAGACCGGGGCGAGCAGGTCGCGGGCTGCGGCGCGGCGACCCTGGTCGCGCCACAGTCGGGCAAGGCTCGCGGCGGCGCGCAACTCCCACAGCTTGGCTTCCTGCTCTCGGGCGATGCCGAGGGCCTTGCGATACAGCTCCTCGGCGGCTTCGGGATGGCCTTGCCGCAGCAGCAGCCGGCCTCTCTGCCGATCGAGCTCCGCGGCGAACCAGCGCTCCCCCGTCCTTTCGACGAGCTGCAACGCCTGATCCAACCGGGCCGCGCCTTCTTCGATTTGACCTGCGATCTCACATGCCCCGGCCAGGAGGGCGATATACAAGGGCATCCACACCGTGGCCCCAGTGGCACAGTAAGCGCTCGAACCGGCACGCAGAAGAGACAGGCCCTCAGTCACATCGGCATTCTTGGCCTTGACCCACCCACGGAAGATCGCTCCCGTTGCACGATAGAAAGGGAAACCCTGATCGGTCGCGACCGCAACCAAGCCGTCCGCCCGCTGCTCCAAGCCTATGTCGTCGCCGATGATCGATAGCAGAAGGGCGTCCATCCCCAAGCTCATGGCCAAAGTCGGCGGATGAGGCAGTCTCCGCGCCTCGGCAATTGCCTTGTTGCTCTGTGCCAATGCCTGGTCGGGAAAGCCGAGACAAAAGAGGACGATCCCCAAAGCCGCCTGTGCTGCCAACTGCGGGTGGACTCCGGTCTGACGCACGAGCGAGTGATGGGAGTTCGGATCGTAAAGCGCGAGCACCGTTTCGAGGTGCGATCGGGACGAGGCAAAGCTGCCGACCCACATCAGGTTTCGACCGGAGGAGTAGTGACCCATTACGAGCCCGGCGGAATCGTTCCGTCGACGGCTCAGATGCAGCAAGTCCTCGGCGAGAGACTGCGCCCGATCCAATTCGCCGCGATGCGCGTGATAGCGGGACTGCCCGCAGGGAACCTCAACGAACTCCACGGGGGAACCGAGCTGTTCCCACAACTCCCGCGCGCGAGCGTAGGCCTGGCCCGTCTCCGGCGCGGCCGAGCCTTTGACGACATTCAACACCGCGCCCAAAGCGCTGGAAAACTCGAGCTCCTTTTGCCGGCGTTCGGGGATGTCGGGCAACAGCGCCAGCTGGTCCAGCCCCTTTTGAAATTGCGCAGCCGCTTCCGCCATCGCCGAGCGGGCGACGGACCGGTGACCGGCCTTGCCCCAAAAGGCGACAGCCTTTTCGACCAGACCGGCCTCGGCGTAATGCTGCGCGAGAAGCTCGGGCTGGCTTTCTATGATCTCGGGGGAATGGGTTTCGAGCGCTTCGGCGATCTGCGCATGCAATTGCTGCCGGGCATTGCGCAACAGGCTGCCGTGCGCCGCGTCCTGCACCAGCGCGTGCTTGAAGCTGTAGACCGCGTCGGGCGGCGTGCCGCGCTGAAAGACCAGCTCGGAAGCGACGAGCTGGGCCGAGAGCGCGCTTGCAATTCGTCCTCGGGAAGTCGGGAGACGGCGTGCAGCACCGGATAAGAAAACTGGCGTCCGATCGCCGCGCCGATCTGCGCCACCATGCCGCGCCGACACGAGGCGGTCCAGCCGCGCCAACAGCGAGGCGTGCAGGGTTGCAGGGATCGCAAGCGGCTGCAACGGGCGATCGAGCACGTAGCGATCGTTCTCCTCGCGCAGCAAACCTCTCTCCAAGACGCTCTTGGTCAATTCCTCGACAAACAGCGGCACGCCGTCGGTGCGGTCGGCAATCGCGAAGACGACCTCGTCGGGCAACGTCTTGCCGCCGGCGATCTGCGCTATCAAAGTGGTGCAGTCACGCCGGTCCAGACGGTTGAGAGCCAGCATGCTGACCTGCGGCTGGCCGGCCCAAGGCGGCTGGAACTCGGGGCGGAACGTCACGATCAGCAGCACCGGCAGGCTGCGGACATGCTCGACGGTGAGGTCGAGCAGCTCCCGCGAGGTGGGGTCGAGCCAATGCGCATCCTCCCATACCGTGACCACCGGCTTTTCGTGCGCCAGACCCTCGAGCTGGCGGATCAACGCCTCCAGCGTCCTTTCCTTTTTCCGCTGCGGACTGAGATTTGGCAGAGGGTGGCGCTCCGAAGCCGGCAATGACATGAGATCGGCGAGGAACGCCACATCCTCGTCCGGTGGGGCGGTGCGGGCCAGCAAGGCCTCGAGTTTCTCCAACTTTGAAGCGGGAGGATCGTCGCGCGCGAACCCGGCCGCCCGGCCGAGTTGGTCGATGACCGGGAACAGCGCGCTGTCCTGGTGATAAGGCGAGCAGAAATAGCGCAGGCGGAGACTCCGCGACTTGGAGGCCGAGGCGCGTCTTGTCGATCTCTCCCTCACCGGTCAGCGCAACCAGCCGATCGGTCGTCACATGCTCGGTCACCTCGGAGAGCGCGGCCTCTCGGCCGATCAGTTCGGATACACCCTCGCAGAGGGAAATCACAGACTTTCGCAGGCCAGTACCGCCGTACACGGATGAACGTGTTCGAGTGTTTCAGTCCGGTGACAGAGAAAACGACGGCCGGTGGTTCACGTCCGATCTTCGATCAGGGACAGCACTACGGGGTGCAAGGGTTGTATCGAAGCGCAAACAGAACACCAACGGAAAGTGCCTGATTTATAAGGGCATCCGAAGGTTGTGCCCGACTGCCGGTTCTCGTCGACGATCCTGACTTGCCAGACGTGGCTCGAAGGCTCGTCCTTGCTGCCCACCGCCGCCGACGCCTCAAGCCGCGCCATCAGGGCGTCGAAGGGGCAGGCGCCGAGCCTTATCGAACGGCCGGCGGCCACGATCCCGAAACGGCAAACTCCGCCATCGCGGGCGGGGCCGGACAGGCGAACTACGGGCGATGATTATAATCTATATTTTCGAAGAAAATCACAGATTTTCGGAGAAGACCCCGCATCCGGCGCCGCGTAGCGTTGTCGATCCGGCCGACCTTGCCGCAAGCACTAGTGGGGAAAAGACATGGCACGCAATGTAATCTACTTCAATAGTGATGCTAACGGAACCTTGGCAGACATCGTCAACCTACCCTACACCGATGTCATCGTTTGCTTTCTGCGTCCAGCCACTATTCTTTCTCCAGAAGGTGATTTGGATGTGTACGGAGATGGAGCTGCTTTCGTCGACGGTAATCTGCAAGGCAACATCCAGGCGCTGCAAAAAGCAGGCAAAAACGTTCTGGTCTCATTTGGAGGAGACCCAAGTACCATCTCATCCTCCGACTGGAAAAGGTGCGCCGAGAATGTGAGAACATTGGTAAATAGTATAAACATGTTTGTGTTAATCAATGGTTTTAATGGAGTTGACATCGACTATGAAGACAGTAATGCGCTTACGAATACGGGTCCATACGATGGCATCGGATTTCTAATTGCACTGACGGGCGGTCTTGCCGGAGCGCTGCCACCGGGGCACAACATCATCACCCATGCCCCACAAACACCGTATTGGGATCCAAACTATTACTTGTGGGCGTCAGAGGGAATTGTTGCTCCATACAAACAGATATGGCAGAAAGAGAGTAATCATATCGCGTGGATCAACAACCAATTTTACAACAACCAAGGCTATGATGACAACGCCCCTACCAAAGTAATGTGGTATAACAACATTGCCGCTATTACTGGTCCGCAAAAACTGTTAATGGGCGTCCTTCTTAGCGGTGGCGAAGGAGTTGAAAATCTCGACGATATGGTCCGAAACGTTCTCCCGCCACTGGAAGGCATGTACGGCTCCCAATTTGGCGGTGTCATGGGTTGGCAGTTTGCATTTGATCAAAATGGCAGTTGGGCTAACGGAATCTGGCGATCACTCGCTGGGCCGGCACCCGTGCCACCACCGCCGCCCACGGTCGACCCGGAGATCGTATACCTGTGCAACTGCTACTTGTCTGACGGACAGAAATCGTCGGAAATGAACTATTACCCCAAAACGTCGCCGTCCCAACACGGAGAGCGCCCTGCCGCGACCGCAGTGGTGGCGACAGACGGTACTGTGACGTGGGAGGGTCAGCCGGTGGTCGGCACATTCCCGGACGGCAATCACTTTACGTCGAATATCACTGATCACAACGGTCCTGTTGGCGCCGTCAAAGGATCGGGCTTCAACGATTATCACCAGTTCACGTGCCGCCAAGATAGCGGCCGCTTGCTGTATAGCGACGGTAACAAAAGTTGCTATAGCATCTACTATTGTCAGTAGCGGTATTGAACATCCCGCGTAAGGGCGGCGGATACCTAGTGTAAGCTCCTGACGGGCTCGCCCATTACAGGACCGGGGGCCCGGCGGAGTTGCGCAAGAGTCATGGACAACTGAACAACTTCGCCGGGCAATCTCAACCCAACGCGCGACCCAGAGCACATTGATCAGAGCCGCGCCCATCATGGCGCGAGCGCCGCACCGTCCGGAGAACCGCCTAGCGCCCGGTGGGTAGTTAACGCCTGATTACCGTACTGTGCACGCTTTGGTGCTCGCACCAGTCCCGGATCTTGACACAGCCGGCCGTGCTCGCCACTCAGGGGGCGGGCTAGCGCTGGCTGCAAAACATTTGACGGGCGCACCGGCAGATGTTGCTCTTAGGACAACGCGCCCGAGCAGCTTCGTCCCGTCGGCCGGCAACTCGTCCTCGGGGCTGAGGAAGCGACCGAGCCTCTGCGGCGCACACCTCTCAGTCCACCCCTCATTCCCGGCTTGCGGTGGGGCCGGGCGGCGGGCATGCTTGTCCGAATGGCGCAGTCTTCGGAGACGGCTTCGAGCGGCGCCAAAGCCTTTGCGCAGCGCGATAATCTTGTGCCGACTGCCGGTTCCCGTCGACGATCCTGTTTCGCTGGACGCGGCTCAAAAGGCTATGCGACGGATGCGACGAACGGCGGCCTGCTTTGGGACCACGCGTTTCAGGCCTGGTCGGACCAGCTGGCCACGCGGTTGCAGGAGCTCGGCGCCTGCCGGGGATGATTTACTATCGCCGGCGACGATCTTAGAATTGCCTTTTTCGCATGGCACAGTCACTGGCAGGGCCTCACACCGGCCGGCGACTTTAAGCAAATGCGCGAGGCGCGAACGTGACCCACCGTCGGCCTGTTGACCACAACCGGAAGGAGAGCTTTTGCTGCAGACTTGCTGCAGATGCTGCAGTGAAGAAATTCTTTATGCAATCTATGGTAGCAGCCAACGACAGCCTGCGGCGCCGCGCCATGCCGCAGTCCGCAGATGGTCGCGTGAGCCTCCTGTCGTGGGGGCGCCTCAGCCGTCGTGACGATAGTGTCGCTGGCGGGATCGCCCCTTACTGCGCGGACCTGCAGCTTCGCGCAGTGCTGTTGGAGCTCGAACAACAGGAGAATTGAGCCGGGCGTTGTGCCCCATCGTCGCCTCGTCCGCGATATTTTGTCTCGACCGCGGCGACTGGCTCGTCAATCGGTTCAGCAGCCGAAACGGCGGCGACGCTGTTGGAAGGAGCGGATGGCGCGCAGAAAATCGATCTTGCGGAAGGCCGGCCACAGGACGTCGGTAAAGTAGAATTCACTATGGGCGCTCTGCCATAGCAGAAAACCCGAGAGGCGGATCTCGCCGCTGGTGCGAATGATCAGATCGGGATCCGGCAAGCCCGCGGTGTACAGATGGCCGGCAATTGCCTCGGGGGTGATTTCCTCGATCGCCTCGGCCAAGGTCGCCTGCTTCTCGGCCTCGCGGCAGAGCAAGGCGCGCACCGCGTCGGTGATTTCCTGTCGCCCGCCATAGGCGACGGCGATGTTGAGCTCCAGCCCGTCATAACTCGAAGTGGCGCATTCGGCTGCTCTGATCGCGGCGAGCACGGGTTCGGGGAGCATCGCGAGGCAACCGATTGCGCGAACCCGCACGCGCCGGCGATGGATATCGGGGTCGCAGGCCAGCGCCGTCAGCTTGGCCTCGATCGATGCCAGGATGCAGGAGACTTCGGCTGCCGGCCGCTGGAAGTTGTCGGTCGAGAAGACCCAAAGTGTGACGGTCGGAATATCAAGGTCGGCGCACCATTCGAGGATCTCGTCGAGCTTGTTCGCCCCGAGGTCGTACACCTCTCTCGGCTCGGTGATACCGCGCGAGCGACCGTGGCGGCGGTTGCCGTCGAGGATGATGCCGACGTGGCGCGGCATCGCCCGGCTCCCGACCTCGCGAATCAGCCGCCGAGCGTAGAGGTAATAGATAAGGCGGAACATCAGCGCCAAGAGAACGTCCCCGCGAACGCCGTATTTCGGGCGTCGTCGCCCGGTCCCGATCGCCCGCGGATCATTCGCCAACATTAGCGCCGACGGATGACCGAGAGATGAAGCCGACCTATGATCAATCTGCATAGGAAGTGTCACCGGTCGGCGTTGTTGCTATCGGCCTCGACGTCCGACCTGAGGCTGATAACGCAGGCTGATCGATCCGATCCCGGCTGCGACGTTGAGACCGGTATTGCCTTCGATGCTGACGGGTTGCAGTGAGATCGTGCGGTTGGACCCGCCGACCAGCACATTGGCGCCGGCGCCGACCCCCACCGTGGCGCTTCCGCTCGCACCGACATAATTGCCCGACAGCGCTCCCGGCGCGAGGCCGCCGCTCGGCGCGAACACTCCCCAAACCAGGACGCCGCCTTGCGTATAGCCGATATCGACGCCGAATTTGTTGATCGAGCCGGCATAATGCTCCGGCCGGCCTCCGGCCCGCGCGAAGGTGCAGCGGACCGCCTTCGACGAGCCGAACACAAACCCCCAGCCGCCGGACACATTGCAGGTCAGCGTGCCGACCTGCACATTGGCCTGGGCAAGCGCCGGCGTTCCGGTCCCAACCATGCCGATTGCCAAACCGAGCGCCCCGGCGGCGAAACCAAGTAATTTGTACATCAGAATTCATCCCCCTCTACGGTTGCAATCCTCGCACGCGCCCACTCCGCGGGTCCCCTTCCTTCCCGCTTACCGCCGGCGGGCTGGTGAACGCCTTGACCAGACCCCAGGTGAATAGAATATCGCCGAGCCGCGATGCGAGGAGTAGGATAGCACAGGCTGGCCTATGCGGGAGAGGAGCGCAATGCCCGAGGCAAAGACCGACCAGCGCGCGGCGCCGCCGCGCTTCGAAGAACTGCTGGCGCGCGCCGAGGCGCTGATCCCGGTGCTGCGCGAGCGCGCCCCGCGGGCCGAGCAGCTTCGCCGGCTGCCCGACGAGACGATCGCCGATCTGCATTCGAGCGGTCTCTTCCGCATGCTGCAGCCGGCCCGCGTCGGCGGCAGCGAGCTGCCCTACCGCGCGTTGTACGAGCTGACCTCGGTGATCGGACGGGGTTGCGGGTCGACCTCCTGGGTCCTGGCCAACCTCGCAGCCCATCATTGGCTGCTCGGCATGTGGCACCCCGAGGCGCAGGACGAGATCTGGGGCGAATCGCCGGACAGCCTGATCAGCTCGGCGTTGATTTTCGCGCGCGGCCGCGCGCGGCGCGTGGAGCGGCGGTTATCGGCTCAGCGGCCGCTGGCCGTTTTCGAGCGGGATCGATGCCTCGGCCTGGAACATGTTCGGCGCCGTCGTCAGCGACGAGGAAACCGGGCAGAGCGAGCACCGCATGCTTCTGGTGCCGGCGAGCGACTACACGATCATCGACACCTGGGAGGTGATCGGCCTCGCCGGCACCGGCAGCAAGGATGTCGAGGTCAAGGACATTTTTGTTCCGGCGTATCGCACCCTCGCCACCGAGCGGATCAAGGGCGGCCCCAATCGGGGCAGCGAACTGAACCCCGGAACGCTGTACAAGCTGCCGGCCGTCAGTCTGTTTGGCTACGCTATCGCCGGCGTCTCGCTCGGCATCGCCCGCGGCGCAATCCAGCACTTTGCCGAGACGACCCGCAACAGGCTCAGCGCCTATACCGGCAAGAACCTTGCCGATTTCACCAACATCCAGGTCCATCTCGCCGAGGCGGCGGCGCTGGCCGATGCAGCCGAGGCGATCGCATTGCGCGATTGCGACGAGGCAATGCGGATAACCGAGGCCGGGGTCGTGCCGAGCATCGAGCAGCGGGCGCGCTACCGGCGCGACGGCGCCTTTGCCGCGACCTTGTGCACCAAGGCGGTCGACCTTCTGTTCGCCGCAACCGGCGGCGGCGCGATCTATCAGCGGAACCCGATCCAGCGAGCGTTCCGGGACGTCCACGCGGCCAATGCCCATTACCATCTGAACTGGGACGTCAACGGCGCGATTTACGGCAGGGTGGCACTCGGGCTGCCGCCCGACGCGCCGCTGTGACGGGTATTCGAGGGGACGGCTGTGTCTGACGAGACTCTCCACAACGAGATCCCCGGCAGCCACGCAGCGCCGGTGCAGAGCACGTCCGGCGAAGGGTTCGACCTGCGCGATTTCCGCAGCGCGCTCGGTACGTTTGCGACGGGCGTGACAATCGTTACGGCGCGCAGCGCGTCGGGTGGGCTCTACGGGATGACTGCCAACTCTTTCACCTCGGTGTCGCTGACGCCGCCGCTCGTATTGTGGAGCGCCTCGCTCTACGCGCAAAGCCTTCCCGCCTTCCAGGAGGGCTCGCATTTCGTCGTCAATATATTGGCGCACGACCAGATCGAGCTGTCGAACAAATTCGCCCGCACCCACGAGAACAAGTTCGCCGAGATCGATCATATCATCCCCGAATGCGGTGCGCCGGTGCTGATCGGCTCTGCCGCACATTTTGAATGCCGCAACGAATATCGGCATTACGGTGGCGACCACATCATCTTCATCGGCCACGTCGAGCGCTACGCCTATACTCAGAAACCAACTCTATTGTTCTGCCGCGGCAAATACATGCGCGGCGAGCCGCTGATCCCGTCGTGAAGCCGCGCGGCGGTACCGACTGGGCCACTACTTTGCCGGCAACAGCTGTCTTCGGCCGATTAACCATGACATCGTTGGTTACGTAATCAAATATACCGTTACGTTTATTAACAGTACCGTTACTGAAATAAAATCTTCATAAAGATAAATTCGTCCAAAACGAGTCAAAAATGCGTTGACTCTATGTCGATTGCGGGCGAATTTCATCACCGGGCGCTATCTGGGCCCGTATCAGTGTGAAAACTACGCGAGATGGGAGGACGAAATGCTTCAAGCGCATAGCGCTTTGCGCGCCTTACTCAAGAAATCCCTCGTATCCTCAGTAATGGCGGCCCTACCGGTGCTGGTAGCCGGGTATGCGTGGGCCGACGATAGCGGGAAAAAAGTCGAGCCGGCCGTCCGTCTGCTCTCCAGCGTTCCGATCCCAGTCAATGTCCCCTCCAACACTCTGGGCGGCACGTTCTCATTTGATATCAGTTTCGTCGACCAGTCGGACGGAACCTACTACCTCGCCGATCGTAACAATTTTGCCGTCGACGCACTCTTTGCCGAGTCGATTGTCAAACAGATCGTCCCGAACAACGGCCACGCCCCGTTCGCCGGGATTTCGCCGCCCGCCTTCTCGACCGCCACGGCCGGCCCCAATGGCGTCGTCGCCGCTTTCCCGTGGCTCTTTGTGACCGATGCCCCGAGCCGCGTGCTGAGCTTCGACCTCAGGCAAAATCCGGCCCTGACCGTTAGCGAGGTCACCACGATGGCCGGCGACCCGACGCGCACGGATGAACTGGCCTACGACCCCAAGGACGGGTTGATCCTGGCGATCAATAACGCTTCAAGCCCGGCGCCCTTTGGCACGTTGATCAAAGTCGATCAAGCCACTGGCGTCCTCAGCGTCGTAACAAACATCATATTCGATGCGGGCCACGGCGTTGACGCGCAGAATGGCGCTGAGCAACCTGTATGGGATCCGGGCACCCAAAAGTTCTATCTCTCGATCCCGCAAATCGGAGCGAACCCCACCCACGGAGGAGTCATTCGCATCTCGACCACGGGCACAGTGGAAACAACCTTCCCGATCGAGTTTTGCTCGCCGGCCGGCCTCGCCTTGGGGCCAAAAGAGGATCTGCTCGTCGGCTGCAATACGATCTGGGAGGATACGGACGGCGCGTTATGGACCGGGAATGCGGACAGGCGCACCCATACCGCAGCACCCCAATTAGTGATCCTGAATGCGATAACGGGCAGCATCGAAGCGAACGTGCTGGGTGCGGGCGTCGGGGACGAGGTCTGGTTCAACAAGGGCGATAATCACTATTACGCCGCCTCCTCAGGCAGCAATCTCGCCCCCAACGCCCTCTTCCCGGCGCGCCCCCCGTTAGGGGCAGCCACGGCAGCACCCGTCAACGTTTCGCAAGGTGCCGCGACGCTCGACGTAATCGACGCGTTGAGCGAAACCCTGGACCAACGGGTGCCGACGTTGAACGTGCCGGCGGACCCCGCGGGTTCGCACCCGGCCGGGACCGCGCATTCGGTGGCCGCCGACGCTGATACCAACCATGTGTTCGTGCCCATAGGAGCGAACAACGCGGTCCCCAACTGCTTGACAGGGTGCATCACGATCTACGGAAGATACGACCCAGACCGCGATTAGTGGTCATCTGACCTAAATCAAACGGCCCACACCCCATCGCCTCAGCGCGATGGGGTGTTTTCTTGCCCACCACGCCCGTTGCATGCTCGAACGCCTCTCGCGACGATATCTTAACATCACGCATTGATACTGCTCTAATGGGCCGGAGAAAACCGAGCTCAAATAAATGGCAAGGAGACATGCCTAGATCGACCTATCCTGCCTGGAGCGTGTCCGGCTGCATGCCGCCGGACCGCTGACCCTCGTGATTTCGCTCGACCTGGCGGTCAACGCGATCGTCGCCGGCTTGTTGCTCGGCGGGTTTTACGCCGCTGTCACAGTCGGCGTGACGATTTCCTTCGGCATGCTCGACATCGTCAACATCGCGCACCCGGCCTTCATCATGCTCGGGTCCTTTGTCGCCTACATCGTGAATTCCAACTTCGGCATCGACCCGATCCTGATCGGCGTCGTCATGGCGCCGGTGTTTTTTCTCGTCGGCATGGCGGTCTACCAGATTTACTATTACGCCTTCGAACGGCGCGGCGAGGAGTTCGATCCAAGGCCTCGCCTTCTTCTTCGGCCTGTTGTTTGTCGGCGAGGTCGGACTGATTCTGGTGTTCGGCGTCGATTACCGGTTTGTCGACGCCCCCTATATCGGCCCGAGCTTGCATCTCGGTTTTATCGACCTGCCGTTGCGCATGCTGGTCCCGTTCCTGGTCTCGGTGTTGATGCTCGCGGTAATGCAAGTCTTCTTGGGGCGCACCTTTATCGGCCGCGCGATCCTGGCGGTGTCGCAGGACCGGCTGGCCCTGCAGCTGATGGCGGCCAACCCGAGCCGCATCAAGCGCATCGCTTTTGGGGTCTCAATCGCCACCGCCTCGATCGCCGGCGCCCTCTTGATCATCATCCAGCCAGTCGAGCCGTCGATCGGCCGCGACTATATCGGACGGATCTTTGCGATCTGCGTGCTCGGCGGCATGACCAGTTTTCCCGGCATGTTCGCCGGCGCCATTCTGATCGGCATCGTCGAAAGCATCACCTCGACCTTCTATGGCCCCTCCTGGGCGCCCGCCGTCGCGTTTGGCTTCCTGCTCCTGACCCTCGCCGTGCGCCCCGCCGGCATTTTGGGCCGGTGACAATGACTGCAAAGTGCACCATTGGCCCCTCTCCCGCACTGCGGGAGAGGGGCTATTCCCGCGGGGCTTTAAACTAATGGCGGCCGCGAGATTTTGGATTGTCTCGTTCATTGTCGCAATCGCGTTCCTCCTCGCTGACGCGCGGGCTGATCGGCAACGAGTATTACTTCTTCGCCGCCTACCAGGTGCTGCAATTCATCGTGTTGGCGACGGCTTGGAATATTCTCGGCGGTTATACCGGCTACACCAATTTCGGCACCGGCGCGTTTTTCGCCGTGGGTGCCTACAGTGCCGTCGTCCTGCACAAGCTCACATCCCTGCCGCTTCCGGTCATGATGCTGGTTGGCGGCGTCATCTCCGGCATTGTCGGTTTCGGCATGGGGTATTTGACCCTGCGGCTCAAGGGTGTGTTTTTCGCGATCGCCACACTGGCATTGGCGATCGTCGCGCAGACCCTGATCGTCAACTGGGATTTTGTCGGCGGATCGCGCGGCATTTACGTCATTCGGCCGCAAAACTCGCCGATCTACGGCAGCTACATCCAGTATCTCTATTCGCTTATGCTGGCGCTGACCTGGATCTCGGTGGCGATCGCGCGGACCATCGAGCGCTCGACGCTCGGCCTCGGCTTCAATGCGATCCGCGACGATGAGCAAGCGGCCGAGGCGGCGGGAGTGCCGACATTGCGGCTGAAGCTCATCTCCACGACATTGAGCGGCGCCCTGATGGGCATGTCTGGAGCTCCCCTGCCCTACTACGTCACCTATCTCGATCCGGCCTCGAGCTTCAATCTCTCTTACGCCGTCAACAGCGTCGCAATGCCGATGATCGGCGGCATGACCAGCTGGATCGGTCCCGTAATCGGCGCAGTATTGCTCGGCACGATCCAGCAGCTCGCCACCGTGACGATTTCCTCGGCGCTCAACCTGCTGATCGTCGGCGTTCTGCTGATTGTCTTTGTGGTCATTGCGCCCAATGGCATCGTCGGTTTGGTGCAGAGCCGCCGGCGCGCCAGGCTCCGCTGATGCCCGCCGCATCCTCCCAGCTGCAATCCTGGAGGTCCGCGGGCTCGGCAAGCGCTTCGGCGGCTTTGTCGCACTCGAAGGCATCAACCTCACCGTCGCCGCCGGCGAGCGGCTCGGCTTGATCGGCCCCAACGGCTCGGGCAAGAGCACGCTCGTCAACTGCCTCTCGGGCACATTGCATCACGACAGCGGAAGCGCGGTATTTGATGGGCACGCCATCGACCGCATGCCGGCTTACCGGCGCACCCGATTGGGGCTCGCCCGCAGCTTCCAACTGCCCAAGCCGTTCCGCAGCCTCAATCTCCTCGACAATCTGCGGATCCCGCTGCTCTACACGGTCAATGCCCGCCACGGGGCGCATCTCTCCGGTGCCGCCATTGGCGAGCGCTGCCGCGCATTGCTCGCCGATGTCGGGCTCGCCGACAAGGCGTTGCATCTGCCGCGCGACCTGACCCAGGTCGAGATGCGCAAGCTCGAACTCGCCCGCGCCGTCGCCAGCGCGCCGCGGCTGCTCTTTGCCGACGAGGCGATGGCCGGCCTCTCGCCCTCCGAGGTCGAGGAGATCCTCGTCGTGCTGTTCCGCCTCAACGAGCAGGGCATCACGATCGTCTTGATCGAGCACATCATGCGCGCCGTGATGAGCTTTTCGACCCGGCTGGTCGTGCTGGTCGCCGGCCAGAAGATCGCCGACGGCGCGCCGCAGGAGGCGATCCGCAACCCCGAGGTCGAGAGGGCCTATCTTGGCGAGTAGTCTTTCGGTTACCGGCCTCGACGCCGGCTATGGCGCGGTGCGGGTACTCGAGGACGTGTCGTTGTCGGTCGAACCCGGCCAGACCGTTGTGCTGCTCGGCACCAACGGCAACGGCAAGAGTACCCTGATGAAATGCGTGATGGGGATCGTGCCGCCCACCGCCGGGACGATTGTCGCCGAGATCGACGGCGAGCGGCACGATCTGGTCGGCCGCTCGACCGAGGCGATCGTCGATCTCGGGATCAGCCTGGTGCCGGAAGGCCGGCGCCTCTTCCCAAAGCTGACCGTCGAAGAAAACCTTCTGTTGGGCGCCTTCCGCCCGCTCGCCCGCACGGCGATCGCGCACAATCTCGACTCCTCGTACGAGACCTTCCCGGTGCTCCGGGAGCGGCGGCGCCAATTGGCGGGCAGCCTCAGCGGCGGCGAGCAGCAGATGCTGGCCTTGGCGCGCGCGCTGATGTCGGCGCCCAAGATCCTGCTGATCGACGAGCCCTCGGTCGGCCTCGCCCCGGTCCTCGTCAAGCGCACGATCGAGAAGATCAGGGAATTGAAGGACCGTTACCAGCTGACCGTGCTGATGGCCGAGCAGAACTTCAACCAGGCCGTCCGCATCGCCGACCGCGGCTACGTCATCGTCCACGGCAAGATCGCCTTCGAAGGCGGCTCCGCCGACGAGCTCAACAACAACGAACTCGTCCGCAAATTCTACCTCGGCCTTTAAAGAAGGCAGCAGCGCGGTCGGACGGCAGGATTGCCCGTCTCGCACTCCCTGTTCCGCCTGTTTTATCTGGTCGAGATCAGGCATCGGCAACTCCGTCAATCGCAAACTTGCACCCCCAAGAAGGTACAATGCCAATATGGCAATTACATGATTATCTATTTCTCAAGCCCCCCGCCGAGGGCAATGGGCAGCAGGCGACCGCAGGAGTTGCGGGCCCCGGCACGTCGATGCGCCGCAACTGATGTCGCAATGACTGCCGAACGTGGTCAATGGCTGGACGGTCGGCGCCGGGCACCCCATTCAACTAGAAGTCCCGGACCAAGTGAACGCAATGATCGAGGGCTTTCTGCGCCATTACGTCTGATCCCGGCGGGCGGAGCCATTCCTGAGGCAGCGACAAGATCGCTGGCAGGGCGAACGCGAGACGGGTATCCTCGCGCCTAATACGTGTGTACCGCTAGGTCGCGGGCACCGGCGGGTTAGGCGAGGCGAGAGAATGGCAATGCTCGACGAGGCGGCGGCCGATCTGCGGCAGACCGTGGCCGCGCTCCAGCGAGAACTCGACCAGCGCACTGCCGAACGCGACGAAGCCTTGGCCCAGCAGGCGGCGACCGGCGAGATCCTGAGCGTGATCTCGCGCTCGCCGGCCGACATCCAGCCTGTCTTCGAGGCCATCGTCGCGCGCGCGGCCACGCTCGGCGACGCCGAGTTCAGCGCGGTAGCCAGGCTCGAAGACGGGCTGCTCAACCTGGTCGCGGTTCACAGCCTGTCGCCGGGGGAAACCGCGGCGTTTTACAGCCTTTTCCCGCGACGGCCCGAGCGGAATTTCGCGATGGGGCGCGCCTTTGTCGATGCGCAGCCGGTGCATTTCGAGGACGTATTGGCCGAGTTGGATTACGACGCCCGCACGCTCGAAACACTGCAATCGGTGGCGAAATACCGCTCGTTCCTCGGGGTGCCGATCTTTCGCGATGGGCGGCCGATCGGAGTCATCGGCTGCGGTCGGCGCGAGGTCAGGCCCTTCAACGCGACCCAGATCGCGCTCCTCAAGACTTTCGCCGACCAGACCGCGATCGCCATCGAGAACGTCCGTCTGTTCGGCGAGCTGGAGACCCGCAACCGCGAGGTCAGCGAGGCCCTGGAGCAGCAAACCGCCACGGCAGAGGTGTTGCAGGTCATCAACAGCTCGCCTGGTGACCTCGCGCCGGTGTTCGCGGCGATTCTGGACAAGGCGCACACGCTGTGCGGCGCGACGCTCGGGAGCTTGTTTCTTTACGACGGCGAGCTGTTTCGCGCGGCTGCGGTCCACGGCTATCCGGAGGACTTGGCTGAGCGGCTACGCCAAGGCGTCGTCCTCTCCGCCACGACCCGGCTGCTGGATGACAGCGTCCGCTGGGTTCACAATCCCGATCTGAAGCTGGTCGACACTCCGACCGCCCGCGCCGTCTCCGGCCGCGGTGGCGTGCGCACCAATCTCATGTTGCCGCTGCGCAAGGACGGCAGGCTGCTCGGCGCAATCTCATGCAACCGCCAGGAGGTCCGACCGTTCTCGGAGAAGGAGATCGCGTTGCTGCAGAACTTCGCGGCGCAGGCGGTCATTGCGATGGAGAATGCGCGGCTACTGACCGAGACGCGCGAGGCCCTGGAGCAACAGACCGCGACCGCCGAGGTATTGAAGGCGATCAGTCGCTCGACCTTTGATCTGCGTGCGGTGCTACAGACCGTCGTTTCTACCGCGCATCGACTGTGCCAATCTGATTATTCTGTTATCTTCCGCCAAGAGGGGGATGAATACCGCTGGGCGGCAGGGCACGGCATCTCTGCCGAGTACGAAGAGCGCGAACGCCGGGCCGCGATCCGGCCGGGAACCGGCACCGTGATCGGGCGCGCGGTGCTCGCCGGTCATGCCGTCCAGATCGCCGACGCCAAGGCCGACCCGCTCTACCTGGGTGAGGCCGAAAGCGATGCCCGCGCGATGCTGGGCGTGCCGCTGTTACGCGACGGGGTGGCGATCGGCGGGATCGGGCTGGCCCGGAATAGGGTCGAGCCATTTACCGACAAGCAGGTCGAGCTGGTTACGACGTTCGCCGACCAGGCGGTGATCGCGATGGAGAATGCGCGGCTCCTGACCGACACCCGCGAAGCGTTGGAGCAGCAGACCGCAACCGCCGAGGTGCTGCAGGTCATCAATTCCTCGCCCGGCGATCTCCGCCCGGTCTTTAAGGCGATGCTTGAAAAGGCGCACACGCTATGCGGCGCGGCCTCTGGGGCCCTGCTGACCTATGACGGCGAGTTCTTTCAGGCGGTGGCGTGGCACGACCTGCCCGAGCCGTTTCTCGACGTGGTGCGCCAGCCTTTCCGCCATCACCCCGATAATCCGATGATGCGGCTCGTTCGGGGCGAGGGATCGGTCCAGGTTTGCGATCTTACCGAGGCTGCGCCGCAATTCCACCGCGAGGACCGCGTTGGACACGCCGCCGCGGAACTCGGCCGGTTCAGAACCAACCTCGATGGTGCCGTTGCGCAAGGAAGGCGGGCTTGTCGGGGTGATTACGGCCAATCGCTGGGAGGCCCGGCCGTTCTCCGAAAAGCAGATCGCATTGTTGGAGAACTTTGCCGCGCAGGCGGTGATCGCGATGGAGAACGCGCGGCTATTGACCGAGACGCGCGAAGCATTGGAGCAGCAAACCGCGACTGCCGAGGTATTGCAGGTCATCAATTCCTCGCCCGGCGATCTCGCCCCGGTTTTCGACGCAATGCTGGAACGGGCTCGGCGTCTCTGCGAACCGGCCCTTGGGGTTATGCTGACCTGGGACGGGGAGCGCTTTCATCGCGTTGCCTGGCGAGGTGCCTCTCCCGAGGCGGTTGAAGCGACGCGTGAGCCGGTGATCGGGCCGCCGGGGTCGCCGGGCTACCGCATTGCTCATGGTGAAGACATCGTCTCTATAGCCGATCTGGCGGACAACGAGGCGACCCGCCACGCCCCGGCGATGCGGACCTGGGTACGCTTGGGCGTCCACAGCTACGTCGCGGTCGCGCTGCGCAAGGAAGAGCGGCTGCTCGGGGCCATCGTAATCTACCGGCTCGAGGTTCGGCCGTTTACCGCCAAGGAGATCGCGCTCCTCCAGAACTTCGCGGCGCAGGCGGTCATCGCGATGGAGAATGCGCGGCTGCTCAACGAACTGCAGGACCGCACGCGCGACTTGCAGGAGTCGCTCGAATACCAGACCGCGAC
The DNA here is from genome assembly GCA_963695605.1 of uncultured Alphaproteobacteria bacterium. Lineage (GTDB taxonomy): Bacteria > Pseudomonadota > Alphaproteobacteria > ATCC43930 > CGMCC-115725 > AP-15. Next base: position 244,079 of record CAVOHI010000096.1, on the reverse strand, counting down.
GAGCGACGTGCTGCAGGTCATCAGCCGCTCGACCTTCGATCTCCAGCCGGTACTCGACACGTTGGCGAGACCGCACGCGCGGCTCTGCGGCGCCGGGATGGCGGGGCATCGCGATCCGCCAGGGCGATGGTTACCGGTATGTGGCGACCTCGTCCGTCAACCAGGAATGGCGCCAAGATATCGCGCGAGACAGCCTTTACGGCCGGCCGCGAAACGATGACCGGGCGGGTCGTGCTGGAGCGGCAAGTCGTCCATATCGAGGATGTCGTTGCCGATCCGGATCTACCGCCCGACGATAGTGACGGTCGGCGAAAATTCGCACCTGGCTCGGCGTGCCGCTGATGCGCGAGGGCGAGCCGGTCAGGGCTCATCACCCTGGCCCGACCCGGGTTCAACCCTTCACCGAGCAGCAGATCGAGCTGGTCCGCACCTTCGCCGACCAGGCGGTGATCGCGATCGAGAACGCGCGGCTGTTGACCGAACTGCGCGAGTCGCTGGAGCAGCAGACCGCGACCGCCGAAATTCTGCAGGTCATCAATTCATCGCCCGGCAATCTTCGCCCGGTGTTCGAGGCGATCCTGGAGAAGGCGCACGCCCTGTGCGGCGCGTCGCGTGGAACCCTGTTCCTGTTTGATGGCGAAGTATTCCGAGCCGCCGCGTCACAGGGTTATCCCGAGGGGCCGCCGGAGCGGATGCGGCGCGGGATTACCGTCTCGGAAGACCCCCGCCTCGCGGCCCTGCTCGCGGGTGAGCGCCTCATCCATGTCCCCGACCTGATGCAGCTCGAAGATCCGATCGCCCGCGCCGTCGCCGAGCGCGGCGGGGTGCGCACGAACCTACTGCTGCCGCTGCGGAAGGATGATGCGCTACTCGGCGTACTCTCGTGCAATCGGGCGGAAGTGCGGCCGTTCTCCGACAAGCAGATCGCGCTGCTCGAAAGCTTCGCCGCACAGGCGGTGATCGCGATGGACAATGCCCGGCTGCTCGACGAGATCCGCCAGCGCCAGGCGGAGCTGCGGGTCACCTTCGACAATATGGGCGACGGGGTCGCGATGTTCGACGCCGAGCTGCGGCTCGCCGCGTGGAACTGCAATTTCCAGCAAATCCTCGACCTGCCCGACGAGATGTTGGCCGAGCGTCCGAACCTTGCCGAGTATGTCCGTTATCTTGCCACGCATGGCGAGTACGGTGCGGTCGATGTCGAGGCGGAAGTGCGCCGGCTGACCGAAATCGTCGGCACCCAATGGTCGGCCGAGCGCACCCGCCCCGATGGGCGGGTCATCGAGGTGCGGCACAACCCGGTGCCGGTCGGCGGCTTTGTGTTGATCTACAGCGACATCACCGAGCGCAAGCGCGCCGAGGCCGAGATCCATGCCGCCCGCGACGCCGCCGAGCGGGCGCTCGGCGAGTTGAAGACCGCGCAGGCGAGCCTGATCCAGGCCGAGAAGATGGCCTCGCTCGGCCAGTTGACCGCCGGCATCGCTCACGAGATCAAGAACCCGCTCAACTTCGTCAACAATTTCGCCGGCCTCTCGGTCGAATTGCTGGACGAGCTGAAGGAGACGGCGGCGCCGGCGATCGCAGCGCTCGGCCGAGGACGAGCGCGCCGAGATCGACGAGATTGTCGGGATGCTGACCGGCAATCTCGAAAAGATCGCCGAGCACGGCCGGCGCGCCGACGGCATCGTCAAGAGCATGCTGGAGCATTCGCGCGGCGGCAGCGGCGAGCGCCGCGAGGTCGACCTCAACGACCTGGTCGAAGAGGCGCTCAACCTCGCCTATCACGGCGCCCGCGCCCAGGATCAGAGCTTCAACATCACCTTGGAACGCGATTTCGACCGCGCCCTCGCGCCGATCGAGTTGGCGCCGCAGGAGATGACCCGCGTCTTCCTCAACCTGTTCGGCAATGGCTTCTACGCCGCCACCAAGCGCCAGCGCGACGGCGCCGAGCCGGACTTCCGGCCGGCGCTGAAGGTGACGACCCGCGATCTCGGCGAGGCGGTCGAAATCCGCATCCGCGACAACGGCACCGGCATTCCGCCCGAGATCAGGGACAAACTGTTTCAGCCGTTCTTCACGACCAAGCCGACCGGCGAAGGCACCGGGCTCGGCCTGTCGATCAGCTACGACATCGTCACCCAGCAGCACGGCGGCACGATCGAGGTCGACAGCCGAGTCGGCGAGTTCACCGAATTCACGATCCGCCTGCCGCGCACGCATGCGGCGCCGGCAGCGCGTCGGGTCTCGTTGCGCCCCGGCGACGGTCCTGGGAGCCGTGGCGCGGCGATCTGAGTATCAGTATTATCGCCGTCCTTCCCTCGGGGGCCTTGTCCAACGGTGCCAGCGTCTAAGGTTATGACGGATCACGATACCGCTATCCGCCTTTCGGAGGTGGCACGAGCGCGGTCACGGCCGCCCGAGGTCGACCCCGCAGAGCCGCAAGAAGAGGCCGGCGAGCGACCGCCTGAAACGACGGCAAAGCCGCAGGAGACGGGTGTTGGCGGTTATCGGCGGCGCGTGCTTCTCGTGCTCTCGGCGATCGCGCTGGCGCTCGCGCTGTACTGGGCGTCGGGATACGTCGTCGCCTATACCGACGATGCCTATGTCACCTCTGATTTCGTCGACGTCGCTCCTTACATCAGCGGCCGAATCGCCAGCGTAAACGTCGTCGATAATCAGACCGTTGAGAAAGGCGAATTGCTGGCGACGATCGATGCGACGCCTTTCCAGCTGGCGTTGAACGAGAAGCAGGCAAAAAAGACCGAAGCCGAGGCGCAGCTCGCGGTCGACCGAGACGTCATTGCTGCGGCACAGGCGCAGCGCGACGACGCCGCGGCGAAGGAGCGGCTGGCGAGCGACAACGTGCGACGAGCGACGCCAATCACAACGGCAGGCTTTTACTCCCGTCAGGGGCTCGACACCTTGACCGCCAAGGAACAGGAAGCAAAGGCAGCTTTGGCCGATTCCGAGGCCGCTATCGCGAAGGCGCAGCAAACGCTGGCGCTACACCAGGCAACCGTCGCGGCGATCAGCGCCGAAATAGCTTATTTGCAATGGCAGCTCGAGCAGACAAAGCTGCTCGCCCCGACTGACGGCACGATTACCCAATTGATCTTGCGGGTCGGCGACCAAGCCGTGGAGAACAAGCCGCTGATCGGTTTGGTCGATGCGCATGCCTGGCGGATCTACGCTAATTACAAGGAAAGTGTGATCCGCCACATGAAAGTCGGTCACACCGCCTGGGTCTGGCTCGACTCCCACCCCTGGCGTTTTCATCGTGCTACGATCCAAGGCATCGCGCGCGGAATCAGCCGCGAGCAGACCGAGCGCAAACTCTTGCCTTACGTCGCGCCGACCACAGACTGGATACGGTTGGAGCGGCGGTTCCCCGTGACACTGGTATTGCAGGATCTGAGCCCGGATATCATGCTGCATATGGGTTCCGACGCGCGCACTATAATCTTTTACTGAAGCTGACGATGTTGCGCGAACTAACCGACGCGTTGAACGCTGAATTCCACTCGTTCGAGCTTCGTGGAGCCCGTGGCATTGCAGCGTTGTCGTCAGTGCTGTCGGTGACGCTGGCGGTGTCAGCCGCGTTCGTGCTGCACTCCGACGAGCCCTGGTGGGCGGCGATTTCCGCCTGGATGGTGACCCGCTCCTCCTTGGCGGCCGCGCTGTCGCGCGGAGCCATGCGCATTGTCGGCAGCGCCGTGGGTGCGGCGATCGCCGTGATTGTCATCGGGTTGTTCGTCTACGACCCGCTGCCGTTCTCTTTGTGCCTGTTTGCGTTAGCCTTCGCGGGTCTGATCGGGTTCGCAACCTCGCGGCATGGCTATGCCTGGCTCATCGGAGCTATCACCGGCAATCTGGTGATGCTGATGGCGCTCGAACAGCCCCAAATCACGTTTACGATTGCCGTGAACCGTGTTTTCGATGTGACGATCGGCACGGCAGCGGCGTTGCTCGTCACCTTCGTTGCTTCCTGAGGACAAAGCTGTCCCCAGTCCGGCCTTGACCCCGCCAACCCCCCCTCCCCTGCTCTTCTGGACGCGTCGAAATGCCGAGAAATTCGAACGCTGGTTGCGCGAGATTTGGCCACTGGTGTGGCACGCGTGCCGCGGCGGCCTCACCGTAATGCTATTGCCCTTGCTGATAACGTCGCTGGCTCCACTCGGTCCCAGCACGATGGCAGTGACCTCGGTCGCCGTAATGGCCGTCCCGACGACCGCTGTCGTCGAGCCCGATGCACAGACCATCATCCAACGCGCCCTATTTCGCCTTGTCGGCTGCGGGCTCGGGGCATTGATGGGCCTCTTATGCCTCCACTCGGTCGGCTCTAGTCTGCTTGTCTGGCTGTTGCTGCTGATGGCCGGAACTTGGTTCAGCTCGCAAATCCAATCAGGCGCCACCGGCATCGGCTATGTCGGGACCCAGGCGGGGCTCGCATTTCTGCTGAGCATGATCCAGGGCCAGGGCCCGCCCCTCTCCCCTATTCCGGGGCTCGACCGCTTCGCCGGAATAATAGCGGGACTGTCGGTGCTGCTCGTCATTACGATGGCGATGTCGCTGTTCCGCCTGACGCCCGCCGCCTCACCCGCCCAGGCGCGCGGCGATTGACAACCCGCGCCGGCGACGTTGTGATCCAGACAGCACCGATCTCGCACCACGGAGGGACACTTGGCCAAATTCAGGATCGCGACGCCGACCGGCGCCAGTTTCACGACAGCCGGCGATTACGGGTACGAGATGGAGGCGCTGACCCCGATGGACGCCGAGATCTTCGAGGTGCGCCCGGGGTCCGAGGACGAATTTGTTGCGGCCGCACGCGAGGCCGACGCGCTTTACGCCAAAGGGCGGCGGATCACCAAAAAAATGATCGACGGCCTGGATCGCTGCAAGATCATCGCGCTCGGCAGCGTCGGCGTCGACTCGGTCGACGTCGAGGCCGCCACAGAAAAGGGCATCCCGGTCACCAATTGCCCCGACACCTTTATCGACGAGGTCGCCGATCATGCGATGACGTTGATCCTCGCCAGCTTCCGGCGGCTCATCGTGCAGGATCGGCTGGTGCGCGAGGGGCGCTGGGCCGAGGGCCGGCCGATGCTGTCGAAGATCCCGCGCCTGATGGGCCTGACCCTGGGCCTCGTTTCGTTCGGCCACGTCGCGCGCGCGGTGGCAGCGCGGGCGAAGCCGTTCGGCGTGCACGTCATCGCCTATGACCCGTTCATCGAAGAGCTGGTCGCGATCGGCCACGGCGTCGAGCCGGTCAGCCTGCCCGAACTCTTGCAGCGCTCCGACATCATCTCGATGCATGCGCCGGCGACCGAAAGCGCCAACCGGCTGCTGCGCGAGGAGCATTTCCGCCAGATGAAAAAGACGGCGCTCTACATCAGCACCGGACGCGGGCCGACGACCGACGAGGCCGCGCTGATCAAGGCGCTCGACGAGGGCTGGATCGCCGGTGCCGGGCTCGATGTGCTCGAACAGGAGCCGCCGGGCGACAACAACCCGCTCCTCAAGATGGACAATGTCATCCTGACCGCGCATGTCGCCTCGGCCTCCGCCCGGTTCGACCCGGCTCGGCGCCGCCGCGTCGGTCTCGAATTGTCGCTGGTGCTGAGCGGCAAATGGCCGATGTCGTGCGTCAATCCGTCGGTGCTCGCCAAGACAGACCTGCGGCGCTGGCAGCCGGTATCGATGGAGCGCGGGCCGAACTCCTGATCCGGGGGTTTGGAGGTGATGCTCGGAAGACGCTCGCTGATGATTGCCGGCGCCGCCACAGCGGCCGAACTAACCATGGGGGCCAACTTGCTGCATGACGATACCGCGGCGCCGACCCGCTATCCGGACCCGAGCTTCAAGGTGCTCGATCCGCGCTTCCAGAGCCTGATCCTCGGCAATGCCGCGGTCGAGCGCATCGCCGGGGGCTGCCGCTTCAACGAGGGGCCGGTGTGGTTCGGCGACGGACGCTTTCTGTTGTGGAGCGACATCCCCAACGACCGGATCATGAAATGGGAGGAAGAAACCGGCGCGATCAGCGTGTTCCGTAAGCCGTCGAATTACGCCAACGGCAATACTCGCGACCGGCAAGGCCGCCTGATCACTTGCGAGCACGACACCCAGCACCTGACCCGCACCGAATATGACGGCACCATCACCGTGCTGGCCCACAGCTTCGAGGGGAAGCGGCTGACTGGCCCCAACGACGTCGTCGTCAAATCCGACAACTCGATCTGGTTCAGCGACAACGGTGCCGGCACACGCGGCAACTATCTGGGCCACACGCTGCCGCAGGAGTTGCCGTTCCGCGTCTACCGGCTCGACCCGGCGGCGGGACAGGTGACGATCGCGGTCGGCGACATGAAGCGGCCGAACGGGCTGGCCTTCTCGCCCGACGAGAAGCTGCTCTACGTCGTCGACACGCCGGGCCCCGGACAGCGCACGGTGCAGGTCTACGACGTCGTCGAAAGCGGCACCAACACCGCCAACCGGCGGGAGTTCTGCGCAGCCGAGCCGGGCGGCACCGACGGCATCCGCGTCGACGTGCACGGCAATCTGTGGTGTGGATGGTCCGGCGGCGAGGCAGAAGACGGTGTCGCGGTGTTCGCGCCCGACGGCAAAATGATCGGCCGCATCATGCTGCCCGAGCGCTGCGCCAATGTGTGTTTTGGCGGCCGCAAACGCAACCGGCTGTTCATGGCGGCGAGCCAGTCGGTCTATTCGGTGTATGTCGAGACGCAGGGCGCCGTCGGCGGGTAGGAGGCAAGCGCGGAGATAGCCGCGGCGATGATCGGCATGCCGATTTCGTCCCGCAGTGTCATGACAGATTCCGGGTGAAACTGCACCGCGGCGATCGGGAGGCGTTGGTGCTCGATCGCCATCACGACGCCGTCCTCGGTTTCGGCGGTGACCGAAAGTTCCGGCGGCAAGGTGCTGCGCCGGGCATGCAATGAATGATACCGCCCGACGATGAACTGGCTCGGCAGGCCGCGCAACAGCCGGCCGCCGCGCACGAGGACCGGTGATGGCTTGCCGTGCATCGGCGGGTCGAGTACCGCGAGCGAGCCTCCGAAATACTCGACGATCCCCTGCAGGCCGAGGCAGACGCCGAACACGGGCAAATGGCGCTGGACCGCGAGATCGAGGGTCTCGGTCATCGCGAAAGTCGGAGGGCCGGCCTGGTCCCGGCGACAGCACGATCGAGATCGTGATCGCCGCCCACCCCGCAGCTCGGCGCGAGCCAGATCCGGGCCGCATCGTCACGACCTCCGCGCCGGTCGTGCGGATGTAATTGGCCAAGGTGTGGACGAAAGAAGTCTTCGTGATCGATCAACAGCACCCGGCGACCCTTGCCGGTTTCGGCTGCCGTCGCGGCGCGGGGGGCGGGCGCTGCCTTGGTCCCGCGGATCGCGGTAAACATCGCGGCCGCCTTTAGGCGGGTCTCGGCTTCTTCCGCCTCCGGGTCGCTGTCGTAAAGCAACGTCGCCCCGGCACGGACTTCGGCAACGCCGTCCTTCATGCGGATCGTCCGCAGGGTCAGGCCGGTGTTCATGTTGCCGTCAAACGTCACTCGGCCGATGGCGCCGCCATACCAGCGGCGCGATGAACGCTCCTCCTCTTCGATAAAGCGAATCGCCCAGCGTTTGGGCGCCCCGGTCACGGTCACCGCCCAGGCATGGCTGAGGAAACCGTCCAACGCGTCGAACTCCTCACGCAGCACGCCCTCGACATGATCGACGGTGTGGATCAGCCGCGAATAGAGCTCGATCTGCCGTCGCCCGATGACCCGTACGGTACCAGGCACGCAAACTCGCGACTTGTCGTTCCGGTCGACGTCCGTGCACATCGTGAGCTCGCTCTCGTCCTTAGCGGAATTGAGCAATTCCCGAATGCGCGCGGCATCTTCGACGGGGTCACGGCCGCGCGCGATCGTGCCGCTGATCGGGCAGGTCTCGATCCGCTTTCCCTCGACCCGGACATACATTTCGGGCGAGGCGGCGACCAGAAACTCCCCCTCGCCGAGGTTGATCAATGCGCCGTAGGGAGCCGGATTGGCTTGGCGCAGGCGGTGAAAGACGACGCTCGGCGGGTCGGCGCAAAGATCGGCGAAGAGCTGGCCGGGCACGACCTCGAACAAATCCCCGCGCATAAAGGCTGCTCGGGCGCGCTCGACCAACGCGGCATATTCGCCGGGGTCATGGTCGCTCTCGTTCGGGCGGCAGGCCGGGAGATCATGGAGGCCATAAGGAGCCGGCGGGGTCGAGCGCTGTAAGTCGCGCGTCGAAACGCCCCCCACATCGAATTCGTACCGATGGGTCGCCGTGACCTGCCGCATGTGGTCGACGACCAGGATCTCGTCGGGAAGGTAGAGGACGAGATCGCGCTGGTCATCGGGCCGCGGCAGCCGCAGCTCCATCGGCTCGAACTGGAACACCAGATCGTAACCGAAGGCGCCGTAGAGCCCGAGGTGCTGGTCCTCGGCGCTGCCGAACAGATCGATCAACGCGCGCAGAACCGAGAACACCGAGGGCTGCCGGCTGCGGCTCTCTTCCGGGAAGCGCTGCTCGCTCTGCTCGATGTCCCCCGATATCCGGTCGGGCCCGATCCGTTCGAAGCGGGTTGCGGCAAGGCAGCCGAGCCTCGTTACAACCGGGGCCAGCAGAATGCGGCCGCGCTCGTTGAGCGCGTCGATCGAGAAAGAGCGACCGCGCGCGGTAAAGACCAGCGGCGGGTCGACAAACCCCATGTCCCACCGCGTGTAACGGCCGGGAAACTCGAAGCTCGAGGAGAACAACACACCGCGCCGCTCGTCGAGCGACGTGGCCAGCGCCGTATCGGCCGGCTGGTAATTGTGATCGCGGATCTCCCGCGTGACGCGGATACCGCCATTGGTGATGTAGCTGGTGCGTTTCATGGGGATCCCTCTGGGTTGGGATCGCCCGGGCCCGGGTAGGTCCGTCCCGAATTGAGAAGGCCGCCCGGTATCCCTAGGCGGCCTCAGTGAAAGTAAACGCGAGTGGCCGCCTTGTTAGACGGGCCACCACCAAATCGATGACTGCGCGAAGCAAACCATGCCGCTGGATACCAGCTCTCCACCCGGAATACAATGGTCACGATGTGAGTCTCTGCGACCCGCCGGCCGGGTCATTGCGAGCCCACGGGCCGGCGCGTCGCGCCGCCCGAGGACAGGCTCCGCGAAGCAATCGATCCACCGAGCGCGGGAAGCGCGGCAGGGTTACCGCAAGTGCCGCCGGTCGCCGCGAGCGCAAGCTCGACGGCTTTGCGGGTCGGCGCTTCGCCCTCGCCGGCGGGCAATAGCCGGGCAGCGCGGTTGACGTGGTCGCGGCAGCCGCGCGGCCGCGGCCGGTCGGCGGGATTGCCCGACCGTCCCTTAGCAAAGCGCCGGCGCCGGTCTAGCACCCCCTGTTCCGCCTGTTTTATCTGGTCGAGATCAGGCATCGCCAATTCCTTCAATCGCAAATCTTCACCCGCCGAGGGCTCGAACACGTGAACTGTATAATACGATTATGGTAATTGCGTGATGATCTACGCTCAAGGCTCTACGACCCCCTCGGTTCGGCGCACCTCGCTGCGATCGATCCAGTCGGTGGCCGCCGCGTGGGATGGCCGGATCGAAGTCAGGCCATGACGACTAAAGTCGCACCGCGAGCTCGAAATGCATCGAGCAGACAGTAAATCTGCCTTTGTCCAACCCCGATCAGCCCCGTGGCGTCTGATACCGGCGCGCCCTACAACCCTTCATCACCGCAGGTGGTCGAGTACGGCCACAAGGGCTGCGAGAGATGTAAGTGCTGTCGCTTTGGTGCACGTGAGGCCGGTTCTAGCCATTTTCCCGGCATGAATGAGATTGCGCGCGTCGGTTGCTAGCCGGGCCTGGTCAGCCGTCGCCTTGGCTATGACTTCTGAGCCGTTCAGCCTCGTTAATGTATTGTGGCAAATGCCACTTATCCAATTCTTCCGGCCGCTCAACATCGGCGCGGCACTTCAACGCCCAGAACAGCAACGCCTCTACAGCGGCAGCCGCAAATACGGTTGCGCCCTTCCACTCGTGAGACCCGAAATCAATCCAGGCAGCTCGTATGTCTTGCTGGACATTCGCTCGGGCAGTGTCGTCCGATATGAAGCCAAGATCGGGATAGGGTGGCGGGTGCTCGTTGGGGCAAACGGCCAGTATGTGCCGGATACGCTCAACCGGGTCTTTTCCGTTAACGTTCCTTACAGGCGGCCCCTGATCTCCCACATCCCATACGCTCAAGGCCGAAGTAAGAGAAGACTGACATTGCAGATATTCGGTGTAGTCAGTGAAGGGCACGGTAATCAGCTCGTCTGGCACTTGGCGGAGCAACGACAGAAGTGTCCGCACATTGTCCCTCTGGACGATCCCTATCATTCCCACATTTAGCTCGTTGCGCGAGGGGCCGAAGAGACTATTAATCGCCGCCACGACTTGACTGGGGAGAATCCGTGGAATTGCCATCACCTATTTCTGTTGCAACAATCGTTCATGGCGCGTCTGAAAAACTTGGGCAGTCGGTAGGCGCATGCGTCAGAGTTGGTGAATGGTGAAAAACTTGCTTACTACCACCAAACACACGGATCGCGTTTACCATGAGCATATCTCATGTTTCTCCATTTGCCTTTGTAGGACACTTCCCACTGACTGGCTTGGGCGTTCCATTTGGCCTTCGCTTTCGTCCCGTCAGGAAACTGCACGTCGATTACAGAACCACCCTTGGGCGGCGGCTTAGTGATCCAGTCGTTCGTTTCGGTCGTGACTTCCTCGTTATGTGCTCGGTCGTTTGATCGGGAATCCTCGCGATGTCATTAGAGTTGTCGAATTTGGAAAAACGGCTCGCGAATCTCCGTTGAGGGTGAATCACGGCATTTCTAAGATGTTGTGTTTTCAACCGCTTTTAACCAGTGATTAGAGGCGAGAAACAGGCTTTGCGTCGCGACGCCTTGATCGGTTACTGCACCTTACCTGAGGCCTCGATCATTTGGTTCAGCAGAACGCGGCCGTAATCCTTGACCTGCCAGTACCGGGCTTCTTTCAGGGAAAAGCTGATCTTGCCGGTCGACCGGCCGATGATCCATATGCAAAACGGAAGTGACTTCCTTGCCGCCATCGACCAACAGTCTGAGGTGAAGGTCCTCTCCTATCTTCTCGGCAATACGTTGCTGCGTGTAGCCATCTGGCATCTTTTGGGTGGCACCTTGGAAGGGAAACCCGATATCGGTCCCGTCCTGAGTCAGCAATGCACCAGCGCTCGTGATCTTGAGAGCCCCTTCTGCATGGTATGGCTCTTCGCTGCCATTGTTCAGCAATTTCATAAGTTCAACAACGCCGTCGAACGTTGCGTTTGCCTGCTCTTCTGTCATTCCGTCGGTAAACTGGTACATCAGCTTTTGCATTGGTGTCTCGGCAGCCGACGAATTTTTGATAGGGAAAAGCGCAAGGGCAGAGCTAATCAATTTTAGCCGATCCATTACTTGATCTATTTCGCCGTAGTTGACCTTTTCAGTCCCATTAAGACTGTAAGTCAAAGATACTTCGTCTTGTGCTCCGATCAATCCTCGGTACCAATTTCTTAGAGACATGACACTCCACCCTCCCTCGTCGCCAGCCTCCTCCTTGTCTCTCAAGCCGTCAGCCGGGAAATCGTGCTCTTTCCCACGCGGTAGCTGTGCGCGAGTTCGGCAAGCGTAGCACCCTCCGCCCGTCGCCGTCGGGCCTCGGTCTGCTGCGCCTCCGCAGGGGCAAGAAATTTTCCCGAAACTCTTGATTTATGAACGCGGCGTCCGGGTGGGTCGTCGGCCCCCCGTCCTCGCGGACGCGGGCTTTCATAAGGAGCGGTGTTGGCTCCCTGCCGCCATCGCTGAAATCCAACCGGTCGCTAAACAGCACCGCGTGGACTCCAATGACCCGGCAACAGCATAGCCGGGAGCGCCTGCGTGACAAAAACGAATTTGACGCAGGCGCTGCTTGGTCCGCGGCATTCTTCTGTGCGGCTTCCCTCATGAGTTTCGAGTCGGGCCGCTGGAGCCGTAGCCGGCGGCGGCGAGGTCGAATTCCTGCGGGCGGCTGAACATTTCGCTGCGCACGTCCCACAGCTCCGGGTACATCGGATCCTCGAAGAGCTGGTTGGCGGCTGCGCGCAAATACCGCAATCCACTCGACCCGCCGGTGCCGGTATTGCTGCCGATAACGCGCGACACCGTCGCGAGATGCGCAAAGCGCCATTTGCGAAACGCGTCTTCCAGATCGATCAGCTTTTCGCCGAGCTGGTACAACTCCGGCGCGCTGGTGCGGTTTCGATAGATATAGCTCCACGCTTTGAACACCGCCGCGTTTCTCGCGTGCTTGTGCGAGTAGTCTCCCGCGCGCGGGTCCTCGATGCCGAACGTCGGCAGGGCTCTGCGCCATGTATGAGATCACCGCGTCGTAAATGGCCGGCGCAGCCAACGCGGCGCGCAGTCGCTCTTTTTCCTCCTCGTCCTGCGCATTCTCGAACACGTCGATGGTTTGCGTCCGGCCGCCGGGCAGCTCGAAATCGACGAAACGGTATTTCAGCCCCAGCTTGTATTCCAAGATTCTGTACTGCACCGACTGGAACCCCGAGGCGCCGTCGCGGCCCACCGTCTCGCGGAACAGGAAAAATTCGTCCGGCGTCAACGTCGCCATAACGTCCCACGACGAGATCAGGATGTGCTGTATCGTGACTGACCCGCGACAGCCGCTTGAAGGCGATGATGCAATCGGCGTCCTGTGCTTCTTCCTTCATCAAAGATCTGATCGCGCAATCGAGCTCGTGGATGACGAGCTTGAACCACAGCTCGTGCTGCTGATGAATAATGATGAACAGCAGCTCGTCATCCGAGCCGGTCTGCAGCTTCTGCGCCGAAAGGAGCTGCTGCAGGCGCAAATAACCGGCGTATGTATTTTTCACCTTCCGCAGCTCGAGCTAGGCCGCGACCTCGGCCGCCGCGCGCCTGACGAGCACGACCTTCTGCGCCGAACGGCCGAGAAAGTGGTAGCCGGAGCCCCCCTCGGTGAGCGTTTCGAGAAATTCGTCCGGCGCGGTGATGCGAACCGTGCCGAGTATGTCGGCGCCGCGGCGCAGAAACGCGTCGGGCAACAGACTGACCGTCGGGCCGACCATCGTCACCCGAGCCGCCGGCTTCGCCAGGTGCAGCAGTTCTTCGAGCGTGTCGTTGATCAGAGTGGTGCCGGTGATCAGCAGCACATCGGCTTCGGGAACGACCGTTGACGCCTCATTGGCGGGTCGGAAGAACGGCAGCTCGTCCGGCTTGAGGGTCGCTGGATCCTGTTCGAGCACCAGAAAAGGCTGACGGCGCCGTTTGAGTTCGCGCAGGAACGGCACAAACGCGCCGACGACGACGACCTTGTCGCCGGGGCGCATCTCCGTCGCATCGAACGCATCGATGCCGAGGCGCAGCTCGGTCTCCGGATGCGGACGGCGGCGCCAGCAGGTATCCGCGAGGGCGTTGATCGCCGCGATCCCGACGGCGCGGCGGATGCCGTGATCGCCGAGCGCCTCCTTGGCGAGGTCGAGCGCCGGCCGGCCATGCAGCTTGCCGGGAAACGGCATGGCCATCGCCGATGTCGGACAGCAAACCGCCTCGGGGATCGTCTTGATTGGGGTCGCGCAGGCCCCGGCAATGCCGTTGCTGAGCTTCACCCCGGTGAAGAACAGGCCAATAACCGCGCGCTCGACCGTCAGGCCATCGTGCTCGGGGCCGAGAATATCGGAGATCGCCGCAAGGGTCTCACGAAGTATCGTCTTCTCGTCGGTTTCCGGCATTCTTCCTCTCAAGGTTCAAGTGGTGCGCGGCGTTCCGGCTGCGTCATTTCGAAGGCGCGTGCGGCGCGCAAGACGCGATCATCGGCGTAGAGCGGGCCGACGATCTGCAGACCGATGGGCAGCCCCGCGCTGGTCAGCCCGCAAGGAATGCTGGCCGCCGGCTGGCGGGTCATATTGAACGGATAACTGAACGGCGACCAGTCGATCCAGTGCCGCTCGGCCGTGGGATCGTTCAGATCTTGGCCGACCGGTAAGGCCGGGACCGGCATCATCGGCGTCACCAGCAGATCGTAATTCCGATGGAACTCGGCCATCTGCCGGGCGAGCGCAGTCCGGACGAGGTCGGCGCCGAGATAGTCAACGGCGCTGATCCGCTCGCCCTCCTCCGCTGTCACGACCAGCCCGGGATCGATCACTTCACGCCGGTCAGCGGGAAACGCCGCGAGGAGTTTTGCCGCGCCCGCGGCCCACAATTTGAAGAGCGCGTCGCGCGGCGAATCAAAGATCGCATCGACCTGTTCGACGATGGCGCCAAGCGTCTCGAAATGTCGCGCAGCCTCCGCCGCTGCGGCGGCGATTTCGGGATCGACCTTCGCGTAGCCGAGGGTCGGGCTGTAGGCGATCCGCCAGCCTCGCACGCCTTCTTCCAGCCCCGCGAGATAATCCTTGTCCTCAGGCGGCAGAGCATAGGGATCGCGGTGGTCGGCGCCCGACAGGACGGTCAGCATCAATGCCGCGTCCGCGACGGTTCTGGCGATCGGCCCAATATGCGCCAAGAGGCCCATCGGGGAGGGAGGATGGGCCGGCACCCGGCCAAAGCTCGGCTTCAATCCGAAGACGCCGGTGAAGGCGCTCGGGATGCGGATCGAGCCTGCACCATCGCTGCCGACATGCAACGGCCCGATCCCGGCGGCACAGGCCGCCGCCGCTCCGGCGCTGCTGCCGCCGGGGGTGCGCGAGAGGTCCCAGGGATTGCGGGTGATCCCGGTCAGCGGGCTGTCGCCCAACGCCTTCCAGCCGAATTCGGGCGTCGTCGTCTTGCCGATTATTACCGCGCCGGCCTCGCGCAACCGTGCCGTCGCCGGCGCATCCTCCGACCAGTCCTGATCCGGCTCGACGAGGCGCGAGCCGCGCCGGGTCGGGAAGCCGCGCATCAGGATCAAATCCTTGATCGTCACCGGCACGCCATCGAGCCGCCCGACCGCTTCGCCGCGCAACCAGCGCTGCTCGGATGCACGCGCCGCCGCCAACGCGCCGTCCCGATCCACAATGCAGAACGCGTTGATCCTGGGCTGCAGTGCATCGACCCGATCGAGGATCAGCCGTGTCGCCTCGACCGGCGACAGCTCCCTCCGGCGGTAGAGGTCGAGCAGTGAAACCGCCGAGGCATTAGCAACATCGTTTCCGCTGGCCATGCTTGCTCCGCCCTCATCTTATCGCCCCCGCCGCGGGACGGGGAGGGATTCTGCGGCCCAGCTTTTGCATTGTCGTCCCTGACATGGATCGCGTAAGTTCGCCGGAACAACATGCGGACAGGGGAAGCATGATTTCCTTCACGCACACGTTGCGTTTGGCGGCAGCGGCGGTAATCGTTGCTTTCTTCGTCCCTTCGGTCGGGTGGACCCAGAGCAACCCGCAAAAGACTTTGCGGTTCATTCCGCAGGCGGATTTGCGCAGCATCGATCCGATCTGGACGACGGCCTATGTAACGCGCAATTTTGGTTATCTGGTCTTTGACACGCTGTTCGCGCTCGACAAGGATTTCAAGCCGCAGCCGCAAATGGTCGATCGCTGGACTGCCAGCGACGATAAACTGACCTACAGCTTCGTCCTGCGCGACGGTTTGAAGTGGCATGACGGCCAGCCGGTGCGCGCCGCCGATTGCATCGCCTCCATCGAACGCTGGGGCAAGCGCGACACGCTCGGCCAGAAGCTGATGGAAGCCGTCGGCGAGATGCAAGCGGTCGACGACAAGACTTTCACAATAAAGCTGAAATCGCCGTTCCCGCTGATCCTCGATGCGCTCGGCAAGCTCTCGAGCAACGTGCCGTTCATGATGCCGGAGCGGCTGGCCAAGACCGACGCCTACCAGCAGATCCCTGAGGCGATCGGCTCCGGTCCGTTCAAATTCGTCAAAGAAGAATGGGAACCCGGCCACAAGGCGGTCTTTGTCAAGAACGCCGACTACGTGCCGCGCGAGGAGGCGCCGAGCTTCGCCGCCGGCGGCAAGGTGGCAAAGGTCGACCGTGTCGAGTGGCTCTACATTCCCGACACCGCGACCGCCGCGGCGGCCCTCAATGCCGGCGAGGCCGATTGGTACGAGCAGCCGCCGGCCGACCTCGTCCCGCTCTTTGCCGCCAACAAGGACATCACCGTCACGACGGTCGATCCGCTCGGCAACCACGGGATCCTGCGCTTCAACCACATTCAGCCGCCGTTCAACAATCTGAAACTGCGCGAGGCGGTGCTGAACCTGGTCGACCAGAAGGACTACATGGGCGCGGCGGCCGGCGACCCGAAATACTGGAAGACCTGCGCCGCGCTGTTCGGCTGCGGCACGCCGTTCGAAACCAATGCCGGCGCCGACGCCCTGCTCAACGGGCCGAACCTCGCCAAGGCAAAGCAGCTGATCCAGGAATCCGGCTACAAGGGCGAGAAGATCGTGCTGCTGTCGGCCACCGACCAGCCGATCGTGCAGGGCCAGGCTCTGGTGACATTGGACGCGCTGCGCAAGGCCGGGCTCAATGTCGAATTGCAGGCCATGGACTGGGGCACCCTGATCACCCGCCGCACCTCGAAGGAGCCGGTCGAAAAAAGCGGTTGGAGCATCTTCCACACCTGGACCTCGGCCCCGGACTTCTTTTCGCCGGCGGTCAACCTCCCGCTCCGCGCCAACGGCGAGAAAGCGTGGTTCGGCTGGCCGACCGACCCGAAGATCGAAGAGCTGATCGACGCCTGGTTCAAGGCGCCCGACCTCGCGGCGCAGAAGAAGCTCGCCGCCGATATCCAGGTCGAGGCCTATACCAACGACGTCCCCTACGTGCCGACCGGCCAGTTCGTCGCGCCGACCGCCTACCGCAAGAACCTCGAAGGAATCATCATCGCGCCGGTCGTCTTTCTGTGGAACGTCGAGAAGAAATGAAGGCCGTAGCGCGTGTTCGCCTACATCATCAGACGGATTCTGGCGACCATCCCGGTGATGGCGGTGGTCGCGCTCTTCGTCTTCGCGCTGTTGCATCTGAGCCCCGGCGACCCCGCCGCCATCATAGCCGGCGACACGGCGACAGCGGACGACATCGCCCGCATCCGCCAGAAGCTGGGGCTGGACCAACCGCTCTACATCCAGTTCGTGACCTGGGTCTGGGCCTTGCTGCACGGTGATCTCGGCATCTCGATCTTCACCAACCTGCCGGTCTCCAAGCTGATCGCGCAGCGGATCGAGCCCACCGATCACTCTGACGATCTCGACACTTATCGTCTCGGTTCTCGCGGCGATCCCGATGGGCGTGCTCGCGGCGTGGAAGGCCGGCTCGTGGATCGACCGGGTGGTGATGGTCTTCGCGGTGCTGGGTTTTTCCGTGCCGGTCTTCGTGCTCGCCTATCTGCTGATCTATGTCTTTGCGATCTCAGCCGATCTCTTGCCGGTCCAGGGCTTTGTCTCGATCGGCAGCGGCTTGGGGCCGTTCCTCTCGCACATCGTGATGCCGACCCTCGCCCTCGGCGCGGTCTTTGCCGCGCTGATCGCCCGCATGACGCGCGCCAGCATGCTCGACGTGTTGGCGCAGGACTATATCCGCACCGCTCAAGCCAAGGGTTTGGCGAACGACAAGGTGCTGATCGGCCACGCGCTGAAGAACGCGGCCGTGCCGATCGCGACGATCATCGGCATCGGCGTCGCCTCGCTGATCTCCGGCGTCGTCGTCACCGAGACGGTGTTCGCGATCCCGGGTCTCGGCCGGCTGACCGTCGATGCGATCCTGCGCCGCGACTATCCGATCATCCAGGGGATCATCCTCGTCTTTTCGGCCGCCTACGTGCTGGTCAATCTGCTCGTCGACCTCAGCTACACCTTCCTCGACCCGCGCATCCGTTACTGAGGCCCGGCACCGCAATGACCGTCGCGCCAACCGATCTCGCCGTTCTCGCCGCTCCGTCCGTGCGCAAACGCGGCGTTCGGGACACTATCCGCCGCCACCCGACGATCGTCATCGGCGCGACCTTGCTTGGTCTGATGGCATTGATGGCGATCTTTGCCCCTTATCTCGGCACGGTCGACCCGCAGGCATTGTCGCCGATCCGGCGGCTGCGCTGGCCGTCGGCGCAATATTGGTTCGGCACCGACATGCTCGGGCGCGACATCTACAGCCGCACGATCTACGGCGCGCGGATATCGCTGACGGTCGGGATCAGCGTCGCCCTGTTGAGCACGGCGCTCGGTCTCCTGATCGGGCTCGTCACCGGCTTCAGCCGCTGGACCGACGCGATCGTGATGCGGATCATGGACGGGCTGATGTCGATCCCGGCGATCCTGATCGCGATCGCGCTGATGGCGCTGACCCGCGCCAGCCTCGAAAACGTCATCTTCGCGATCACCGTCGCCGAGGTGCCGCGGGTCACGCGGCTTGTCCGCGGCGTCGTGCTGACCTTGCGCGAGCTGCCCTTCGTCGAGGCCGCCCATGCCAGCGGCACCGGATTTTTCCGCATCCTGTGGCGGCATATCCTGCCCAACACATTGCCGCCGCTCCTCGTGCAGGGCACCTTCGTTGCCGCCTCGGCGATGATCGTCGAGGCGATCCTGTCTTTTCTCGGCGCCGGCACGCCGCCCAACATCCCGAGCTGGGGCAACATCATGGCCGAGGGCCGCAGCCTCTTTCAGGTCGCCTATTACATCGTCCTGATCCCCGGGGCGTTCCTGTCGATCACCGTCCTCGCCATCAACCTGCTCGGCGACGGGCTGCGCGACGCGCTCGACCCGCGCCTGGCGCGGCGCATGTAGCGCATGCCCGAGGCTGCCTACGTCGCTACCGTCCCGAAGGCTCCGCGCCGCGGCAGTCGAGCCGATCCTCGACATCGCCGATCTGCGGACCTGGTTCTTCACCCGCGACGGGGTGGTGCGCGCGGTCGACGGCGTCTCGTTTCCACGTCATTCCCGGGCGAGACCCTGGCGATCGTCGGCGAAAGCGGCTGCGGCAAGAGCGTCACCGCGCTGTCGATATTGCGCCTGATCCCGTCGCCGCCCGGCCGCATCGTCTCCGGCGCGATCCGCTTTGCCGGCCGCGATCTGCTCGGCCTCAGCGAAGCCGAGATGCGCCAGGTCCGCGGCAACGAGATCTCGATGATCTTTCAGGAGCCGATGACGTCGCTGAACCCGGTATTGACGATCGGCCGGCAGATCGCCGAGACCCTGACCCTGCACCAGGGGCTCGACCATAAGGCGGCGCTCGACAGGGCCGTCGATATGCTGCGCCTCGTCCATATCCCCGAGGCGCAACGGCGCCGTATACCGAATACCCGCACCAGCTGTCGGGCGGCATGCGGCAGCGGGTCATGATCGCGATGGCGCTCGCCTGCAACCCGAAGCTGCTGATCGCCGACGAGCCGACGACCGCGCTCGACGTGACGATCCAGGCGCAGATCCTCGATCTGATGCGCGAGCTGAAGCAGAAGATCGACGCCGCGATCGTGCTGATCACCCACGATCTCGGCGTCGTCGCCGAGATGGCGCAGCGCGTCGTCGTCATGTATGCCGGGCGCAAGGCCGAAGAGGCACCGGTCGGCAGGCTGTTCCGCCGCCCGTTGCACCCCTACACCAAGGGGCTGCTCGCCTCGGTGCCGCGGCTCGGCGCCTCGCTCGACCATGAGCGGGCGCCGCGGCTCGCCGAGATCGCCGGGAACCGTGCCGTCGCTCAGGGAGGCGATCCCCGGCTGCCCGTTCGAGACGCGCTGCGCCTTTGCGACCGACATATGCCGCCGCGAAATGCCGGCTTTCGACGAGAAGGAGCCCGGTCATTTCGCCGCCTGCTTCCACTCCGACCGGGTCGCCGCGGCATGACATTGGCCGAGCCGCTGCTTTCAGTCCGCGGGTTAGTCAAGCATTTCCCGGTCAAGAAGGGCCTGTTGCAGCGCACGGTCGGGCAGGTCCATGCGGTCGACGGCATCTCCTTCGACATCGCCGAGGGCGAGACCCTGGGGCTCGTCGGCGAGAGCGGTTGCGGCAAGTCGACCGCCGGCAAGGCGATCCTGAAGCTGATCGACCCGACTGCGGGTGAGGTCCGCGTCAACGGCACGCGCATCGACCGCCTCACGCGCCAACAGATGCGGCCTTGGCGCCGCCGACTGCAGGTCGTCTTCCAGGACCCCTATTCCTCGCTGAACCCGCGCTTGCGCATCCGCGACATCATCGGCGAGCCATTGGTCAATTACGGCGTCTCGGGCGGCCGCGAATTGGCGGAGCGGGTCGAGGAATTGGCGCTCAAAGTGGGGCTCCGCGCCGAGGCGCTCGACCGCTACCCGCACGAATTCTCCGGCGGCCAGCGCCAGCGCATCGGCATCGCCCGCGCCTTGGCCTTGCACCCGAGCCTCATTGTCTGCGACGAGCCGGTCTCGGCGCTCGACGTCTCGGTGCAGGCGCAGGTGATCAACCTATTGGGCGACCTGCAAAGCGAATTCGGCCTCTCCTACCTGTTTGTCGCCCACGACCTCGCCGTCGTCGAGCACATCAGCCACCGCATCGCGGTCATGTATCTCGGCAAGATCGTCGAGATCGCCGACAAGCGCGCCCTCTTCACCCGCCCGCAGCACCCCTACACCGAGGCGCTCCTATCGGCGGTGCCGGTCCCCGACCCCGAGGCCGCGAAGAAGCGGATCATCCTCAAAGGCG
This sequence comes from uncultured Alphaproteobacteria bacterium, assembly GCA_963695605.1. GTDB lineage: Bacteria > Pseudomonadota > Alphaproteobacteria > ATCC43930 > CGMCC-115725 > AP-15. Next base: position 223,352 of record CAVOHI010000096.1, on the reverse strand, counting down.
ACGTGCCGAGCCCGATCAACCCGCCCGCGGGCTGCCGCTTCCACACCCGCTGCCCCTACGCCTTCGCCCGCTGCTCCAAGGAGGAGCCGGAGATGCGCGAAATCCTCCCCGGCCACCACGTCGCCTGCCACTTGCGCGAAGCCCAGCCCGTGGTGCCCGTGGAAGTGGCGGCTGTGTCGGCCTAGCGAAGCCTCCAAATTCCCTGCCGGCACGTAAAATGCTGCGTCTCTCTGCCGAGCTGTCGGGCGCCAGACAGCGGCGTCGGCGAAATTCGAAGACTCGACGCCGCCTCCGGTCATTGTTGGTGTTACAATTGGCTTGCGACGTAACTGAAGGTAGTGCTTAGGTTAGTCCCCACCAGTGTAAAGGCAGCGATCGCCGCGACCGCGATCAATACGGCGATCAGCGAGTATTCGATCGCCGTGACGCCCAACTCGTCTTTGATCAGATACAAAAAAAGCGTGAGCAACCTTGCCATCCTCTTTTGGAGTGGAACTCATGCAAAAATTGCAGGGCAAACTTAAAGCTTCTTGAAAATTTTCGCCAAAAAATAGTTAACGGAATTTGGCTCGGAGCTTCTATCAGATTGCCTCCTATCGCCATTGGCAAGATCAGTTCGGGCGTAGCGACTTCACCTTTGGACAATTCGGCGAGAACTTCACCGTCGAGGGCCTCTCCGACGACAAGGTGTGCATTGGCGATCGCTACCGGATCGAGGCCGGGCTGTTCGAAGTGACGCAGCCGCGTGTCACCTGCTGCCGGTCGGCATTCAGATGAACGAGCCGCGGATGGCGGCGCTGCTCGTTCTCTATCGTCGGAGTGACCGAAGACGACTAAAAGCGAACGTATCGGCAACTTGCGGCAACGCTCGTACTGCAACTTCCCGACATTTTGCGCTGCAGAATATTCGACGATTACCCTACAAGGTTTCCTAGTAGCGCGTCGGCGGTTCGCTTCTATCTGAAGGCGCGAGAGGGCTGGATCGAGCAAAACAGGGTTAACTGTGACCTGCTTCACACTCGATTTATTGCACAGCTGCTACCTCTGACGCACCAGATCTCTGAGGGTGACTGCGATGTTGCGACGTACCTTTTTGACCGCCACGGTGGTCCTGTTCGCTGGAGCGGCGGCGCCGTCCATCCCCGCTGGGGCGGGCACGGATCCAGCCGCGTTTATCAATAACCTCGGCAACCAGCTGCAGGCAGTGACCAGCAGCACCTCCCGGGAGCAGAGATTGGCGGGCTTCCAACAGCTGTTCCGAGAGGACTTCGACGTGCCCGGCCTCGGGCGCTTTGTGCTGGGCCGTTTTTGGCGGATTTTCACCCCGACGGAGCAGCAGGAATTTCTCGGGCTGTTCGAGAATTACGTTGTGCTCACCTATAGTGAAAAACTGTCGGATTACGCCGAGGATGGCGGCCGCCCGAGCGTGACCGGCTGCCGGTCCGCTCCGGATGGAGCGATCGTTTCCAGCAAGATCATCCGGGGGTCCGGTGGTTATCAGCCGATCCAGGTTGATTGGCGTCTGACTGCGCAGAATGGATCCTACAGAATCAGCGACATTGTCATCGATGGGCTGAGCATGGCGGCGAACGGACGCTCGCAACTCGAAGGCGTCGTCGAGCGCAACGGCGGGCGGCCCCAGGCCATCCTCGCCGTCATGCGGCAACAGATTGCCGGCGCCTCTTTCCATTAGATCGGCAATCGCGCAGCGAAACTGCAAGCCCTCGCGGCTGCAACCGCCGCCGTTAGGGAACGGCGGCGGCGTTGGCCTGGGAGATGATCGTAGCCGCGTCCTGTTGAAGCAGCAGCCGCTGCTTTACTTTGGTCGCGTCGACACCGCAATCGGTCGAGGGATTTCCGAACATCCCGGGGGTCACCTACAACGGCATACTGCATACCGGCGATCTCTGGGATTTCGGGCCGAAATTCGATGACGGCATCGTGACGATCATTCCGCCCAACTCCCTCGGCTCACCCTATCCGGCCCTGGTGCCGAAGACCGATGCCGACGGCAACGACGTCGCCGGCATCCGCGTGCCCGATGTCGCGGCGCCGTTGGCGACCTACACCGGTTGGGGCCTGCGAGCCACCCCACCAAACGAGACCAACGGCGCCATGCTGGTCGACGGCTGCGACGCCAATGGCCAGATCATCCCGTTTGCGGCGACCAAGGCGGCGCGCGGCAGCGACCCGCGCCTATCGTTGCAGGAGCGCTATGGCAATGCCGCCGGAACCAACGCTAATTATGTCGCGGCGGTGAAGGCGGCCGCCGATGCGCTGGTGAAGGACCGCTTCCTGCTGGAGCTGCCCGGTGTTGCCCAGGATGTCGAGACCTACACGACGCCGGCGATGTTGGTCACTATTCCCCACAACCCCTGAATTCCGACACGGGCTAGCCGCCGCATCGACCGTCCCCGCGCTCTGAGGTAAGCTCAGAGCGAACTCAGGGGATCGATCATGCGGTTCGGCATCGGACAACCGGTTACGCGTAAGGAGGATGTCCGGTTTCTGACCGGGCGGGGGCGCTATGTCGCGGACATCGATTTGGTTCGCCAAGCGCACGCCGTCCTGGTGTTCTCGCCGCATGCACATGCCCGGATCCGCGCCGTCGACAAGGCTGCGGCGGAGCAGATGCCGGGTGTGTACGCCGTCTTGACGGGTGAGGATTGGGCGACCGACGGTCTCGGCACGCTCGACCCCGAGGTGATGGCCGAGGACATGGGCGGGCCCGAGGGCTACCGCACGAAGCACCCGCCATTGGCGCAGGGCAAAGTGCGCTACGTCGGCGAGCGCGTTGCCGTCGTCGTCGCGGCCACCGAGGCGCAGGCGCGCGACGCGGCGGAGTTGGTGTCGGTCGATTACGAGGTATTGCCGGCTTCCGTGCAGGCCGAGGATGCGGCCCGTTCCGGCGCGGCCTTGGTGCATGACGGGGCTGCCAACAACATCTCCTTCACAATGGGTCTGGGCAATGAAGGCGCAGTCAGCGCAGCCTTTGCCCGCGCGCATCATGTCACGAGGCTCTCGCTCCGCAACAACCGCCTCACCGCCGTCACGATGGAGCCGCGGGGCTGCATTGGCGAATATGACCCCGGCACCCGCCGCTGGACGCTTTACAGCAGCACGCAGAACGTCCACGGCGTTCGTCAGATACTGGCGCACCAGATCCTGCACGTGCCGGAAAGCCGCATCCGCGTCGTCGCACGCGATGTCGGCGGCGGCTTTGGCATGAAGGGCAACGTCTATCCCGAGGAGCCGGTCGTGCTGTGGGCCGCGCGCCGCATCGGCCGGCCGGTCAAATGGATCCCGACGCGCTCCGAGGCATTGCTCGGCGACTATGAGGGCCGGGACCAGAACGTCACCGCCGAGCTGGCGCTCGACGCCGACGGTAAGTTCTTGGGCCTGCGCTGGACCGGCTCGCACAATGCGGGCGCCTATATCGAGGGCGCCGGTATAGTCATGATCGTGTTTTCGCTGAAGCTCGCCTCGACCGTCTATGACATCCCCGCGGTCGCGGTGGCGAGCAGCCTCGTCTTCACCAATACCGCGCCCACTGTCCCCTATCGCGGCGCCGGCCGGCCCGAGGCCGTCTACATCATGGAGCGTCTCGTCGACCGGGCGGCGCGCGAGATGCGCATCGACGCGGCCGAATTGCGCAAGAAGAACCTGATCCGCCCAGACGCTTACCCGTATGAGACGCGCACCGGCTGGGTCTACGACACCGGCAATTACGCCGCGGCGATGGCCAAATGCCAGGCTTTGGCCGATTGGGACGGCTACGCCAGACGCCGCGCCCAGAGCGAAGCCGCCGGCAGATACCGCGGCCGCAGCATCACCTACTATGTCGATAATACCGGCGTCTTCAACGAGCGCATGGAATTGCGCTTCGACCCCAGCGGTGAAGTGACGATTGTCGCCGGCACCTTGTCGCACGGCCAAGGCCACGAGACGAGTTATGCGCAGATGGTCGCCGACTGGCTCGGCGTGCCGGAGGACAAGATCCATCTGTTACAGGCCGACACCGACGAGGTCGCGATCGGCCGCGGCACCTACGCCTCGCGCAGCATGATGATCGGCGGCAGCGCGTTGCGCGCCGCGGCCGACGAGGTCATCGAACGCGGCAAGCGCTTCGCCGCCCATTTCATGGAGGCGGACACTGCCGATATCACCTTTGCCGACGGCGCCTTTACCATCGCCGGCACCGACCGCTCGATGCCGATCGCCCAGGTCGCGCAGATGTCGTTCATCCCGGTAGGCCTGCCATCGGAGCTCGGGGTCGGCCTGCAGGGCGCCGGCGGCTTCTCCTCCGACATGCCGAGCTTCCCCAATGGCTGCCACATCTGCGAGCTCGAGATCGACCCGGAGACCGGCGCGGCCGAGCTCAAGCGCTACACGGTCGTCGACGATTGCGGCACCGTAATCAACCCCTTATTGGCAAAGGGCCAGATCATGGGCGGCATCGCACAAGGCGCGGGGCAAGCGCTCTACGAGGACGTAGTTTACGACCGCGACAGCGGCCAATTGCTGACAGGCAGTCTGATGGATTACGGCATCCCGCGCGCCGACACGATGCCGGCAATCACAGTCGATTTCAGCCCCGTCCCAAGCACGACGAACCCGCTCGGCGCCAAAGGCGTCGGCGAAGGCGGCACCGTCGCCTCGACACCCACAGTGATGAACGCAATCCTCGACGCCCTCGCTCCGCTCGCCGTCACCGACGTCCCAATGCCCGCCACCCCCGAACGCATCTGGCGCGCCTTGCGCGCCCGGGCGCGCTGTTGACGCCAAGACGACTCATTCGATTACCTCGTCGGCGCGGGCGAGCAATGGCGGCGGGATGGTCAGGTTCAGCAAACGCGCGATCTTGAGATTGATGTATAGATCGTATCTCGTCGGCTGCTCGACGGGAATGTCAGCTGGTTTGGCCCCTTTGATGATTTTGTCGATCTGCGCGGCCGCCTGACGAATCATTGCCGCAAAATCGGGACCGAGGCTCACTAGTCCTCCAGCCATGACCGTCTCTCTAAAAGCGGAGCACAATGGGAGATGGGCCGCGAGGGCGCGATCGGCAGTCTCGGCGCCGAGATTGAAGGTGAGGGCTCCAGCAATCTCCAAGACGGCTCCTACGTCACTGGCTTTGATTTTGGCGAATGCTGAATTCGAGGTCGTCGGCCGATTTCATGTCAACGGAGACGAGACTGACCCCGAGTTCTGGCGCCGCCTCTTCCAGCGATGTCATTGCAAACCCGACGTTTGGGTCACCAAAAGCCCGCAACACAGCCACGCGTTTGAGATCCAGTACGATTTCTTTGAGGATCTGCAGTCTCTTCCCATATGTCCCTGTCGCGGCTTCGAAGGTTATGCCGGTCATGTTTCCGCCGGGATGAGCTAGACTTTGGACGAGCCCGATTTCGACCGGGGCTCCTACCGACACAAACACGGTCGGCACGCCGCTGGCCACCCTCTTTGCTGCCACTCCCCCTACGGTTCCCCAAACAACTAACAGGTCGATTTGGGGCGATAAAGACGAAATGACCTCCTGCAATTTCTCCTGCTGCGGACCGGCAAAGCGATGTAAGAGGTCAATGTTCCGGCTCTGAACATCGCCAAGGTCGGCTAGTTCCTTTTCGAGCGCTTGCACCCGGATTGCTCCCCCGCGCTCCGGTGGATTCACGAGCACGTGGCCTATCCGCCAAACCTTGCCGGGTTGCTGAGGCTGGGCACCACAGGGCGATGCCAGAGCAACGCCACAAACTACGCCCATGAAATCTCGCCGTCTCATTTCGATCACTTCAGCTGCAAAATAATTCTCTGACTCTCCTTGGGAGACAGTTGATCACCTCACGGGCGCCGGCTCGAATGAAATCCGCAGCCGCAGGCCCGTCGCCGCGGCGAGCCGTTCGAGCGTGCGCGTCGACGGCTTCACTCTGCCGCTTTCGAGACGTGCGATTACCGCCTGCGTCGTGTGCATGCGCTCGGCCAGCTGCTGCTGCGTGAGACCGGCGCGGGCGCGCGCCTCTATCATCGCCGCCGCCAGCGTGAACTCTTCCGCGAGCGCATTGTAGGCCTTCTCGTATTCGGGATCCTTGCGCCAGGCGGCGAAGGACTCCTCGACCGGGATCATCTTCCTGCTCATCTCACCTCCCCGCATGCCGCCGAGCGAGCTCGATTTCACGCCGCGGCGTTTTTCGGGTCTGCTTCGTAAACACCCGCAGCATCACCATCCGCCTCCCGGTCGCGGTCACATAGGAGGGCGCGCGCAATCCTGTCTCTTCCCCGCAGCCGCATTTCCCGGATCGGACCCTCGACATGCTTGATATAGGCTTCGTGCACCGCTCGAGCCCCGAAGGCCTGCACCAGCCTAACGATACGCTCGAAGCTCGCCCGTACGTCCCTCGGGCATCGCATTGGTTCCGCCTGCGCCTCGGCGTTCACAAAGCCCAGCGACCATGTCACAGCAGAATATATCTTTTTTGCAATGAGCTTTCAAGGACTGACCGTTAAGCAGCCCGCAGCACGCTGACGCCGAGGCGTTTGGCGGCATCGCACAGATCGGCTCCAGATAAGCGGCGTCATACGCCGTCAGCCGCTCGGCGCGCGCGAGATCGAGCACCCGATCGAGGGTGCGTGAGGGCGTCTCGTCATCGACGACGACATCCAGGGTTTCGAGCAAGGCTATGAACTCACTGCTCTTCGCTGGAGTGATCCGCCCGCGGCGTTCGCTCAACGCCAGCACGTTCGCAATTTCGAGTTGCTATATGGCTGGAACAGACGCTAACTCAGCCTCCAGGCGCTCCAGCACTCGATCGCCAACCGTGCTCGCTTCGTTCTTGAAGCACCAGGATAGGGCGACGGATGCGTCGAGCACCAAGTCGGTCACCGCCGGCCTTCGCCGATCAGCTCTTTCAACGGAACGTCCAGGGTTTGGCCTTCGCGAAACAGCTTCAGTCGCTCGATCGCCTCGCGCCGTCGATCGGGGCCCGTGCGCTCGACGGGTACAAGCCGCGCAATCGGGCGGCCGTGTTTGGTGATCGTGAACTTTTCGCCTCGAGCGAACTCGTTCGAGCAGGGCGGGCAGGTGGGTCTTGGCCTCGTAGGCACCAATTTCCGCAGGCATAACCGTTACGACCGGTCTCAGACTGTCTGACACTTAGCCGGAGCATTGTCCGCGATCAAGACGCGATGCGTGAAGTCACGCGACTTTCGCGACGAAGATCAACTCCTTGCCGTAGGCGGGCGCAGATCCGACGAAATCGCTGTACTCCGCCTCGACTACCAGACCATGGAGTTCGAGCAAGTGATGCAATTCCCAGCGATAGGTCCAGCGCAGGGCCATCTCGCGAGTGTCCTCAGCACGCACCTCGCCGTTGGGCCCGATTTCGGCGTAACGCCATAGATCGCGGCGAATTTGGTTGAGGTGGTCGAAATTGGTTCGGAGAATCTCGCCCGTGTAGCGGCGCCCGGTCTCAGGATGGGTGCCAGAAAGCCCCGGCAATCTCACGTTTGCGTCGATCAGCCAGTCGAGACGAGGATCGAACAAGTGCAAGACCAACCGGCCGGTCGGCTCCAGATGTCGGCGAATGGCCTCCAACGCCTGACTCTGCAAATCGATCGTCAACAGGGCCCGCAGGAGCGGAAGGCCACGAAGACGAAGCCGAAGCGCCGGCCCAGATCGAGCGCAGTCATGTCCTTACGGACCAGACCGAGACGTTGCTGTGCCGAAGCGGAAGCCGTGGCGAGCTTGCGTCGCGCTGTAGCAAGCATCGCTTCCGATCGGTCGACGCCGGTAACCTGCAATCCCGCTTCGGCCAGCGGCAAGGCGATGCGCCCGGTGCCGCAGGCAAGCTCCAGGACAGGTCCGCCAGTTTGGCCGGCAACCCGCTCGTAGAACGCCACATCGCCCGCGATCTGCGGCACTGCGCCGCTATAGAACGCGTCATAAGCCTCGACGAAAAGCGAGCCAACTCTCTCGTAGAACCCGTCCACAACCGTCTCCTAGACGAGTTTCTCTTCGACGATACTGGTCGGGGGTGGAACAGCCGTCGGCCACCCAAGTTGCGGCGGCTCTGCCTGGCCGGGGGAGTTTTCGCTCTGCAAGACGGCGAATTGACTGCGGGCCGGGTAAGAACGAACGATGAACCTAAATAGCCGTTCCGTTAGACGCCAACGATGCCGAAAATCGCTAACGCCCGCTCCCACCTGCTTTTCAGACCCGGAATCCAGGAATCTCAACAGCTTGATCCTGATCTCCTCCGCGCGTACGCGTGCGGGAAGACGCCGGCGCCCCGGTTCAGCTCCGCAGCAGCGCTATTCGGCGGTCTTGTCCGCGGTGCCGAACATCGGGTAGTTCGTGTCGTCGACGAAGGCCTCGTCGCCTTCGGTCGGCACCGGCTCTGCGTAGTCGATCGCGCCCTGGATGTTGTCGCCCCAGACCTCGCGCGGCAATTCGTAGAGGACCTCGACGCCGTAGCCGTTGGGATCGACGATGTAGAGGCTGTGGGTCATGCCGTGGTTGACGCGGCGCTCGAACTTGACGCCCTTCGCACGCAGCCAAGCCAATTGGTGCAACCACGCCTCGCGGCTGGGCATCTGAATCGCGATGTGATTGATCGCGACCGGCTGGTCGAACATCGACCAGTCCACCGGCGGCTTCGGCAGGTTCGGGTTCTCGCACAGCGCGATGTCGTGGTGGTTCATACGGCCGTCGTGGTCGCCGCTGTAAAAGCGCATCTTCCCATTGCGCCGCTTCGAATACGCGACCTGCTTGAAACCGAGGGTCTCGGTCCAGAATTTGTGCGACTCCTCGATGTCGCGCACGTTGATGACGAGATGGTTGATGCCGCGCGGGGTGACCGCCTCGGCAGGCGTCGTCGGTACGATCGAAGAGGTGCCGTCGGCCATCGTCATGCTCCTTCGTCCGGGACTTCTTGCGGTTGAATATAAGCCGATCGCGTCTCAATCGCCAACGCTCTAGAAATTCGCTATTGACACCGAGTCCCATTTAAAACAATAGTTATGTTGCTTTATTCGCCCCGGAGAGGAACGGCGTGAAGACGGCGGGCGACGCGATTCTGTTCCAGCTGAAAAGCCTCGGCGAGGCGCAGGCCGAGACCCTAGCCCGGCGCCTCGGCATCAGCGTGCAGGCCGTGCGGCAGCGTCTGGAGCGGCTCCTCGCCGAGAACTTCGTCGCATATTCCGATCGCACGCATGGTCGAGGCCGCCCCCGGCGGCTTTGGTCGTTGGCGCGGAGCGCAGCATCGCTCTTTCCCGATACTCATGCGCAACTTACCGTCGATCTGATCGGCACCATCCGCAGTGAACTGGGCGAGGCAGCATTGGCGCAACTGCTCGAACGGCGCCGCGAGCAGATCACCACGGCCTACCGCAAGAGGCTCGCCCGCGAACCCGATATTGCAAAGAAGCTGACGGCGCTTGCCGATATGCGCTCGGCCGAAGGCTATATGGCGCGGCTCGAAGAGCAGCCCGAAGAGGGCTTTCTGCTCGTCGAAGACCACTGCCCGATCTGCGCCGCGGCAATGATCTGCCAGGGTTTCTGCAGCATCGAGCTGGCAATATTTCAGGATCTTATCGGACCCGGCTGGCGCATCGAACGTCACGACCACGTCCTTACGGGTGCCCGCCGCTGCACATACCGGATCACCCCGGCTGCCCTGATGGGAGGATGAGATGCTTACCGCGACTGGATTGAAACGCAGCGAGCTCGGCAGCGATGGCCGCAAGCTGGTGCGGCACGACGGCAAGCAGGTGCTCGTCGTCGCGCAGGAAAATCGCGTGTTCGCGATCGCCAATCGTTGCCCGCACGAAGGCTATCCGCTGAGCGAAGGCACGATCGGACCCGGATGCGTGCTGACCTGCAACTGGCACAATTGGAAATTCGACCTCGCGAGCGGCGCGGCGCTGGTCGGCCGAGACCCGGTTCGCACCTATGATGCCGAGGAGCGCAGCGGCGAGATCTTCATCGACTTCCGCGATCCGCCGGCGGCGGAATGCAGCACTCGGGCGCTTCGCGGCATCGAGGCCGCGATCGTGGATAACGACCGGCCGCGCATCGCGCGCGAAGCGGCACGTCTGGAGCGCGCCGGCTTCGATGCGCGCGCGGCACTGGTGCACGCCTTCCGCTTCTGCAACGAGCGGCTCGAAGACGGCATGACGCACGCCCACGCCGCGGCCGCGGATTGGCTGCTGCTCGCCGCCAGCGCCGAGACGCCGGCCGAGAGGCTCGCGGCCCAGCTCGAACCGCTCGGCCATCTTGCCTGGGATACCGAAGGTGCAGGCAAATTTCCCTACCCCGAAACCGCCGCGGAATGGAACAGAGCCGGCTTCATTGCGGCTGTAGAGGCGGAAGACGAGGCCGCTGCGATCGCCCATATTCGTGGTGCGCTGGCGCAAGGCTTGCCCTACGCATCACTGCGCGGCGCTTTTGGCGAAGCGGCCCTCGCCCACTACGCCGCTTTCGGTCATTGCGCGATCTACACGCTGAAAGCCGGTCAGCTGATCGAACGGCTGGACGAAGCGGTCGCCGAGCCGGTATTGCTCGCGTTGACCCGTATGCTGGTGCGGGCGAGGCGCGAGGAGCGCCTGCCCGAATTTCGCGGCTACGCGGCGGCGCTGGCCGAATGGGACGGGTCCGGCGCTGCGGCGGCGCGAGTGTCCGATTTCATCGGGCTTTCGATCGACGGCGCATTGCGGCAGACGTTGGCTTGCGCGGGGCGACCGATGAGCGAGCTCTATGACGCGCTGCTCGGCGCCGCAGCGTTCAACCTCTTACATTTTGACACCAAATTCGAACGCGCCAGCGACAATGCAATTGCCGATAATGTCGGCTGGCTCGATTTCACCCATGCGCTGACCTTTGCCAATGCCTGCCGCCACATCTGCGAGGAGCGGCCTGATTTGTGGCCGCGAGCTGCGTTGCAATTGGCGCTGTTCATCGGGCGCAACCAGAAATATGTGCGCGCCGTCGACGATGAGGCGCGTTGGCACGTCGGCGATCGCCGCGACTTTTTCGCCGGCGCGACGCAGGCGCTCTACGATCACGGCATCCCCGAACCGATCATTGCCTGCCACCGGCTGAAGGTCCTCGTCGCGTTGGCCGACGAGTTGCAGGCGGCACCCGAAGCCGCGTGGGGCGAGACGGCCTGCGCCGCCGTGAACCGCTATCTCCACACGCCGATGAAGCGCCATCACGGCCTGCGAATCGCCGCGCAGGCGCTCGACTTCGTCGCCAGAGAGGGCTAGGCCACAGACCCGCCGCGCGATGGATGCCCAGAACTATCTCAAGCCCGGGGCCGTCGAGCGGATCTTCGGTCGTCTTCTCACATTCCTCGTTCGGATCGGCTTGGTCCGCGGCCACTTCTACGTTCTCGAAGTACGCGGGCGACGGAGCGGCAGGACGATCTCGCTACCGGTGGACCCGATCGAGTTCCAGGGGCGCCGCTACCTGATCTGCGCTCGCGGCAATTCCAACTGGGTGCGCAATGCCCGCACGGCAGGCGAAGTCGTACTCGTCCGCGCGATGCGACGCCGCCACTATGCCGTGCGCGAACTTCCGCGCGGCAAGCGATCGCCGATTCTCAAAGCCTATCTCGACCGCTTCGCAGGCGAGGTGCAGCGCTTCTTCCCAGTACCGCAGGGATCGTCGGTGGAAGCCTTCAATGATCTGGCGTCGCATTACCCAGTCTTCGAGCTTCAGCCGATAGACGAGACTACACCCGGCGCGGAATCAGGTTCGCGATGAAGACAGGGCCGAGTTTTCCGGAATGCGCTCGCTCTGCGCCGGGTCACAAGACGCTGGGCAGCACAACCTCGCGGATCACCGGTCGGCGGAACCCATTGATCAGGCGTATCATAATTGCCGGCGGTTATGGCGACGACCAGATCGAGGCCGGGAAAGACAAAGAGCCGCTGGCCGCCATTGCCTATCGCACTCCAGAAGCGCTCGAGCCGCGACCGGTTCCACCGCGGCCCGGTTGAAACGGTGAATGCGAATTTGCCCAGATACCAGTGGTAGCCGTATTGGCGGATCTCTTCGACCTCGACCATCGGCGAGGTCGACGTCTCGATCCAGTCCACTGGCACGACGCGCCGATCGTGCCACATGCCGCCCTTCAGCATCATCAAGCCAATGCTGGCAAGATCGCGCGGCGTCATGCGTAAGCCGGACGCCGCAATAGCTTCGCCACCGCGATCGGTAAGCCATTCCGTCGGGCCGATCCCGAGAGGGTCGAACAAGGTGTCACGCGCGAAATCATGTAAAGGTTTCCCGGTGCCTTTCGCAATGATTCGCGCCAACAATGCGGTCGCGCCGCCGTTGTAAATCCAGCGGTGACCCGGCTCCATCACGACTGGCGCGCCAAGGACAAAGCGGTAGCGATCCGGTGCCATGTCCATCGCGATCTCGCTGTTGGTTGGATCGGAATATGGAACGCTGAGTTCATCCCAATCCGTCCCCATGGTCATTGTCAGTGCATCGTGTGTGGTCCAACGATTGCGGGCGGGGTCGGCGGCGAGATCGGTATATTCGGGAAACGAGGCAAGCAACGGCGCATCCGGCGGTGGCACCTTCCCGTCGGCGAGCGCGATGCCGTAGAGCAGGCCGACGACGCTCTTCGACACGGAACGCAAATCATGCAGCGTATCGGCGTTGAACGCGATAGTGCCCAAAGGCCGGCCTCGCGCATCGTCGTCGCACTCGAAGTACCGCTCGAGCACCAGGCTCCCCTTGCGCACAATGACGACCCCGTGGAGATTCCAAACGCGCTTCTCCGCGATTGCCTCGTCGAACAGCGCTTCAAGGTCGGATGTGAAGCCAGCTTCGTTTGGCGAGATGAAATGCCAGCCTGACCCGGCTGCCGCGGCCGTTCGAATTGATCGCTCCATGAGGGTGCCTCCTATACCCACCGTGTCTGCTCACCACCGGCTGGGTCGTTTGCATTCATCGTGCGAGTTCGATTCGCGCTGTGACGCGTTTCCGGTCTTCTTCGTGAAGATCCGAACGCTTTATATCGGGCTCGTGCACCAGCTCAAGCCGAAGGCCCGAACCGCCTTCACTGTATGCTCGAAGCTCGCGCGCACGCCCAGGGTAGCGCATCGGACGAGACCGCGCCCGGCCCCGGCCCTTGCCTGCTGAACTTCACAGTGGCTATCGCGTCTGGCCTCACGCCGCTGGAGAGCGTTCGCCACCCAATTGCAACAGTTTATTCACTTTACTGTAACAAGGGACGGCTAGGCTTTTATTGCGATCTTGAGACATGACTGTGGCAGGGGTTTGGTGACAGGTGCAGTTGCGAAGGAATTACCCGCAGAACTCGATGAAATCAGCTTACGGAAGGCGTATGCGCGTTGGGCGCCGGTCTACGATCTGGTTTTTGGCGCGGTGTTCGAGCGCGGGCGTCGCGCGGCAATCGCCGCTGCCGAGCGGGTCGGAGGTCGAATTCTCGAAGTCGGTGTCGGCACGGGCATCTCGCTCCCCGGCTATTCCCGTCAGAATCGCATAATCGGGATCGATCTTTCGGAAGAGATGCTCCGCAAAGCGCAGCGGCGGGTGGCCGAGCTGTCCCTCACCAACGTCGAGACGCTGGAGGTGATGGATGCGGAGCATCTGTCATTCGCCGATGCTTCGTTCGACGTCGTCGTGGCGAATCACGTGATTTCGACAGTGCCAAACCCCGAGGCAGCGCTCGACGAGTGTGCCCGCATGCTCAGGCCCGGCGGTGAAATGATTCTCCTCAGCCGTATCGGTGCGGATGCCGGCTTGCGGCATTTGGTCGAACGATTGCTGCAACCGATCGTTTGCCGGCTCGGATGGCGCTCCGAGTTTAGCTGGGACCGATTCGTTCGCTGGACCGAACGTCGAACCGATATGCGCCTGATCGAGCGCCGGCCGATGCCGCCGTTCGGTCATTTCTCGCTCCTGAGATTTGTGAAATGCGAACAGGGGGCAGGAGCGTGAGCACCGCAGACCGGCCGATTCGCCGCTGACTTTGCCAATACTCGTCAAAAGAGGGATGTTCGGGATGCATGGTTTTATGCAGACGCTGAAACTTCAGCGCTGGGACGATCACCGGTACTATCATCACAGCCTAGTCAACCAATCGCTTCATTTGTTGAGCGCGACGAGCTTCCTTCTCACGTATTTCTTGCTGTTCTGGGATCCGGCGATAGCCGCTATGATCGGATGGATCGTTTCGATGACCAGCCGCCAGATCGGCCATTTCTTCTTTGAGCCGAAAGGCTACGATGCAGTAAACGACGCCACGCACGAATACAAAGAAGAGGTCAAGGTCGGCTATAATCTCCGCCGCAAGGTTGTGTTACTTTCGATTTGGGCATTATCCCCGCTGCCGCTGTATTTCAAGCCGACGTTTTTTGGAATGATCCGGCCGTGGGAAAGCGCACTCGGGTTTGTCCATCAGATCGGGATGTGCTGGCTGTTTATCGGAGTCGCCGGCGTAATACTACGGTCCGTTCAGTTGTTCTTTATTAGGGACCTACAGACCGGATTGGTTTGGGCGGTCAAAATTCTGACCGACCCGTTCCACGACATCAAACTTTATTATAAGGCGCCGTACCATCTGCTGCGCGGCGATATCGAGGACGACGAATTGGCGTTGGGCCACAGCCACTGAGGGGCGGGGACGTGGGTCTTTCAGTGTGCGCCCTGCAAGCTAGTGTGGCGTCCAGTGAGCGCGGCGGGACCAGAACCGATGGGAAATCATCTCGCGCAGAATCCGTCGCCTTATCGTTCGGTTGCTGGCGAGCGGGTCCTCCCACCACCAGCCGCCCTGCTGCATTGCTTCGGCCGCGGCAACGAAACGGTCGGCGACCGCTTGGTAATCGGCCTGCGTGTGGTTCAGGCTGAAGATCAACCTGCCGGTGCCGATCCAGCTCAGCGCCAAGCCTTCCGCCCGCAGGTAGTATTGGAACATCCAGTTGTAGGCCGAAGGCCGCGTGTAGCAGATCGTCCAGATCGACGACAGGTTAGTCACCTGCACCGGCAAACCGGCATCGCGCAGCCGCCGATTGAGCTCCGCGGCGCGGCCATCCCAAAGCTCATCGAGGTCGCGGTAGAGCGCAGCTATCGCCGGCTCTTCGAGGCGTCGCAAGAACTCGTTCATCGCCGCCATGACGTAGGGATGCGAGTTGAACGTGCCGCGCGCAAAGCAGATATCGGCCGGCCGATCCTCACTGAAACGTTTCATCAAATGCTTGCGTCCACACACGGCGCCGATTGGCAGGCCGCCGCCGAGAGTTCTTGCCGTAAGTGACGAGGTCGGCCCGCACGCCGAAATATTCCTGCGCGCCTCCCGGTGCGAGGCGGAAGCCGACAAAGACCTCGTCGAAGATCAACACGATACCGCGCTCGGTGCAGATCGCGCGGAGCTGTTTCAGCCAATCGGCATAGGCCGCGCGATCGAGATGCGCCTGCCTGGTGCTGTCGACCAGCGTCGAATTGGCCGGCGCGGCGCTGTTCGGGTGCATGATTTGCACTGGGTTGACGAGGACGCAGGCGATGTCGCGTCGGTTGCGCAGCACGCGCAGCGAGGCCTCCGACATGTCCTTCAGAGTATAGGTTTCATGCGTCGGCACCGGATTGCCGACGCCTGGCTGCACATCACCCCACCAGCCGTGATACGCGCCGCAAAACCGCACCAGTTGGCTGCGCCTGGTATGATAACGCGCGAGTTTGACCGCCTGCATGACGGCCTCTGTTCCGGACATGTGAAACGAAACCTCGTCCATGCCCGACAGGCGCACGAGGCGCGCGGCATTGTCGGCGACCAGGGGATGATAGGAGCCCAACACCGGGCCGAGCTCATGCACGCGCTCGATGCCACGATCGATGCACTCCTTGTAGAAATCGTAGCCGAACAGGTTGACGCCGTAAGAGCCGGTAAGATCGTAAAACGAATTTCCGTCGAGGTCAGTCGTCATGACCCCGGACGAGGATTGCAGAAACGCGCCGACCGGCAAGTGCTGGCGTACGTGGCGACTGAATTGAAACGGAACGCGGTAAGCCTCGGTGAACTGCAGATCCGAGATCAGCTCGGTGGCTTCGGCCGTCAGCCGCAATGTACTGGCGAATTGTTTCCGGTAGAGATCCTCGAGCCGCGCAAAATCGGCGCGCCGCTGCGCGACAATGTCGTCGGGTGCTGCATCGGAGCCGAAGAATCGCGCCTCGTCGTATTGATAGAACGGCACCAGAGAGGCCACAAATCGGGCGATGCGCGGGTGCCCGGCGAGCGACCGGTGCTTTGCCTTCGACAGCTCCAACCGCGCCTTCAGGCCGACCGTCGACGCCGCCAAGCTCATGCTGGTGATTGCGCCTCCATGGATGGAGTCATTATTCGATTATTTTTACAATGATGTGACAAATGGGAGCCGAATCCGCCAAAACCCTGATGCGGGAGGATATCAGCTTTCTGTTGAGCAACCGCATCCCACATCGGCTGGCGAATTGACTTTTCGGTTGGTTCAGCCAGATCGAGGCGCCCTTGCTGGCGCGAGCCTCGATCGCGATCTGGCGGCTGTTCGCCGATCTCGACCTGAGCGATGCGCGAACGCAACGCTTCCCGAGCTTGCACGCGTGCTTTACTCGAGAGCTGAAAGCCGGCGCGCGTCCTATCGACCGCGACCCGCACAATTTGACCAGTCCCTGTGATGCCATCGTCGGCGCCTGCGGACGGATCGAATGCAACGAGCTGATCCAAGCCAAAGGGTTTCCCTACACATTGCAGGATTTGCTGATCGATCCGCAGCTCGTCCAACTTTATCGGAATGGCCAATACGTCACGTTGCGCCTGACGCCCACCATGTACCATCGCTTCCATGCGCCGTACGACTGCACTGTCGACAACGTCACCTATATTTCCGGCGCTTCGTGGAACGTCAATCCGGTCGCGCTCAACCGGATTTCCAAATTGTTTTGCAAGAACGAGCGTGCGGTCATTCGCGCGAGACTGCGCCCTTCCGGGCTCGTGGTCACCCTGGTGCCGGTCGCCGCGATTCTTGTCGCCAGCATCCGCCTGCACTTTCTCGACGTCCTGTTGAACATGCAGTACCGCGGGAAGGCTGAAATTCCCTGCCGGGCCTCCCTCAACAAAGGACAAGAAATGGGATGGTTCCAACATGGGTCGACGATCATCGTGTTCGCACCGAAGGGCGTCGTTCTTTGCGGCTCGGTACACCAGGGTGCGGTCATTCGCATGGGCCAGCCGCTGATGCGATTGCCGTAGTGATTGGCACGCGGTGATGAGAGTACTGATCGCTACCGATGCATGGTCGCCGCAGGTCAATGGCGTCGTCCGCAGCCTGCAGTCTCTCGCCGCTTATGCTCGCAAGCTCGGTGCCGAGATCGAGTTTTTGACGCCGGAAGGCTTTCGGACCTTTCCGCTGCCGACCTATCCGAGCATTCGCTGCGGCATCCCGACCTGGCGCGAAACCGCGCGTCGGATTGAGAGCGCCGAACCCGATTGCCTGCATATCGCCACCGAGGGCCCGATCGGGCAGGTTGTGCGGCGCTATTGCCTGGCGCGAAAAATCTCCTTCACAACCAGCTATATGACCCGCTTTCCGGAGTACGTTTCGGCGCGGTTGCCGGTCCCCCTGTCATGGAGTTACGCGGTGTTGCGACGCTTTCATGCGGCGGCGGCGGTGACGATGGTGTCTACCCGCTCTTTGATCGAAGAACTCGGCAACCGCGGCTTTGCACATCTCGCGATGTGGACGCGCGGCGTAAATACCGACCTCTTCAGCCCGGGGCGCGTCGCGTCAATCGATCTACCTCGTCCGATTTTTATCAGCGTCGGCCGCCTCGCAGTGGAAAAGAACCTGCCGGCGTTCCTGGCGCTCGATTTGCCGGGCTCCAAGGTCGTTATTGGGGACGGGCCGCAGGCGGGCGAGCTGCAACGCCGGTTTGTGGACGCTCACTTTCTCGGGCAGATGGAAGGGGAAACATTGGCCGCCCATATCGCGGCGGCTGATGTATTCGTGTTCCCGAGCTTAACGGACACATTCGGCGTCGTTCAGCTCGAAGCGCTGGCTTGCGGCGTTCCGGTTGCCGCCTATCCCGTTCCAGGCCCCAGGGACGTGATCGGCGGCAATCCGGTCGGCGTGCTCGACGAGGATCTCAAATCCGCCTGCCTCGAGGCTCTGACGATCTCGCGCGCGGCCTGCCGTGCGTTTGCGCTGACCCAATCCTGGGAACGAAGCGCGCTGCAGTTCATCTCGCATTGTCGACCATGCACGCACTTGGCGGCGGCATAAGGATGTTGCCCGTGATAGTGGCTGATCATTCACCACGACCGCCCTTGCTCGCCTAATCCTAACCCATTGCGGAGAAGCCGCCATCGACCGGGATCGCAGCGCCGGTGATGAAGTCGGAGGCGGGGGAGGCGAGGAAGACGGCGATGCCGGCGAGGTCTTCGGGAACGCCCCAGCGGCCGGCCGGGGTGCGGGCCAACACCCGCTCATGCAATCCCGTGACCTGCTGGCGGGCGTCGCGGGTCAGCTCGGTGTCGATCCAGCCGGGCAAGACTGCGTTGACCTGGATGTTGTCCGCCGCCCAGGCAACGGCGAGCGACTTGGTCAATTGAACGAGGGCGCCTTTGCTCGCGGCATAAGGAGCGGCGTAAGCTGAGCCGAAAAGGGCGAACATCGAGCCGATATTGATGATCTTGCCGCTGCCGCTGCGCTTCATAGCCGGGTGGGCGGCCCGCGAGCATAGAAAAGCGCCGGTCAGATTTGTGTCGAGCACGGCATGCCATTCGGCCGCGGTATATTCCTCCGGCGGTTTGCGGACCGAGGTTCCGGCGTTGTTGACGAGGATGTCGAGCCGGCCAAACCGCTTTTCCGTCTGATCGATCACCGCCCGGCAGGAGCCCTCGTCGGCCACATCCAGCGCGATAAAGGCGCTCTGGGCCCCGAGTTCGGCCACCGCTGCCTCGGCCTTCTCTGCGTTGCGCGCCGCCACCACGACACGGGCGCCTGCCGCGGCGAGCCCATGTGCCATGCCGAGCCCGATCCCGCCATTGCCGCCGGTCACGACGGCGACCCGCCCCGTTAGATCGAACACAGTCATCAGAAATCTCCGACAAGAGCCCGGTGATCTGCGTGCCATGATGGCGCTCCTGCGGGCTCTTTGGAAGCTGCCACCTGGCCAGCGGCAACGCCCGGCGCCGCCTCATCCGACGGGCGGGAATGGCCCGGGGCCGATCGCACCATACTGGCGTCTACAAGCGTAGGGCGCAGCTCTTCAAGTTAAATTGCCTGCGGCTAGGCGACCGTCACTCGACGGGCAGGGTGAACTGAAAGATGGCACCCCGTCCTGTGTTGGGGCTCGCCCACAAGCGGCCGCCATGCGACTCGATGATCCGCCGGCTGATGGACAATCCCATGCCGGTTCCTTGTGGCTTGGTGGTGAAGAATGCTTGGAAAATGCGGTCGGGTTCCTCTCCCGGAAGCCCGATGCCCGAGTCATTCACAGAAACCAGCAATTGACCATCTTCGGTGCTCTTCGAAGTGATGGTCAGTTCACCACCCGTCTCTCGCATCGCCTCGATTCCGTTGAGCATGAGGTTCATCAGAACCTGCTGCAGCTGTACGCGATCCGCTGTCGTTCGCGGAACCCCCACGTCGAGTTCCGTGCTGATTGAAATGGAGTGCCGATCCGCCGTATCCCCCAGCAAAACCGTCATCTCCCGAAGGATTTCGTTCAGGTCGACGACTTCCCGTTCTGGCGTGCCTCGCCCGTAAAGTGAGCGAACTCGGTCGATGATGCCGGCGGCGCGCGTCACCGCCGCGACCATTGCCGAGGCAGCGCTGCATGCTTCCATCACATCGGGTCGATCACGACGGAGCCATCGCATGCACGCGTTGGCGGCTATCATGGCGGCGGCGATCGGCTGCTTGATTTCGTGAGCCAGTGAGGCGGTCAATTCTCCCATCATGCTCACGCGGTTCATGCACGCGAGATCTGCCTCGAGCTGGCGCAATCTTTCGCGCTCTTCCTCGGCGCGTTTGCGCTCGGTAATTTCCGTTACCGCACCTACGAAGACCAAACCCTCCGGATCTTCGCGGGTAAAGCAATGAGCTACGGAATGAACGTATTTGACAGAACCGTCCGCCATCAACAGGCGATATTCCGCAATATAGTCGCACCCCTCCTTCGCGGCGCGATCGATGATTTGATGATGACGCATCCGGTCGTCCGGATGCGTGAGGTCGATCACCAACTGGACGGTGGGCTTTGTCGCAGGCTCGCATTCGAATATTCGATAAGTTCCATCGGACCAATAAAGTTCCCCGGTCGAAGCGTTCCAGGCGAAGCTCCCCGTCTGGCTCAATCGCTCCGCCTCTGCCAGATACATCTCGCTCCGGCGCAACGCTTCCTCGGCCTTCTTGCGTTCGGCGCGTTCTCGGGCTTCGCGCAATGCGCGCTGCACTGAGGGCACAAGCCGTGACAGCCGCGTCTTCAGAATATAATCCGTCGCGCCGCTGGTCAGCGCCTCGATCGCTATCTCTTCGCCGAAGCCCGACACAAAGATGAAAGGCAGATCAGCGCGGGCGCTCTGCGCAAGCTGCAATGCGGAAAGGCCGTCGAACGAAGGCAGCCTGTAATCGGCGAGAATCAGGTCAATTCTGCCGTTTTCAAGAGCAGCCACGAACTCTTCGCGGGTCTGGACGCGGGTGACTTCGCAGACGAAATGATCCGCTTCCAGGAGGTCTTGAATGAGCTCCGCGTCCTGGGTGCTATCCTCCAGCAACAGAATGCGGAGCAGCGCCTCCTCGGCCTTCCTGCGTTCGGCTCGTTCTTGGGCCTCGTGCAGCGCGCGCTGCACCGATGGCACAAGCCGCGATAACCGCGTCTTCAGAACATAATCCGTGGCCCCGCTGGTAAGCGCGTCGATCGCTATCTCTTCGCCGAAGCCCGAGACAAATATGAAAGGCAGATCAGGGTGGGCATCCAGCGTCAGCTTCAATGCGGAAAGGCCGTCGAATGACGGAAGTTTGTAATCGGCGAGAACGAGGTCAAATCTACCGTCTTCAAGAGCGGCCAGGAACTCGGCGCGCGTTTGAACGCGGGTTACTTCACAGACGAAATGATCCGCTTCAAGGAGCTCTTGAATGAGCTCCGCGTCCTGGATGCTATCCTCCAGCAACAGAATGCGGAGCGGGGCCGTCACGGTGCCTTCTTCACGCTGCCCGGCGGCGGCTGATTGATGACCGCCCAGAAGACGCCGAGTTCCTTGATGGCATTGACGAATTCGTGAAAATCGACCGGCTTCACAACATACGCATTCACCCCGAGTTTGTAGCTTCTCATCATGTCTTTTTCTTCGTGGGACGAAGTCAGCACCACCACCGGTATCAACTTCAGGTTCTCGTCGGACTTGATTTGCTGTAACACTTGCAAGCCATCGACCTTCGGCAGTTTCAGGTCTAGCAGCAAGACCGCAGGGTTATCGTTGGAGCGAGCGCTGAACTCGCCCCGACAATAGAGGTAATCCAGGGCTTTTTCTCCGTCGCGGGTAACCACGACCTCGTTTGCCAAATTATATTCGCCCAGCGCTGTCAGAGTAAGTTCGACGTCTCTCGGGTCGTCCTCGACGAGCAGAATGCGTGCCAGTTCGCTCATAGCGTGTTCGCGGTCCTCTCCGCCGCATCTTGTGCTTTAGGGAGTGAGAAATACAACGTCGCGCCTTGATCGACACCTCCTTCGGCTCGGACCTCCCCGCCATGGCGGTGGATGATCCGCCGAACGGTCGCAAGGCCTATTCCAGTGCCTTCAAACTCTTCCGGGAGATGCAGACGCTGAAACACGCCGAACAGTTTATCCACGTACTGCATGTCGAAGCCGGCGCCATTATCCTTCACGAACACCTCGACTTCATTTGCCGCGTCCACACAGCCAATCTCGATTTCGGCCTGGGCGCGCTTGCGTGTGAATTTGACCGCATTGGAGAGAAGATTGAAAATCACCAGCCTCAGCATGGAACGGTCGCCATAACAGACGGGAAGGGGAGCGATGTTCCAGACGATATCTCGTCCTCTGGTGTCCTGCCCGATCTCCGCGACGACCTCCTTGACGAGCTGGTCCAGGCTCACCAGTGTCGTTTTGGTCTCGGCCCGCCCGATTCTCGAAAACGCTAGCAGATCGTCGATCAGGTTACCCATTCTTTTTGCTGATTCGAGAATCGTTTCTACGAACCGACGACTCTTCTCGTCGAGCAAGGCAGACGCCTGTCTCTGCAGCAGCTCCGAGTACCCGACCACATGGCGAAGCGGGGCGCGAAGGTCGTGGGAGACCGAATAGGCAAAAGATTCCAATTCGTTGTTGCTGGTCTCGAGATCTCTGGCCCGCTTGACGAGCTCCTTATTGAGTTTGCGAATTTCGTCTTCGCGGCGCTTGCGCTGTTCTACCTCAACCTGGAGGTGATCGCGAGCTTTGAGAAGATCGCTCTCGATGCGCCGCCGAACGGCTACGAACCAAGCAATGATCGCCGCCCAGGCCGTGAAAAACAAAAAGTATGGTAGGTCTTCGCCGGAGACTTCAAAGGTGTAAAGAGGCTCGGTGAAGAAGTAATTGAAGCAGACCGAGCATAGCACCACCGCAAGTACGGAAGGCCCAACCCCCGCGTACCAGGTGATGACGACGATGGCCAGGTCGAAAAGCGGCAAATCCATGCCGCGAAAGCCGTAGGACTGGAAGGCCAGCGCCGCGCCGAGCGCAACTGCAACGCATACGACTGAAAAAGGATAGCGGATCGCCGGGCCGGCCCTGTGTAGTTCAAAGTTCCAGCGCGTCAAGCTTCGCCGACCCCCCACAGCTGTGGGCTCTTCCGCAAGATGGATCGTCATGACACCTTTGTTCCAATCACTCTGCGGGAAGCGAGCGCAACGCGGCCGTTAGCCGACGCGAGAATATAACAGTGGCCCCTCCGGTCGAGGCGCAAGAGACGTAAACGCGGGCGCTCACGCATTCGGTCGCGGCCCGACAAAGCACCGACGTAGGGTCCTGATGGAGGCCATCGAAAACGTAAGCCGAGATTCCCACGAAAACCCTTCGGTTCGGCAACCGTCTTATCACTGGCACCGCCACGGGTAACGCCGATATCGTCACGGGTCCAGTCCCAGCAAGTCATCGCCTGCGCCAACCGGTCACCAAGTCCGGTGCGTACGAAGTCTGCCGGATTCGCGCTGCGCCCGCCAGTCGGATCGGGCCGATGTCGCTTGGGGGCTCACACATCCAATCATTCAGCCTGTCTCGTCCTCGGCACCGGCGTAGCGGATTTCGAGCACTTCTATCTGCTCGACGCCGGCGGGGGCGCGGAGTTCGACCGTGTCGCCCTCGTGCGCTTTGAGCAGTGCGCGGGCGATTGGGGATATCCAGCTGACTTGGCCGCGCGCGAAATCGGCTTCATCGATGCCGACGATCGTGATCGTCTGTTCGGTTCCGCCCTCGGTGGCGTAGGTGACGGTGGCGCCGAAAAACACCTGATCGCGCCGCTTCTGCTGTCTTGGGTCGACGACCTCGGCGCTTTCCAGCCGTTTCGCCAGGAAGCGGATGCGCCGATCGATCTCGCGCAAGCGCCGCTTGCCGTAGATGTAGTCGCCGTTTTCCGACCGGTCACCGTTGCCGGCCGCCCACGCCACGGTCTCAACGACTTTAGGGCGCTCCACCCGCAGCAGCTGGCGCAATTCGTCCTGCATATGGCGGTGACCCCGTGGGGTCATGTAGTTCTTGACGCCGAGTGGAACGGCCGGCAGTTCGTCGGGGAGGTCGGCCTCATCATCCGATTCCTTGACGAAGGCTTTGCTCATCGGATCACCTTTTCCTCCCGCAATGCGGCAATCGTGTAGTGTAAATGCTATACTTGGACGATGTCGATCGGCGCTGAGCACAGGTTCGATGCGGTCCTATTCGATCTGCTGACGGCGCTGGTCGACTCCTGGACCTTGTGGAACATTGTCGCCGGGAACCCGGAAGATGGCCGCAAGTGGCGCACAGCCTATTTGCGCCGCACCTACGCGGCCGGCGCCTACCGTCCTTATGAGGCGCTCGTCGCCGATGCCGCGGCCGAGGTAGGGCTGTCGCCGACCCTGTCGGCGCAGCTCGCCGCTCGCTTCGGCGAGCTCGAGCCCTGGCCGGAGGTTCGCGAAGTACTCGGCGCGCTGCGCCGCGAAGGGGTGGCGTTAGGTGTCGTCACGAACTGCTCCGAGGAACTCGCAGCCAAAGCGGTCGCTTGTACCGGGATCGAATTCGATGTCGTCGTCACAGCCGAGCGCGCCGGTTTCTACAAGCCCAACCCACGACCGTACCAGATGGCTCTGGTCGAACTGGGTGTAGCGCCCGGCCGTTGCCTGTTCGTAGCCGGGTCCGTCTACGACCTTTTCGGCACAAGCAGAGCCGGTCTGCCCACCTTTTGGCACGACCGCATTGGCATGGCGGCGCCGTCCAACGCACCCGAGCCTATCGCCCACCACCGCTTGCTGTACCCGCTCCTCGAACTAGTGCGAGAGATCGGGTAGGGGACTTACTCGGGCAGCCGGGTGGATTGCCAGGTCACCATCTGCCACTGGCCACCTTTGTTGGCGTAGACGTCGGTAAAGCGGACGCTGAAGCTGTTCGGACGCCCCTGCGACACAACGCTGATGCGGCACGAGCCGGTCAGTACCACCGCGTCCCCCAGATCCTGAGCCTTGACGTCGGAGGGCTCGACCGCGGTGTAGACTGTCGACCCCGAACTCCATGTTGCCGATCAGGCTCTGCTTGGTGTCGAGCCGTGCCGTTGAGTGAGTATAAATCAGGTCATCGGACAGCAGCGAGTTCAATGTGGCGATGTCCTTTTGCGCCATCGCGGTCATGCGCTTTTTGTCGAGGTCGATCACCATTTGTCCATTGCCTGCCATTTGTCTCTCCTTTCAGCGGGTTTCGAGGACCAGCTTGCCCTGCAGGTGGCGGCTTTCACTGACCCGGTGAGCCTCGGCCGCGTCGGCGAGCTTATAACGGGTGATCGCCGGCGGCGATACCGCGCCGGCTTCGAGTAGCGCCAACATCCGTTTCAGATGGGCGCGATCACGCGCCACACCGGGGCGCAGCACTTGCACGTCCTTACGGGTCGCCTGAAACCCGGTTGGCGCCGGGGCGATCCACACCAGCCGGCCGCCCGGCTTCAACACCGCATAGGAGCGGATCTGGACATCGCCGCCGACCGTGTCGAACACGACGTCACAATCGGCAACCACCTTCGCGAAGTCCTCCTTGTTGTAGTCGACGACCCGGTCGGCGCCCAAATGACGGACATAATCGTGATTGCGGACGCTTGCGGTTGTAATCACCGTCGCGCCGAGATGCTTGGCGAGCTGGATCGCGAAACCGGCAACCCCGCCCGCGCCGCCCTGGATCAGGATGGTTTCGCCGGATCTGAGCTTCCCCGTGTCTTCCAGCGCCCACAGCGCCGTGATGCTGGTCAGGGCCATCGCGGCCGCCTCCGCATGCTCCAGTCGCGCGGGCTTTTTGGCGATGATCGCCGCCTTGATCGCGATCTTTTCCGCGTAGGCGCCCTCGATCCCCTGGTCGCAGACCCCGAATACCGCGTCGCCAACCCGCAAATCCGTGACACCCGGACCGGCCGCGCTAACCACGCCCGAGAAGTCGCGGCCGAGGATATGCGGGAGCTTGACGCCGCTCCCGCTGTACGTCCCGCCGCCGAGCCGCACCTT
Source organism: uncultured Alphaproteobacteria bacterium (assembly GCA_963695605.1). Classification (GTDB taxonomy): domain Bacteria; phylum Pseudomonadota; class Alphaproteobacteria; order ATCC43930; family CGMCC-115725; genus AP-15. Next base: position 197,612 of record CAVOHI010000096.1, on the reverse strand, counting down.
GTAATCCGCCGCATTGACGCTGGCGGCATGGATGTCGACGACGACCTCGCCGGGTCCGGCGACCGGGTCGGGCACCTCGGCCAGGTGCAATACCTCCGGCCCGCCATGCTTCTCGAACAGTACCGCCTTCATGGCTTTCACCCTATACAAGCGATCCTCGCCTGACCCATAAATCTTCATGACGAGGGTAGCAAGCAAAGCCGCTGCCCGAACCGCATGTGAGGAGCCGCGATGATCACCCCCGCCTATGTCCGCACGATGGCCGCCTACAATGCCGAGATGAACCGGCGGCTGTATGGCGCCGCTGCGCGCCTCTCGGACGCCGAACGCCGTCAGCCGCGCGGCGCCTTCTGGGGCTCGATCCACGGCACCCTCAACCATCTTCTATGGGGCGACCGGCAGTGGATGTCGCGTTTCGACAACTGGCCGAGGCCCGATGTCGCGATCAAGCAGAGTGCCGGGCTGATCGATGATTTTGCAGCGCTCAGCGCGGCGCGCGAGACCGCCGACGCCGACATCTCGCTCTGGGCTGCGAAGGTCGACGACGCGTGGATGGCCGAAGATTTGGTGTGGTTCAGCGGCGCAGCCGGGCGCGAGATGCGCGCCCCGAAGGGCTTTTTGATCAGCCATTTCTTCAACCACCAAACCCATCACCGCGGGCAGGTGCACGCGATGCTGACCGCTGCCGGCCAGGAAACCGGCGACACCGATCTGTTCCTCGTGGTGCCGGAACCGCTGTGATGATCGAGGCCTATGAAGGCGGCTGCCATTGCGGCCGAGTGCGATTCCGGGTGCACGCCGATCTGGCGGGGCTGCTCGAGTGCAACTGCTCGATCTGTACGAAGAAGGGCATTCTGCACCTAATCGTGCCGCCCGAGCAGTTTGAGCTATTGCAGGGCAAGGAGGACCTCGCGACCTACCAGTTCAACACCAACACTGCCAAGCACACCTTCTGCCGGCAGTGCGGCATCCACGCCTTTTACGTGCCGCGCTCGGACCCCGACAAGATCAGCGTCAACGCCCGTTGCCTGGAGGGGATCGATCCGGTAGCGCTGCAGCCGACGACCTTTTTTGACGGACGAAATTGGGAACAAGCCCAAGCGGCGCGCCAACGCTAGGTCATCGAAAACTCATGGGCGGTCTTGGATTTCGACGACGTCCTGGGCGAAGATCATCTCCTCGCTGCCGACCCGGGCGGGGTCGTCGGGTGAGGTGAGGTACCTCGCGAAGAGCCAGAACTCCGTCGAGCGGGTTGGACACGATCTCGGCGGTCGCGCCGTCGGTGAGTCCCACCCGGGTGCCGGGCTCCAGCAATCGGATGTTGATCGGATCGCTCATTCCGCGGCCCGCGCGACCCGCCAGGTGGCGAGTTCGTCCCAGCTTTCGGCTTCCATGAATTCGGCCCAGCGGCGATAGAGGTTGCGCAGATTGTGCTCGCTGGACTTGGCCTCGGTGATGTCCATGACCGTGCCCGGAACGTGCAGCCCCTGCCATTCGTATTTCTCGGTCTCGAAGCCGAGACCCTGCTCGTAGCTATAGGGATAGCGCCGCGCGATCGTCCCGCGGCTGGCGGCATGCGCGTAGTTCCAGTTTTCCATGTCGTCCTGCTCGGTCATCCCGCCGGGGCCGGAATAGCGGATGTAGTAGTCTCGCAGGAAATCCTTGACCTCCGATGGCGCTGCACCATCGACCATGTACCAGCGCCACACCTCGGTCTGGTGCGGCCCGCGCGGATGCCAGACCGCGATCGTGCGGGGCTGGCGCGGGTGCAGTGCTGTATTCGGGAAGATCTCACCGGGGCTGCCGATGACACGGCCCCATTGGCCGCGCTTCTGGCGCCGCTCGGCTTCGCAATGGGCGAAATATTCGGACACTGCCGGGGAGTACTGATAAGAGGGCGGCATCGGTTGGTCTTTGGGGAACAGGTACACCCCGGTCTGATGGCCGCGGTCATAGAACGCAACATGGAGGCGGCGTGCCATCTCCCGCTCCTGCATGTCGCGGCGGCCGCTGCCGGAGGGGCCGATGCCGACCAGATCGACCGAGCGGTGGCTGATGTTGTGGTAGCTGTCGCCGCAGAAATTCTCCGCCGGGAATTTCCAATTGCACGGGATCAGCCATTTCTGGATGCCGCCCAGAATTTCGGTGCCGCCCTCGCTGCCGTCCCAGCCGTCGAGCGTGAGGTCGAGATAGCCGACGAAATCGCCGAGATATTCGAGAAAGGGCGGCGCCATCGGATCCCAGCTGGCCCACACCGTGCCCTTATAGAGGCAGATCTGCGGTACCTCGATCAAACCCCATTGCGATTTGTCGAGCTTCTCGTGGTAGGCCTCGCGGAAATAGGGGACGCCGACCAGCTTGCCGTCGGTACCGTAGCTCCAGCCATGGTAGGGGCACGTGAAAACCGGCGTCGTGCCCTCGTCGTAGCGGCACACCTTCATGCCGCGGTGGCGGCAGGAATTGAGGAAGACATGGACCTTGCCGGTCCGGTCGCGGCACAGGATGACGGATTCCTCGCCCATTCCCGAGACAAAGAAATCGCCGGGCTTCGGGATCTGGCTCTCATGGCCGACGAACAACCAGGCGCGGGCGAAGAGCCGCTCCAGCTCCTCCCGGTAGATCTCCTCGTTGACAAAGATCTCGCGGCTGATCCGCCCCGCCGCCAGATCGACGAGACCCCGCCGGTAACCCAGGCTCCGTGCGTCGGTCATCGCGGTTCCTCCTGATTGATTACAATGAGACGGTGAGACAGTGAGATCGTCTAACCTCAATGCCACTTATTCGTCATTCGAGTGATCTCACCGCCTCACTGTGAAATGCTAAAAGAAAAAGGTCAGGTTCTTGGTCAGCAGGACGTTCTGGTCCAACACGATCTTGCGGCGCGCAATCTGCCATTGGCCGTCGGCACGGCGCAGCAGATCCTCCCGCTTCCCGACCAGGATGTCGGTCTCGGTCTCGACCCGGTTGCGGTAGATGAGGAACCGGCATCCGACGGTGACCTCATGCGGCTCGGCCGCCGAGGGGTTGACCTCAATGAGCCGCACATTGGAGACCATGTGCGAGATTCGCGAGACCGGCTCCTCAGCCCAGTGCATACCTGTCAGGATCTGCTTGACGCGGCGCGTCAGCGTCTCCTTGCCTTCGTCGAACCAGTTGATGTCCTGGCCGGCACGCGTGAATTCATGCGCTTCTTCGCCGAATTTGACATTGCGCCGCATCGGCATCCAATAGCGTACATCATCGGCAATCAGCGCCAGCCAGTCCTCGTAGCGCCGCTCGTCCAGCAGATCCGCTTCGCGATAGAGGAACTCCTCGATCTCCTGCTTGAGCAGCAGGCGGGCGATCTGCTCGTCTCTATCCATTACTGCACCTCAGTCGTCACCCCCGCGAAAGCGGGGGTCCAGGGCTGCTCCTGGGTTCCCGCTTTCGCGGGAACGACGGGAAAGATTACTCTGCCGCAGCGCGCTGGGTGGCGAGCTCGGCATCCCACGGGCCGGGGAAGCGGCCGCGGTTCATCATGTCGGCGGCGAAGATCTGCTCCTGCCGGGGCCATTCCGCGCGCGGCAATTCGTAATAGACCTCGATCCCGTTGCCGTCCGGATCGTGGAAATAAATGCCCAATGATACGCCGTGGTCGGCCACGCGGATCGGCACATTCTTGTCCTTGATGCGGTGGTAGAAGTCCTTGAGGTCGTCGAGGCTCTCGACCCGCCACGCCATGTGGTTGAGCCCGACCTGCCCCTTCTGCGGGCCGGGCGCGTCATCGCCCAACTGCATCAATGCGACTTCGTGCGACTGGTCGAGATCGGCCGCCATGAAGGCCGCCCAGCCGGGCCGTTTGTGATAGGTGTGCAGCCCCAACACCTCCTCGTACCATTTGTGCGAACGCTCGGCGTCGCGGACGTAGATGTTGACATGTCCCAAATACATCGGTCGGTGCGTCATCGCTTCTCCTCCTTCATTCATTGTCGTCATTGCGCCCGAGAAACTCCAGGACGCGGTCCATCACTTCTTTCTTCGGGTAGATTGACGCCAATGCGCGGGCTCGCGTCAACGGGTCGCTGGCAAAAAACCGCTCGTACAATACCTGGCGGCTGCCGAACGAAGTGCCGGCAATGTCCCAGGCCAGGCGGAACAATTTGACCCGGTCCGTCGCCGGCGAATTGTCGGTCGCCAGATATTGCTCGATCGCCGGGCCGAGCGGTCCCTGCATATCGGCCTCGGTCGGGGTCAGCATAAAGCTGCTCGACCCCAGGAGCTGCAATATCTCGACCATTCGCGGATAGGCGGTCATGAACAGATTGCGCGGGCTCTCGACCATCAACAGGTCGGGGCACATGACGCCCCATTCGTCGAGCTCGCGCGTCGGCCTCGGCGGCGCGCATGCAGGCGCGGGTCAGCTGGGTGTAGAGCATCAATTCGCCGATACGCTCCTCGACATTCGGCAGTTGCGAGTTGCCCAATGTCTGGGTCATCAGCAATGCCACGCCGAGCACGAACTCGGCCTTGGCGAGGTTCTTGACCGCCCCCTGATGGGCCGAATGCGCCGAGGAATGCGTCACATTGGCGGTGCGGTTGAGGAGGTCCACATCGCCCAGCAGAAAGACGCGCTCCCACGGCACCAGCACGTCGTCGAAGAACACGACGCAATCCATCTCCTCGAAGCGCGAGCCGAGCGGGTGGTCGAAATGCGACCGGCCCGAGATCGAAGCTCTCGCGGCACAGGAATTTGAGCCCCGGCGTGCCGCACGGGATCGCAAAGCTGACCGCGAACGGGCTGTGGGTTTCGGCATGCCGCGCCATGCGCGGCGAGTAGACGCCAATCTCGTCGGCGAGCGGTCCCAATGTCGCGAGGATACGGGCGCCGCGCACGACGATGCCGGCATCGGTCTCGCGGATGACCTCCAATGCCGTCCCTTCCTGGAGGTTGAAGATGCCGGAAACCGTGCGGCTGCGCTGCAGATTGATCAGCGAATGGGTCAGGGTCAGGTCGTTTTCGCGGATGTATTCGTAATAGCGCCGCATGTTCTCGGCGAATTCCGGGCGCCCGTGTTCACCCTGCGCGAAATAATCCGCCGCACCCGCCCAGGCGGCATAGGTCACATTCATGAAATCGGGAGAGCGGCCCATCATCCCGCAGGTGGTCCGCGCCCAGTTCAGCATCATCGCGCGGCGCCGTTCGAGATCCTCCCGGGTGCGTGGAATGATGAACGACAGCCCGACCCGGTCGCCGGTGGTCGGCGAGACATAGGTCATCTCGTCGCGGTATTTGGGTTCGCACTGCATGTCGTAGAGCGAGGCGATGGCGCGTGCGCCGCCTTGCAACCCGGGATGACGCGTCGGGTCTTTGACCCGCTCGCCTTCGAGCCAGACCTCGCGCTCCTGCTCGCGCAAACCAGCGAGATATTGTCTTCCCGTCCGCGCCGGCATCACGCCTCCAATCAACCTGAAGCCTCGGTCAAACCCTACGCCAAGGCCGGCGGAAAGGCCAGCCCCGCTGGGCTACCCCACCGCCGCCTCCTGTAAATACAAGAGAAAAACAGAAGGCTATCGGCCGCGAAGCTCCCGTCGCGGCCAATAGGAGGTCGCCGCGGCCGACGCAGGCAGGCGGTCCTTCATCGCGGATCCTTACCACGCCATTGCGGCAATTTTCGGGTGCGCGAGAGCGGAGTCGGGGCTGGGCGCAAACCGCGGCCCGGCGTCACGCTGCGGGAGCAAGCGCGAAGACATGCGCCGGATCGGCGATGTTCTTCAGCCGCTTCTCGCCGAGATCGACGAACTCGGCGGCGATCGCGCCCCGCACATGGCGCCAGGCGTCGGCCGTGATGCAGATGCCGCCGGGCGCCGCGAGCCCTTCGAGGCGCGAGGCGACATTGACGCCGTGGCCATAGATGTCGTCGGGCGCCACGATGACGTCGCCGAGATTGACGCCGATGCGGAACTCGATGCGGCGGTCCTGCGGCAGCCCCGCATTGCGCGTGCGGATGTTCTGCTGCACTTCGAGTGCGCAGCGCACCGCGTCGACGACACTGCCGAACTCGACGAGAGCCCCGTCACCGGTATGCTTGACGATGCGGCCGCGGTGCTCGCGGACCTTCGGCGCGATGACCTCGCGGCGATAGGCCAAGAGGCGGAAATGGGTGCCCTCCTCGTCGGCGCTCATCAGGCGGGAATAGCCGACGACATCGGCGGCGAGGATCGCCGCCAGCCGGCGCTCGAGCCGCAGATGATCGGGCGCCCGCAATCGCCTGAGCAGCCGGGCCGCCTTGGGCGCCAGCCACTGAACGAGAACGGACCCGCTCCCCGCCAGCACTCCGGAGACCCAGGCGTTGCCTATCTCAGGCCAGACTTCCTCCAACATGACCCCGCGATCCTTCGATCGCAGGGCCCCGCCGGGCACAAATTGGGCAGAAAAGAGAAAGGCCCCGTCCGTGTCCGGCGGGGCCCTGGAAACCGTCATGTATGCGCAGATTAGCTCAGCGCAAACGCATCCCTTCGGCCCCGCACTGTCCATGCGAGCAGCATCAGGGAAGCAAGTTTCCGACATCAAAATCTGCACCACTTGGTTCATGCGCGCGTCTCTACGCGCAGGTTGGGCGCCCCGTCAAGCTCCGATTTTAACCAAGCAGGTCGAGCAGCGCCTTTGCCTCTTTGAGGTCGGGCGTGTCGAAGCCTTCGGTAAACCAGCCGTAGACCGGCGCGAGGAGGTCGCGGGCTTCGGCGCGGCGGCCCTGGTCGCGGCGGAGCCGGGCGAGGCTCGCCGCGGCGCGCAATTCCCAGAGCTTGGCCTCCTGCTCCTCGGCGATGCTCAGGGCTTTGCGATACAGTTCCTCGGCGGCCTCGGAATGTCCTTGCCGCAGCAGCAGCTCGCCTTTGTGCCTGTTCAGCTCCGCTGCGAACCAGCGCTCCCCTGTCCTTTCGACGATCTGCAAGGCATCGTCCAACAGGGTCACGGCCTCTTCAACTTGCCCTGCGATCTCACATGCCCTGGCAAGGAGGGCGATATAATGGGGCATCCACGCCTACGCCCCGGTGGCACGGTAAGCCGCCGAACCGCTGCGCAGGAGCGATATCCCCTCGGCCACATCCCCATTCTTGACCTTGACCCACCCGCGAAAGATCGTTCCCTGCGCACGCCATAAGGGGAAGCCCTGCTCGGTCGCCACCGCAACCAGCTGGTCTACCCGCTCGCCGAGGACTGCGTTATCTCCGACGAGCGAGAGCAGAATGGCGCCGAGTGACAAGCTCGCAGCCAAAGACGGCGGATGAGCCAGTCTCCGAGCCTCAGCGATTGCTGCGCTGCTCCGTGCCAATGCCTGGTCCGGATAGCCGAGACAGAAAAGGACAATCCCCAAATCCCCTGTGATTCACCTGGGGGGGATTCCGGCCTGATGGACAAGCGAGCGGTGGGAGATCGGATCATAAAGCGCGAGCACGTCCTCCAGATGCGATCGGGACGAAGCAAACCTGCCGGCAAGCATCAGGTTTCGACCGGAGGAGTGGTGACCCAGAACGAGCCCAGCGGAATCGTTGCGCTGACGGCTCAGACGCAGCAAATCCTCGTCCAAGCGCAGCGCCAAATCCAATTCGCCGCGGTACGTGTGATAGCGAGACTGCCCATAGGGAACGTGAAGGAACTCCGAGGGAGAACCTAGCTGCTCCCACAGTTCTCGTGCGCGGGCATAGGCATGGCCCGTTTCCGGCCCGGCGTGGCCTTTGACGCAAACAAGACCGCGCCCAAGGCAGCTGCAAAATTCGAGCTCCTGTCGCTGACGTTCGGGGTTGTCAGGCAGCAGCGCCAGTTGGTCCAGCCCCTTTTGAAATTGCGCGGCCGCTTCCGCCATCGCCGAGCGGGCGGTCGGAGCGCTGACCGGCCTTGCCCCAGTAGGCGACGGATTTTTCAACCAGCCCGGCCTCTGCGTAATGCTGTGCGAGAAGCTCGGGCTGGCTGTCCATGACCTCCGGGAAGCGGCTTCGAGCGCTCGGGCGATCCGCGCGTGTAATTCCTGGCGCGGACCGCGCAGCAAAGTGCTGTATGCAGTGTCTTGCACAAGCGCATGCTTGAACAGGAAGGTAGCGTCCGGGAGTGCGCCACGCTGGAAGACGAGACCTGCATCCGTCGAGCCGGCTGAGCGCATCTTGCAGTTCCGCCTCGCCCGCCGCGACGACAGCCAGCAGCTCGTAGGAGAAGTCGCGGCCGATGGCGGCGCCGATCTGTGCGATTTCCTTGGCCGTCGGACCGAGCCGGTCGAGACGCGCCAGCAGCGAAGCGTGCAAGCTCGGCGGGATCGCGAATGACGGGATTGCTCGGTCGAGGGCATAGCGGTCGCCCTCGTCGCGCACTAGGCCGCTTTCGAGGACCGCTCTCGTCAGCTCTTCGACAAACAGCGGGACACCGTCGGTGCGAGCGGCGATATGCGTGACGACCTCATCGGGCAGAGCCTTGCCCGCCACGGTCTCGGCCAACACGGTGCCTTCGCCGGCGTCGAGACGGTTGAGCAGCAATGTGCTCACATGCGCCGCTCCGCTCCAGGCCTCCTGGAATTCGGGGCGAAAGGTGATGATCAGCAGGACCGGAAGCCGGCGGATCCGCGCGATGGTCAGATCCAACAACTCGCGCGAGGTCGGGTCGATCCAATGGACGTCCTCGAAGACCATCAGCACGGGCCGCTTCCGGCTCAAATCCTCCAATAGGCCGAGCAGCGACTTCGAGCGTCCTCTCCTTCTTCCGCTGCGGCGAGAGGTTCATCTCGAACAGTGCGCTTCCGGTCGGCAGCGATAACAGATCGGCGATCAGTGCCTGCCTCACGCCCGCGACCGCAAGCAGCAACAGCTCCGCCTCCTGCTCGCTGTTGCGAGAACGCTGACCGGCGTGAGCGGCGACGCGCCGCCGCAGGTGACCGAGACGTCCTTGTCCGAATAATCGCCGCAGCTTCTCCAGCTTTGCAGTGGGAGGATCGTCGCGCGAGAAGCTTGCCGCATGCTCGAGATGCGTGATTACCGGGTGGAGCGCGGTGTCCTGGTGATGCGGCGCACAGAAATAGCGCAAATGATGATAGGGTTGTTCGTGCAGCCGCTCTGCGAGCGCCGCGGTTATGCGGGATTTGCCGATCCCGGGTTCGCCCGACAGCAGCACTACTTGGCCTTCTCCATCCTTTGCGCGCTCCCATCGCCGCAGCAGAAATTCGAGTTCCTCGCCCCGACCGACGAGCGGTGTCGGAGAGGATGCGCGCAGTGCCTCGAACCGGCTCGCGACCGCGCTGGGCCGCAGCACCTGCCAGGCCGATACCATTCCCGTGAAACCGCGGGCCTCGACGGCGCCGAGGTCGTGGTATTCGAACAATCCGCCGATGAGCCGCCGCGTACTCTCATCGATCAGAACCGTGTTCGGCTCGGCCAGGCTCTGCAGTCGCGCGGCGAGGTTCGGGGTCTCGCCGACGACATCGTGCTCGGGAGCCCCGCCCCCCACGACGACTGTGCCGGTGGCGATCCCAATGCGGGCGCACAGCTCCTCGGCCAGCTTCAGGCCCGAGACGGCCTGGAGTATTGCCAAGGCGCAATGTGCCGCCCGCTCGGCATCGTCTTCATGCGCATGCGGATATCCGAAATAGATCAGGATGCCGTCGCCCATATAGCGCGCGACGAAGCCCGCGAAACGCCTTACGGCCTCTGCCACCGCGTTATGATAAGCGCCAATCAGGTCCCGCAGATCTTCGGGGTCGCGTCGTACCGACAATGCGGTCGAGCCGACGAGGTCGCAGAACATGACGGTGAGCTGTCGGCGCTCGCCGCCCGCTCGCGCTCGCAACCGGATCGGAAGCAGCGTCGCTGCGCAGTGCGGTGATCGCGGCGAGCAATTTGCGCCGGTGCCCGACGAGGTCGACCCCGATGTCCCTGAGGTCCTCGGCGGTCAGCTCGGGCAATACCGATGCGTCGATCGCGTTGTCACGGAACGCCTGATCGTACTGCTGCAATCCGAGGCCGTGGAGCCAGCTTGCAATGTCCACGCGTGTTCCCCGATGCGGTCCTCGCCGCGTGGTTAATCCTACGCCGAATTCCAGGCAGGGAATAGTCGGCCGGGCGATATCCACCACTCAATAAAATCCGCTGCCGTGGGGAGCATGCCGCTGCCGGCGCGTTGATCCCCAGAGCAGACGGAGAGAACTCGATATGCGGGATTTGGGCGGCGCGAGCCTCGTCATCACCGGTGGGTCGAGCGGCATCGGACGGGCGACGCCGATGGCGTTTGCCCGACAGGGCGCCTGCGTCACGCTGGCGGCGCGCCGCGAAACGGTGTTGCGCGAGGGGATAGAGGGTGGCTGGCGGTCCCCGGCGAAACGGGCAATGGTGACCGCAGGGTTGGCGATCGCGGCCGGGTTGGCCGCCTTGGTACTGGCGCCGCGCGCCGCCCGGGGCGCCGACGCAAAAAGTTTCGCTATGCGGGCGCCGTAAGCGGCGAGGGGATGATCGGTGCCGCCTGCAACCGAGCCGATGAAAGCTCTTCCAGCTCCTTGGCATCGTGTGCGCAAAACAGCCGGATCTCGCGGCCATGGACGCGTTTCAGCTCGCGCAGGCGTGTCCGATTGAGCAGCCGCGTCGCGTTGTCGGCCGCCATCAGCCGTTGGGAGGCACGCAACATCGGGGTGCAGGAATATCCGTCGAGAGCCATTTCATCGCGGATGAAATAGGCGTCGCCGGCGTGGAGCAGCCACCCTTCCGGGCCACGTACCGCCACGCCGCAATGGCCGAGCGTGTGCCCGGCCAGCGGCACCATCAGGATTTCGGGCGGCATGCCGACCAGCTCGCGGACGCAAGAAAAGCCGAACCAGCGCTCTCCCTCCGGCGTGTAGCACTGCCAATTGACATTCCGATCCCATTGTCTCGGCCGATACCGTTGGCGGTCGAGCCAGCCATTTTGTGATCGCGCGGCGTCCAGCTCGGCGCCAACGACGTGCACCGTCGCATCCGGGAAATCTTCGATGCCGCCGGCGTGGTCGAAGTCGAGATGCGTCGGCACGATGTGGCGAACGTCGGCGGCCGTGAAACCGAGGTTTTCGACGTGTCGCAGAGCGGTATCCGACTCGCGCAGACGGACACGATTGGCAAATCGAAAAAACGTGCTGAGCCGTCGCGGTTGCGCCACGTCGCGCATGCCGAACCCGGTGTCGACGAGGACCAGCCCGATTTCGGTCTCGATGAGTAGGCAATGGCAGACGATTTTGGCGGCTCCGAGCATCGGGCTGTGACCGTCCCATAGTCGGCCGCCAAACGGGCACATCGTACCGCAGCTGAGGTGGTGGATCCGCATCGTTATGCACCTGTGTTGCGTGCGAAAAACACCCGGCGCAGGGCCTGGGTTCGGAGCCTTGATAATTTTGCCGAGTCCCACGCCTCATAGCCTTGTTTTGGTTCCGAGTGGTAACGGCGGCGCGCCGGTTTGGCCGCAAAGCCGGCGCGAACTCGGTCACGGGGAGCGCTGCGGCTTTCACTCGCGCCAGTGCGTTCGGATTTGTTAAAGTCCGCGTGGGGATTGGTGTGAGGTTCCGAGCGATGATGCAAGCGGACAAGGTGACGGTGGACGCTACCCTTGACGCCACCGGGCTCCTGTGCCCCCTACCCGTGTTGAAGGCGCGTCGGGCCTTAAAGCCGCTCGCCCCTGGCGGCGTGCTCGAAGTCCTCGCGACCGACCCCGGGGCGACCAAGGACTTCGAGCATTTCTGCGCGACCACCGGGTGCGAGCTGCTCGAAGCGAGCGAGCAGCCGGGCGGTGTTTTGCGTTTTCGCATGCGCAAACCCGGTTGAGGGCGCCCTCTTGGTCCCGATTATCACAATGCCGCGCCTGATGGCGGTCGGCGGCGGTGCGCTGATTGAGCTGCCGGGGATATTGCAGCGGCTCGGTCTGACGAGCCCGCTCCTCGTAACCGACCCGTTCCTGCTGCGCTCCGGTCATCTCGAGCGGGTGACCCACATCCTCGACGAGGCGAGCATCCCGTGGCGGGTGTTTTCCGACACAGTAGCCGACCCGACAACGGCTGTCGTCGAAACGGGCACCCGCCGGCTGGCCGAAGGCAGCTATGACTGCCTCGTTGCCGTCGGCGGCGGCAGTTCGATCGACACGGCAAAGGGAATGTCCGTGCTCGCCGCGAATGGCGGGCAGATGCGGGACTACAAGGTTCCGGCGGAAATCCCGAAAGCGGGCCTGCCGATCGTGGCGATTCCGACAACAGCCGGCACCGGCTCGGAGGCAACGCGCTTTACGGTCATCACCGATACTGAAACGGACGAGAAGATGCTGATCGCCGGCCTTGCCTGCTGCCCTGTCGCGGCGATCGTCGATTACGAGCTGACTTTGACGATGCCGTTGCGGCTGACTGCCGATACCGGGCTCGACAGTCTGACGCACGCGATCGAGGCCTATGTCAGCCGCCGAGCCAATCCATTCACGGATGGCCTGGCGAAGAATGCGATGGGGCTAATCGCCGATCATATCCGCACGGCCTGCGCCGAGCCCGGCAGCCGGGCGGCGCGCGAGGCGATGATGCTCGGCGCGACGACGGCGGGGATGGCGTTCTCGAATGCCAGCGTCGCTTTAGTCCACGGCATGAGCCGCCCGATTGGCGCCTTCTTCCATGTGCCGCACGGGCTGTCGAACGCGATGCTGCTGCCCGAGATCACCGCCTTTTCGGCGCCCGCCGCGCTCGATCGCTACGCCGATTGCGCCCGCGCGATGGGAATTGCCGAAGAGGGCGAGGGCAGCCAAGCCGCGGTCGCCCGCCTGCTCGACGAATTACGCCGGCTCAATGAGGATCTGAAGGTTCCAACGCCGCGCGCCTGGGGTATCGATGCCGGGCGTTACGAAGAGCTATTGCCGATGATGGCGACGCAGGCGCTCGCCTCCGGTTCGCCGGCGAACAACCCGCGAGTCCCTTCGAGCGACGAGATTATCGATCTGTACCGCCGCGTATACGGGTGACAATCGAGCAGGGCCCCGTCGCTGCCGCCCCCTCTCAGTCGAGCTTGACTTGGATTTCGTCGTCGACGACGCGCACCGGGTAGGTTTTCAGATCATCGGTCGCCGGCGGATCGAGGACTTTTCCGGTGCGGACATCAAAGCGAGCGGCATGTAGCGGGCACTCGATCACCTCGCCGTCGAGCCAGCCATCGGATAGCCGGGCATAGGCGTGGGTACAGATGTTGTCGGTCGCGAAGAGATTGCCGTCGATGTCGTAAAGCGCAATCGAACGGCCTGCCACCTCGACGCCAAGCGGCTCGCCTTCGGCCAGATCTCCCCGGCCGGCTGCCCGGATCCAGCCCGTTTCGTCCGCGCTCATCTCACCTCCGAAGACTAAAGGGAAGTATCTTCCGAGAACGCCTTGAACGCGATGATTGTAAACGTATCCTTTACGCCGGGAAGGGTCTGCAGCCGCTCGGTCACGAAACGGCCGATATCGACCGCCTCCGGAAGATAGCATTTCATCAGCAGGTCGAATTGCCCGGATGTCGAATAGACCTCCGACACCTGCTCGATGTTGAGAACGGCCTCGTCGGCAACGGTGTAGGCCTTGCCCAGGTCGCATTTGACCATGACGAAGATCGTCTTCATCGGTGGTACCAGTTCTCAGGGGCGAGCGACGATCCGCGGCGGCCGGGCGAGGAAAGCGGGCAAATGATCGCCAAAACCGACGACTTGCCGATCCGGCTCCGCTTGACGCTCGGGCCGGTGCGGAACGCGAGTGACCGCGGGGCGCGGGAACGAAGTCACGTTTGATGCGGGGAGATCTTGCTGCGCCCCTTTTTCACTCGGCCGGCGCTCTCGCCGTGGAGCGCGAGGTTCGGCCGGCTCCCGTTTGGTCAGCTCCCCCCGTGGGGCGGCATCGGTTCGGGTGCGGCCGCGATCGGACTTGACTGGCCGGCGTGACCCGCGGCGCGAGCGGCGCTCGCCGTATTCGAACTCGGCTGCCTCGATCCCCTCGATGGTGATCGGCGGAATTTCCCTGCCGATCAACTTCACGATCGCGGCGACGGCGTCGCCGTCCTCCGGCGAGGCGAGCATGGAGGATCTGCCCTCGAGGCCGGCGCGTCCGGTTCGACCGATGCGGTGAACGTAGTCCTCGGCGTGGATCGGCACGTCGAAACAGAAGACGTGGCTCATGCCTTTGATGTCCAAGCCGCGCGCGGCGACGTCACTGGCCACGAGAAGCCGGATTTCACCGTTCCGAAAGCGGTCCAAGGTTTCTGTGCGTTTCGGTTGCGGCATGTCGCCGTGCAACGCCGCGGCATCGAACCCGTGCCGGGTCAGCGAACGGAACAGAATGTCGACATCGCGCTTGCGGTTGCAGAAGATCAGCGCGTTCTTGACGTCTTCGGAGCGGATCAGGCGGCGCAGCGCCTCACGCTTGTCTTGCGGACCGACAACGGCGAGCGACTGGACGACGAGCGCGGCCGGAGATGCCGGCGGCGCCACCGAGACCTCTATCGGATTGCGCAGAAAAGCGTCTGCCAGTTTGCGGATCTCGGCCGGCATTGTCGCCGAAAAGAACAGTGTCTGGCGCGATTCCGGCAACAGGCCGACGATCCGCTCGACATCAGGGATGAAGCCCATGTCGAGCATCCGGTCCGCCTCGTCGATGACCAGGATACGGGTGTCGGAAAGAAGGATCTTGCCGCGCCCGTAAAGATCGAGAAGGCGGCCCGGCGTGGCGATCAACACATCTACCCCGCGGTCGAGCTTGCGTTCCTGATCGACAAAGCTTTCGCCGCCGATCAGCAGCGCCATGGTCAGGCGGTGATGCTTGCCGTAGAGCTCGAAAGAGGCGGCCACTTGGGTCGCCAGTTCGCGCGTCGGTTCGAGAATCAGCGAGCGCGGCATTCGCACCCGGGCGCGCCCGGCCGCCAGCATGTCAACCATCGGCAGCACAAAGCTGGCCGTTTTACCGGTTCCGGTCTGGGCGCAACCGAGAACGTCCCGGCCACGCTTTACGTGGGGGATCGCTTGTTCCTGGATCGGTGTGGGATTGGTGTAACCGGCGTCGGAGACCGCCTGAAGAACCTCAGGCGAAAGGTCGAGTTCGGAAAAATCCATTGAGACGTTGTAGCCTTATTGTAACAATTGCTGCGTTTTTACCTTCCCATCAAATTGGGTTCGACGAAAGAAATGTCAAACTGTTTTGCTGGGTGCGGTATGCCGCGGCCACACGGCAGATGCCGGATCGATCGACAACTGTTGCGATTCAGCGGCGGCGGTATTGCGGACGAGGCGACATTGCCGGCGCCGCCCGCTCGTCCTTGTGGCGGAAATTAATCCGGCCTTTGGTAAGATCATACGGGGTCATTTCTACCGTGACACGATCACCTGCAAGTATTCGTATTCGATTCTTCTTCATTCTGCCAGACGAATAAGCAAGTGTCTCGTGTCCGTTATCGAGCTTCACACGAAAGCGCGCGTCGGGAAGCAGCTCGAGTACTGTACCTTCAAACTCGATCAAATCTTCCTTAGCCAAAGAGATCTCCTGGAGGAAAGAAGAGGGCGCCCGCCGAGGCGCCCCCGCAGATACCGCCCGGTTTAAACCGCGCGCAAATTCACAGCAGAGACCCGGCCCCGCTGGCCCTGCTCGAGCTCATAGCTGAGCTTTTGACCTTCTCGCAGATTGTCCATCCCGGCGCGCTCCACCGCCGAGATGTGCACGAACACGTCAGCGCCGCCGGATTCAGGCTGGATGAAGCCATACCCCTTTTGCGCATTAAACCATTTGCACGTACCGGTCGCCATCAGCAGTAACTCCAATTAGCATTCTAGGACGCCACGCGAGCGCGCAGCGCATCGGACATCGATTGGCTCGGGAGACACGGTCGGACGATCGCGGAGGAACGCAGGCCGGAAAGCCGAACCCAAACGGGTCGACGGGCCTTAGTTAAGGGCGGCTGCGGATTTGCGCAAGTGGTCTTTAATAGGCGGATGCCGACCCGAGCCTACGTCTTTATCTCAGGTGGGCGCCCCATGAACATAGGGCTTCAAGGCGGCATAAATAAAACCATTAACCGGCGTTTTAATGCCGTGGCGACGGCCGAGTTCGACTACCTTGCCGGCAAACCAGGGCAATTCGAGCCGATTGCCACGGTTCAGGTCGTTCCCCATCGACGTCGTGTGGTGCGGCGGCATCGAGCGCATTTGCGTGAGTGTTCTATCGACAATGTCCGATGGCAGCCGCACCCCTTCGGCAACGCCGACGGATACGGTTTCGCGCAAGGCCTCCACATAGAGGGCCAGGAGATCGGGATCGTCGCGCCACTTTCCGAGCGGCAACCGGGTCAGCGCGTTGAGCCCGCTGAGCGGTACCAGCAAGATGAATTTTTCCCAGACGGGCACCATGATATCCGGGCTCAGCACCCCCTCGAACCCCGCCGCTTCACAGAAATCCCGCAGGCGCCGGCCGCGCTCGCTGATGCGGCCGTCGAACTCGCCAAAGGTCATCCGTTGATAGGTGCCGGTCTGGCGGATGACCCCGGGCGCGACGATCGCACCGGTGACGAACGCCATGCCCCCCATCACTGCCGCTTTCCCGAGGATCGTACTCAAGCGCTCGGCGGCGTCGATGCCGTTCTGCAATGGGATCACCGCAGTCTGTGGCCCGATGACCGCCCGGATCTGCTCGGCGACAGCTTCGAGGTCCCATAATTTGACGCAGCACAGAACGATGTCGACGGTGCCGATCTCGGCGATTTTATCTGTCGCCTGAGCCGACTGGATGTGGGTTTCGCCGCGATCCCCTTCGATACGAAGTCCGTTCTCGCGCATCGCCGCGAGATGCGCGCCGCGCGCGACAAAGGTCACATCAGCCCCGGCCTTGGCGAGCGAGGCGCCATAGGGCCCGCCTATGCCGCCGGTGCCGACCACCGCGATCCGCATTCAACCCCTCGTCCAATCCGAAGTTGTTCCTGCTTATACGTCGAGATCGCGGGCGAAGCGGGCGTTTTTCTGGATGTAGTCGAAGCGCAGTTCAGGGCGACGGCCCATCAGCGTTTCGACCAAGGCCTTGGTGCGTTCGAACTCCTCCGCGGGCAGCTCGATGGCCGCGGGATCGGGCTTCGCCGGCAGGGTCACCCGCAACAATGTGCGCTGCGCCGAGTCCATCGTCGTCGCTTTCAGATAGCGCGCCGGCATTTCACCCAGACCCTTGAACCGGCTGATTTCGACCTTGCCGCGGCCGTTGAAGGCGCTGTGCAGCAATTCCTCGCGATGCGCATCGTCCCGCGCGTAATGGGTGACGTCGCCCTGGGTCAGCCTGTAGAGCGGCGGCAACGCCAGAAAGAGGTGGCCGTTTTCGACCAGCTTCGGCATCTCGCGAAAGAAGAACGTCATCAACAGCGAGGCGATGTGCGCACCATCGACATCGGCGTCGGTCATGATGATGACGCGCTCGTAGCGCAAGCCCTCCTCGCGGTAATGCGATCCCGAGCCGGCGCCGAGCGCCAGGATGATGTCCGACAGCTCCTGGTTGGCGCGCATCTTGTCGGCCGAGGCGCTTGCCACGTTGAGGATCTTGCCGCGCAACGGCAGGATCGCCTGGGTCTCGCGGTCGCGCGCCTGCTTGGCCGAGCCGCCCGCGCTGTCTCCCTCGACGAGAAATATCTCGGTACCGGCGGCGCTGTCGCGGCTGCAATCGGCGAGCTTGCCGGGGAGCCGCAATTTGCGGGTCGCGCTCTTGCGCGCCAGCTCGCGCTGCTGCCGGCGCCGCTGGCGCTCCTCGGCGCGTTCGGCGATGCGATCGAGAAGCACCCGTGCGGTCGCCGGATCGGCGCTGAGCCAATGGTCGAAATGATCCTTGACGGCACTCTCGACCAGCCTTGTCGCCTCGGCAGAGGCCAGCCTCTCCTTGGTCTGGCCCTGGAACTGCGGGTCGCGGATGAACAATGACAGCAGCATCGCCGCGCCGCTGGTAACGTCTTCGCCGGTCGCCTGGGCGATGCGGCGGTTGCCGGCGAGCTCGCCATAGCCTTTGACCGCGCGCAACAGAGCGCTCCTCAGCCCCGCCTCGTGCGTGCCGCCCTCGGGGGTCGGGATGGTGTTGCAATAGGAATGGGCGAATCCTTCCTCCTCGTCTTCGGGCCAAGCGACTGCCCACTCCACACCGCCGCCTTCCGCAAAGTCGATTTGTCCGACAAACGGTCGGGGCGTCAGCATGGGATGGCCGTCGAGGCTCGCCGCGAGGAAATCGCCAAGCCCGCCGGGAAAGTGAAGCTTCGCCTCGGTCGGGACGCCTTCCGGGCGCGGCAAGGAAGGATCGCAGCTCCAGCGAATTTCGAGCCCGCGGAACAGATAGGCCTTGGAACGCGCCATCCGGTAAAGTGTCGCCGGGCGAAAGCCGAGTTCGCCGAAAATTTCCGGGTCGGGATGGAAGCGCACCGTCGTGCCGCGCCGGTTGTGCACCGGCCCGCGGTCCAACAGGCTCGTTTGCGGTATCCCCCGGCAGTAGCTCTGGCTCCACAGCTTGCGGTCTCGCGCGACCTCGACATCGAACTCGTCGGCGAGTGCATTGACCACCGAGACGCCGACGCCGTGCAGACCACCGGAAGTCCGATAGGCCTCGCCGCCAAACTTGCCGCCCGAATGCAAGGTCGTCAGGATCACTTCGAGTGCGGATTTGTCGGGGAACCGAGGATGCGGATCGACCGGGATGCCGCGGCCGTTGTCGCGAACAGTCACCCAGTTACCGCTGCCGAGCTCGATCTCGATGCGGGTGGCATGGCCGGCGACCGCCTCGTCCATCGCATTGTCGAGGATTTCGGCCACGAGATGATGTAGCCCGCGCTCGTCCGCGCCGCCGACATACATGCCGGGGCGGCGGCGAACCGGCTCCAGCCCCTCCAGGACCTCGATGTCCTTGGCGGAATAGCTGTCGCCGGGTTTCGCGGGCGGCGTTTCGAAGAGATCGGACATTGCGCGAATATATGGAGGGTTGGCGTTCCTGCAAGCAGGATTAGGTATGGGGGCGTTCTCTTACCACAAGATATTGGACAGAGCTTTGACGGATCCAGCCGCTTGGCACAGCAATTCGAACCCGATCCTCAGCGCTCCATCGGGAAGGGGGCAGAGGGAACTCTCGCGCAGCTGGCGGATTTACGCTTATGATGAACCCAGCGATGATGACCAACGAGCGCAAGATATGGGAAGCGGTACTGCTTCTCGTTCGCCGGCACGGCGCTGCCGCTGCGGAAATCGCGCACCGTGAGGCGCAGCGCTTGCGCAGCGACGATGACGAACTGACTTGTGTCGTGTGGTGCTGGATTGCCCGCTCGACGGCGGAATTGCTGCGTCCCATCCCCGGCGAAGACGAGCGGGTGCACTAAGTTCCAGGAACTCGTTTGCCCGCCGGCCCCTTCACGTGGGGCGCGGGCGATCCGATATTCGACCGGTTGTATTTCGAGTCCGAAAGGAAGGGCATGGCAGAGGGTCTTTTCGGCCGCTTGAGCGGGCGCGGACATTCCCCGGGGAAATCCTTTCCGGTTTCGCTGAGCGAGGAGGAGTGGCGGGGTAAATTGTCGGCGGCGCAATACCGGGTGCTGCGAGAGCACGGCACCGAGCGTGCCGGATCGAGCCCGCTCGATAAGCAGTACGGCCCCGGTGTTTATCACTGCGCCGGTTGCGGTCAGCCGCTTTTCTCTTCGGACGCGAAGTTCAACAGTCGCACCGGCTGGCCGAGTTTTTGGGCGCCGCTCGACGAGGCTGTCGAAACCGAGACCGATCGCAGCCTGTTCATGACGCGGACCGAAGTTCATTGCAGCCGCTGCGGCGGCCATCTCGGCCACGTTTTCGACGACGGTCCCGAGCCGACCGGACAGCGCTACTGCATGAACGGTGTGTCGCTCGATTTCCATCCTGGAGAGACACCGCCGGCAACCGGCGGAAGCGAGCCCGGGAAGAGCGCTTGACACTCCGGCGCGAGGGTCTAGCGTCCGTGCGCTGACTCTCGAAACGGAGGAAGACCTGTGATCATCGAAATGCGCACATACACGTTGCAGCCAGGCACGGTTGCGACTTTCGAAGAGCGCTTTGCTGAGGCGCTGCCGGTACGGGCGAAGGTGTCGCCGCTCGCCGCTTTCTGGCACACCGAAGTGGGCCCCCTCAACCGGGTCATCCATGTCTGGCCCTACGAAAACCTCGGAGAGCGCACCCGGCTGCGCGCCGAGGCTACCAAGCTCCAGGGCTGGCCGCCCAACACCCGCGAATTCGTCGTCGAGCAGCAAAGCGACATCTACCTCCCGGCGCCGTTCTCGCCAAAGCTCGAACCGCGCCAACTCGGCAACCTCTATGAGATCCGCATCTATACCTTCAAGCCGGGCGGCATTCCGGCCACGATCGACCGCTGGAGCACGCAGATCGCCGAGCGCACTAAGTTGTCGCCCTTGGCCGGCGCGTGGTACTCGGAGCTCGGCGGGCTCAACAAATGGTGTCACATCTGGGCCTACAAGGATGCAGGCGAGCGTTTCCGGATCCGCGAGGAAGCAAGATCCAAGGGCATCTGGCCGCCCAAGGGAGGTCAGCCCGGCATGATGCTCAAGCAGGAAAACATGCTGGTCGTCCCGGCTTCCTTCTCGCCACTGCGCTGAGCCCCTAACCCTGGGGCGGAGCAAGCCCGCCCCAGGGTTAGACAGTACATTGTGTGAAGGAGAATACTTCGATGCGCCGCCTGTGGATCGTCGTCGCCCTGCTGGCCTTCGGATATACCCTGCTTCCGACGGTGCCTGCGTCCGCCGCGTACGGCGCGATCGCGTGGGACAGGGACACCGGCAAGTACGGCGCTAGCTGGAACCAGCCGACGCCGCAACGTGCCGAGGAAGTAGCGCTCGGCGAATGCGGCGCCAGCGGGTGCAAGGTCGTGGGGAAAGTCGGTCCCCGGATGTGCGGCGCGCTGGCGACAACCCAAGACGGCAAGCACGCCGGTGCCGCCCGGCGGAAAGATCGTGAGGCCGCCCGTCTCGCCGCGGTCAAAAACTGCGACAAGGATCAGGCGGGCGAATGCATCGTCCGAGCCACCGACTGCAATAAGTAGCGACCGCCAAAACCCCGCGCAGCACACTGGATCGCCAGTGTGGATTGCGCCAGATGTGTTCGTATGAGAAGGATGAGCACTAGGGAAGGACGCTCATGATGAGGCGGGCGGGCGCTATTTTCCTGACATGCTGCTGGTGGGGTGCCGCAGCCTGCGCCGAGGAAATCTCTGTGCCGGTGGACTATCACGGCGAGCAGATCCAGCTTGCGGGCAGATTCGAGAAACCCGTCGCACAGGGCCCGCTCCCCGTCGTGATCCTTTTGCACAACTGCGCTGGCGTCGACGGCTCGCCTTCGCTGGCCGTCTGGGCGCCTTTGATGTGGGCCCAAGGGTACGCCACGTTGCGGCTCGATAGCTTCACGGCGCGGGGCTACCACAATGTCTGCGCCGATGGAGCCCAGGTACGACCTGGCGAGCGCGCGCAGGACGTGCTCGCCGCAGCCTACTTGCTCGCCGCTCGACCCGACGTCAGACCCGACCGGATCGCCGTACTCGGGCTTTCGCACGGCGGCGGGACTGCAGTTTATGTCGCCCGAGATCACGAGGAGCTGCGTTCCTGGCGCGAACGGCTCGCGACGCGGCACGGCAAGCTCGTGGCGAGTGTCGCTCTTTATGGCGGCTGTCGCCCAGACACCGGCTATCCAGTCATAGTGCCATTGCTTGCTCTGCTCGGAGCCAGAGACGATTGGGCGCCGGCTGCACCGTGCGTGGCACTTACGAATGCGCAGGCGAACGGCATTATGCAAGCCCAGGTTTATCCCGATGCTTACCACTCGTTCGACGCCGCCTCCGGTATTGAAAAACCTCACAGCGCTTACGGCCATATGCTCGCATATAACCCTGCAGCCACCGCCGACGCCCACAAGCGAGCGTGCGAATTTCTGTATCGATATTTGCACTGATGGAAGGTGGCGTGCTCGACCCCATTTTCCCGCCGCGTAACTTGGGCGAGGGGGCGTTTTGTCTTCTACGATCGCATAAAGCCTTCGATCTCGCTTTCGGCCCAGCTCATCGCGTCGTCTAAGGACTGCCGCTGTTGCGTCACCTTGGCGATCAATTTCGTCAAGGTCGCCTGGGCAAACATCTGAGTACCGATCCTCAAGGGGGCCGGATAGCCGGCGAGGCTCGGAATCGCGTCGTGGCGCGGCGGATAGTTGTAGTTGGTGCCCTTCGGCGGGCCCTCTTCTTCCCAGATCTTGAAGTCCATCCACTTGTCGTAAGGCGGAATGTCAAAGCCGACGCTCGCGGTGACCAGCTTTTCCTGTACCGGGCGCGCCATCAGATAGGTCAGCAGGCTTTTCGCCGCCGAGACGTTCGGTGAGAAATTCCAGATCGCCCAGAAATACGGGTTGCACGGGTCGATACCGTCCCTGTGGCCCCTTCGGCGAGTGGAACGTCCACAATTGCTCGGCGACCTTCGGCTGGTCGCGCTTCGCCACCGCATAGGCGCTGGGCGGGTTGAAAATCAGCGCGCTCTTGCCGGAGACCAGCGCCTTGTTGTTCGACGCGTTGTCGTAAGCGTAGACGTCGCCGTCGAGGGATTGGGCGAGCTGCTTGAAGAATTCGAGCGCCTGCCGGGTCGCGTCGGTCTTGACAGTGATATCGCCTTTAGCGTCGACGAGATCGGCGCCATAGCTGTGAAATACCGCACCTGCCATATTGATTGCATCTGTACAGGTGCTGAGCCCGAGGCCAAAAGAGTGCCCCGCCTTGAAGCACTTCTCGGCGGCCTTGAGGAAATTGTTCCACTCCCAGGTCTCGACCAGCTCCTTGTCGGGCGGAGCGCCGGCCGGATACATCTTCTGGACGTCGAGCCCTACATATTCCTTCATGTAGTCGATGCGGGCGCAAGGCGGCAGCGAACCGTTGCCGTAGCTGGTCGGCACAGCCATCCAATGGCCGTCGATCTTGCCGGTGTACTCGGAGGCCTGCGCGATCGGGCCGTACTCTTTGATGACCGGGAGCACGATGTCGTCGACCGGCACGAAATTGTCGGCCTGCGCCGAGACGTACCAAGTGCGCAGCCCCATCATGTCGTGGCCGGCCTTCGCCTGGCCTTCCGCCATTAGGGTGAGCAGATCCTTGTCGCCGTTCGAAGTGATCAAGTCGACGTTGAGGTCGACCTTTTCCTTCGCCGCCCATTCGGCGCAAATCTTTTTCAATTCCTCGGCCGCGCCGGGAACCCAATGGTCCCAGACGCCAAACGACAGCCTGCCGGCAGCGTAGGCGCCGTGCACGAAGGGCGCAGCGAGCGCTGTCGCCGCCGTCGTCTGCAGTATCGTGCGCCGAGTCAGCAATGTCCGATTCATCCATTCCTCTCTTATGTGCTCTTTGTCTCCGGCCCGCGACAGCCGCTTGAACTGCTCGTTCTGTTTAGCACGGCTGCGCTAATTCACCTATGTTCGCGAGAAGCCCTCGAGCTCGGATTGCGCGTAGTCGATCGCGGCGTCGATCGATCGGCCTTCCTGCGTGCATTGGGCGATCATCTTGCACATCGTCCCTTGCGAGTACATCTGGACCCCGATCTTGGGCGGCGCCGGATAACCGGTGACCGAGACGATGGTGTCACCTTTGGGTGGAAAGTTATAAAGCGTGCCTTTGGGCGGCTCCGCCTGCGCCCATACCGAAAAGTCGTTGAGCTTCGCGAACTGCGGCACGTCATAGCCTTGGCTCGCATTGACCAGCCGCTCGACCGAAGAACGCGTCGACAGGTAGGCCAAAAGGCTCTTCGCCGCCGGCTTGTTGGTCGAGAAATTCCAGATGCCCCAGAAACGATTGATCCCGGTGTCATACCGGCCATTGGGACCTTTCGGCGGCTGAAAGGTCCACAGCTGCTCGGCGACTTTTGGCGCGTCGCGTTTGGCGACGGCCCAGGCGCTCGGCGAATTCATGATCAGCGCGCTCTGGCCGGAAATCAACGCCTTGTTGTTCGACGCGTCGTTCCACGCGAAGACCGTAGGCGGAAACAGCGGCACAGCCTTTTGGAACCACTCCAGCACCTGCCTTGTCGCGTCTGACTTGACCGTGATATTGCCTTCCACATCGACCAGTTGAACGCCGTGGGCGGCAAACATCGTGCCGACCCAGTTCACGGCATCGGGGGTGGTGCTCATCGGCATCCCGAACGGATAACCACCCTTGAAGCATTTCTCGGCTGCATCGAGAAAGAAGGCCCAGGTCCAATTGTCGGCGAGCTGTTGGTCGGGCGGCGCGCCCGCCGGGTACATCTTGGTGATGTCGAGCCCGGTGAATTGCTTCATCAAGTCGATGCGCGCGCAGGGTGGCGATAGTGTGCTGCCGTACCCGGTCGGGACGCCAATCCAGCGACCGTCCGACTTTCCCAGATACTCCGCGGCTTTGGTCGGATTGCCGTTCTGCGCAATGATCGCGCCTACGACATCGTCGACCGGTTCCAGGTTCTCGGCCTGGCCGGTCGCGTACCAGCTGGTGAACTGCAACACGTCGTGACCGGATTTGGCTTGCGCCTCTGCGGCCATCGTCAGCAGGTCTTTGTCGCCGTTGGACGTGATGAAATCGACGGTAATGTCGACCTTTTCCTTGGCCGCCCATTCCCGGCAGAGCTGTTCCAGAGGAGCGGTGGCGGTCGGGACCCAGTGGTCCCAGAACCCGCAGGAGAGTTTGCCGGCTGCAAAGGCGCCGCGTACGAAGGGCGCAGCGATCGCGGTCGAAGCAAGTGCCGCGGTCTTCAAGACCGTGCGGCGTGTCAGCACCGATGTCATACAGGTCCCTCGACGATTTGTGCCGGTCACGAACTCAAGTCTCAGTAGATGTGCTGGCCGCCGTTGACAAAGATCTCCGTCGCAGTGACGTAGGCGGCGTCCTCGCTGCACAGGAAGAAGATCGTGCCCGCGACGTCTTCGGGGTCGCCGAGCCGGTTGAGCGGAATGCGCGGCAGCAGCTGGGTGGTCTCCGGCGACAGCATTGCGGTCTTGATCTCGCCGGGAGCAACGGCATTGACCCTGACCCCGAGCCGGGCGAATTCGGCGGCCATCTCGCGCGTCAATGCCGACAGTGCCGCCTTCGATGTCGCGTAGGCCGACCCCGCGAACGGATGCACTACGTGGCCGGCAATCGACGTGACGTTGACGATCGCACCCCTGCCCTGCCCCAGCGCGGTCGAGAAGGCGCGCGCCAGGATCAGCGGCACGAAAAAATTCAGGTGAAATACCGCATGCCAGGCTTCGATATCGCTGTTGAGACACCCGACCCGTGCCCCGGTCGGAGATTTAGGCGACACACCGGCATTATTGACGAGCGCGTGCAGCGGTCCGTCGAGCAACTCGCCAGCCTCGGCGACGAAGCGGTCGAGATCCCCAGGGTCGCCGAGATCGGCAGTGATGTGATGGGTCCAGTTCGGGTCGCGCTTACACTCCTCCGGCACCGCCTCCCGTGAGCAGGTGATAATCCGCCACTCGGCATCGCTGAAGCGCTTGACTGTGGCGTGGCCGATCCCACGGCTCGCCCCGGTCAACAGCAACACCTTTCTTCCGGTGCTCATCGCGCGCCCACCCGTCGCGGAAAATTTGACCGCGGCTCCTCGATCCCCTCCGGATCCTGGTGGATGATGACTTCCGCATGGGGATAGGCCGCACGCAGCTCGGCCTCGACCTCGTCGGAGATTTCGTGCGCCCGGATCGAGGCTCATCCCGCCGTCCATTTCGATATGGAGCTGGATGAAGGCCGTCGGGCCGGCGACCCTCGTGCGCAGATCATGCGCGGCGACCACATCGGGATGCGACTGCGCAATTCCACGGATCTTCTCGCGCTCCTCGTCGGGCAGCTCGTGGTCCATCAGCTGGAACAACGAGAGGCGAGCCAGCCTCACAGCGGAGTAGACGATCCAAATGCCGATCGCCGCGCCGAAGATCGGGTCGAGCAGCGGAAAATCGAAGATGCTGCCCAGTACAAGCGCCGCAATGACGCTCACATTCAACACGACATCGCTGCGGTAATGCAGCTCGTCGGCGCTGATCGCAATCGACCCTGTGCGCCGCACGACATGACGCTGATAAGAAACCAGCCCGATCGTCACAATGATCGAGAACACCATGACGACGATGCCGGCCGGCGGGTTCTCGACCGGAACCGGCCAGATCAGCCGCCGCACCGCCTCGGCGAGCAGCAGCATCGCGCTGCCCGTGATAAATGCCGACTGGCCGAGCACGGCGAGCGGCTCGGCCTTGCCGTGACCGAAGCGATGCTCACGGTCGGCCGGGCTCATCGCATGGCGAACCGCGACGAGATTGACGAGGGACGCGACGGCATCGAGCAGCGAGTCGACCAGGCTCGACAGCAGCGCGACCGACCCCGTTTCGAGCCAGGCGGCGAACTTGACCGCGATCAGGACCGCTGCGACCGCGACCGAGGCATAGGTCGCGATCCGCCGCAGGCGCTCCGACGCCGGCCCATGTATCAAGGGAATAGCCGTTCCCGTCGCCATTCTGTCCCTTCGCGAACGAACAACAGCCTATCATGCAACCGAAACGGCCGTTCCTGCCAGAATTCGATGGAAACCGGCACGACGCGAAAGCCGGACCAGTGCGGCGGCCGAGGCACTGCGCCTTCCGGAAACCGCCGGGCGAACTCTTCTACGCGGCGTTCAAGCTCGGCGCGGCTGGGGAGCGGCTGCGACTGGTCGGAGGCCCAGGCGCCGATCTGGCTGTCGCGCGGCCGGCTGGCGAAATAGGCGTCCGCCTCCTCGTCCGAGACCAGTTCGACCGGACCCTCGACGCGAACCTGCCGGTTCAGCGACTTCCACATGAAACACAGCGCGGCGTGAGGGTTGGTGAGCAGCTCCCTCGATTTCCGGCTTTCAAGATTGGTGTAGAACACGAAGCCGCGATCATCCAGCCCCTTCAACAGCACAGCCCGCGCCGACGGCCTGCCCTCCGACGTCGTGGTCGCCAAGGTCATCGCATGCGCGTTCGGCTCGCCCTGCCAGGCTTCGTCGAGCCACCGCCGAAACGGCGCGAAGGGCTCGCCTTCGGGTATTTCGTCTAGCATCGTAGACCCAGCTCGTCGGCCCCTCTCCGCCCTTCAGGCGGGAGAGGGAGGGGCCCGCCGCGAGGCGGCGCGAGGGTGAGGTGGGGGTCGCCGCGACTCGGTGGGTCGGCCCCCCGCACCCTGCCCTCTCCCCCCGGCCGGCGGGGGGAGAGGGTGAAGTGAGCGCCATTCGAGAGATCTGATACCATTTGTCGATACGCCCAACCTACTTCGACGTCATCTCTTCGGCCACCGCCTCGGCCGAGCGCCAGCGGCCGCGCCGGCGAGGGATCGGGTTCGAGCGTTTCGGCGAGTAGAGAGGCGATCGTGACGCCCATGGCTGCACTCTCCGCCTTGACGATGCGATCCATCGCCGGCGCCACCTGCCGTTGCCACGGCTGCGGCCGCCTGTACCATCCAGCGGCCAGCGAGCGGCAGGTGAAGCGCCTCGTAAAGGTCGTGCAAAGTCGCGGTCTCGGGAGCCCAAGATAACACCCAGGAGCCCTCCTGTGTATGAGCGACGAAGCCCGCCTCGGTAAGAGGCCTCATATGCTCGTCGATGACCGTCGTCGCGACGCCGAGCTCGGCGGCGAGGGCCGGCGTCGATCTGGACCGACCGCGGCGCTGCGCCCGAGCCAAAGATGCGATCAACGACAGGCTGAAGCCGAGCCGAACGCCGCCCGACGGTATCGTGCCGACCCGCTCGTCGATCCGCCAGTTCGGCAAAGCGGCGGCGACGACCGCGCCGAGCAGGACCGCCATCCATGATATATACATCCACAAAAGAAAGATCGGGATGATGGCGAGCGCGCCGTACACCGTCTGATAAAAGGATGAGGCGCCGATATAGATCGAAAAACCGACCTTCAGGATTTCGATTGCAATCGTCGCAATCAGTGCGCCAAGAGCGCCGTCTCGCCAGCGCACCGCGCAGTTCGGAATAAGGCAATAGAGCAATGTCAGCGCGACAAATTCCAGCACCGCCGGAACGGCGCGGGCGAGCGAATGCAGCCAGCTGCTGGCAAACCATGCGACCGCTTCCTGCCCGAGGCCGACCTGGCGCGCGGCAAGCTCGAAATACGTCGACAACGACAGGCTGAAACCGATCAAGAGCGGTCCCAGCGTGATCAAGGTCCAATAGGCGAGGACGCGCTGAACCCAGGGACGCGGCGAGGTCACTCGCCAGATCAGGTTGAGCTGATCCTCGACCGTAACCAGAGCAGAATGCCGGTGGCGGAAATTCCGGCAATCCCGATAGCCGTGGTCTGCGCCGCCGAATCGGCGAAGGCGCGGAACCACCACGCCGCCTGTTCGCCGATCGACGGCACCAAGGTGCGAAACGCCAACGCTACCAGCTCGTCGTGCACCTTCGAAAAGATCGGAAAGGCGGACAGTGTGCCAAACGCGATGACGGCGAGCGGGACGAGCGACACCAGGGTTGTGTAGCTGAGCGCGCCCGATGCGGAGAAACAGCCATCCGCCAGGAATCGGCGCAGCGAATATTTCGCGAAGGCGGCCAACGTCGCGCCTGTCTGCCGCAGCATTCCGCGAGTTGGCCGGGCCTGTTCCTGGGCGGCGGTCATCACAAAAGCTTAGGTCCTCGCTGCTGTTAAACAAGGAGCGGCCGGCGAATGTCCCGCCCGCGGGGCGACCCCGATTGGCCGGGGCGCTTTCCTTCGTGTAGGATTACCGGAAATTGGAAGATGAGGAAGATGATGCCGCTGATGGCGGGTAAGCAAGGCCTCATCATGGGTGTCGCCAACGAGCGGTCGATCGCCTGGGGGATCGCGAAGGCGTTGCACGCTCATGGCGCCGACCTCGCCTTCACCTACCAGGGCGAGGCGCTGGGGAAGCGGGTGCGGCCGCTCGCCCTCAGTCTCGACAGCACTGTCGTTCTGGAGGCCGATGTCGCTTCCGCCGAGAGCCTCGACGCGGTTTTTGCGACCTTGGCGCAGCACTGGGGCCGGGTCGATTTCGTGGTTCACGCGATCGCCTTCTCGGACAAGGACGAGCTGAAAGGCAAATACATCGAGACGACGCGTGCCAACTTCCTGCGCACTCTCGAGATTTCCTGCTTTTCGTTCACCGATGTCTGCCGCCGCGCCGCGCCATTGATGACGGCCGGCGGCAGCTTGCTGACGCTCACCTACTCCGGCGCCGAGCGGGTGATGCCGCACTATAACGTGATGGGCGTGGCAAAGGCGGCGCTCGAGGCCAGCGTGCGCTATCTCGCCGTCGATCTCGGCGGCGACAATATCCGCGTGAACGCGATTTCCGCCGGTCCGATCAATACGCTCGCCGCCAGGGGCATCGGCGACTTCAATTACATCCTAAAATGGAACCGGCTGAATTCGCCCGCTGAAGCGCAACGTCACGATCGAGGATGTCGGCGGCGCCGGCCTTTATCTGTTGAGCGACCTCTCCGCCGGCGTCAGCGGCGAAGTCCATCATGTCGATTGCGGCTATCACGTCGTCGGCATGAAAGCGGTCGACGCTCCAGACATCTCGGTGGTGTGACCGCAGTGCGGGCGTCATTCTCGCTGGTCCGGCGCACGATCCTGGCGCTGTGTGTCGCCTCGGTGCCCTATGCGGTGGCGAAGCGCGGCTTCGGCCGAGGACGACATGGCGATCGCGCAAAGTCTGGCGGAAATGTTGCGCGATGCCCGCACGGTCATCTCCGACCAACAGGATCTGATCAACAATCCGCAACTCGGTGACAAGCATCTGACCGGGAAAGTCGTGCTCGACCAAGCGATCGCGAAATACTCCAAGGATACCGGGGTTGACCCGAGAAAGCTCGATCCCGCCTCACGTGAGGGGCGGTTGCTGCGGGCGATGATGGCGGCGATCGTCGAGGTCGTCGACGACAATCAGCCGACGATCAACGAGAAAGGAACCGGGTTCAAGGGCTTTATCCCGGCGGTCTTTGCACGGCTGGTCGCCGAAAGCTTTGACCAGCTGGCGAAGGGCGAAGCCGAGGTCAAGGTTACTGCGCCCTTGGAGCTCGTCCGCAACCGCAAGGCGCGCCCCGACCCGTGGGAGACCCAGGTCATCGAGAAGCGGTTCCTCGATCCAGCCTGGCCCGCAGGCAAACCGTTCTCCGCTGAGGTCGAGACCAACGGGCGGCCGGCATTCCGGGTCATGGTACCAGAGTATTACGTGGAATCCTGCCTTGCCTGCCACGGTTCGCCAAAGGGCCAAATGGACATCACCGGTTATCCAAAGGAGGGCGGGAAGTTGAACGACCTCGGCGCGGTGATCAGCATCACCCTTTATCATTGAACCGGCCGGGCGGAGGCATCCGATGATGGCCCGGCTGACGATCCGGACCCGGCTGATGCTGCTGACCTGCGCCGGCCTCTTTGTCCTGATCGCGACGAATGCTTACCTGACCAAAAAGCTCGCCGAGAATTCGGCGGGGATGGTTACCGCAGCCGAGCTCCTCAAAAGCATCGAAGAAGCGAACAGCGCGCAAATCGCCTTTGGCGAGTTGCGGTATTGGATGACCGATCTGGCGGTCAGTCAGCTGATGATGGCGGAACGCAGCGCCGCCGCGGCCCGCGCCCGAGTGGAACGGCATCTCGACGAGTTGCAGCCGTGGAACCCGCAGCGAATCCAGACTGTCCGCAGCGAGATCGCGCAGTACGAGGATTTCGCCGGCAAGGCTGTCGAGGAATACACCGAGGACCGCCGGGTGATCGGCAACTCCCTGTTGGCCCAAGCGCGGCAACACAGTCTCGTCGCCGATCAACTGATCGCCTCGATAGTCCAGGAACTGACGGGCGCCGCGATTGCCGCCCGGCAGCGCGTGGTCGCCGAAGCAGACCGTGCGACACGCCTCTCTCAATTCATTGTGGCTGCCGCCGTCGTTATCGGAGTTCTGCTGACTTTCCTGGTGTTGCGCTCGATCGTGGTTCCGTTGCGCCGTCTAACAGAGGCGATGGCGGGCCTTAACGCAGGTGATGTCGATGTCCCGATACCCGAGGCCGGCCGGGACGAGATCGGCGCGGTCGCGCAGACCCTGGCGCTCTTCCGTGACACGCTGAAGGAACTGCGAGAGACATTGGCGCAACTCGAGGCATTGCGAGCCGTCGGACGGGCCGTCGGTTCGACCCTCGACCTCGAACGCGTATTGTCGACCGTAGTGGCGCGGGCGGTCGAGTTCGCCCATGCCCAAGCCGGCATGATCTATGAGTTCGACGACGCGGCGCGGGAATTCCGGTTCCGCAGCAGCCACGGCGCAGAACCGGAGCTCATCGAAGAGCTGAGGGCGGCGCCGATCCGCCACGGCGAAGGAGCCATCAGCGCCGCGGCGATCACCGGCTCGCCGGCGCAGGTCCGCGACCTCCTTACCGAGCGGCAAATCACCTTGCCAAAATTTGTCGAGGCCCTCGCCCACCGGGGCTACCGTTCGCTGATCGCCGCGCCGCTGTTGCACGAGCAGGATATCCTTGGTGGTCTCGTCATCGCTCGCCGTGAAGCGGGTGAATTCTCCAAGGAGGTCGTCAGTCTGATCGAAGCGTTTGCCACCCAATCGGCGCTCGCCGTGCGCAACGCCAAGCTGTTCGAGGAGCAGCGCCGGCGCGAGCGCGACCTGCGGGTGGCGCACGAGCAATTGAAACAAGCGCAGGCCAATCTGATCCATGCCGAGAAGATGGCGTCTTTGGGCCAGCTCACCGCCGGCATCGCCCATGAGATCAAGAACCCGCTCAATTTTGTGAACAACTTTGCCGAGCTCTCTCGCGAGCTGCTGCAGGAGCTGCAGGACACGATCGCTTCCCCCGGCGCCGAGCAGGACGAGCTGATCGCGACCTTGACCGCCAATTTGGCAAAGATTGTCGAGCACGGGCGGCGCGCCGACGGCATCGTGACCAGCATGCTGTCGCATTCGCGCGGCGGCACCGGCGAGCGCCGTACCATCGACCTCAACGCGCTCGTCGAGGAGGCGCTGAACCTGGCGTTTCACGGCGCCCGCGCGCGGGACAAGAGCTTCAACATCACCTTGGAGCGCGATCTCGACACCAAACTTCGTCCGATCGAGCTCGTCCCGCAGGACATCACCCGCGTGCTCCTCAACCTGTTCGGCAACGGCTTTTACGCTGCCGCTAAGCGTCGGAAAGAGGGGACCGACCCGGCATTTCAACCGTCATTGCGGGTGTCGACGCGCGATCTCGGCGACCAGAGTCGAGATCAGGGTGCGGGACAACGGCGTCGGGATGCCGCCCGAGGTGCAGTCGAAGCTGTTCACGCCGTTCTTCACGACCAAGCCGACCGGCGAAGGCACCGGGCTCGGTCTGTCGATCAGCTATGACATCGTCGTGCAACAGCATGGCGGCACGATCACCGTCGACAGCCGCCCGGGCGAATTCACCGAATTCACGGTGCGGCTGCCGCACAGCCTGCAGGCTGCCGAGCCGGCTGCGGCGACGGGAGCATCGGCTTGAGCGACATGCCGCCGACGCATCCGGATGTCGAGATCGTCGAGGCGACAAAGGCGTTCGAGCGATTCCTGCGGGTGGACGTCTTCCGCTTCCGGCATCGCCTGTTTTCGGGCGAGTGGAGCGCGCTGCGCAGCTACGACGTGCTGCGGCGCGGGCAAGCGGCTGCGATCGTGCTCTACGACCCCGACCGGGAGAGCGTCGTGCTGGTCGAGCAGTTCCGTCTCCCGGCGCTGCTCGCCGGCAGCTCGCCATGGCAGATCGAGACGGCCGCCGGCCTCATCGACAGCGGCGAGACGCCCGCGGCCGTCGCGATCCGCGAGACGCAGGAGGAAACCGGGCTCGCGCTGATCGGCGAGCCGATCCCGATCCAGCGCTATCTGCCCTCGTCCGGCGGCTCCGACGAGAGCGTTTTCCTGTTCTGCGGCCGGGTCGACTGCCACGGCCGCCGGCGGCGTGCACGGCTTGGCCGAAGAGCACGAAGACATCCGCGTCGTCGTCAAAACCCTCGCCGAAATCGAAGCTCTGCTCGAGCCGGCGCGATCGAAAGCGGCCACACCCTAATCGGCCTCTATTGGCTGCTGCGCCACCGCGACCACCTCCGCCAGCTGTGGGCGGTCGATTAGAGCGCAGTTAGCGCGGCACGAACGGCTTGAAATGCTTCGACAGCGCCAGGCCCTGGCGCTGGTAGGAGGAGCCGATCGGGGTGCCGTAGAGCTTGTCGGGCCGGGCGATCAGCCGCTCGTAGACGAGGCGGCCGACGATCTGGCCGTCCTCGATCAGGAACGGCACCTCGTGCGAGCGCACTTCGAGGACGGCGCGGCTGCCGGCGCCGCCGCTCTCGGGGGCGCCGAAGCCGGGATCGAAAAACCCGGCGTAATGCACCCGGAACTCGCCGACGAAGGTGTCGTAGGGCAGCATCTCGGCGGCGTGGTCGGGCGGCACGACGACCGCCTCGCGCGACGCCAGGATGTAGAAATCGTTGGGGTCGAGCACGATCCCCTCACCGCGGTGTGAGTATACCGGCTCCCAGAAGTCGCGCGGGTCGTAATGGAAGCTGCGGTCGATATCGATCACGTCGGTATGCCGCCGCGCCTTGTACCCGACGATCCCGGTCGCCTTGTCGCCGGCGACATCGACGGTGAAGGCGAGCCCGTTGCGGATCGTCTTCGGCCCGGCCGGACCATCGACCAGCCCGACCTCCTCATGCAGCCGGCGCAGCGCCGTATCGCTGAACCCGGGCGAGCCGCGGCGGATGCGCAATTGCACGAGGCGAGAGCCGGTGCGCACCAGGATGCTGAAGGCGCGCGGCGAGATCTCGGCAAAGAGCGGCCCCTTGTAGCCCTCGCGGACGCGGTCGAATTCGGTGCCGTAATCGGTGATGACCCGGGCGAAGACATCGAGCCGGCCGGTCGAGCTCTTCGGGTTGGCGGCCGCCGCGGTGCGTTTCCGCAGCGACACATATTCGAGCAACGGGACGATATAAACGCAGTCCTTTTCGAGAACCGCGCCCTCCGTCAGGTCGATGCGGTGCATCGAAAGGAGCTCGAGCTTGTCGCGCACGCTCGCCCGCGCGCCGGGCAGAAAGCTCGCCCGCACCCGGTAGGCGACCTCGCCGAGCCGCAGATCGATGCTGGCCGGCTGGATCTGATCGTCGCCGATCGGCTGCGGCGACAGGATCTCCCGGCCTTGCGCCACCGCCTCGCGCAACAGCTGCGACGGCAACAGGCCGGTCGTCAAATCCCGCTGGCGGTCGGCCTCGACCGAGTCGGGCGTCGGAAACAACTCACTGCCTTGCGGCATTTCACTCCGCGATCGGTTGCGTCGCTTCGGCGAGCCAGCGCGCGGTCTCGCGCGTCGACAAGCGGGGTCAGGTGCTCGCGGACCCGCGTATGATACGCATTGAGCCAGGCGATCTCGTCTTCGTCGAGCAGCGACGGCTCGATCAGGTTGCGGTCGATCGGGGCGAGGGTCAGCGTTTCGAAGCCCAGCATCTCGCGCTCGGCCGAGCCGTCGGCCGGCTGCACCAGCACGAGATTTTCGATGCGGATGCCGTAGGCGCCGGTCTTGTAATAGCCGGGCTCGTTCGAGACGATCATGCCGGGCAGCAGAGGCTGCGTGTTCGGGGCCTTGGAGATGCGTTGCGGGCCCTCGTGCACCCCGAGATAGCTGCCGACGCCGTGCCCGGTGCCGTGGTCGTAGTCGAGCCCCTCCTGCCACAGCGCGCGGCGCGCGAAACCGTCGAGTTGTGTCCCGGTGGTGCCCTTCGGAAAGCGCGCCAGGGCGAGCGCGATGTGGCCCTTCAGCACGCGGGTGAACCGGTCGCGCATCTCGGCCGAAGGCTCGCCGACAGCGATCGTGCGCGTCACGTCGGTGGTGCCGTCGAGATACTGGGCGCCTGAGTCGAGCAGATAAAGAGTGCCCGGTTCGAGGCGCTTCTCGGTCTCCGGCATGGCCCGGTAGTGCACGATTGCGCCGTTCGAGCCGGCCCCCGAAATCGTCGGGAAGCTGAGGTCGCGGAAATACTCTCCTTCGCGGCGGAAAGCCTCCAGCCGGTCGCTGGCGGCGATCTCGGAAAGTCGACCATTCGGCGCCTCGCGCGCGAGCCAGGCGAGGAAACGCGTCAGCGCCGCGCCGTCGCGGTGATGCGCCGCCCGGGTGCCGTCGATTTCCGCCGCATTTTTGCACGCCTTCGGCAACAGACACGGGTCGGCGGCGCGATGGATCTTCGCTCCCGCCTCTGTGAGCCGGTCGAACACCCAGGAGGCGGCGGTCGCCGGATCGGCCTGCACCCTGCCGCCTTCGGCCGCAAGCGCGTCGAGCGCCGGTCCCAGTTGCTCGGGCGGCAGCACGGTGACGGCGTTGCCGAGATGGCGTTCGAGGCCGGGGACGAGCTTGCGCCGGTCGATGAAGAGGCTGACGGAGCCGTCCTGCCGCAGGATCGCAAATGACAATGGCAGCGGGGTGTGCGGCACGTCGCCGCCGCGGATGTTGAGCAGCCAGGCGATCGATTCCGGCATCGTCAGCACGACCGCCGCGACCCCCTCCTGTTGCAAGCCACCCCCCAGCCGGGTGCGCTTCGACTCTGCGCTCTCGCCGGAGAATTGCTCGGGATGCGGCACGACAGGTGCGATCGGCGCGGCCGGTTGGCCGGGCCAAACCCTGTCGAGCGGGTTGTCGTGGACAGCGCGGAACTCGGCACCGGCCTTTTCTGCGGCGGCGCGAAACCGTTCCACCTCGTGAGGCGTGTGCAGCCAGGGATCGTAGCCGAGAACCTCGCCCTTTTTGAGCGCCGTGGCGAGCCATTGCGCCGGTGGTTCCTCTACCAGGTGATGGATCTCGAACGAGCCCGTATCGATCTGGGCGGCCGCCTGCAATGTGTACCGCCCATCGACAAACAGCGCTGCGCGGTCGCGCAACACGATCGCGAGGCCGGCCGACCCGGTAAAGCCGGTCAGCCAGGCGAGACGCTGACCGCGTGGCGGCACATATTCCCCCTGATGCTCGTCGGCGCGCGGCACGATGAACCCGTCGAGTCCGCGCGACGCCAGTTCCTTCCGCAGGCGGGCGAGACGCTCCGATCGCGGCTGCCGAGCGAAATCGTCGCGTGAAAGGCCGTCGTGGTACTCGGCGGCCTTGGCGGCCCGCAGCGCCTCGAGACAGGCGGCAAGCTGTTGCGGCATCGGGTCGGCGACGAGCACATGCCAGCCGGTCCCGATTTCGGCCGGGGCGGCCAGCACGCCCTCGATCAGCGCCTCGACGGCTTCGGGGTCGTAGGCAGAACCCGCCGCCTTCAGCAATCGCGCCATCTCGTCCCGGTTGGGTTGGGTTACGCTCGAGCTCATCTACCGCTCCTTTTTCTCTGCATGGCTGAATTGCAGGGCCGCCGTTGCTCTTTTTGCGGTGCAGCACCAGATCCTTGTGCGGCGCAGCATAAGCGGCGCACAGGAGTTCTAGCCATGTCTGTAGTCAATCTTCTCATTTCCGCCGGAAGGCGCTTTTCCGAGTGGCGGCACCGGCAGCAAGCCTATGCCGAGCTGATGGCGCTCGACGATCACTCGCTCGCCGACATCGGGCTTCACCGCTCGCAAATCGCCAGCCTCGTCGAGGGTTACCGCGTGCCCAATCCATCCTCGCCGGTGCCCTTCCGGAACCCGGAAAAGCTCGCTCGGCCGAAGGAGGCCTGAGCGGTCTTCCGGCCGAGGCGATTTCAGAGATGGGGGCTTCGGCCCCCATCGTCATCTCTGACCCATGCCGGCGGCGCATCACCAGGGTCGACCACCCGTCGATGACCAGCCGATGATCGAGCACGATGCCGCAGCCGCGATGCGGTGCGAGCACGATCGGCTCCTGCCGTCGCAACAATCCCGACAACACGGCGCGTCCATCGGGCGCCAGCCTGCGAGCGAGGTCGGCGGCCATGACCGCCAATGGGCGCGCGAGGATATTGGACAGGATCAGATCGTAGCGTGATCTGCGGATGAGCCGATCACGGTAGCCCGGCGCGTTGCGGCTTTGCACCAGTCCCCTTACGCCGTTGCGGGCGGCGTTGTGTCGGGCGACGCAGATCGCCCTCGGATCGATGTCGCCGGCCAGTACCTTGCGGTGCAGCAGCTTCGCTGCGGCGATCGAGAGAATCCCCGTTCCGGTTCCGATATCGAGCGGTCTGTGAAATTGCCGTCGACGCGCCAGGCGCTCGAGCGCCAAGAGACAGCCGCGGGTCGACGGATGCTCGCCGGTACCGAACGCGGTCGCCGCGTCTATCGCGATCCCGATCGCTCCCGCCGGCACCTTGCCATCATGATGCGAGCCGTAAACAAAGAACCGGCCGACCCGCAAGGGTGGAAAGGACAGCTGGTTTTCCGCGAGCCAGTCGCGAGCCGGCAGGCTTTCCTCGCCGAATTCGGCCAGAGTTCCGCCCGCGGCAGCCGCGGCAAGCGCGAGCTGCGCCCCGAGCTCGGCGTTCGAGCAAAGGCGATTGCCGATAGGCCTCGACCCGCCACTCCTCGGGCGCGGTCTCAAACGCCGATACGGCGTCGGCATTGTCGTCGAGGAGCGCGAAGACGGCATTCGCCGCGTCCGCGCCGCGGACCTGCGCGAGCAGGCGCCAGACAGAATTCACGGCGAAGCGCCCCTCACCCCGACCCTCTCCCCGCAAGCGGGGCGAGGGGTAGATTCGAGTTCCCTCGCCCCGCCCCGGGAGAGGGCTCGGGTAGGCACTCGGCGCCATCACGCGTGCTCGACGAAGGCGTCCATGATCTTCTTGTCGCCGGCGACGTCGAAATGGATGGCGAGCTTGTTGTCTTCGACCGCGGTGATCGTGCCGTAGCCGAATTTCTGGTGAAACACCCGGCCGCCGACGGCAAAGCCGCCGACCCGGCGCAATTCTTCGCCGCGCCGCGGCACCGGGCCCGATTGGCCAGCCCCGTATTGGCCAGCAAGGGGCGGCGCGGAGCGGCGGCCGGCCGCCACGGCGCAGCCGGCGGGACCTCGATCGCGCTCGTCCATCCGGCATCCCAGGATGCCGCGGGCTGCAGGCCGAGCTCGGCGACGATCTCGACATGCTCGTTCGGCAGCTCGTCGACAAAGCGGGAACGGATCGTATTCTGCCACTGGCCGTGAATGCGGCGGTTGGCGGCAAAGGACACATAGGCGCGGTGCCGGGCTCGGGTCAGCCCGACATAGGCGAGCCGGCGCTCCTCTTCGAGCGCGGCGAGCCCGTTCTCCTCCATCGCCCGCTGGTTCGGGAACAACCCCTCTTCCCAGCCCGGCAGGAAAACCGAGTCGAATTCGAGCCCCTTGGCGCTGTGCAGGGTCATCAGATTGACCATGTCGCCGCCGGCCTCGGCGGCATTGTCCATCACCAGACTGACATGCTCGAGAAAGCCGCCGAGATTCTCGAACTCGGCCATCGCGACGACCAGCTCCTTGAGGTTTTCGAGCCGGCCAGCCGCGTCGGGTGAGCGGTCGGCCTGCCACATCGCGGTGTAGCCCGATTCGTCGAGCACGATCTGCACGAGGTCGGTGTGCGAGATGTGCTGGGCCCGCGCTCGCCAGCCGTCGACCGCGCCGATGAATGCGGCGAGCGCATTGCGCGCGGCTGGCCTCATCCGATCGCCGGCGATCAACATGCGCGCCGCTTCGATGAGCGGCAGCCTTTCGGCGCGGGCACAGCTGTGCAGCTCCTGCACCGTGGCGCTGCCGATGCCGCGCCGCGGGGTGTTCAGAATGCGCTCGAAGGCGAGATCGTCGGCCGGCTGATTGAGAAGGCGCAGATAAGCGAGCGCGTCGCGGATCTCCTGCCGCTCGTAAAACCGCGGCCCGCCGATCACGCGATAGGGCAGCGCGAGCGTAATGAACCGGTCTTCGAACTCGCGCGTCTGGAACCCGGCGCGCACCAGGATCGCGATTTCGCTGAGCGCGTGCCGCTTGCGCTGCAGCGCCTCGATCTCGTCGCCGACCCAGCGGGCTTCCTCCTCGGCGTCCCACACGGCCCGCACCACGACCTTTTCGCCCTCGTCCGCTTCGGTCCACAAGGTCTTGCCGAGGCGGCCGCGGTTCTGCGCGATCATGCTCGCCCGCCGCCCCGAGAATGTGCGGTGTCGAGCGGTAATTCTGTTCGAGCCGGGCGATCGTCGAGCCCGGGAAATCCTTCTCGAAGCGCAGGATGTTGCCGATCTCGGCGCCGCGCCAGCTATAGATCGACTGATCGTCGTCGCCGACACAGCACAAATTGCGGCGCTTTTGCGCCAGCAGACGCAGCCATAGGTACTGGGCGACGTTGGTGTCCTGATACTCGTCGACGAGCAGGTAGCGGAAGCGCCGCTGGTATTCGGCGAGGATGTCGGGATTGCCGGTGAAAAGGCTCAAATTGTGCAGCATCAGGTCGCCAAAATCGACGGCGTTCACCGTCATCAGGCGCTCCTGGTACTGGCGGTAGAGATCCACCGCCCGGCCCTGCGCGAAACCGCCGGCATCGGCGGGCGAAACCTTCTCGGGGCCGAGACCGCGATCCTTCCAGCGCTGAATTTGCGCGAGCAGCAGGCGGGCGGGCCAGCGCCGCTCGTCGATGTTCTCCGCCTGCAGGATCTGCTTCAACAGCCGGATCTGGTCATCGGTGTCGAGGATCGTGAAGCTCGGCTTGAGCCCGATCGCCTCGGCGTGCCGGCGCAGAATGCGCGCGGCGATCGCATGAAAGGTGCCGAGCCACACGCCCTCGGCGGCGCGGCCGATCATCGCTTCCAGCCGCTCGCGCATCTCGCGCGCCGCCTTGTTGGTGAAGGTGACGGCGAGCAATTCGGACGGGAAAGCGCGGCCGGTGGCGATCGTAAAGGCGAGCCGGGTGGTCAGCACGCGGGTCTTGCCGGTGCCGGCGCCGGCGAGCACCAGCACCGGCCCGTCGATCGCCTCGACGGCCCGGCGTTGCGCGTCATTGAGGCCGCCGAGGTCGAATACCTCGGTGTTCGGGCGAGCGAGGACAGCAGGTTCGGACATGCTTTGCATGATATAGCAAGAGAGGCCCGGATGATGCACCCTCACCCGCCGAGGAAGCCGAAGCCAGGCCCTTGATGCACGCCGCGATCGTTCTGCTGATTCTGATCCTGACCTATATCGGGATGGCCGCCGGCCGGATCGCGTGGCTGCAGGTCGATCGTACCGGGATCGCGCTGCTCGCGGTCATCGCGCTCCTCGCCAGCGGAGAGATGACCCTCGACGATTTCGGCAGCGCCGTCGATTTGCCGACCCTCGCCTTCCTGTTCGCGATGATGATCATCTCGGCCCAGTTCGCCGAATCGGGCTTCATCGATTTGTGCGCCCGAACGATTACCGAAACCCGGCACGGTATGGCGACCTTGCTGGCGCTGACGGTCGCAATCGGCGGCGGGCTGTCGGCGATACTCGCAAACGACATCCTGATAATAGCAATCTCGCCCTTGCTGATCGCCGGAGCGCAGAGCCGCGGGCTCGACCCTCGCCCGCTGGTGATCGCGCTCGCTGCCGCAACCAATGCGGGCTCCGCGGCGACGCTGATCGGCAATCCGCAAAACATCCTGATCGGGGCGCTCGGCCGGCTCGACTTCTGGACTTTTCCTGGCGATTTGCGCCGTGCCGGCGATGTTCACGCTAATCGTTGTCTTTCTGGTCGTCTGGCTGCAATGGCGCACGCGGATCAGCCACACGGTGCTCGCGGCAACCCTCGATGCACCGCCGATTACCGTTCACCCGCTCGACCGCAACCAGACGATCAAGGGGGCTGTCGCCGTTCTGGTACTGCTCGTGCTGTTTGCGACCCCGCTGCCGCGCGAGACCGGTGCGCTGATCATCGCCGCTCTGTTGCTCGCCAGCCGCAAAATTACCAGCCGCACCATGATTGCGGCGGTGGATTGGCCGCTTGCTGCTTCTCGTCGCCTGCCTCTTCGGGATCACCGGGGCGCTCAACCAATCCGGAGTTGCCGCGCAAATCCTCGACTTCCTGACCGAGCATGGCCTGTTGCCGAACAGTCTCATGCTGTTGACGCCATATAGCCTTTTAGCGAGCAACACGATCGGCGGCGTCCCCGCGGCGATGTTGTTCCTGCAGCTCTGGCCGAGCGCGCCGCCCGGCGTTTTTTACGCGTTGGCCCTGTTGTCGAGCCTTGCCGGCAATCTGCTCCTGACCGGCAGCCTGACCAATGTGCTGATCGCCGAGCGTGCCGACCGGATGGGAGCAAGGCTCACCTTTGCCGAACATGCCAGGGCCGGGGTGCCGATTGCGATCATATCGATCGGCTTTGCGGTGTTTTGGCTGGCTTTGACGCAGACCTTGCCGGTGCTGCCGGAGAGGTAGTCGCAAGCAACGAGGAGAACGCCCTTGACTTCCCGTCCTCTTCGCATCGGCACGCGCGGCAGCCCGATGGCGCTGCGCCAAACCGCCATCATTCGCGATCGCCTGATCGCGGCACATCCCGAGCTCGCCGAGGCGGGAGCGGTCGAGATCGTGACCATCAGCACGACCGGCGACCGAGTGCAGAATCGCCTGCTCGCCGAGATCGGCGGCAAGGGACTGTTCGCCAAGGAGATCGAGGAGGCGCTGCTCGCCGGGAGGATCGATCTGGCGGTGCATTCGCTGAAGGATTTGGAGACGTGGCTTCCCGACGGCCTGGTGATCGCGTGCGTGCCGCCGCGCGACGATCCGCGCGACGCGCTTTGTATCGGCGAACGGGGCGAGCCTTGCTTCCCTGCCTCGCGGCGCGAAGATCGGCACTGCCTCACTCCGCCGCCAAGCCCAATTGCTGCGGCATCGCCCGGACCTTTCGATCGTGCCGATCCGCGGGAACGTGAACACGCGGCTGCGCAAGATGGAGGCCGGTGAAGTCGATGCATTGGTTCTGGCGCTGTGCGGCCTCGAACGCCTCGATCTGAGCGGGCGTGCGACCGAAATCCTGCCGCGCGAGATCATGCTGCCGGCGGTCGGTCAAGGTGCGCTCGCCGTCGAATGCCGGACGGCCGACGAGATCGTGCGCCAGCTCGTCGGACCGCTACATGATCCGATCAGCGCCGCTTGCGTCGCGGCCGAGCGAGCGATGCTCGCCGCGCTCGACGGCTCGTGCCGAACGCCGATCGCCGGGTTTGCCGAAATCGATGGCGACCGTTTGACGATCGAGGGTCTGTTGCTCAAGGCGGACGGGAGCAAGGAAATCCGCGGCCGGTTCGAAGGCGGCATTGTCGACGCCGCCCAGCTCGGCGCCGACCTGGGCAAGGACCTAAGGGGCCGCGCCAGCCCGGATTTCGGGCTCAGCTAACCCGGAACCGTTTTCGGTCCGAGTCGGCCGCCGCCTTGGCAGGCCTGGGCGCGCAGCCACTCCTCCGCCGACAGGTGGCCCTGATAGACCTCCGAATACAAGCCGACCGGCCAAGTCAGCACAAAGACGATTTGATTGACGACATCGATGTTCCGGTTCGGGCAAGGACCCGGCAGCAGGAAGCCGATCGCCACGAGCGCGACCCCGATCGCAAGATAGAGGCCGACCAGCCCCCTCATGGCGTCGCTCGGTCACACCCGGACTGAATTTGTGCTGTCTCGAGTTCTGCCGCTCCTTTACTCCGCCGCCTGAGCCAGAGGGCGCATTGCGGCGTGCAGCTGGGCTTCGTAGGCATCGCGCCAGCCGATCTTTTCGTCAGCAAGGAAATCGCCACTGCGGACGTTGACGAAGATGTCCGGGTCGTCGACACCGGGCGGGACCGTGCCGTCCTTTCTCAGCGCACGAGCGGCGCGCAGCAGGCGTCGACGGGTGCGGGTGATCATCTTGTCGCTCGGACCCAGATGCTCGAAGCCGTGGTCGATGACGGGCCCCATACTCTCGGTTATCGCCTGGTCCTGGGCCTGGATGCCGACGATCCCGGTATAGATGCCGCCGCTCTTTTGCGCCTCCCGATCGATGAGCCAGTCGTTCCCTTGATTGCCGGCGAGCCGCCAGCGGCCGTACCAGTCCGTCGTGTTCGGCACAAAGTCCATGGTCAGCTTCGAGCCGGGGAGGTCCCGAGTGTGGCTGAGCCCGGCGCGTGAGGCCGGCAGGTTCTTCCAGGTCAGGCTGACGAACATCGTATGGGTGTCGTCCATTGGAACCCAGGCGCGGCTGTTGACCCGGTCAAAGGCGCCTTGCGGCGTCTGCGTCCAGAACGGGAACAGGAAATTGGCGAACCGCCAATAGGTCTGGCCCGCCTCCGCCGGACGGTAGGCAGCGTACATCGTGCCCCAGTCGGTGTCGGCGACATGATATTCGGGCGCCCGGTTCGCCACCGTCCAGCGGATCAGATTGTCCGCCGCCACATCGGACGGATCGATCGAGCCGGCGTGCAAAAACCCGAAATGCGAAGTGTCGATGTCGCCTTCGAGCGCCTGCAGCCAATTGCATTCGCGTTGCGCGAAAACGATCTGCAAATCGTTTTCCGGCAACAGGGAAGCCTCAATCCCCGGCAAGGGCGGCGCCTTGGCGCGCTCGCCCATATAAACCCAGATTAGGCCGTTGCGCTCGGCGACCTTATACGCCTTGGCTTTGACCTTTTCCTTGTAATCCTGATGCGGCGGCGTGTTCGCCATTTCTACGCAATTGCCCACTGCGTCGAATTTCCAGCCGTGATAGACGCAGCGGATGCCGTTCTCCTCGTTGCGCCCGAGGAACAAGGAGGCGCAGCGATGTGGGCAGCGGTGATCCAGGACCCCGACCCGGCCGGAGCTGTCGCGGAACGCGATCAACCGTTCGCCGAGCAGCATCAGCCGCATCGGCGCGCCGTCGCGCTCCAGCTC
The DNA here is from genome assembly GCA_963695605.1 of uncultured Alphaproteobacteria bacterium. Taxonomy (GTDB): domain Bacteria; phylum Pseudomonadota; class Alphaproteobacteria; order ATCC43930; family CGMCC-115725; genus AP-15. The sequence goes on along the minus strand of CAVOHI010000096.1, from coordinate 153,834 downwards.
CGAGGACATCGCGGCCGGAACCCAGTACTGCCGCATCATTTCGCCCATCACAGTGCCGGGCCCGACACGGAGGAGGTCTTCACTGTCCCTTTGTTTACTCATCGCTGACCTCACGACCAGAGGGCGAAGCCGAGGCCAGTGCCCGACCCGGCCGGTGTGCGGTAGCCGGGAACGTAGCGCGACCAGGCAAAATCGAGATGCTCGACGGCGCCGGCTACGCAAATCCACATGCGGATCTCCGAGCTGCCGGAGTTGAGCTTATGCCGCGGCACTGATTGCAGCATCTCGGCATCTTTGCGGGCGCAGGCGTCGAGAACCCCGCGGTCGAGGTCTTCGTCGACGACGAAGTGGCTAAGCCCGCCGGAGCCGACGATGCCGATCCGTGCGTCGCCCGGATAGCTCTCCACCGCCTCCCGGATTGCCTGGCCGAGCTTGTAGCAGCGCCGCGGCGTCGGTTGGTTCGGCGGGAAATACGTGTTGATGAAGACCGGGACGACCGGCAGGGCCTCGTCTTCCATCAGCCGCTTGCGGACAAAGGCAAAGGCATGGCCTTCGCCCTTTCCGTCTGGCAAAGCGTCCGACGAAACCGGGTCGAACTCGCGATCGACGAGGGACGTGATCAGGTGCAACGCCAAGCCGCTTTCGACCGGGTAGGCCCGCGGCTCCTTTTCCTCATAGTAGCGCGCCGTCGCCCGCCGCGCCCAATCGGGGCCCGAAAAGCCGTTGAGCGGCACGTTGCGGATCGTCTTGCCGCGATAGACTACAAAGCTCGGCAGGTTGTCGTCCTGGTAGATTTCCTTGTGATCGTCGCCGATGACGATCAGCGCGTCGAGCTCGGCGCGGCGCACGGCATCCCTCAGATGGGCGACCCCGGCCTGCGCCTCGGCATGACGGGTTGCGAACCGCTTCGGGGTCAATTCGGCCGCGACATGCGGCTCCGCCCGATGCAGCAGCTCTTCATAAGTCGTCGGCTGCCCCTCCTTGTCGAGGAAGTCGCGAACCGCATCGCGGTCGATGAAGCGCGGCCAATCCTCGGCCGAGGCGTTGAGCATTGGCGTGTGCGACGTGCCGATCCCGAGGACGAGCTCAGCCATACCGGTTGCTCCTTCCCGCTTGTGGGCAATGAGGGCTTGGCCGAGCGTAGGATCGATGGCCCGAGCAGGTCAACAGCTGTTGGTCGGCGTAAACACATGGTCCTATAAACAGGGATTGGCGGGCGAGCGGGTATCGAAATGATGGACATCGAGAGGACGAGGAAATTCGTCGATCAGTGCTGGGGCGACGAGATCGTTCCGACACTGGTCGAATACATCCGCATCCCCAACAAATCCCCGGCCTTCGACCCGGATTGGGAGGCGCACGGCTACATGGAGGAGGCCGTGCAGCTGTTCGAGGGCTGGGCGCGGGCAAGGCTCGCCAATGTGTCGGGCGCGACATTGGAGGTCGTCCGGTTGCCTGGGCGGACCCCGGTCTTCGTGATCGACCTACAGGGCGAGGCCGATGATACCGTGCTGCTCTACGGGCATCTCGATAAGCAACCCGAGATGACCGGCTGGGCCGATGGGTTCGGCCCGTGGATCCCTCGTCTCGAAGGCGACAAGCTCTATGGGCGCGGCGGCGCGGACGACGGCTATGCGATGTTCGGGGCGCTGAGCGCGCTGCTGGCGCTGCGCGACCAGTCGGTCCCACGCGCCCGTTGCGTCGTCCTGATCGAGGCCTGCGAGGAGTTCGGCAGCTACGACCTGCCGCACTATGTCGACTACCTTGCCGAAAGACTCGGCAACCCATCTTTGGTGATCTGTCTCGATTCGGGTTGCGGCAATTACGATCAGCTGTGGCTGACCACTTCGCTGCGCGGTCTGGCCTCGGGAACCCTGACCGTGAGGGTACTCGAGGAAGGTGTCCATTCGGGTGACGCCTCCGGCATTGTTCCCTCGAGCTTTCGGATATTGGGTCGGCTGCTGTCGCGTCTCGAGGATGAGGAAACAGGGGCGGTGCGCCCGGCGGAGCTCTATGCGCAGATCCCGGCCGATCGAGTGTCCCAAGCCCGGCGTGCCGCGGCCGCGCTCGGGAGTGCCGTCTACACGAAGTTTCCCTTTCCGGCCGGCACCTCTCCGGTGACGGAGGATTTGACCGAGCTCGTCCTCAACCGCAGCTGGCGCCCGCAATTGGCGGTGACCGGTATCGATGGCCTGCCAAAGCCGGCCGATGCCGGCAACGTGCTGCTGCCATATACGACCGCAAAGCTCAGTCTACGCCTGCCGCCGACGCTCGACGCGGCACAGGCCGGCACAGCGTTGCGCGCCCTTCTCGAGAAAAGCCCGCCCTACGGAGCGCAGGTGAAGTTTGAGGTCGAGTTGAGCGCGCCCGGCTGGAACGCCCCGGCCTTGTCGCCCTGGCTCGAGCAATCTCTCACGCGCAGCTCCCAGCTCGCCTTCGGGGCGCCGCCCGCCTACATGGGAGAGGGCGGCAGCATCCCGTTCATGGCAATGCTCGGCGAGAAATTCCCGCAGGCGCAGTTTGTCGTCACCGGGGTGCTCGGACCGCATTCCAATGCGCATGGCCCGAACGAATTCCTGCACATCCCGACTGCCCGGCGAGTTTCGCTAGTGATCGCGCAGGTTCTCGCTGACCATGCCGCGCGATCCGACGCCGCATAGCCGTCTGATTTAGCCGGTTCCCGGCGCTGGGGTCCCGAGCCACGGGCGTTGGGTTGTGGGCGCGCCTATGTGATAGCCTTGGAGATAGCCGATCCCCTCGGCGCGCAGCAGGGCCGCGTCCGCGTTGTTCTCCACGCACTCGGCAATCGTGCTCAGGCCAAAACCCTTAGTGAGGCCAACCAGGTGACGTAGAAAGATCCGATTTTCCGAGCTGTCCCCGAGATTTCGGATAAAAGAGCCGTCAATCTTGACCGTGTCCACAGCCAAGCTTTGCAGGTGTCGAAGCGAAGTATGTCCGGCGCCGAAATCGTCCAGTGCGACACGACACCCCGCATCCCGCAGCGTATCGACGAAACGGGCGGTCTCCTCGATGTCGCTGAGCGCCGCAGTCTCGGTGATTTCGACGATAATGCGTCGGGCGAGATCGGGCCGGTTGCGCAACCGGGAACTCAAGGCACGCAGCCACGGCCGGTCGCAAGCGGTCAGCCCCGACACGTTGAAGCCGAGCCTTACCTCGGGATGCGTGCCTAGCTCCTGAACGGCTCTTTCGAGGACGAAGCGATCGATCAGGCCAATCAGTCCGAAATCCTCGACGGCCGTAATAAACTCGGCACCAGGAAGAATGTTCCCTGCCTCGTCACGTATCCGTAGCAGGCACTCGAAATAGTCGATGATCCCCGTCGCGGCGGACACCACAGGCTGATAGGCAAACAATAGGCGATTTTGGCGCAGTGCGGCTTTTACCGTGCCTACTATCGCGGAATTGCGCCGTTGCCGGCCCCTCTGCGTGCTATCCGGGTGATGGTACACCTGTCCGGCGCCTCGGCTTTGTTGCGCTCTATGAGCGTCCGGTGACGGGGATTGCGCGACCGACCGGTGCCGGCCCGCACAGCGCGATCCACCGTGTCAGCGCCCGGGAAGGCGCGCTCGAACGTAAGCTAGCCGTCGAGATCTTGAAGAATTCCTAATCGCGGCCTGCCAGATCAGGGTGAGCGTCGTTCAGGCCGGAGTGTGCGAAGCCAGAAAGGGCAGCACGGCATTGCCGAACTCACGCGCGCGGACGTGCACTAGGAAATGCCCGCCTCGTGGAAAAAGTTTGACCTCCGCCGCCGGAATCAGCCGGGCCAGTTCTTCGGAAAAGTAGGCCGGCGTGACGATATCGTCCTCGGCGCCGACGACCAGGGTCGGGGTCTTGATGCGCGCCAGCTCGTTCGATCGGTCGAACGCCAACATCGCATCAATCCGGCTCGCGACGATCTCGACTGGCGCGAAGTTCGCCAGGTTCTGCGCCTCCAATTGGCGAAGGTGTTCGTTGTTCCGGGCGACCCACCAGCTCGGGTACCAGTAAAGTGTGGCCGATTGCAGATAGGCGCTCGGCCCGAGCCGCAGCAGAACCTCCTTACGGAACGTAAAAAGCCGGCGGAAATAGGCGTCGGCCTTGGTCCAGGTGGCGGACAGCACGACGCTCGCCAGCCGATCGGGGTGGTCGATCGCGAGGACCTGGGCGATCGCTCCGCCGGTCGAATGTCCGACCACATGGGCGCGCTTAATCCGCAGTGCATCCATAAGGCTGACAACATCAGCCGCCATCCGCTCGACGGTGTACCCGATCCGGGCCTGATCGCTCTGCCCGATGCCGCGATGATCGAACGTAACGACCTCGAACCGCTTTCCGAAAGCCGCGATCTGGTCCTGCCAAAAGGATGCGAACCCGCCTAGTCCGGAAACGAACAGGATCGGGAAGCCCATGCCGTGCCGCTCGTAATAAAGTGAGCAGTCGCCGATTGAGATGCGAGGCATCGATTCGCGGTTCGCAGCGGATGAGCGGTCGTCGGTATCATCGGCGGGGGTGGCTGTCAACGCGAAGGGCATGCGCGGCACGCAAACGTGAGCAGCGTTACCCTATGCTCGCGCCAACAGCGTGCCTAAGTTTTGACACATCGGAACCGTTCACTGCATCGACACCGCGCGGTTGAGCAGGAACCCCGTATTTATCGGGAACCGATTTGGCCGAGCCGGAGCCCTGGTCCCATCACTGTGCGGCTAAGCTGGGAAGCGAGTTGAAGAAAATGAGAGAGCAGGAGCAGCAGATCGGAAACCGTCGTCACCGGTCGGGTGACGAGCGAAGCGCCGAAGGCAACCCACCATCAAGGGCTGCTCCTCCGCGCCGATCGTCGAGCCGGACCCAGGACATCGACCGGTATGTCGGAGCCCGCATCCGCGAGCGCCGCATCATGCTCGGCCTGACGCAGCAACAGCTTGCCGATCTTATCGGGGTGACCTATCAGCAGGCGCACAAATACGAACGCGGAATCAATCGCGTCTCGGCCGGGCGACTATTCGAGGTCGCGCAGGTTTTGAGCGTGCCGGTTAACTACTTTTTCGATGGGCTGGACCAGGAAAACGACCGCGCGATCAGCCCCCGTGAGAGGATGTGTCTGGAGCTTGCCCGCAACTTTGCGCAGATCCCCAATGAGCGTCACCAGGAAGCCTTGAGCCAGCTCGCTCGGGTACTCGCCGCCGAGCATTAGGAGAGGCAGAGTGGTGAAGGCCCCGACGCGGGACCTTCACCGGCCACTACCAAGATGCTAGATAGGCGGCCGCCGGCGGCCGGCTACCCCCATTACCAGGGCGATCACGAAGATTACCAGGAACAGAAAGAAGAGTATTTGCGCGATACCGGCGGCGGTCGACGCCACTCCGCCAAATCCGAAGAAGGCGGCAATGATCGCGATGATGAAAAATACCAGCGCCCAGTAGAGCATGTCGTCCTCCATTGAGGGGCCCGCCCGAGATGCGTGCGGCCTCTGCGTCGATAACAGGACGGTTCGCGCGCTGGTTCCAAAGAGATACTGATCAACGCCAAGCGGTCGGGTAGTAATGCTCTGGACTTTCTCGCCGGAGTGCGAGAGATCAAACCGGAACGCCGATTTCTATCCGGCCGCCCGGGCGCAAGACCTCGCGCGCGCTTGATGTATCGATCCACATTTGGAACCAGAGTTCCAGCATCAAGAGTGCCCAGAGCTGATTGTGGTGATCGCGTGCGAAAGCACAATGCTCATCGAGCAGGTCGCGGACATAGGCGGGGTGAAGAAGCCCTCGTTCGCGGGCGCTGCGCGACAGCAGAACGTCGTAGGCGAATTCCTTGAGCTCGCTGCGGAACCAATGATCGACGGGACAGCCGAACCCCATTTTGGGCCGATAGAGCAGCTCATGGGGCAGGTAGGGTTCCATTGCGGATTTGAACAGCGCCTTGGTCTCGCCGCGCGCAAGCTTGAGCTGCTCGGGTAGTTCCACCGCCCATTCCATCAATACGTGGTCGAGAAGCGGCGAGCGAGATTCGAGCCCGTGGGCCATGCTGGCGACATCGACCTTTACCATCAGGTCGTCGGGCAGATAGGTGTGGATGTCGGCCCAGTTGGCGCCGGAGACGAGGCTGTCCGCCTCGGCAAAATAAGGCTCTATAAGATCGAGCGCTGTCCCTGTCAGGTGCTCCTGAAGTGCATCGGCATAGCCGGCAGCTTTGTCATCGTCGGTAAAATAGACGATCGTAAAGCCATAGCGCCGGCTAGGGCGCTGATCGGGAGCCTGGAGCAACGCGCGAATTCGAGGAATTTTAAACCGGCGTTGCATCGCGGGAGGTGCCAGCGCCAGTGACTGCCCCAGGCCGACCCGGCTCCACCGCGGCATGCTGTCGAGGCGGGAAAGGCGGTGCATTGCCTTGTATCGAGGGTAGCCGAGGAAACACTCATCGCCGCCATCACCGTTGAGGGCCACAGTTACTTTGCGGCGGGCCATTTCCGAGACGTAGTAGGTCGGAATGGCCGAAGGGTCAGCAAAAGGCTCACCATAATGCCAGGTCAGCTGCGGTAGCACCGCGACCGCATCGGGTTCGACAATGAACTCCTCGTGGTCGGTCGCATAGCGCTCCGCCACCATCCGGGCATAGCGGGTTTCGTCGTATTCCTTTGCGGAGAACCCTATTGAAAACGTCTTCACCGTTCCGCCGCCGACGCGCGCCATTGTCGCGACGACGGCCGAAGAATCGACGCCGCCCGACAGAAAAGCACCCAGCGGCACATCCGATATCAGCCGCAGCCGCACTGCTTCTTCGAGCTGTGCGACGAGCTCACGGCGCAGCTCCGCAGCGCATCGATGACGCCGCGCCATACGCGGCTCCGGCAAACGCCAATAGCGCACGAGCTCGGGCTTGCCGAGACTGCCATCCGGCTGCGCCTCCACGACGAGGTAGTGGGCTGCCGGCAACTTACGGATACCGTCAAAAGCGGTCTGCGGAGCGGCGACATACCCAAAGGTCAGGTAACTGTCGATCGCTGATAGATCAACTGCTCGAGACAAACCCGGCCAAGCGAGCAGAGCCTTTATTTCGGAGCCGAACAGGAAGGCCGTTGCGGTGGGAGCGTAATATAACGGCTTTTTCCCGAGCCGATCGCGCGCCAGAACCAGTTGCCGCGATTGCCTGTCCCAAATGGCGAGAGCGAACATACCGCGCAGCCGCGAGAAAATTTTGGGTCCCCAGGCCCGCCAACCATTGACGATGACTTCAGTGTCGCTGCGGCTACGAAACCGGTAGCCCAGCGCTTCGAGCTCCCGCCGGATCTCGGCGAAATTGTAGATCTCGCCATTGTAAGTGATCCACGCGCTGCCGTCGGCGCTGACCATCGGTTGATGACCAGCCGGCGACAAATCGATGACGGACAGCCGGGCGTGCGCGAGACCGGCCCGGCCATCGGTCCAGACGCCTTCGTCATCCGGCCCGCGATGCCGCAGAGTCGCGATCATCCCCCATAGCCGCGCCTCCAGCTCATTGCGTGTCGCTGCAGTCCGGACTGTAAGGAAACCGCCAACGCCGCACATTCGAGCGTCCTATCAATGGATGGGGCAGTTCGCTATTTTGGCCCGCTTGCTCATGATCGGCCTGAGTTTGTCGGTGACCGGATGCGCCTTCGCCCAGTGAATCACGTCAAGAACCACACAGGCACAAAAGGCGCCGCGAACGGCGGCGGGCGGTCGCGGGCCGTCAGGGGGCGCCGACCGTCTGATGGATTGCGGTGATCCGATCACGATAGGTATGCCGTTCCTTGACCAGAGTGTACGCCGCCTCGGCGATCCGTCGCCGCTCGGTCGGGTCGCGAAAGCGCGTTATCACCTCGTCGCGATTGGCGAGATCCGGGTCGAGAGCGATATAGTGCTCGTCCGCAGTCAAGATGTCATTGTACTGACCCCGCAACAGGATTTGGCAGGTCCCGGTTCCTGCGGCGTCAAAGTGACGGGACGAGATGCATTTGGAATAGACGGGGCAGCGTGGGCGGCCGGCAAAGAAGCGGGCTTCGATGTCTGCGAAACTTACCTCCTCCTCGTCGAATGCCTCGTGCCGGAGCGGCGAAGCCTTCAAGAGCGCCTTGAGCCAAGTCTTGGCTTGATAAGGGAGGCGTCGGCTCAGAGAGTGTAATAACCCATCGGCTTTCATCGCGCCGAGGCCGGCCCGCGCATTTAGGAATTTACGTATCGCGAGAACGGTCCTGTCGTCCTGCTCGAGATACCATGATCCGGCTTCGGTCCCGATTGTCCCGCGGCAATCGTTGAGAAACCTGGCCCAACCGCCTCGGTCGAGGCGGGTGCCGGTATCGATGTCGATCCGCAGCCCAAATTTTGGGCCGATCCGGGAAAATAAATCATTGACCTGGTTGCGCTCGTCATCGCCGATGAACGCCGGGTAGCGAGCGCTGCGCCCGCCGATATCGATCGGGCGAAGCGAATCGGGTTTGTCGGGGCGAAAAACGCGGTCGTTGAGAGCGTGGGGTAGAGCGAGCACCGTGGCACCGGTATCGGCGTACAGCCATCGCCCGGCCTCGATCGGCAGCTGCGTTCCGATATAGTCGGTGCCCGCCGCGCTCAGGAAATCCCGTTTTTCGCCGAGTCGGGCCCAGGGGAGGTTGTATTCATTGCCGACCAGCATCAAGAACCGGCCGCGTCGCGCCTTCAGCGCGCCACTCAGGGGCTGGATGTATTCGAGCGTATCGGCTGAGCACGAGTGGAGGGCAACGACCAGCTCGCTGTCCTCGACCGCCCTGGCCGCTGCGCAACGCTGATCACGTCGAAACAGATTGAAGGTAGTGACCGCGAACAGTGGCGAGTGCTCGAAAGCCTCGACCCAATCCAGGTAATAGGAAGATCTGGTCGCGTATTGGAGCGTCAGAACGACGGCGCGGATCCGGCTCTCGGCTGGCATTTCATAAAATTGGATATAAGCTCTACCGCGCGCTCCGCGGCATGACCATCGCCAAACGCGCAGATCTCGCGGCGGGGCGCGTAATCCGGTCCCTTCCACAGTCAATTCCAGCCGGCTTTGATTGTCTCCACCCACTCGGTTTCGCTGCGCAACGTCACGCAAGGAACTTTGTGGAAATAGGCCTCCTTCTGCACACCGCCGGAATCGGTGAAGACGGCGACCGCCGATCGCAGGAGGCGGTGCATGTCGAGATAACCCAGCGGCTCACACGCCATTATGTCGCCGAGATCGAGGCGCCATTCCGAGATCCGCTTGCGTGTCCTGGGGTGGACCGGGAATACGATGATGCGATCGCGTGCCTGCCGGCGCAGGAACTCTACGATTTCAGCGAGTGCGGCTTTGTTTTCCGTGCTTTCGGCCCGATGCACCGTGGCGAGAGCGTAAGAGCGCTCGACAAGACCCAGCCTGTCAAGGATTTGTGACCGCTGAGAGGCGGCCCTGGCAAAGCACGCCGCATCGTACATTACGTCACCGATGTTATGGACGCCGTCGATGATGCCCTCGCGTCGCAGATTGACGACGGCGGTTTCAGTCGGGCACAGCAGGAGCGTGCTGAGGCGATCGGTCAGCACGCGGTTGATCTCCTCGGGCATGCGGCGGTTAAAGGAGCGCAGGCCCGCCTCGAGATGCGCGATCGGAATATCCAGCTTAGCCGCTGCCAATGCGCCGGCAAGGCTCGAATTCGTGTCGCCGGGCACGAGGACGAGGTCTGGCCGCTCCTCGATGACGACCCGTTCCAGCGCCGCGAGCATTTTGCCCGTCATCTCGCCGTGGCCGCCGCCATGAATGCCGAGATCGAGCCGCGGCGGTTCGAGCCCGAGCTCGTCGAAAAAAATTTGCGACATGCTGGGATCGAAATGCTGGCCGGTGTGAACCAGGATTTCGCGGATGCCGTTGCGGGCCGCGATCGCCCGCGAGATTGGAGCGGCTTTGACGAATTGTGGCCGGGCGCCGACGACAGTCAGGATGCGCAAATCGGCCATGCTACGCCGTCACGCACTTCCGGCAGGAAACGAGCGTGCTGCAACATGCAGCGACAGATCGTATCGCGGTTGCCGCGGGTCCAGTCGATCGTAAGCCGCAAGCCCTCGCGCAGCGGCGTTGCTGCTACAAACCCCAGCTCTCGACGTGCCTTTTCGGTCGCGCCGAAGCGTTTGCCTGAGCGATCCCATTCCCGGGCAGGAGCGAGGACGATCGGGGTTGGATTACCGGTGAGTTGGTTTATCAGACGGGCGAGATTGAGAATTGAGGTCTCGACGCCTGAGGCGATATTGTAGGCTTCGCCAACGCGGCCGCGCAGGGCGCAAGCGATCAAACCGTCCACAATATCCTCGACAAAGATGAAATCGCGGGTGGCGACGCCGCCATTTTCGACGGGCAGCGCTTCGCGCCGCAAGGATTTCCAAATAAATGTGGGTGTCACGTTGCGCCACACGGTGTGCGGCGTTCCGCGCCATTGTCCGGCACCCAGTATCTCGCCGGGTCCATAAACATTCTGAAACCGCGCCGTCACAAACGGCAGTCCGTGGCGCATGAAATAGTAATTGCCGTACATCTCCCCGACCAGCTTCGAGATCGAGTAAGGGCTGTCATGAAACAACGAGACTGGCGCATCCTCGGCGGTAGCGCTCGCCTCATCGAATGTCTTTTCTGCGACGGCGCACCCTGCTGCCGCGTAGACGACTTTTTTCAGCGCGTTGAAGTGCTTCAAATGGTCGAACAACTTCAGCGTTGTCAATACATTGTTATGATGATCGGCGAGCGGGTCGTGGATCGACGACTGGTTACCGTGATAACAGGCCAAGTGGAACACAAAGTCGAGATCGAGCGGCAATGCTCCGAGCACCTTATCTGCGGTAATCGAAGCGAACAAGAAGTCTACAGCAGGATGTTCCGGCACGTTGGTGATATCGGCCGACAGCAGATTATCAACGATGATCAGGCGCTGCGGCTGCAATTCCAATAGCCGGCGGACGAGGGCGCCGCCTACGAAACCGGCGCCCCCGACGACAAGAATCGTCGACCCGGCAAAAGCTGATCCTGTCACGACTCTTCCGCCGGCGGGGGCCGCAAATGGCTATAGATGACCGGAACCCCGTGGGTATCGTACCAGCGGACCATACGGGCGATCGATTCGGAAAGGTCGAGTTCCGCTCTCCAGCCCAGGGCCTCGCGGGTGCGGGACGGGTCGAGCACTACGGCGGGGACATCATCGGCGGCCGGCGGTACAACCGGGACGGGCTCGGCCAGGGTGATTCCGAGACAAGCCGCGATCGTGTCGAACACCTCTGCGATCGTATGGCCCTCGCCGGTCGAGACGTTGAAGATACCGGTCGGCGCATCGTCGCGCAGCACCATCCTCATCAGCGCGAGGAAGTCTGAGATGTCCAGGAAATCGCGGATCGTTTCGGTACAGAAGCATTTTTCTCGGGATTTCAGGCGCCTATAAAAGGTTGGAATGGGTCCAATCGCGAGGCGCGGTCCGGTAATGTTGGCGAGCCGCAGCGAGACCCATGGGAGATCGCTGATCGCGAGATAAGCTTCTCCGGCAGTCTTGGAGATGCCGTAACTGGTGAACGGGCGGGTCGGATGCTCGACTGGTATCGGAACCCGCTCGGGCCGCCCGTAGCACAACGCGGTCTGAAGATACACAAACCGCTTGACGCTCACGTGATGCGCCGCCTCGACGGTATTGATCGTACCCGTGACATTGGTAGCCACATCTTCTCGCCAATCGTTCGGATCCTTGTACGAGGCAGCGCTGTGTATGACGTGTGTTGGCGCGAACCGGGCAAAGACGGCGTCAACCAGCTCCCGGTCGGCAACCGTCCCGTCGACGATTTCGAGCCGGGGCAACGCGGCCAGCGCCTCGCGACTGCCGGTGGCGAAATTGTCGATGATAAGTATCTCGTTGCCTTGCGCTAGATGTTCTTCGATTAGATTGAAGCCGAGGCAGCCTGCCCCGCCGGTAATCAGGAGCCTCACGACTTCGGCTCGGTCCGCAGGTGGGTATATCCGCCTTGGACGCCGTGCTGCCGGTAATAAGCAACGGTCTCGGCAACGATCTCGTCGAGCGGTGTGAACTCGACTTCGCCGAAATCACGAAAGGTGCGGCTCGAATCCAGTAGAATGGTAGGTGCATCATCGGCTCCGAGCGGGCGAATATCCGGCTCGGGGTAATGATTGAGTTGCATCGCCCGGACAACCGCGTCGTATAGCTCTCTGATCGCCACATCCCTTCCCGATGAGAAGTGATATGTGCCGGTACCGGTTCCGCTCGCCGCCATCAGAACGGTTCGGGCCAGGTCGCGCACGAACACAAAATCTCGCCGCGCCTCGGTGACGAAGCAACGCTTCGCTTGCGCCAGACGATCGAAAAAAATCGGCAATGGCCCGCTGACGTTGCGCGGGCCAACGATATTCGCAAGGCGGAAGGTGACCCAGTCGACGCCGCTCAGCTGGACGTACTGCTCGCCCGCGGTTTTTGAGATCGCATAGCTGCTGTTCACCGGATTGAGGGGATGAGTGAGCGTGATCGGCTGCTCCAGCGGCTTGGTGCCGTAACATAGCGCCGTCTGAAAATAGATCAGTCGCCCGACCTTGTGGTCCTTGCAGGAGCGAGCGATGTTGGCGCTGCCGACGCAATTGGTCAGCGCATCTCCCTGCCAGTCATCGGGGTTCTTGTAGGATGCTGCGGTGTGCACCACGACGTCGGGACGAAAGTCGCCGATCAGCCCGTCGACAATGCGCGCCTCGACGATGCTGTCCTCGATCAGCTGCAGCCGAGGCTGCGGCTTCAAATTATCGCGCCGGCCGGTCGTGAAATTATCAATCGCCAGGACCTCGTCGCCGCGGGCGAGCAGCAGATCGATGACGGTCGAGCCGACGAGACCAGACCCGCCGGTTACGAATACTTTCATATCGTCTTAATCCCTTTCACCACTTTTATTGCGCAGTCCCGGCAACCGGCAAGGTGTCAAACGATGCAGCTTCCGGCAGCATACGCCGGTAATGAGCGGCACGATCATGAAAGATCTGGTGCCATAGTTCGAGGCACAGCAACCCCCACACCTTGCGGGAGAACCGGCCGGCGTTTTCGAAATTGGCGAGCACGGCTTCGGCATTGAGAAATGGGCGCTGCCGGGCGTGACAGCTGCGGAAAGTGTCCTGTACAAGGCCGCGCAGTTCCCCCGAGAACCATTCCTTCAATGGGACCGGGAACCCCATCTTGTCACGCCGATCGGCGATCGCGGACGGCAAAACGTCGGCATAAGCGAGTTTTAGAAGGTGCTTCATCCGGCCGCCCTCGAATTTGACATCGGCAGGGACGGTGGCGAGGAATTCGATCAGTGGATGGTCGAGAAGCGGCACGCGGCTCTCCAGCCCGTGCGCCATGCTCATCCTGTCCTCGACCTGAAGTAATGCCGGCAGCAGACATTTGAAGTCAAAATGCGTCATCTTGTCAAAATAAGCTTCCTTCCTGACGTTGCTATTGTTGTTAAAAATTGACAAGAAGTTCTCAAACACACGGTCCTTATCCAAAAGTGTCCAATCGATCTCCTTCTCCATGTCGGTTGAGCGGTCGACCAGCCGAAAATACCGGTCATCGAGGCCGCTGAACAAACCTTCTCGCCAGAACTCCTTCATCAATGGCTTGTATTCGCGCAATAGACCGAGGTTCGGAACGATCGATTCGATCGTCACGACGAAATTGCCGTTTTTGTAATTCCCATCGAGGGCGGCCTTGATGCACTGCTCGAAATAGGCCAGCAGATATCGCGCGTATCCGCCAAAGATCTCGTCGCCGCCCTGCCCGCCCAACACGACCTTCACGTGGCGCGCCGCGAGCTGCGAGACCATGAATTGCGGGAATGAGCCAGGTCCTGCCACCGGAAAATCGAGATGGTAAATAACGTCGTCTATGTGGTCGCGAAATTGCCGGGCAGTAATGTCGATGAGATGCAATTTGGCGCCTGCCTGATCCACCGCGACGGCGGCGTAATCGCTCTCGTCGTAGCCCTCGAACTCGGTGAAGCGGCCGTGAAAACAGTCGGCGATGCCGCGCTCGGCTGTTGCCGGCAAGGATCGCGATCAAGCTCGAATCGAGGCCCCCCGAAACATAAGCGCCGATCGGCACGTCGCTGCGCAGGTGAAACTTGACCGAGTCGTCGAGCAGCTCGGCGAGATGTCGCTCGAAATATCGCGCGCTGTGGTCGCCGTCGATCTCGTAGTACACGTCCCAATATCGCCACACGCGGACCTCGCCATTCTCGACGGCCAGCGCATGCCCCGGCAAGAGCTGCTTGACGCCACGGAACAGGGTGGCCTCGCCGATCGTGTACTGGAAGGTCAGATACTCGGCGAGCGCGGCGGGGTCGGTTTCGATGTCAGGTAGAAACGGCAGCAATGCCTTTGCTTCGGAAGCAAAGACAAATCGATTTCCCACCAGCGCATAGTAGAAAGGCTTGATGCCGAAGCGGTCGCGTGCACAGAAAAGACGCCGGCGCCGGTCGTCCCAGAGGGCAAAGGCGAACATGCCGCGCATTCGATCGAGGCAACCGGTGCCATAGCGGTCGTAGGCCGCCAAGAATCGCCTCGGTGTCCGAGTTCGAATGGAATTTCCAGCCGGGGGACAACTCGGCGCGGAGCTCGAGATAATTGTAGATCTCGCCATTATAGGTGATGGCAGTCGGGCCAGGCGCCACCATCGGCTGTTGCGCGGCATCGCTCAAGTCGATGATCGCCAAGCGACGATGCGCGAGCCCGACAGAACGCGTAGGCGAGATCCAGGCGCCATTTCCGTCTGGGCCGCGGTGGGCGAGGAGGCGGTCGAGCACCGAAAGCCACGAAGCCAGTCGAGGAATTGGCATTCCGTCGATCGAAACCATACCCGCGATGCCGCACATTCTGTGTCTTTCCCCGGCGAAACAGAATTAAATCGAATTGATCGTCACGCCACCGCTTCGGACTGTCGGAGGATGCGAACCGGCCGGTGCGTAACCTCGTCGACAAGGCGACTAAGCCGCAGTGACTCCGTTTCCCACCGCAACTCGCGTGCTAGCGCCGCCACCGCAGAACGCAACCCGGCGGTGTCCTCGGCACAACGCAAGATTACCGCGGCCAAGGACGGCGGGTCGAGACGATCGAGATGCGCGCCGACTGGGTGGCGGCCGATCGCCGCTTCCATCTCTGGCAGCGCCGCGCGAACGAGGGGCAATCCTGCGGCAATCACTTGGAAAAAGCCGTTGGGCAGCGCATACCGGTAATTGGCAGAATAAGGTTCGTAGATCACCAGACCGAGATCGGCGGTGCGAATAAACGGAACCACTTGGTTTGGCGCGACATGCCGTCCGAAGTGGACGCGGGAGGCTGCCGAATGCCGCCGAAACCTCTCGCTGTCGGCCTCGTAGCCGCGTCCGACGAAGGCAAGGTGGAAACGCGCCGGTAGCATGGCCAACGCATCGACCGCCGTATCGACCGCCATACCCGGCTTTCGGTTGCCGACCACGACGCAGAGGCGATCGGCCGGCGCCAGGGACAATGATTTGCGCAGATCGGGCTCGACGGCTTGGTCCAGCCGCTCGTCATGGTAATTGCGCAATACGATGGGACGCCGGCCAAAGGTTCGCTCCATCAGGGCGGAGATGCCGTCACTGACCGTCACCGTGGCATCCGCTGCGGCTACGAGACGCGCTTCGAGCACATCAAAAAAGGGCCTCACGCGATTGCGGTCAAAGGCGAACTGCCGCTCCGGCGGCTCGATGCCGCGATAGAAATCGTGCGCGTCATAGATAATGCGCGCCCCCGTGCGCGCTGTTATCGGGGCAACCGCGCGATGAAACTCGAAGGAATGCAGGTAATAGAGTTCGGCCGGCGGGACACACCCGCGCGGACACCAACAATGGCGCCACCAGTCCCAGCCACGGAAACCGAGATAGAGGGCGAGCTCGCCGCCGCTCCCCAACCGCCCACCGCGCGCCATCGAGACAACGCCGCCGCGGGCGCGTCGCCTTGGTGAGGTCGTGGCGCGGCGGATGGCCTGAGATCCGAACGAACGGACTTCGACTGCATCTCCCCAAAACTGGGACGCACTCGCCTGACCCTCGATCACGATCGAACGCCAGCCAGCCTCACCGAGGCTCGAGGCGATGCGAAAGGCCCGGCTATCGGCCTCGAGCGGCAACGGCGTCAGTGAGACGATAGTCCCGCGCGCGGGGCTCGGCGTCATGCTCAGGCCGATACCGCGAATACGCGGCCCCAAATACCCAGGCTGATGATCCGCCAGAGGGAGAAATCGACGGGCCGACGTCCCTCGATCATATCGGCCACATGAGCACGTACACCGGCTGGATTCAGCAGCTGAGGAAAACGCCCTAGCGTCTGCTCGACGCCGGCCAGTACGAGCTCGCGCAATGGCCCGCGGAACCAATCCTCCTCGGGTGTAGCGAAACCGAGTTTGTCACGCCGATTGCGTACTTTCTCCGGCAGAATTCCTTGCATCGCCTCTCGCAATACGCGCTTGGTGTCGGCGCCGACGATTTTGTGATGGTCGCCGATTGCGATCGAGAATTCGACCAGGCGATGGTCCAGAAACGGCACCCGTGCCTCGATGCCGTGGGCCATGCTGTTGCGGTCTTCCCAATGCAACAGCATCGCCAAATTCGATGATTGGGTCAGCACGACGCACAGATCGCCGAGACCGGCGACCGGCGGCCGGCCGATGCTTTCGCGTGCGGTCTCGAACGGGCTGCGGCCGAGATGCGGGCGCAACGCCTCCCCATCGAGCCAATTATATTGCAATAGGCTCTGCCGCTCGCGCCTCAGCAACCGGACCAGCTTTGCCGGAAGCAGCGGCAACAGAAAATCCCGCGCTTGCTCCGCAAAGGACACGCCATGCCACGCCTGCCGCTGCAACATTGCGTGCAGCAGCGCCACAAACCGCCGCTTTCTGATCAGATCGGCGAAATAGTAGGAAAAGCAGCCATGGTATCCGGCCAGCTGCTCATCGGCGCCTTGGCCGTCCAGCATTACCTTGAGACCGGCGCGGCGCGCAGTCTCGAACACCGACCACTGGGCGAAAATGCTGGTGCTGCCATAGGGCTCGTCTTGTTGCCAAGTAATCCGCTCGGCTAATTCGAACGCGTCCTCGCAGCGCGGGTAGCACCAATGCGGGAGGCTTTCGGTGCGTTCGACCACCGCTTCCATGTACGCGCGCTCATCGACGCTCTTCGCCTCATAGCAGGCGCTGACGCAATTGACTTTGTCGCCATTACCTCCGGCCGCCAACTCGCGCGCCATCAAACACACGATCGAGGAGCTGTCGAGGCCGCCTGACAGGCAGGTGCCGACCGGCACGTCGGAGCGCAGCTGAAGGTGCACGGATTGCGCCAACAGCGAACGAAATTGAGCGCCCGCCGCGCGCTCCTCCAGCGCGAGCGCGCCCGGCTCCAAAATACGGTACCAGCGACGGATCTGCGGCATCTCGCCGGGACGCCAATGCTGCAGATCGATTCGCGAGCATTCGCCGCCGCGCAATTGGCGCACGCCCTCGAACAATGTCTCGTCGGTGTGCTCCATGATCCCCGACGACAAAAAATCATAGGCTCGGGCAATGTTGAGGCGAGCCGAGAAGCCCGGCAGACCGATAAACTGTTTGATCTCGGATGCGAAGGCGAGGCCACTGACTGCAGAGAAGAAATAAAGCGGCTTCACCCCGAAATGGTCGCGTGCCGCAAAGGCGATCTGCGCCTCTTGGTCCCACAGGACGAAAGCGAACATGCCGACCAGCCGGTCGAGCGCGGCCTCGCCCCACTGTGCCCAAGCGGCGAGCAGCACCTCGGTGTCGGACCGGGTACAGAAGCTGTGCCCCGCCGCCCGGAGCTCTTCCCGCAATTCGAGGTAGTTGTAGATCTCGCCGTTATAGACGACCCAGTATCGGCCGTCCGCATAGGACATCGGCTGTTGCGCCGCGTCGGACAGATCGATGATGCTGAGACGGCGGTGGCCGAGCGCGACCGGGCCCCTGGCGCTGTTGAAGACTAACCAGCCGGAGCCGTCGGGACCGCGATGAGCGACCGCGTCGATATGAGCAGGATCAGGAGCGAAGCCGAGGGAAAACCAGATGCCGCACACTGTGGGCTCTCAAGCCGCTTGTGGCATCGCGCTGCCGAGCAGAGCCCGGTACGCGCTAACGAGGCGTTCTGCCTCCCGCTCCCAACACAGCTCGCGCGCAGCCTCGAGGGCATTGCGCTTGAAGCGGTCGATGCTGGCGGGATCGAGCGCATTGATCGCCCCGGCGATCGACTGGGGATCGACACTGCGGAAAGTGACGCCGAGACGATATGCGCGGACCAGCCGCGCCATCTCCGGCAGGTCTGTCAGGCAGAGGGCGAGCCCCGCCATCACGTACTCGAAGAACTTGTTGGGCAGTGCGAATTCATTATGCCGAGAGCTTCCCGGCAGTGCAAAAAAGCCGATGTCGTAGGCCGCCGCTTCACGCACCAGCTCCGTCATAGGTACTGGCGGGACCAGGGAAATGCGGTTCGAGAGCCCCCGCTCCGCAATGCGACGGCGCAACGCGTCGAGATAATCGCTGCCGCCGGGACCGCGAATCGTCAAATCGAACTGCGGCCGCCAGTCGGCGACGCTGTCGATCGTCGCTTCGAGCCCACGGCCCGGCGTCACGATGCCATGATAGAGAACCCTGATATAACCGGTTGCGGTCGGGCGGAAGCGTGGTCGGTTCGAAATACGGGGTATTGCGGATCACGGTGGCCGCTTTGGGCAGCCGATAGAGCTTGCCCAATCGCTCGGCGATTCCGGCTGATACCGCGGACACCACCGCCGCCCTATTGATGAATTCGCGCTCGATGGCGCAGACCATCGGCCGGTGCCACAACCGCCATTTGCGGTTGTCGCCGTACTCCTCCGCGGCGAATTCGTGCGTGTCATAGCAATAGAGACCGCCCTTCTCCCGCGCCAACCGGGTTGCGAGGGGCAGCATTGTCCAATCGTTGGCCAGCCACACTGCGGCGGTGATCTGGCTGGCGCAATGGTAAATACAGCGGATGTTCTCGGAAAAGGACCAATAGATTTCCTGCGCAAGTTCTGGTCGCCAGCGCACGGCGAGAAGGCGCAGAGCGTATCTGACGCGACCTCTCACGACCATCCGCGGCAAACGATATGCGAGACGGCCGATCGACCGCAGCGCTTTCGGCCAAAACAAGGGGCGAAGTCCAGGAAAGAGTGTTGCGCCGCATCGAACGGCCTCGAGCGGCGGTTGCGGCAAATCTTCGCCGGTCAGAATTCGCCATTCCGGTGCGCCTGAGCGAGCCCCCGGCAGACCCACGGCAGTAACATCCCAACCGGCACGGTGGAAAGCCTCCGCCTGGCGCCGCACTCGGGGGTCATCGGCGATTGCCGACAACGCTAAAATGCAGATCGTGGGCCTTTCGTGCGGCATCGCCGTTTCGCCGGTCGGCACCGCGTCAGATCCCGCGGGTCCTTTGGAACAGTCGGCGGACATACCGGCCGTCGAAGACCGCCAGCGCCGCTTTCGCGGTTTGTCTGCCACATGTTCGAAAGGCATGCTCTCTAATTTGAAGGATGAGGGCGTTCAACCTCGCGATTTCCGCTGTGTACACGCGGTCGAGGCGGGCTATTTCTTCTCGCAGCACCCGGTTTTCATGTGCCAACTGTTTGCACTTGAACAGGGCGAAATGTTGGGGGGCGTTCGTTGGGCGCTCCCTCAGGCTGGCAAATGCCGCCGGATCGAAATTGCCGTAGCCGGAGCCGCCTTGCGGCAGCCGGAGCGGCACGCCGAGCTCGCCGGCTTTTCGCAAGATAGTACGGTCGATCAGCTCGACGAATTGCCGATAACTGAACTCACCCGAGCCGACGAGCCGGTCGTACGCACGATCGGCCATGGCTTCGAGAGCTTCGAGATCGTCAAGCCGGGAAAGAACCGAATTGATGTTCGAGAAATCCTTCTTCAGTTCGATATAGTGCTCGTCCGGTTCGATCAGGCCCGAGTACCGTCCGGTAAACAGGATCATCGGGGTGCGCAGCACCGCAGCCTCAAAGACCCGTGGCGATACCTGCCCCATGTCGTATCGGGTCTCGATCGGGTCGGTATAGACGCGGAACTCTTCATGGGGCACCGGCCCGCCCCGGGCGGCCAGCAGCTCTGCGTACTTGGCCTCGATTGCGCCGTCGAAATCGAACACGTTCGACCCGCTCTCCGAGCCGAGATTGGCGCGGCAGGATCCGATAAACTCGTACCAGCCGCGCCGTATAACCGCTTGTCATCGGTCCATTCGATGTCGTGCGGGATGCCCCGCTCGGCACAGATCTCACGCATGCGTCGCCCGATTTCGAGCTTTTCAAAAGCGAGCCGCCCATAGCGGCCGCCGATGTCCCGCCCGCGGTAGCCGACCACCACGGGACGGTCCCGCAGGCGTCGGGTTGACTGACCCCGCAGTTCGGGATTTTCGGGAACATAGCCCGTCAGGACGCCGACAAACTCCGTCTCGGG
Organism: uncultured Alphaproteobacteria bacterium; assembly: GCA_963695605.1. GTDB lineage: Bacteria > Pseudomonadota > Alphaproteobacteria > ATCC43930 > CGMCC-115725 > AP-15. The sequence continues at coordinate 133,328 of CAVOHI010000096.1, read as the reverse complement.
AAACATCTCTCGCGGGTAGATGTGCTCCAGCAGGGCGCGGCGGCACGCAAGTCAGAACCGCATGAAAACCGATGTCCTGCATCGCTCAGCGCAGCTTGCCAGTGCGATCGTATTCGTCCTGGACCGCCAGCAGCTTGACACCCCGGAACGCCTTCAGCTTTCGAACGTAGTCGGGACTGAGATGATTATCGAAGGGCAGACGCGCACAGTAACTATGGAAGACCGCGTCGAACGCGTTCAGGTCGAAGTCGAGCTCAGCGTCATTGGTGACGTGGACGTACGCAACCTCGAACTCAGAGTACCGGGACAGGCTGTCCAGGTATTCTGCCGTCGTCGAGACATAGTTCGAAGCATTGCAATAGGCCACGAGCAGCCGGCCAATGCGTCTACGATCGACTTGGTTGGCGCTCATTTGCGTGAAGTTGCATAAATTTCCAGGCCGCAAAGACCGGGCCACCTTGTTTTTAGGAGCTCCGAGCGAGACCGCTTGTTGAACGGCGGCTCCTGGCTGATATTACGAAGCTGGTACCGAAACTCGGAAAATTCGTGACACAAATAGCGCAATGATTTTATCGAGATAAAATCGGTATGGGGTGCTACCGTCCCTTCGCTGTTATGGTCGTAATCCCACTTTTCGCGTTCAGTCTGCGGTGTGCAGACCCCGCGGTACCCGGAGATTTCTTTCCACAGATATTTCAGAGTCTGCCGCCGGGCCTGCATCCAGCGGCGGTACGAATAAGCATAATAGACCATTACCAAAAGCGACCCGCCCGGACGCAGTAGTCGCGAGCATTCAGCGATTGCTCGGCGCATGTCGCCGGTATGGTGAAGGCAGCCGATCGTGATGATACAATCGAAACTGTCCCCGCGAAATGGCGCGGCGAGAATGCTGCCCTGCTCGGCCCGTCCGGGCAATCCCAGTTGCCGCAGCCGGTGGCGCACCATTTCGACTGGACCAGCGGCAATATCGAGGCCGACATATCGTGCGCCGCTCTGGGCGATCTTCTGTGCCAGCGAGCCGTAACCCAACCCGACTTCCAATACGTCGCGGTCCACAAGCTGCTGCAATGGCACGTGATCGAACAGGTAGGGGTATAAGTCGAAATACCAAGCGTCGAATTTCTCGAGGGATTTGGGCGAACTGTCGACCACCCCAAGCTGACGCGCTTGGCTCGTTCCACAGAGCTCGTCCCAGAACGCTATATTTTGCTCGTCGACACTGGACACTGTGGCTGTGGCTTCAGGCAATCGGGTTCCCCAACTATGCCGCCGCGACGTAGCGCTCGTACGCGGCGATTACGCTGTCGACGGGGCCGATTTCCTCGATCCGCCCGGCGCGCAGCAGCAGCGCCTTGTTGCAGAACTGGCGGATGGTATCGGTGGAGTGCGATGCCAAAACCAGCAGGCTCGCGCGTTGCATCAGCTGCTCGATCCGCTGCTGCGCCTTGATCATGAACTGCGCGTCCCCGGCGCCCAATACCTCGTCGAGCAGGAGAATGTCCGGCTCGATCGCAGTGGCGATCGCGAAGCTCAACCGGACTTGCATGCCGCTCGAGTAGGTGCGCACCGGCATCTGCAGGTATTCACCAAGACCGGTGAACTCGGCGATCTCGTCTGTTTTCTGCCGGATCTGGCCTGGGGTCATGCCATAGAACAGACAGCCCGTATAGATATTTTCGAGGCCGGTGTCCTCGACGTCGAACCCGACACCGAGGCTCAGCAGTGAGGCGACTTCCCCTTCCATGCCTATGGCGCCGCTCGACGGCGCGTAGCCGCCCGACATGACCCGGAGCAAGGTCGATTTGCCGGCCCCGTTATGACCGATGAGGCCAAGCCGATCCCCCTCGTGCAGTTCGAAAGAAAGATTATCGAGGGCCCGGATCGTGACCCGCTTGCGCCGGCTCCCGTCATTTCTGACGATCCCGCCGACACTCGACCGGAACAGCAGCTTGCGCAGACTCCGATCGGAATCGTAGATCGGAAAGTCGACGCAGACCCGGTCGAGCACGATCGCGGTCATCGGCTCACAGCCAATAGGCGATCCGGGAGTAGAACCGGCGCAGAAACGCCGAGGTCAGCGCGAAGCCAAGCAGCGCCGCCGCGCAAAGATACACAAACGACAGCCGGTCCGGCGCTCTTCCGAGTAGCGGCGCCCGGACGATGTCGACCAGGTGGTAGGCGAAATTCGCGTCAGCCAGCAGGAACCGGGCGGCCGGCACGGAGTTGAGCTGCTGCGGCTGCCAGAACACCGGTGTCACGAAAAACAAGATCGTCGAGAGGTTGGCGACGAGTTGGATCACGTCGCGAAACCGGGCGCAGATCACTGCGAGCAGCAAGCTGATCCAGAGATAGTTCGCCATCGCGAGCGCCAGCCCGACCGGCAGAAGAAACAGGCTCGGCTTTGGGGTTATCGCGAAAATGAGCGCCACCAGCGCGAAGACCAGCAGATTATGACCGAATACGATCAGATTTCGGGTCAGCACGCGAAGCACGAAAACCGAATAGGGAATACGAATGGCTTTGATCGAAGCCTCGGCAGCAATGAGGCTGGAGCCGCTTTCGTTGACAATTGTGATGAACAGCAGCCACGCGATATAGCCGGCGCAAAAGAACGGCAGGTAAACCGAAATTTCGATATGCCATAAAGTTGCATTGACAAAGCCGAGAGCCCCGACAAGCGTCGCCGTACTCAGCACTGTCCAGAACGGGCCGATAACAGTACGGCGGTACCGCGAACGGATGTCCTTCCACGCGAGATTGAACCACAAATGCCAGCGGCCAAAGCCCTCGCGCAGGTCGGTCCAAAACGGGTCTTGCGGCGACGGCCCGGCGGTCCGGCGGGCCCCGCGCAAATCTCGAGCCAACGGGCGCGGTCTGCGGGCGAGATCGATGGTCATTACGCGACCGAGCTTCCTTAATCGAGGGCCCGCCTCAAGGCATCGGCGATACGTCGCTGAGTGGGCTCGGCGAGATAGGGGTGCATCGGCAGGCTCAGCACCTCGGCAGCCAGCCTATCGGATACCGGCAGACCGTTGCCGGCTATCGGATAATCGCGATAGGCCGTCTGCTGGTGCAGCGGCTTTGCATAATAGACGGCAGTGGGCACGCCGGCCTCTTTGAGCTGGGCCGCTACCGTATCGCGGTCGCGGCTGTTCGGCAGACGCACCGTGTATTGCGCCCAGACGCTGGTGTCCCCATCGGGGATATCCGGGATGTTCACGATGTCCACGAGCAAATCCCGGTATCGCGCCGCCACCTGGTTGCGTGCCTCGATCTCGTCGGCGAAGATCGACAGCTTCTGGCTCAATACTGCCGCTTGTATCGTATCGAGACGGGCATTCATGCCGATGCGCACATTGTCGTACTTGTCGCTGCCCTGGCCGTGCACCCGCAGGCTCTTCAACACCGCCGCGATGTCGTCATCGTCGGTGAACACAGCGCCGCCGTCACCGTAGCAGCCGAGCGGTTTAGCGGGGAAGAAGCTGGTCGTCGTAATGTCGCCCAAGGTCCCGACATTTCGGCCCTTGTAGGACGCGCCAAAACTCTGCGCCGCGTCGCAGATGACCCACAGCCGGTGCGCCGCGGCGATCGCCAGAATCTCGTCGTAGCCGGCCGGCAGACCGAACAGGTCGACCGGGATGATCCCGGCGGGCTCGAGCCCGAGGCGCTTGGCTGTCGCGATGCCGGCCTCGAGGCTCACCGGATCCATGTTGAACGTATGTTCGAGTACATCGACGAAGACCGGGACCGCATCGAACCAGGCCACGACTTCGGCGGTAGCGGCAAACGTGAAGGATGGCACCAGCACCGCCTGGCCAGGCTTGATGCCCTTCGCCATAAGCGCGAGCCCCAAAGCGTCGGTGCCGTTGGCGCAGCTGAGGACGTGCTTGGCGCCGCAGAAGGCGGCGAGCTCCTGTTCGAAGATGGCGACCTCGGGGCCCATGATGTATTTGCCGTGGTCGACGACGCGGAGAATGGCCTCGTCGACGCGACGGCCGAGGCGCCGCCGCTGCGCGCCCAGATCGATGAACTCGATCGGCGCGTCGCCGGCCTGGAGGATGGCGGTATCCGGCATCAGACGATCTCCTCGATCCGATCGGGGCCAGCTTCCCGATAACGGCGTCCCGAGCGAGGGCAGGCGAGGTCGGGCCCGAGCCGTTCGCCGTCATGGCTGACCCAGCCGATGCGCCGGGCCGGCACACCGGCCATCAGCGCGAAGGCCGGGACATCCGCGGTCACCACCGCGCCGGCGGCGATGAAGGCGTATTGGCCGACTGTATGGCCGCAGACGATCGTGGCATTGGCTCCGATCGTCGCGCCGCGCTTGACCAGCGTCGGGCGGAACTCGTCCTTGCGCTCGATGCCGGCACGCGGATTGTTGACATTGGTGAATACCGCGGAGGGGCCGCAGAACACCCCGTCTTCGAGGGTGACGCCCTTGTAGATCGAGACATTGTTCTGGATCTTGCAGCCGTCGCCGATCGTCACGTCGGGACCAGCCATGACATTCTGGCCGAGCGAGCAATTCCGGCCGATCCGGGTACGCGGCAAAATGTGGGCGAAATGCCAAATGCGGGTGCCGGACCCGATCTCGCAGGGCTCGTCGACATAAGCCAACTCGTGCAACTGCACGCCCGGATAAGACCGCGTCTTTTCGGCCGGCGCCGGGATCGTTGCCTGCGCCTTCTTTAGGGCGTCGCTCGCCCGCGCGAGCACACGCAGCACCCGCAACCCCTCCCGGCCATCGGTGCGCGGCTTGCTGCCGTTGGCGATGCAATCGAGAAAATGTCGGCATTCGAGGTTCAGCGGCTCTCCCTCGTCGAGCGGAACCGGATCAGCCTCGGCCTTTTGCGGCACCGGCATCGTCTCGCGCCACTCGATCCGATGCGGATAGAGCAGCAGTTTGCGGCTCCAGGGTTGCGCGTCGTCAAAGACCGCCATCGCCCGGTCGCCGGTGACCACGAGCTTCTGCTCCTTGAACGGGTGCAGCCAGGACACGAAAACATGCGCCTGCTCGCCGCCCGGGAAGGCGAGAAGGGTCGTCGTCACATCGGCGATCGTCTTATGCAGGTAATAGCCACCCTGCGCGGTCACCTCGGAAGGCTCCTGCCCGACGAGGGAGAGGATCATCGACAGGTCGTGGGGCGCGAAGGACCACAGAATATCCTCCTCGCGCCGCACCTTTCCCAGGTTCAAGCGGGTCGAGGAAATGTATTCGAGCCGCCCGAGCACTCCCTCGCGCACCAGTTCGCGCAGCTTTATGAAGGCCGGGTGGTACTGCAGCAGATGACCGACCATCAGCCGTCGGTCCGCGCGCTCCGCCATGGCGCACAGCTGCTCGGCCTCGGCGACCGTCAGGGCGAGCGGCTTCTCGACAAAGACGTGCTTGCCGGCTTCGAGTGCGCGCGATGCGAGCTCGGCATGGAGCGCTGCGGGTGCCGCGATCGCGACACCGGCGATCTCGTCGTCGCGCAATACCGCATCGAATTCAGCGACCCTCGTGTGGTGCCGCTCGGCGAGCTGGCGCGCCGCGTTGCGGTCGGGGTCGCAGATCGCGGCCAGGGCACCAAGTTCAGCAAAGTTGCGAACCAGGTTCTTGCCCCAATATCCGCAGCCGATCGCCGCCACCCGCACCGGGCAATTCCCCTCCCGGCCGGCCATCAATGCGTCCTTTGGCAATTCTTTTCCCCATGCTACCGCAGTTCGGGTGACTGGAACGTCACCCGAAGCAAACTGCGCCACCGCCACGCCGCGACCGGTTCGCGGCGCCCAGTCCCCCGCCAGTCAGGCGGGTTCCACGACCTCGGCGCGAAGCTGTGCCCGCACCGTGCGGCCGAGCAGCTCAAGCAGCACCACGATCCGATCTTGATCGCGCAGCTCGACCAATCTGCCGACCATGTCCTCGAACGCGCCCGTCGTCACGCGCACCAGCTCGCCGAGCCTCAGCAGCTGCCGCGAATCGAGCCGGTCGAAGGCGCCCGTGTTCTCTCGCTCCCGAATTGCGGTGACGATCTCGGTCGGCACCAGCGCCGGCTCGTCTCCGGCGCGGACGATATCGGTCACCCCGACAGTCGACAGGATCGGACGCCACGGCATTGTCGCGCGGTCGATCCCGGCAAAGAGATAGCGCGGAAACAGCGGCCGCAGCACGATCTGCCGGCGGCGCGCATGGGACACCTTCGTGCGGTAGCGCGGCAGATAGGCGGTATAGCCTTGGCGCAGTAGGTGCTCGAGCGCCTTCGGCTCGGCGTGCGGCTGCGTGTAGACGGCGTACCACTGCATCACAGCACTGGCTCGCCACTGATAGCCGCAGTAACCGGCGAGATGCGCAAGATGCTCGGGGCGACCACCGAGTGCCGAGGCAGACCGCTCAGCTCCGCCAGCGAGGACAGGCTGTCGAAACTCGCCTGCGGCGATTGCGTGTCGGTCAGTATGATACCGTCGAGACCGCCAGCGTTGCCACACGTCAATGCCGCTGCGAGGTCCGGAACGACAGGCAGACCGCCGGAGCGGCGCCCCGCCAGGCGCGAATTGATGACGCAGACCACCTCGACCGCAGTCTCGCTCGCGCTCAGAATGGCGATCTCGGCGAGGTCACCGGCACCGTAGAGCGCAACTTTCCGCCAACCCAGCGCCTCGCATTGCCTGAACAAGGCGACGCAGTCGCTGCGCGAGCGGCGGAAGAAATCGAGCGACACCGCCAGGTATTCGGCGGTCAAGCGGCTCTTTTCGGCAAAACCTTGCGGGGTCAGATAATAGGCATAGCGGTTCAGCGGCACCTGGCTCATCTTGATGAGGCCCTTGCGCACGCAGCGCCGCAAATAGGCATTGGCAAGCCCGAGCGCGATGCCAAGTTCGTTTGCGAGCTTGCGCTGAGTGATCGAGCTGTCGCGCTCTATCGAGGTGAGCACGCTCAGCACGATACCCGGATTGCCGGTCTCTTGAAGCTGGCTTTCGTCCCCCACACCCGCAGCCCTTTCCGACCCGCGGCCAAGCTACCGTGTTCACGCCGTGAACGTCAAGACTGCAGATTGCTCCTAATACCCCATCGAGGTCTCGCTCAACCGGCCCGCAGGTACTGCACGGCTTCGTCGCGGCGGAACAGATAGAGGAGAGCGCGCAGGGCTTGGCCGCGCTCGCTTTCGAGGTGGGGGTCGCGTTCGAGCACGAGGCGGGCGTCGTCATGGGCGATCGCGACCAGCTCTTCGTGGATCGCGAGATCCGCGAGGCGCAAGGTCGGGAGGCCGCTCTGCCGGGTGCCCAGCACTTCGCCGGCGCCGCGCAACCGCAGATCTTCCTCGGCGATGCGGAACCCGTCCTCGGTCTCGCGCAGGATGGAGAGGCGCCGCTTTGCGACATCGCCGAGCGGCGATTGGTACAGCAATAGGCAGGTGGAGGGCTTGTCGCCGCGCCCGATGCGGCCGCGCAATTGGTGCAATTGCGCGAGACCGAAACGCTCGGCATGCTCGATGACCATGACCGTCGCCTCGGGCACGTCGACCCCGACCTCGATGACCGTCGTCGCGACCAACAGATCGAGTTCGCCGCCCGCGAAGCCGGCCATTGCGCGGTCTTTGTCGGCCGGCTTCATGCGCCCGTGCACGAGGCCGACGCGGCCCGGGAAGAGCGGCGCCAGCGTCTTGTACCGCTCCTCGACGGCGGCGAGATCGGCCGTCTCGCTTTCCTCGACCATCGGGCAGATCCAATAGACCTTGGCCTTGCGCGCCAAGGCACGGCCGACCGCCGCCACGACGTCCTCGATACGCTCGAGCGCCACCGTCCGCGTATCGACCGGATGCCGTCCCGGCGGCTTTTCCGTGAGGCGCGAGACGTCGAGATCGCCGTAAGCGGTCATCATCAGGGTGCGCGGGATCGGGGTCGCGCTCATCAGCAGGGTGTCGGCGTCGCGGCCCTTCGCGTAGAGGCCGAGGCGCTGCTCGACCCCGAAGCGGTGCTGCTCGTCGATGACGACGAGGGCGAGATCGCGGAACTCGACATCCGGCTGTAAGAGGGCGTGCGTGCCGACGACGGCCGGCGTCAGCCCCGAGGCGAGGCTCGCCAGCATCGAGGCGCGGGCCCGCCCTTTTTCGCGCCCGGTCAGAAAGCCGATCTCGACGCGGGCCGCCGCGGCGTGGCGCTGCAATGTCGCATGGTGCTGGCGGGCGAGGATCTCGGTTGGCGCCATCAATGCCGCCTGGCCGCCGCCCTCGATCGCGGTCAGCATTGCGATCAGCGCGACGACCGTCTTGCCGCTGCCGACATCGCCCTGCAGCAGCCGCACCATGCGCCGCGGCTGCGCCATCTCCGCCGTGATCTCGGCCAACGCGAGACGCTGCGCGCCGGTCAGCGCAAAGCCGAGCGCCGCCTCGACCGGGCGGGTCAAGGCGCCCGTGCCGACGATCGCCCGCCCCTTTTGCCGATGGCGCCGGGCGCGGACCAGCGCCACCGCGAGCTGGCTCGCAAAGATCTCGTCATAGGCGAGCCGCTCGCGCGCCGGGGTGGTCGGCGAAAGATCGGCCTCGGTCTCCGGGGCATGCGCCCGGCGGACCGCCTCGCCCCAGGCGGGCCAGCCGCGCCTCTCGCGCAACGCCGGGTCGATCCATTCCGGCAATGCCGGGAGGCGGTCGAGCGCCGCCCCGACCGCCTTCTGCACGACGCGCGGCGACAGGCCCGCGGTCAGCGGATAGACCGGCTCGATCGGCTTCAGGCGGTCGAGCTCGTCCGGCCGCAATACGAGGTCGGGGTGCGCCATCTGCGGCATGCTGCCATAGAACTCGACGCGGCCGCTGACGACGCGCTCGGCGCCGATCGGGAACAGCCGCGCGAGCTGGTCGCCCTTCACGTTGAAATAGACCAGTGTCAATGTGCCGGTGTTGTCGGTGCAGAGCACGCGATACGGCCGGCGCCCGAAGCCCGGCTGGTGCGCCTCGACGCGCACCGCAATCGTCGCGATGCGGTCCGGCTCGAGCGCGCGGATCGGCGGCGAGGCGCGCCGGTCGATAATGCCGCTCGGCAGATGCCAGACGAGGTCGAGGACGAGCGGGCCGGCGAGGCGCTCGAACAGCTTTGCTATCTGAGAGCCGATGCCGGGGAGCGCCGTAACCGGCGCAAACAGTTTGTCGAGGATGGCGGGACGCACAAAGCGATCTCTATATCCGCGGGAGGGGCACCGCCAAGGGCACATCACGTGACCTCACCATCAGAAATTCGCCGCAAGCGGCTGTTGTTCCGCTCCTGGCACCGCGGCACGCGCGAGAGCGACCTGATCCTCGGCCGTTTCGCCGATGCTCATCTCGCCGGGTTTGACGAGGCGCAGCTCGACCGTTACGAGGCGCTGCTCGACTGCGCCGACGCCGACATCTTCGATTGGGTCTCCGGCCGCACCGCGCCGCCCCCCGAACACGACCACGACGTGACCCGCCGCCTCATTTCCTTCAGCGGCACTGTCCCCCCAAGATGAGCTGCTCCGCCTACCTCTGTTCGTCATCCCTGCGAGAAGCAGGGATCCAGGGCCGTCCGACGCCTTCTCTCGGGCATGCCTGGACCTCCCGCTTTCGCAGGGGCGACGAAGTATGATTCTCCCCTGCGCAGCGCATTCCCCTTCTCGATGACGGTACTCGCCGACATTGCGCGTTCGCTGAGCCAACGGCCGCGCGCCGTCACCTTGTTCGGCGCGCCGGAAGGGTACGACGCGGCGGCGATCGGGACGTTGGGTGCCGGGCGTTGGCTGCATGTCTGCCGCGACGACGGCCGGATGGCGCGCTTTGCCGCGGCGCTGGCGTTTTTTCACCCCGAGATCGAAGCGCTGACCTTCCCGGCCTGGGACTGCCTGCCCTACGACCGGGTCTCGCCAAACGGCGAAATCGTCAGCCGGCGGATCGACACCTTGACGCGGCTCGCGACCGCCCCGCCCGACAAGCTGGTCGTGCTGACCACGGTCAACGCGCTGGTCCAGCGCGTGCCGCCGCGCCGGCTCTTCGACGGCCGCGTCCTGACCTTGCGCGACCGGCGGCCGCGTCGGGCTCGACCGGCTGCAGAGCTTCTTCCGCAACAATGGCTACATTCGCACCGATACGGTGCGCGAGTCCGGCGAATTCGCGATCCGCGGCGGCATCGTCGACCTCTTCCCCGCCGGGGCGGCAGAGCCGCTGCGCCTCGACTTCTTTGGCGACACGCTCGAATCGGTTCGCAGCTTCGACCCGCTGACCCAGCGGTCAACCGGGAAGCTCGACGAGGCGGCATTGCGGCCGGTCAGCGAGGTCTTGCTCGACGACGATGCGGTGCGCCGTTTCCGCTCGCGTTACCGCGAGCAGTTCGGCGCGACCGGCACCGACGACCCGCTCTACGAATTGGTCAGCGCCGGGCGGCGCTACCCCGGCATGGAGCATTGGCTGCCGCTTTATTACGAGCGGTTGGAAACCTTATTCGACTACCTGCCGGGGGCCGGGATCTCGCTCGATTACCAGGCGGAGGAGGTGCGCGGCCACCGGCTCGAGGCGATCGGGGATTCCTATGCGGCGCGCCACAACATCACCCCCGCGGCGCGCGCCGGTGCGCCGATCTACCGCCCGATCCGGCCCGACCAGCTCTATCTCGACAGCCGCGAATGGCAGGCGGCGTTGCATGGCCGGCCCGTCGTGCAGCTGTCGCCTTTCGCGGCCGATCAGAGCGACGGCGACGCCTTCGATGCCGGCGCCCGCCCGGCGCGCAATTTCGCGGCCGAGCGCGCCGACCCGAACGTCGTGCTGTTCGAGGCGGTCCGCGATTACCTCGAAGCCGAGCGCAAATCCGGCCGCAAGACCGCGGTCGCCGCATTCAGCGCGGGCTCGGCCGAGCGTCTCCTGACCGTTTTGCGCGAGCGCGGCGTTTCCGACATCCGCCGCATCGCCGATGGCCGGGAGCTCGAAGCATTGCCGGGCTCAGCGGTCGGCCTCGCCGTATTGCCGGTCGAGCAGGGCTTCGCGACCGAGGATCTCGTGTTGCTCGGCGAGCAGGACATCCTCGGCGACCGGCTCGCGCGCACCTCGCGCCGGACGGCGCAGCCTCGACCAGTTCATCACCGAGGCGACGGCGCTGACGCCAGGCGATCTCGTCGTCCATGACGATCACGGCATCGGCCGCTACGAGGCGCTGGAGACGATCGACGTCGCCGGCGCGCCGCATGATTGCGTGCGCGTGCTCTATGCCGGCGACGACAAGCTCTTCGTGCCGGTCGAGAACATCGAGGTGCTGTCGCGCTTCGGCTCGGAAGATGCCGGCGTGCAGCTCGACCGGCTCGGCGGGGTCGCTGGCAGTCGCGCAAGGCGCGGGTCAAAAAGCGCATCCGCGACATCGCCGGCGAATTGATCCGCGTTGCTGCCGAGCGGCAGCTGCGCCCGGGCGACGTCGTTGCAGCCTCCCGAGGGGATCTACGAGGAATTCGCCGCCCGGTTCCCCTATCCCGAGACCGAGGACCAGCTGAACGCGATCGCCGACACGTTCGCCGACATGGCCTCGGGCAAGCCGATGGACCGGCTGATCTGCGGCGATGTCGGGTTCGGCAAGACCGAGGTGGCGTTGCGCGCCGCCTTCATCGCGGCGATGGCCGGGTCGCAGGTCGCGATCGTGGTGCCGACGACCCTGCTGTCGCGGCAGCACTACCGCAGCTTCACCGAGCGCTTTGCCGGGCTGCCATTGCGGATTGCGCAGCTGTCGCGGCTGGTCCCCGCCAAAGCGGCGCGCGAGGTCAAGAAGGAGCTCGCCGACGGACGGCTCGATATCGTGATCGGCACGCACGCCTTGCTCGCCAAGGACGTCCGGTTCGCGCATCTGGGGCTCCTGGTCGTCGACGAGGAGCAGCATTTCGGCGTCTCACAGAAGGAGAAGCTGAAGCAATTGAAGGCCGATGTGCATGTCCTGACCCTGACCGCGACGCCGATCCCGCGCACGCTGCAATTGGCCTTGTCCGGGGTGCGCGAGATGAGCCTCATCGCGACGCCGCCGGTCGACCGTCTCGCGGTGCGCACGTTCGTGATGCCGTACGATCCGGTGACGGTCCGCGAAGCGATCATGCGCGAGCGCGACCGCGGCGGTCAGATCTTCTATGTCGTGCCGCGGATCGCCGATCTCGACGACGTGCGCGAGCGGCTGCGCGAGAGCGTGCCCGAGATCAAATACGCGGTGGCGCACGGCCGCATGGCGCCCTCCGAGCTCGAAGACGTGATGACCGCCTTCGACGAGCGCGCCTTCGATCTGCTTGCTGTCGACCAACATCATCGAGAGCGGGCTCGACATTCCCGTCGGCCAATACGATGGTCGTGCACCGCGCCGACATGTTCGGGCTGGCGCAGCTCTACCAGCTGCGCGGCCGCATCGGGCGCAGCAAATTGCGCGGCTATGCCTATCTGACCTTGCCGGAGAAGAAGAAGCTCGCGCCCGCCGCGCAGCGCCGGCTCGAAGTCATGCAGACCCTCGACACGTTGGGTGCCGGCTTCCAGCTGGCGAGCCACGACCTCGACATCCGCGGCGCCGGCAATCTGTTGGGCGACGAGCAATCGGGGCACATCCGCGAGGTCGGCATCGAGCTCTACCAGCACCTGCTCGAAGAGGCGGTGGCGGCGGCACGCACCGACGGCAGCGAGGGGGCGGCCCGCGAGGAATGGAGCCCCCAAATCACGATCGGCACGCCGGTGTTGATCCCGGAGAATTACGTCCCGGATCTCGGCGTGCGCCTCGGCCTCTACCGCCGCATTGCCGGGCTCTCCGACCGCCGCGAGATCGATGGGTTCGCTGCCGAGCTGATCGACCGCTTCGGCTCATTGCCGGCCGAAGTCGAGAACCTGCTCGAGATCATCGCAATCAAGCGCTATTGCCGCGAAGCCGGCATCGAAAAACTCGAAGCCGGCCCCAAGGGCGCCGTCATCTCGCTGCGCGACAATCGTTTCGCCAACCCGGCCGGCCTCGTCGAGCTGATCCAGCGCAACGCCGGCACCCTGAAACTCCGCCCCGACCAAAAGATCCTCTATCAGCGCAGCTGGGACGACGCCAAAGCCCGCCTCACCGGCGTCGTCAAGCTGGTGCAAGCCCTCGCCAAAATCGCCCGCGCCGCTAAACCCGAGGCCGCGGCGCCACTGCTCAAGCCGGGCCCGAGCCTGGGCGAGCCGCGAACTGCTCGAAGAGCGTGAGACGCCAAAGCGGCCGCATGGCCCCATCCATGATGGGAAGACGGCTACTGTCGCGACTGCTAACAACGACGAAGGGACGCGTCTTACTGATTTGGAACTGGGCAGCACTCCGGTTCGAAGGCGTCAAGCAATCGTCGATGGCGAGCAAGCACGCGGTGTTCCTTGCGGCCGGCATCGTCATCGTGGGGGCAACATCCGCAAAAGGGGGCGGTCTCCCGCACCCCGAACGGGCGCGGACAGGCGGCAGCCGCCTTGCAAATTACGGTCTGCAAGTCGCATCGATCGCTTCAGGCATTTCGGGCCAAATCGTGTCAAGCATCAGAGCCAAATGTCGAAACTTGAGGCCGATCGAAATAAGGGTCTGGAATTTCTCCGATGGCTTGGTCGATGGCTTTGGTGCGATAACAACCATCATCAAATTGCCCTATTCGTATGGCACGATGTGGGCCATGAGCATTTACCAACCCAGCCGCCGCGGATTGCGAATGCAGTCCGGCGGAGCATATGCCACAACCAAAAGAAGAGGGTTTGCTGCAGATTTGCTGCAGATGCAGCAACGAGCGATAACCGGCGCAATTCAGGATTGTATTTGCTCAAGCGCGCTGTGCCCGATACCAATCGAGGATCTCCCCGCCGGTCCAGAACAGCACGTCGCGATAGGCGCGGATGTGGGCGAGGGCAGCGCGGAAATATTTGAGGCGGTGCGGCGCGCCCATAATGTAGGGGTGCACCACCAGCGCCATGATGCGGGCCGAGCGCGCCGCGTCGCGGTAGAGCTGCTCGAACTGGTCGACGGCGCGGTCGAAATACTCGCCGGCCTTGTGGTGCTGGATCAGCATCATCGCGACGTCATTGCATTCCTGCGTGTACGGAATACCGATGATCGGCTTGGTCCGGGTCTTCAGCAATACGGGCTGGTCGTCGAGCACCCAGTCGCAGACATATTCGTAGCCCTCTTCGACCAACAGGTCCGGGGTCTCCCAGGTCTCGGTGAGGCCGGGGCCCAGCCAGCCGCGCGGGTTCTTGCCGGTGAAATCGCGGATCGCCGCGGCGGTCTTGCGGATGTCGTCGCGCTCGTCGGCAACCTTTTGCATGTTCTTCTGCGTAAAGCCGTGGCCGATGAACTCCCAGCCCCGCTCCAGGGCGGCGCGCGCAATCGGCTCGTAACGCCCGATTGCCGAGCCGTTTACCGCGAGCACAGCGCGGATCCGATGCTCGTCGATCGCCTCGAGCATGCGCCAGAAACCGACCCGGTTGCCGTATTCATGCCACGCCCAGTTCGGGATGTCGGGCATCGGAGCGCCGCCGGCCGGCGGCGTCAGCACGGTCCGCGGCATCGTTTCCTTCGGGTCCCACTCCTCGACATTGACGATAACCCAGACCACGAGCCGTGCCCCATCGGGCAGCGTAAGCTTTGGCCGGTGAACGATGGCCGAAAAGTCGAGACGTTCGGTCGGCAGCGTCACTGGTTTCCCCTCGCGGCCATGTACCAATCGAGGATCTCGGCCCCGTTCCAATGCAATACGCCGGCAAAGCGGCTGACGTGGTCGTAGACGGCTTCGAGGTATTTGATCCGGTGCGGCTGCCCGCTGATGTAGGGGTGGATCGCGATCGCCATGATCTTCGCCCGCTCGGCGCCTTCGCTGTAGAGCCGCTCGAAGGTGTCGATGCAGCGCTGCGTGAAATAGGCAAATTCGTGGTGCTGGACGAGCATCATAGGAATGTCGTTGAGCTCGACCGTGTAGGGCAACGTGACAAGCGGGCCGTGTGCGGTGCGAATCTCGGTCGGCTCGTCGTCATAGACCCAGTCCCCGATGTATTTGACGCCCGCGGCGGCCAGCAGGTCCGGCGTGTCCTCGGTCTCTGTCAAGCCCGGCCCGAGCCAGCCCAGCGGCCGCGTGCCCGCGAACCGCTCGAGCACGCCGAGCGATTGATTGATCATCGCGAACTGGTCGTCGACCTGGTGGATCGGCATCTGCTCCCAGGCGTGGCCCATGAACTCCCAGCCGGCGTCACGCGCCGCCCGCGCGACCCGTTCGTATTCCTCGCACACCCGCGCATTGATCGACAGGGTCGGGCGGATCTCAAGCCGCGCGAACAGCTCGAAAAAGCGCCACACACCGACCCGCATCCCGTATTCGTGCCACGCCCAATTCGGCACGTCCGGCAGCAATACATGGCCGGTCGGCGCCGGCAAGACCTGCCGCGCCATCGGCCGCGCGATGTCCCAGAATTCGAGGTTGACGATGGTCCAGACGACCAGCCGGGCGCGGTTCGGCAAAACCAGCGGCGGCCGATCGACGATCGCCGAATAGGCGCAGCGTTCACGCGGAATCATGGTGCGCTCCCGATGTTTGCCGGATGAGCATAACCCTTTTGGGTGGCGCGGCGATTGGCCACCCGGTGCAAACCTGCAAACCAGCGGTGCAAAGTCTACATTCCAAAAATGCCGCGCGCAGCTTCACTTTCGGACGCGGCCGGCGGCGTCAGGAAAGGCGGCCAGAACAGGGGAGCCTATGAGATCACAAAATTTCCGTGGCAATGTCTTTGTCGCGAATTTGCCGCCGGAGATCTCCGACGAGCAATTGGCCGAGGCTTTTGACGCCTTCGGGATCGTCTTGAGCGCTACGGTGGCCCACGATCCAGAAACCGGAAAACGGCTGCGCTACGGGTTTGTCGACATCGCGACCGAGCGCGCGGCTAAGCTCGCGGTTGCATCGATGAACGGCGCAGCAATCGACGGATACAACCTCGATGTGCGGATCAGCGAGCGTCCGGTAACTGCCAAGAAGCTGCGGGCCGCCGGCCGGTGTGCCGCAACGCTCTCCGCGCCGCGTGATGCCGCGGCTCGGCGTCAGCAACGATGGGGGTGACGACGAAAGGCCGGGTACGTTCACCCCGCGCCCGCAGCCGAGAAAGCAGCCCACATTTCAGGTGGAGCGCCGCACGCTGCCGCGCCGGTCCGGTTAGCCCGACCACCCTTAACGCACCCCGAGGGCACCGGCATTCTGCTCGCCGTTCAGCGAGCGCTATTGGTTGGACCAGCTAATCGGCGCGTAATGGCCGTTCTTGCCGGAATTGTCCCAGCGCATTCCGTGATCCGTAAAGGTGCTGCGCGGCCCGCCGAGCGCGAGCGCCAGCTTGTCGGGCGCGACCGGATGGCCGGTTGCCGCCCAGATTTCCTCATTCTCGCGTAGGCTCGGCAGCGGCGCGACCGACATATTCATGACCCCCGGGATCTCGGCCGAGCGTGTCTTACCGGTCACCTGGTAGATTATCGGCACCTTCTTGACGCCGAGATTGGTAGCGATCAGCGGGGCGAAGGCCGCCATCGGTCCGCCCTCGGCACCGCCGAAGACAGCCCCCAGCGCCGTTGCCTGCTCGTCGCTGGCGCGCTCGTCGATGTAGATGGCAATCGTCCAGTTGCCGTCCGCCATCGGCCCGGGAGTGTGCGCGATCAGGGCGAGGTTGAGCCCGTCGAGCGCCACCGTGCCGTAGCTGCCCTTATCGACGTGAAAGGCGAGCGCGACGTCGCATACTCCCTCGGTCGGGCGCGAGGTCAGCGGCGGCGCCGGCGAAATCAGGCACGGACAGACGACGCTGCAGTTGCAGTTTTCAAAATAATCTCCCGAAAGCTGCCAATTTGTAGCCATGCGCTCTCCCGCCATGAGGTCAAGCCCGAAAAATAAGGTAGAACCCGAACCCTAGCATCGCAACACCGCCGGCGCGCGCAATCCACTGTCCGGCCGGAAACAGCTTTTCGACGAAGACGAAGACGGTGATCGCGGCCATCCATACGAGGCTCATGATGCCGGCCGCGAATAAGAGCGCCATCAAAAACCAGCAGCAACCGAGACAATAAAGCCCGTGCTCCACCCCCATCCGCATTGCGCCCGCGCCGCCGTCCCGCCAATGGTTGAGGACGAAATCGAAGGGCGACCGGCAATGCGTCAGGCAAACCGATTTCAATGGGGTGAGCTGATATACCCCGGCGGCAATGACGACGACGGCGCTCAATACCGGGACGAGCCTTCCCGTCGTCGGCGCAATCAGCGCGGCGCGTTCGAGCCCCCAATCCGCGAAGGTCGCAAAGACTCCGAACAGTCCCCAGGCGATCAGATAACCCGAGGTGAACACCATCGTCGGAACAAACGACTGGCCGCGCTGGCGCTTGTGCCGATTGATGGTCGCAAAGGTCAGGATCATCGGTGCGGCACTGGGCAGCATCATGCCCGGCATCATCGCCCACCAGATCGCCATGTTGAGGGCGAAGTCGCCGGCCGTCCAGGGTGTGAAAATCGCGGGCACGGCGATGTCCCCCATCCCCTCCATCGCACCCATTTGCTGATAGATGTAGAGCCACGAGAATGCTGTGACGCCCGCGAGAGCCAACCAAATGACGACTCGATCTCGCAGCAGCAACGCCGCGACGTGGGCGCCGCGGTTCGCCAAAGTGGCGGCAGGCCGCCCGATCAGCGCTTATGCCGCCCAGCTGAAGGGCGCGAAATGGCCGTTATTGCCCTTCCCCACGATATCGAGGTCGAGGCCAAAGCCATGCATATGCATCTCCTTCGCGCGCGCCAAGGCGAGGCGGCGGCCCGCCGGGTGCGCCGTGTTGTCGATGTAGAACGGCTCGCCGCCGCGGTTGCGCGACGCGACGCCTTCGATCTCGAAAGACAAAACGTCGGGGATCACAGTCGAGCGCTTCAGCCCATCCAGATCGAATTCTATGGCCTTGTAGGCGATGCCGCGGAAGTCGCCGACCAGGTTTTCGCGGATGAAGGCGGGCGGGCCCGCCCGCCTGCCCGCAGACGATTGCAGCGAGCGCTTGGCGTTGCGCCTCATCCGCGCGCTCGTCGACAACACCGGCGAAGATCCAATTGCCGTCGGCCATGACTTTGCCGGAGCGGATCACCAGCGCGAACTTCAACCCGTCCAACTGGGTGCTGCCGCAGCTCCCTTCATCGATCCGAAACACCAACGCCGCGGTACAGTGATCATACGTCACCGGGGCCTGCGGGTTTGTGTAGATGCACGGGCACAGATAGTCGCAGTTGCAGCTCTCCATATACTCGCCGCGCATCGTCCATTTCTGCTCTGCCATGATGCATCCTGTCTGATCAACGCGTCCGCCGCGCCATTCCCGCGAAGCTCCAGCGGCTGGCCTCCCCTGGACCCTCGCGTTCGCGAGGGTGCGGATCCGTAGCCTACTACGAGCGAGCTTGCTGTTTCCTGTCCAGGATGCGCTGGTGGAGGTTGCGCACGATCATCCCGGTCAGCCTTTCGTCATGGATGAAGAGGCGCTGGCCGATCGGGTAGGGATCCTGTTTGGTGACCTCGAGCGGCTCCTTCAGGATCTCGTCGGGGCCGAGGCCGCGCTCCACGAACCGCTCGATATACCCGACCCAGTTCTCGACGATCTGGCCCTGCTCCTTCAGGTAGGCCTTGGTGCAGGGCTCGCCGTGCCCGGGGATGATCGTCTCGACGTCGAGCGCCTCGATGCTCTGCAATGACGCGAGCCACTCCCATGGGTCGCATTCCTGCAGCCAGCTGCGGCATTTGTGGAAAACGTTGTCGCCGGTGAACACGACCCCTTCTTCCGGCACGTGCACCGAGGTCTGCGGCGCCGTGTGGCCGGGCATATGGATGATGTTGAAGGTGTGATTGCCGACATGCAAGGTCAGCGCGTCGGTAAAGGTGAGGGTCGGCGGGTTCGCCGCCGGGTAGTCCGGATGCCCGACCAGAAAGACGCTGTCGGGGTCGGTCTCCTTGAAGCGCTCGCGTTTCTCCTCGAGCGACCCGAAAGCATAAAGGTAGCGCTCGAAGCATTCCTGCAACTTGACCTGCCCGACGACCTCGATGTTCGGGAAATAGGCGTTGCCAGAGATGTGGTCGCCGTGCGGCTCGGTGTTGATCAGGTAACGGATCGGCGCCTTGTCCTCCATGCGCTCGCGCCAGCGCACCGCATCGATCGGCTGCTGCGGCGAGTCGATCATGACATAGCCGTCGCTGGTCTCGACAAAGCTCGGGTTGCAGCCGGCGAAATAGACTTCGGTGAACGAGTGTGGTCCGACCCTGCGCATCGCCCTCTCCTCTCTGATGACTATTCCGCGGCCACCGGCACCGGCGTGTGGCGGAACCCGACGCGGGCGCCGCCGGCGCATAACAGGCTCAATAGCAGGAGCGTGGCGACGACCACCAGCACGAGTTCGGGCCGTCCGGCATCGATGATCATGCCGTAGGGCACCGGCATGATCGCGCCGCCCAAGGACATGCCGGAGCTGACGAAGCCGAACACCTTGCCGATCTGCCCCGGCGGCGCCGCATCCTTCACCATCACATCGCGGGGCGTCCGGCTCGCCCCGGTCATGATCCCGGCGGCGAAGAGAACGCCGATTGTCGGCAACTCGGCGAGCGAGACGATGCCGGTCAGCAGCAACAGCGCCGCGGCGCCGACGGTCAGGATCACGACGAACGGCAGATGCCGGTCGGTGCGGTCGGCGACCCAGCCGCCGACCAGCACGCCGCCGATCATGCCGGCCATGTACCCGGTCAAGGCCGAAGAGGCCGCCTCGATCGCCAAGCCGTGCACCTGGTGGAGGATTGTGATCAACCAGGATTGGATCCCCGCCCCGGCCATCGACGAAACCATAAAGAACGCAAAGAACATCAGCACCGAGCGGCTCAGCAGCAGCCGCGTGCCGGAAGCCGGCGCTGCCGCGCGGCGGCGCGGCTGCCGCGCCTGATCGGTCAGGATGCGGCTCTGCCACAGGATCGCCGCGACGACCGGAAGGCCCAGAAGGCCGACGAACAGCAGCGCGCCGCGCCAACCGAACAGCAATGCCAGAGCCGCCGTCGCCGGCGGTGCGGCGGCAAACCCGACATGCCCGATAAACGTATGAAAGGCAAACGAGCGGCCCAGTTTCGCCCGATCGACCGATCCGCTGAGGATCGCGTAATCCGCCGGGTGGATGACCGAATTGCCGACTCCCGATAACAACGCCAGTCCGACCACCTGCCAATAGGCGGTGGCAAACCCCATCGCGGCGATCGACAGGGTCATCAACAGGGTCCCGCCGATCAGGAACGGCCGCGCGCCGTAGCGGTCGACGAGAAACCCCATCGGGGTCTGCATCACCGCCGCTGCGCCTGCCATGACCGCCATCGCCAGCCCCAGCTCGGCGAACGACACATCGAACGTCTTCTGCCAGGCGATGAACAGCGGCGGCAGACAGAGCTGGTAGAAATGCGACAGAAAGTGCCCGGCGCCGAGCAGCGCGTTGACCCGGGCATCGCGACCAAGGGCGATCCGATTCGTCATCCGCCCATGTTGCTATAAAAAGCGGCATTCGGTCGAGTACAGAAACCACCCGGCCCAACGACGGTGACGGACGCGGAACGCGCTAACCTTGCCATTATCCGAGGGAGACCGTTTGCGAAGGGCCAGTCCGGCAATCCTGCGGGCCGCCGATCTCGGGGGTCCGGGGTCGCTTGACTAGCTCCTTACCCGGTCCTACGGTTCGACCCTGAGGAATTAGGTCATTTTGGCGCAGCGGGCCGAGCGCAATCGGCGACAACGGAGGAGGTTTGTGATGGCGGAGTACAAGCTGATCTCGGCGGATTCTCACATCGTCGAACCGCCGGACATGTATACCGGGCGCATCGAGCCGAGGTTCCGCGACCGGGCGCCGAAGATGGAGCGCCGCAAGACCCCGACCGGCAGGGAATACGACGCCTGGGTGCTCGACGGCATGCAGGTCGGGACGCTCGGGGCGGTCATGCAGGCCGGGCAGCGCTTCGAGGACCCCTCGCAGATCGATTTTCTCGGCGTCTGGGAGGATGTCCGCAAGGGCGGCTACGACGCGCATGCGATGATCCGCGAGAATGAAGAGGACGGTGTCTGGGGCTCGTGCCTGCAGCCGAGCCAGGGCCTCTTCTGGTACCGCATCCCGGACAGCGAACTCTTGACCGAGATCTGCCGCGTCTACAACGACTGGATCGCCGATTTCTGCAAGCCCTATCCCGAGCGCCTCAAGGGGATCGGCATGCTCAATGTCGACGATGTCAATGTGGGCTGCCAGGAGCTGGAGCGGTGCAAGAAGCTGGGCCTCGTCGGGGCCTTCATCCCGGTCTCGCCATTGCCCGACAAGCCTTATAGTCATCCGATCTACGATCGCCTGTGGGGGACCGCGCAGGATCTCGCGATGCCGCTGCTGTTGCACATCGCCACCCCGCGCCACGGCGTCCCCGGCAACGAATTCACAATGAACGTCGCCGAGATGACCGGCGCCGGCCGCTCCACGACCGATTATTGGGTGCGGTACTCGCTGTCCTCGATGGTCTTCGCCGGCGTGTTCGACCGGTATCCACGACTGAAGGCCGGCTCGGTCGAGCACGAGACCGCCTGGATCCCGCACTGGCTGCAGCAGATGGACTTCACCTATCGCGAGCGGCCGGTATTCACCAAGGGCTGGAAGTCGCGCGAGGGAATGCTGCCGAGCGACTACTGGAAGCGCAACATGTTCGTCGAGTTCATGGAAGACGAGCTCGGCGTGCAAATGCGCGACAAGATCGGCGTCGAGACGATGCTGTGGGGCAGCGACTTTCCGCATGCCGAATCGACTTGGCCGAAGTCTCAAGATTTCTTGGGACGCATCTTTGCCGGCGTTCCTGAGGCGGACCGGCGCGCGATCACCTCGGACAATGCGGCGAAGATGTTCGGGTTCCGGCCGAATTAGCTGATAGCCCCTCACCCCGCCCTCTCCCCGCACGCGGGGAGAGGGAGAAGCCCCACTTACTCTATGACTGATGGGTTTGTTCCGGTAGCCAAGGCCTCCGAGTTGTCGCCGGGCCAGATGAAATGGGTCGCGGTCAATGGGGAACGCCGCGTGTTGGCCAATGTGGAGGGCACATTCTACGCGATCAGCGACGTTTGCGGGCATCGCAACGCGCCGCTCTCCCGCGGCAAGCTCGACGGATATTTGATCGAATGCCCTCTTCACTATGCGCAGTTCGACGTGCGCACGGGGGAGTTAGTGAATGGACCGGTATCGACCGCCGTGCCAATCTATCAGGTCCGTATCGAAGGGGACACGATATTTGTCAAACCGTAGATCCTCAAACTTAGAAGGGTTCCGGACCGCCCTTCAGGCCCGCTAGGCCCTGGCCTAGCGCTTAAAGAGCCGCGGCGGCGCGGGCGACCCGCTCGGCACGGTCGCGCTGGCGCGGTTCGGCGCGGGCGAGGACCGCCTCGAGGACCGCCGGGTCGGCCTGCTCCGGCGAGCCCGACGCGAAGGGCGGCTTCGGGTCGTATTCGATGCCGAGCTGGATCGCTTCCGCCGTGGCTCTTCCGGCGATCTCGGCGGCGACGGTCAGCGCCACGTCGATGCCGGCGGTGACGCCGCCGCCGGTGAAGAACTTGCCGTCGACGACGACGCGCTGCGCGACCGGCTCGGCGCCGAACGAGCGCAACAGGTCGCGCGACATCCAATGGGTAGTGGCGCGCCGCCCCCGCAACAGTCCGGCAGCGCCGAGCACCAGCGAGCCGGTGCATACCCCGACGACATAGCGCGCCTCGGCTGCGGCGCGGCGCAGAAAGGCGAGAACCTCGGCATCCTCGAGCAACGGATTGATCCCCGGGCCGCCCGGGACGAGGATGAGATCAAGCGGTTCGGAGGATTCCAGGGTCGCCATCGGCAGGATCGTCAGGCCATGCTCGGACCGCACCGGATCCAGGTTCTTCCACAACAACAGGGTCTCCGCGCCGGGCAACCGGGCAAGAACCTCGTAGGGGCCGGTCAGGTCGAGCTGGGTCAGGTTGGGGAACACCAGCAGCCCGCTGCGCAAGCGCGTCGTCTCGCTCATCACCCGCTCCTCGTGGAACGCCACGCTTCTTATCTCTATCCGGAGAGTGAAACTCGGGCAATGCGGAGACCGCCATGCCTCTGATGCTTGCCAGCCCGGCAATCCCGCCGAGCGGCGAGATCCCGGCGCAATACACCTGCGACGGCGCCGATATCTCGCCGCCCTTGTCGTGGTCGGACGTGCCGGCCGGGACGGGGAGCCTCGTCCTCGTCGTCGAGGACCCCGACGCACCCTCCGGCACCTTCCGGCACTGGGCGGTGTTCGACATTCCGCCCGCCTCCCGCGGTCTCGACGCGGGCTACTCCGCAAATCGGCCGGTTGCGGCTTTGCACGAAGCGCGCAACGACTTTGGCAAAACCGGCTACGGCGGCCCCTGTCCACCCAGAGGGGCCGGCACTCATCACTATCACTTCCGCCTGCTGGCGATCAGCCGCCCGACACTCGATCTGAGGGCCCCGGCGGCAGCGCTCGATGTCTTGAGGGCTGCGCAGCCTTACGTTATCCAGCAGGCTGAGCTTGTCGGCACCTATCACCGTTAAATCGGACCTTCGAATTCTGCCGCCAGGTCGCCCAACCAACCTGCCGTTGGGTCGCGTTGGCCTGATCGACCTGTTTTTTCTGGAGAAGAACAGGCCGGATTCCCGGAATAGTTGCGATCAGAAAACCATGCGTCTCGACTAATATAGAGTTCGCTCTCATGTTGCCCGGACCCGATTGTCTGGTTTCACGGACCGCATATAACATGCGAATGTGGCAATTCTTCGGGTGCTTATTACGCATGAGCACGGCGGCCTAAACGGCGGACCACTTCCAGAACGGGTAAGCAATCATCCGAGAGTTCGGTACGTCCTCGACGGTGATCGGCGTCCTGAAGGCGGCGCGCGGGTTCTTCGCCGCCCATTCGCACTGCACGACCGAGACCATCGCCAATTGCTCGTCCGGAGGCCCATAGGTCTTCATGTAGCGCAATACCGGTATCGTGAACAAAGTCGGCGGCCCCATCGGCCCATAGGGCTGCTCGAACTGGCCGGCGAGGCTCGTGGGCGCGACGACATTGCGGATGCGCCCGACGCCGGAGCGGCCGCTCTCGCCATGCGTGATCAGCACCGTCTCGCAGAGGCCCGAGGCGATCGCCGGACATGGATCATGAATGAGCAGCCGAAAGCGCTCGGCTCCACTATGCGGGATGGTATCGATTACGAACTTTGTCCGAGTCGAATATTCTTAAACTCTCACATGATCGGCTGCCCTGACACTCTTGCACCTGCAACGCTTCCCCAAGAGCAACTGCGTCGCTTCGTGACGATCATTCGTTGCGACCCGGATTTGATGCAACTGCTCGCGAGCATTCGACGAGTTCACCTGCCTCAGTGGCGGCTTGTTGCAGGCTGCCTATACCAGACGGTCTGGAATGTCCTCACCGGCCGCCACCGCGGTACGGGCATCAAGGACTACGATCTGATCTATTTCGACGACAGCGACCTCAGCTGGGCGGCCGAGGATAGGGTCATCCGTCGCGTCGCCGCCGCGACGCCCGGTTGCGTCAGCCCGGTAGAAGTCAGGAACCAAGCGCGCGTACATCTGTGGTTCGAGGCCCGATTTGGCACAGTCTATCCCCGGCTGCATTCAGCGGATGAGGCAATTCGGCGCTACGCCTCGATTGTTCACGCCATCGGCGTTCGGCTCGATGACGATGATCGGCTAGACGTGGTGGCGCCATTTGGTCTCTACGATCTTTTCTCGATGGTAATCCGACCAAACTATGTGCTCGAAAATGCAGTCTCGCACATGAACAAAGCGCGCCGAGCGCAGGCAATTTGGCCCGAGATAGTCGTCATACCTTGGAACGAGAGGGCGCGCCATGGCTGATGTCCGAAACTATGTCCCTTGTCTGGTGATCATCGATGTTCAGCAGGGTATGTTTACTTTTCGCCGGCCACTCTATCAGAGCGAAGCGGTCCTTGCGCGGATCGCCGGTTTGCTTGAGCGGGCGCGGGGCGCTTCAATCCCTATTTTCCACGTGCAGCATGACGGCGGGCCAGGTCACATCCTGGCAAAGGGATCGACGGGCTGGCTGCATCATAGCGCGGTCCAGCCGAGGCGCGGCGAGGCGATGATTATCGAAAGCGGCACAGCAGAGCCTTCACGACACTGATTTGCACTCACGTCTGACCGAAGCCAGTATTAACCGGCTGATCGTCCGGCATCCAGACCGAGATGTGCGTCAATCAACCTGCCGCGCCGCGGTGTCCCTAGGCTACAAGGTAACGCTCGTCTCGGACGCTCATACGACGTTCAACTCCCCCGTGCTTCCAGCAGAAAAGATTATCGCACATCACAACCGGACCCTGGCCGACGGATTTGTCAACTTGGTCTCCGCGAGTGATGTTGTTCTTTGGAGATGAGGCCGGTTAGCGGTCGAGTGGTTTCGGAATTGTGTATTCCCAACCTGGCCGCCAGTTGAAAGGCGCGTCGACGAGGTCTTCGAGGTGCTGATGACTGATAAGGGCATCCAAAGCCCAGCGCGTAGCCGAATGACCAATCAGAAGTAAACGGCGGCCGTTCCAATATCGTGTCAGTCGCGAAGGAAAGCCGCCATCGCCGCGAGCACGTCTTCGTAACTCTGACCATTGGGGTACGGCGAACTGATAAATTGATGACGCTTGCCGGCCAGAGTGTCGATTGGGGCGCCATTCCAATCGCCGTAATTGCACTCGCGAAGCCGCGAATCGAAATACATCGGAATCCGAGTGTTGCTGAACGCAATCACCGCGGTCTCCACGGCGCGCCCTAGATCGGATGAGAAGATGGCGTCCAGGGCGTCATTGCGGCGGCGGTCTCCAAACTCTTTGGTCAAGAGTTTTCCGCGCTCCGACAACCGGCCATGGTTCCACCCGGTGGCGATGTGGGCATCATTGTCTGTAGACCAGGAATGGGTCTCGAACACGATACGGAGAAGCAAGAGATGCTCCCGCATAGACGGATTAGCTTGCGTCAGGACCCCCGATCTCGCTCTCCGGCTGCACACTTTCGAATCACGGCGGCTCGTTTGACATGATGATCGTATCGGAGGCCGCGAAAATGCCGCCGACGCCGTGGCAGACCGAGACCCGGGCGCTCTCGATCTGGGCGGGGGTGGTGCCGCGCATCTGGCGCACGCTCTCCTGCAATGCGTACATGCCGGAATGCATGTACGAAAGGCGGCCGCCATTGGTGTTGAGCGGGATCATTATGGGTGATGCCGGCCTCGGCAAAGGCCTCGGGGCCGTCGACACGGAACGCGCGCGAGGCGTGAAATCCTCCATTTGGCTGACCGTCGGGGTCTCGACACTCTCGCCGGTGCCGAGGAGGTAGACCGGCCCCCTGTTCGCTGCCAGGGGCAAGCTTTGCGGGAAGTCGCGGGCGCGCTCGGCCGCGACCAGGATCAAGGCGCCGCCGTCAGTGGATGTCTTCTTGCTCGTCGAAGGCTTGGCGCAGGCGGGCGACCGAGAAGCCGGGGGATTTCGAGGCGTCGATGATCACCTTTTCGCGCCGCGCGATCAGCGCGACGGCGGCCGGGATTTCCTTGACCGCCTCGGGCGGGATCACGACGGCGCCGTGGCGGTCGGCGTGAATGACGTCGTTCGGCGATACGGTCATTCCGGCGACGCTGACGGTGCCGCCGTAATCGACCAGATGAACATGAGCGTGGGACGGCATCACCGAGCCGGCGAGCACCAGGAAATCGGGCGCCATCGCGTCGAGGTCGCGGACCGAGCCGTCGGTGATGACGCCGGCGCAGCCGAGCCCCTTGTGGACATGGGTCTGGACCTCGCCCCAGAACGCGCCGAACCCGGTATCGGGCGCGTCGATGTCCTGGATCACCGCAATGCTCGGCAAAGGCTCATCCGCGATATGCTGGTAATAGCCGAGCCGCACCTCTTTCGCCTCCTCGCGGCCGCGCGGGTGCGGTTCGCGCGAGCGGATGATCGCGGTGCGGGCAAAGGCGACGACCGGCTTCATCTCGGGAAAGGCGGCGAACAGCGGTCTGCGGGTGAACCCTATGGCACGGCGCGCCGGTGCAACGAGTTCCAGCGCATTGCAGATGGTCGGCGTGTCGAACGCCCTCAGAGCTTCGAGATCGGCGTGGTCTGGCAAGCGGGGCACGGCAGGCTCCTCCAAGCGTCATCGTCGGAGGTCAGCCTTTATTGGGAACGCCCGCCCGCGGCAAGACCCTTGCTGTTAGGTGCCGATCATGCGGCCGCCGATCAGGAACCCGAGTGGGATCACCAAGGACAAAATGACGAGCGCGACCGCAAAGCAGCGTTCGGCCCGGCTCCACCGTTTCCAGTCGGAAATCCAATCTTTCATAAGACCCCAGCCCCCCGGCCACTTCACCCTTCGGCAGAGTTTCCATGTAACCGATCAGCATGAAAAAAATTCGACGGAACTATGGCTCCTTAGTGATAAAGAAAACGTAATCTCGCCTAAAGTGTTTACAGAGTGGGCGATGGAGGAAGCAATGTATGATCCGAATCGGGTGAGGCAGTTGCGGCGATTGCCGGGGCACCCGTTCCGCATCGGCAAGCTGGGTCACGTCGTGCTCAACGTGCGTGACGTAGAGCGGTCGGCCCGGTTCTACACCGAGCTGCTCGGTTTCGAGATCTCGGATGTCTATCCCGAGGAGATGGTGCCCGGCGGCATGGTTTTTCTGCGCTGCAGCCCCGACCACCACGGGATTGCGCTGGTCGGTTCGCTGAAGGAACCGGCGGCGAATGCCGACCTCAACCATATCGCCTTCGAGGTGGCAACGCTCGACGAAGTCGTGCGGGCGCACGACCATTTGCGCCGGCACGGGGTCGAGATCGACTTTGCCGGCCGGCGCCGCGCCGGTTGTCAGATCGCCGTCGAATTTCGCGATCCCGACAATCACCGGCTCGAAATCTATTGGGGCATCGATCAGATCGGCAGCGAGGGCCATGTGCGGCCGCCGAGCGAGTGGAAGGGCGCCCGCAGTCTGGCGGACGCGATTGCCGACCCGGTGCGCGGCCAGGACACCACCCTGCACGACCCATCATTGCTCGAGCGTGACCGCTGATGCTCGACATCTCGGCAGATAGCGCCCCGCCGCGCCCGGTGCGGCTCGCAGAGTATCGGCCCCCCGCCTTTCTGATCGACACCGTCGATCTCGTCTTTGAGCTGGAAGACAGCGATACGCGGGTCAAATCGCGCCTGCGGATACGGCGCAATCCGGAGAGCTTCGACCGCTCCGCCGCGCTGCATCTCGACGGCGAGGAACTTGCTTTGGTCTCGCTGGCGCTCGACGGCGACGCGCTCGGCCCCAATCGCTATGAGCTTCCGGCCGAAGGCGGCCTGATCTTGGCTGACGTACCGGACGCCTTCACCCTCGACATCGAAACCCGAATTTCACCCGAGACCAACACCGCGCTCTCCGGCCTCTATATGTCGGGCGGCAATTTCTGCACCCAGTGCGAGCCCGAAGGCTTTCGCCGCATCACCTATTTCGTCGACCGGCCGGACGTAATGGCCCGCTACGCGACGACGATCATCGCCGACAAGGCGCGCTTCCCGGTGTTGCTGTCGAACGGCAACCCTGTCGAGAGTGGCGAGGCCGGCGACGGTCGCCACTGGGCGAAATGGGTCGATCCCCACCCCAAGCCCTCATATCTTGTTCGCGCTCGTCGCCGGCGATCTGGTCGCCGTGCCGGACCGCTTTACGACCCGCTCCGGTAAAGAGGTGGCGCTTGCTATTTGGGTGCGCCGCGGCGACGAGGACAAATGCGGCCATGCGATGGCCTCGCTGAAAAAGGCGATGCGCTGGGACGAGGACGTCTTTGGCCTCGAATACGATCTCGACGTCTTCAACATCGTCGCGGTCAGCGACTTCAACATGGGGGCGATGGAGAACAAGGGCCTCAACATTTTCAACACGCGCTATGTGCTGGCCAAGCCCGAGACGGCGACCGACACCGATTATCAGAACATCGAAGCGGTTATCGCCCACGAATACTTCCACAACTGGACCGGCAACCGGGTGACCTGCCGCGACTGGTTCCAGCTCTCGCTGAAGGAAGGGCTGACCGTATTCCGCGATCAGGAGTTTTCCGCCGATCAGGGCAGCCGCGCGGTGCGGCGCATCGCCGAGGTGCGCACCTTGCGCGCCATCCAATTCCCCGAGGATGACGGCCCGCTCGCCCACCCGGTGCGGCCGGACAGCTATATCAGGATCGACAACTTCTATACCCCGACCGTCTACAACAAGGGCGCCGAACTGGTGCGCATGATCCACACGCTGATCGGCAAGGAGGGGTTTCGCCGCGGTATGGATCTCTATATCCGGCGGCACGACAACCATGCCGCCACGATCGAGGACTTTGTCGCGGCGATGCAGGACGCCGGGGGCGTGGATCTCGGCCAGTTCAAGCGCTGGTACGAACAGGCGGGCACCCCGGAGATCACGATCGAGGACCGCTGGGACGCAGCTGCGCGCAGCTACGAGCTCACCGCACGCCAGAGAGTGCCGCCGACGCCGGGGCAACCGGACAAATTGCCGATGCTGATCCCGTTGGCCATGGGGTTGATCGGACCGGAAGGCGGCGAACTACCGACCCGGCTGGAGAACGAACCCGCCGGCCGGACGGGGACGCGCGTCCTCGCGCTGGCCGAAGCGCAGCAGAGCTTTGTGTTCGCCGATGTGCCGGCGCCCCCTGTGCCGTCGCTGCTGCGCGGTTTCTCGGCCCCCGTCAAACTGAAGGACGTGCCGCTCGAGCGGCTGATATTCCTTGCCGTGCACGACACCGAGCCTTTTGCCCGCTGGGAAGCCGGCCAGCAGGTTGCGACCAAAATCCTGCTCGACCGGATTGCCGGTCATCAGCGCGGCGAGGCCCCTGCCCCGCTCGACTCGGGTCTTATCACGGCGATGCGGCGCATTCTCGCCGATGCCGGCCGCGATCCGGCCTTCGCCGCCGAGGCTCTGACTTTGCCGAGCGAGGCTTTTCTCGCCGACCAGCTTGCTGTCGTCGACGTCGGCGCCATTCACGCCGCCCGCGAAGGCGCCCGCGCGGCGCTCGGCGAAGCCTTGGCGGCGGAGTTTGCCGCGGCTTACCGGGATCTCGCCGATGCGGGCCCCTACAGCATCGACGGCAGATCGATCGGTCGGCGGGCATTGCGCAACGCTTGCCTCGCCTATCTCGCCGCCGCCGACTCCGCCAAGGGCGCGGTGCTCGCCCTGGCGCAGTTCGAGGCCGCGCGAAATATGACGGATGTGCTGGCGGCGCTGACCGTGCTCGTCGACCTCGATCGGCCCGAGCGCGCGGCGGCGCTCGCCCGTTTCTACGAATTGTGGTCGCATGACGATCTCGTCATCGACAAATGGTTCGCCTTGCAGGCACGCTCCTCGCTGCCGCAAACCCCGGACCGCGTGCAGGACCTGACGCGCCACCCGGCTTTCGAACGCAAGAACCCGAACCGTGTTCGCGCCCTGGTCGGCACCTTCGCGCAGGCCAACCAGCTGCGCTTCCACGATGCGAGCGGCGCCGGGTATCGCTTGCTGGCCGACGAGGTCATTGCCCTCGATCCGCTCAATCCGACCACGGCCGCGCGTCTCGTCCAGTCGCTCGGCTCGTGGCGCCGCCATGAACCGGCGCGCCAAGCTATGATGCGCCGCGAACTCGAGCGCGTCCTCGCCACCCCCAGCCTCAGCAAAAACACGTACGAGGTGGTTTCGAAGAGCCTGGCGTAGCCGCGGCTGTTCAGCGCCCGCTCGATAACCTGCCCCCGGCTCAACATTTCACATAACGACAGGTCACCAAGCCGGTTACGATTGGACCGGTGACTTGATTGAGCGCCGTGAAGAATTTGTAGATCTGCGCGGCCGGCGCGTCGGCGACAAAGATGACGTCCTTGTCGTAGACCGGGAACTCTTGCGCGAGCGAATAGGTTTTGCCGTCCCGGAGATCGAAGCGGTAGACCACCGGCGAGACGCCTCCTCGCGCCTCGGCCGATACCGGCTGATCGAGTGCCCGCACAACCGAGTTCGGCTCGTAACGGAACAGAAACACGCCTTCCGGCTTGGCCAGGTCATCGCGCAATCCCTGCGATTTTGCCAAAGCCTCACCGAGGTTGATGTTGCGCGCATCGAAGGCGATCTCGGCATTGCGGCCGGCCGCACCGAAAACACTGAAGGTTTGCGGCACCCGGACCAGGGTGATCACGTCGCCGGGCTGCGCGTAGATGTCCTCCGCCGGGTCCGCAACCAGCTGTTCCAAAGGGATCGTCGCGGTCACTCCATCGCGCGACAGGCGGACAAAAGTTTGGTGGATCGGGGACTTCGCGCCCCCAGCGGCGGCGATGACCTGCAACAGCCTGTCGCCGCCGGGCGACAGGGGTACTCTTGTACCCGCCGCCTGCGCAGCCCTGAATGGGGTTCGGAGACGCTCCCGCACCAGCCGCTACTGCGGCCGGCGCCTCCACCGGGTTCGGCAGAGTGCGGACGAGATTCTCGATGGAATTTTCGTCGAACACTCCGGAACTCCCCTGCCCAGACTCGTTTAGAAGCACCGTTACGGCATTGGCCGCGCTTTTCTTGACGATCACCAGTGCCTGCGGCCCGAGCGCCTTTTCGGCTAGTCGCGCCTCGATCGCCTGCTGCACTTCGGCCGGGAATCGGCCGGCCGCCGGGACCTGCCCGGCATAGGGGACGCTGATCGCACCATCGGCTCCGACCTGCTGGTCGGGTATGGTGGCGGCCCGCCGCCCGCCGGCTGCTGCCGCCGCCTCCATCGAAAAAGGCTGCTGCGGAAGCCCGGTGCCGCGCGGCCGCTGCTCTTCGGGCGGGGGGGCCGTTTCCGTCGGCCGGCCTGTCGACGGATTCGGGGCGCCGACCTCACTTGGCTGCCCGCCCGCCGGCGGCCGCGATTCCGGCGCCAGCGGCTCGGTCGCCGTTCTCCCGCCAGTCGGGGCCAGGGCCGGCGGCGCTTCGCTGAAGAGCCCGCCGGCAGCGCTTTCCCAGATCACCACCGAGATCGTATCGCCGATCGCGATTTTGACCTCGGGAGGCTGCGCGTTCTCCCTGAAACGAAGCGCAAAGCTCTCCTTTGGTTGGGCGAGCAGAGTGTCGACTACGCGGTCGTCGACCTGGACCACGTCGAAAAGAATTTCGCCTCCCGCTTGCCCTTGTTCGAGAACATCGCTCGTCGATGGTCCGGCCCGAGGGATCCAGGAGCACCCGGCGACCGCCAGGATGACCCAATAGAAAAGAAGGACCTTGGGCTTCATGGGTTCTAGCGTTGTCAACCTTGGCGGCAAAACCCTATCACGGCGACCTGCGAAACCAAAGCCGTCGTCAATCCCAGGCGTGCTCCGGAAGCAGTCATGCTAGTATCGGAGTGTCGCGCTAAGCGACGTAAACCCGCGGCGAAAGGATCGCGAATGCAGCTTCAGTTGCAGACTTGGCAGGAGGTCGAGGCTTATCTTCAAACCAGCCGGGGGATCATCCTGCCGATCGGCTCGACCGAGCAGCACGGGCCAACCGGCCTGATCGGCACCGATGCGATCTGCGCCGAGGTGATTGCGCGGGGTGTCGGGGAGGCCGCCGGAGCCCTCGTCGGGCCCACCATAGCGGTCGGAATGGCGCAACACCATCTCGGCTTTGCCGGCTCGATGACGTTGCGGCCGAGCACCTTGATCGCCGTCCTCGAGGACATGGTCGAGTCCCTGACGAGACACGGCTTCGAGCGCTTCTATTTTCTCAACGGCCACGGCGGGAACATTGCCACCTTGACCGCCGCCTTTTCGGAAATCTACGCGACGCGCAGTCTGAGCGCGGCGTCAAACACGCCACCGATCAAATGCCGGCTGAAGAATTGGTGGCAGAACCAGGAAGTGTTCGATCTGGCAAAGGAACTCTATGGCGACGCCGAGGGCAGCCATGCAACCCCGAGCGAGGTCGCCGTCACCCAGTTTGCCTATCCGGACGCAATCAAATCCGCCACTCTCGACCCGCCGGTCGCGCCGCGAGGCGATTTCGCCGACGCCGCCGATTACCGCCGCAAATTCCCGGATGGCCGCATCGGCTCCAACCCCGCTCTGGCGACCCCCGAAGCGGGTCGCCGCCTTTACGAGGCCGCGGTTGCCGCAATCGCCAAGGATTATCAGAGCTGGGTGGAGGCCTAGTCAGGCCACTTGGAGTTCGGCCACCAGCACCGTGCCCTTGGTCTCCGGGCTCAGCAACAGCGAGACGACGACGCTGCCGGCTGCGACAACGGTTCCAACCAGCATCGGAACGGCGTAGCCCAAACTGAAATTCACCGCGAAATAGGCGAGGATCGGCGCGACCAGCCCGCCGAATATTGCGCCCTGATGGTAGCAGAAGGCGCTCGCCGTTGCCCGCACCTCGGTCGGAAAGCGTTCCGCAAGGTAGCTCGGAAGCTGGCTGTAGAGAGCCCCGCCAAACGCGCCCTGCAGACCAAAACCGACGGTGATCCAGAATTCGCTGCCGGTGAACAGATAAAGCGGCGCGATCGGGATCGCGATCGCGGCAGGAATGATCATCGCCCAGCGGCGCCCGATGACGTCGGCCGTCCAACCCCAGAAGCACATACCGAGGAAGCTCAAGATGTTGGCGAGCATGAACGGCACCGCGGTTCCCATCGCGGTCAGCTTCAAGTCTTGCTGCAGATGCGTCGCGAACAGCGACCAGATCGAATAGTAGAGGACAAAATTGCTCGCCATCCACCAGCAGGCCAACAGCGTGTTCGCGAGCATCCCGCGTTGGAAAATCTTGATCAGCGGTACACGGACCTCGCGTTTTTGGGCGCGTTGCTGCTGTCGGTTTTTCACCCAGACCTCGGGCTCCTTGACGAAATAGCGGACGTAAATAATCGAAAGGGCGGGCAGGACGCCGATCCACAGCATGCCGCGCCAGCCAATAGTGTCAAAGAAAAGGCCGTAAATCACGCTCGACAGCAGAGAAACCGATGCTCCACGAGCCTTGCAGCACCCCGCTCATGAACCCGCGCGAGCGCTGCGGCCAGGTCTCCATCGCGAGCGCCGCGCCGGCCGGCCATTCGGCGCCCATGCCGATGCCGAGCAAGGTGCGGAAGATCAGCAGAAACACAAAAGTCGGCGAAAACCCGGCGATGAAGTTGCAAACCGAATACCAGAAAATCGAGATCATCAATGGGGTTTTGCGCCCAATCCGGTCGGCGAGCCAACCCGAACCGACGGCCCCTACCAACCGCATCCACAAAGTCAGCGTAAAGACGATGGCGACTTCAGTGGTTGGTACGTGGAATTCATCCGCGATCGGCTTGATGATCAGCAGGAACACGGTGAAATCAAAGGCATCGAGCGTCCAGCCCAGCCACGCCGCCCACCAGGCGTACCACTGGTCCTTGGTCGGCTCCCGCCACCAGGGAATGTTCCTTACCGTCTCGACTGCTGCCATCCTTCCACCTCCCTGTATTTGGCGACTCCTTTTGCAGGAGACGCGTCTTCAACGATACGACTAGCGTTTTAGGCGATGACGAGGTCGGGTACCATTTCGACGTCTTTGGTCTCGGGGCCGAGCGCCAACGCGAGGATGAAGTTGAGCAGCCCGAGCATCGCGCCGATCAGCATCGGGATCGCGAAGCCGACGTTCCACGACGGGCTGGTCGCGAAGTAGGTGAGGATCGGCGGCACCAGCCCGCCGGCGATCGCGCCGACGTGATAACTGAACGCGGACGCCGTCGCGCGCACTTCGGTTGGGTACCGCTCGTTCAAAAAGGCCGGGATCTGACCGTACATCCCGCCACCGGCAAACAGGCCGATCGCGATGAAGCCGCCGACGATCACCAATGTGTTTTCGGACAGCAGGTAGATCGGCACGATGATCAGCGAGATGGCGGCCGGGATGATCATCGCCAGGCGGCGCCCGATGCGGTCGGACACCAAACCCCAGCTCGAGCTGGCCAGGAATACAAGCACGTTGGCTAGCATGATCGGGGTCGCGATCAGAGCGGTACTCAAATGCAGATCCGTTTGCAGATGGGTCGCGAACAGCGCATTGATCGAGTAGTAGGTGACAAAGCCGGCACACTGGAACCAGCACGCATTCAGCACGTTGCCGATGATGCCGCGGCGGAAGATCGCGGCGAGCGGCGCCTTGACCTCACGCTTCGACGCCTTCTGCAACCGCTGGTTCTCGACCCAAACTTCGGGCTCCTTGACGAAGAAGCGGACATAGACGATCGCCAGCGCCGGGGCGATGCCGATCCACAGCATGCCGCGCCAGCCGAAGCGGTCGAACAGCAACCAATAGCACGCGCTCGACAGCAGGAAGCCGAGACCCCAAGAGCCCTGCAACACGCCGCTCATTAAGCCGCGCGAGCGCTGCGGCCATTGCTCCATCGCCAGTGCGGCGCCGCACGGCCACTCGGCACCCATACCGATGCCGAGGAGGGTTCGGAACAAGAGAAGGAACCAGAATGTCGGCGAGAACCCGGCAATGAAGTTGCACACCGAGAACCAGGCGATCGAAATCATCAGCGGCTTCTTGCGGCCCATCCGGTCGGCCATCCAGCCCGCCGCCGTCGCGCCGACAAGGCGCATCCACAGGGTCAGGGTGAAGACGATCGCGACATCCGTCAGCGGAACGTTAAATTCCTTCGCGATCGGCGCCATGATCAGCAGGAATACGGTGAAGTCGAACGCGTCCAAGGTCCAGCCGAGCCAAGCGGCAACGTACGCGTACCACTGATCCTTGGTCGGTTCCTTCCACCAGGGGATGGCCCTTACCGTCTCCACCGCCGCCATCGCTCCACCTCTCTGTTCATATCCGGCTCGTTAAAGCGAGCCTTGCAAGAACTGTAGTGAGAGCGTTGCGCGATTGTCTCTTGTTTTTTGTGATTAATTTCTAGTCATTTCGCTTTTACCGTGTAGCCTGCGTCATAGCGAAGCACCGAGCGATCCGGCGTCCGCGGTTCGTAGTCGCACCTCGCGATCAGGCGACTGAGAGCTCGGCGACGAGTTGCTTGCCGCGAGTTTCCGGGCCGGCGAATACCGCCAGGGCGACGCTGATGCAGCCGAGAATAGTGCCGACCGCCATCGGGACAGCGAACCCCGAGATGCCAGTTGATGGCAAAATAGGTGATGACCGGAGCCGTCAGGCCACCAAAGATCGCGCCTTGGTGATAGACGAAGCCGCTGGCAGTTGCGCGCACCTCGGTCGGGAACCTCTCGGCGAGATAAGCCGGGTAGAGGACGTGCATGCCGCCGCCGCCGAATGCGCCCTGTATCGTAAAAAACACCACGATCATCGTGTAATCGCCGGTCATCAGATAGAGCGGCGTGATCGGGATCGTCAACAGGGCGGGGATCATGATCGCAATGCGGCGGCCGAGACGGTCCGAAACCATCCCCAGAATGAGCCCGACAAAAAGAACACGATGCTCTGCAGCATGACCGGCAGTGCAACCAGCGCCGGGCTGAGCTGCAGGTCCTTTTGCAGATAAGTCGGAAACATCCCGCCGATCGAGTAGCCGACGATGAACGCGCTGGCCATCCACCAGCATGCCGTCAGCGTGTTATAGAGCAGGCCCCGCTTGAAGATCTTGACGAGCGGGATGCGAACCTCGCGGTGCTGGGTGCGCTGCAGCCTGCGGTTCTCGACCCAGACCGGCGGCTCTTTGACAAAGCGGCGGACATAGACGATCGACAGCGCCGGCAATACACCAATCATTAATAGACCGCGCCAGCCGATCGCATCATAGAGCAAGCCGTAGGCCGCGCTCGACAGCAGCGCGCCGAGGCCCCACGAGGCTTGCAGCACGCCGGCCATAAAGCCGCGCGAGCGGATTGGCCATTGTTCCATCGCCAGCGCCGCGCCGCACGGCCATTCCGCTCCCATGCCGATGCCGAGCAGGGCGCGAAACAGAAACAGAAACCAAAAGGCCGGGGAAAAGCTCGCAATGAAGTTGCACAGCGAATACCAGCCGATCGAGATCATCAACGGGATTTCTTCGCCCGATCCGGTCGGCGAGCCAGCCCGACGCGGTCGCGCCGACCAGCCGCATCCATAATGTCAGCGTGAAAACCGCGGTCACCGCCGTCAGTGGAACATTGAACTCCTGCGAGATCGGCAACATGATCAAGAGGAAGATCGTGAAATCAAAGGCGTCCAGGGTCCAGCCGAGCCAGGCGGCGGACCAGGCCAGCCATTGGTCCTTGGTCGGCTCCCTCCACCACGGGACAGTATTCACGCTCTCGACCGCCGCCATCGCCTTCCTCCCGTTTGAATTTACGCCTTTCCTAGAGCCTTGCGCGTACTGTAGGGCAGCCATGCGCAAATGTCCTGAAATTTCTTAACTAAAGTCATCCCGAAGTAATCGGACTCAACCGGTGCTGTTTCCGGTATTTATCTGGCGGGTGGACAAAGCCGGAGAGGGCAAGCGAGCACATGGCCCGAGATCGCGGCAGCGCGATGCAACACCCCAGCGCGGCTGCGGCGGACGGGAGTGCCGCAGCGCAATGGCAACGCACCTTGTGGGCGATGGTCGGCATCCAGTTCGTCATGACTGCGGCGTTCTCGATGCTAAGCCCGATCATGCCGCTGTTTCTGCCAGTGCTCGGTGTCGAGCTCGGCGAGCGCTGTCGCGCTGTGGGCCGGCGTCCTCGCCGGCACGACCTCCTTTGTCGCCGCCTTCGCCTCCCCATTGTGGGGGCGCCTGGCCGACCGTCACGGCCGCAAACTGATGCTGTTGCGATCGAGCATCGCCGTCGGCGTCTTTGCAGCGTTGATGGGCGCCGCAATGAATGTCTGGCAGGTCTTCGCGTGTCGCGCGCTGATGGGCGTCTTTGCCGGGTTCTCGAGCACGGCGATTGCGCTGGTTGCGAGCCAGGCGCCGGAGGAACGGCTGGGCTTCGCGCTCGGCTGGCTAAGCACCGGCCAGCTTGTCGGCTCGCTGGTCGGTCCTCTGATCGGCGGTTTCTTGGCTGATGCCACCGGCAGCTATCGCATCCCGTTCTACTGCACCGCAGCGACGATCGCGGTGTCGACGGGCTTTGTGTGGTTTGGCGTGCGCGAGCGCTTTGTCCCGACCGCGCAGGCGCGCGGCGGCCGCGCTCTTCTCAGCGGTTTGATCGCGGTCGCGCGTTCACCGGGTCTGCTGGCACTGTTTTTCGTATTGCTGATGGCGCAGTTCGGGGTGCGCACGGTGCAGCCGGTCGTGACGTTGTTCGTCAAGGAGCTGCTGGGCGATCGGCCCGATCTCGCGACGTTGAGCGGCATCGCTTTTTCGATCACTGGGCTGGCCAATATCGTTGCCGCCCCGTTCCTCGGCAATAAGAGCGACAAGATCGGCTATCGGCGCGTGCTGCTGATCGCGTTGCTGGGGGCGGGATTGACAACCTTGCCCCAGGCCTTCGCCGGCAGCTATTGGGCCTTTACTGCGCAGCGGTTCGCGGTCGGATTGTTCATCGGCGGGATACTGCCGACCGCCAACGCGCTGATCGGGCGGCTGGTCCCGCGAGCGCAGCGCGGCACCGTCTACGGCATCACCGCCTCGGCCATGTTTCTCGGCAATTCGATAGGGCCGCTTTCCGGCGGCGCGGTCGCCGCCGCTTTCGGCCTGCGCTGGGTGTTCCTCGTGACGGCGGCCGTGCTGTTGGTGAACCTGGTGTGGGTATATTACAGGGTACCCGAATACGCGGACCGTTAACAGTAGCCGAAGATACCCCGCTTGGAGGAGACCATGAGAAGCATGCGCGATCTCTGGCCCGAGGCGCCCAGCATTGTGATCCTGACCGGCGCCGGCATCTCGCAGGAATCCGGGCTCGCGACGTTTCGCGATGCCGACGGGATCTGGGCGACGGTGCGGCTCGAAGAGGTCGCGACACCAGAGGCCTTTGCGCGCGATCCGGCGCGGGTGCTGGCCTTCTACGACGCGCGCCGGCGGCAATTGCAGCACCCCTCGGTCACCCCGAATGCCGCACACGAGGCATTGGCCCGGCTCGAAGCGGTGCGGCCGGGCGAGGTGATGATCGCCACGCAGAACATCGACGATCTGCACGAGCGGGCGGGATCGCGCGCCGTGATCCACATGCATGGCGAGCTGCTGAAGGTGCGCTGCACCGCCTGCGGCAAGACTACCGTCTGGTACGACGATTTGACCGGCAACGAGGGCTGCCCGATCTGCGCGATCGAGGGTCAGCTGCGCCCGCATGTCGTCTGGTTTGGCGAGATGCCGTTGGGCCTGGACGCGATCTATCAGGTGCTCGCCCAGTGCAAAGTGTTCATTGCGATCGGCACGTCGGGCACTGTCGAGCCGGCGGCGAGCTTTGTCGAAGAAGCGCGCCGCGTCCGCGCCCACACGGTCGAGCTCAACCTCGAACCCTCGCACAGCGCCAGCCTCTTTGCCGAAACGGATCTACGGTCCGGCCAGCCAGATTGTGTCGGAATACGTGGCGAAAGTGATCAATGGTTGACAGATATTACCACGGAGGCACGGAGGGCGCAGAGTCAATAGGCTTTTCATCCGTCGCCGCTGTGCCACTGTGGTGAAATTCCTTTAAGCGGCAAGGCGGGGTTTGACATCCTGGCACAGCAGCCGCATTGCGGTGAGCACCTGTTGATGCGGAATGAGGCCGCCGCAATTGAGCTCGGCGAGAATGCCGGTGAGGCCGATTTCCCGGCGCAGGGTCTTCAGGCGTTCGGCAATCGCCTCGGGAGTGCCGACCAATGCATGATTGCGCAGACCATCCTCGTACCTCATGCTGCGCAGCTGGTCGACGCGCCGCATGCGTCGGGCAGCGGTTTCGGGGTCGACCAGCCGCGCCGCGCCTTCGAGCAGGTTCGCCTGCTCGTGATAGAAATGAGTGATGCTTTCCTTGGGTTCGGCGCGGGCGCGCTCCTCGGTCTCGGCGAGATACGTCGGGGCCGAGACGAAGACCTGCCCGCGGCCGGGATGCCCGGCTTCATCCCAGGCGTCGTGATATGTCTGGATCTGCTTGGGGAGGTCGTCCCAAGTCGTGTGGCGCACCGAGGCGAAGATCGGCGCGCCGCGCCGGCCGATCGCCGGGAAGGTGTCGGGGGTGCTGGCGGCGATGCGGATCGGCGGCGTCGGCTTCTGGTACGGCTTCGGCACCACCGCGACATCTTTGAAGCTGTGATATCGGCCGTTGTACGAGAAGCTCGGCTTGGTCCAAGCCTGCTCGACAATGTCGAGGATTTCGCGGAAGCGGTCGCGGCTTTCGGCATACGACACCCCATAAGCCTCGTAGGTCTGTGCCACGCCGCTGCGTCCGACTCCGAAGATCAGCCTGCCGTGGCTCAGCTGATCGACGGTCGCGGCCTCCTCGGCCAATCGCAGCGGATGGCAGAGCGGCAGGACCTGAACGGCGATGCCGATCTTGATGCGGCGCGTGCGCGCCGCGATCGCGCTGGCGATGCTGAGCGGCGCCGACAGTACCGACCGTCGCGGCTCGAAATGGAGCTCGGCCAGCCACATCACATCGAGCCCCAGCCGCTCGGCCGCGTCGACCTGTTCCATCGCCTCGTCGAAGGCCTCGCTCTCGCTCCGACCGGGAAGGGACGGAAACTCGTGAAACATGCCGAATTCCATGGGGTGCTCCCGCTGGCGCCAAGATCCGCCGAACCTAGCCAAGCTTGCCGCCGCAAGCTAGGCTCGATCAGTAAGCCCATACCGCATGGAGACGAGTTGTTCACAACAAGTGTGACGATCGCAAGACATCTATCGAACATTTAGATAAGGCTAGTCTAAGTTGAAAAACGGAGGGCATACCTAGTCTTCGGCAGCAGAGCGCAAGTTGGGGACTTGCGAAAAACAAAGCTGCGCGGCGAGCCCGGCGTGGTTTTCCGCCTAGTTTTCAACAGAGTTATCCACAGGCGAGTTTTTGCGTGCTTACCCGCTGCCGATAATTCAAACTGAGGCGGTCAACGCCACCAACCACGGATTTCCCTATGACTCAAGAAGTCGTCTCCGAGCTTGCCCCGACCGGTGTTCTGCGTGCGGCGATCAATATGGGCAATTTCCTGCTGGTCACCGGACGCACCGCTTCGGGCGATCCCGAGGGGGTGGCGCCCGACATGGCGCGGGAGATCGCTTCGCGTCTAGGTGTACCCGTCGCCTACGTACCTTATGCTCGGCCGGGCGAACTCGCGGATGCGGCGGGCACCGGCATATGGGACATCGGTTTGATCGGCGCGGAGCCGCAGCGAGCCGAGAAGATCGCCTTCACGCCCGCCTA
Source organism: uncultured Alphaproteobacteria bacterium (assembly GCA_963695605.1). Lineage (GTDB taxonomy): Bacteria > Pseudomonadota > Alphaproteobacteria > ATCC43930 > CGMCC-115725 > AP-15. The sequence goes on along the minus strand of CAVOHI010000096.1, from coordinate 92,055 downwards.
TGTCGAGATAGAGGCAACCTACCTTGTGCCGGCGGGATCGCCCCTCAAAAGCATTGCCGATGTCGACAAGCCCGGCGTGCGCATCGCGGTGAGCGCGCGCAGCGCTTATGATTTGTGGCTCGCGCGCAATATCAAGCATGCCGAAGTAATTCGCTCCGAGGGTGGCGGCGGCGCCGCGTTCAAGCAATTCGTCGACGATAAGATGGACGCGCTCGCCGGCTTGCGCCCGGGGCTGCTGTCGGATCTCGAGAAATTGCCCGGTGCGCGCATTCTCGACGGGCAGTTCACCGCCGTGCAGCAGGCGGTCGGCACGGCGCGGACCAATCCCGCCGGCGCCGCCTTCCTGCGCGACTTTGTCGAGGAGGCGAAGAAATCCGGGCTGGTGGCGCGCCTGATCGAGCGCCACAACGTAGTCGGCCGCCTCTCGGTAGCCCCTTCGGCCTAGAAGGGGAGGGAAAGGGGATGGCTGATGAACTTGCCTACCTGACGATCGCCGAGGCGGCGCGGCTGATCGAGCAAAAGCAGCTTTCGCCGGTCGAGCTGACGACTGCGCTGATCCGGCGGGCAGAGGCACTGGACCCGCAGCTCAACGCATACCTGCTGCTGACTGCCGACCGGGCAGTCGACCAGGCTCGCCAAGCCGAGCAAGAGATCATGGCGGGCGGCTATCGCGGCCTGATGCACGGCATCCCGTTCGCGCTGAAGGACATCTATGCGACCGCTGGCATCCGCACGACCGGCCATTCGAGGATCTGCCTCGACACGGTCCCCTCGGCGGACGCCACGACCGTGCGCAAGCTCTACGAGGCGGGGGCCGTGCTGACCGGGAAGCTTGCGACCCATGAATTCGCGCATGGCGGCCCGTCCTTCGACCTGCCCTGGCCGCCGGCCCGCAACCCGTGGAACCGCGAGCACTTCACCGGCGGGTCCTCGAGCGGCTCGGGTGCGGCGGTTGCGGCGGGGTTTGTCCCGGCGGCGCTCGGCTCCGATACGGGTGGCTCGATCCGCGGTCCCGCCGCACTATGCGGCATCGTCGGGCTGAAGCCGACCTACGGTCTGGTAAGCCGCTATGGCGTCCATGCGAACTCGTTCAGCTTCGACCACGCGGGCCCAATGACCTGGACGGTAGAGGACTGCGCGATCGTGCTGCAGGCGATCGCCGGCCATGACCCGAACGACCCGGCCAGCGCAACGCAGCCGGTGCCGGACTACCGCGCGGGGCTGACCGGCGTCATCAAGGGTCTGCGCATCGGGGTCGTGCGCCACCTGCACGAGGATGATTGCGCGGTCACACAAGAGGTGAGCGCGGCGCTGGAGGAGGCGCTGGCCGTGCTGCGGTCGCTGGGCGCCACGCTCGGCGAGGTGCGGCTGCGGCCGGCGCAGGACTATTACGACGTCAAGGTCACGATCGCGGAAAGCGAACTGCTGGCCGTGCACGAAGAGGCCTTGCGCATCAGGCCGGGTGATTTCGGTGAGGATTTCCTCGGCCGCGTGCTGCCCGCCGTGCTGGTCAGCGGCCGGGATTACGTCCAAGCCCAGCGCGAGCGGCGGCGTATGCTGGCCGAAATGGCGCCGGTGTACGCCAATTACGATGTGCTGGTGACCGCGACGGCCGGCGCGCCGGCGCCGCGCCTCGGTACTTGGCGCACGATCGAATTCTGGAAGCGAGCGTCCCTCACGACACCGTTCAACGTAACAGGCGGCCCTGCATTGGCGCAGTGCATCGGGTTCAGCAGCAACGGGTTGCCATTGTCGATGCAGGTCGTCGGGCGCCCGTTCGACGATGCGACGGTTTTGCGGGTGGCGGATGCCTATGAGAGAGCGACGCCCTGGCGGACCAAAAGACCCCATCTCGACCCCGACGCCGAACTTCTCGACTGCGCTGCCGCCGGTCCCCGATCCGGAGCCCGCCGAAATCGATGCCGCCACACGGAGACAGGGTCGCCATCGCCTGCCGCGCCGCCGGCCTGACCTTGTCCGACCGCCAGTTCGAGATGGCGTGCGCCGCCGCGCCCTACGTCATCGCCATGACCGGTCGGCTCTACCGCGACCGCGCCTACAGCGAGGAACCCGCCAACATCTTCCAGTTCGGCGGCTAGTCCAAAAGAGCGCGCGATTCCCTCTCCACCCTCGGGGCGGAGAGGGGCCGATTACTCGAACGCGCCAAAGACTTGTCGGATTGCGGTGTTCTGACTGCCGTCGGCGGACAGCGGCACCAGCACCGGCGTCTTGATGCCGGCGGCGCGCCAGGCCTCGACGCCGTCGCGTATCTTGGCCGGCGGACCGAACAATGTGCAATCCGACAGCCACCGGTCCGGCAGGTATTTGGGGATGTCCTCCGTCCGCCCTTCGGCTACGGCAGTTTCGATCGCTGTCATCTCCTCGACGTAGCCGGCTTCCTTCCAGTAATTGCGGTAATACGGCATCAGCGCGTAATTCGTTACGGTCCGCCGCAGTACCGCCTTGGCCTGCTCCTCGTCGTCGCAGATGCAGGTCCGGATCCGATTGCCGACAAAGAAGTTCGGATCATTGCGTTTGGCCGCCGGTATGACGCCGAGCGCCTGGCTCATGTGGGACAGAGAGGCGTTCGCAAACACCACGCCATCGGCGATCTCCGCTGCGAGCGCGACCATGCGGCTGCGCAATGCGGCGAGAATGATCGGCGGCAATGCGCCAATGGCCTCGAAGGATCTCAGCTTCGCGACAAAGGCGCGGATGTCGGCGAGCGGTTTGCCCGGCGTCACCCCCATCCGGGCATGGCTCGGCGGGTGCGCAACCCCGATGCCGAACTGAAAGCGCCCGCCGGACACTTCGTGCAGGTAGGCCGCCATCTGCGCGAATTCCTCGGCCGTCTGCGCATAGATCGGCGCTATCGCAGTGGCGAAAGGAATGCGCTCGGTCGCGAACGCCAGCCCGAGGCACTGCGCCATGTTGCTGTACTGGCTCGAAACCGAGATGCCGGCAAAGCCGCGTCGCTCGATCTCGCGAGCGAGATCGAGCGCGGCTACGCCGCTGCCCCGGTTGGGCGACGAGATTGAGCGCGGGCAGATGCGCGGCCATCTTGTGGGCGCTACCGCATCGTCGACTTCGCGGTGGGGACGATACGCGTCACGACCATGGCAGAGCGATCGAGGCAGCTCGGAACGCGCGGCGCGATCTCGTTCTTCCAGTGGTCGCTTTCGTAGACCGCCTTGTATTGCGCCTCACGCTCGGCTTCGCTTTCGAAGCGGCGCAACCAGACATAGACGGAATCGTCGGTCTCGCCGCGAAAGCTGCCGCAGATGACCATACCCTTCGAGATCTGGAAGGGAATGATCTCCTGCTCCATGATCCTGACCCACTCATCCATCTTGCCGGGCAGGACCTTGTATTGGCGAAGTTCGTAAAAGGCCATGTTCCTCGTCTCCTCGGCGCGTTATAGGCCGGTCATGCTAACGGCAAGGCACATGCCTACGCCAGCCAATTGAACTGCGCGTCCGGTGCGGTCAGCAGTTCGGGCATGCAGCGCCGCGCGATCTGCGAATGCTGGACCCCGGAGACTTCGACCCGATAGCGGCGCGCCAGGCTCTCAACCTGAGCCGGCTCTGCGCCCGCCAAATGCCGAGCGATCAGTTCCGCGACTTTGCGCGAAAAGGGGCCGGTCTGCTGCTCGATATAGATGATCCGCAGCGCGCCCTCGCGCTCCGGCTCCCGCCGCAGGCGATCGCCGAGCCAAGCGTCGATGACCTCCACGCCTCGAAATGGGTCGCCGCTCGCGGGATCCCTTCCATAGAGCCCGTCGAAGACATGAAATTCGTCGGGTGGCCGGGATGCCTCGGCAATGATGTCGACCGCCGGCATGCCGCCGCCGGAATGAGCCGCGAGAATGAACCGATCCACCGTGAACGCATGCGATGCTACGGCGCGGGAGAATTGCGATACGCCGTAATCCACCAGCTGATCGATGCCGCCCGACAGCAGAGCCGGAAAGTCATAGTAGTAATGCCGGATCCAATTGCCGCGGGGCAACATGGCAAGGGTCGGCCGCGCCCTGCCGGACAGATCGAGGCCGCTGCGCTCGACCTTTTCGGCCAGCGGCATCTCACCGCCCTGCTGGGAAAATCCGTGCAGATGGACGACGACATCGAGCGTCTGCGCCGACAACGGAATCCGATTCCAGCGCAAAAACAGATCGGGCTGCGTGCCCGCATGCGTCCGCAGCACCGGGGTCTCTTCGAGATAGCCTTCACCCGGCGAAACGCCGCCGGCGGACAGCGCGACAGAGAGATCTTGCATCGCATGCCTCCCGAGGTCGGACATCGACCTTCGTGCCTGCGAGGTATAGAAAGAATCTGAACGGGTGAGGAGAATGGAACCGTGGGCTGGCTCGACGGGCAAGTGGCGTTGGTAACGGGTGGCGGCTCCGGCATCGGCCGGGCGGTGGTCGCGCGGTTTATCGCGGAAGGCGCGCGTGTCGGAGTGCTCGACCGCGTGCCCGGCCGGGCCGAAGAGCTGCGGGCCGAGTTTGGCGACGCCGTCGTCGCCGTCACCGGCGATGTGGCCCAACTCGCCGACAACAAGCGCGCCGTAGCAGAGACAGTGACGGGATTGGGCAGGCTCGATGTCTTTGTCGGCAACGCCGGGGTGTTCGACAATTTCCTGTCGCTTGCAGAGTTCCCCGAAGAGTCACTGCCGGAGGCCTTTGAGGAGTTGTTCGGGGTCAACGTCAAGGGATGCATTCTCGGCGCGAAAGCGGCGTTGCCCGAACTTGCCAAGACCGACGGCTCAATGGTCTTCACGGCGTCCGTCGCAGGCTCGAATTCGGGCGGCGGGGGGCCGCTCTACACCGCCTCGAAGCATGCGGTCGTGGGGTTGATCCGACAATTGGCCGTCGAGTTGGGTCCGCGCATCCGGGTGAACGGGGTCGCTCCCGGCGGCACGATGACCGATCTGCGTGGGCTTTTGGTTTTGCGTCAGGACGGCCGCTCGCAATTTGCCGATCCGAGTATCGAGGAGCGGATGCGGGCCAACAATCCGCTACAAATCGCGCTGGCGCCTGGCGATCTTGCCGGCGCCTACGTATTTCTGTCCTCGCGGACCAATGCCAGGGGCATCACCGGGACGATCCTGACGGTCGATGCCGGGGCCACTCTCCGAATGCCGCGGCGGACCTGAAGCAGAGGAGGTAATCCGAATGACCGCTGGAATGAACGGACTCGTCAATGACAACAACGGTCTCGTCAGCCGCCGCATCTTTATCGAACCCGAGATCTACGAGCAGGAATTGGAGCGGATCTTCGCACGCTGTTGGCTGTTCCTGTGCCACGAGGGCCAGATCCCGCAACCCGGCGATTTCCTGACGACCTACATGGGCGAAGACCCGGTTCTGGTGGTGCGCGACACCGACGGCCGGGCGCGCGCTTTTCTCAATGTCTGCCGGCATCGCGGCAATCGGCTGTGCCGCGCCGACAGCGGTAACGCCGCGAGCTTCACCTGCGCCTATCACGGCTGGACGTACCGCAACGACGGCCGGCTGGTCGGGGTGCCGTATTTGAGGGAATTCTACCGCGGCGAACTGGAACGCGAGAACTGGGGTCTCGTGCCGGTCGCGCAACTGGACGGCTACAAGGGATTGCTGTTCGCCACCTTCGACCCGCAGGCACCGCCATTGCGCGAATACCTCGGCGAAATGGCCTGGTACCTCGATACCTTCTTCGACCGCCGCGAGGGCGGGATCGAGGTGGTAGGCACGCATAAATGGGTCATGCCGTGCAACTGGAAGTTCCCGGCAGAAAATTTCGGCGGCGACGCCTATCACGTGCAATGGACCCACCTCTCGGCGATCCAGACCGCATTCAGCGCCGGGGTGGGGACCAAGCCCACTTCAACCGGCAGCATGGTCTCGCCGGGCAACGGCCACATTCTGATCTGCGTTGGGCCAAACGATGTGGGCGACCCGCCGATGCCCGAGATTCTGGAATACGAGAAGGAAATCCGGCCGGAGGTGGAGCAGCGTCTCGGCGCCCGGTCAAAGCTGATCAACCCGATCGTCGGCACGATGTTCCCGAACTTCTCGATGTTGCGGGCCACCTCGCGCAGCTTCCGCGTGTGGCATCCCCGCGGACCCGACAAGACCGAGGTGTGGTCCTGGATCTTCGCCGACAAGGCGGCCCCGCCGCACGTCAAGCAAGCGATCCGGCTGGCCGGCGTGCGCGGCTTCAGCCCGTCGGGCACCTTCGAACAGGACGACATGGACAATTGGCAGGAATGCACCCGTACCTGCCGCGGCGTCGTGGCGCGGCGCATGGTGTTGAACAACCAGATGGGGCTGGGTCACGAGCGCTTCGACGAGGACCTCAAGGCCTCGGCCAGCGATCTGCGCATCAGCGAAAGCAACCATCGGCAGTTCTATCGGCACTGGGCCCGGATGATGGACGCCGAGAGCTGGGCAGAGGTCTAGAATATGGGCGGCGAGCTGATCCGTGAAGTCGAGCAGTTCCTCTACCGGGAAGCGCGTCTATTGGACGAGCGGCGTTTTCACGAATGGCTGCAGCTGTTCACCGACGACGTCCGCTATTGGATGGTGACGAGGAGCAACCTCTACCCGCGGTCCAGCAAGGCCATCGCCATTCTAAATCCGGGCCGCAACGTCGACGAAACCACCGACGAGGATGGACTGGCCATATTGGACGAGAGCAAAAAGACGTTGGAGGGCCGCATCGCGCGGTTGGAGACCGGCATGGCCTGGGCGGAGGACCCGCCGTCCCGCACTCGCCACCTGATTGCCAACATCGAAGTCGCGCCCGGCCATACCGCATCAGAACTCGAGGTCTTCTCGAGCTTCATCGTCTACCGCAACCGCTCGGAGACCGAGCAGGACTTCTACGTCGGGAAGCGGCGCGACGCTCTGCGCCGCATCGACGGCACCCTGCGCATCAGCAGCCGCAAGATAACACTCGACCAGAACGTGCTCGTCGCCAAAAACATCAGCATCTTCTTTTAACGCCGGTTTTAACGCCGGGGGCCAGACCCTCAGCGCGACATCACGAGGAGCAGCAGGGCGACGCTGCCGATGGCAATGCGGTACCAGGCGAAGACGCCGAAGCCGTGGCGGCTGACAAAACCGACGAGAGTGCGCACGACGAAAAGGGCGCAGACGAACGCGACGACGAACCCGATCGCGATCAATTCCCCACCCTCGACGGTCAGGATGGCGCGGTTTTTGTAGAGGTCGTAGACGGTTGCGCCGAGCATCGTCGGCACCGCCAGGAAGAAAGAAAACTGGGTGGCCGCCGCCCGGTCGACGCGCAGCATCATCGCGCCCATGATCGTCGCGCCGGCGCGCGATACGCCCGGGATCATCGCCAGGATCTGGCAACAGCCGATCCCGAGCGCGGTACGGATCTTCATCTGGTCGACGTCGAGGATCTGCGGCCGCGGCCGCACCCGCTCGATGATCAGGATCAAAATCCCTCCGACAATAAGGCTGACGGCGACGACCCAGGGCGAGAACAGCACCTCCTTGATCAGCCGATAGGCGAACACGCCGGCCACCGCCGCGGGCAGAAAAGCGATTACGACATTCGCGACAAACCGCTGCGAGATCGGATCGGAGGTCAGCCCCATCGCGGCATGTGTAAAGCGCTCGCGATAGACCCAGCACACCGCAAGGATCGCTCCCAATTGGATCACGATGTCGAAGAGCTTGCTCTCCGGCCCCTCGATCCCGAGCAGGCTATCGGCGAGGATCAGATGCCCGGTCGATGAAACCGGCAGGAACTCGGTCAGCCCCTCGACAATGCCGAGGAGACCGGCGGAAAGATAATCGGCGGAATGCATGACCCGTTCAGGTGCCCATGACCCCGCCGCCTGTCAAGTGAGCCGACGCCGCGGCGGCCACCATGGCTGTCCGACCGGTTCCAATCGACGCGGGACCCCGCGCTCGTCCGTTCCTAGCGAATCGCCGATGCGCCGGGGGTCCCCCCTCCTCCCGCTTTGCTGGTTAAAGGATGCCCTCCCGGCGCAGCGCCTCGACCTCTCCCGCGCCGATCCCGAGCCAGTTGTGCAGAACTTCGGCACTGTCCGCCCCGAGCGCCGGCGACCCTTTCAGCCGCACCGTCTTGCCGTCGACCCGCACCGGCCAGGTCGCCATCTTGTAGTCGCCGTTATGGTGATGGACGGTCTGCATGATGCCGCGCTCCTCGAAGCTCGGCTCGTTCTGCAATTCCATCGTGTCGAACACCGCGCCCGACGGCACTCCGACGGCGATCAGTTTTTCCATCGCCTCGCGCTTGTCGTGCTGGCGGGTCCATTCGCCGATGATCGCGTCGAGCTCCTTTTCGTTCTTGACGCGGAGGTCGCCGGTCGCAAAACGCGGGTCGTCGATCAACTCCTCGCGGCCGATCAATTTCATCAGCCGCGACCAGTGCTCGGGGTTGGCCCGGCTGGTGGTCAGGTAGACGTAGTCGTTAGGGCCGCCGCCCTTGGCCGGATAGAGCCCCGAGGGCGCGTTGTTGCCGCCGCCCGATTTGGCGCCGTTGCGCCGCGCCGCCCTGCCGGTGCGCGCCATCGTCGCAAAGCAGGTGCGCATGTAATGGATCATCGCGTCCTGCATCGCCACCTGCAGCCGCCTTCCCTGGCCGGTGCGGTTGCGCTCGTGCAAGGCGCCGAGGATCGTCGCCGCCATCAGCATGCCGGTGCCGGTGTCGCCAAAGCTCAAGCCCGGCTTGACGGGCGGACGGTCGGGCTCGCCGGTGACGCTGATCGGGCCGCCCGCGGCCTGCGCGATCATGTCGAAAGCCAGGCCCTTCTCGTGCGGGCTGCCGGTTCCGAAACCCTTGACCTGGCAATAGATGATGCGAGGGTTGAGTTTCTTGACCAACTCGTAATCGAGCCCCAAACGCTCGATCGTGCCGGGCGCCATGTTTTCGACCGTGACATCGGCCTGCTTCAGCATTTCCTTGACGATATCGAGCCCCTTTGGCGATTTCAGATTGATCGTCAGCGACTTCTTGTTGACGTTGAACTGGTGGAAGTACCAGGGGTCGTCGTCGGGCTTGCCGGGGCGCAGCCGGCGGCCGGGATCGCCCCGCCCCGGGTTCTCGATCTTGACCACCTCGGCGCCAAACCAGGCCAAGCACCTCGGTAGAGGTCGTGCCCGCCTCGAACTGGGTGAAATCCACCACCTTGACGCCCTGCAGAAAATTGAACTCCTGGGTGATGTCGCTCATCGCCGTTCCTCCCAATTGCGCACGGATGTCGGATCGCAGCCTGCGCCATCCTGCCCCGCGCCGCAACGCCCTTCCCTGTTATCCCGAGAGTTTTATGGCTCGATCAATCGCCGCCAGGAGCAAATTCCATTCCTGTCGGGTGTTCACCGGGTATCGGACAAAATCCGCCCCTGTACTGAGATCGGCGAATAGTCCTGCTGGGTCCTCATGAAAGTGAAGAAAGGATTTTGATTTTCTGTAAAAGATGCCGAGTTTTCTCTCTTTCAACCCATCTCTGATTCTAATGTGATCAAGAAGCTCAGGAAGCTCAGCCAATGCAGCGCCGCTGGCATGCTTCATGACATTCTCCTCAGAAAACGAAGCGGCGGAATGCGCTACGCTTTTCCGCCCTACAAGATCGCGCCTCAGCGATGGGGGAGGTAGCGGATTGCCGCGAGAACGATGCCGGTCAGGACCACCATGACGCTGGCAAAGCGCACCGTTAGGCGATGTTCGAGCTCGGCGAAACGCAGCAGCATTCGCTGCTCTAGCGCTTGCATATCCGCCCTTAGCGCGGTCTCGACGGTGTGTAAGTCCTGCTTGGTGGCGACGTTGTCGTGAATCGCATCGAAGATCTCGGTAGCGATACGCTCCGCCTTTTGGCGGTCGATATTGGCGTCGGCTAGGGCGTTAGTCAGCGACAGCCGGTCGGTCATCGCGCGCCCTGCCGCGTACGGCCCATTCCCGAAACACCCGACATCCTACCTCTACCGCTTCGGCGGGTGCGCGCGGACGAATTCCTCGTTGACGTCGGCGCCCCAGCCGGGGGTCTTGGGCAACACGAGGTCGCCGTTTTCGATAACCGGCGGCACCGTGACGATATCGTCCTTCCAGGTCACGTCGTCGATGTCGATTTCCATGACTTTGAAGTTCGGGGCGACGGCGCACATGTGTGCGCTGATCAGCGAGCCGAGATGGCCGTTGAAATTATGCGGCGCGACGTTGACCTCGTAGGCGTCGGCCATCGCGGCGATCTTCAGCGATTCGAGGATGCCGTTCCAGGCCACGTCGATGATCGCGAAATCGACCGATTGGTTCTCGAAATAAGGCCGGAACTGGCGCCTGCCGTACAATGATTCGCAGGACGAGATCGGCGTGCGGGCGGAACGGCGGATCAAAGCGAGCCCGGCCGGGTCGTAGAGGTCGATCTCGAGCCACACCAGGTCGAGCGGCTCCAGAGCGCGAGCCAATTTGATGTAGCCGTCGATCTTGTAATTGAAGTTGGTGTCGAGATGGAGCCCGACGTCGGGGCCGGCGCCGCGGCGGAACGCCTCCAGCTGCGCGACCGCGGCATCGACGATCCGGTGGTCGACGTTCAGCTCGGGGAAGCCCGGCGGATTGCCGGTGCCGGGGCCGTACATGTAGGGCTTGTCACGGTCGAAGCGGATCAGGTTGGTCTTGAGCCCCTTGAAGCCCTTGCGCCTGACCTCCTCGCCAAGTGCCACGATGTCGTTGAGCGAGCGCACCGGGTCGACCCCGGCCCATTCCCTGATGCGGTCGGCATAGCGGGCGCGGTAAGTGCCGCAATGCGACCAGTAGAGCTGCAGGCGGTCGCGCACCGGCCCGCCCAGCATCTCGTAGACCGGCACGCCCAATGCCTTGGCCTTGATGTCGACGAGCGCATTCTCGATCGCGGCGATCGCCATCTGGTTGACCCCGCCGGCTGCTTGCCTTGTCGCGGCGTAGAGATGGGCGCTGTGGCGCTCGACCGGCCGCGGGTCCTGGCCGATCAGAAACCGCTCGGCGAGTTTTTGGATGACGCCGGTCAGCCCTTGTGCGCCATAGCCCTCCATATACTCCGACCAGCCGACGATCCCCTCGTCGGTGGTGATCTTGAGAAAGGAATTGACCCGCCACCCGGCGTCGCAATGCAGGTCTTCGACCTTGACGATCTTCATCGGTGTTTCCTCGAAAGCTACAGCGGCCGCTCCTATAACTGTGCGATGCCCGCCCGGGCGCAGTCCTCGTCCTGCTGCGAGGTGCCGCCGCCGACCCCGCAGGCGCCCTCGACGACGCCGTTGCGGATGATCGGGACCGCTCCCTGGCCCATGATCATGTGGCCGCCCGACGCCGCGGCAATCCCGCGCGGGGTCGGCTGGTCGGCCCGCTCGCTCATCTCGCCGCTCGGCCGGCCGAAGGCCGCCGAGGCGACGGCCTTGCCCTGGCTGCCATAGGCGCTCGCCCAGATCGCGTTGTCCATGCGCTGCAATGCGATCAGCCGGCCGCCGCTGTCGCAAACCGCGGCGCTGATCTTGATGTTGAGCTCCTGCGCCTTGGCCAGGGCGCCGCGAATGATGCGATTGGCTTCATCCAGTGTCAGACTCATCGATCTTCTCCTCAGAAGGTCTCGTCTTCCGTTATGGCGGATTCAGTTATAACGAGGCTTCCCGATTACGGAAAGCCGCAGTTCCCCGCCGCTTTCGTATCGGACCGCGGGACAGTATGCTCGTGACAGGCGGCTCGCCCTGGAGGAGTGATCTGATGAAGCCCGAAACGGTAGGCATGTCGTCGACGCGGCTGGCGCGGCTCGACGAAGTGATGGAGCGGCGCTACGTCGACAGCGGCTATCTGCCCGGCATGCTGACCTATATCTGGCGCAAGGGCCACCTCGTCCATACCGGCCTGTGCGGGCAGATGGACATCGAGCGCGGCAAGCCGATGCGCGAGGACGCGATCTTCCGCATCTACTCGATGAGCAAGCCGATCACCGCGGTCGCGTTGATGATGCTGGTCGAAGAGGGGCTGATCGGCCTCGACGACGTCGTCCACAGTCATATTCCGGCGTGGAAGGACCTCGGTGTCTACGCCAGCGGCATGCCTTCGCTGCTGGCAGACGCGCCTCCAAGCTTTATTACGACCCCCACCTTGCGGCCGATGAAGGTCATCGACCTCATGACCCACACCTCCGGGCTGACCTACGGCTTCATGATGCGCAGCGCCGTCGACGCCGCCTACCGCAAGGCCAAGTTGACCGACCGTCAGACCGAGGGCGGGCTGCAAGGAATGATCGACCAGTTGGCGCAAATGCCGCTCGATTTCTCGCCGGGGACGGCGTGGAATTATTCGGTGGCGATCGACGTCTTGGGCTATCTCGTAGAGAAATTGTCCGGCATGAGCTTCGGCGAGTTCCTGCGCACCCGGCTGTTCGAGCCGCTCGGCATGAGCGACACCGCGTTCTGGGTGCCGTCGGACAAGACCGAGCGCTTCACCTCGTGCTATCAGCCCGAGGGCGAGGGCCCCGGGCTGAAATTGCAGGACGATGCCCGGGAGAGCACCTATGCCAAGCCGCCCAAGCTTGAATCGGGCGGCGGCGGTCTGGTTTCGACGGCGCAGGATTACCTGCGCTTCTGCCGCATGATGTTGAACGGCGGCACCTTGGACGGCGTGCAGATCCTCAGCCCCAAGACGGTCGCGCTGTTCAGCCTCAACTACCTGCCCGACGGCCGCGAGATCGCCGACATGGCATTGCCCGGGATGTTCAGCGAATCCGGCTATGCCGGGGTCGGCTTTTCGCTCGGCTGCGGGGTCAACGTCGACGTCGCCAAGACCCGCCTGCCCGGCTCGCTCGGCGAATATTTCTGGGGCGGCGCTGCCGCGACCGCCTTCTGGATCGATCCCAAGGAAGAGCTGACCGTCGTCTTCATGACCCAGGTGATCGGCAGCGAGGCGCGCCTCACTTTGCGCCGCGATTTGCGCACCCTGGTCTATTCGGCGATGACCGAATCCTTCGCGTAGGGAGACAGCAAAATGGAGTTGAGGGGCGCGGTCGCACTGGTGACCGGCGGCAATGGCGGGCTCGGGCAGCGCATCTGTCACGCGCTGGCGAAGGAGGGCGTGCATATCGCCGTCATGTATGCGCAGAGCCGCGACCAGGCGGAGGGCGTCGCGCGCGAGCTCACATCGCGGCATCAGATCAACGCCGCGGCGTTTGCCTGCGACATCACCGACCCCGAGGCGGTGGAGCGGGTCGTCGGCGACGTGACCGGGCGTTTCGGCCGTCTCGATATTCTCGTCAACGACGCCGCCTACAACATCGCGATCCCGTTCCCCGACCTCGACACCCTGACGATGGAGGTATGGGACAAGATCATCGCCATCAACCTGACGGGGCCGATGCGCCTGATGAAGGCGGTGGCGCCGGTCATGAAGGCTCAGGGCCGCGGCCGCATCGTCAACATCTCCTCGGTGTCGGGGATCGGGCCGACCGGCTCGTCGATCGCCTATGCGGTGTCGAAGGCGGGCCTCATCCACCTGACGCGCTGCATGGCGGTGGCGTTGGCGCCCGAGACATTGGTCAACTGCGTGGCGCCGGGCCTGCTGGAGGGCACGCGCGCGACAGCCAATCTGCGGCCCGAATTTGTCGAGCGCTCCGCGTCCACCTCGCTTCTGAAAAAGCCCGCCGACAAGGACGACTGCGCCGACATGGTGGTCACGATGTGCCGCACCGAGACGATGACCGGCCAGACGGTCGTCATCGACTCCGGCCGCTATTTTCATTGACGATCCGAAAGGCCCCTGCGAATGGACATCTCCGGCAAGACCGCCATCGTCACCGGCGCCGCTTCGGGCATCGGTCTTGGCATTGCGACCGCGCTCGCCGAGGCCGGTGCGAACGTCGTCATGGCCGATATCCAGAAAGATGCGGTCGAAGCAGGCGGCTCATGGCCTCTCCGGCACCAACAAGCGGGTCATGCCGGTGCGGATCGATGTCACGCAGGAGCAATCCGTGCTCGATGCTCTGGCGGAAGCCGAACGCAATTTCGGCAAGCTCCACATCGCCTGCAACAATGCCGGCGTGCCGATGCACGGCACCAGACTGGTCGACGTGCCGCGCGGCGATTGGGAATTCGTGATCGGCGTCAACATCTGGGGCGTCATTCACGGCATCCGCCACTTCGTCCCCGCCATCCTGAAGCACGGGGAAGAAGGGCACATCGTCAACACCGCCTCGGTCGCCGGCTTCCAGAACCGCCGCGGCACCAACCAGGGGCCGTATTCGATGAGCAAATACGCCGTCCTGTCACTGTCCGAGGCGCTGGAGCACGAGCTGGAAGGCACCAATGTCGGCGTCTCGGTGCTGTGCCCGGGTCCGATCGCCACGAACATCGCCCGCGGCGCCCGCAACCGCCCCGACCACATGGGCGGGCCGCAAATCCGCGCGAACGAGGAAGCGGTATTGGCCGAACGCCTCGCCACGACAGGTCTCGATCCGAAGAGGGTCGGCGAGCGCGTCGTGGACGCGATCCGCACAAAGACATTCTATGCCTTTGTCAGCGCCGTTCCCGCCGATGTCATCAGGGCCCGCCACCGCCGCATCGAGGACGCCCTCAACAGCCCGTGGGTTACCCATTACTGACCGTTGCAGGCCGGCGCAGCAAACATGGGCGCCCGCGCGGCGGGGCTGGCTGTTTTTGCAGCGAATTAACAGCCATCGACATCTCGTCTGCCGCGGAAATCCTCGGCCGCCGATGGTTCGGCGATCTGAAGAACAGCGAGATGACCTTGGTTATGCAACCATCGGAACGCGTCATACCGTCAGCCCACTTGCCCAATTAATTTGGAGAAATATTTTGGGCCCGAGGTGTATCAGGTTCGCAATAATTTGTCAATTTGACAAAATTCCTAATAGCACGCCACCTCATCACGCCTGCGAAAGCGCAGGGCTGCACAGTGAATTTCCCCAGGGAATTTCAACGCATTGCGAGAGTTCAACCATAGAGTCGGACCTTGCTTGGGATCTCGGAAAAGCGCCCCTCTCCGCCCTTCAGGGGAGAGAGGAGGGGCCCGCGCAGCGGGAGGGTGAGGTGGGCGGCGCCGCGAACCGGCTTGTCGGCCCCCTCACCCTGCCCTCTCCGCCCGGCCGGTGGGGGAGAGGGTGAAGTGGGCGAGGTTTTTCGAGAAGCCCTGGGCCCCGTTTTCGCGGAACGATGAACCAGGGTCGCGGGCGTCATCGTCGGTAACACCACAGTATGTGGCCCTATATATTATGCTCTTCGCGCAGAGGGAGTTCGAATGATGACCGAAGCCAAGCTCGCGCCAAACCTTCCCGATTGGATGGTGGAGCATGCGAACCGCTACCTGTCCAGCGGCGGCGCCGACGGGCACATGTACAAGATGACCCAGCCGGGCCGGCCGGAGATCACAGTGCCGGCGCTGCTGCTGACGACGACCGGGCCGGAAATCGGGAGAAAGGTTCATCTTCCCGCTGTTCTACGGGAAAACCGGTGACAGCTACTTGGTCGTCGCCTCGAAAGGCGGCGCACCGCAACACCCCGGCTGGTACCGCAACATTCTCGCCAACCCGGAGGTCGATGTGCAGGTCGGCACCGCAAAGATGAAGGCGCGCGCCAGGACCGCCACCGGCGCGGAGCGCGCGCGCCTGTGGGAAAAGGCGCTCGAAGTTCTGGCCCCCCTACGCCGACTACCAGCGCAAGACCGAGCGCGAGATCCCCGTCGTCGTGCTCGACCCCGTCCGCTGACAGCAACTGCGCCGCTCAAGCTCCGCAGCTGCATTAGCCGCGGCCCCCATCGTAACGCGAGAGAACACGCCACCCGGCCGCTGCTTAAAGCGCGCCGACAAGGATGACTGCGCCGACATGGTGGTCACGATGGGCCGCACCGAAACCATGACCGGCCAGACGATCGTCGTCGCCTCCGGCCGCTGCTTTCATTGATGGGCCGGCAGCCCCCGCGCATGCAAACGATATGAGTCCGTCGGGAACTTAAGCGGGAGCGACGTGACGGTTAGTCAACTTTGGCCATTGCGAAGTTGCCGAGTTCAGTAAGAAGATTACGAATTTCATCAGGGATCTCACCGACCTGCATTGCGTCTATGATCCCAGTTGCCGTTACGGAAACTCCAAATTCAGATTGCAAATATTGATTGAACCTGCTCAGCGCTTCTTTGCCTGGTATGACCTGTAGTCTTTCTTTTTGATTTGTCCAGCATGCTTCCAATTCTCTTAAAGCTGCTTCGGCCATGGTTGCCTGGCTCCACCCAGCGCCTCGCTGGAACCGCCCTCGCTCCGCAATGTATTGCCCACTGACGTAACTCCTTCTCTCGGTCGCAAAACTGTCGAGCAATGCAGCTGCGTCACCGTCGTATGCTTGCCGTTGCCGCTTCGCCTAACCTGATCAGCAACTCTTCTGGCCGCTGCTCGGTCCATGGCAGCTGGAACGAGAAGAAAATTCTCTATCTCTTTGCATCTATGGATGGCGGCATATGAACAAAATTCCTGACACTGTGTGATAATGGCTTTACGTTCCGCATCACACCTGTAATCCTTATCCATAAGGGCCGCTGCCGTAATTTGCCCTCCAAGTGCTGTCTCCATCCCGCCTTTCAAACTCCTAATTCGTTCCGGATTGAAGCCTCCGACAGGTATTACGGCAAACTCGTTCCGTCTCGCCACACTCGCTAGACCGAGCTTCTGTGCAAATCTGCTGAGAATTTGAAAATCATAGCCCTCAACAAAGAGAGCTCTCCTCGTCTTGGCGAGCTGGGTCAAAATCGGATTAATATTCGATCCCAACGCTGTGAATACCTGTCTCAGCTCCGACGGTTCCCTGATCCGCCGCGCATTTGTGCAATTCTTGTTTATTAAAATGATGTCGTCCGCTTCTGCCTCGTTGATGATTTCCATGGAATAAGTCGCAATAAGAATATCAGGCCCCAGATTTCGCAAAAGGCCGAGCAACTGTCGTTGCAGATCGGAGTGTAAATAGATATCGGGTTCATCGATAAGAAAGAGAGAACTTTCGCTGGATTGGATCAAATAAGTCAGCATTTGACACCAAACCTGAAATCCAAACCCGGACCAGAATATCTCTCTTGGAATTCGTTCTTCAGGGCAAAACATGTGCAGAAGGGTTTTATCATCAATGCGATCCGATTGCGGACGCTCTATGTCCATGCCCGGCCAAGTTTGAGATAGAGTTGAACGGAACTCTTCAAATCTATCCGGATAATGATACCAAATATTCCGGAAATTGCGCGATACAGTATAATTAAAAAGCGCAAGGCGCGCAGCCTCTTTATCAAACAGCCTTTCGTTGTGCTCAACGGGGCCAAGAATTGGCACAAAGCCTATCGGACAATTGAATTGCGATTTAAACGCAGTCGTTGTCACTACCGGTCTGCCTTGCGCATCGGGTAGGAGATAGCAGGTACTTTGCTCAGGAAAATACAATAGGAGTTCATTGTTGTTCGATAGAGTGAACTTTATAGTGGCAACTTCGTTGTCGTCGTAGCTATAAAATATATTCTCTGCGGCGACTGATATCGGACGGAGATCGATGGAATAGCCTGGGGTTCGGCCATTAGGCCCTCTAATAATTTCTGCTCTGCGAGTGTTCGCTTTCCGCAGTCCAGCGGCAAGGATGCGGAATGCCGTCAGAATCGTTGATTTCCCAGAATTGTTTGGGCCAACGAGGATATTGAAGTGACGAAGGTGGAGCGAAAATCCCCGGAATGCCTTAAATCGTGAAAAATCTACCCGAACAAATTGATGAAGTACGTTTGACATCTTCTATTTCCCCGGGCGTGCAGTCACCTGAGCCTCCAACTAGCTGACGTCACATCGGCTTCAGCCGTCGATCGAGTTAGTCCGTTATACGATAGCTGGACTCCAGGTTTATACCGGAGGAAGAGTTGTCCTTTACAAGAGCAGCTTTCACACCCGAGCCGGCTCGATCACCGTGGAGAAGCGCTCGCACACCTTACTAGGGCGCTCGCCTACGAAAATGTTGTCGCGCCTGTTACGGTCGGGGCACTGCCGCCGACGAAAGAGGCGTCGACGCTTAGCCTTTTCGCACGAACTTGTCGACGCCACGCTCCGTGATCAACCCGGCATAGATGTCGGCGCGCGAGTCGCCTCCGGCGCCGTATGACATGGCGGCTCTCCATGCGCCTCGCCCTCGTCCGGCATGCCCCACGACTTGACGAGAAAACGGCAACAGCTCGCACCGTTGCGGTCCGAGCCGTTAAGCTGTTCCTCGCGCCCGCGACGGCTTGCTCCTTGCCATCAAGCGGCCGGCGTGTGTCCCGCCGCAGCGTCGGAGTTCCCGGATCTGCCGGGCGGCACTGGCCAGGTCGGCGTCATCCAGCCGGGACGCCACATCGTCTTCTTCGGCCTGTGCGAGGAGTCCGCGGAACCGCAACGGCTTTTCGAAGAACGCCAGGGCGATTTCGAGCGGCTTCTGCCCCTCCTCGACCCACAGCGGAAGCTGCCTGCCACGCTGGCTCGGACGGATGTGATAGTGGCTGCCCATGCTGAAGGGATCGAAGCGCAGCGCTTGCTCCCGCTTGCCCGCGACGGCGACCACGATCGAGGGCCGTTCGATGCCGTCCGCCTCCCGGCCGAGCAATTGCCGGTTGGGGTGGAACATTATATGCAGATGCGGCCCGGCATTGATTTGATGCCATCCGTCGCCGTCCTCGGGCATGGTCTGCTGCATCCGCTGCGGCTGTGGTTGTTCCGACATTATCTGCGTCTCCTCTCACCAGATGTGCATGTCCGACACGTCGTGTGTGCGGATGCACCGAGCCGAATACCCACGGCCTTACGCCAGCACGACGATCGCTGGGGATCTCGCTACCCTCGCGACTGTATCATAGCCAGCTTGCGCCCACCACGCAGCCGAGCTGCGCGGGAAGGCGCCGTCAGGCCGCATGAGCGGAGCGTAATCGCGTCCGGGCCTGTCGGCGCGCCGATCCTGGCGGAATCGCCGCACGGTGAACGTCGCGTGTCCGGCCGCGTACTCCCGCTGCTCGCGATCGGCGCCTGGCTGTTCTCGAAGATCGAAGTGTAGCGTGGACCAAATGAGTCTCGGCCACCTGAAGCCGATTGAGCGGCGGTTCGAGAGCGCCTAGGGGTTGACGGCGGCGACCTGCGGTTCGGTGAAGGGCTCGGTGCGGTGCACGACGCCGTCGGCGTATAGTTTGTCGATGGCCCCCTCGGAGAAACCGAGCATTTGCACGAGAATGTCGGTCGTGTCGTCGCCGATCGACGGCGCGCCGCGCCAGATGCGGCCGGGGGTCAACGACATTTTCGGCACGACGCCGTAGACGCGGATCGGCACGCCCGACTGGCGGTCCAGCACCGGCACCGTCATCTCACGCGCCGCGTAATGCGCGTCCTCGTATTGGTCGCGCGTATTGAACACCCGCGCGCAGCCGATCTTCGCCGCATTCAACTCGGTTTCGACCTCGAGCGCGGTGTGCGCCGCGCAATACTCGCGCAGCCGCCGGTCGAGCTCGCGGCCCTTCTCGGAATTGACCGCCGCCGCGTCTTTCGAGCAGGCGTCATAGCTGTATTCGACCGGGTCGAGCCCGAGGAATTTGGGCACCCGGTCGTAAATCGCGCCGCCGAGCGCGCCGATATAAACCCAGCCGTCACTGCATCGGAACGTGTCATAGGGCTGGAACCCCGGCGGACGGTTCCCGGTATGCCCATAGACCCCACCTTCGCCGGTGAAGAGCGGCAGGGTATTGCCATTGGTCTGCGCCACCGCTTCGTATTGCGCGAGGTCGATCACCTGGCCGCGCCCGCTCTTCTTCACCTCCCACAGCGCCATCATCGTCGCCGCCCATCCGGTCAGCGCGGTCAGGTAATCGCCGGTGTAGGTCTTGGCTCGCTGCGGCGGCCCGGCCGGGTCGCCGGTCAGGTTGATCATGCCGCCATAGGCCTGCGCGATCGCGTCGTAGCCCGGGCGGCCGAGATAGTCCTCCTTGCCGTATTGCCCGTAGGTGCTGACCCGCACGATGACCAGGCTCGGGTTGACCGCCAGCGCGAGCTCGTTGGTGATCCCGTTGCGTTCGAGCGTCCCGGGCGCCGACGATTCCATCCAAACGTCGGAAATCTTCCACAGCGCCATCAACAGCTCGATCCCGCGGGCGTGCTTGAGATCGAGGCCCATCGACAACTTGTTTTTGGTGACCTCGGCCTCGTCGCAGCCGTGCGGGCGCGGACCGCGGGTCAATTGCGGCGCGGTAAAGCGGAACACATCGCCGCCGGGACGTTCGATGTGGATCACCTCCGCGCCGAATTCGGCCAGCTTCGTGCCGATATAGGGCTGCGCGATCAGCTGGCCGGTGCCGACAACACGAATCCCTTCGAGCGGCCCGAAGGCGGGAACGACGCACGGTGTGCCCGGCCGCTTCAGGTTCTTGATCCAGTCGGGGATGGCCGGCTTCAAATCCTCGATCGAGTCCTCGTGTTTGATCAGCCGTGGATCATGCGCCATGATTTTTCGCGCTCCCGGTTATGTGACATGGCCGCCACGATACCAAAAAGCCGGCGCAACGGGGTTGAGCAGATGCGAAATTTAGGTTGAACTCTCGGCCGAAAGGCTTTCGTCGGACAACACATTTGTGGAGGAGAGACTGCCATGCCGTTTTACCAAAAAGGCGACGTCCGCATCCGCTACGAGGAGACCGGCTCCGGCTTCCCACTGCTGGTCACCCCCGGCGGAGGCTTGAACTCGCGGGTCAGCAACTGGCCGACTGCGGTGTTCAACGCCCCGGAGGCCTTCAAGAACGACTTCCACTGCATCACGATGGACCAGCGCAACGCGAATGGCGGCGAATCCACGGGTCCGGTTCCGGTCGAGAACGCGTGGGACGCGTTCGCCGACGACCAGCTCGGGCTGATGGATCATCTCGGCATCCGCGAATTCTTTTATATGGGCTACTGCATCGGCGGCTGCTTCGCCGGCAAGCTGCTGCAGCGGGCGCCTGATCGCGTCGTCGCCGCGGTGTTCTGCCAGACCGTCGGGCATCGGCCAGAAGATCCGGATGTCATGTACCGGCACAGTCACGAGAATTGGCTGGCCGAGTTCCGCACCCGCCGGCCGGAAGTGTCGATGGACACGATCGAGAAGTATTTCCACAGCCTGTGGCGCGTGCAACCGGATTTCCTCTACAGCGTGCCGCGCGAGTTCATCAAGAACTGCCGTAAACCGATCCTCGTCTTGCCGGACGACACGCCGTCGCATCCGCTGCAGACCTCGATCGATGTCGCATCGCTGGCGCCCAACGCCGAGATCACGGTCTTTCCGTGGCGCGAGCCCCCGGATCTGAAGGAACGCACGATCAACCGCGTGCGCACTTTCCTGCGGGCGCATCAACCAATGAGAGCAGCCGCCCAATAAACAGTCTTGCAGGGCGGATGGGGCAGCGTAATCCGCCGAAGCGATGCGCACCTGGCGAAAGGCGCTGTCCCCTGCCCTCGCGGGGCCTGAAGGCTGTTGAATATCGAAATGGCGTGGTTGCGAATAGGGTCGAACCCTAACTCGTTGGCACGCGCCTGATGAACTGACAACGCATCTTACGAAACGGTGGAAATCCAGAAATCGGCGATCAGCGCCGCACCCGGTGCCGGCATCGCGGTCGGCGTCTGGATGCAGATGAACGGATGCGGCTGCGTGCCGAACTGCGCCGCCCAGGCCATTGCAATGCCGGGAAACTGGGTCACGTCGGAGACAAAATACTGCGCACGCAATGTGTTGGCCAGCGCAGTGCCAGCCGCCCGGCACAGCGCCTCGGCGTATTTGTAGACCGCTGCGGCCTGCGAGTACCCGGCGTGCGCCAGGCCGGTGAATCCGGGCGACAACGCCGCGCCGACGACCTGACCCCGATGTCCGATTGCCATCAGTCCCGATGGAAGCAGGAACTCGCCGGACTTGATGCACGGCCCATATGCCGCCATGCCGGGGATGTCGGCCTCGATCACCTGTTTCTCGCGGGTCGCGGTGTTGGTCAACGCCAAGAGGTTGATCTCGATAATCCCGCCGACCGTTGCGAAAGATTTGGTCGGGACGACGGTCACCGCGCAAGGGATCGCGGCGAAGTGCTCGGTCCACACGTCGATGAAGTCTGGGAAATCCGCGACATTGGCGAGGTAGATCTGGGCCTTCAGGGATCGCTCCAACGACGAGCCGGCGGCCTCGAGCGCCGGCTCCAACTTTTCGCGGATCAGGAACTCGGTCTGCTTGCGGATCTCGGCGCCGGCCCAAGCCGAGTGGTCTGGTACATGCGCGCGCGGATCGAGCCCTTGCCCAGGGTTGTGCGCCATCTGTCCGGCGACGAACACGAACTCGTTGCAGACCACGGTCGGCACAAACCCGGAGGTCGGCGCGGAGGCCACGCCCTCGGGGTGGATTTTGCGGATCTCGTATTCCGCGCCTGGCACGACCGCGATCAGCGAACTCGATATCGTCGTATCGGCGCTGAAGCAGCGTTCCATGATGACCGATGTGCTCGGCGGAATGTAGTCGCCAAACTCGGCGTGCCGCGCCAAATGGTAGGCAGCGACCGCTCTCGGGTGCGGATAATATTGGTCGAGACGGACGCCCTGCGGCAGGTCGGAGCCGAATTCGCGCAGGATCCGGCGCATGCGGTGCAGGATGAAGTCGCCCTCACGGCGGCTGCGCGGTCGGCCGAACAGCGGAAAGCCGGCCCACCCTGCCACCTCTTCGGGAATGCCGCTTTCGAAATCGAATGCCTCGTGACCATTTAGAAAGATCCATGGCCCCGCCTTGACCGCATAGGCGTAGGAGACCGGGGTTCCCAAAAGATTTCGGACCGCTTTCACTTCGGGTCGCGCCATCGCTGTCTCCGTTATTCCGATACAGTAAGATCCGGTTCCGTGATGCCCCCGGTCAAGGGCGGTTGCCCGCTACAAGGGCCGACAACACGTCAGGCCGCCATTATCCGGGTTGAGCATGAGGTAACTCACAATGAGGTGTTCACCCGGCCGTCACGCCGGTCAGGGCTTCGCCGGGTTCCACCCGCCTGCCAAAGATTGCCAAACCGGAGTGCCGGTTGCCATACTTGCCTTAACGCCTCCTACCGAAGTGAAGGACGCAGCGTCATGGAGTACACGATCACCCGGTTGACCCCGCGAACCGGCGCCGAAGTGCGCGGGATTGATCTAAATGGAGCGATCAACGACGAAACCCGCGCCGCGCTGAACCGCGCCTTTGCCGAGCATCACGTGCTGGTGATCCGCGGCCAGCAATTGACGCCGCCACAATTCATTGCCGCCGCCCAGGTCTTTGGCGAACTGTTTCAGCACGATAAGCGCGAGCTCCACGTGCCGGGGTATCCGCAGATCTACTTTGTCTCGAACGAGCAGACCGTGCCGGGCAAGCGCTATATCTCGGGCGAGACCTTTCACACCGATCATTCCAATCACCCGGCGCCCCCCAAGGCGACGATGCTATTCCCGGTCTCGTTGCCGAGCCATGGCGGCGACACCCAATACGTCAACATGCACGAGGCCTATGACGATCTGCCGGCGGCGACCAAGAACCGGATCGACGAGCTCAAAGCAGTGCATGTTTATCTGAGCAAGTACAGCCCGCGCGAATTGCGGCCGCTGAGCGAGGACAGCGCCCGTCAGGTGCCCCCGCCTGGGATTCATCCGCTGGTGCGCACGCATCCCGAAAACGGCCGCAAGGCTCTTTATCTCAATCCGGTGCGGATCGAATCGATCGTCGGGATGGCGGACGAGGAGGCGCTCGGTTTGGTCTCCGAATTGATGGAGCACGCGATCCAGAAAAAATACGAATACCGTCATCAATGGCAATACGGCGACTTCGTGATCTGGGACAATCGCAGTGTCATCCACAAAGCTAACCCGGATTACGACATGAGCGAGAGACGGTACCTTTACCGCCTGATGCTAAAGGGCGAGAAGCCGGTCTGAATTCACGGCGCGGCAAGGGAGCGGGAAAAATGCTGGAGCAACGCGACGGAGGCTGTCATTGCGGACGGGTACGCTTCCGGGCCCAGGTCGATTTGGAATTGTTGTCGCAGTGCAATTGCTCGGTCTGCACAAAGAAGGGCATCCTTCACCTCCCGGCCGCGCCGGAGAATTTCGAGTTGCTGAGGGGCAAAAACGCGCTGACGGTCTATACATTCGGCACCGGCGTCGCCCAGCACACATTCTGTTCGCACTGCGGGATGCACGCCTTTTATGTGCCGCGCTCGCAACCGGACAGCATCACCGTGAACGCGCGCTGCCTCGACGGCGTCGACGGGCCGAGCCTAAAGCCTAGCCGCTTTTTCGACGGCCGGCATTGGGAAGAGGCTCAGCACCGACGAATTGCCGAAGGAGGTCATGCAGCCGCGGCCGGATTGAATGGCGCAGTTACCCTCAAGGCCATTCTGGATCGCGCACTCGAGTGAGCCCTCAAAGATGCCACGGGGCCCACTCCGGCGAGTTGCAAGTTGCTTGATCCCGTTTTTGGTATCGCATATGGAATTCGACTACGTTTAATGACCGATTTAGTCGCGAGGAGCGTTGGCTTATGAGTGAGCCAACTTGGTTTTGGCGGTCATTGGATATCGCCGCGATTGCCCAATCGCACATTGGAGACGAGGCTCCTGTGTCTCGTCTCAATACCAAAAACCGCCCGCCCGGTGATGAACGAGGCAAGATTTATTCAGCCACTAACCTGAACCCCTCGGGGTCTTGGCTGCTTCCAGACGCCCAGCACGGCTGCGGCGGAGCTTAACCGATTTCCGATATCGGTTGAGCCATCACCACGATTTCCCTCCCGCTGTCGGGCTGCCGTCACCTGCGTCACCCGTGATTGCCTCTCGCATACAGTGGCGAACGGGTATCTGGCGGATGGGGTGGGATTCGAACCCACGGTACCCTTGCGGGCACGCCGGTTTTCAAGACCGGTGCCTTAAACCGCTCGGCCACCCATCCAAGCTGCTGATTATATTGTGTTTTTGTCTGCCTCGACCGCCTGCACACAACCCATTGCTACCGAATTTGCTACCGAACGGCCTACAGCGCCCGGTCCGAGCCCATTTTAGCGACCCGGAACGCAGCGTCTATCTTGGCCTGCCGGGATTATGGACCACACAGAGCATCTCCCCTCTTGATGTAATCGTATTTGGCGAGGCATTCGCTCCCGTGCTCAGAAGAATTTACCGAGCGGCCATCTCGGTGGGGTCGGGCTCGACCTGATGCCGGCAATCCTTGCACGAAATGATCAACCGGACGCGGGCGGAGACGGCGTCGCCGAGCGGCATCGGCGGGCCGTGTTCGGATTTTCATTGCGGCTTTTGGGTTGCTGGAACTACTCTGATGTTAAGGGGGCTGTTAACCACCATTGGAGGCGGATGTCCGCTCCAGTCAGCGTCGTTGTGTTCCGGACAGGTTTGGACGTCGCTGGTGTTTGCACCCTGCCAGTCTAATGACTGGCAAAAATCAGTCCATCTCGGCTTTCCAAAAACATCGCTATACGTTATCCTTCCAAATGAAACTATCAGTTTGGTTCGATCTTTAAGCGACTGTATATCGATCTTCTGTAACGTTACAGTTTTCGGGCCTATCGAATAGTCCCCACCAGGGACCGCTACTACATCGATGCGACCTGCTGTTACTGGAAGCTTGGGGAACTGTCCGGGCGATCAGACAGGCAATATGGTCAAATCCCACGAGGGAGATACCCAAGCAGCCGGCGTGCTGCCAAAGACCTTTAGAGAAGGGTTAACTGTAACGGTCGAAGACCCGTCTGGATTGTTTTGCAAATCGAGATGGAATGAGCCGATATACACATAGGAACGAAGCTGTCGTTCAGCTGTAGCGCTCGCGATCCAATCCAGCGGCGAAGGAAGCTGCGATTACGGCGACCCCAGCTAATGCAATGCCAGCATAGTCAAGCCAGTGGCGTCTCCCCATTTTTGACGACTTCTCTAGCCGCGGCGGAGCCGGTATCTGCCTGCTCGCGGCGGCGCATAGACCTTGGGCGGTGGCAAGGCCTCGCGAACCGGCTCCGGCCTGAGCTTGGCGAGGATCGCCCTCATGGTGCGGATGCGCCGGCTGAATGGGTAGCGGTCGCTCTGGACGATGTCGTGAAGCTCTTGGGTTAGAGCGGCGGAGGCAGGCGGGGCGGATCGGCCATTCATGCGGCGCTGATTACTGGCCGCCGCCGGTGGTCGGCGCGCTGATCACCACACAGCGCGTATTGGCGTCCGGACTGCCGTAATAAGCGCAATCTCTGGCCGAGCAGCTGGCGAGTGCCGGCGACAAAACGATCGCGGTGCCTAAAATGACTGCGCCCGCAACCGTGGCCATCGAGGCTGAGGCCGCGGCGCGCAACTGCGACGCCTGAGATCCTTTGCTGGCGGTTCCCGTGAGGCTCGTCAACATCTTTGGCCATCAGATTGTGATCCCGAGGTGTCCAGATCGTCGAGGGCCGCGACCCTTGGTCACGGGCGGACATTATCGGTGCTGGCCATTAAAGCGGCTTCGTCGTCTGACAGGTCAAGGTGCTGCATGGCCCCAGAATATGGGGTCACCGTGTGCCTATTTCTTGGGGAGGCGATAGGGGCTCGCGTCGTTTCGCTTTCGGGCGGCGTCTCGTTCCGCCTTGGCGCGCTTGTAGGCGTCGACACCCTGCTGAAAAGCAGAGATACGATGCCTGCTGAACCACGCGCCCAAGAGGGTGATCGGGATCGCGGCCAGTATGGGATGGATGATGACGAGGGGGACGGTGATCATCGCGAAGACGAAACCGACCCCGCTTAGGAAGCCATCGACGATGCGGCTTACTGCAGTTGCAGGATGATGAGTAGGACAACCACCGCGATAGCCATCTCTTTGGCTGCCGCGCGCAACCCGATCTACAGGACGCAGAAGGGCGCGCGCGGCGCATGGCTATGGTCGATGGCTATCCCGATCGCCTCGGCGACGAGTTCCCCGGTCGTCCAATCGAGCGCCCTGGCCGTCTCCACGAACTCTCGCGAAATGGTGAAAGTCACCTTCGCGTGCCCCTCTGGCCGGAATTCTATCCGAGCCGCAACACCGCGCTCGTTGGCGTCGTCAAGCTCCGCTTGGTCGAGTGCGGCCGCGATAATCTGCTCCTCAGGATCTAGCTTCATCTCTGACACGTCTCATGAAATCGGGGGAAGGGCTATGGCTACAATCGCCCCGGCGAGTAGTTGTCTCACGTTGTTAACGAAATACATCTCTAGATAGGCGAGGTATTCTTAACGGGACTTCTCAAGTTGAGAAGTTGACGATGGCATAGGCGAAGGCGGCACAGCGTTGCATTACTTCGCGCCCGTTGTCTCGACCATGCTAGTGCAATTGTAGGCCGCCTCAGTTTTGTCCTTGATGGCATGCGCCAGGGCGGCCTCGGGGAGGTCACGGCTGACATCATTCTCGGCGCACCAGTCCCCTGGAAGCGCATTTCAAGACCGCTCCGTTCGACCGCTCCGGTGTCTGCGCGACCTGAGGGGCCACGGGAGGACGCGATGGCATCCGCGCCGCGACCGCCGAGATGGGGAGCCTGAGCCCCTAGGAACCGAAAGTGAACCTTGCTACCGAATTTGCTACCGGACGGGATAGCACGGGCTGGCAGGGAGCGGGACAAAGAACGTTTCGGGACCCCGAAAAGCTAGACAATCCGCCACTTTTCAGGACTTCTCAGGACAAGCCGGGACAGGCGAGATCGAATTTCAAGACCGGTGCCTTAAACCGCTCGGCCACCCATCCGAGATTGGGTTGGAGTTGGTCGAAACCGTGTCGCGGTCGCTCAACATCATGTGAGGCGGCGACGGGGTCAAGGGGTCGCCTCGGGATTCTGCGCTGCGAGTCCCCGGGATGGCGACAACCGCCATCGACCGACCGACCGCAATCCGTCGGGTCGGCGGAACGCGAGCTGGCCCGCCCTTGTTTCAAGACTTGCCGGCGCTGCTGCGGGAGGAGGACAGGGTTCGGGCTGAAAAAACGGGAGCCGGCTTGCCAGAGGGTTGCGATGAAAATTCGGCGAAAGCGACAAGCTCGAACAGCAGTCGGCAGAATACCGCGGGCGAAGGGCCCGCGGGTTCGGGAAGCGGCGCTGGCGTCGCGCGTCGCCGAGCTGGAAGCCGAGTTGCACGCCCGCGACGATTTCCTGGCGATCGCAGCGCACGAACTGCGCAATCCGATGACACCGATCAGCGCGCGGCTGGAGCTGCTCTTGGCGAGGGCACGTGACATGTCGGGAGGCGTGCCGGCGGGACTGGTGCACGGCCTCGAACTGCTGGAAGGCCTGGTCAACGCGTATCTGCGGCGAGCGACGACCCTGCTCGAGGTGGCCCGCCTCAGCTCCGGGAAACTGAACCTGCAGACCGCCGAGGTGGACCTCTCGGCGCTGGTCCGGCAAGTCACGACGACCATGTTGCCGTTGGCCGAGAGTGCCGGCTGCCAAGTTCGGATTTCCGTCGAGGACAGGGTGAGCATGTTATGCGACCCGACGGCGGTCGAGCAGATCTTGGAGAATTTGCTTTCCAATGCCATTCGATTTCGGACCGGGGCGGCCCGTCGAGGTCTCGCTTGGAAGCGATGGCGAGGCCGCCCGGCTCTCGGTCCGCGACGAGGGCATCGGAATATCGGATTGCGACCAGGCGCTGATTTTCGAGCGTTTTCATCGCTCTCGTCGAGCGAAACCCACTGGGGGGTTTGGCATCGGTTTGTGGGTAACGCGCCAGCTGGTGCGCGCCATGCGGGGAGAGATCCACGTTTCGAGCAGTCCGGGTGCCGGATCTGCATTCACCGTCAGATTGCCGCTGCGGCCGGGTGGCGCCAAACATGCCGACTGAAAAACCCGACCGGCCAATCCTCAAGCGCATAGCGACCGGGGTGCCGGGACTGGACACGGTTCTGCGCGGCGGCTTTCTTCGCGGCGGCATCTTTATCGTTCAAGGCTCGCCCGGCGCGGGGAAGACCATTCTCGGCAACCAGATCTGCTTCCATCATGCCGCCAAGGGTGGCCGTGCGCTCTATGTGACATTCCTGGCTGAGAACCATGCGCGGATGCTGCTGCATATCGGGCAGCTCGGTTTTTTCGAAGAAGCAATCATCCCGGACCACCTCTATTACATCAGTGCCTTTCGTGTGCTGGAGCAGGAAGGCCTCGCGGCGGTCTTGAACCTGCTGCGCCGCGAAGTCCAGGCGCGCGGGGCGAGCCTCCTGGTCCTTGACGGATTGTCGGTCATCGAAGAGACCGCGGGCTCCGGCCGTGAGTTCAAGAAGTTCATCCACGAATTGCAGGCTCAAGCTGCGATCGCGGATTGCGCGATGCTGCTTCTGACCGGGGTAAGTCAAATTTCAGCCGAGCACACGCTGGTGGATGGGGTCATCGAACTCCAGACAAAACTTTATGGCAGACATGCGGAACGTGTCCTGCAGGTGCATAAGCTGCGGGGCAGCGGTTACCTGCGGGGCGAGCATTCGTTTCGCATCACCGACGAGGGAATTGTCGTCTATCCGCGTACCGAGGCATTGCTGGCGCACCCGTCGATCCCCGATAAGGTGACCGGGCCGCCGGTTTCGACGGGTGTCGCTCAACTCGACCGAATTATGGGCGGGGGTTTCCCGCAGCACTCGACCGCGCTGCTGGTCGGGCCGCCGGGCGTCGGCAAGACAACGCTCGGCCTGCATTTCCTCAGCGAATGCAATCAGGATAATCCAGGCCTGTTATTCGGGTTTTATGAGACGCCGGCAGCAATCTGCGACAAGGCGAAAGTGCTGGGGCTGCCGCTCGAACGTCTGATCGCCGAGGGTCACGTCGACGTCGTCTGGCAGCCCACGACCGAAGGGTTGCTCGATGAAACCTGCGATCGGCTCGTCGCGGCGCTCGAGCGCCGCGGCGTGCGACGGCTGTTCATAGACGGCATTCAGGGGTTCGAAAGGCTGGCTCCCGAGGCGGAGCGCCTTAGTCATATTTTTTCGGCATTCAGCAGCGAATTCCGCGGGCGTGGCATCAGCACTCTCTTTACCGCGGAAGCCGATTTGATCGGACCGGTGCTGGGACTGCCCTTTAGTGGCTTATCCCTTCGGGGCGTCTCGTGCATAGCGGAGATCATCCTGGTGATGCGCTATGTCGAGCTGCGCTCGCAGCTGCACCGGATGATTTCCGTAGTGAAGGTCCGCGACGCCGAAATCGACTGTGCATTGCACAGGTTCAGCATCTCGGGGAATGGCATCGTCATCGAGCCGGATTCGACGGCGGCAGAGGAGATTCTGGCGCAGGCGGTACAGCAAGGCGGTCATCAGGGCCCGGTCAGGGCATCAACCGGGCATGGCAGTGAGGATTAGGGTGGCGCTCATCCTGGTGGTCGACGATGAATTCAGCGTTGCCGAGGTCCTCCAATCCGTATTGGCCGATGCCGGCCACGAAGTGGTGACGGCGATCAACGGCCGGCAAGGGTTGGAGCTCCTCGGTAAACGGCGGCCCGACCTCGTCCTGCTCGACTTCATGATGCCGATAATGGACGGGCCGGCCATGCTCAAGGCCATGAAGGAAGATCCGGCTTATCACAATGTCCCTGCCGTGGTCATGAGCTCGCTCCCCGAAAGCGCCGTCGCCGAAGCCGCGCGCGGTATGTACGCCGCGTTCCTGCGCAAACCATTCAAGCTGGCGGCGGTCACCCATGTCGTCAAAACCGTGCTCGGCCAACAAGGCTAGGGACGGGTTGGAAACAGCTGTCTTTCGGTCCCTTGACGGACCGCACCGCCCATATCTGCATCGCCTTACAGTAACCGTTTCAGTCAGCAGGTCGAGACCGCCAGCAGCGAGACGATCCTCGCCTGCTGGGATTGAGATCAGGCCGTTTTGGGATTGATTACGCTTGGGCCGGTCCGACCGAGTCGGCCATCCGCGCGCCACGCTTTCCGAGCGGCTTGGGTTGGCCGGCGGTGGTTTCGCGCGCGGTCTGATGCTCCATCTCCGCATCGAGTTTCGCGCCGACCAGAACGACGATGATCGAGATCCAGATCCAGGTCATGAACCCGATGATCGCGCCGAGCGACCCATAAGTCTTGTTGTAGCTGCCAAAGCTCGCCACGTACCAGGAGAACAGGACCGACGCGGCAATCCACGCCGCCGTGGCGAAGGCACTGCCCCACGTGATCCAACGCCAGCGTGCCTCGGCGCGGCTCGGGCCGTACCTGTAGAGCGCCGCCAGCGCCAAGGCGGTGAGCACGAAAAGTATCGGCCACCGCGCGATCTTCACGAGCAGGTCCGTTCCGCCGGGCAGCGGGATAAAGTTCAACACCACCGGTAAGAGCACGACGACCGCGATGGCTAAAAGAATGAAAACAATAGAGGCCAACGTAAAAGTGAGCGTGGTCAAATAAAATTTGACCAATCCACGCTTCTCCTTTTCTGCGTAGACGATGTTCAAAGCATCGAAAATTGCGCTGACGCCGGAATTGGTGCTCCACAACGAGACCGCAAGGCCGACGAGAAAACCGACGCCGAGCGTCGTCCCGCCATTCGAGGCGAGACGGGTCATGTCTTCACGAAGCAGGTCGATGGCACCACCCGGCGCGACATTGGCCAGCGCGTCGAGGTGACCGGCAATGTCCGCGGGATTGGCGAAGAGCCCATATATCGAAAACAGAGCCGCTATGCCGGGGAAAATGGACAGCAGGAGATAAAAGGTCACTCCCGCTGCGACCAACAGGATGCGGTCTTCCGAAATACCGTGATAAACTCGCAGGAGAATATCCTTCCATCCCTGGGCCGGAATCTCCGAGGGCGTGTCGGCGGATCGGCCGCGACCGGCTTTCAGCTCTAAGCGATCCCCAGTCCGGTCGGTCTCCTCGCCGGCCTCCGTCTCCTCGCCGGCCCAGTGCCGGCGGAAACTCACGGCGAGCAGCAGCGCGGCAAACGCGACCGCCCACCAGGGAGTGTTCTTCGCCCGGCCAAACGGAGCATCTGTACGCAAATCAGTGGTGCTCATGGGCGCGGTCCATGCGAGAAGGGTCGACCAGGATGCGCTTGCCGCTCGAGCAACTCGCTCAATTTGTCGCCTGTGCGGGCATCCTCCCGACTGCAAATAAAACCATGGCTCTCGCCGCAGAGTTCCGCGACGGGTTGCCCGTGTCACCGCTCGCGAGGAATGGCCGAGGTCTGGGTGCCGGGCCAATTCATGATCGGCACGCTGCTGATGCTGTTTTTTGGGCTGCCCTCGATAACGCGGTCGCTATAGGCCACGTAGACCAGCACATTGCGCTGGCGATCGAAGAACCGGACGACTTGCAGCGTCTTGAAGATGAGACTGCGTCGCTCGTCGAAAACCCGCTCTCCGTCCTTCAATTCGCCGGCGATTTTGATCGGCCCGACCTGGCGACAGGCAATGCTGGCATCGCTGGTATCCTCTGCGACGCCCAACCCACCCTTTAGGCCCCCGGTCTGAGCCCGGCTGATGTGGCAGGTGACCCCCTCGACCTTCGGGTCGTCGAAGCCGTCGACGACGATTTTGTCATTCGGCCCGAGCAGGTGAAACCGGGTGCTGACCGAACCCGTCGTGCCGCGCTCGGGCCGGCTGAAGATCCATAGCCCGAGAATGAGAACAATCGCCACCGCCCCGGCTCCGACGATCAGACCCAATCTTCTCATGACTACCTCGCCTATGACGTCGATAAAACGCGCGCCGACGCACTTTATCTCGTCGAGCACGCCGCAGCCGTGCTCTGACGTAACCGGTTCTTAGCCTAGAACCAAATGAACTAATCGGCGCGCAGTTCGTTAGTCGGCGCGCAGTTCGTTAGGGTGCATAGCGCGAGGAGGGCTATGAAGAAGGCCGTCGAACACGTCGAACGGATATTCGGCCCCCCGTTTCCATCTCATCTGAAACCGGCTTCACAGCTACCATGAAGCCGAAGAGCATTCGTCGGTATGCCCTGTGATCGGGACTAGCCGGTCCATGGGTCGATTATGCGCGGGCAACGGGGCATTGCAAAAAATGTCATGCGACGCAACGGACGAAGCAATGATGGCGCGTTGCATCGAACTGTCGCGGATCGCGGTGAGCAAAGGCGAATATCCGTTTGGCACGGTGATCGCGTTGGACGGGCAAATCGTGGCGGAGGGGATCAACAGCTGCATTCGAGACGGCGACGTGACGCGTCACGCGGAGATCATCGCCCTTTCGCAGGCGCAGAGGACGGTCGGTCGGGAGCGGCTTCGCCGCTACACGCTTTATAGCAATATCGAGCCATGTGCGATGTGCGCATATTGCATCCGTGAGGCCTGGGTCAGCCGAGTGGTCTATGCCCTCGACTCTCCGGTCATGGGCGGCCTTTCGAAGTGGAATGTTCTGCGTGATGACGGCCTGTCGGATCGAATACCCGAGATTTTCGGCGCGGCGCCCGAGGTCGTCAGCGGGGTCCTGCTGCATGAGGCGCAGCAAGCTTGGCGGGACTGGAGCCCCTTCGCATGGGAGATGATCAAGTTGCGAGGACTGCTGACCGCCCCGTCTGCACAGGACGGCCATATCCATGTGCGACCGGCCCATAGCCGCTCGCTATGGCATTACTTGCACATCCTGTTCATGCGAAGCGCTCAATCTCGCAGACGAATCGGGCGTGCTTTAAAAGAAGAGCGTACCGATTTATGAGCTAGCCAACTCGCCTCGGAAGCATTCATTATGGACCGACTTGCTCGTGGATGACCCTCTCGAAGTCACCGACGCTAGGGGGGCTGTGGGTGTCCTTGGCCGCCGAGGCACCCCGCACGGTCCGTTCCGCCGCTGCCTGCGTCGTCTGATCCACTTCTTTGCCTATCATCTGATCCTCGCGCGGCAGCGGACCCGGATCACGCGGGCCGGTGGGTTTCGTCTCGTCGTGCGCCCCACAGTATTTAATCCACGCTATTTCCTCAGTAGCGAATACTTTGCCGAATTCATCAGTCACCTCGACCTGAGGGGTAAGTGCGTCGTCGATGTCGGAACCGGATCAGGCATCCTCGCGCTCGCGGCGGCACGCGCCGGCGCCGAAAACGTGATAGCGGCCGATATCAATCCGAACGCCGCGCTGACGGCAGCAGAAAACGCCCGCGCCAACGGTGTCGATGATCGCGTCAGCGCGCTGTGCTCCAACCTGCTCTCGGCGCTGGCGCCGCGGCCGCTATTCGACGTGATTCTATCAAGTCCCCCCAAGCATGCGGGCAAGCCTCGTGATCTCGCCGATCGCGGCTGGCATGCCGGCCCACACTATAGCGACATAGCAGCTCTATTCGACCAGTCTCGCGAGCGCCTGAAACCAGGAGGTCGGATGTATGTAATGGTTTCCTCGGATTCCGATCTTGATCTGTTCAGCGCATTTATTACGAGAGCGCGTTTCAAAGCGCAGCTTGTCGCCGAGCATTCGATATTCATTGAGTTTTTTCTTCTCTATTCGCTGCGGGCCTGTGAAGGGCAACGCGTGAGCCGTTGAACTCAACCGATGGGGCTGAATAGCCACAAGACCCAGGTGGCGAGCGCGAGGAACGGGCCGAAGGGCAACGCCGAGTGGATGCTAAGCCGGACCCCGGCAAGCCGCAGGCAGGCGGCAGCGGCGAGCGCCGACAGCGCCGCGAGAAGGATCACCTCCGGCAAGCCTGCTGCGCCGAGCCAAGCACCCGAGGCGGCCAGCAGTTTGGCGTCGCCCCCGCCCAACCCCTCGCGGCCGCGCAATGCCCGGTATAGGGCCGCGATCGTCATCAGGCTCGCATAACCGAGCGCCGCACCTAAAGCGCGGTTCACCAGCTGATCGGGATCGAACATGAAACTGGCAGCAAGACCGGCGATGATCAGCGGCAGGGTCAGGGCATCGGGCAATAGCCAGGTGTGTAGATCGATCCAGCCGAGAGCGAGCAGCCACCAGCCGAGAAGACAATCGAGCCAGGCGCCCTGCCCGCCATCGATCAGCACGGAGGCAAGCGCGATGGCCAAGGCGGCCAGTTCGACGCCCGGGTAGAACCAGCCGAGAGGCCGGCCACAATAACGGCACCGCGCCCCGACCATGAGCCAGCTGAGGATCGGCACAAGGTCGCGCACGCGCAGCGTCGCACCGCACCCGTCGCAACGCGACCGGCCCCGAGCGACCGGCGAACCCTCCGGCAGACGCTGGATAAGCAGACCGAGAAAGCTGCCGATGAAGGGCGCGACCAGCACGAGGCTCCACTCGGCCGGGCCGATTTCAGACAATCTGTCAAGCAATCCGGTGCCGTACGCTTGCACTCGCCCGTAATCCGTCCTTGAGATATTCTGTTCTGCCGGTAGCAGCGCCCCCTTGTGATATAACGCGGTCATGACTTTCGAGCCTATCGTTTCTCCAAGCAACCAGGATGCCGGGGAATTGGTCGCTAAGCTCGGCGTGAGCCTTGTCGACAGCGGGGCCATCGACCGGCGCACCTTGGACCGCGCCCGCCGCGTGGCCGCCGAGACTGGGGCCCGGCTCGACCAGGTGCTGACCCAGCTCGGCCTGGTCAGCGACCGCGGGCTCGCCGAAGCCTTGGCGCAGCTGATTGCGGCGCCGTTGGTCGGAGCCGCGGACTATCCCGACGCGCCGCTGTTCCATGATCGGCTCAAGCCGAAATTTCTGCGCCGGGTTCGCGCCATGCCGATCGCGGCGACCGATGACCGGGCGACGCTCGCCATGGCCGATCCGCTCGACAGTTTTACCCGCAACGCGATCTCGGCGGCGCTTGGCCGGCCTATAGCCGTCGCGGTAGCCGTTCCGATCGAGCTCGAAGCGGCTCTCGAACGGCTCTACGCCGAACTCGCTGAGGGCGGTGATGCCGCAGAGATGCTCGACGAAATGGTCGCCGACGCCGAGCCGGCCGAAGAGGATGCGGAGCGGCTAAAAGACCTCGCCAGCGAGGCGCCCGTCATCCGGCTCGTCAATCAGCTGATCGCGCGGGCGGTCGAGACGCACGCCTCAGACGTTCATCTCGAGCCGTTTCCGGACCGGCTGCGGATACGCTATCGTTATGACGGCGTGCTGCACGAAGTCGAGCCGCCACCGGCGCGGCTGCAAGCCGCGGTCATCTCACGCATCAAGATCATGGCGCGGCTCGACATCGCCGAACGCCGGCTGCCCCAGGACGGCCGAATCAAGCTGACGGTGCGCGGCCACGAGATCGATTTCCGGGTTTCGTCGATCCCTTCGCTGCACGGCGAGAAGGTCGTCCTCCGCATCCTTGACCGCACCGCCGTCGAGTTCGATTACGCAAAGCTCGGCTTGCCCGCCGACATTCGGCAGGGGATCGAACGCGCGCTCGATCTGCCGAATGGCATGGTGCTGGTAACGGGGCCAACGGGCAGCGGCAAGACGACGACGCTCTATACCGGCCTCCTAAAGCTGAACACGGTGGCGCGCAACGTCGTAACCGTCGAAGACCCCATCGAGTATCAGCTGACGGGCATCAATCAAATCCAAGTAAAGCCGCAGATCGGGCTCAATTTCGCCAGCCTGTTGCGCTCGATCCTGCGGCAGGACCCCGACGTCATAATGATCGGCGAGATCCGCGATCTCGAAACCGTGCAGATCGCCGTGCAGGCGGCGCTGACCGGTCATCTCGTGCTGTCGACCATCCATACGAATTCCGCAGCGGCGACAATGACGCGGCTGCGCGACATGGGGCTCGAAGATTACCTGATGACAGCGACGCTGAAGGCGGTCTTGGCGCAACGGCTCGTCCGCCGGCTGTGTCCAATGTGCAAGACGCCCGATCCGGCGCCGTCGGCGCTGATCGAACGGTTTGGCCTCGAACGCCTCGCTCCGGTCG
This sequence comes from uncultured Alphaproteobacteria bacterium, assembly GCA_963695605.1. Classification (GTDB taxonomy): domain Bacteria; phylum Pseudomonadota; class Alphaproteobacteria; order ATCC43930; family CGMCC-115725; genus AP-15. The sequence goes on along the minus strand of CAVOHI010000096.1, from coordinate 55,243 downwards.
AGGCAATCACCCTTTTTCATCCGAGAGGCTGCCCCGCCTGCCGCGGCACCGGTTATAGCGGCCGACGGGCCATCGCCGAGCTCCTGGTACCGAACAGGGCGATCGATCGTTTGATCTTCGAGGGCGCCGACGATGCCGCGATCGAGCGCGTTGCAGTCGAACAAGGTATGCGCCCGATCTTCGACAACGGCCTGATCGCAGTGATCGAGGGCGACACCACGATCGAGGAGGTCGTGCGCTGCATCCGGAGTGAGGCCTAGGATGCCGTCCTTTCGCTGGTCGGCGGTAAATCCCGGCGGTGATGTCGCCCGCGGCGTCATGGAGGCGCCGGATCGCGCGGTGGTGATCGAGCGGCTGCAGCGGCAGGGGCAAATCGTGTTGCGCGCCGACTTGACTTCGGGGCGCGGGGGCTGGGCCGACTTCTTGCAGGTCGAGCTCGGCCGCGGTCGCGGCCTCGACAAGACCGCGCTCGGCGAGGTCACCCGCGAGCTGTCGATCATGCTAGGGGCGGGGCAGGATCTCGACCGCGCGCTGCGTTTCGTCGTGGAAAACACCCGCAATACCCGGGCACGGGGAATTCTCGGCAATGTGCGCGACAAGGTGCGTTCCGGCAGCTCACTCGCCGCGGCGCTAGCTGCCGAGCCGCGAAGCTTCTCCAAGCTCTATGTGGGCTTGGTGCGAGCCGGAGAGGCAGGCGGCACCTTGCCGGCGACGCTCGACCGCCTGGCGACGCTCCTCGAGCGCGAGCGCAGCCTCAGTGCTAATCTGCGGTCGGCGCTGATCTATCCGGCCCTGCTGATAGTCGCAGCGATCGGGTCGATCGTGCTGTTGCTTGATTACGTGCTGCCGCAGTTCACGCCGATTTTCGAGCAGGCCGGTGCCGAGCTGCCTGCTGCGACCCGCGTGCTGATGACCGTCGGGACGGTCGTCGGTGCCTTGGCCCCCTGGCTGTTTCTGGCGCTTTTAGTCGGCGGGCTGATCGCCCGGCAGCTGTTGACGCGGCCCGCCTACCGCCTGACGTTCGATCGTGTGCTGCTGCATATGCCGGTGGCCGGCGGATTGTTGCGCGAGACCCTCGCAGCCCGGCTCACCCGCACGCTCGGCAGCCTGTTGCAGAACGGCGTTCCGCTGATCTCTGCCCTCGGCATCGCCAAGGATGCGCTCGGCAACCTCGCTGCCGCCGCCGCGGTCGAAGCGGCCGCGCTTGGTGCAAAGGGCGGCGGCGGCCTCGCCCGGCCGCTCGCCGCCGCCGGCGTGTTCCCGGCACGGACCATCCACCTGTTGCAGCTCGGTGAGGAGGCCGCGCAGCTCTCCTCGATGGCGCTCAAGGCGGCCGATATCCACGACGAGCAAGCGCGCTTGATGATGCAGCGGCTAGTCGCGCTCGCAGTGCCGATGATCACGATTGCCATGGGTCTCGCCGTCGCCGGGATTGTCAGCGCTCTGCTGACTGCAATGCTCAGCCTCAATGATCTCGCGGTGTAGAACCTTCCGGCCCGATCTGGAGCGCTGTGCCGGCTTTACTCTGATCGAGGTCATCGTCACTCTTGCCATTCTCGGTTTAGCGCTGATTGTTGTTGCCGGTTACAAACCTCCCTGGAGCAGCGGGCTCGGGCTCAAGGGGACGGCGTCCGAGCTCGCCTCGGGGCTGCGTCTGGCACGGTCGGAGGCGATCGCGAGCAATCGGCCAGTGGTATTCGATCTCGATGTGACCGGCCATCTTTATCGCGTCGGTGCAGGAGCGAAGCGCCGCCTGCCAGCCAATCTCTCGATCGAGCTTCTGACCATCATCGGCGAAAACCGCGGAGCCCGTGCCGGCGACATCCGGTTCAACCCCGACGGCAGTTCCACCGGGGGCAGGATTTCGCTTGCCGACGGCAAGCAGCACGTGGCCGTCGGCGTCGACTGGCTGACCGGGAGGGTGAGTGTCGCCGATCTGCGCTGAGCGCACGATGCGGGACCACGGCTTCACCCTGCTCGAAGTCGTCGTCGCGTTGGCAATTGCCGGGCTGGCGTTGGTGGGGCTGTTCCGTGCAGCAAGCGGTGGGCTCTTTGCGGTGGACACCGCTGCGCGGGCCGAGGAAGCCGTTCAGCGCGCCCAGTCGCATCTCTCGGCGGTCGGGCGCGACGCCGGGTTGGTTGAGGGCGAAACGACCGGAGATGACGGCGGCGGCTACCGCTGGACGCTCCGCGTCTCGCCGCTGACCTCGCGGCAGTCCGTGGCGCAAGACGGCGTATCATCCGTGACCACCACCTTGTTCAATGTGGAGGTCGCGATCTCGTGGCCCGGACATGAGGGCGACCGGTCGGTGGTGCTGAGAACCTTGCGTCTGGGCACCGCGGGGGCGAGCCGGTGAGCCCGCCGGTGAACAGGCGCCTCTTCGCCCGGCAAGGCGGGTTCACTCTGCTCGAAATGCTCGTCGTCGTGACGGTGCTCGGCTTCCTGATAATCGGCCTCACACAGGGCGTACGCACCGGGCTGACACTATGGGAGGCGCAATCTCGGCGGGTGGGCGAAACCGCCGAGCTCGATGCGGCCGCGCGCATTCTGCGCGCACTCCTGAGCGGGATCGCGCCGTCACCGTCTGTTGGCCCGACCGGCGGCGCGGGTGGCCTGGAGCTGAAGGGCAGCGCTGCAAGTCTGGCCTTCGTCGGCGATCTGCCGACTGGGCTCGGAACCACCCAACGCGCCGACATCACGCTGGAGCTGAGCCGCGGTCGGCTCGTCCTGCGCTGGACCCCGCATCGCCACGAGCTTTCCACCGCCGCCGCCTCCCCGCCCACCGAAACTGAATTGGTGGGCAATGTCGAGCGCCTCGATCTGGCTTATTGGGGTACGTCTCCTTCCGGGCAGGAAACGGGGTGGCAAGCACAATGGGACGGCCCGGCAATTCCAGAACTCATCCGCGTCCGGCTCGTCTTCAGCGCGAACGACCGGCGCCGCTTTCCGGATTTGATTGCCGCTCCTCAGTCGTGAGCTCTACGAGCGATTCGCGTTATGGCACCCGGCACCCGCCGTGGTTGCTGCGCCTCGCCCCTTGGTTTGCCGCGGTACATCAGCATTTCCCGGCAAACTTGCCTTGATCGAGCCATATTCCGCAAATCTTCTGTAGGGCAGCAAGCTGAGGGGTGGAGAGCCTTTCTGTACCGCTGCCGCCTTTTAGGGACAGCCTGCGGTGCAGGCTGGATTTAGATCGGCTTCGTCTCGGATCATGTTACGCGAGTTCTTTGCCTGGTGGTGCGCACAGCTTGCGGATTTGCTACCGCAGGAATTGCGCCGGTCTGCGCTCGGCACCGGCGATGCACTGGTCATTACTCCGATCGGTCCCCTGGGGCAGGGGGTCGAAGCTGTGGCCGTCGATCAGCGCCATAATGGCAGGGAGAGCCCGCTCGGTCATTTTGCTCTCGGAGCCATCGGTATAGCCGATCTTTCCCGAATAGCGGGCAAGACCACGGTACTTCGCCTCGGGGAGGCCGACGTGCTGGGAAAGACCGTGAGCCTGCCACTTGCCGCCGAGCGAGAGCTCGACCAAGCGCTCGCTTTCGAAATGGACCGCGAGACCCCGTTCACAGCGGAGGAGCTTTATTGGAGCCATCGGGTCATCGGGGCGGACCGGCAAAACGGGCGCTTATCGGTGCGCCTCTCGCTGGTCCCGAAAGCAAACCTCGACCCGCTGCTCACCGATCTCGCCGCAGTCGGAATTCGGCCGACACGGTTGGAGATTGCCGACGGTGCGGACAAAGGGACTTACCTGCCGATCAACGGGGACGGAACGCACAAGCATCACGCCTCGCACCGCCTGCTCTGGCCGGCCGCCGTGTGCTGCGCGGCTCTCGCACTGGCCGCCGTGCTGACGCCCTTCGTACGCCAGGAGCTGACCTTAGCATCTCTCAACAGTCAAGTCGCGGCAACCCGGGCCGCCGCCGCAGAGGCCGATACCCTGCGCCAGGAGATCGATCGTCTGTCGGGCAGCGCCGGCTTTATCGAAAGCGAACGCGACAAGGCCGGACGGCCCTTAGCCGTATTGGCGGCCACGACCCGCATTCTGCCAGACGATACGTATCTGACCGAGATGGAGCTGCGGCAACGTAAACTGACGCTGAGCGGCCGCTCTGCCGGGGCCGCTCGGTTGATCGGACCGCTTGCCGCCGATCCCGAGTTCCGAAATCCCGGCTTTTCAGCACCCGTCACCCGGCTCGAGGCCCTCCGAGCCGAGCTTTTCACGATCAACGCGGAGGTCAGGCCGTAGCCTCGTTTACCGCCATGCCGACCGGCCGGCGGGGCCGGCTTTTGGCACTGAGCTTACTGTTCGTCGCGCTGGGAGGTGTCTATTTCCTGGTCGTCTCGCCTTTGCTCGGGCTCTACGGCGAGCGGGCCGCGGTGCTGGAGAATTGGCGCATGCTGTTGCCGCGGCTGCGCGCCGCCGCAGACGAGCTGCCGGCGCTGCGGGCTCGAGTGGAGCAGCTGCGTGCGGCTGCCGGCACGCGCAAGATCACACTGGAGGGTGCCAGCGATGCGATCGCTGCGGCGACTCTGCAAAGTCGCATAGAGGAACTCGCCGCCTCTGCCGGCGCAACGATCGGCAGCACCGAAAGCCTTCCGGCCGAAGCGCGCTCGGGCTACCGCCGAATCGGACTGCGCTACGTCCTCAGCGGGTCCTACGAGACGCTGGTCAAATTCCTCGCCAAACTTCAATCTGCTACACCACCGCTGGTGATCGACAATCTCCATATCCACGGAGTACTAAGGCGGCCCGGCACGCCGGCGTCTGCAGGGCTCGATGCCGGTCTCGACGTTTACGCTTACCGTGATGGCGAAAAATCGGTGGCGGCCAAGCCATGATCGATCGCCTCGTGCTGTTGCTGCTGATTGGGGGATGCCTGCTGTTTGGCGCGATCCTGATCATGGAGCTCGCTCCCGCGGGGACCGAGGATGCGGTGGTCGCCGAGGCGGCGCGGTCTGACGCGCCGAGTCAGATAACGCGGCAGCAGAACCCGAGACCGGAGGAGTTGCTCGCCACGGTGCTCGCCCGGCCGCTTTTCAGCAGCACGCGGCGGCCTCCTCAGAACGCTCCCAGCGGAGCCGCTGACTTCGATCTCACCGATGCGAGGCTGACCGGCATCGTTACGACGCCACGCCACCGCATGGCGATATTCGCGGTCAGCGGCGACAAACCGCTAAAAGTCGCCGAAGGCGACGCCGTAAGCGGCTGGCGGGTCGAGAGCATCACGCCCCGCGAAGTCTCATTGAGCGGCCCGAGTGGAACCAAAACCTTGCAGCCAAAGATCGATCCAAATTTAGCCCCGCCACCCGCTCCGATCGGTCAAGCGGGCGGCCGAGTGCCAACCCCGCCGGCCGCCGGCAGGCCGCGCGTGCCTATGCCGGGTCCGGCTCCGGCCGTCGCGCAGCCGCCTCCAGGTGTTCCCGTCGTTCCTCCCGGCGCGCCGCCGCGGGCAGCGCGGTTGCGCCAGCAGCGGTAAATGTCGAACTCGCGGCACCCCATTCGGCCTCTAGCCGCCGCCGTAGCCCTCGTCGTGCTGGCTAATTGTCAGCTGCCGGCGCAGCCGGGTTTGGAGCCGTTGGAGCAGCCGAGCAACTTGCAAGCTGCGGAGCCCCGAATAAACGGTGCGATCCCCACCGATCGCAGCCGGCAACGTCCCTTTGTCGCGTCCGGCGCCGCAGAAACGCCCGTGGTTCCACCGCCGGGTCCGGGCGCGGCCACCACTCAGACCGGCGATATAACCCTCAATTTTGTCGACACCGACATACGGGAGATCGTACGCACGATTCTCGGGACTACACTCAACCTGAACTACACGATCGACCCTAACGTGCATGGCACCGGGTCCATCGAGACCGGCACCCCGATGCAGCGTTCGGCGTTGATACCGACGCTCGAAACCTTGCTCAACGCGAATGGTGCGACGTTGATCGAACGGAATGGGGTCTACGCCGTGGTCCCGCTGCCCGCGGGTGCGACCCGCAACCTTGTCTCCGGCGCGAACGCGATAGGCGCCGGTACCCAGGTCGTGCCGTTGCGTTACGCCTCGGCCAAGGATCTTGCCAAGGTGCTCGAACCCTATGTTGCAGAGGGCGGGAAAATTGCCGCCGACCCGGCGCCCAACGCGATAATCGTCTCCGGGGACGCCTCGGTCCGCCAGACCCTGGTCGGTCTCATCCGGGCTTTCGATATCGACATTCTGGCAGGTCAGTCCTATGCCCTCTTTCCGGTCGGCGACAGCGATCCGGCAAAGCGGGCCAGCGAGTTCGAGCGGGTATTGCAGGCTCAGACCGAAGGTGCTCTTGGCGGCATCGTGCGCGTCGTTCCGATGGATCGGGTCAATGCCGTTCTCGTCGTGTCGTCGCAGCCCCGCTACATCGATGCGGCAAGACGATTTTTCCGGCTCACCAACGAGCTCGAGGACGCCACCGCGCGGACCTGGCATGTCTATTACGTACAGAACGGCCAGAGCGCCGATCTCGAAAACCTCCTCCAGCGCGCGTTCACGCCACGCAATGTCGCCCCGACGCCCGGCCCGCCGGGGAGCACTGCGCCCGGCGCCGAGCAGCTGCAGATCGGTGGCGGGCGCCCCCCAGGAGGCGGCACGACGGGTTTTGGTGGTCAAGGGTCTACGGCAGGCCTTGGGGGGGCCGGCGGAGGGGCGGGCGTCACTACCGGCCTGCCGGGAGCCGGCGGTCCCGGGGCCGGGGGTGGCCTAGGTGCCGGGTTTCCCCCGCCGGGGGCGGCGGGCGAAGCAGCGCCTCCCGCCACCGAGCCGTTGTCGGCCGAGACCGGGCCCGGCGGTGCTGCGCCCGAGAACCGCATGCGCATTATCGCCAACCGACGCAACAACGCACTGTTGGTTTATGCGACGCCGAGTGAATACGCGGTGGTCGAGGGGATGCTGCGCAAGATCGACATCATCCCGCTCCAGGTGCTGATCGAGGCGACGATCGCCGAGGTCGACCTCAATGATTCGCTGCAATACGGCACGCAATTCTTCTTCAAGGCCGACCACATCGCCAACACCCTGGGCCCGCTCTCGGGACTTCCTGCTCTCGGCAGCCTGACCTTTCCCTCGACTGTTCCCTTTTTCACGCTGAGCAAATCCCCGAATGTCGCGCTCTCAGCGCTCGCCGCTATCACCAAGGTCAAGGTGCTCTCGGCGCCGCAGGTCATGGTTCTCGACAACGAGCCGGCACGTCTCCAGGTCGGCCAGCAGGTGCCGGTGCTGACCGGGACGGCGACAAGCACGCTCGCGGCGAACGCGCCGGTCGTCAACAGCGTCGACTATCATTCGACAGGCGTCATCATGCAGGTGACGCCGCGCGTCAATTCCGGCGGCTTGGTTTCGCTCGATATCGCCCAGGAGGTAAGCGACGTCGCGCCGGCGGCGGCGAACACGGTTCAAGGCTCGCCGACCTTTGACGATCAGACATTCCGCACGCGGGTGGCTGTCCAGGACGGCCAGACCGTCGGGATGGCCGGTCTGATCCGCGACAATGTCTCGAATGATAACAGTGGTATTCCCTTCCTCAAGGACATCCCGATCCTCGGCACGCTGGTTTCGACCCAAAGCAACGCGCGCAAGCGCACGGAACTGTTGGTGCTGATCACGCCCGCACGTCGTGCACGATCAGCGCGATGCCCGTGCGCTGACCGAGGATTTGCGCAATCAGCTGATCAACGCCGGGCTGGTCCCACCGCAGTTGCAGCGCCAGGGCTCTCCCGGGCTGGCGAACCCGAACAAGCTGTAGGCGATGCCGCGCCGGTTTCCGCCAGGATCGGCGCAATGCCGTCGGAACGGCGGGTTCGCGCTGATCATCGTGCTTTGGACGTTGGTGCTGATCGGCTTCATCGTCGCGCATTTGACGGCGAGCGGGCGGACGGAGATCCGCATCGCCGGCAATCTCGTGGCCAACTCGGCCTCCCAAGCCGCCGCCGACGGCGCCATCTTCGAGACCATCTTCAACCTTTCGGATCCGAACCCGGAACAGCGGTGGCCGGTCGACGGCACGCCGCGTCAAGTCGCGGTCGGCGGTATCCAGGTCATCTTACGGATCCAGGACGAGGCCTCGTGGATCAACCCGAGCACGGCTTCACCCGCTCTCATTGAGGCTCTGCTGCGGGTGATCGGCAGCGACCCCGAGACGGCCCGTCGCATCGCCACCGCGATAAGCGAATGGGTGGGTTCCGCAGCGGCCCCGCGGCCGCAAGAAGCGCTCCTTGCCGACTATCGCGCGGCCGGGCTCGATTATGGTCCGCCGGGCGCACCGTTCGAGACGCTCAGCGAACTCGGTCGGGTGCTCGGCATGACCCCTGCCGTGCTGTTGGCAATCCGCCCGCATTTGACATTGTTCGGTCCGCAGGAACCGAACCCGGCCACCACCGATCCGGTCGTGGCGGCTGCGCTCGCCATGACGTCGACGGCAGGCCAGCCAGTGGTCCAACCGGGTCCGGCGGCGGCGCCGGATGCGCTGATGGTGCGGATTACCGCGCTCGCGGCCGGGCCTGGCAACGCTCGGGTAACGCGGACTGCGGTGGTCCGCACCGCGGTGACTCTGCCGCAGGGCTACGCTGTGCTCGCCTGGGGCAGCAGCCTCAATTCGGACGCGCCTCTGGGCTCGCCTCAGCCGCCGTTCACTCGTTGAAGATGGTCGCGGCCTCGCCCGTGCCACCGGGCTGACCTGTCGGGCCGAGCGACAACAGGTCGTATTCGTGCCCGGGCCGCTGGCTCGGGCTGCGGTACACGAAGGGTCGGCCCCACGGATCCTCGGGCAGCTTCTCTCCCTTCAGGTAAGGTCCGTTCCATCGGGTGACCCCGGATGGCCGGGTAATCAGCGCCTGCAGACCTTGGTCGGTCGAGGGATAGGTGCCAACATCCAGCTTGTAAATGTCGAGCACTCCGGCAAGGCGCTCGATCGATTGGTGCGCGATCTTTTCCTTGGCGGAGCCCAGTTGTCGCAGCGCGGCAGGCGCGACAAGGCCGATCAGGAGCCCCAAGATCGCGAGCACGACCAGAAGCTCGAGCAGTGTAAAACCTTGCTGCCGTCTCCGACGGTTGCCGACCGGGGGGGCCGGGCGGAAAAGAATGATCTTCGAAACGCACACTGTCTCGGCACCGGGTTTCCTGGAATCCTCGTCTAAAGCTGGATTTGGACATATTCATGATGTTGAGCCTCGGCGCAGACGGTGCGGCAGTTCGACGCGTCGAATAGCCTAGAGCGACAAGCCGCGGATGCCAGGCTGTCACCCAATCATGCTTTCGGATCTGGCAGCGCCATGGTTTCGACGGCAATCCCGGTTGCGTGCAGCCGCGCGTTCGGATCTGCCCTGTCAAGCGTTGCGCGGGGGATCGGTTTTGCTGCCGCAGCGAGCGGGGTTGTGTCTCCGGTGATCAGCCGCGCACCGCGGCCGTAGGTCAGCCATGCCCATGTCCAGTTGAGGAAAACCACCATCCGGCTGCGAAAGCCGATCAGGAAAAAGATGTGGACGATGCCCCAGAGAACCCAGGCGACCGGGCCAGTCAGCTTGACCCAGCCGAGATCGGCGATCGCCGAGTGGCGGCCGATCGTGGCGAGCGCGCCCTTATCGCGATAGCGGAACGGCGGCACCTCCGGCTCGCGGCGGACAAGACGGGCGACCACCTCTCCGACATATTGGCCCTGCTGTTTGGCGACCGGCGCGAGACCGGGCAGCGGGTCGCCCCTCGGCCCGGTGACCAAGGCGGCATCGCCGATGACGAAGATCTCCGCATGACCCGGCACCGACAAATCGGCGGCGACCCTGATCCGGCCGCTCTTGTCGGCGGGGACGCCAAGCCATCGCGCCGCCGGCGAGGCCTCGACACCGGCACACCAGATGACGTTTGCCGCTTCGATGCGCTTGCCGCGCGCTACGACGCCATCTCTGTCGATCGCTTCAATCGGCGTGTCGAGCAGCACTTCGACCCCCATCCGCTCGAGCGAGTGCCGGGCGAAAGCGGCTAGCCTCTCCGGGAAGCCCGACAGCACGCGCGGGCCAGCCTCGACCAGCACGATGTGCGCGGTGTGGGGATTGATGTTGCGAAAGTCACGAGACAATGACGCGTGGGCAAGTTCGACGAGCGCTCCGGCCATCTCGACGCCGGTCGGGCCGGCGCCGACCAGGACAAAGGTCAACAAGCGCCGGCGTATCTCGGGGTCCGTCACGTTTTCCGCCTCTTCGAAGGCGAACAGCACGCGGCGGCGGATCAATGTGGCGTCGTCGATCGATTTGAGGCCCGGGGCCAGTCTCGGCCACTCATCATGGCCGAAATAGGCGTATTGCGACCCGGTCGCCAGGATCAGATAATCGTAGCTCTGGTCCGCCCCAAAGCGGGTCTCGACCCGCCTTGCCGCGACGTCGACGCCAATCACCTCGTCGAGCAACACCGTCGCGTTCTGCTGATCGCGCAGAACCGCTCGGATCGGCTGCGCAATGTCGGCCGGAGACAATGCCGCTGTCGCTACCTGGTAGAGCAGCGGCTGGAATAGATGGTAATTGCGGCGGTCGATCACTGTCACATCGACCGGTGACCGCGCCAACTTGCGCGCCGCTTCGAGCCCGCCAAAGCCGGCCCCGACGACCACGACGCGCGGCCGGTCGCCGTGACCCAGCTGGCTGCCTGCAGACCCATTCGTCATCGCAATCTCTCATGCGGAGCTAATCCTGAACGCTAACGAGCGGCGGCGGTGAATGCTGCCAACCGGCGGCTCCTTCGTGATCATTGTTCTTCGCCCGGTTCCCGCGGCATGATCTAAGCGTCATGCGTTTGGGGGAAGTGGGCCTTGCCTCTCACACAGCTTGCGCCGGTGCTGACCGCCGACAGCATCACCCGGGTTGGAGCGGAGGCGGCGGGAGCGGTTGTCGTCAACGGTTCCCATGGCGGGATTTATGCCGCCTATGTCGCGGCAAAGCTGCGCGTTGCGGCAGCTGTCTTCAACGATGCCGGGGTGGGGCGGGACCAGGCCGGCATCGCCGGGCTCGATTATCTGGCCGGGCTCGGCATTCCTGCTGCCGCAGTCGGACATCAAACGGCGCGCATCGGAGACGGGCCCGACATGATGGCGCGCGGCATCGTCACTCACGCGAACTCGCCCGCGATCGCGATCGGGTGCCAGCCCGGCCTGGCCTGCCGAGACGCCGCGGCGGCGTTGCAGCAAGCCGGCCCGAGCCTGCGCGAGCCTCCCCCGGCTCTGGAAGCCGCCTTCCTGCTGATCGACGAGCCGCCTGCCGTGTGGGCGCTCGACTCGGCTTCGCTGGTCGGCGCCGAGCATGTCGGGGCGGTTGTCGTGACCGGCTCGCATGGCGGGCTCCTCGGCGGCCGGCCTGACACCGCGCTCAAGAACGACGCGCTCGCTGCATTGTTCAATGATGCCGGGATCGGGATCGACGAGGCCGGCGTCACGAGGCTGCCGGCGCTCGACAGCCGCGGCATCGCCGCTGGCACGGTCGCCGCGTCGAGCGCCCGGATCGGCGATGCCCGATCGACCTACGAAGACGGTATTCTGACGCGCGTCAACCGGCGCGCCGCCGCGCTGGGCATCGCACCGGGCATGACCGCGCGGGAATTCGTCGAGATCGTCCGCCGTGCCGCGGCGGGAAAAGGGAGGACGACATGACAGAGCAAGCTGCCGCCAGCAACCGGCCCTCAGGCCGCATGAACGGCGGGCGAGCCCTCGCCGAGATGCTGCGGCTCGCCGAGGTCGGACCGATGTTCGGGATGGGCGGGTTTCAGCTGCTGCCGTTCTACGACGCGCTGGCGCAGCTCGGCATGCGGCACTTCCTGATCAACGACGAGCGATGCGGTGCGTTCGCCGCGGACGCCTATGCGCGGGTCACCAATCGTCCCGGCGTGTGCGACGGCACGCTCGGTCCCGGCGCCACCAACCTCGTGACCGGTCTGATCGAGAGCCTCAACGCCGGCGTGCCGATCATTGCGCTGGCCGGCGACACCAATCGCGCGCATTCCTGGAAGAACATGACGCAGGAATGCCGTCAGACGGAGATCTTGCGGCCGGCGGTCAAGGAGCTGATGCGGGTCGAAATGACGAGCCGCGTCCCCGAGCTGCTGCGCCGCGCTTTTGCGGTAGCGACCTCCGGCCGGCCGGGGCCGGTGCTGCTCGACGTTCCCGAGGATGTCTGCCACGGCGAGCACGACTTCACTGCCGAAGATTTTGCGATCGATCCGTCGACATTGAGCGTGCCGGCGCGGCGCATCCGGCCGGATCGGGCGGACGTCGCCCGCGCCGCCGCGCTGATCGCGCGTGCCGAGCGGCCGCTGCTCCTGGTCGGCGGCGGCATCCATCTCTCGGTCGGATACGACGCGCTGCTTGGCTTTGCCGAGGCCCAGTCGATCCCGGTTGCGCATACGATGAGCGGCAAGGGCGGCATCCCCTGCACGCATCCGCTTTCCGTCGGGCTCTTCGGCCGTTATTCGCGGATCGCCAACGAATTGATCGAGGCTTCGGACTGCCTCGTCGTCGTCGGCTGCAAGCTCGGCGAGATTGCGACCAAGCGCTACGTTTTGCCGCCGGAAACGATCCCGCTGATCCATCTCGATATCGTCGCGGAGGAGATCGGCCGTTGCCGAGCAGCAGACGTGGCGCTGTGGGGTGACGCCAGGGCCGGGCTGGAGGACATCACCGAGGCATTGGCGGACGAGACGAGGCGCGCGCGGGCGGCGCGCGCCGATTATGTCGCCGAGATCCCCTCCCGGATGGCGTCATGGCGCGACGAGGCGGCGGAGCGCCTCAACTCGGAGGAACGGCCGATCCACATGGCTCGGCTCTGCACCGAGCTCAATAACGCATTGCCGGCGGACAGCATCCTCGTCGCCGATGGCGGCTTTGCCGGCCACTGGACCGGGCTGCTCTACGATACGAAATCGCCGGGGCGGCACTTCATCCCGGACCGCGGTCTGGCGTCGATCGGCTACGGGCTGCCGGGCGGGATCGGGGCGGCTCTGGCCGCTCCTGCTCGACCCCCGTCGTCGCGATCACCGGCGATGGCGGGTTCAACATGATGCTCGGCGAGCTCGAAACAGCCCGGCGTGCCGGCATCGGGCTGACGATCGTCGTCGTCAACAATGCCGCCTCGGGTTACGTCAAGGCATTGCAGCACGCCATCTTTCGCGGGCGCTATCAATCCTCCGACCTCGTCGAGATGGATTATGCCGCAATCGCCCGCGCGATGGGCTGCAACGGCATCCGTGTCGAGGATCCGGAGCGGCTCGGCGACGCGCTCCAGGCCGGCCTCGGCGAGCGCACCCGCCCGACCGTGCTCGACGTCGTCGTGACCCGCGACCCCGCCCGCATGCTGCCCGCGGTCGACAACCGCACCGTCGAGATCAAGCAAGGTGACCGGGTGGCGTAATCTCGAAAGACTGCTCGAGAGTCATTGCGAGCGCCAGCGAAGCAATCACGGGCAACTGAGCGCTGGGTCGGTCGAAATTGCTTCGTCGCGCAGGGCGCTCCCCGCAATGACACCGCCAATTTGATCTAGCGCATCGCTGCGACAATGGCCTCGCGCAAGATTTGCGGGATGCGGTCGAGCACCTCGGGCGGGGTCATCAGCGGCGGCGCGAGGCAAATCGTGTCGCCGATCGGCGGATCGGCGCTGCCGACTTGAATGCGCGGCAACAGACCGCGCGCCAACGCCTCGCGGACAAAGCGCCCGCCGAGCCCGAGCGCCGGCGCTTTGGTATTGCGGTCGGCGACCAGCTCGATGCCGCACATCATGCCGAGCCCGCGCACGTCACCGACGACCGGCAGGTCGCGCAGCCCTTCGAGCCCGGCCAGCAGGCGGCGCCCCATCACTGTGGCACGCTCGACGAGACCCTCGTTCTCGATGATCTCGACGTTGCGCAGGCCCACCGCGCAGCAGACGGGATGGCCGGAATAGGTCGCCGCATGCATGAATTTCCGGTCGGCCGGCGCGCTCTCGATCGCCTCGTGAACGCGTTTCGACGCGATGACGCCGCCCAGGGGCAGGTAACCGCTCGTCACCCCCTTGGCGAAAGAGACGAGGTCCGGCTCGACCCCCCAGTGCCCCAGCGCAAACCACCGGCCGGTGCGGCCAAAGCCGGTAATCACTTCGTCGGTGATCAACAACACATCGTGGCGGTCGCAGATCTCGCGCAAACGCGGAAAATACGAAGCCGGCGGCACAATGACACCGCCCGCCCCCATGACCGGCTCGGCAATGACTGCCGCGACGGTATCGGGACCTTCGGCAAGGATCGCTTTTTCGACCGCATCGGCTGCGCCGATCCCCGGCTCCTCGTTCCCGGTCCAGCGATAGGCGTAAGGCGGCGGCACCTGGATGAACCCTGGCACGAGCGGCCCGAACATCTTGTGGAAGATCGGCATGCCCGTGGCGCTCATTGCCGCCATCGTCACCCCGTGATAGGCGTGGATGCGCGAGATTATCTTTGTCTTCTGCGGCTTGTCTTTGACCTTCCAGTAATACCGCGCAAATTTGAATGCAGACTTGTTCGAACTCGGCGCCGGCCGTCGTAAAATAAACCGCGGCCGAATTCGAATAGGCGTGGCGGACAATCTTCTCCGCGAGGCGGACGGCGGGCTCGTTCGTCGCGCCGATATAGGCCGACGCAAACGCGATCCGCCGCATCTGCGCCGCAGCGGCATCGGCCAGCTCGCCTCTTCCGTGTCCGACATTGACGTTCCACAGACCCGAGAGCCCGTCGATGTATTCGCGGCCATCGGCACCGCGCAACATGGCCCCATGCCCTTCGACGACAACCAGCGGCTGACGGTGGTCGTCGGGATGATGCAACGGGTGAACCAGGTAGCGCCGGTCGGCTTCGAGCAGCTGGGTGATGCCGTCCATGTCGCCTCCTCTCCGCCAGTCAGAACCCGGCGGAATGCGCTGACGCTTTTCCGCCTTACGATCTCGACCGTGTTTGTAGCAGCGTAGGGCGGAAAAGCGCAGCGCCTTCCGCCATCTCACCGGTTCGGCAGGTCGAGGGGGTAGATCGGGCGGCGGACCTTGTTGAATCGCAGCTGGCTATAGTCAGAAGTGCAAACACCGACGCCGGCACACTCGACGACGGCTTTCGCGAGCTTGCCGAGCCCGGCCCGCCAATGGATGCGGCTTTTGAGCATGACATAGCGTTTCTGCAGCGGGTCGATGCCGAGGCTCACCAGGCAGTTTAGGTCCGATGGCTCGACATGGCGCGAGATCAGGACGATCTCGACCGGCCCGGTATCGAGCACCACCGATGGTCCCATATCCATCTGCACGCCGCGCCCCATCGGGCCGCGATTGCGGTAACGGCCATTCGAGATCGTCTTGACCGTGCCGGTGACGGTCAAGGGCGGGCTCTCGACCGGGATTGCCGGCATCTCGATCTTGCCGCCGATCGGCAGGCTGACGTTGGAACCGATCCCGGCCGCGATCGCCCGTTGCACCGCTTCGGGATCATAGATAGCAAAGGCGGCGACGTTCTCGAGCCCTTGACGAAGGATTTCCGCCAGCACCGTGGTCGTGTCCATCGTGCCGCCGGAAGCACAGTTGTCGTAATGGTCGAGTAATACGATCGGCCCCTCGCCCGGCGGCATTGCCTTGGCGCGGGCGATCGATTCCTTCAGCGACTCGATGTCGTACACAAAAGCCTCGCGCTCGACCCAAGCCCGGTCCAGCAGCTCGTCTCGCAGATCCTCGGCGAGCTTCAAATCGCCGTCGGTCACGACCACCGCGCTCAATCCGGCATTGGTGATGTCGGCATGCGGAAAGCCGGTGAAGAGGCTCGCCGCCAATGCGCCGTCGGCCGTCATCGCGGCGCAGCGGTGCTGCAATTCCTTGTTCGGATGGTCATCGGTGCCTTGCCGCATCACATGCGGCAGCATCGGTACGTTGCCCCACGCCATGACCGGGTTCACCTCGCCGCGGATCGTGCGCAACAGGATCTCGCCGGCGAGCCTGGCGGTCTCGTAGGTGTCGATATGCGGGTAGGTGCGATAGCCGGTCACCACCGTCGCATTGGCGATGATCTCGTCGTAGAGATTGGCGTGCATATCGAGCGAGACGGCGATCGGTGTCTTCGGGTCGATCGCGCGCAGCCGCTTCAGGAACTGGCCCTCGCCGTCCTCGAGGCTCTCGGTGACCATCGCGCCGTGCAGATCGAGCATGATGGCGTCGAACCCGCCGCGCGCCACAGCCTCGGAAATCGTATCCGTAATGTGCGCATAGGCATCGTCATCAACCGGGCGGCTCGGCGGCGCCCCGGCGGCGATCGGCAATACGATCTCCGCACCCTCACGGGCCGCCAGATCGAGATACGCGCCGAGGCCAGTGCCGGTGCCGCGAAACGCGCGGATCGCCGCCTCCCCATAGAGCGGCCCCGGACCATTACCGAACCGCGCCAGCGGGGTCGGCACCGGCGAGAACGTGTTGGTCTCGTGCTTCATCATCGCGATCAACAGGCGCATTTGCGGATCTCCATGGGAGTTGGCGGCGGCCGTGAGGTGTTATATATATTCATGCATATATGCGGGGTGGGACAAGGCGATACATGGCAGCCTCAGCTCGATTGATGATTCTGATGTCGCCGGAGGAGCGGGCCGCGCTCGACGCTAAGGCGCGTGCCCTCGGCGTGTCTGCCGGGGAGGTCGTTCGGCGTGCGGTCGAGGCCTTCGAGTTGGGCACTCAGGAGGAGGCAGCGGAGCTCCGGGCTCTCGTCGATGCGTTCAACGAACTCCATCCGGAAACCCTGCGGATTGCCGACGAGTGCCACAGAAAAGTAGCCGAGAGCTTAGCTTGGCCGTCGAGACGCAGTCCGGCAACCCGCCGTGGGAAGGAGACCGCGGCGGCGTGAGCCTATATGGCGACGCGATAAGGGCTCTCCGCCAGGTCATTCTGCTCGATGAACGGGTTCGCAATAGCTCGGCCGATCTGGCGCGGATGGCCCAAGAAATCGCCGACCTTCGGGATCGAGTGAGCCGTCTCGAAGGGATGCTCGCCGCGAGCATGGCCGGTGCGCGCCAAGCAGCCCCGGCGCGCGATCGACGGCGGTTGCCCGCTCCGCCCGATCAGGGCTGATGAGTTTTGGCGGGACCGCCTGGGTTTGGAAACTGTGAGACTACCGAAAAATCGCCACAATGGAGCGATAGACTAATTTCGACGATGGCGGCTATCGCGACACGTCGATTAGACCGCTGTCGGCAATAACGGTAAACAGCCAGCAAACAGCGACGGAACAGCCAACGACAACAGCGATCAAAGTTCCACGAAGCGAGATTTCCGCGGCGGTGCGCGGCCTACCTGGCTGTTTTTTGGCTGTATTATCAGCGAATAACAGCGGTCCTGCCTGTTTCGACGAATAGGAGAAAGAATTGCCACAAAATCCCGTCGAGACTCACTACAGCCGTCAGGATCTCGGCGAGATCATTCTCGCGGCGCTGAAGCAGGCCGGGAAGGACATCGAGCATTTGACGCCGGACGATCTGGCTCCAGTCGACGAGTTTCACGGCGGGCAGCGGCAGGCGACAATCCGATTGGCCGATCTCCTCGGATTCCGCGGGGGCGAGCGGGTGCTCGACATCGGTTCCGGGATTGGCGGGCCATCTCGGTTTCTTGCCAGCCGCTACGGCTGCCAAGTCGAGGGCATCGACCTGACCGCCGAATTCTGCCGTGTGGCGGAGATGCTGACCCGGCTCACGGGATTGACGGAAAAGGTCGGTTATCGCCAGGGCAATGCGCTCGATCTGCCGTTCGAAGACGGGAGCTTCGACGTGGTATGGTCGCAGAACGCTTCGATGAATATCGCCGATCGCGATCGGCTCTATTCCGAGATGCACCGCGTCCTCAAACCTGAAGGCCGGCTTGGCGTTGCAGGAAGTGGTCAGCGGTCCCGGCGGGGAGCCGCATTACCCGGTGCCCTGGGCGGCGGAGGCGAGCATCAGCTTTCTGCTGACCGCGGAGGCGACGCGCGCCAAGCTCGAAGCCGCCGGGTTTCGCGTCGTCACCTGGCACGATACCACGAGTACATCATCCCGATCCTGGACCCAAGCGGCCGAGGGCCCGCCGCCACTGCTCGGGATCCATTTGCTGGTCGGACCCGATTGGGCGGCGATTGCGCGCAATTCGGCGCGAAATTACCAGGAGGACAGGGTCAGGTTGTTCAACGCGGTGCTCGAACGAGCAAACTGATTTGCACCTACAAATCCAAGACGAGGACGGGGGTCTTCGCCCGTGAGCAGCAGATCAATACGTAACGCTGGCGACCATTCTCTTCGAGGACCTGGTCGCGGTGATCCGGCTCGCCGGCGAGGTAGGGCGTCAGGCACGTCCCGCAATAGCCCAGCTCACAGGATGTTCGGACGGGTACGCCATGGCGCTGCAGCACCTCGGCAATCGTCTCGCCGGCGCGCACTTCGTAATCGCCGCCGGTTTTGGCCAATCGCACGCGAAACGGCTGGTCCTCCGCGGCAGCCGGCTCCGGCACCCCGGTGAAGTATTCGCAATGCACGGCGCCGGCCGGCCAATGCCGTGCCGCCTCCGCCGCCGCGGCCATCAGCGGCGCCGGTCCGCAGAGATAGAGATGAGTTCCCTGGCGCGCTTCGCGCAGGGTCGCCCTGATGTCGAGACCCCGCGCCGGATCGCCGCCATCGTGGTGGAAGCACAGGCGCCCCTCGGCGGCGAGCGGGGCCAGCTCGCGGCGGAACGCCGTTCGCTCGGGCGAGCGCGTGCAGTAATGGACCTCGAATTCGGCGCGGCGCCGCCGCAATTCCGTGACCATCGACATGATCGGCGCGATGCCGATGCCGCCCGCAATCAGGAGATGCCGTTCGCCCGTCGGGTCGAGCGGGAAGTTGTTGCGCGGCGGCGAGATCTCGACAAGGTCGCCGGCCCGGACATTCTCGTGCAGATGTCGCGACCCGCCGCGGCTCGCATCCTCGCGCAATACCGCAATGCAATAGCGCCGGCGCTCGGCAGCGTCGTTCCACAAGGAATATCGCCGCAAGAAGCCGCCGGCCCGCACCTCGACATGGGCACCCGGCGCAAAGCGCGGAAGGTCGCGGCCGCGCGGGTCGACCAGCTCATAGCCGTTGATGGCTTCGGCGAGATAGGCAATCGATCGGACGCGCAGCTGCATGACCCAGGATTGTTGCAGATTTTGACGGTCTCGGGGAAAGATCGTACCGACCCTAACGACCGCAGCCGAGGAGGCCCTTGATGGCTCTAAAGATCCGCCGGGTGGTTACCGGCCACGACGCGTCCGGGCATGCCATCATCAAGATCGACGAAGTCGCGGAAAACCTCGTCTCTTCCCGCCCGGGGGCCACCGCTTGCGTCGTGTGGACGACCGACGGCTTTCCGGTTGACAACACCGGCGAGGAGGACGCCGGCCTGCGCAAGACCGGCACGACGCTCGACAACGGCACCGTTTTTCGCATTCTAGAGCTGGCGCCCGGGGTCAGCCCGCGTAACCATCGCACTGACTCGATCGACTACGCCGTCGTGATGTCGGGCCAGGTGGACATGGAGCTCGACGGTACGACCGTTCATCTGAAAGCAGGCGACGTGCTGGTACAGCGCGGCACGATCCACAATTGGGTCAACCGCGGAACCGAGCCCTGCGTGATCGCTTTCGTCTTGATCGCGGCAAAGCCGGTCACCGTCGGCGGCAAGGTGCTCCGCGCCGAGGGGTAGCGGTGAACGACGATGTCGAGCTCCTGATCGCCGGCGGCGGGCTCACCGGGCTGCTGCTCGGCGTCGCGTGCGCCGGCGCGGGGCTCACGGTCGCGATAGTCGATCGGCAGGATCCCGCGGCATTGCTCGCCGATGATTTCGACGGGCGCAGCTCGGCAATCGGCTACGGTTCGCACAAGGTCCTCGACGCGATCGGGTTGTGGCCGGACATCGCGCCCGATGCCGAGCCGATCCTCGAGATCCGGGTCGCCGACGGTAATTCACCGCTGTTCCTTCATTACGACCATCGCGAACTCGGCACCGGCGCCCCGCTCGGCTACATCGTCGAGAACCGCATTCTCAGGCGCTCCCTGGCCGATCGCGTAAGATCGATCCCGAACCTGCTTTTTCTGGCGCCGGTCGCCGTAGGCTCGGTCTCGACCACGGCATTCGGCGCGACCGCAGTGCTTTCGGACGGGCGGCAAATCCGAGCCCGGCTCGTCGCGGCCGCCGACGGCCGAGAATCCCCGTTACGATGCGCTGCGGGAATCCAAACGGTCGAATGGCGCTATCCGCAGACCGGCATCGTCACGACAGTGCGGCACCAGCGCCCGCACCATGGCATCGCCGTCGAGCATTTCATGCGGGCCGGCCCGTTCGCCATTCTGCCGATGACCGGAAACCGATCCTCGATCGTCTGGACGGAACGGGCGGAGCTGGCGCCGCGCCTTGTCGCTCTCTCCGATGCGGCTTTCGCGACAGAGCTGGCCGCGCGCTTCGGCGATTTTCTCGGGGCCGTCGAGCCGATCGGGCCGCGCTGGACCTACTCCCTCACGTTGCTGCTGGCCGAAAGCTACGCCGCACCCCGGCTGGCTCTCGTCGGCGAGGCGGCGCACACGATCCACCCGATCGCTGGCCAGGGGCTCAATCTCGGCATACGCGACGTCGCCGCCCTCGCCGAGCTGGTAATCGATGCACGACGCTTGGGTCTCGATATCGGCGACGAATCAGTGCTGGTGTGTTACCAGCAGTGGCGCCGCTTCGATGCGCTGGCGCTTGTAGCGGTCACCGACGGCCTCAATAGACTCTTCTCGAATTCGCTTCCCCTGGTCCAGCTCGCTCGCGATATCGGGCTCGCAGCAGTCAATCGTCTCCCGCCGCTCAAACGCCTCCTGATGCGTGACGCGATGGGGATCGCGGGCGACCTGCCGCGTCTCGTCCGCGGCGAACCGCTTTAGGGTTCCCGGCTTAATCCGTTTGCGGCGAGAGCGTCGATATACTCGCGCCAGCGCTTTCCGTGCTCGACACCCAGCTGGTAGAGGTAGTTCCAAGAATAAATCCCGGTGTCGTGCAAATCGTCGAATTTAATCCGCACGGCGTAATTGCCGACCGGTTCCAGCTCCATGATCCCGACATGGGCGCGGCCGTGGACCAACGTCTTCTGTCCCGCACCGTGGCCCTGAACCTCCGCGGACGGGCTTTCGACGCGCAGATACTCGGCGGCAAGTTGAAAATGGCTGCCGTCGTCGAACGCGATCTCAAGCAGCTTTTCCGCCCGCTTCAAGCGCAGTTCCACCGGCCAGCGCGCCGTCCCGCCAGCGCTCACTTGGTCCTCAAGGCGCCGGCAGGCGCTTGGTCGCGGTCTCGTCGTCGCGTAGCGGGCGCGCCTCGTCGACGAGCATGATCGGGATTCCGTCACGGATCGGGTAGGCCAGACCCGCCTCCTCGCTGATCAGCTCCTGGGCTTCGCGATCGTAGCGCAACGGCGCCTTGGTCAGCGGGCAGACGAGAATCTCCAGCAGTTTTGGATCGATTTCCGGTGTTCCTTCCATCCCGTCCCTCCGGTATCAGCCAAAATCCGCCTAGTGACGGGCGCCGGTGCCCTCGCTCGGGCGCTGCATTACCGCCATCTCGACAATCGCCGTCAGCAGGCGCGCGCGTTCGCCGAGATCCGGCGCCTCGAGCAGCGCCTGCTTCTCGCTCGGGTCAAAGGGGCAGATCATCGCAATCGAGGTGACGAGCCGCTCGCCCCCGACCGAGGTGATCGAATCCCAATCGGCCGAGATCTGGTGCTGCTGAAAATACCCCCTCAGCCCGCGCATCAGCCG
Source organism: uncultured Alphaproteobacteria bacterium (assembly GCA_963695605.1). Lineage (GTDB taxonomy): Bacteria > Pseudomonadota > Alphaproteobacteria > ATCC43930 > CGMCC-115725 > AP-15. Next base: position 33,459 of record CAVOHI010000096.1, on the reverse strand, counting down.
CTCGCGATCAAACTCGGGCATCTCCTCGCCCTCGACATCGCGGGCAAACTCGTGCCAGTCCGGGACAACGCGGCGATAGCCTTCTAGGAGCGGTAGCTCCTCGCGGATCCGAAAACGAGAGGCGCCTGTCAAGGTGATCAAAAAGCGGCCGTCCTCGGTCTCGGAAAACGACGTGATGCGGCCGGCGCAACCCGTCGGATAAACCGGCGGATTGCTGCCTGACGCCGCCGGATCGCTCGGCTGGACCATGCCGATCAGGCGCTCGCCGGCGAGCGCGTCGCGTGTCATCGCAAGATAACGCGGCTCGAAGATGTTCAGAGGCAGCCGGCCGCGCGGGAGCAGCAAAACGCCGGTCAGCGGAAAGATCGGGAGAATGGCGGGGAGCGCCGCTCCACCGCGCCGCTCGCTCATCATGCCCTCCGTTCAGGAAAACATTACAGAAGAAAGCCGGCGCCGGCCGCTCAGGGTCAGCGGGTCGGTCGGACCCATCACCTCGAAGAATTTGAGCAGCTGCTTGCGAGCGGCCTGCTCGTTCCATTCGCGGTCGCGTTTGAATAGGGCCAATAGTTCGTCGATAGCCGCTTCCCGGTCGCCGCTCCCGAACAACCCGGTGGCGAGCTCCAGGCGCGCATCATGGTCGTCCGGGTTCCGCGCGAGCCGGGCACGCAATTTGCCGGCCGAAGCCATCGCCTTCTGCGCCTGCTCGGCGAGGTCGAGGGCCGCGCGGGCGGCGGTGATCTCGGCGTGGCTCGCGCTCTCCTTGGGCACGCGATCGAGATGCTGTTTGGCTTTGGCGAGGTCGCCGCGCGCGATCATCGCCCGCGCAAGACCGGCCAGCGCCTCGACGTTAGTGGGCTCGCGCTGCAAGATCTGCGAGTAGAGCGCGCCGGCGCTGGCGTGATCGCCGGCCTGGGCGGCTTCTTTGGCCATGCCGAGCGCCTCCTCGACCGGCGACGGACCGCCCTTTCCGCCCCCCAGACGCTGGACGAACTGCTTGACCTGACTCTCGGGCAAAGCGCCGACAAAGCCGTCGACCGGCCGCCCGTCCTTGAAGGCGTAAACCGCCGGGATCGACTGGATACGCATCTGCTGTGCGATCTCGGGGTTCTCGTCGATATTGAGCTTGACCATTCGAACGGCGCCATTGGTGGCGCGGACGGTCTTTTCGAGGATCGGCCCGAGCTGCTTGCAGGGGCCGCACCAAGGCGCCCAGAAATCGACGATGACCGGCGCGTCGAACGAGCCGTCGACGACTTCGGCCATGAAATTGGCGGTAGTGACGTCCTTTACGGGGGTGGCAGCCGCGCCGCCGATCAAAGGTTCGCTCGGCATCAATCTTCTCTCCGGTTTTAACGACAACATGGCGGCAGGATCGCCGTAAGACAAGCGCAAGCCGTCCGATGGGCTCAGCTCTCCCGGAGATCCGGTTCGCGCTCCAGGTCGGCCAGATCGACGATCCGGGGTACATGGCCCGAGGCGTCGATCAACCGCAGCAGATCGGCGGCCGAGATCGCCGTCGTGCGATCGTTTACCAGCGGGTGGTAATTCAGCGGGTCGTATTGCAACATTGCGGCATCGAGCACAGGCGTGACCAGATGCCCGACATCGTTGAGGAGAGCGAAAGGCGTGACGCTCCCCGGCCGCACGCCCAGAAGCCGATGAAGATCGGTCGCCCCGCCAAAGGAAAACCGCGGCGCCGAGCAGCCGCGCCGCCAGCTTCTTGAGGTCGATCCGGCGTTCCTCGAGCATGACCGCAAGCCAAAACGCGCCTTTTTTGTCCTTGAAGAAAAGGCTCTTGCAGTGCGCCCCCGGAAGGCTGCCGCGCAGTGCCGTCGCCTCCGCGACGGTGAAGACAGGAGGATGGGAATATGTCCGATGCACCATCCCGAGTTCATCGAAACGCGCAAACAACTCTTCAGGGGTCATCAGCGGCGGCGGCATTAGGACCACGATGCGATCGGGCCACCCCTGTCCTCAAACCCCGGCTAAGGCAGGACGGTTGAGGGCGAAGCGGGTTCGCGGCGGTGCGGCGAGGGCGCGGGCGATCTCCTTGGTGCAGCGGAGCAGGGTTTCGCGGGCATGGCGGACAACCTTTCCGACGGTGTTGAGCAGCAGAAAGCGCAGCCGCTTGGGTCGGGCGGTGTGAAATTCCTCGGGTAGGCCAACGCGCTTGTAGGCCGAGAGCAAGTTGTAGAGGATCACATTGAGACGCAGCCAGGCAGCATTGGCACCGAATTTCTGGCTGGGTAGGGCGGCGCCGGCGAGTTCGTTGACTAGCACGTCATGGGCATGCTCGATGGTGCCGGCCTTCTGGCGGTGCCATCGGATCAGATCGAGGCCACAGCCGCCTTCGGGATCAGAGCGGTTGGTGACGATGCAGAAGTGACGCACGCGGTTGCCGTCGCGCAATAGCTCGCCCTGGCGCGGGCGAATGCGGATCGCAAGATAGCGGCGCGGCGAGACCGCGTCCTTCTTCCAGATGCCGTCGCTGGGCAGGTAATTAACCTCGGCCCATTCGCGGACCGCATCGACCTCCGGTTGGTCGGGTTTCCAGTGATCCTCCGGCAGGCCGGCGATGCATTCGGCCAGTTGTGGGCTCATATCGGCCGAGATCGCGTAGCCGATCGCCCGTTCGTCGAGCCAGCGCATCAGTTCATGCTCGTACAGCGCGCTGTCGCCGCGCAAATAGAACTTGTCGATGCCGCCGGGCAGCGCGGCGAGCGCCTTCTCGACCACCCGCCGGTTTCCCGAGCCAGCCGGCACATTGCCGTCGCGGAACTCGTCAGCAAGGATCACGTCCTGCTCGGCCCATAGCGCCAGCACCGGCTGATAGCCGCGATTGCCATCATAAGCCCGCTTGGCCGCCCGTTTGTCGCAGGCAATCACCGTGGCGTCGACATCTAGCGTTGCCGTCTTCACCGGCCGGCGGCATTGCATATCGAGCACGAGTTCGGTATTGGCCTTGGCCAAACTCAGCAGCGGCACCGACTCGGCGGGCACGCTCGATTTGCCCTCCTGCAGCAGCGGCAGATCCTCGGCATGGAATTGCGCCAGGAAATCACGCGCCGTCTGCGCCGCCGGCAGCTCGTGACCCAACAGCAGCGCCAGCGCCTTGTCCTGACGGAATTGATCGAGATCCTCAGCCCGCTCGCCACCCGCCGCCCACATCGCCAATAGGCTCTCGACCATCTCCGACGCGCTCAGGCCACGTTTGCGGCTTTTCAGCTTGATCTCTCGGTCGATTACCGCCGCCGTTCCAGTCTGGCGAAACGCTTCGATCAGCCCGGGCACCCCGGCGTGACCCGTGATCAGCCCCGTTTCCAGCTCAACGTCGATCTCAAAATCCAGTCGATCCGCCATTGCCGTTCCCCGCCACCCCGCGGGTGAAACCTACCATCGCGGCAGAACAAAAGTAGAATCAAGGACTTCATTGCAGAATTAGCCGAATCCCGACCCGCTAGCCGGGGTTTAGGGCCTGAAGGCAAGGCTTGCAAACCCCTTGTCCCCCGCTATCATATACGGTGATAAACTCCAACGCGATGCGGGTGTAGCTCAGGGGTAGAGCACAACCTTGCCAAGGTTGGGGTCGGGGGTTCGAATCCCCTCGCCCGCTCCAATTCAGAAACTCAATGTTAACCAGCGAGATACGTGGAAATCAGCGGCTTATAGGGCCGCTGATCGCGTCTCTGCGAGCCGAAACGAACCGGCACGAGAAGACCGCCGATCCGCTGGATGCCTCGACGAGACCGCCAATCGCTGAGTCCTCGAGCTGATCCAGTTCGTATCCGAAACGGCTCTGAAACTCCCGTGGCGCTGACGAGAAATGCCGCTTACGGACGCCTCAAGAATCGGCATGCGGTAGATTTTTGCCTGCGCCGCAGCAGTTCCGTCCCGCAGAGGCAGCGGCGTGAAACGCATCGGCCGCAGCGCGGCTTGGCGCCACAAAGCGGGAAGTGCAAACCCGACTTTTCGTCGGCCGGAACCGGGCGCTCAGCGGAGACGACCCAGAGCGCAATGCTCTCGCCCGTACCCGCCCAGCGTGCAAGGGTTCTCGCCTGCCTCAGGCACTTGTATCCGAGCGACTCCAGGGCAGCATCGTAGAAAGGTTTGTTTCTGTCGATGTCGCACACGCCGATAGATACATGAGCGATCACAGTCTTCTCCTGGGCAGTGCGGTGTGGCTGTTTGTGTGGCGATGATAAAAGCATCACCTCGGAAGCGGGCGAACAAAAGTCCGACTGCGTCGGCGTGGAGGAACACCCTTGTGGCGACTGACCGGTCGCGGAGTACCACGGCCCGGGCAGCTCAATGCGGCTTCGGGTGACCGATCGCCCACACATAATCGGCTACCGCGGCCAGATCGGCTTGGGAGAGCTGAGTGCCACCCATCGGTGGCATCGCACCCGTGTGGCTCTTGGGCTTCGGTACGCCGTGCGCGATTGTTCGGGTAATCGCCTGGACGCTACCGTTGCCCCATAGCCACTTGCCGCTGGTCAAATCGGAACCCACGGCCGTGCCCTTGCCGTTCGTGCCGTGGCATCCCGCGCATGTCCCGCCAGCGGCCTGTCCCTCAAAAATGCGCTCGCCCAACGCGACCTGGTCCGGCGATGCGCCAGGCGGTATCGGGAGTTGGCTAGCGCCGGCGTTGGGATGGATGCCCTCCGGCGGCAGAACATTGGCGGATGTCGCGCCCGGTGCTGCGGGAGGCGCAGGCGCAGCGGCCGCAATTCCGGTCGCCTTGTTACCACCCTGGAAGGTGACGCGCCAAATCCGACCGCCTTGATCGTCGGCGATATACAATGCACCGTCAGGCCCGACCGCCAGCCCGGTCGGGCGATGCGCCGCCTGGCCCGGCTGCTTGATCGCTCCAGCGAAGCCGTCCGCGAAGACCACAAACGGCCCGGAGGGCTTGCCGTCGGCCAACGGCTGGAACACCACATTATAGCCGCCTTGCGGCTCCGGTGCGCGGTTCCACGAGCCGTGGAATGCAATGAATGCGCCGTCCTTGTAGGCGGACGGGAACTGGCTGCCCTCGTAGATCAGCATGTCGTTGGGCGCCCAGTGGGCCGGAAACGCCGCTATCGGCGCTTCCTTTTGCGCGCAGACGCCCACGGCCTTTCCTCCATCGCCACCATATTCCGGGGCGAGGACCAGCTTCTTCTGGGCATCATCGTAATAGCATTCCGGCCAGCCGAAATCGCGGCCTTGCTGCAATTGGACCAATTCCTCGGCCGGCAGGTTGGCGTTCTGCTGCAACGTGTAAAGCTTGGGCCAGTTCTGCCCGAGTTGGTCCCGGCCATGCTGGGTCGCCAAAATCCTGCCCGCCGAATCAAAGGAGATCCCCTCGCCGTTGCGGAGACCCGTGACGAAGCGCTCTGCAGGCGAGAAATGCTGATCCAGCCGGTTGGCGTCGTAACGCCAGGTTCCGGCTCGGGTTTCCAATTCGGTGCAGGGATTGTTGCCCGGTACATTCGGCATGCGATTCTGGCTTTGGCACGAATTGGTGGCGGATCCGAGATCGACGTAGAGGTTGCCCTGCGTGTCGATCGCAAAGGGATGCATCGGATGATCGCCGGTCAGCGGCAACCCCGACACGACGGTCTCCGGCGCTCCGGTTGGTTCGATCCCAGTCGACGGCAGCTGGTAGCGCACGATGCGATCGTTCGTCTCGGCATAGAGATAGCCCTTGTAGATGGCAACGCCGGTGCCTCCCGCATTGCCCTCCGCCTTGCTTGGACCAAAGCGGACGATCTTGTCGGCCCGGCCATCGCCCTTGGTGTCCTGCAGGGCAATCAGAAACCCGCCGGGCGGGGGCGTGTCATTGTGGTAGTAGAGCCCGCTCCAGGTGTTGATGTAAACGACGCCGTTCGGGGCCACCGCCATATGCCGGGCATGGCCCAGCTTGTCAGCAAACGCGGTTGCGCAGAAGCCCGGAGACAGTGTGATGCCGCCGTTATCCCCGACGCAGGCACTCGAGCCCGCCGTCGCGGCCTCGTGATTTGCTTGAGCGTAGGACCGTTCCGCTATCAGCAGGCCTGCGGCGAAGATGAGCGCGGCGCTTGCAAGCAACTTTTCTACAATTTTTGCGTGAGAATTCATTCTTCGCGACCCCGATGAGGCAGATGACTGCGATTGGCGCATTTCGGCAAACGCCCGTCATCGGCCTCCAATCCCATGGGCCTGCGGAACTGTGGCGTGATCATCGAGCCCACGGGTTTTGGCAAGGGCAAGAGCATCCTCGCCAGCCTGATCGACCCGACGGCGCTCGAAGGGGGTAATCTGGGCGGCCAGGCGCGTGGACATGTCAGGGACAGAGCGGCTACTAACAAGAGCACCGTAGAGACGGTCGCTTGGGTCTAGCGGTAGGCATGAGGGCGCCGCCGATCGATGCCACTTATCGAGATTGTCCGAAGCATGACCGGGAAAGACTTCGCGGCTGAGGGGCGAACGGTCGAGCGCTCGGGCTTGGCCTGTCTGGACGCACCACACATCCGGCGTGTTATGGAAGAAGGGTTCAGTTAGTCCAGCCAAGTTGGAGGAGAGACGCCTATGCGCATACATAATCTGTATACCGACGCGAGCGGACAATCGCATTTCCGCGACATCGAAGTGGAGTGGGTCGAGGAGCGCCGGGGCAGCAAGCTTTCCAAGCGCCTGCCGGCCACGGGTATCATCTTTCGCGAGACGCAAGCCGAGCATGACGTCGACTGGCACCCGGCGCCGCGCCGGCAATACATCATCAATCTCGACGCCGGGGTGAAGATAACCGCCAGCGACGGCGAGAGCCGGGTGATCGGCGTCGGCGAGGTGATCCTGGTCGAGGACACCGCCGGCAAGGGCCACTTGTCGCAGCACGTGGAGGGAAAGATCCGGCATTCGATTTTCGTGCCGGTCGAGTAGCTCTTCGCGTCTGAAGCGGTTTTTTGGGGGAACGCAGATGATGGCAAACCGAAGAGAAATGCTCTGCCATGGCTGCTGGCGCGCTGACGGGTCTCGCGTTTAGCGGATGCGGTCTGGCGAACCCTGCGTCGGCGCAGGCGCCGCAGCGGCGGCGCGAGGTCGTCGTCAATGGAAAGCGCGTCCGGACCGTCGACGTGCACGCTCATTGCCATGTGCCCGAGGCGAATGCGCTTATGGGATTGAAGGTACAGTTGAAGTCGCTCATCGTCTCGCCGGAACGCATCAAGGCGATGGACGAACAAGGCATCGACATCGAAGCGCTCAGCATCAACCCGATCTTTTGGTACAAGGCCGAGCCCGAACTCGCCGGTCAGGTCGTCAAATTGCAAAACGAGAAGCTCGCCGAGATTTGCGCGGCGCAGCCGGACCGGTTTGTCGGTCTGGCGTCGGTCGCTCTGCAGCACCCGGACCTCGCCGCCGAGCAGCTCGAATATTCGGTCAAGCAGCTCGGATTGCGCGGCGCGCTGGTCGGCGGCAGCGTCAATGGCGAGGAGCTGTCGGATCCGAAATTTCATCCGTTCTGGGCCAAGGCCGAACAGCTCGGCGTCTTGATTTTCATCCATCCGCAAGGCACGGCCGAACTCAGCGCTTCCGGCCGGCTCAAAGGGAACGGCGTGCTGGACAACGTCATCGGCAACCCGCTCGAGACGACGATCGCGCTGTCGCACCTGATTTTCGAGGGAACGCTCGATGCCTACCCCGGACTCAAGATCTGCGCCGCTCATGCCGGCGGCTATCTGCCCTCCTATGCCGCCCGGTCGGATCAAGGCTGCGTGACCTTCCCCGCGCGATGCACCAAGACGCTGAAGAAGAAGCCGAGCGAATATCTGAGGCAGCTGTACTACGACTCGATGGTCTTCACACCGGAAGGATTGCGCCACCTGATCGCCGAGGTCGGCGCGAGCCAGATCGTCTTGGGCACGGACTATCCGTTTCCGTGGACCACGACGGCGGTCGACCACATCCTCGGCACCCCCGGGTTGAGCGACGCCGAGCGCGTCCGCTATACTCGGAGAGACCGCAGAGAAGCTCCTCGCCATCAAGCCGGCCTAGATGAGGTCGACCGGATCACAGCGCGCAGACTACGACGCCATTGCTCCTCTGTATGATTCGGGGCCCGCACGGTCGAAAGTGGTCGATCCGGAGCTCTTGGCGTTCATTGAACATCGTGCATCTTCGGATGCATTGTCTATCCTCGATATTGGTTGCGGCACCGGAAATCAGCTCGTCGCGAACAGTATAGCCGTACCTGATGTGACGATGGTCGGAGTCGACCGGTCGTTGGGCATGCTGAGGCAGGCTTGGCCCAAGTCGCCGGATATCGCCTGGGTGCAGGCCGACGCCGCGGCGCTCCCCTTTCCGGCGCTGAGCTTTGATTTCATCAGCTGCCAATTTGCCTTCCATCATGTTCAGGCCAAAGCCGGCATGCTGCGTGATACTTTTCGGGTCCTGCGGCCCCGCGGCCGCTTTGTCCTGCGCAACTTGTGCCCGCAAGAGTCTTCGGATTGGCTCTATTATGAATATTTCCCGGAAGCTGAACTCGCTGATCTGCGGGATTTTTGGCCACCCGAGGCCGTGTCTGCCGTGATGGAGGCGATCGGTTTTACAGCAGTAACCTTGGAATATGAACACCTGCACTTCCAGCAGAACTTGTCGACTTGGATCGAAATCGTCCGGCGCCGCGATACCTGCTCACAACTGCTAGCCATCCCCGATACGGCCTACGAGGCGGGTGTACGGCGCTTGGAGCGCGAAGTGGACGAGGAAACGGCGCCGCAGGTGCGCGCGGATCATCTCTGTCTGCTGACCATTAGGCGGTGAGAAACCGAACCCGGGCCCTCCGTGATCTCACCACAGGTTTGGTCACCACTAATGGTCGATAACGTTGTAGGCGCGAGCCACGACCCGTCTGCTTTTTTGATGCGGCGCAGTGCGGTGATCCTGATGGAGGCGCGATGCCGGCGCGCCCGAGTGCGGCACACCGATCTATGCAGGGCTGGTGCCACTCGGCTCTCCCGTGATCGATGGACCTGACCAGTGTGGAGCGCTTCGAGCGTCAACCATAGCATCGAACAAAATTCGCGTCCGATCCGCAGGCCCGAGCTGAGGGGCTCGTCGCGTTCTGTCGCAACACGCCGGCGCCGCGCGCGCGAAGCAAAAAGAGATCAGGACTAAGTCATTGAGATTCCTTGATTCCAAGTGCGGAAAACAGGCGAAAACAGGAGGACGAAGGTGGATCGGCAACAATCTCCGGCATCAGCGGGCTCCAGCGCAGACGAGCCCGTATATTGTTTATGATATGTTCTCCTTCAAGGTTAGAGCGGACGGAGCACCACCCTTGGTTTCGTCCCCGCCAGCGCGGCGGGTACACCCGCTCTAGGCTCTGCTGAATCCAGCGACTAGCCGAGCGGATAGACGATCGCGGCTGACCCGGGGCCGTCATTCTGCGCCGCGCGGGATTCGGCTGGGTCGAGTGGCGAGCCGATGCTCCGCCGCTTCTTTTCGGATGACGCCTTGGCGCCGATAGCGGCCGTTCGCAGGACCACGATCGAGCATCTCGACGAGGATGTCGGCGGTCGTCATTCGCTCATCCTGCCGAAATTAAATAGCCAGCTCGCGCTCACTCTCCGCAAACTTGGTCCAAATGGTTCGAAGGTTCGAAGCCGAGTCGCCCACTCAACTTTCGGAGCCGCAATTTGGCCAAAGTCGGCAGGTCGAATCCCAGGCGAGCGGCACGAGGGTGGCTGTCGCTCCTTCAGCGCTTCGACAGAACGTCGGCCGCCAAAGGCCTCTTCGCCGTTGCAGTTCCACCTTTTTTCTCCGCACCTGCGGCGGGTGAGCGGACGAAATCAGATGTTGACGTTCAGAATCGCGATAACGGCCGCCGTGTTGGCCTTCGTCACGGCTCTTACCGCGTGTCTTATATTTATTCAGATCGCGACCTTTCATGCGGCGGCAAGAGCGGCGGCGTCTGCCGCCATGGATGCTGCAAGCGCCAACACTCTCAGCCGCCTCGGGGCTGACGTGGCGGAGCTGAGCACCCTGGTTCGCGCGCTGTCGGCGAGTCCCTTTCTCTCCGATTCGGACGACAGGAGTGAGGCCGACGGTGCCGTCGGGCTGTTCAAGGCCGCGCTGCATGAACTGCCGCAGGCCGATAGCCTCTATATCGGCTACGACAACGGTTGCTGGTTGCAAGTCCGACGCCTCGATGTCCTCGACCCGACGGAGCGCGAGAAGCTGAGGGCACCTCCAGAGGCCTTCTACAATGTCAATTTGGTTCGCCCGAACCCAAGCGAAGTCCTATCGATGCGGAGGATCTTCGATGACGAGCAGGGCAATGAAATCGGGGAGCTCGATCTAACTGACTACGGCTATGACGCGCGAACGCGGCCTTGGTACCACGACACGATGAATGCGGACCGGGCTCTGGTTTCCTCACCCTATGTCTCGTTCAGCATCGGTACACCGATGATCACCTTGAGCGCGCCGCTCCACGGGCATGTGCGCGGTGTCATCGCCGCCGACCTCAAACTCGATAAGTTCAGCGATCTGGTGCACGCGCAACGGCCGGGGGAGCATGGGACGGCCATAATCTTCGACTCGTTCGGCGTGCTGATCGCGCATCCCGACTTTGCGCGGCTCGTCGACGACGCGAGGGCGCATCCCTCCCATCCGCAGCTCCCCGAGATTAGCGAAATCCAGAGCGGGCTGGTCGGCGCGGTAATGCGGCGGTGGGATGGAGGTGACCGCTACGAAGGCGGCATCCGTGGCGAGGACGGACGAGATTACCTTTTTCGCTTGCGGAAATTTTCCGAAGGCGACGAATTCAGCGGCTACTCTCTGTTGCTGGCAGCCGAAGACGATTTCGCACAGAATGTGCGGACTTTACAGATTAGGGGAATAATTATTGCCCTAATCGCCGGCGGCTGCTTCGTACCCGGCGTTTGGATTTTCGGCAGCCGAATGTCCACTTCGCTAAAACGGATAACCGCTCAGGCTAAGAATCTCCGGATGTTAGCGGAGCCCGACGATACGCCGGTCACATCCCGTGTCTCGGAAATAGACGAGCTGGGCACGACGATGGCGATCGCCCAGCGCAGCATCTGGTCCTTCGCTCGCTTTGTCCCAAAGGATATCGTGAGGGGAATTATCAATAGCTCCATCTCCACCGAGCTTGGCGGTGCCAGGCGGGAGATCACCATCCTGTTTACCGACGTGACGAATTTTACAGGTATTGCCGAAGCAGCCGATCCTGACAGTTTGATGCACCAGATTTCGCGCCATTTCGCCGCGCTGACCGAGGCGTTTCATGCTGAGGGCGGGACCGTCGACAAGTTCATCGGGGATTCCGCGATGGTTTTTTGGAATGCTCCCCACTTGCAGCCCGATCATGTCGAGCGAGCCTGTCGTGCCGCGCTAGCGGCCAAGGCGGCGAGCGACGCGCTCAATACTCAGTTTGAAGCAGAGCGACTGCGGCCCCTTGCCATTCGCGTTGGTATTCATTTCGGGGAGGCAGTGGTGGGAAATGTGGGTTCGGCGGACCGCATGAATTATACGGCGCTGGGCAATAGCGTGAATCTGGCAGCTCGCCTCGAAGGGCTGAACAAGGAATACGGGACTACGATCCTCGTCAGCGAAGCCGTCCGCAATCAGGTTGAGGATCGCTTTCGATTTAGGGACATCGCTTCGGTGATTGCCAAAGGGATGACGACCGAAACCCGCGTCTACGAGTTGGTCTCGGCAGTTGCATGAGAAACGCGGTCGGCTGTTGGCGGTAATGCAAGCCTCCCGTTACTGCACCTGACACGCTCCGGTACTGGGAGGATCGGGTTGCCAGCAGGGTGCGCCGGTCTCGGTCATCAACTGGTTAAGCCTCTCTGCTTCGAGGTCGAGCACCGCGCGGGGCTTCTGGCCGCGCAGCACGACGAGCTGGAATGTGTCCATGAAGGTCTCGTCGAACTCGGCGCTGCGCAGCCCGAGCCCGATCGGGAGCAGCGCAGGCAGCGCATCCTTCTCCGACTGCGTCTTTTCGATCGCAGCCGCGGCCAGCTTCAGGCCAGGTGCGAGATCCGGCGGCAAAGGCGCTTTCACCACGGGGAAAAAGCCCGTGCTGCGGGCGGTAACGATCTGAGTTTCGGGCTTGGTCAGATAGTCGATGAGCGCCATCGCGCCACGCATGTCGGGCGCTCCCTTCGGCACCGCGAGGCCGGCCATCGCCGGCACGTACCCCCGTCCCTTGGGTCCTGCAGGGACCGGAAAGGCGACGAATTCGTCCGGCTTCCGGCGCAGCGCGCCGAGCACTCGGGCGATGTGGTCGAAGCCGATCCAAACGTCACCGGAGAGCAAGGGCTGCTGCATGAACGTGTAGCGGGTCGAATCCGGATTGACGCTCTTCCATAACGACGCGAACTGCATCCACATCGCTTCGGCCGCCTCCGAGCGGAACGGAACCACGACACCGCCGGTAAAGGAAACCCTCGAAGAAACGGTGCATCAGCCCTTGTGGCCCTGCCGGAAAGCCAAGCAAGCGCTTGCCGGTCTTCTGCTCGACCGAGCTGGCCCAGGCGGCGAGCTGGTCGTAGCTGAGCGCGTTGATGTCCGCTCCAGGAGGCAGATAGGGAAGCGCCGCTTTGTTGGCGACCATAATGTAGCTCGCCTGCATCCAAGGGACGTAGAGCTGGTGCGCAGTACCGAATTTGCCGAGCGTTAGCAGCGGGTCCGGGACGCCACGTTCTGTGAGCTTGCCGGCGAGGTCATCGAGCGGGACCAACTCGTCCCGCTTCACAAGTGACTCCAGCTCGCCGTGCAGCGCGCCGACGACATCTATCGTATGCGTGCCCTCCTGTTGCTCCGTCCCGACGCGCACCGACAACTGATGCGGCTGCTCGGTGATGTAGTCGACCGGCCGCGAAAAATCCTTGAGGATCAAATTGCGCATCTTTTGCGCCTCCTCGATCGGGCGTAGTTGCGTCGACAGAAAGGTCAGACGCCCGGTTTGCGCAGCATTCGTGATCGCGATGAGCAGCATTGTGGCGCACAGCGAGAAACTGAGGAAGGTCGAGATTATCCGCATATTCCTTCCCGTCTTCTCAGATAATGCCCATTTAAGTATTCCAGAAATCGATGACTACGACGTCTTCGATTGCCTTGTCGGGTTTGACGTCCGCCGGTTAGACGGCTTTCGCCGAAATTAGGTAGCCAGGACCTGCGCCTCCTCGCGAGCTTTTGATGAAAGCGCTGTGGCTGCGCGAGGCGCCTTCGGGCCAAGGGCGGTGAGAGGATAATACTCCTAACAATAGCCTGTGCGCCGAGTGGCTGCGATGGCCGGTTTGAGGATGAGGCTCTTCAGAATATCGATTTTAATACCGACCCGGATGTCCGCTGTCACCCCGAGCCGACGCATCGATCGAGTTCGACAAAGGCCGGGTATGGGGCAGCAGCGGTCGAAGTGGCGCCAGCGGTCGGCGCTCCTCAGGGTCGAGCCCAGCTGTTTGGCCGCAGTGAAGCCGGTAATTGGGTATGGCACCCTCACATTGGCTCTGAGCGGCCGCGCCGCTTGCAATGGAGCGAACGAGCGCGATTGGCCCGACCCGCCATTCGCGAACACGATGGCAGGCGGTTGACGGGTAAGGGTCTCGTGATGCCCTCTGCGCGGGAACCGCCCGTTCGGGATGACCGCCACCCGGCGCGCGCCGTTACTGCAGGGCGTAGAAGCCCATCGCACCGCCGGCCATGACCTGGTGCTTCGCCTCGGCGGACAGTGGACCGAGCCGCTCGCGGAGCATCTGCGGCGCGCCCGGGAAGAAGCCGTCCTGATGCGGGTAATCGGTCGCCCACATGATCTTGTGCGGGCCGATATAGTCGGCGAGCACGGCGATGCTGTTCTCGACCGGCTCGAACGAGATCCAGCAATTGCGCTGGAAGAGCTCGCTCGGCCGCATCTTCGGGGCGGTGTCGTTGAAGCCCGTGGTCGTCGAAATGCCGGTCCATGCGGTCGAGCCAAGGCGCGATCCAGCCGCCGCCCGATTCGAGGAACGCGATGCGCAATCGCGGGTGGCGATCGACGACGCCGCCCCAGATCACGCTCATCGCCGCCAGCATCATCTCCATCGTGTGGCTGATCATGTGGCGCGCCGCGCGGTCGCTCTCGAAGCGGTCGACCCCGACGGTGGGCATCGCGGTGGTCGAGCCCTCGTGAAAGCCGATCGAGAAGTCGAGCTCCTCGGCCATCGTCCAGAACGGCTCGTACATCGGGTCGCTGATCATCTTGTTGCCGTGGTACGGGTTCGGCCGCAGGAACCCGCCGCGCATCCCGAGCTTTTCGCGCGCGTAGCGCATCTCGTCGATCGCGAGCTCGACCGACTGCATCGGCAGCATCGCGACGCCGAACAGCCGGTCGGGATAGGGCTTGCAGTAATCGGCGAGCCAGCGGTTGTAGGCGCGGCACATCCCGGCCGCGAGGCTCGGGGTCCTCGACGGCGCCGGCGAACAGGCCGAGGCTCGGGTAGAGGAAAGCGGCGTCGATCCCGTCGGCATCCATGTCGACGATGCGGGCGTGCGGGTCGAACCCGCCCTTCTTCCCTTCGGCATATTTGAGGGTGTCGAGCTTGACCGCACCCTGCCGGACACCGACCGAGCCGAGGCTGCCGATCCCGCGCGGATTGCCGAGCAATTTGCCCTCGACCTTGAGGCGCTCCTTGCCGTTCTCGTCGATGACAAACCGCGGCCGGCGCTCGCGGTACTCGGGATCGATGTATTTGTCCCAGAGGTCGAGCGGCTCCAGAATGTGGCCGTCGGCATCGATGACGTTGTAGGCAGCAGTCATCACAAGTCCTCCTTCGGAAACACGAGAATAGGCTAAGACCGGCTCGGCGTAATCGGCATCGTCGCAATGCTGGTCCACGCCACCGGCGCGCCTGCCTTCTCGGCCGCTTGTTCGGGCGGCAACCCGGTATCCCAATGTACCGCGAGAAAGCGCCGACCGGTGACTTTCCCGGCCGCATCGGAGACGAGCCAGACGAGAGGCGGCGCCATGACCTCCGGCTGGATGAGGCTGGCGCGCTCGAAACCCGCTTCGTCGGAGATCATCGGCGTGTTCGTCACCCCGCCCGGAACCAAGACGTTGACGGTGACTCCGGTGCCGTCGAGGTCCTTCGCCATGATCGCGCTGAGCGCCTCGAGCGCGGCCTTCGAGGGCCCGTAGGTCGGCGAGCCGGCGTTTATCATCGTGCCTAGGCTGGTCGTGACATTGACGATCCGGCCCCAGCCCTGGCGCATCATCTCGGGCACGACGGCATTCGCGAGCGCCAAAGGCGCCGTCGTGTGGACGGCAACAAAGAGGCGCCACTGATCAGGTGTGATCTCCCAGAATTTGAGCGGGCGCTGCCAGCTGTCCGGCCGGATCGAGCCTGGGCCGATGCCGGCATTGTTGACGAGAATGTCGATACGACCGAAACGACTGCGCGTGGCTTTGGTGATCTCGTCGACCGCGGGATCGTTGGTCAGATCGGTTTGGATGGTGAGCAGGTCGTCCGCCTTGCCCTGCTCGCGCGCGCTCGCGGCGAGCGCCTCCAACGGCTGACGGTCGCGATCGACGCCGGCGACCCGGATGCCCGCCGCCAACAGGCCCCGCACCATGGCCCTGCCGATCCCGCCTGCTGCGCCGGTTACGATCGCCACTCTTCGGATTTCTGTCATATTGTGGGTGCCGTAGACGAAGTTGCCTCCTTAAACATAACGCCTGTCGGGGCTAAACGCGATGACGACGGCGGAAGGGGTGCCGGGAATGCGACCCGGCCGCCGGAGGTAGTCGCGGGGCCGGCAACCGAGACCGTATCGGCCACCGCTGATTGGCGGCTTCGCTTTGGCTGAGGGGTACAACAGGAGACGCAAATGATTAGGACGATAGTGATCGGCGCCGGCGTGATGGGCGCTTCGGTCGCGTATCGGCTGGCTCAGGCCGGCGCAGCTGTTACGGTGCTGGAAGCGACGCGCATCGGCGGCGGCACCTCCGGCATTAGCTTCGCCTGGACCAACGCGC
Organism: uncultured Alphaproteobacteria bacterium; assembly: GCA_963695605.1. Classification (GTDB taxonomy): domain Bacteria; phylum Pseudomonadota; class Alphaproteobacteria; order ATCC43930; family CGMCC-115725; genus AP-15. The sequence goes on along the minus strand of CAVOHI010000096.1, from coordinate 17,459 downwards.
ACAAAAAGCCGCCGAAACCCTATCACGATCTGAATGTCGCCGGCATGAAGGCGCATGCCGCGCTGGCCGACGAGTTCGGCGCCACGCCATGGTGGCACGCCGGCGGCAGTCTGGAATGGGAAGCCGAACCCGATCGCGCGGCGCAGCGTGAAAACATCGAGCAGCTGCGGTCCTGGGGCTATGCCGCGGAGTGGATCACGCTGCGAGCAGGCGCAGGAATTGGAGCCCGACATCGATCCGGCGACGATCGGCGACGCGCCGGTGGCGTTTTTCCCGGAAGAGGGTTGGCTCGATCCGGTGGTCTACGCGCATGCCATGCTGTCCGCCGCGCGGCTTCGCCATGGCGCGAAAGTCATCTGCGGCGCCCGGGTCGTAGACCTGATCATGGCCGGCGATCGTGTGACCGGCGTCCGCGTCGCCGACGGCACGCAATACGAGGCCGACACCGTCGTGAACTGTGCCGGTCGCTGGACCAATGAGGCAACGCGGGATGCCGGTCTGCATTTGCCGCTCGCGCCGACCGTCGGGTTCCTGGTGTTCACGCCCCCTGTCGCCGCCAGCTTGAGCCGTGTGGTCCGCACCACCGTAATTGACGCGCGCCCGGACGGCGCGGGGCGCCTGTTGCTGCATTGGAACGCGACCGACGCAACATTGAGCTTCGACACGAGGCTCAGTCCGTTGATGCCGGAAGCGCGCGATTTGGTGCGGCGCGCCCGACAGCTGCTGCCTTCGATCGGCGACGTTGAACCGGAGGCGGTACGCATCGCCATCCGGCCGATCCCCGGCGATCAATTTTCTGCCATTGGACCGATGCCGCGGGTTTCCGGCTACTATATCGCCGTCACGCATAGCGGCGTGACGATGTCGCCGTTCCTCGGCGCGGTGGTGGCCGACGAGATCGTACATGGACGGCAAAGGGCTGAGCTCGCCAATCTTCCGGCCGGCGCGTTTCTTCAACTGAATTGGAGAGCATACCGAGCTGGCGCGATTATCTCATTGGGACACCGAGCTCGATCCGTTCTGATTTGTCGATGAAGCCATTTCGCCGGCGACGCGCACCCGGACCCTGAGCGCATTGCCCGGCAGATAAGCGAGCGGAATGTCTTCGACATCGACCGTTTGGAGCGTCCCGCGCTCGGCGCCGGCCACGATCGCGCGTTCTCTAGCCTGCGCTTCGGCCGCTGCAATTGCTTCTTCGCGGCTGAGGTCGCGATAGACCTGGTCGGTTTCGCCGCTCACCTGGGCGATCGCGGCGCCGACGGCATTGGCGCAGTCGCCATGCGGTACATGGCTCACTTGCGAGATACCAGCGAGGCGGTCGGGCACCAAGAACGCGCCGCCGCCTACGGCGATCAGCGGCAATTCGCGAGCGTCGGTCTTCATCCTGTCGACCAACTCCTCGATTTTTGCCCGCGCTGTGTCCAGCCCCCTTTGCACAAGATTGCGCGGGAGATTGGCGACGGCTCGATTGTCGCCGATCCGAGCAAGGCCGGCTGCGACCGCGACATCGGTCGCAGTCATCGTATTGCCGCCGAAGACGAGTCCCTCTTCGATCAGCCGGTACCCGACGCTTTTCGGCCCGACCGAAAGGCCATCGGCCGATACGAGGCTCCCGCCGCCAAGCCCGATCGACAACAGATCCGGCATGCGGAACAACGTGCGCACGCCGCCCACTTCGACGACCGAGTTCGCCTCGCGCGGAAATCCGCGGCGCAGCTGGCCGATATCGGTCGTCGTGCCGCCGACATCGATCACCATCGCGTCTGTGAGCCCCGAGAGGAAGGCGGCGCCGCGCATCGAGTTGGTGGCGCCCGAGGCAAAGCTCATGACCGGCAGCGCCGCCGCCATCTCGGCCTGCATCATCGTCCCGTCATTCTGCGTCAGATAGAGCGGCGCCGCGATCCCGCGCACCGCGGCGATGAACCCCGCGATCGTCGCCCGAGCGAGATCGATCAGCGCGGCGTTGAGGAGCGCGGCATTCTCGCGTTCGAGGAGACCGATGCGGCCGAGCCGGATGGGACATTGTGACGGAAGCATCCGGGCACTCTTCGGACAGGATCGCCCGTGCCCGCTCCTCGCAGCCGGGATCGAGCGGCGAGAAAATTGCCGCGACCGCTACCGACCGGATCCCGCTGGCGCGGATTTGCCGCGCCACCCGCAGCATGGCGATTTCGTCGAACGGCACGATTGGCCGGCCGTCGTAATCGTGCCCGCCTTCGATCATGAAGACCTCGCCGCGGACCCGCTCGGCGAGATCGGCGGGCCAGTCGCAGAACGGCGGCAGCGAGGCGCTCGCCGGCAACCCGATCCGCACCGCGGCGACGCGCGCCAGATCGCGCCGCTGGACGACGGCATTGACGAAATGGGTCGTGCCGATCACGACGCCGTCGATCCTGCTGCGCGCGATTTCCCGGCGGCGCGTCAGCTCCGCGAGCGCCGTCACGATGCCGGTGGTGACATCGGACGTGGTCGGCGTCTTGACCGCGTGCGCCACCCTCCCGTCCTCGAGCAGGACGGCATCCGTGTTGGTGCCGCCGACATCGATGCCGATCCGCCGCATCGGCTTATGCGCCCATCAGCTTATGCGCCCTTGGTCGAAGACGGAGCGGAAGTCGAGATCGTAACCGAAGGCGCGCGGTCCGACATGATCGAGCCCCTTCGGCGTCAGGAAAACCGGCGGCGCGGGGAGCACGACGACGGAGACCCGCCGGCCATACCCGATGGTTTCGGTGCCGAATGCTTCGCCCGATACGGTGTCCAGCACGCAGATCAGCTCGGGCGACATCGCGATCGGCGCTTCGTCGCGCCAAGCCACGACCCATTCGTTCTGGAACGCGATTTCGAGCCGCGATCCGCGGTCTTCGTCGAGGCCTTCGATCACCGCCCGGCCGCGCAGAAACCCCTCCGTGGTGCGGCGGGCGACGTCGATGACCTTGCCGCGGAAGATGAGCTTGCCGCGCCCTTCGTCGAGGATCGCGGCCACCGGGTCCTCGTGATGCCGCTGCGCTTGTCGCACGCGGCGGCCGATGCCGATGGCTTTCGTCACAGTGAAATGAATGCCCCAATCCTTGACCTCGCGCCCGGTGCGCGGCGCCTTGCAGGTCGAGGCGATCGAGCCGAGCTCGACACAGATCTTGCGGCTGACCCGCTCCATCCACTTCCAGCTCGGAACCTTGGTCACCACCGCCTCGATGCCGCGCGGATCGTAGAGCACGCAAGGATACGGGCGAAGATCACCGACCGCGACGCTGGTCATCTGCGCTTCGGGATAGGCGCGGCCCATCGTATCCGCGTCGACGACCGGAAGCCCGAGGTGGGCCGCCGCCATCAGCGGCTGAATGCCGTTGCCGCCGCCGATCTCGAGCGGCATCACCGCGCGGAACTTTGATCCCAGCAACCCTTGCTGAATTTCGACGGCGCGGGCGATGTTGCGGCTGTCGGCGAGCCGCTCCTGGCCGACGAGCGGCGCCCCCATATTGGAGACGACCGCCACCCAATCTTCGTCGGCGAGGTCGAGCGGCGACATCAGCGACACGCGATGTCCCTCGGCATAGAGCCGCCGCATGTTGAGGAGCCCGAGATAGGGGCTGCCGCCGCCGCCGGTGCCGAGGATCCAAGCGCCGACCGCGAGCGCCTCAACGTCGTCGAGCGCGAGTTCTCTCATCGAGCCCCGATATCATGAGATCCGGTTTGGCCAAGAGACCGCAAGTATGCCGCTGACTCACCTGATTTGGCGAACTAGCATCTCTGCAAGGCGATATTCAAATTGGGTCCCTACCCCATTTCGCCCGCGGCGCGGCTACTTCTCCTTGTCGGCGTCGCGTACCGCGGCGATGCGGTCGGGATCGGCGGCGAGGGGCTCGATGCCGGCGCGCTCGACCTGCAACAGCTGGCCGACGCGTGCTGTTGCGAGTGCCCCAGCCGCGGTTCATCGCTTCGGTCAATTCCTCATAGACGCAGGTTTGCGAGACGCATCGGCACGCCGACCTCGCGCCCGAGGCCGACCGCCAGCCCGACATCCTTGTGCAGCAGGCGCAATGCGAAGTCGGCCGGGTCGTGTTTGCCTTGCAGGAATTTGTCGCCGAGCCGGTCGAAGGTGCGCACGCGGCCGGTCGCGCCCTGCCGCACCGCCGCCCACAAATCGACCGGGTCGACGCCGGCCTTGACGCCCATCGTGAATACTTCGGCGAGCGCCGCGCCCAGCACCGCGCTCGTGCAGTTGTGCACGAGCTTGGCGATCGAGCCGGCGCCGATCGGGCCGATATAGGCCGCCTGGTCGCCCATCGCGTCGAGCACGCTCTTGTGGCGGTTGAACTGCTGCTCGTCGCCGCCGACCCAGATCGCCATCTTGCCGCTGGCGGCGCCGGAAGGGCCGCCGCTGACGGGGGAATCGAGCATGTAGAGGTTCTTCTCGGCGAAGGCGGCGTAGATCTTGCGCACCGTCGCCACCGAATTGGTCGACATGTCGAAGAAGGCAGTGTCGGGGCGCATGCCCTCGATCAGGCCGTTCGGGCCCAGCGCCACCTGCTCGACATCGGCCGGCACCGGCAGCGAGGTGAAAACGACCTCACTCTGCTCGCCGACCTGCTTTGGCGAATTGGCCCAGACCGCGCCCTTCGCCAGGAACGGCTCGGCCGCGGCGCGGCTCAGATCGTGCACGACCAGCTCATGCCCGGCCTTCTGCAGATTGGCCGCCATGCCCTTGCCCATCATTCCGAGCCCGATAAATCCGACGCGCATCTTTCCCTCCGCCAATCGCCAACCCGCTACGGAACGAGTTTTGCCCCGCGTCGCGCCCGAGCGCAAGGAGACGCCCCTCACCCGCCTCGCTGCTATCGCCATCCTCTCCCGCAATGCGGGAGAGGAACTACAAGATCACAACTCAAAGCTCCTCTCCCGTGTTGGTCGGGGTGAAAGTCGGCATCGCCGAGGCGTCGATGACCCTTGAGGACGTCAAGGCTGTGCACCCGCAGCTCGTCGGCACCGCCTGCCGTCTACTGCGCCTTCGTAACAACGATGTTGGTCGCATCGAACGGGCCCGCGAATGGAAATCCCATCCACAGACGAACCGCACCGAAGTTACGCGCTCCCGCGATGAAGGGTCCCTGGATCGCATAGTCCATCTGCCCGGACGACCCGGAACCTGCCAGGACGATGTGCGCGGTGGGCGCCGCGTTGATGTTCAGTGTGACTTGCACGATGAAGGGCTGGTCGTGTGGAAATGTGCCGAACACTTGGTCCGGCCGGTCATCGATGCGGATGGTTCCGTTCTGCAGGAAGTCGAGATGCAGGAAGCCGTTGAAGCTATTCGCCACCGGCTGATTGAACTGCTCGAACTGCACACTCGCGACCGCCTGGCCGGTGGGGATGAAAAGCGTCGCATCGAACGTGTAGCTGCCGTCCCCGGCGAACTGCGAGAAGTTCCCCTGAAACGCCACGATGGTCACGGGGTCGCTCGGACGGGACACCTGAACCCACCTGCCGCCCGTCTGTATCGGAGAGGCCACCACCACGACGTTGCCCGGCAGACCGCTCACATTTGCGGTTCCCACCTGCTGCGCATGCGCGGGCGGTTGGCCAACCAGCGTTGCGTCGAAGTTCGACTGGAACAGCGTCTGCGACGCGCAAGCCGAGAGCAGCGCGCAAAGGATCATGGCGGTACAGAGGTGCGCGGGCCGCAGCCGCCGTTCCGGCCTGAGGATTACGTCCATCCCGCCACCTCCCCGTCATTGCCACCAAGCTATGCTATGCATGGCAGGATAGCAGAGAGTTTCCGGAGGACGTGTGAGCTAGCTCACACCAACTCCACTCGTCTTCACCGCCAATCTTTGCCGCGCGGCGTCTCTTTGAACCGCTGCCGTCAGTCTTGGCGCATTGGATCGCGGCCCAGGGACACGATGCCGTTCACCCCTCTGCCGCGGTCTCGATCGTTCGTCGGATAATGAGATCCCGACACGTGCGACGTAGGAGTGGCCGCGAGGCATTCCCGCGTTCAGGGTAACCTGGTAGCGCGGGTTGCGGAGCTACCCAGTTCACTCGGGGTTAGCCCGCCGCTATCCAGTCGACGACGCGTTCACCGATCATGATCACTGTCGCGTGGGCGCCACCTGACCTGGGGATACGCGGCATCACCGACGCATCCGCCACCCACAACCTTTCGACGCCCTTGACCCTGCAGTATTGGTCGACGACCGCCATCGGATCTGCGTCGGGTCCCATTTTACAGGTGCCGGACACGTGCCTCGCTGTGCCGACGGTTTGGCGTATCCAGAGGTCCAAAGCATCGTCATTGGCCAGAATGTCACTCGCCGGGTGGATCCGGTAGTCGGCCACGTCTTTATATGCGTCGGACTCCAGCAGTCGCGCCGCTAATCGCAGGCCTTCGCGCACCCGCCGGACGTCGTTTGGATGCTGGAGGTAACGGTAGTTGAAGGAGGGCTGGACGCTCGGGTCGGACGAAGCGAGCCTGACGTATCCCGAGCCGTCGGGCAACCCGAGCGTGCAGGATATGCGTGCCGCCCGGTCTGGCGGCAACATCACCGGCCAGATACTTGGTTCGTACACCGGCAACGTGCTCCTGGCGTTCATCGATAACAGTACTGGTTCTCAGGACCATGTCGTTGACGGCGCTCGACCCCGGTGCGGTGTAGTGCAGAGCAAAGTGCACCGCGTCGGTGTGGGTAGCGAGTGAGACCCCGTCTTTGACTTTGAAGGTCATCTGGGCGCTGAGATGATTCCACAGGTTCTGGCCTACGCCAGGGAGGTCACGAACCGTGGGTATCCCGAATTGCTGCAAATGGTCCGCGGGGCCAATGCCGGACAGCATCAGTAACTGTGGCGATCTGATTGCCCCGGCGCTCAGCACCACCCGGTCGGCTTCGACGTAGAAAACCTTCTCGCCCGCTTTCGGCCTCGACGCCGACGGCTTTTCCGTCCTTGATCACAATTTTCCGGACGAACACCTCGCCCCGCACCGTGAGGTTCAGATAATGGCGTACCGGGTTCAGGTACGTCATAGCCGTGCTCATTCGCACGCCGTCGATATTGTTCGACGGCGTCACGCCGAGGCCAGCGGGATGAAGCCCGTTCTTGTCCTCCGTGACAGCAAACCCGGCTTGCAGACAAGCCGCATGAAACGCCTGCTGGATGGCAGGCCAGGGACCCGACTGGCGGCGTCTGACGGGCATCGGTCCGTCCGAGCCGTGGCAATAATTGTCCTGAATATCGAGATCACGCTCGGATTTGCGAAAAAACGGCACGACCTTCTCATACGACCATTCATCGTTGCCGAGAGCCGCCCAGGAGTCGAAATCCTCCGGGAAGCCGCGCTGCATCGCCTGACCGTTGATCGATGACCCTCCGCCGATCACCTTGCCCTGCGCGACGTGGATCTCGCCTTGTTCCTCGGTGATCGTGCCGTGCAGAGCCCAGTTATGTTTTGAGGCTTGAGCTTCGGCAAAGCGTGTGTGGCCGAACTTGATGTCGGCCGGAAGATTGGCCGGATCGGGGTAGTCCGGCCCCGCTTCCAGCAACAGCACGGAAGTATGCGCATCTGCCGCCAACCGGCCGGCCAAAACTGCATCCAGCCGCTCCCCCGCCGACGATTACCACGTCATATTTCATGAGCTTTCCCCAGCGATATTCCGCGGCTTCTCCGGTCCGCGACGGTTATCGTCTGGTCTTTTGGCGGTTGTCGCGCATGACGATTGCTCATGACAGGGCTGCAGCGATTGACGCGGGTTTCATACCGGCTCTGGTTTCGAGCCGCGGCCGCAGGACGGACGACAAAGCTGCGAGAACGACGGTTGTCGGTTAAAGCGATTGGTTTGCGGGTCGATCCGGGTTTCCGAGGCCTACACAGCTCCCTCTTGGCGCGGTTCTCTGGGATTGCGACTTGCACCTGATCTGGCACGTAAGTATATACGTCACTGTATATATGTGGGTGATGCCAACATGGCGACGGCCCGTGTTTTCCGTTCCGGAAACAGTCAAGCCGTGCGCCTGCCGAAAGAATATCGGCTGAAGGGCACGGAGGTGGAAATTTTCCGCCGAGGCGACGAGATCGTGTTGCGTGAAAAGGCCGAGGGGCTGGTGCGGGCCTTCGAGATTCTGGCGGATCTGCCGACCGATTTTTTGCCGGAAGACCGCGGAGATACCCCGCCGCAGGAGCGTGAAGGCCTTTGAATGGCCGTTCGTTTCCTGCTCGACACAAACATATGCATCTACATCCGGCGGCAGCGGCCACCGGCGGTTCTGTCGCGGTTTCGACAGTTGCAGCCGGGGGAGGCAGTGCTTTCAGTCATCACCTATGGCGAGCTCGTCTACGGGGCGGAAAAGAGCCAATTCCGAGAACAGGCCCGCAGGCAATTGGCCGAGCTGGCAGCCTTGCTTCCGGTAATGGAGCTCCCGATGCGGGCCGGGGAATTTTACGGGTCAATCCGCGCCGCGTTGGCGGCCGAGGGCGGCATGATCGGCAACAACGATTTGTGGATTGCCGCGCATGCCAGGACGGCGGGCCTCATTCTGGTCACCAACAACGAACGTGAGTTTCGGCGCATTCAAGGATTGGAAATTCAGAATTGGGCGGAGTGATTAGAGCGATCGACACTCTGCGCAATAGTCGAAGGTCCCGCACCCGAGCACCATATCCCGCCTCTGCGATAGCGGGCGGTTCCAGACGAACGGCTGCAGCGCGGGACGGCGAAAATCGCCGCGCCAGCCGCAGACCGCCGATGATGGCGCGCCGGTCGGGTTCCTCCGAGAGGTAGCGCGGGTTGATCGCCGGCGCGTCGCCGGGCCGGTGCGACTTGGCCTCGACCTAGCCGCGCGAGGAGGGCCGCATCTGCCAGGCGCCGGCGCTGAGGCCCGGCGTCTCCTCGAGCTCGCCGATCTGGCCTCCCTTGAAGCTGCCCGGGCGCGAAGGTGACTTGCATATCGGGGGTCGCCGACTTCTCCAATACCTTGACCGAGGCGGCGACGATCGACGGGCTGTAGGTCAGCATGCCCTTGCCGGTGAAGAGCCAGGCATGACCTCGCCCGCGAGCGGCAGGCCGCGCGAGCGTTCGTTGGCGGTCTGTGCGCCGACCACCGGATAGGAGACGCGCTCGCGACATAGTGGTCCTGCATGTTCTTGCCGACGCCGCGCAATTCGTGCACGACCGGCACGCCGATGCGGCCGAGATGCTCGGAATCGCCGACGCCCGACAATTGCAGGATGTGCGGCGAGCCGATCGCGCCGGCCGATCAACCAGTGAGCGTGGCTGCCGAGTACGACGGGGTGTTCAGATGAGAGCCATAGGGCGGAAGATCCGACGAAAACCGCGTGGATTTCGCCGTGCAACGCGAACCGCGATGATGGAATACGCCGTGCTTTTTCCGCCATAGCTTACTGTGTAAACGGTTCAGCGATCGCCAAGGCGCGGTAACCGGTCGTGTGCGTCAGATCTATAGCACAGCCCTTGCGGTTTCCCACCTGGGCACCCACATGATGTTGTGGTCGATGGGGAATGAGCACCGGGGATGACACCACATAACGGGCCACTGCTGGCCGAAGACGGCGCGTACCTACTGGTCAAGTTCGACCAGCGCGACAGGCAGGTGATCGTAAGAACGAAAGTCTGCCTCGACCTGCCCGATCGCTCGATGAATGAGCCGCCGCAGCGGCAAATATGCCTAAGCATGAGCGTTGCGCACGAGCACGCCCTTAAGGTGGCCGCGAGCCGGTCGCTGCCGATCATCTGGGAGGGTGCCGAGTTCGTCGCGAGCGTAACGTATGTCGGCGGCCACTGGCAGGGCTGCTGGGTGATCCGGCTGGCCGCCTTCGAAGTGGAATCAGACTTGACCAACTACCGCGATGAGCACACCGCACGCTTGATGGTCAAGGCGGATGCGTGCAAGCATGGTTATGGTAGTCGGGTCAGCTGGCTGGACGGCTACGCACAGCCGGCGTTTGCATAGGTAAAACTGACCCGCGTTCACTCGCGAGGACCGGCGAGCGGTGCGATGCATCGAGGTGGAAGGCGCTGCGCTTTCAGCACTACGCCGGCTACGATTTTCCAAAAGGACTACACACCCACTTCCATGGTCCCTTAAAGTAGTACAGGTCGCCCATCTGGTACCCCTTCGCCGGGAGAAACTTGCCGATCATGCCGGCGGTCCAGCCCGTCCTGGATGCGGGGGAACGAACGACCGTCATCGTGTCGCCTTCTGGATAGCCGGTCGACAGGTCGCTTCAATTGCATCAATGACGCGATCGATAAGCGCGGGAATAGGATCGTCCTCCGCTCCCGCCCAGATGGTGTCTTCCCATCGCGCCCGTTCTGTCGGGCTCACCTGGTGTCTATGTGCCGAGATTAGCGATCGAACCGCAACAATGATCTCATTCCGAACCTCGAAGAGATCGTCATAGGCTCTCGCGGCTTCGGGACCAAAGAAAGCGGTAAATCGGTAACGGCGCGCCCAGGCCTCAGCAAAAAAATCGGCCTTGCTTGCAAGCCGTTCAGTTGGTGCAAAATATGAATTCAATAAACGTGTATCCTCTTCGGTCTCGTTTTCACCTCTGTGCCTGCTTTGACCCTCGTGGCTATAGCTAAACGGAGAGCGCGCGGCCTTGATGATGTCGCGGGCTTGGTAAAAATCAGCAAGTACTTCCTCGGCTAGTTCGATTCTCCGTTTGCCGATGGTCTCCTGGTGCCACTTGGTCAATCCGCGATAAGCAATATACGCGCCGGAGCAAGCTGCCCCGGCAGTGAAAACCGGCGCGACTACCTTGATGACATTGCCGACCGTCTCGAAGTCCATCCCGTCGCGTGTCTGCGGCAGCAACCGAACCGCTATAACATATCCCGACCTTGATCGCGGATCGGGTCAGACGACGTGATCGCCCAGCGGCGATCGTCGGCGCACAGATCCGACGCTCGAATCCACCCGCCTTCGCTGCGCCGCCATTCTTCGTCGCGCCGCACCTTTTATCATTGCCGCATCCTTCTCGGCGATTATGATCGTCGGGGCGTGGGTGTTGGTGAGGTGACGGCCGGCATCACGGAGGCGTCGATGACCCGCAGCCCGTCGAGGGCATGCGCCGCAATTCGTCCTCGACAACCGCCATCGTGCGCCTGATGCGAACCGTCATGGCGGAAGGCGGTTCGCTTTTCCGCCTTACGCTTGTTCGCTCAGTGCTCCCAAGGCAAATTGCATTTGCTCAGTGACAAGTTGAGAGTAGTCGGCATGTCCAAGTAGGACTGCACCACGTCTGCCGGCTCACCGCTTATCTGCAACTCGCGGGCTTTGAGCGCTTGCAGCGCCTGAGCTTGGTTGTCACACGCCGAGAACCAATTCCTGATTTCCACCTCGGTCATTCCGTGGTTCCGCAGCATGACTGTCACGGCACCCCGCATGGTCTTATCGGCATCGCTCAATACCTCGTTGAGCGGTTTCACAACCGGCTCTTTATATGGGGTGAACTGATTTAACAGAAGGCCGATCAGAAGCGGCAAACCTACTAAGAGAAGGGCTAACAGACTTGCCGTGACCAGGAATCTTGAGCGGGGGATCCAGGCTTCTTACCCGGGCGTCAAGAGCTTGCAGGCTAATCATGTGCGCTACTCTAACTCACGGGGCCTATCGAGAAATCGCGTTCGCACCCAACCAACGATAGCAAGGGTAGGGCGGGGGGACCACGCGCCACCTCATTATCTTCGGCGGGTTCCCATTCGTTGCACCCGCCTCACATCCGCCTTGCTACGCCGCCAGTCTTTGCCGCGCGCTGCCTTTGATGATCGCGGCGCCCTTTTCGGCGATCATTATCGTCGGGGCGTTGGTGTTGGTCGAGGTGACGGCCGGCATCACCGAGGCGTCGATGACGCGCAGCCCGTCGAGGCCGTGCACGCGCAAGTCGCTGTCGACGACGCTCATCGGGTGCGAGCCCATCAGGCAGGTGCAGCTGGCGTGATAGCAGGTGCCGCCGTTGCGCCGCGCGTGGTCGAGCAGCTCGTCGTCGGTCTGCACCTGCATGCCGGGCAGGCTTTCTTCGCGGACGAAGCGCTGCAAGGCCGGGGCGGCGAAGAGCCGCCGGGCCAGCCGCAACCCGCCGATGATGGCGCGGCGGTCGCTCTCTTCCGACAGGTAGCGCGGGTTGATTGCCGGCGCGTCGCCCGGGCGGTTCGATTTGGCCTCGACATAGCCGCGCGACAGGGGCCGCATCTGCCAGGCGCCGGCGCTGAGGCCGGGCGTCTCCTCCAGCTCGCCGATCTGGCCGTTCTTGAAGCTGCCGGGGGCGAAGGTGCATTGCACATCGGGGGTCGCCAACTCCTCCAATACCTTGACGGAGGCTGCAACGATCGACGGGCTGTAGGTCAGCATGCCTTTGCCGGTGAAGAGCCAGCGCATGACCTCGCCGGCCAAGTGGCAGGCCGCGCGAGCGCTCGTTGGCGGTCTGCGCGCCGACGACCGGATAGGAGACGCGCGCGACATAGTGGTCCTGCATGTTCTTCCCGACGCCGCGCAATTCATGGACGACCGGCACGCCGATCTTCGCGAGATGCTCGGGATCGCCGACCCCCGATAGTTGCATAATGGGCGGCGAGCCGATCGCGCCCGCCGACAGGATCACCTCGCGTGCCGCATCGGCCCGCTCAATGTGGCCGCCTCGCGAGAACTCGACGCCGGTCGCGCGCTTGCCGTCGAACAGGATGCGGTGGACCAGCGCGCCCGTGACGAGCTGCAAGTTCGGCCGCTTCAATGCCGGGTGCAGGTAGGTGCGGGCGGTCGAGGCGCGGCGGCGGCCGCCGCGGGTCTGCTGGCACCAGCCGATGCAGTCTTTATGGCCCGGCGGCAGGTCGTTGAGGTCCTCGCGGTATTCGAGTCCGATCTGCTTGCCGGCTTCGAGCACTGTCGCGCAGATCGCCGGCCGGTCGGTCTTCGAGGTGAAGAGCGGCCCCTCCTTGCCGCGCGCTTCGCTGCCCTCGCCTTCCCAGCGCTCGGCCCGGCGGAAATAGGGCAGGCAATCGTCCCACGACCAGCCGCGGTTGCCGAGCTGCGCCCAGTGGTCGTAATCCTCGGGTTGGCCGCGGATGTAGATCATCCCGTTGATCGACGACGACCCACCGATCACCCGGCCGCGGGTGTAGACGATCGCGCGGCCGTTGGTGCCGGGGTCCGGCTCGGCGCGGTACTTCCAGGTCAGGGTATCGTGGTCGAGCATCTTGAAGAAGCCGGCGGGGATGTGGATGAGCGGGTTCCAATCGCGCCCGCCCGCCTCGATCAGCAAGACTTTCGTAGTCGGGATCCTCGGTCAGCCGGTTGGCCAGCACACAGCCGGCCGAGCCGGCCCCGATGATGATGTAATCCGCCTGCATCTTCCGCGCTCCCTCCGGCTGCTTAATTCGCGTACAGTTTAGTTACGAGAATACTAGGGGAGCAACGGTGCCGTTCAGGCGCGCATGCGCGAGATGTCGCGAAGCACGCTCGCTTCCAGTTCCTTTTCGTCGAGCCGGTGCTTCACCAGGTCGCCGATACTGACGATGCCCTTCAGCTCGCTGCCCTCGATCACCGGGAAGTGACGGATTCGCGCTGTCGTCATTGTTGCAAGCACGGCATCGATGCGATCGGAGGGGCGGCAGGTGAGGATGGGTGTCGACATCAGTTGTTGGACCTCAAAGCCGAGCACGGCGGCGCCGTCACGGGCTATCGCCTTGATGAAGTCCCGCTCCGAGAAGATGCCGACCGGCTTCATCCACCGGTCCTCCACGACCAGGGCGCCGATGCGATGCTCAGCCAGTTTGCGGACCGCAAGTTCGACGCTATCGGCCGGGTGTATCCTCTCGACGTGATGGCCCTTGGTCCGTAACACATCGGAAATAAACATGGCTGCCTCCTGCAATGAGCGCGACCCGCTCGCGGGCGGTCCCTTCCTGTCCAGATGGGGATTTGGTGATGCATTACCCAAGGGATGCAGTACTGTAGGGCGGAAGAGACGGAAGCGCGTTCCCCACTATCCGCCCCAGGAAGGAGAACCCCCAATGCCGTTCTACGAAAAAGGCAATGTCCGCATTCATTACGAAGAGGTCGGCTCCGGCTTCCCGCTCATGGTCATTCCCGGGGGCGGGCTGAACTCGACCGTGGCGGGTCTCGCGAACCATCCCTTCAATCCGATGGACGAGTTCAAGAACGAGTACCGCGTCATCGCGGCCGATTTGCGCAACGCCAATGGCGGGCAGTCCTCGGGTGCCCCACTCGAGATCGACCGGCCGTGGGACGCCTAACGGACGACCATATCGGCCTGCTGGATCACCTCGGCATCCGGGAATTCATGGTGCTGGGCTTCTGCATCGGCGGCCCGTTCATCTGGAACCTGTTGAAGCGGGCGCCGGGCACTTCGTCGCCGGCGTGCTGGCGCAGCCGAGCGGCTTCCGCCCGACGATGCCGGACCTCTTCTACCCAGAACAACATCAAGGGCTGGGGCCCGCCGCTGTGCGAGCGCCGGTCCGACGTCACAATGGCCCAGGTCGACGCGTTCCTCAACAAGATGTACCGCGCCAACGCCGACTTTGTGTTCACCGTGGCGCGGGATTTCGTAAAGAGCTGCCAGACGCCGGTCCTCATTCTCCCCGACGACGTGCCGGCCCACCCCTACGCGGTGGCGTTGGAGAGCGCGCATCTCGCGCCCAATGCGCAAGTCAGCATCTATCCGTGGAAGGCGAACCCGGAGCAGATCCAGCTCGCGCTGCGCCACGTGCGCGCGTTTCTCAAGGCAAATCGGCCGGCGAGTGCGGCGCAACAACCGTTGGCCGCCGCCGCCCAATAGGCTTCGAACTCGCGGGCGGCGAAATCGATGCGGGGGTCGATCAGCATGTAGGTCACGTCGCTGATCAGTTTCAGGAGGAGGCCGATCAGGGTGAAGACGTAGAGCGTGGCGAACATGATCGGGTAGTCGCGGTTGATCGCCGCCTCGAAGCCGAGGAGGCCAAGGCCATCGAGCCGAGAAAATTACTTCGATCAACAGGGAGCCGGTAAAGAGGATGCCGATCAGCGCCGCCGGGAAACCGGCGACGACCAGCAGCATCGCATTGCGGAAGATGTGGCCGTAAGCACCCGGCGCTCGGTCAGGCCCTTGGAGCGGGCGGTCAAGACGTATTGCCTGTTGATCTCTTCCAAGAAACAGTTCTTGGTCAGCATAGTGCAATTCGCAAACCCGGAGATCACCAATGCGGTGATCGGCAATGCGATATGCCAGAAATAATCGGCGAAGCGCATTGGCCAGGACAACGAGGCCCAATTGTCGCTGACCAGACCGCGCAACGGGAAGATCGAGAAGTAGCTGCCGCCGGCGAACAGCACGATCAGCAACACGGCAAAAGAAAACTCGGCACCGCATAGCCGACGATGATGACGCCGCTGGTCCACACGTCGAACCGGCTGCCGTCGCGCACCGCTTTCCTGATGCCGAGCGGGATCGAGACGAGATAGGTGATGAGCGTGGTCCACAATCCGATCGAGATCGAGACCGGCAGTTTGTCTTTGATCAGATCGACGACCCGACGGTCGCGGAAGAAGCTGGTGCCGAAATCGAAGGTGATGTAGTTGCGCATCATCAACAAGAACCAATTTCCTCGAGCGGCGGCTTGTCGAAGCCGTATTGCTTTTCGAGCTCCTTGATCAGCGCCGGGTCGAGGCCGCGCGCGCCGCGTACGCGTATCGCTGCCGCCGGCCTGCGTTTTGAACTCCCCGGTGCCGCCGCTGACCCGCTCGGTGGCGCTGACGTCGCTGCCTTTGAGGCGCGAGATCATCTGCTCGACCGGTCCGCCCAGCGCCGCCTGCACGATCACGAAATTGACGACCATGATCGCGAACAGGGTCGGAATGATCAGCGCAATGCGGCGGATCGCATAAGCAATCATAAGGTGAACTCCGGCTGGTGCCGGCCCCCACCCTCTCGCCGACGCGGGTCCCTCCCGCCCCCGTGTCCACGGGGGAGGGTTGCGGCGGGGGCTTGCTCTGGACCCCGGGTCACTGCTTCGTCACTTCGCCTTTCTTGGCTTCGACCACTGCTCGGCGGCGGGATCGATCCACCAGGTATAGAGTCCGACCGCGTCCTTCGGGGAACCGTAGGACGGCGGAACTTGTCCCAATGGGCGACGCGGAACGCCGCGATGTGGTAATGCGGGATCAGGTAGTAGCCGTACTGCAATACCCGGTCGAGGGCGTGCGTGTGGGCCACCAGGCTCGCCCGGTCGGGCGCCCGAACCAGCTCCTCGATCAGCTCGTCGACGACTTTGCTCTTGACGCCCATCAGGTTGCGGCTGCCTTGCTCGTCGGCGGATTGCGAGCCCCAATATTCGCGCTGCTCGTTGCCTGGGGAGAGTAATTCGCCGAATGCGACCACCGCCATGTCGTAGTCGAAGGTCTCCATGCGCTTCTGGTATTGCGCATTGTCGACGGTGCGCACGCGGGCGGTGATCCCCATCCACTCGAGGTTCTTCGCAAACGGCAGCACGATCCGCTCGAACTGCGGATTGTCGAGCGTGATTTCGAACTCGAAGGGCTGACCCGTCTCGTCGTTGACGAGCTTTTCGCCCTTGAAGGGCCAGCAGCCTCCTTCAGCAACTTCAATGCCGGCCGCACGCCGTCGCGAATATTGCCCGAACCGTCGTATTTCGGCGGGTCGTACTCGGTCGTGAAGACCTGGTCGGGGATCTGGCCGCGAACCTTTCTAGGATCTTCAGCTCCTCGTCCTGCGGCACCCCGGTTGCCGCGAGCTCGGAATTGTCGAAATAACTGCGCGTGCGCTGGTAGGCGCCATAAAACAAATTCTTGTTCGACCATTCGAAATCGAAGGCATAGGCCAAGGCCTCGCGCACGCGCGGGTCCTAAAACAGCGGTCGGCGCAGATTGTAGGCGAAACCCTGCATGCCGCTCGGCAACCCGTTCGGGATCTCTTCCTTCTTGATCAGGCCGGCGCGCAAAGCCGGGTTGTCGTACCCGGTCGCCCAATCTTTCGACGAGTTTTCGAGCTTCACGTCGAACTGGCCCGCCTTGAAGGCTTCGACGCGATTGTCGCGTCGCGGTAATAATCGTCGCAACGGATGGTGTCGAAACATTAAGACGGCCCTCATAACCGGCGGTCGGCCGCCCAGTAATCGGCGACACGGCGATAGGTAATCGAGCGCCCGGGATCGACCAACTCGATCTTATAAGGCCCGCTGCCGAGCGGCGGGTCGAGGGTCGTCTTCTCGAAATCGCGCCCGGCCCAATACGCCTTCAGAGCACCGGCATTTGCCCAAGGATCTGCGGCAATTCGCGGTTCTCCGCCGATTTGAACGAGAACCGGACGCCGCGCTCGCCTTCCTTCTCGACCTTGGTGACGTCGCCGTAATCGGAGCGGTAGGAGGGAGCCCCTTTGGCGCGCAATGTCTCGAAGGTCCAGATGACGTCCTCCGGCGTCATCTGCGGTTCGTCGTGAA
>CAVOHI010000095.1:0-61346 GCA_963695605.1 uncultured Alphaproteobacteria bacterium | reverse complement strand
AGCAGATGCAACCAATCCGAATACTGATGTTCGCGGTTTTCGCAAGCGTTGCCGTGACTGCGTCTGGGCTGCATGCGGCCTCGGCACAGGACACGTCTACCCCGGGCGGATACCAGTTCTTCGTCACGCCATACCTGTGGCTCGCGAGTGTCCACGCGACGACATTGACGCCGCTGGCGCGTGAGCCACAGGTGAACTCCAACGTCAGCACCATCGATCTCCTGTCGCATCTCGATGGGGCCCCGTTTATGGGGTCGTTCGAGGTTCGCTATGGGGCCCTCGGCTTTCTCGCGGACGCTATTCACCTGCCGGTCAGCACCAAGATTACAACGCATGACATTTTCTTTAATGGCGGCAACGCTGCGCTGAAGGCGGATACCGGCACCGGGATCGCTCTCTACCGCTTCCTCGAGGACCCGGTGCAGTTCGCCGATGCCGGCCTTGGCTTTCGCGCTTGGGGATTTTCGTCGAGGGTGGAGCTCAACCCTGGTCTGCTTCCCGGTGTGAGCGTAAACCCCGGCGGCGGCTGGGCCGACCCGCTGATCGGCGGGCGCTATCACCGCGAGCTCGGCAATGGGTTCGGGCTGACAGCCTATGGCGATGTCGGCGGCTTTGGGGTCGGCGCGCATACCGATTGGCAGGTGCTGGGCACGGTCGACTATACCCTCAACCCATCGTGGAACCTGCACCTCGGCTACCGCAGCCTCAATTTCAATATTACGGGAAGCGAAGGCAGGTTTGGCTTCGACGTCCACATGAGAGGGCCCGATCATCGCCGGCACGTTCCGATTTTAAATACTTGAAAGTAAAGCTCCAAACCTGATTGAGGTTGACGGACTTTGTCTCGGCTCGCCGGAATTCCCTCCTGACCTGACCGACGTTATAGCCGGTGGAGTCCTGGGCCGCGTCGGTCTCCACGGATGTCGGCTCATGGCACCAAGCGTAACTGCAGGAGCGCACACGGCATTTCCGGAGCTGGGGGCGGACCGGCCGTACCATCAACCTGGCGACCACAGCCGCCCTTGACCCATAAGAGACACCAAACGCGACGCTAATGGATCGCTACGTCGGCAGTCGAGGACGTCCGGCGGATCATCACGCCGAGCGCCTGGAATTTCGTCGGCTGCTGGCGCCCCTGACAAGGGAGAAAGGTGAGGGGACGCAGCGCACTTCGTCGCGGTGGCGCCTCGTTCAGCGGCGCGAGGGTGACGATGGTGAGCGTTTCGGCATCGGCTCGGGCATTTCTGCCGAAATTGAATAGCCAGCACGCCATCACTCTCCGCAAACTTGGCGCAAATGTATCGCAGCTCAAGCTCCTCCCCGGCTTTCAGAGCCGCAATTTGGCCAAAGTCAGAAGGCTCGAATGCCAGGCGAACGGGGAGATTGGCTTTTGTGCTTTCAGCGATCCCACAGACGGTCGCCCGCCAAAGGCCCTTTCGCTCTCTTGGTTCCGGACTGCGGTGGGCGAGCGGACGAAATCGGATATTGACGTTCCGAATTGCGATAACGGCCGCGGTGATGGCCTTCGTCACGGCTCTCACCGCGTGTCTGATATTTATCCAGGTTGCGACCTTTCATGCGGCGGCAAGAGCGGCGGCGTCTGCCGCCATGGATGCCGCCAGCGCAAACACCCTTAGCCGCCTCGAGGCTGAGGTATCGGAGCTGAACACCTTCGTTCGCGTATTGTCGTCGAATCCCGCTCTCGCCGACTTGGATGACAGGAGCGAGGTCGATAGCGCAATCGTTCTCTTCAAAGCGGCCCTGCACGAACTGCGCCAGGCGGATAGCCTCTATATCGGCTACGACAACGGTTGCTGGTTGCAAGTCCGGCGCCTCGACGTCCTCGACCCGACGGAGCGCCAGAAGCTGGGGGCACCCCCCGGGGCAGTCTACAATGTCAATCTGGTTCGTCCTACCTCCGGCGGAGCCTTACCCATGCGGCGGATCTTCGAAGACGGGGATGGCAACGAGATCGGGCGGCTCGATCTGTCAGACTATGGCTACGACGCGCGAAAGCGGGGCTGGTATCGCGATACGATGCAGACGGACCAGGCTGTCGTTTCGTCGCCCTATGCCTCGTTTAGCATCGGCACGCCGATGATCACCCTGAGCGCGCCTCTGCACGGGCACGTCCACGGTGTCATCGCCGCCGACCTCAAGCTCGATAAGTTCAGCGATTTGGTCTACGCGCAGAGACCCGGAGAGCATGGGACAGCGATAATCTTCGACTTGTTCGGCGTGCTGATCGCGCATCCCGACTTTGCGCGGCTCGTCAAAGACGCAAGCACTCATGCCGCCCACCCGCAGCTCCCCGAGATCGGGGAAATCCGCAGCGGGCTGGTCGGCGCAGCAATGCGGAGATGGGATGGCAGCGACCGATACCAGGGAAGCATTCGCGACGAGGATGGGCGAGATTACCTTTTCCGCTTGCAGAAATTTTCCCAAGCCGACGAATTTAGCGGCTACTCTCTGTTACTGGCGTCTGAAGACGACTTCGCGCAGAACGTACGGCATTTGCAGTTAAGAGGAATAATTATTGCGCTAATCGCCGGCGGCTGCTTCGTGCCCGCAGTATGGATCTTCGGCAGCCGGATGTCGGCTTCGTTAAAACGGATAACTGCTCAGGCGAGCAGGCTCCGCACGCTAGCGGCGCCCGATGATATGCCGGTCACATCCCATGTCGCGGAGATTCACGAACTCGGCAGGACGATGGCGGTCGCCCAGCGCAGTATCTGGTCCTTCGCTCGCTTTGTCCCGAAGGATATTGTCAAGGGAATCATTGACAACTCGATCTCCGCCGAGCTTCACGGGGTCAGGCAGGATGTCACCATCCTGTTTACCGACGTCTCGAATTTTACGGGTATTGCCGAGGCGTCCGACCCCGACAGCCTGATGCGTCAGACGTCGCGCCATTTTGCCGCGCTGACAGAAGCGTTTCTCGCCGAAGGCGGGACTGTCGACAAGTTCATCGGCGACTCTGGTGATGGTTTTTTGGAACGCACCCCATTTACAGCCCGATCATGTCGCGCGGGCCTGTCGCGCCGCCCTTTCGGCCAAGGCGGCGAGCGATGGGCTCAATAGTCAATTTGAAGCCGAGGGGCTGCCGCCTTTCGTCATTCGCGTTGGCATTCATGTCGGGGATGCCGTGGTCGGAAATGTGGGCTCGCCCGAGCGCATGAATTATACCGCACTGGGCAACAGCGTGAATTTGGCAGCTCGCCTCGAAGGGCTGAACAAGGAGTATGGGACCACGATCCTGGTCAGCGAGGCTGTCCGCAACCGGGTCGAGCACTGCTTTCGCTTCGAGGCCATAGCCTCGGTGATCGCCAAGGGGATGACGACGGAGACGCGTGTCTATGAGTTGGTCGAAGCCGTCGCGTGAGAACACCCTCCGGCTCCGTCGAGCCTTCTGCTACTGCACCCGGCACGCGCCGGTACTGGCAGGATCGGGCTGCCAGCAAGGCACACCGGTCTCGGTCATTAGGCGGTTCAGAATCTCTGCTTCGCGATCGAGCACCGCACGCGGGTTCTGGTCGCGCAGCACGACGAGTTGGAAAGTGTCCATGAACACCTTGTCGAACTCGCCGGCGCGCTGGCCGAGACCGATCGGGACCAAAGCAGGCAGCGCATCTTTCGCCGACTGCATCTTTTCGATCGCTGCAGCACCCAGGTTTACGCCAGGATCGAGGTCCGGGGGCAACTCTGCTTTCACCACGGGAAAAAAGCCGACGCTACGGGCGGTGACGATCTGCGTTTGTGGCTCGGTCAGATAGTCGATCAGCGCCATCGCCCCACTCATGTCGGGCGCGCCCTTCAACACCGCCAAGCCCGCCAGGACCGGCATGTAGCCCCGCCCCTTGGGTCCGGCAGGGGCGGGGAAGGCGACGAATTCGTCGGGCTTCTGGCGTAGCGCGTCGAGCACGCGGGCAACGTGGTCGAAGCCGATCCAGACGTCGCCGGAGAGCAGCGGCTGTTGCATGAAATTGTAGCTGGTCGAAGCCGGATTGACGCTCCTCCATAACGATGCGAACTGCGTCCACATTGCTTCGGCGGCCTCAGAGCGGAACGGAACCACGACGCCACCAGTGTAGGACGGGTAAAAAAAACCCTCGAAGAAGCGGTGCATCAGCCCTTGCGGCCCCGCGGGAAATCCGAGCAAGCGCCTGGCCGTTTTCTGCTCGACCGTGCTTGCCCAGGCAGCGAACTCGTCGTAGCTGAGCGCGTTGATGTCCGCCCCACTAGGCAGAAAGGGCAGCGCCTTTTTGTTGGCGACCATGATGTAGCTCGCCTGCATCCATGGGATATAGAGCTGGTGCGCGGTGCCGAACTTACCGAGCGCCAGCACCGGGCCCGGGATGCCGCGGCCTGACAGCTTGCCGACGAGGTCATCGAGCGGCGCCAATGCGTCCAGCGGTACGAGCGCCTGCAGTTCGCCATGCAGCGCGCCGACGACATCTATCGTGTGCGTGCCGCCCTCTTCCTCCGCCTTGATGCGCACCGAAAACCCTTGCGGCTGCTCGGTGATGTAGTCGACCTTCGGCGGAAAGTCCTTGAGGATCAGGTTGCGCATCTTTTGCGCCTCCTCGATCGGGCGCAGTTGCGTCGACAGGAAGACCAGCCGCCCGGTTTGCGCACCGTCCGCGATCGCGGTCAGCAGTCCGGCGACGCAAAGCGAGAAGCCGAGCCACGCCGATATTCTCCGCATCTTCCCTCCCAGGTCGGGAGTTGATGACTACGACGCCGTCATTGTGTTGTCGAGCGCGGCGCGCCGGCTCACGCGGCACTTACGAGACGGGCGAATTGGCACGAGGTATCGAGGTGGAGCATTTTCGCCGATCGCCACCGCGTTTCTGCCAAAATTGAATAGCCAGGCGCAGATCACGACCAGCACTATGGCCGCGACAACGGAAGGACATTCCCGGTCTGCATCTTGGCGCAGCGGGCTCCCGGCCGTCGCGGCGAGGAAAGATGCCGGGCAGCGTCACATCGGTGTTCAGCGAATGGGAGGATTACGAGGCCGCCTTGCGCGAGGAGGGCGGTCTCGGCCTGCTGATCACCGGTCGGGGTCAGTTCCGGGCGAGACTGACCCAGGTCAGGCTGCACCGCCTGCGCCTGTCGGCAGCCGAGGAGGAGCTGTCGCGCATAGCCTTCGTTGGGGTGCCGGCCGACCAGATCCTGATTTCATTGCCGACCGGGGGTCGACCTGCGCCGATCTGGGGCGGGGTCAGGATGCGAGCGGGCGAGATCATGACCCTGGGCGCGGGCCAGCGCGTACATATGCGAACCGACGGACCCTCCCGTTCGAGCTCCATCTGGTTACCGGCCCAGGATCTGTCCCGATACGGCCACGCGTTGATCGGAGCGACGTTCGCTGTCCCAGCCGCCGCAAGGTCGTGGCGATCTCCCGCTGAGCCGCGGCCACTATCATTGGCAGCATGAAAACTGCTGGTATGCCGTGCGCGAAGGCAAGGCTGGCCACTGGCAAGGTGACCGCACTCAGACCACGGTCTCCTGGCGCCGCGGCCTCGGTGCCGGCAAGCTCGCGCAGGGCAAGGTGCTCAACGACGATCGCGCCGACTGGCGGTCAGGCCTATGCGATGTTCCCCGGCGATGTCGCCTATGTCTGGTTCGGGGCCCTGCGCGGCGACGTCGTCGCTGCCGACCTGCTGGCCTGCGAGTTGCAGCTGCGTGCTCAGATTGTCTGGGTCAAGCAGCACTTCACGCTGAGCCGCGGCCATTATCATTGGCAGCACGAAAACTGCTGGTATGCCGTGCGCGAAGGCAAGGCTGGCCACTGGCAGGGCGACCGCACGCAGACCACGGTCTGGGAGATCGCCAACAATAACCCATTCGGCAATCGACACCGCGAGCAGAGCTGGGGGCACGGCACGCAAAAGCCGGTCGAGTGCATGCGCCGTCCGATCGTCAACAACAGCCGACCCGGCCAATTAGTCTACGACCCGTTTCTCGGCTCGGGCACGAGCCTGATCGCGGCCGAAATGACCGGCCGCATCTGCTGCGGTCTCGAGATCAGCGCGGCTTATGTCGATGTCATCCTGCGGCGCTGGCAAGCCTTCACCGGGCGCACCGCGATCCATCAAGCCTCGGGTCAATCGTTTGACGAGCGCGCCGGCAGCCAGGACCGAGATAGGTCAGGCTCCGCCGATGGCTAGAAAAGCGTTTCTCCTCAATGAGATGGTACGCGAAAAGGTGCGACATCTGGCTGGGGTCGGCGTCCGTCAGGACGACATCGCCAAGATCATCGGGTGCGCGCCGAAGACGCTGCGCAAGCGGTGTCGTGAGGACCTCGACCGTGGGGTGGCCGAGGCCAATGCCATGGTTTCCGGCTATTTGTTCGCCAACGCGAAGGCCGGCAATGTCGCGGCGCAGATCTTCTGGTTGAAAACAAGGGCGCATTGGCGCGAAAGGGCGGTATCCGACAACCTGGCTCCAGGCAGCGACGCGGAGCCGAGCCCGCCGGTAGTCCTCTTGCTGCCCGACAACAGCCGAGATCCCGAGCTGACGCAGGCGCTGCGCGACACACAGGCGAAACACTCGCCAAGAAGACCGCGGCGGTAACACACCGTGAATTTCAGAAGCGATTATCAGCGCGACCCGTGCAAATCGACACATAATGGGTGCTTTCCCTCAGGCGCTGGTCACCGGCTTCCTCACGCCGCGAAGCAGACGGTCTGGGCGCTCGGGAGGTGACACATGGCATTTCCATTCGCGGAGACAATCGCCGCGCAGCCTGGGCGCCAGACCGAGTTTCTGCGGAGCCCTGCCGACATGTGCATCTACGGCGGCGCGGCGGGTGGCGGAAAGACGGCCGGACTGATCCTGGAACCGCTGCGCCATGTCGGCCGGATTGCCAATTTCACCGCCGTGTTCTTCCGGCGCACCATGCCCCAGATCACCAATCCCGGAGCGCTGTGGGATGAGAGCCTGAATTTCTACCCCCGGCTCGGCGGCACCCCGCATCTGAGGATGCGCGAGTGGCGTTGGCCGCGCGGCGGCAAGATCAAGTTCTCGCACTTGCAGTTCGAAACCACGGTTTACGACTGGCAGGGTGCACAAATTACGTTGATCTGCTTCGACGAACTGACGCATTTTTCGGCGCATCAATTCTTTTACATGGTCAGCCGGAACCGCTCGACTTGCGGTGTCCGGCCTTACATCCGCGCGACGTGCAACCCGGACGCGAACTCTTGGGTCGCCAACTTCCTGGAGTGGTGGATCGATCCGGAGAGCGGGCTTCCGATCCCCGAGCGGGCCGGCGTTGTTCGTTATTTCATCCGCATCGCCGAAAAAATTGTGTGGGCCGACCGAGCGGAAGAGTTAATGCAGGACCTGTTACGGGGCCAGGATTTGCCACCCGGCATCGAGCCGCCGCGACCGATCAGCGTCACCTTCATCCCGGCGACGGTGTTCGACAACCCCGTTCTGTTGCGAGTCAACCCGGAATATCTCGCATGGCTGCTGTCGTTACCGACACTCGAGCGCGAGCGGCTGCTGGGTGGCAATTGGAAGATCAGACCTGCCGCCGGGCTGTATTTCAAACGGGAATGGTGTGCCGTCGTCGACGAGATCCCGGCCGACCTCGACGTCGTGCGTTATTGGGATCTCGCCGCCACTGAGAAGAACGAGTTCAACGACCCCGACTGGACGGTCGGGATCAAGCTCGGTCGCGACAAAAACGGCGGCTACTGGCTGTTAGATATGGTCCGCGCGCGATCCAACCCGGGCGACGTCGATACACTCTTGATCAATACCGCGATGCTGGATGGCAAACAGGTCCGCATCGGATTCGGCCAAGATCCGGGGCAGGCCGGCAAGAGCCAGGCGCTTCACTTGGTGCGTGCGCTCAGCGGCTTCACCGCAATTCCAACCTCGGAGAGTGGCGACAAGCTAACCAGGTTCGGGCCATTCAGTTCGCAGTGCCGCGCCGGCAATGTGAAGATCCGGCGGGGATCGTGGAACGAAGAGCTGTTCCGCGTCCTCGAAGGCTTCCCCGAACTTGCCCATGACGACGAGGTCGATGCCTGCAGCGGAGCCTTGGAAATGCTCAATCCCCAAATGAAAAGCTGGGGCATCTATGAACTCTATCGGCAAAAGGCCGAGGCGCTCCGTGCCGAGACGGAGCGAGGTGAGGCGACACCCAGCAAAACCAATTGGGCCCCTGGCTCGATGGAATGGCAAGCCGAGCAGGACAAATCGAGCTGAGGAACGGCTTCCGAAAGGCAAGCATGACGATCAGTCGATTCGACCGCACAGTTCCTGGACTGGTACAAAAGGCTCTTTCCGGGCGCCCGCATACTACGGCCGGCGACAAGCGCAGCTCGCCGAGCCTCAGCGGTCAGGTCCTTGCCCGGGCAAGCGGCAAGACGCAGCAAGAAATTGCCGCTGCATGTAAGGGGGCTCGCCCCAACCATGTCGGCGCCGCCATTTCCAGGCACAAGCGGGCGGGCCGCATCGAAGAGCGCGACGGGAAGCTCTACGCCACGCAGTCGACGGGGACGGAGCAACGCCCGCGATCTGACACCGGGATGAATTAGATCGCCGGCCGACACGAAAGGGGCTGCGGAATGGACGGGATCGTCTTGGGAGATACGCAAGATTCCTTTCGACAGAAACGCTTCTTAACCGCGGAACGACGCGCAAAAGGATCAGAATTAGCCGCCGTTTCCGCCGTTCTCTTGATTACGTTCCCGCCTCGGGTCGACCGATGAGGCTAGCTTGCCGGCGGGTCACCGAAGGCCGGCGAACCCGATCTAGCGCGGCTTTTCGTTCAGGTGGGACGGAGAGTTCGAATCCGGCTTCCTCCAGCGGCGAGTCAAGTGCGAACCTGACTTGGGGGCGCATCCAACCACCGTGCATCTGGGGCGCGCGTGACGCGATCCCCCACAGCCTACACGCCCGAGGGCCAGACCCGCAGGCGCTCGGTTCAGTCGACAACGACGACGGGCTATGCCCGAAGCCGGCCTATCTCCAAGCTCCACGGATAATTGCAAAGCGGGCATTCGAGACAGAGTATTGCGCGAGCCTTCCCGGAACGGCGATCCTGCCTCGGCAATGCGTCGGTGATCCGTCGGGCTTAGCGACGGTAAGAGGCAGCGGAACGCGCCGTTGCGCGGCCTAGACTAGTGTCCGTCCACAAACTCTAAGCTGCTGGAATCGTGTAGACATTTGCGATTGAGTATGAGCATGGCCCGGCGGTTTCGGGTAGGCTGCGGATGCATTCCATTGAATGCCAAGCGCAACCGTTACCGGCGGAGCCGACAATGCGTCAGGAACGCACCATCCAGGCCACTATATTCGAGGTTTTTGCCGAGCACGAGATCGGCTGCGAGTTGAAGGCGATCTCGCAGTGGCTGGATCGGCAGAGCGCGCTGGTGAGCCTGGTGGCCGGCGATTTGCGTCGTCACGGCGTGCGCGAGACCGGCCGCCGAGGTCTGCCGGCGGAGACGGTGCTGCGTTGTGCGCTGCTCAAGCAACAGCGGCAGTTGAGTTACGAAGAGCTGGCCTTTCACCTTGAGGATTCGGCGTCGTTTCGAGCCTTTGCCCGCTTGCCGCTGTCCTGGTCGCCGAAGAAATCGGTGCTGCACCAGACGATCAGCGCGATCCGGCCGCAGACCTGGGAGGCGGTCAATCGGGCAGTGTTGGCCAGCGCCAAACAGGACAAGCTGGAAAGCGGCGCCACGGTGCGGATCGACAGCACGGTGACCGCGGCGCTGATGCATGAGCCGAGCGACAGTGCGCTGTTGTGGGATGCCGTGCGCCTCATGACGCGGCTGTTGCGGCAAGCGACGACGTTGCCGGGAGCGCCAGCGCTGCACTGGCGCGATCGCCGGCGCCTGGCCAAGAAGCGCGCGCAGGCGATCGAGTACAGCCGCAGCGCAGATCACCGCCGCCGGCTCTATCGCGAACTGATTGCCGCTACTCGGGCCACCCAGGCAGCGCTGCAAAAGGCCGGCGAACGGCTGGCCCACCTCACCGGGATCGCGGCTGAGCGCTGGCGCGCTCAACTCGGCCACTTTCGGCCGCTGATCGAGCGCATTCTCGCCCAGAGCCAGCGGCGCATCTTTGACGGCCAGACGGTGCCGGCCAGCGAGAAGCTGGTAAGTCTGTTCGAGCCGCATGCCGACATCATCGTCAAAGGTTCCCGTGACGTGCAGTATGGACACAAGCTCAACTTGGCCACCGGCCAGAGCGGCTTGATCCTCGATGTCGTCATCGAGGCTGGCAATCCTGCCGATGCCGAGCGCTTCCTGCCAATGCTCGAGCGCCAGATCGCCCGCTGCGGCGCGCCGCCGCGGCAGGTCGCCGCCGATGGCGGTTATGCCAGCCAGGACAATCTCACCGCCGCCAAGGCGCGCGGCGTCAAGGATGTCGCCTTCCACAAGAAGCGCGGCCTGGCGGTCGAAGACATGGTCAAGAGCCGCTGGGTCTATCGCAAGCTGCGCAACTTCCGCGCCGGGATCGAGGCCGGGATCTCCTGCCTGAAGCGAGCCTATGGTTTGGCCCGCTGCACTTGGCGCGGGCTCGATCACTTCAAGACCTACATCTGGTCCGCGGTGGTCGCGCACAACCTGGTGCTGCTCGCTCGTCTCAAACCGGCATAGCCCCGGCCCCCACCGCCAGCTTGGGTGTCGGCCGGCGAACCCAAACCAGCCTGCCTACCCTTGCTCGCAAAACGATTCTTTCGGCCGCCGCTGCTATTTCAACGCGAAAAGTGGTAAGCGCCTGCCAATAACCGCCCCACCTCTGCCCTTATAAGCCGACAAAAATGTGCGTTTATGGATGCACACTAGACTAGACTAGCGGTAGGCTGTCGTCCGCCTTGCCATGGGGTTCGCTGCGTCAAGCCGGGGTGATATGCCGTGCGGAGGTGTAAAGGTCCCGGATCTGGCCCGCGACACCGACCAGGTCGGCGTCATCCAGCTGCACCGCGACATCGTCTTCGTCGGCCTGGGCGAGAAGCCCGCGGAAACGCAAGGGCTTTTCGAAGAACGCCAGGGCGACATCGAGCGGCATCTGCCCTTCTTCAACCCAAAGCGGAATTTGCCGGCCACGCTGACTCGGGCAGATGTGATAGTGGCTTCCGGCGCTGAAAGGATCGAAGCGGAGCGCCTGCTCCCGCTTGCCCGCGACGGCGACCAAGATCGAGGGCCGTTCGATTTCATCCGGCTGCCGCCCAAGCAATGAACGGTTGGGATTGAACATAATGTGCAGATGCGGCCCGGCATTAACGCGATGCCATCCACCGCCCTCCTCAGGCATCGTTTGCTGCATCCGCTGTGGCTGTGGCTGTTCCGACATCTCCAGGGTTCCTCCAAGAAAATCGGCGCTGCGTCTGCTTGTCCCAGAGTTTGAGCACACCCGGCCGATGGCCGATATGATAATCCGTTATCCCCATTCTGCCGAGCGTCCCGTCGCTCCACGGAATCGAAATCGGCCGGCTACGATGTCGCTCAGTCCATCATCGATTACGATGTCGAGCACGACATCAGGATGGGCACGATGATACCGGCCGAGCCTCGGTGCGATAAGCTTCCTGGCTGATGCGCAACGTCCCCCCCGTCCGGCCGGTGACCGCAATGGCCTCAGCTACGGCGGCGTCCATCTCCTGCCAACTCGTGAGGAGCAGTGTCATCTCCGGAGCGGTGGTGTGAAGCCTCAGCGGCACTCGGCTCACGGCGGTCCTGCCGGCGACGAAACGCTGACGTGTCGCCATCGGACACCTGGAAACCGCAGGCGCTTCGACGCAATCGTAACCTGGGGCGCGCGGCGGTGCGGAGCGGCCCTAGCAGGTTCGGATCAGAGCGTGTCGGGGGCCGCGGGAACTTCCGCTATCAGAGCCCGCGCCAATCGATCGAGCATGGCCTTGGCTTCGGCGTGGTCGTCCGGTGCCCAGCGTTCGAGGAGCCGCGCCAGCCGGGTACGGCGCGCGGTCACCATCCGCTGGAACGTCTCGCGGCCGAGGTGAGACGATACCAAGGCGCCCTCCGAGTGACGCACGGCCATGCTTTGCGCCACGAGCCGATCGGCGATTGTTTCGAGCCGTTCGACCGGAACCGTAAACCGGTTAGCGAGGTCGCTCGGCCGGAGCGGTCCGAGTGCGATGCAGAGCCGGACCAGCAGCCAGATCTCGTCCGGTGCGAGCGGCACGTCTGCCTCCTGAGCAATGCGCTGATAGACCTGCCAGCGGCTCTCGCGCTGCCCGAGCCGGGTGACGATCTGCTCCAACTCTTCCAGCGAGGTAGCATCGCGCGGCATGGCGAAGCTCTCGCCGATTGTCTCACCACGCACCGGTCCATGCAGCGGCACTTCCTTCAGGAACCAGCTCAAGGCGAAGCCCAGCGACGACACCGCTGCGGCCGACAGGAAAACAGGATGCAGCGCTGCGGTGAAGGCCTCAAGATAGACTGTCCTGAGGGGGGTGGGCAGCGCCTGGATGGCGGCGGGGTCGGTGGCAGCGGGGAGACTTGCCCCGGACGGCAGACCGCTCGCAAGGTTGGCCGCTAGGCTCGCGGTGAAGATCGCGCCGAACAGTGAGACGCCAACCGCCGCGCCGATCGAGCGGAACAGCGTCGTGCCCGAAGTAGCGACGCCGAGTTCACGGTAGTCGACCGCGTTCTGCACCGCCAGGACTAGCACTTGCATAACCATCCCGAGGCCGAGCCCGAGAACAAGCATGTATCCGGAGGCCGTCCAGGTGCTGCTGCGAGCGTCGAGCGTCGCGAGCAGGCCGAGGCCGGTGGTCATCACTGCTGTCCCGGCGATCGGAAAGGGGCGGTAACGGCCGATCCGGCTGATGATCTGGCCGCTCGCGATCGAGGTCACCAGCACGCCGGCCATCATCGGCGTGAGCTGAAGACCGGCTATCGATGGGCTCACGCCTTTCACCACCTGCAGATAGATCGGCATAAAGGTGACCGAACCAAACATTGCCAGACCGACGATAAGGCCGATCGCGCACGAGACGACGAAGATCCGGTTTCCGAACAGCCGCAGTGGCAGGATCGGCTCGGCCGCCCGGTGCTCCACGACACTAAAGCCGGCGAGCGCCGACACGGCAACGGCAAGCATGCCGAGCGTTTCCGGCGAGCTCCAGGCAAAGGTGTGGCCGCCGAGGCTGGTAAGCAGGATCAA
This sequence comes from uncultured Alphaproteobacteria bacterium, assembly GCA_963695605.1. Taxonomy (GTDB): domain Bacteria; phylum Pseudomonadota; class Alphaproteobacteria; order ATCC43930; family CGMCC-115725; genus AP-15. Next base: position 48,194 of record CAVOHI010000095.1, on the reverse strand, counting down.
CGCGGTAAGCGCGAGAGCGAGAAGGCCCGACCCGGCGAAATCGATCTTCGGATGGCCCCGTGCAGTCGACGCGGTAAAACTCCAGCCGATGATTGCGACGGCCAGAATGCCGAGCGGCAGGTTGATGTAGAAGATCCACCGCCAGCTCAGATGCTCGACGAAAAAGCCGCCGATTAGAGGACCGAGCACGGTTGAAAGGCCAAAGACACCGCCGAAGATCCCCTGGTACCGGCCGCGCTCGCGCGGCGAGATGATGTCGCCCACGGCCGCCATAGCGGTGACGATCAGGCCGCCACCACCGAGTCCTTGCAAGGCGCGGAAACCGATCAGCTCAACCATCGACTGGCTAATACCGCACAGCGCCGACCCGAGAAGGAACAGCAGGATCGCCGATTGCAGCACGATCTTGCGGCCAAACAGGTCGCCGAGCTTGCCATAGAGCGGCGTCACGATCGTCGTGGCGAGCAGGTACGCCGTCACGATCCACGACAGATGCGCAAGCCCACCAAACTCGCCGACAATCGTCGGCAGCGCCGTCGACACGATCGTCTGGTCGAGCGAGGCGAGGAACATGACCAGCATTAGCGCCGCGAAGATCACGCGGATGGGCTGCCTATGGGTGGCACCATCAGTAGCTCCTGCCGCAGGCGTACCGTCTGCCATGGGATCTCCGAAGAAACTCTCGGGTTGCTTGGTTCGCCTGCCCAACGTTCGTTGAACAAGTCGACTAGGGACGCATTCGTCGGCCGGTTCCTGCGCTCGGCACCGTGCGACGCACGTCACGCGCCGGCTTGTCCTCACGCAGACCCTAGTACACCATCCGCAGCACGCTCGCGGCCGCCCAGGTCGGATAGGTGACCTCGGCGACCAGCTCGGGCGGAATCACCAGCTCGGGTGGCATCAATAGAACTCGGCTCAATACCTCCCTCCACCCAGCGAGTTCCGGTGCAAACCTGACGTTCGGGGCGCATCGCGCTAGCAATCAGTATGAGACTACAAGTTCGACTGCGATCACGCAGGTGACCCCCGGAAACCGATTGGAGACTGCCCAGCAGATGGCGGCGCACGCTGCAGCCCGCGCCCATGGGACGTTAGATCGTCGTAACGTGGGGGTCAGGGCGGCAGAGGCGGTCCGGAATGATCGGTCGCGATCGTCAGGCCGCCAGCGCTGTGGCACGATCACCGCAATCGACGGATCGGAGCGAGGAGCGAGGAACGTAATGAGCGAGCTATCGGCGGAGCAGACCAGGCTGGCACAGCTCTGGGAAGAGCACATGCGGCACGAGTTCCAAACGTGCAGCACCGAGGACACGCTGGCGACCATGGCCGAGGACTCCTACGTCAACCATGTGCCGGTAATGACCGGCGGGGTGGGCCACGCCGAGTTGCGCCAGTTCTACGCCACGCACTTCATCCCGAAGATGCCACCGGACATGGAGATGACGCCGCTGTCACGCACCATCGGAACCGACCAGCTGGTCGACGAAATGGTCGTGCGCTTCACCCATACGGTCGAGATGGACTGGATGCTGCCGGGGATCGCGCCCACCGGAAAGCGGGTCGAGGTGGCGCTGGTCGTCATCGTTCATTTCCGCGACGGCAAGCTCGCTCACGAGCACATCTACTGGGACCAAGCCTCGGTGCTGGCGCAGCTCGGGCTGATCGATGTGGCGACGCTGCCGGTCTGCGGCGCCGATACTGCCCGGAAGGCGCTTGACCCATCGCTCCCGGCCAACGCGCTCATCCGCCGTGCCGCACTGATGTGAGAAGGGTCGACGACCTCAACCGCCATCTCTGTTCTCCGTTACTAGGCGCTCGGCTTGCCGACCTCCGCCAAGAGCACTGGCGCCACCCAAACGTCCGGCGCGGGCCCGTTTCAGGATCGAGCGTCTTGGTGCGGAGATTTTTCCGCCTCGCGTAATCCAAGATGGCAATCCTTTCCGTGCGCGCCACGAGGTCGGCTGCGGCGTCCTCCGATTTCGACCGACTCTCTGCTGAAGAGAGATGGATTCGGACTTCCGGTTCCTACTGCCAGTCACGAGACCGTCAACCGTCATGGGAGACGGCACTGCTGTCTCGAAAAAGGGGAGCGGATTTGGTGCGGAACCGAAGGTTCGAATCCGTCTCCCTCCACCGGCGAGTCCAGTGCGAACCAGGCTTTGTCGCGCGGACCGACCTGCCGCGGCGCCGGCCGGGTCGTCCCTCGCGTTCGAGGAGAATGTCGCTACGAGGAGTCAAGCCCACCCGGCAACCGCCCCACCCGGAAGCAACCGGAGTAGGCTGGAGGAGACGAAATGTCTGAAGCCTGGGTAGCGGGGTCACGAATTGGTGACCGCGCATGGGCGTGCGTCGCACAACGCCCCGGCCTTATCGGAAATGCGGCATGACTTCCTGGGCAAACAGCTTCATCGACTGCTTCACAAGCGCGGGGTCCATCAGCCCTCCCTGGTTGAAGTAGCAGATGAACTCGTTAAAACCATACTCGGCCTGCAACTCCCGAACCCGCGCGATGCAATATTTCGGGTCGCCGAACACGCCCATCTCGCGATCCACATCAGCAAAGGTGACGCTCTCCATGCGGGCCCGCACCCGGCGGAACGCCTCGAAGCTCTTGGGGTCACCCTGAACCGACGGCAGCGCCGCCTCGGTGGATATGTATCAAAGGGAACTCGGATAACATCCATAGACGAATTAATAGGGAAAGCCACCCCGTGGAGAGCCACGGGCTCCCAAAGGGATGGTAACGCCTGTGCCTCGACTGGATCGTTCCGTCAAAAGAATGCTTTAATCTTGCCGCGACCTCGACGCCCCGGTCAGCTTAAATGAGAGCAACGACTTTGCGCTGAGCGTCGGCGTCATGCTCGATGTATTTGGCGGTGGTCCTGAGGCTTGTGTGCTGGAAAGCGCAGCCCCTCAACCTTACATGACGGCGGATGCGTGAGCTAGACCCGTGATGCCCAACGTAATGACGGCATCGATCCGAGACAAACTGTGGCATAAGATGCGACAGGACTTGGCGAACTTCGTGCCGAAGATTAACGGCAACCAGCTACTCATGTGTTGCGCTTGACCTTAGCCTTCCTTCTGAGCGAGGTTAGCGGAATATCGGCGCAACATCGCAGTAGTTGAACTCTTACATTGCCGCGAGTTGCTGCTCCAATCGGATCAGCTTATTGCGAAGGCGAAAATATTTTGCGTCCCAACCGCGGTCTTTGGTAGAGCCGGTCTCCTGGATTTGGCATTGATGAAGCGTACACCAAGGGCGCAAATGGGGTAATGCCGTGCAACCGGTGGGACCCATCAATGGGAGCTGGTGGCCGGTGGTCGGCAATCTGATCCCCCAATCCTTGTACGCATGATCAATCGTCATCTGACAATGCATTCTGTCACAACAGCGATAGGCTCTGTTGCCCACGCCGGGGCATTTATCGCCACCGCATTTCGCCTTTGTCAGCTCCGACATTTCACGGTATCCACGGCTGATCGCGGCGCGTAACTCACCTTTTGTCATGTTGTTGCCTCCGCCCGCAAATCCAAAGGCCAATGGGCAAAAATTGAGATGGTCGCTATGGAGTTCAAACCAATCGGGATCATGCCGAGTTGGATTCGACAGCACACCGCACCGCCCCGAGAACACTCGGGAATTCCGCCAGCAGGACATCCCCGGTATTCTTGACGATGCGGACACCGTGGGTGTTGATTTTGGGATAAACCAGCTGGCCGAAATGCGCTTTGAGGCGTAGGTGCGTCCCCTCCTCGTCCGCCCCCATGAGGCGCGAGTACCCCGCCACATCGGCAGCTAGAATGGCGGCCAGCCTGCGTTCCGACGCGTCCCGTGGCCAAAGCGGTGCTCCTCAACCGCGTGGGCCGAATAGGTCATCGGCTCTCGTCAACGATACTAACGGTAAAGATGAGCGGAGGCATTCTCTTTCAGCGGAGCGGCCAAATTCCGATCGTGGCTCGTCCGATTGCCTTCAGCGCCGAAATCCCCGGCAACGAAAAGAAACGGTTCTAGGCCGTTCGGTCCAGTGTCTGGGTATTGGCGTCGGACGCGGAGCCAACAAGCTCGGAGACGGCTTCCCCCGTATGGCTGAGAGCCGTCCCATTCAACCGGGTACTGCCCCGTCGCCGCGCCCAGTACGGCTCTGATGACGAGCCCGTGGTATCGACGGATCTTCCCGACCCGTCTTGCCGCACACCGCCAGGCCGTGCAGGAGTTCGTCACCACCCGCCAGGGCTACCGGCTCGCCACCTCGACCGGTGGCGTGCTGACCGGACGCGGGGCCGACATCATCGCGATCGATGATCCGCTGAAACCCGAAGAGGCGCTGTCCAAGACGCTGCGGCAAGCCTGCAACGAGTGGTATGCCCGATGGCTAACGCGATCCCGGTCATCGATCTCGGGCCCTATCTCGGGGGAGAGCCCGAGGCGCTCGACCGCGCCGCGGCCGAGCTGCGCCACGCGCTGACCGAGATCGGCTTCTACACGATCGTCAATCACGGCGTGCCCAAGCAATCGACTACCGCAGCGAAGATGTGGTCTCTCGGGTGTGTGAGATTACTGGAGGACGAGGCGCCGATCTGATCCTTGATCCGATCGGCGGCAAGGACTTCGGGCGGAACTTTGCGATGCTCGCTCCGCTCGGCATGGTGATCTCCTACGGCCGGCTCGACGGCCCGCCGGATCCCGACTTCGGGTCTGCGATGCGTGCCCATTCCGGCCAGAGCCCGGCGGTTCGCTTCTTCACCATCCACAGTTTCGACGACCGGCCTGACATCCGGGCGGCGACGATGAGGACGCTGTTAGCCCATCTCGCCGCTGGAAGAGTTCGCCCGCTGATTTACGATCGCCTGCCGCTCGCCGAGGCTGCTCGCGCCCACCAGCTCCTTAAGAGTGGGGCGGTTATCGGCAAGCTGTTGCTGAAGCCGTGACCGCGGCGGCCTCACCCTTGGCGCACAGACGCCGATGATCAGTCCGATAGAAGGCTCGGATCGCCCGCCCCTTTTGCCGATCCGGACCGGGTATGGGACGGTGCGGGAAATCGCAAAGCACGCCGCTGTCGGCGGTCGTGGGCCGGTAGTGGGCTACTAACGTCCGCTTCCGGTCGACGGCGGTGCTCCAGGTTCCAAAATCCGCGGGCGCGTCAGAAATAGTTGTGTGCCGGGCGGCACGCTTGACCCGCTGACGCCCAATTCGATGCGTCGCGGGGTGACGACCTGCCGCACCGTTTTAGCCGGCGGTGGCGGTTGGGCATCCTGTCCGACTGAGGGAGGCGGGTATTGGAGTGCGCCTTCGAGTTCGGCGCTTCGGGCCTCCGCGCCAACCAGCGCGGCAAATGCGAGCGCCGCAGCCAATAAATGAAAACCGCGCAGCTTGTGCATCAAGGATCCCTCCGAGAGGTGAACCCCGGCCAATGACCCGATGGTTCAACCAAATCCCTTTTGGGACGACCGGACTGCCGGTCTGGGTGCAGGCGAGTACTCCAGCCGAACGCCTACTCTGTAAACGGTACAATGGCCGCTTGTGTATATGAGCGGGGCTCAAAACAGATATTTGTCACAAGGGCAGATTTCCGTGCCTGGTGGGGTGCTTGGCCTAACTAACCGCCCCGAACTGCCGGGATGCTGGGTCCGACCAATAGCACTAGTTTCGGCTAATCCTTTGACTGACAGCCTGGAGCGAAACGACGGAAGCGGATGTTACTGGGTGCGAGAAGCCACAAAAGGATCGGTCGATTGGGTCCATCAATTTCGGCGCCCTTTGCTCAGCAACCGGGAACGCCAGAGCCTCCGGGCACCCCTCCGCAGCCGCAGCCAGACCCTACGGCACCGCCGCCTTACGAGGAGCCGCCACCACCGATTCCGATACCCCGGCCAGACGAGCCACCAGTGATCGACGACCCGCCGCCGCGTCGCAACTTGGAGGAATTTAGGGCGCGGTCACCACCCGCCTGTTGGGCAACCGCCCCTGCTTGCTTTCGTGCTGAATTGGCCGGTCTGAGGAAAGGATCTGAGGATGAAACGGCTTGTTGGGTTCGCCGGAATGTTGCTGGCAACATCAGCCGCAGCCGGGGAGCCGGGTAACGCTATCTTGCAAAGCGCGACGGTTACCACACCTCGGCATGCCATGGCCGGGCGAACGGTGCAGCGGGCCTGATCTGCGAAACCCGTGCGCGCCGTAAACCTGCTCCAGAACTGGAGGTGACGATCACTCCGCCGACGGTCAAGATCCCCGACAACGCCAAGCGAGGAATGCGATTGGCCAAGATCACGGTTCGGTGGAGCAACGGAGAGCCGTTTCGTGGTGAAGTTCGGCTTACCAAAAACACAGCCGGCATCTGTCAACTGTCTGACATGGAGCTGCAATTGAGCCGCGACCTCACGAAGGCTGAGGACGCCACGACCTCGGTGTGTACTGTGACTGCGATCAAGTAAGCGAACGGCATTGGGCGCGCTCCCGGCGCCATACCGAGCGGCATCTCGGCGGGATCGGGTTCGACCTGATGCAATCAACGCCTCACACGACCAGCCGCGCATGGGCCGCCGCGGCACCGCCGAGCGTTATTGGAGGGCCGGGCTCGGATTTCACCGAAAACGCCGTTGTGCTTTGATCGCGTGAAGCCAGCCCTGCTCCTTTGGCGGCCTGGCGGATGGGGAGACCTCGGGAGGGGGATGCGGGCCGGCAGACGCCGGCTCCTAACCTCGCCCGAGAAATGAGTACCACGGGGGGCGATCGAGAAGGTTGAAACAAATCTGTCATATTGGCTAAGCAGCGGCGTCAGCTTAGCAGGGAGAGGATGATGGCGCTGCTTGACGACGTAGTGAACGGCGGCAACCTCGTTACTGGCGTAGCGATCGGCGCTGGCGCGCTCGTCGCGTGGCCGCTGATTAGACTGGTCGCGCGGCCGGTGGCTAAGAGCCTCATTAAAGGGGGACTGATCGCCTATCGAGGGGTCGAGGAGCTCTATGCCGGTGCAGTCGAGGGCGTCGGCGATCTGGTGTCGGAAGCCCAACAGGAAATCGGTGCGAAGACACCGGCGGAGAGCCATGCCGAAGGGAGCACTCCGCGCGCTTGAATGACGCAGGTGTAGCGAATGTGAGTGACACTTCATACATCTACGACGTGTTCGACAGCCATCCCATCCTTTCCGATCTCACAGCGGCAATCCCTGCGGGACGAAAGGTCATCCCCGAACCGTTATGGGCTGCGTGTCGAAAGCCGCTCTGCGGCAGGAGGCTAAATTGCGCATCCTCGGATTGGCCTTGGTCGGGTCGCTGGCGCTGATCGTACCAATTGCAGCGCATTCTGCTTCGCCGGGATCGAATACAGGACAGGCGATGACGGGTCCAACGCACAGCGGCTTAATGCAGGTGGGAGACGGGCATGCTTCGAACTGGAGCCCGGCGCCCGGCGGTGGAGGTGGCGGTTGGCACCCGCCGCATTGGGGATCGAGCCGTTTCAATGGCGGTCGCTATGGCGGGGCAGGAGTTCCCAACTACTATATCTGGGTTCCCGGAAGCGCAATCTTTGATGATCCTTTCCCGGATTGGCGAGGTCCAACGGGCGGGTGGGGAAATCCGTAGCCGATAGGTCGGAAGCCCCAGCAATCAGACAGCCGCAGTCAGGTTCGCACGAGACTCGCTGCTGGAGGGAAATGGATTCGAACTTCCAGTTCCTGTCGCGAGGCTGTCAACCGTGATGGGAGACGGACCGGCTGTCCCGAGATCGGAACGGATCTGTTGCGGAACCGAAGGTTCGAATCCATGTCCCTCCACCGGCGAGTCCAGTGCGAACCAGGCTTTGTCGCGCGGACCGACCTGCCGCGGCGCAAACACGAGCCCACCACAGAAACAGTAGGCGCTATCGTGGGGCAACGGATCTGATATACGGGGCATGCGATTTGATATCCGAAAAAAGGGGTCAGCCTCCAGAATACGATCCGCCGCGCGTCATAGAAGTCCGCGATGCAGTTCGCGAAGATGCTCCTGCTGCGTGCGAGGTGATAAGGAGATCGATTTCTGAACTGTGCGAGGCCGATCACCGGAATGACGCGGAGATCTTGAGGCGATGGCTCGCCAATAAGACCCCTGAGATCGTCGGGTCGTGGATTATCAAGCCGGGCAATTCGGTGCTCGTGGCAGTCGATGACGACAGTATCCTTGCAGTGGGCGTCGGTCACCGACGCGGGTGAGATCACTCTCAACTATGTATCTCCGGACGCGAGGTTTCGTGGTGTGAGTCGAGCCATGCTCACTGCTCTCGAAGCAAGGGCGCTCGAACGGGGCACTGATCGATGCACCCTTCTCAGCACCGAAACGGCTCATCGCTTTTACCGGTCTGCCGGTTATATCGATGACGGCGCTCCACAGGGGAAATTCGGCACAACGTCGAGCTACCCGATGTCGAAGCGACTCACCGGACAAACAGGATAGGGGCTAGCGGTAGTGCAGGAGGTGCGAACAGGAGGCGCTCCGCCCGTGCGATTTCAGCGTGTCGTTAACGAATTACCCGCTGATTTCGAGACTATGCGTCGCGGAGGCGCGAGCCGAAGGTTACCAGTTTCTCGATCGGCTCGCGAACGATTGGGCGTCTGGCGCGATGCGTTTCGATCGACCCGGTGAAGCACTGCTCGCCGCGTACTCGGAAGGCGTGCTGGCTGCGATCGGCGGCATTACAATCGATCCGATCGTCCCCGAGGCGTTGCGGATGCGGCGTTTCTACGTCCGCCCGACTTTTCGTAGGACCGGTATCGGGCGCGAGATCGCCCTTGCTCTGCTCGAAGGTGCGCTCCAAAGGGTTCGTGTGGTGACCCTCAATGCCGCTGTCAAGAGTATCCCGTTCTGGGAAAATCTAGGGTTCGTGCCGCAAGCTCGCGACGGACACACTCACATCTGGCGTGAGGCCGAGCCGAAGCGCTGATCCCGATCGAACGGGGTAACCGACCACCCTTGAGATCTATTGAGCTTCTCGACAACTCGGAGGCTCTTTCGGCGGCACCGAATCCACCGGAAGGCCGATAGGGGTATTTGTTGACGGAACTCCAGAGGTCAGCGAGACCGCTGGAGAATTAGTTGGAAAATCGTGACAGGAACGATTCGACGGTACGCAAAAAGCCGAAAATCGAGATCGGTTTTGAGATGTAGGCGTCACAACCGCTGTCGAGGGCCTCGCGCTCATGCCATCCCATAGCAAATGCCGTCACCGCAATGATCGGAATTCGACGGGAGCGCTCGTCACCTCTGAGTCGGCGGGTCACTTCCAGCCCCGACATGTCGGGTAACTGGATATCCATCAAGATAAGATCTGGAAGGTTCACGACCGCTAGATCGATCGCCTCCAATCCATCTCCGGTCTGCAAGATCTTGTACCCGCGCGTTTCTAGGATATCCTTCAGCAGCCGCACGTCGGTTTCGTTATCCTCGACAATGAGGATACGCTTAGGATGATCGGCCATCGTAAAATCCTAGAGAAGATTAATGGATTGTTGCCCGCCTCGGGAGAAGGGGCGTTCAGATGAGATGGTCGGATACTAATTGAATTGATGCTCTTGCTGCCGATGTTGTGTGACCCATCGCTTTTGTGGAGAAGATATCCAAAATTCGACCTATGTCACCAAAATAGATACTTAAAATATTGTGAATTCTGTGAATCGTCCCATGCAGACCGAAAAATCGCCGCCGTAGATCTCGCTTTCTACCTCCCAGGTCGATTCGACAGAACTCAGGCCGGGGGCTGTTTGGCCGCGAGGAACCAGAAAGGAGGTAAGCGGAGCAGCGTTATACCTTATGGAGATCCTATTTCAGCATCTAGATTTGGCCGGGTGTGGTATTTTGTCGATCTCGACAGGGAGAACCAAAATGCCAGACGAACCGCCGTCTCCAACGCTCGACACGAGAACTCACGACCAACATCGTTGCTGCATATGTCCGCCGCAACCAAATTGGGGCGGACCAACTGCCGGTCCTGATCTCGACCGTTCATCAGGCGCTCGTCGGCCTCGGTAAACCGGCAGCCGAAACGGAGATCGAGCGGACACCCGCCGTCCCAATCCGGCAATCCGTTCACCGCGATTATGTCGTCTGCCTCGATTGTGGCTGGCGCGGCCAGATGCTCAAACGGCATCTCGCGACCGGCCATGGATTGAGCGTCGAGCAGTATCGCGCTGCGCTGGAACCTCCCCCGTGAGCATCCAATGACCGCACCCGCTATTCGGAGCGCCGATCCGGTCTGGCGAAACAGATCGGCCTTGGGCGTGGTCGGGGAGCACGCCGCGAAGAACCGGAATCGGCGGCACCGGAAAATCCACCAGCCCCGCGATCTCGCCGGCGAGGAAGGCCACGATCGGCGACAACCTCGGCCTAAAGTGAGGTGCGGGATGGGATACTTCCGTGTAGCCGTCATCACCACGGCTTTCTGGTCTACGGCCCCCTTTTTACCCGGCCTCCGGTGAAGGCAACCTGATCGGCCACGCTTTAGGGGGCCGGGAGCGCCGAGCCTCCTTCGAGCTATGGTAAAGTGGATTGTTCCATCAATTTGGGAGTCCCTTTTCGGAAAGGGGCCTGGGGCTGTTTGGAAGCGCCGGTCATCGTCCGGAATAGACTGGTTGGAAAAGAGCTTCCCGGCCAGCCGAAGTTCATGATAGGTTCTCGTAATGGCAAAGACGCAGCGCATCCGTGATCCTGTGCACGGATTGATCGTGTTCAGGGAAAACGAGCCCCTCGATCAGCTTGCGTGGGCGCTGCTCAACACGCCTGAATTTCAGCGTTTGCGTCGGATCAAACAGCTTGGCTTTTGTGATTTCGTTTTTCCCGGCGCTACACATACAAGGCTTGCGCATTGCATCGGAGTTTTTGAGACGGCCCGCAGGCTCGTCGGGATAATCAGAAGGGAACTCGGCGAGACGGACAAGGAACGAGCAGAGATCGCGGTTATTTCGGCTCTTTTGCACGACGTAGGCCATGGGCCGTTCAGCCACGTGTTCGAGCACGTTCAACGCACACGTGGCAGAAGGAAACGTCATGAGGAATGGACAGCCCAAATTGTTCGTGACCCAAATGGCCAGATTTATCCTCTGCTTGAGGAATATCGCCCAGGGTTATCGGAGACCGTCGCCGATCTGCTGATCGCGGAGACTCCAGCAGATATCTACGACGCGATCGTCTCAAGCTCGTTCGATGCCGATCGCCTCGACTACCTCCGACGTGACCGCATGATGACCGGCACCGGGGCGGGCGCGATTGATTTCGATTGGTTGATCGAGAATCTCCGGATTAGACCGATCGACTTTGAGCCCGGAGGGGATGAAGGCGGGCCATTGCAGCGTGTCAGCTTCTGTCTCGATGAGAAGGCGCGCGAGGCCGCTGAGGCGTTTCTCCTGGGGCGTTTTCACCTATACACCCAGGTCTATCTGCATAAGGCGACGCGCGGAATTGAGCAGATGCTCGCGGCGCTACTCCGGGGGGTTGCTACCGCCGTCGACGCCGGTCGATTCGGGGAAATCGGCGTCGAGGACACCCATCCCCTAGCTCGCTTTTACCAATCAGGCGGGGACGACCTGGGAGCATACCTCGCCCTCGATGATGCGGTGATTTGGGGCGCTTTGGAGCGGTTTAGCTCAGCGAGCGATGTTGCTGTTCGGACCCTAGCCAGGAGGTTGCGCAACCGGGAGCTTTTCAAGGCGCTGGACATCGAAACTGAGTTTCCGGAGTTTGCCGAGCGACAGCGCAGGGAAATTCGACGCATCGAGCGCGAGTTTGCCGCTGTGATGGGGGACACAGTTTTCAGAGATACGGCGAGCGTCAGTATCTACGGCATCGTCGGGGCGGACGATGCAGAGGCCCAAAAGCGGTTGATGATTCTGACAAGGAATGGTCTCCGCGAGATCACCGAGCTTTCACCTGTGGTCGAACCTCTTAGCCGGGGCAAGGGTCGCACCTTCAATCGTTTCTATTTCGCCGACCCGGCCACGCGGAATCGGGCGAGGGAGGGAAAATGAGAGGCACTCAAGAAGGCGACCGGCTTGTCGCTGGTGTCGTTGCTGCTGCCGGGGGACAGGTTGTTGGTCGTGTGCGATTGCAGAAGATGTTTTATCTGCTCGATCGCATCGGTCTGGGGAGCGGCTTCGACTACGAATACCATTACTATGGACCGTATTCGTCCGAAGTGGCCGAAGCAGTCGAGGATGCTACGGCTTTTGGCCGTTTAGAGGAGCGTGTTGGCAGGCGCTCGTATGACGGCGTTTCGTACAGCATCTTTGAGAATCCACGATTACCGGCTCAGCCGTGCCTTGGGTCGTTGGACTACGACCACGCTGCAAAGGCTCTGAGACTCATGCAGGCTGAACCTGCGACGGTGTTGGAGCTTGCTGCCACGATCGATTGGCTGCGGACACAAGAGCAGGTCAGCGATTGGCGGTTGGAACTTGTCCGTCGCAAGGGAGCGAAGGCCGAAGCCAGCCGTGTCGCGCGTGCAGAGCGGTTATTGCACGACCTCAACATGAAATAAGACCTAGCGCGCCTGTGAAATTCTCCAAAAACGGTACTGCAACATCTCAGGAGGTGCATGTTTTTCCGCTTTCCGCCCAATGCTCGATGGAATCCCGACCGGAACACCGTCGAGTTCGGCATTGGAGTGGGCGAATACGAGGGTGTGGTGCGCGTTTCCCGGCGTGTGTTTCAAACCCTGCTACTTGAGGCCCCAACCCCTGAACGCTGCCTCGAATGCTATCACATTAATCGGACCCGGCTCGAACTCATTGCCGAGCGGAAGGTTCGCCGCAAGCAGTTGACCGATGATGGCAATGTCGAGATCACCGGTCGCGATCTGCGGGAACGGGAAGTCCAGTCGCATTATCGACGGCCCATCATCTGCTATCGCCGGACTGCTTCATGAACGCCGCACAGCAACCCGCTCGCGTAGCCGAGCGCCGGTTTCCTGTCAGGATCAGGATTACCATTCCGCACGAAGGATTCGGCAACCGGCTCGGTCAGATGAACGCATGGCTCGATGCGAATTGCGGTGTCGATGGGTGGACTTTGACCCCATCGAGCATACAAGGCGTGGTGAATGATGCGCTCTCGATCTGCTTCGCGGATGCAACGCTCGCGAGCGCCTTCGTGGCCCGCTGGTGCGCGATGCAGAGGGTCGAGATAGTGGATGGGGTGTATCAGGTCCGGGATGGCGAGCCGACGCCCCCGATCGGGGCGACCCTACGCAGGACGCCCTGAATGGGTGGGCGGTTGATTCTTTTGACGAGCGCCGTATCGCCGGTTCTCATCGGTCCTCATTTTTCCGGCAGCTAAGTAATGGCCGCTAATCGAATTCTGTCGGCAACCCCGGTGATCTCCAATGCTCGAACATGCGATTTAGCTGGTGTCGTTGGATGCGTCCCAGAGACAGATCGGCTGGTAACTTATCGATGGCAAAAAAATTAACTTCGCTGGTCTCGAGCCCAGGTCGTGCAATTCCCCCAGTAATGTTGCAAATAAAAAATAACTTATAAACGTGGAACGCATGGGGCGGCACATGTCCATGCATGTCTCGATCGTAGACCGCCGCAAGTTTGAGGACCGAAACCACAAAGCCGGCCTCCTCACGTACCTCTCGGATGACGCACTGGCTCGGCGGCTCATTCACATCGGCCCAGCCTCCTGGGAGTGTCCAACGCCCCGCGTCGGCTGTTTCGCGCACCAGCAGCAGACCGCCATCATCCCGAAAAACCGCGCCCCGCACGTCCACCTTTGGAGTCGCATAACCTGCCTGTCCTGCAAACAGTGCCTCGACCTGTTCGATCTCTATATCCGAGTGTGCTGCCATTATACGGGCCGCAAGTGAGCGGACTGCCTGATAGCGTTCGCGGTCGTACTCATCTTTCGAGAACGTCAGCCCGGTCTGTGCAATCGCTTGCAGTTCGCGAGCCCATGTTAGCCAGAGCGGAAGCACGTTCTGTCCTCGGGGGTTTTCAACGCGACCACGGGTCCAATTTATCCCGCGTGGACTGATTTTCTACCTAATATGCGACACGTTCAAGAATCGCCTGACGAATTTCGCCGCGAAGGGTCGGTAAAGCCATTGGCTGCTGCCTGACCCAACAGCGTTGCAATCCGCAGCGGACCAACTCCGCGCGATGAGGCACGAATAGCAGATAGGCCGAGTGCTGACGCGACAGCGTGCACGATCGAGGCGGTCGCAATACCAAAGATCGAGACGATTGCGGCGGTGCGTTCCTGCCCGAGACATCGCGACATGATGAACCCGGATCGCCGACCCTTGAGTGAGGAGCATGCACCGGCGCAGTCCCCAAGAACAGGAGCATGGTCTGCAAGCTCCGCATGGCGGGATCTTCCGCTGGAAACCTCTTTACCTCTGGGCATCGAACCGATTCCAGGGAAGATCAGTGGGTCTTTGTCTGGGAGCGGACGGAACAGCAAAGGATGGTTACGGATCGGCGCTATCGATATGGAGATCCTAATTCGCCGTCTCGAATCGACGGTATGTGGTGAGTTGCCAGTCTAAACGGCAGAACCAAACTATTGCGGAAGCGATCTGCGAAACGCGGCGGAGCCAAAATGGCGGAGTTGATCTGCCGACCACGCCGTTTCCAGTCCAGATCGGCTCCCCCGTTAGGAAGGCCGAAAACGGCGGAGGTATATTGGTGACCCGCTTGGGCACGAACAGCCGAGGTCCAAACATGCCGGAAGAAAGCCGACCGCGCCGATTGGCGATCCTCATCGATGCTGACAACACATCGCCACGCATCGCTGCCGGTCTTTTCGAGGAGGTCGCCAAGTTTGGTGAGGCGAGTGTGCGGCGGATCTATGGTGATTTCTCGGGCCAGCGCTTGAAGTCGTGGGCCGACATCCTCCAAAAATACGCGATCGACCCCTACCAGCAATTTGCCTACACGACTGGAAAGAACGCGTCCGACATCGCCTTGGTGATCGACGCCATGGACCTTTTACATAGCGGTCGATTCGACGGTTTCTGTCTCGTCTCTTCGGACAGCGACTTCACGCGCCTTGCGTCTCGTCTGCGGGAACAGGGTGCCGATGTCTTTGGCTTCGGCGAGCAGAAGACACCCGAGAGTTTCCGGCAGGCGTGCCGCAAGTTCATTTACACCGAGAACTTGTTACCCGAGGCCCAGGTTTCGACTGTCGAAGAAGGCACTTCCGCCAAATCGCTGCAAACCACCTAGCGCGGCCATTCCTCTCTTGAATAAGGCCATGATGCAGATGGAGACGGAAGATGGCTGGGTTGGCTTGGGCGCGGTGGGGCAACGCCTCGCGAACATTGCCTCCGACTTCGACCCGCGCACTTATGGCTATCGAAAACTGAGCGATCTGGTCCGAAAGACCGGAGCGTTCGATATTGATCAACCGGAGGGCCGAGCAATGCGGATCAGGGCGAAACCGAAGCCAGCACCCAAGACTCCGCGTCAGAGCGACAGCCCCTCGGTAAGGCTACCTTCGCTCATCAGCCCCTTCGAGAGGAACACAGATTTAAACGACCCTATCGGTGTCCTAGAAATGGTGCAGGCTGGTGGGGATCACGTAGCGAACGCTTAAGACCGGGCGGGTCCGACTGTATCCGCCATCTTTGCTCGCCGTGCTCCGATTGGCTCAGGTGCTCCCTCCGTCGTATCTTGTGCGGTCTGGTGCTCTATTTCGGCATTCAGCTTTCCGCCGATTAGGAGGACAGCAACGGACAGCCACATCCAAGTCATCAGGCCAATGACCGCCCCAAGAGAGCCATAGGTCTTATTAAAGCTGCCGAAATTGGCGGCGTAGAACGAGAAGATGGCCGAGAAACCGAGCCAAGCCACCGCCGCAAAGGCACTGCCCCAGGTAATCCACCGCCATTTCGGCTCGTCCCGGCTCGGGCCATATCGGTATATGCACGCGAGCGCCAGCGTGATCAGCAGCAACATAACCGGCCATCTGGCAATGTTCAGGACTAACGCCATGAAGCCGGGCAGGTAATTGAGCGCCACCGGGAGGGCAACGATGCAGGACAGAGCAGCAATGATGAATGCGATCATGGCCAGCGTGAAGGCGAGCGTGATCGCATTCAGTTTGATAAAGCTGCGCTTTTCCCCTTCTTCGTAGACGACGTTCAGAGCATCGAACAGCGCTTTGATGCCGCCATTAGCGCTCCACAACGACACGACGAGACCAATGAGGAAGCTGATACCCAGAGTGCCGTTTGGCTGAGCGGTAAGGCGGTTTAACTGGTCTCGCATTACGTCTACCGCACCGCCTGGGAGGAGACCGGATACCGTGTCGAGGTTATGCTGCATGCTCGCAGGATCGGCAAACAAGCCATAGATCGACACCAGGGCTGCGAGCGCTGGGAATAGAGCCAATAACGCGTAGAAAGTTACGGCAGCGGCGTTTGCCAGAATGCGGTTGTCCGATATTCCTTCATAGACCCTCCACAAAATGTCTTTCCATCCCCGTGCCGGAATGTCTGATGGTTTTTCGGCACTGCGTCCGCGCCCGTCATTGGTCCGCGTTTTAGCTTCTGCGTTCTGTGCCGATCGGGGCGGCTGCGGCGATCCTCTCCACTGGCCACTTTCTTTCTCGCTGCCGCGGTCCATAATCGCGGCATCGCGGCGGCTGAGTTCGTCCATGTCCTTCGCCCTTTTTCTCAAGTCACTCGGGAAAGCCGAACGAGATTCCACTGGCAAGTCATGCTACCCGATGATGAGAGTAACCATCCACGTTTGCCGTGGTTCCCTTGGCCCTGGCGTCCGCAGCGAGCCGAATTTGCCTGTTGGATTAATGTGCGCTTTGCGGCCCGAACTCAATTCAGCCGATAGTTCTGAGCCATCGTGATCCGATCATGCGTTCTCGGTTCATGCCAACCAACAACGGAGAGCGGCGATGGGCAGGGGCGTGGTCTGCGGGAACACGGCCAGGACTGCTCCTGTTACCCAAGCAAGCAACTACAGGAGTGAGTGATGGCCGAGAAATTCAAACCGGGTCAGATCGTCCCCGAATCCGGCGTCTACCGTATTACGCATGATCCCGTTCACGCCGACGTGCCACACGAGGTCACGGTTATAAAAGGACGACGGTTCCCGACCTGCCGCCATTGCAAGGGGATCACCTTCGAGTTGGTTCATGCGGCCAAGCATGTTCCCGAAGTGCCGCATCTTCATCAGGAAGCCTCACCGCAGGATGCTCTAATCGGGACCGCTTAAGGCCAGTACGCGAAACATCTGTCCCGGACAAATCACAGCGATATTGATTGAGAGCCCATGACCATTGATCCCTCGAAAAACATGGATATCGATGCAATCCTGGAAGATCTTTACAGGAGCGAGATCAACGCCTCGATCTCATGGGCATCGCCGGGTCGTGGCTTTCACGCGACGCTCGGCAGCGCAGCGCATGTAGGTCCAATACCGGGACGCCAATTGCGCCTTCTACGGTGTACAGGACGGGTCGATCCGGCAGGTCCAGGCAGCCGAATGCATACGCTCGATGACGGAAGACCAGGCGCACGAACTCGAAAAGGCGATGAAGTTCGATTAGATCGCTTGACGGTGCGGTCATAGAAGTTATTCGCCGAGAGCACAACGTGGTTTCACGAGCAGATATTACCGGTTGGAGCGGCCTGTTATGACGCCCTGACCGGCATGCTCTTCCGTTAGAGTGCTCAGGCGCTTCCACCGATGCAATTCTCGCGGAGTGGCTCGGTACCATGCAGCGAGGTCGGGTCTCGTGCCCGCGCGTTAGCAGAGCATGAGCCGATACGACGAAACCACTCGGCGCGCTATCCGGTACGGAGCCTACTCCCGTGTGCAACGACTTCGGCAATAACATCTCGTACAGCGATTATCTCGCGGCCTTCAGTCAGACTCGCATTCCTGTGAAGTGGCCAAGTGCGGCCCCAAACCTGGAACCGCGCGACGACATCTGGCCGACCGAACGCGTCCCCGTCATCCGCCGTCTCCAAGACGGAACAAACGAGTTTTCGGAGTTGCGGTGGGGCTTTCCATCGGCCCGGCTCAAGGGTCCGCCTGTCATAAATTTCCGCTCAGAGGGTCGAAGGTTCCCGGTCGGTCGGTGTCTGGTCCCGGCATCGCATTTTTTCGAATTCACCGGGGCGAAATCGCCAAAGACGAAGTGGAAATTCACGAAGGTCGGTGAAGACTGGTTCTGCTTCGCCGGTCTATGGCGTCCCATAGCAGCGGGTGGTGAAGCCTTTACGCTGCTGACGACCGATCCGAGCCCGGATGTCGCGCCGATCCATGACCGCCAGATGGTCGTGCTGGAGCGCTCCGACTGGTCGGCATGGCTGGAGCAGACGGGCAACGAGGCCCATCTCGTGCGGGCACTGCCCGCAGGCTCCCTGAAGGTCGAACAAGTCCGGTAGCCCCGGAATTCTCACCCTCGCTGGGATGAAATCGGTTTGTTGCCGACGCGACCGCTCCATTCAGGTCTTATTGTACTATTTGCCGCCATGCAGTCGGGCAATTCGGCACATACGGATAATATTGCTGGTATGGATCACACCAGTACCAAGTTGTGGGGACGGCTGGAGCGGGGGCGTAGCCATAACCGGGTGCTCCGTAATACGGTGCCGTGTAGTAGGGAGCAGTTGCTAAAGCCCCGCCAAGGAACCCGAGCCCAAGACCCAGCCCAAGAGCGGCTCCGGTTCCCCCGTTCCACCCTCCGCCATGCCATCCGCCATATCCATAGCCCCCTCGATAACGATATTGAGCAGATGACGGTGCCGCAGACGAAGCCAGCAACACCGTTGCAGTGATTGCCGCGAGTACGGTCTTAACCATTGAGTATTCTCATCACAGATGGAGCATCAACGCGGGTATATTGTAGGACGGCAACACTTAATTATTTGATGACGAGAAACGGTTAATCAGGCAAACGCCATCGGTCTGGATTAGGCCAAATGGGTTGTACTCATTAGAGCCGAGGATCGGTATCCCAAACCTTCTCCAATCCGCCGCCGCAGTGTTTCGCGTTTGGCCCCTGTGATGGCACCGATTCAGGGGGAAAAACGAGGGCTTCCTTTAGGCAGACAAAGCCGGAAAAGGATGCGAATGGAGGTGAGCGATATGCAGATCCTGAATTGCCGTCTCGATTGGCCCGGCATGGTTTATCGGTCGATCGCTTCAAACCTGCCGTTTGAAATGTTTTACTAACGGCTCGGACAGGCCCAGGAGGTTGGGATGGATTGTTTTTGCAACTCGTTCGGCCAATTCCAAAAGTGAAGAGCTTGGGAATGGAAGCCCCTCCACTTGAGAGGCGACTGGCAGCGATCCTTGCCGCCGATGTCGAGGGCTATAGCCGCCTAATGCATAACGACGAAGAGGCGACGCTGGCGACACTATCCGCCCACCGCACCGTCATCGACGAGCTCATCTTGCGACACAAGGGTCGGATCGCGAACACGGCGGGTGACAGCGTCCTAGCCGAATTCGTCAGCGTTCTCGATGCAGTTCGCTGTGCAGTCGAGATTCAAGAGGCGCTCGCGCATTCAAACGAAAAGGAATTCGAAGCGCGAAAGATGCGATTTCGGATCGGCATCAATGTGGGAGACGTGATGGTCAAGGAGGGCGATATCTTTGGCGATGGCGTAAACGTCGCTGCCCGCCTCGAGGGTCTGGTCAAAGGCGGCGAGATCTGCGTATCGCGTGGCGTGCGCGACCACCTCCGTCACCGTTCCGGCATGGTTTTCGAGGATTTGGGCGAGCAGCTCGTCAAGAACATCGCCCATCCCATACGAGCATTTCGGCTTCGCATCGCCGAGCATACTTCCAGCCAAGAGCCTGCGGACCCGGTGGAAATCATCGAGGAATCGGAAGCGCCAGTGGCATTGTCGGCGATCTCCGAGTTGTCAGCCGATACCGAGGCCGCGTTGGAGCTATCGTTTTGGGAAAGCGTCAAGGATGGCACCCCTGCCGAGTTGGAATCCTATCTCGAAAAATATCCGGAGGGCACTTTTGCCTCTCTTGCCAGGACCCGACTGGAAGCTGCCGCGCGATCGTCGGAGGTCTCTCCGGAGCCTGAGGCGGCAAGCTCCGAATTGTCCGCCGATAGCGAAGCCGCTCTGGAGCTGGCGTTTTGGGAGAGCGTCAAGGACGGCACCCCTGCCGAGCTTGAAACCTACCTCGAAAAATATCCGGAGGGGACTTTTGCATCTCTTGCCAGGACTCGAATGGAGGTTGCCGCACAATCGGCGGAGGGCTCCCCGCAGCCTACGGCAAGCTCCGAGTTGTCCGCCGATAGCGAAGCCGCTCTGGAGCTGGCGTTTTGGGAGAGCGTCAAGGACGGTACCCCTGCCGAGCTCGAATCCTACCTCGACAAATACCCGGAAGGCCGTTTCGCGTCGCTCGCCAGAACGCGAATTGCCGCTGCCAAAAACTTAGCCGAAGGCGCTTCGGATGCGGCATCCGCGGCAGCCGCAGATGAGCTCGACCTCGCTTTCTGGAACTCGGTCAAAGACAGCCACCGGTGTGAGGAACTGCAGGCCTATCTGGATCAACATCCCACCGGCCACTTTGCCGCTTTGGCCCGAGCCCGGCTATCGTCGCCGGAAGTGACTTAGCCGCGGTGCCCTATTTCTGTGGTTGTCGGAGATGCGGGACCCCGACCGTATTCCGATCGCGCGCGGAACCGAACGTTCGAAGCGACATAGGGGAAACGGGTTGTGCTTCACCGCATACAGCTTGGCCGTGTTGTCGTCTCCCGGCCAATTGGCGAGATGCGTGCCCGACTCCGGGATGTTCTGCAGGTACGCGCGCCAGTCCTTGCCCGCCTTGACCAACTGACCAGCCAGTGACGGCAGATTGACGCGCCAGCGATGCGGCGAGGGGTTGGCCGGCGGGCCGTAGTCGGTAGCGACCGATGGAGAGTCGTCATCGCTGACGCCCACCGTGCTCCCCACCGGATAGCGGTCCCCAAGTTCACGGGCCGGGCCGCGGGCTAATGCCGCGTTTGTAGGGACGCATAGCGATATTCGCGCCATAGTCTTCTGGTACCTGGTAGTGCTCGGTTCTTACCGTCTCAAAAGAGCTGACACGGGGGCCGACACCGCTCCTTGAATAAGGCCGCGAGGTAATTCTGAATCCGAAAACGGTGACGTGCGGCAGTGCCACGCTGTTTGGCGCTGGCGCCGCATTGGCCGGGGGTAGAGCCGCAAGCTCGCGGCACGGCGGTTGGCCTGAACCGAGCGGGGTGGAACTGCTTGGCGGATTGGCTATCGGCGCCGACGCACTGGCATCAGCACGGCTCTGCGGACCGGCATTTGCGGCAATGGCGATTCCCACCAAAAACGCTGTAGCCAGACCGACGGAGTTACCAATAGTGGACATAGCGTACCTCTGACGTTTCCATCCCCACGGCCGGTGTTTAACGAAAAGTATCGCTGTGCGGCCTACTTTCCTTGTATCTTCATAATTTCCTACAGCAACTGCGCATGAGTCGTAACTATAACGGGCTTCTCTTTTACAAGCATACCGACAAGGAGGTACTTGTCCGTGATCCACCTGCGGCTTCGCCAAGCCGGACCAGACTTCGAGTGTCCCTTTCTGCCAGTGCATCCTGTTGCCGGCCGTGAGCGGGATACGCGCTTCGCCGCCTGCCAGGCTCCGTGCTTACGTTAATTCTGACGGGGGATCGAGAGTTCGAATCCAGCTCCCTCCAGCGGTGAGTCTGTCTCGCCAGTGAACTCCGGGGCGGCAGGCAAAAAGGTCCGCGTGTTCGCCTGGATACGCGCTTCCCCGCCGCCGGGCTCCGTCCTTATGTTTAATTCTGGCGGGGAACCGATGGTTCGAATCCATCTCTCTCCAGCGGGCAGTCACCTGCGAACCTGGCGCTTGGCCTCCTACGGGGACCGAGGCGGCGGAACCGCCAGCCCGATCTGTCCACAGCGCCCACATCGCCCGCGGCAGAATTCGAACCCTCAGTCCCGCCCGAAAGGAGAGGCCGTTCGGAGCCGCGATATACGGGCTTGCACGCCTACAAGCCCAGGCTCTGAGAAAATCGATTTTCGTGCATGTGGGTGGCCTGACCGAGTGCTATCGATCACCAGTGCGAGGCCAAGGTTCAGTCGGCGGGGCAGACGTCTCTTCCATTTGCATTGGAATGATGATGCACTAGCTGGGAACGATACTACATTTCCGGCTTCCGATTTCCAGGGCTTCCGGAGGTCGATTTCGCCGGTGGGGGTTGGCACGACTTTTGCCCGATCACACGATCCGCCCAACCCTGCGTCGGCCGGCGATGCTGCACTTTGCTGGTCGCCCCGGTACCCTCGCGGCCTATCTCGGCCACCTAACATGCAGAACACGGAGCGCTATACCACGATGACGGCAACTCGGTTCAACGGCCTTTGGCAGGATTAGTCCTGAGGGCACCGCGCATAGACGTTGCACACACTGACCGTCCCCGTAGTGCGCGAAAATTCTCGGCTGCCGAATCCCAACGGGGTTTTACTATGGCTACCCATGCGCCGGTGGCCGCCCGCCGATTCCGTTAATCAGCGGTGCGCACCTTGACATAGGAGCCGGGGGCGTCCTCGAGCGGTTTGAGTTTGCCGACTTCCTGCTGTTCGATACCCAGCACTCCGCCTGGGAGATCAAGCAGCTGCAACCGTCGATCCAGACGATGCGCGGCAAGCAGGCGGCGCCGCTGGTGCGCGTCGCCGCGAACCAGGCCTATCAGATCTGCTTCGCGCTTGACGCCGGGGCACGAGGCATCGTTGTGCCAATGGTCAACACCAGCGCGGAGGCGGAGGCCGCCGTGCGCGCCTGCCGCTATTTTCCCCTCGGCAACCGCAGCAACGCCGGGGTGCGCGGCGAGTGGGGCGAGTTCAAGAATTACCGCGATT
The DNA here is from genome assembly GCA_963695605.1 of uncultured Alphaproteobacteria bacterium. Classification (GTDB taxonomy): domain Bacteria; phylum Pseudomonadota; class Alphaproteobacteria; order ATCC43930; family CGMCC-115725; genus AP-15. The sequence continues at coordinate 25,336 of CAVOHI010000095.1, read as the reverse complement.
ACCTCGACACCGTGAACAACGGGCTCGTTATCGTGCCGATGATCGAGACGAACCAGTCGCTGGAGAACCTCGATGCCATCGCCTCGGTCCCGGGCGTCGACGTCCTGCTGATCGGCCCGTCCGATCTTTCGATCGAGCTGGGGGTGCCACTCGACTACCAGTGCGACATCTATCAGCGAGCGCTTGATAAAATCGCGGCGACCGCCGCGAAGCACGGCATCGCCGCCGGGATGTATTTCATCCCGCCCGAGATGGACCCGAACTTCTTCGTCCAGAAGGGGTTCAAGTTCTTCACCATGCCGTGGGGTCCCTGGGCGAAGGCCGGGATCCAGAACGGCCTGGCCGGGATCAAGCGCTAACGACGGTCGACGCGGACGGTCCGGCGAACGGCCAGATCGCCCCGCGTGCGCCGCTAATCAGGTGTGCGGTGGCGGTCCCGGGCCGGCCTTCTGTGGAAGCAATTACGCATGAAAACGTATATAACGTATAAGTTGACCATGGTTTGTTTCATGGGAACAAATCGGACACATACTCCGGCACCGGCCTCAAACCGTTCTTAGCCTGGCATTCGCCGTCGCGTGCGCGCTTGGCTCTCTGTACGGCTTCCTGCAAGGCGCATGGCCGTTCGGGTTGGTAGAGGCTATATGGGCAAGTGTGGCCGTGTACCGCTGGCGGCAGAGGGCCAAGAATGCCTAGCCCGGATTTCTCATACCGACTGGAAGATTGAAGGGTAACCGCGGCGGCCGCGCGCGTAGGTTGTGGTGGTGAAGGGCCGCAACCTGCGCGAAGTCCTGGCGGGCGCAGGGGTGGCGTTGCCACTGGCCGCGTCGAATATGGTTGCTCGCGTGTTCTGTTTCGTCAGTAGGCCCGCGCGGAGAAAGTGCCCTGCCGACGTAATCGGCAACCCGGTCCGCGAAGTTGTGCGAATCGCAGGCTGCCAAGAAGCGCGGCAAGCCGCGTCAGCCGCGGGGCGATTTCAAACTGGACCTGCCATGAAGCCGATGAGCGAAGCGCATTTCGCAATCCTGCGGCGGCACATGGTCGAGGTCATCAGAATCCAGGTCGACCTTGCGAGCGAGGAGCTGGGCAAGGCGGCTCTCGACGAACGCGTGCTGGCCGCGATGCGCAACGTCCCGCGGCACCGCTTCGTGCCCTCCTTCCTGGCCCCTCTCGCTTACCAGGACACGCCGCTGCCGATCGGCTTCGATAAGACGATCTCGCAGCCCTTCATAGTCGCGCTGATGACCGACCTCCTCGGCCCCGAGCCGCATGAGAGCATCCTCGAGGTCGGAACCGGGCTGGGCTATCAAGCCGCGGTCCTGGCCGCGCTTTCCGGTCGGGTGTGGAGCGTCGAAATCGTGGAGGAGTTGGCAGGCCAAGCCGAAGCGAACCTGCGCCAGCTCGGCTGCTCTGATGTCGCCATCCGCATCGGAACGGGTCGCGTGGCTGGCGCGAGCACGCGCCCTACGATAGAGCCCTGCTGACGGCCGCCGCCGAGCGATTGCCTCCGGCGATCCTCGATCAAATCAAACCCAGAGGACGGATCGTTCTGCCGCTGGGCCCGGACGAGGCCAATGGCTCACGGTGGTCGACAAAGGGGCGGATGGACAGACCAGTGTTCGGAAACTGATCCGGGTGCGGTTCAGCCGGCTCGAGACGGTCGTGTAAGGCACAGCTACCCATATCGATCAGCCCCTCGAAGCAAGATCTCTCGCAGTTCCGAATAGTCAGCTGCCGGCTGGCGCCTCGGCTAGAACGCGGCTCGCCTCTGGCGCCCTGTATGCTTCTTCCTGCGAGATGTCCTGGTTGGTGTAATCGGGCAGGAAGATCGTGGCCGAAATGCTGACGATCGCGCAGACCAGGATATAGATCGCCACCGAATAGCCCGACCCGGTGCTGGCGAGGAGAGCGGTCGCGATCAGCGGCGCCGGACCGCCGGCGATGAGCGACGCTAGATGAAAGCCGAGCGAGGCGCCGGTGTAGCGCAGCCGCGGGCTGAAGCATTCGGCGATCAACGCCGCCTGCGGCCCGTACATCATGTCGTGCGGGATCAGTGACACGACGATCGCGAGGAAGATCCAGCCCGGCACCATCGTGTTGAGCATCGCGAAATAGACGAAGGCCCAGATTCCCATCGCCACCGCGCCGATCAGGTACAGGCGCTTGCGGCCGATGCGGTCGGATATGAAGCCCGAGAGCGGCATTGTGACCGTCGAAACCGCCGTGGCGACCAGCACCGCGGTCAGCAGCAGGTCGCGCGAACTGTGCAATACCGTTGTCCCGTAGGTGAAGATGAAGGCGACGAAGATATAAAATGGAGCCTGCTGTCCCATTCGTGCCAATGCCGTCAGGATGATCTCCTTTGGGTGCCGGCGAAGCACCTCGATAACTGGCGCGCGCGCCACCGCCTGCTGATCGAGAATGCGCTGAAACACCGGCGTTTCGAGGATGCCGAGGCGGATCCACAGCCCGATTCCGACCATGACAATGCTGATCCAGAACGGCACGCGCCAGCCCCAGTCCAGAAATTGATCGCCGGAAATCGCGCTGAATACGAGGACGGCGATATTCGCGACGAACAATCCAGCCGGAGCACCCCATTGCGGCCACGCGGTGATGAAGCCGCGATGGGCATTTGTCTTCGCCCACTCCATCGCGACCAAGGTCGCGCCGCCCCACTCGCCGCCGACGCCGATCCCTTGGATGAAGCGGATGCCGGTCAGAATGATCGCGCCCCAGATGCCGATCGAGGCATAGCCGGGGACGAAACCGACGGCGAAGGTTGCCAGACCGGTGATCAATAAGGTCGCGATCAGCGTCACCTTGCGCCCGATACGGTCGCCGTAATGGCCGAAGAACGCCGCGCCGAGCGGGCGGGAAATAAAGCCGACGGCGTAGATGCCGAACGCTTGCAGCGTTCCGACCAACGGGTCGGACGAGGGGAAATACAGTTTCGCGAAAACCAGCGGGGCAATGAGCACGTAGAGCAGGAAATCATACGAACTCGATCACCGAGCCGACGGTCGAGGCGACAACGGCGCGGCGCAATTGCACGCTGTGCTCAGCATCGGACAGGTTTTTGGCCGAAATCCCGGCTGTCGCCATCGCGTTTCTCCCCGTGACGTGCATTCTCAGCGGCCGGAGCCATCGTGGGCACTGTACGGCGAAATACTGTCACGGCGGCCGGACGGGAACAAGAGGCGCCGGTCGGCTCCTCAATCGCGATAACCCGCGCCGACGACCGCCCTGTGGTCCCGGTCACGGCGTAATGCATGCCAAACCGTGGCGGACATCAGCCGGATAGACCGGGGCAAGGCCAACTGGCCTCCGGGGGTGCAAGCATCGAGATGCTGATCCCTTCGCGCATCCATGGTTCGCACCTGACTCGCCGCTGGAGGGAGATGGATTCGAACTTGTATGGGGCTTTTCCTGTCAAGCGGTTGTTTGGGTTGTGCTGACAGTTTTTTGTTCGGAGCGGGAAAGGCCGTTTTTCGTCCCGTCGCCTGCGATCAGGTTCGCGGAGCGCGCGGAAGGGGTCAAGGGACCGAAACGGTAGCAAAGCTTGGCGGCTTGCCGCCTAGCGTCGCTTGTGTTTCGCAGCGCCTTGACGCCTGAGCACGCGGAGCGATGATGACCTGCGACAGGGACTTTTTGCATATCTTCAGCGTCTGGACGGTGCCTGTCTGTCTGTTGAGGATCCGAGGCGAGCTCGCCATTGGGGCACATCTTCGTGCCACAGACTTGTATACGGTAGGGTCGTCTGATCCTGACCATGATGCAGTCATGCGCATCGGCGGCGAAGCTCCGGGCGGCGGGGCCATTCTTTCGGTCGGCATCAAGTGCCATGTTCGAATACGGCTTCCCGCCACCTCGGATCGTCAATTCGGCAGTCGTGCTGAAAAGCCAGCGCGCGCCGAATGGTGCTGAGTGGTGTGCTCGTTCCGGCAAGCCCTTTCAGGACGCTGGACGTAAGACGACGCCCTCCAGTGGCTCGCCGGTGGTGACAAAGCGCCAGAGCGCAATGACCAGTTTGCGTGCCAGCGCGACGATCATTGTCTTGCGCGTGCCACGACGGCTATCAGCGGTGCGGGCGCGATACCACACTGCGAGCGCGCTCTCCTTCTGAAACATCAGAAAGCGCCAGGCGAGTTGGATCATGCCGCGGCGGACCCGGGCGTTGCCGGCTCTGGCGAGCCCTTGTTCGCGCCGTTGCGCGCCGCTCTCATCCGGCGCGCCTGTTAAGCCGGCGTAGCGCGCCACTGCTCTGCGGTCACGCAGTGGCCGTGACAGCACCTCATGGACCAGCATATCAGCCGTCTCGACACCAACACCGACGATTCGGGCCAGTAGCCGAACCATCGCGTGGGGCCCGCTTTCAGGCTGCTGCTCTAATCGTTTCTGTCGAGCTTCCTCGATCTGTCTGATCTGGCTGACGACAAAGCCCAGCCGCGCCATGTCGCGCTGCAGCTCGGCCAAGGTGTTTGGTGGCAGCGGCATGCCCTCCGGGGTGTGCACGGTTGCCAGACGTTCGGCGGCCTTGCGCAGGGTTGGTTTGAAGTCGCGAATGCCCAGCCGGGCCAGGGTAGACTTTATCCGGTTCACAATCCGCGTGCGTTCGCCCACCAGGCATTCGCGCTCCCGGTTCGGCCGCTTGGCGTCCTCTTCGGCAATCGTTGGCACGCGCGCCATGCTGCAATGGCCCCGTTCCCCACGCAGCCACCCCAAGAACCCCCGCTTGAGCAATTCGGTGTCCAGCCGGTCGGTCTTTGCCCGGCGATGTTCTCGCGAAACTGCTACACTCGAGGGATGGATCACGTGCGCCTCGACCCCGCGCGCTTCAAGCCAGCGCGCCAGCCAAAAGCCGTCGCGGCCGGCTTCGAAAGCAAGCGCAATCCGCGTGATCGTGCGGCCGGCCCTGACCGCCTCATCCCGCCAGCGGTGCAGCATCGCAAGCAGCCGTTCCGGGCTCGGGTCCAGCTTCTTGCACGGCTGACGCTCAATACCCGGAACGACGCCGCCAACCAGCCAGCTCGACTGGCTCAGCTCGACGACGGCAATGATCGTGCTATTTTGGTCGAGGGCGACGAGGGACCTGCTCAAGTCGTTCGGCTGGGGCATCGCGGCACTCCATCGGTTAATGCAGCGACGAAGTTGCCACGTCCTCGCCGCCCGCCCCATAGCGTCTTCCGGTTCCTGGTCGGATCTACTCCGTCGCGATGCGCTTCCAGGTGATCTCCCGGTGTTCCTCGCCTTCGCCGGTCAGGCGCGGCGGCGGAATGAGGACCATGCGCTCGCCCTTGAAGCGCACCCCGCGCACCTGATCGCTGCCGATCCGGGTCGGGTCCGACGCCGCGTCAACCCGCGTGACAAGCCGCTCGCCATCATAGGTGTAGTTACCGCAATAGGAGCTGTATTCCCGGCTGACGCCGGCCGGCAGCTCCTTCCGTCCGTCGCATACAACGGACATCATGCGCCCGTCAGCGGTCAAGGTGAGGCGGCCGAGAGCCTTGCCGCCGTAGGGCAACGGGCGCGCCGCGCCCGCTGCGTCCCGGGCAGTGGCGTGGAGAAGTTTCCAGGTACCTACGATGGATTGCATCCGGTTTCTCCAGGGGAAAGCATTTGTAGGGGCTACGGTAGAGGAGAATATCCGGCTCACATTGCTCGGCCCAACAGATGTGTAAACAGGGAACGCGACCAGTTTTGGATCGTGTGCAGCCGACAGCGATCGGGAGCCCACCCGATTCTCCGCTTGAAAGAGATGGCTTCGGTCCCCGATCCGCCGTCGGTCCCTTCGGCAGAACGCGAACGCCGTATCAAGAAGACAAATCAAGTGCGAAGGCTCAAGAACGCGCGGAACTGGAAGTTCGAATCCATCTCCCTCCAGCGGAGAGTCGGCAGCGAACTCGGTTCGGACGCACCAGGGATAATGGAAAGTGGCGCTGCGGTGGGGATCGACACGCACCGCACGAACTCAAGTTTGGGATCCGTCGCGGGAGCGCTCTGGCGGGGGGTGCCATCCGGCGCCGTCCTCGGGCATGGTCTGCTGCATCCGCTGTGGCTGCGGCTGTTCCGACATCTTCACGTCTCCTCTCACCAGATGTGCATGTCCGGCCGGAGGCCTGCAATGCGCCTTCGCGCCGAATTTCCCTTCGCGGGAATAACGAATCACCTGCTGGGATTCCAGGATTCATTTAGGCCGAGCTCTCAGATCACGCGATTTTCCGCCAGTACCGACAGCTCGTTGCGAGACAGCCCCAGCTCGGTGCAGAAGATTTCCACATTGTGCTCGCCGATCAGCGGCGCCCGTCTGGAGATCCGCCAAGGAGAGCCGTTATAGATGGCCGCCTCGCCTGGGTAGACGAAGCTGCGCCCAAGTTCCGGGTGCGCCACCTCTTTCCAGAAGCCGCGATCATCGAGATGGGGGTCGTTGAGGAGCGCCTCGGGAGCACGCACCGCCCCCCAAGTGAAGCCGCGCTGCTGGGCGGCGTGATAGACCTCTTCTGCCGGCAGGCTGGCGATAAAATTGGCGACCAGGTCATCGATGATGTGAGACGTGTTCGCCGCAATGACCGCCGGATCCTGGTATTTGGGATCCCTGAGATCGCCGGCCATGCCATTGGTGTCCAGCAGGTCTGCCAACTCGCCGATATATTTCGGGGTCAGCCGACCCGCCACCAGCGCGCAGACATACGTGCCGTCTTTGGCGCGGAATTGGGTGCGGGGCGTCGGGCCAGCTGCATGATGACGTCCCGTCTGACGCCGCACCACCTCTCCCCGGTAGACGTAATTGGCGATCGCCGCCTCGGTCGTCAGCGCGCATGCCTCGTGGATCGCCGCGTCGATATACTGCCCTTGCCCGGCAACGGTTCGGGAGACCAGCGCGGCCACGATGGCCATGTAGGCGAAATGACAGGCCGTGTGCCACGCATTGCCGCCGCCGGGAGCAATCGGCGGCGCATTCGGCACGTCTGCCTCGTCGTAGCCGCTGGACGCCATCTCGCCGCCTGCCGCCATGTGCAACAGGTCGCTGGACTGATAATCCCGCCAGGGACCGGTCTGGCCAAACGGGGTCAGCGCGCACATGATCAGCTCCGAACTCTGTTTGCGCAGAGCCTCGTAATCGAGCCCAAGCGACGCCAAGAACCCCGGCCGGAAGGTTTCCAGGATGACGTCCGCGGTCTCTGCCAAGCGCAGAAAAAGCCGGCGGCCGTCTGCCGTCTCCAGATTGAGGGTGATGCCGCGTTTGGACGTATTGTAGTACCAAAAGGACAGACTGCGCTCCGGGTGGGGGATGTCGTCTAGAAATGGCCCGATACGGCGGCTGGGCTCTCCGCCGAGGGGCTCGATCTTGACCACGTCGGCACCGAGGTCGCCGAAAAGCTTGCCGCAGAAATGGCCCTTTTCATCCGCGAGCTCGAGAACCCTGAGGCCTGCCAGCGGACCTGAGAGAGACTGGGCATCGCTCACCGGAGCATCTCCTCCATGTACGGAAAGCGCGCCCGCTTCACCGGCCAGAACGTGCCGTCGGCGAAGCCCGCACGGAGATCTTCGCGGCTGTAGCCCAACAAGCCTTCGACAATCTCTCGCGTGTGTTGACCGATCAGCGGGCTCGGCAAGTGGTTCGACGCCGGGGTGTTGGAAAGTTTGAACGGAGCATTCTGCACCTTGCGTCGTCCGAGCGCCGGATGCTCCATTTCGAGATACATCTCGCGGTGGCGCAACTGAGGATCACGCTCGACCCGGTCTTCGGCGCTTTGCACCGGAAGGGCGCGAACACCCGCCGCCTGACAGCGCTCCGTCAGCTCGTATTTACCCAATGTCATGCTCCAAGCTTCGATCTGCTCGTCCAATTCCTGCTGGTGCTGCAAGCGTCCGGCGACGGTGGTGAATTTCGGCGAGGTGGCCCATGACGGGGCGCCCATCACCTGCACCAACCGCTCCCACTCCTCGTCGGAGTGACAGACGATCACACACCAGTCGTTATATTCGCCAGGATGCGTGCGATAGGCATTGTGGGGTACCACTGTCGGTCCGCGGTAGTTGTTGACCAGCGGTGTGCCCGGCCAATGCGCGCGGTTGCCGGGAGGATAGCCGGGCCGCCGCGAGCCTCGTCCGTTCACCGTGAAGTCCAGCAGGCCCGGCCCGTTGAGGGGAACGCTCGCCACCATCTGAGACAAGTCGATATGCTGGCCTAGTCCGGTCATGTTGCGATGGTAGAGACCCGTCAGCGCACACATTGCCCCGTACATGCCGCCAGTGTCGTCCATATATGACCAGCCCCAGCCGGCGGGCGGTTTGTCGGGCAAGCCAGACAGATGGGTCAAACCGGATGCTGCCTGCGCAACGGGACCGAATGAGGTGTAGTGATGGTTCCGGCCGGTATGGCCGTAGCCTGACATCGATACGTAGACGATATCCGGTTTAATCTTGCATAGCTCCTGATAGCCGAGACCCCACCTGTGCAGTACCCGGGAGCTGAAATTCTCGATCACGATGTCGGAGACGGCGATCAGCCGCTTCGCGATTTCCAGGCCTTTGACGCTTCGTACGTTCAGGCTGAGGCTCTTTTTGTTGACGTTCGTGTCATTGAAGTTTCCCGAGGTGTTCAGATTGACCTCGAGATTCTGCGGCGTGGTGGTGCTCGGTAGCCTGCCGCGCTCATTCTCCGGCCATTCGATTTTGATGACCTCGGCTCCAAAAGCTCCGAGCCAGCGCGTGGCCCATGGTCCGGCCCGCACCCAGCTGAAATCCACCACGCGGATCTTTTCAAGGGCTCGCGGACGAGACATCGCGTCGTTCTCCTGCTAGGGCCGGCTTGCCGAACGTGATGCGGAGAAAGCGGAACATCAGCAGTGCCGCAAGCCCGAATGGTACGCAGCAGAACATATACACCGCGGTGACGGCATGGCCGACCGGTCCCGGTTCGGTAGCGTCGCCGAGCCCGGCGATGTTCGCCACCACCCCGGCAATCGCCGCGCCGAACGCGGTGCCGATCGAGCGCACCGAGGTCAAGGCGGACGCGGTGCTGCGATGTTCGTAGGAGGCCACGCTGTCCATTGCCCGGGCGACGAGGTGCACATTATACACGCCGATACCGATCCCATCACGAACGCGAGGTCAGGTTGCGGTATTCAGCACCATGTCTGCCGCCTTTTCACCGATCATGATCGACGGCGCATTGGTGTTGCCCGATGTCAGCGTCGGCATGATCGAGGCATCGGCGACCCGCAGCCCCGCAATGCCATGGACGCGAAGCTGGGCATCGACGACTGCCATCGGATCGGACCCCATCTTGCAGGTGCCGACAGGGTGGTAGGTGGTTTCCGCCGCCTTCTTCACCCAGTCGAGGATTTCGTCATCGGTGGTCCGATCGGCGCCCGGTGCGACTTCGCTCACCTGAAAGGGGGTCATGGCGGGAGCGGTCATGATCGCGCGGGCGATGCGGACCGCGCGCACCGTCAGTTCCGCATCGGGCGGCGACGACAGAAAATTGAAGTTGATCGCCGGCGGTCGGCGCGGATCAGCCGCGGTGATGTGAACGTGTCCCTTGCTCTCCGGGCGCATCGCGTGGGCATAAAGGGTCAGACCCGACTGCCGCGATATCTTCGGGCCTCGCGGGCTGGGTTCGGTCAGCATCGGGATCCAACCCAGCATCAGGTCCGGTGCCTCCAGGCCCTCGCGCGAGCGCACGAACGCGCGGATCGGGGCACCCGTCATCGCCAGCATGCCCTGCCGGAACAGCGCGTAGCGCAGCGCCTCGCGCGCCAGGGGGAGGCCGCGCCCGCGATCGTTGAAGGTGATGCCCTTTTTGCCGACCAGCCAGCGGGTGCGCGGCACGTAATGGTCGCGCAAATTCTCGCCGACGCCAGGCAGAGCATGGCGCACCTCGATGCCGAGATTGCGCAGGCGTTCGGGCTGGCCGATGCCGGACAACTCCAGCAATTGCGGCGAGTTGAACGCGCCGGCACTGACCACGACCTCGCACGCCGCCCGAGCTTCACGCACCTCGCCGGCGACGGAATAGCGGACGCCGGTGCAGCGCTTCCCGTCGAGCACCAGCCCTTCGGTCAAAGCCTCCGTCTCGATCTGCAGGTTCCGGCGGTTGCGGATCGGATCGAGATAGCAGCGTGCCGTGCTCATGCGGCGGCCGCCGGCAATCGTCGCCTGACTCATCGCGATGCCTTCTTGGCTGGCGCCGTTGTAATCCGGGTTGTGCCGGATGCCGACCTGCGCCGCCGCCTTGATGATCGTCGCGAAAAGCGGATCGCGCGGTTCCGGGTTGGTGACGCGCAGCGGGCCGTCGCGCCCGCGCAAGGCATCGTCGCCCGCGCCGGCATAGCTTTCCATACGCTTGAAGAAAGGCAGGACCTCAGTGTAGCTCCAGCCCCGGTTGCCCATCTGCGCCCAGGTATCGAAGTCCTGGGCCTGGCCGCGGACAAACACCATTCCGTTAATCGAGCTGGAACCGCCGAGCAGTTTGCCGCGCGGCACCGGGAGCCGTCGGCCGCTGGTGCCCGCCTCAGGCTCGGAGGAATAGAGCCAGTTGGCTGCGGGATTGGTGATCAGCCGGGCCATTCCGATCGGAATGAACGACCAGGGGTGGCTGGCCCGACCGGCCTCGAGCAACAGCACCTTGTTGCGAGGGTCAGCCGACAGCCGGTTCGCGACGGCCGCACCGGCGGAACCGGCGCCGACAACAATGTAATCGTAGGTTTGCATGCCTCTTGCCCGCCCTCAGCCTCGACGCCCTCTAATTCTAATCAGGCACTATGCCAAGGGGCGATCAATCAACGTTTGTTCTAGCGCGCGGTCTCGAACGAGCCAAATGGGGGCATCATCCGCCGCTGCAGGTCAGCGCACATCGGGGTAGTGCCGCTCCAGCCCTTTGCGAAAGCCGAGCCCCCAGCGTGCTCCGACCTTGAGGTAGATCCAGTTCGCCCGCAGCGCGCCCCAGGCGGCGATCCGGCGATCGGAGGTGATCACCACGCGGTTGACGAGGCGGGTTCGGCCGAGCCGGTGGAAGCGGATGCACAAATCCGCCTCCTCCATGACCACCAGCATGGGATCGCAGTCGCCGACGGCCAGGAAATCAGCGCGGCGGAAGAACATGGCGTGGTCGCCGAATAGCAGCCGCACGCCGCGCAGGAAGAGTTGCGGCCGGAACAGCAGTGGCGCGTACCAGGTCTTGATCCAGTTGTGGAAGCTGGTCCCCCAACGGACCTGGTCCGGTCCGCTGAGCAGGGGGGTGAAGCCGGCCAGGGCGGTCCCAGGGTGCGCGCGCACCCTGCGCATCACGGCAACCGCGTCGTCGGGCAGCAAGGTGTCGGAGTGCAGCACGCAGATGATCGGTGCCGTGGCTTCCTGCACGCCACGGTTGATCGCCGCCGCCCGGCCAGGGGTCTCGTGCCGGACGACAAGCAGCCCGGCCGCCTCCGCGATGGCGACGGAGGCGTCGGCGCTGCCGCCATCCACCGCCAGCACCTCCGCCGGCGGCGGATCGAGCGCGGCGAGCGAGCGCAATAGCCGCGGCAGTCCCGCCGCCTCGTTCAGCATGGGGATGACGATGGCGACCCCAGTCATCGCTTTCGGCTCACTCCAGCGGCCCGGGCCAGCCAGATCGTCCGGACGGTCGAGGTCGGAGAGACGTTCCAGCACGGCGGGAACGATCCCCCGCTCCAACAGGAACGCGGCGGTCTGAAAATGCCTCCGCAGGCTGCGGCGGTGCAAGCGCCCATCTACGCCATAAACCGTTGAGATCGTTGTGGCGAATTTACGGTTGATCCGCGCTAGTCGGATCGTTTGTGCCGCACCTGCTACAGTGAACAGCCGCAGGCCCGCCGTATCAGTAGTATGCCGCGCCGCCGTTGACGTGGATGGTCTGGCCCGGCATAAAGCCACCATCGCCGCGGAGTAGAAACAGGCAGGTAAGGGCGATCTCGTGCGCCATCCCATAACGGCCTAGCCCGAGAAGAAAATCACGGGGGAACCCGATCGCATTCGGCCCTCTTTACAGCATGGAATCGCTGCCTCGCGCTCCCCGGTCACAACGATGTCGTCGTGGCGGCCGGGACGATCGGCAAGGGAAGCCGCTTCGATCCTGGGCCTAGCGACTAAGCTCGGTGGTGAGGGAGACTATCGTGAGAAAATGGTGGGTGGTGCCCTCATCGGCTGCGCAGCAGATCGAACCCGAACAGATCAGTGCCCAAGAAGCGGTCGCGCGGGGCAAAGCAACGCCACACGATATCGGCTCGGTCGGCATTCTCATCCTCGCGGTGCTCGCCATCGTCTACACCCTGTACTTCGGTAAGGAGATCTTGCTCCCAATCGCGCTTGCACTCGTGCTCAAGCTGCTCTTGCAGCCTGCGATGCGCTTGCTGCACGAGCGGCTTCGGCTCCCCGGAGCACTCGCGGCTCTCCTGCTGATTATCGCAGTGTTCGGTGCAATGGCGGCCGTTGGTTTCACGATCTCTGTCCCCGCATCCGGCTGGATTCAAAAGGCCCCCGAGAGCCTGCCGCTGCTGAAAGAGAAGCTCGCGATATTGCGCCAGCCTCTCGATTACCTGCAGACCGGGCTGAGGGAGCTTGAGAACCTAACGGGTCCGACTGGTGGAGCCGAGATTGCCGGGCAAACCGTAACCGTGAAGCAGGGGAGCGGCCTCGCGGGTTCCCTCGCCACCGGCACCGCGACGACGCTCTCCCGCAGCTTCACTACCATGATCATCCTGTTCTTCCTTCTAGCCTCCGGCGATCGTTTGCTGCGCGGTTTCGTCGAGGTGCTGCCTCGCTTCAAGGACAAACGCACTGCTGTGGAGATCGCCAGCGAGATTGAGGAGAACATCAGCGGGTATTTGCTCACAATCACGATGATGAACGCCCTGGTCGGTGTCGCTACCGGGATTGCGATGAAGCTCTGCGGCCTCGGCGACCCGATACTCTGGGGCGCAATGGCATTCCTGCTGAACTACATCCCTATCCTCGGGCCGATGACCGGGGTGGTGATCTTCTTTCTGGTCGGTATCGTGACCTTCGACTGGCCCTGGTACGCTTTCGTGCCGGCCGGCATCTATCTCCTGATCCATATCGCCGAGGGCGAGACGATCACACCGATGCTGCTGGCCAAGCGCTTCACCTTGAACCCGGTGCTGGTGATCGTCTCACTATTCTTTTGGCATACAATTTGGGGCATTCCCGGCGCGCTCCTTGCCGTGCCTCTCCTGGCCATCTTCAAGATTGTCGCCGACCGTATTGCGCCGCTGAAGCCCATCGGGCACATTATTGGCTCATAACGAGGTCACAGCGAGACGGGTCAGCACGACAACAGCTACCGAGCGCTCGGGCGCGATTGCGCGCGAAATGCACCAACTCCGGTAGTATCGGCACCGCGTGTACTGTCTGCTGCTACGGGGGACCGACGGTTCGAATCCGTCTCCCTCCAGCGGCGAGTCAGGAGCGAACTTCGCATCGCGAGTGACAAGGCGGAACGTGACCTTGGGCAATCGATACGCGACATTCAGGTGCTCTGCCCGATGAACCGCGGCGGCCTCGGTGCTCGCTCGCTCAATTTCGAGCTGCAGAACGCGCTGAACCCGCCGGGCGAGATCCGCATCGAGCGCTTCGGCTGGACATTCTGCCCGGGCGACAAGGTCATGCAGGTCGAGAACGACTACGACAAGGACGTCTACAACGGCGATCTCGGCGTCGTGTCGCGCATCGACATGGAGGAAGGGGAGCTCAGCGTCGATTTCGACGGCCGTGACGTCAATTACGGCTTTGGCGAGCTGGATGAGTTGGTGCTGGCCTATGCGACAACCATCCACAAGAGCCAGGGCTCGGAATATCCAGCCGTCGTGATTCCGCTGAGCACTCAGCATTACCCGATGCTGCAACGGAATTTGGTCTATACCGGGGTGACACGCGGCAAGCGCCTAGTAGTGATGGTCGGGCTGAGAAAGGCACTGGCGATCGCAGTCAAGGGAAGCCGAGCGAGGTGGCGATGGTCGAAGCTGCGAGAGTGGCTGATCGGCGGTGATAGACCAGGCACAAGGCGGCCCGAGAGTTGACCGACATCTATGTCGATGGGGATGCCTGCCCGGTGCGCGAGGAGATCTACCGCGTGGCGACGCGTCTTCGGCTTAATGTTCTTGTGGTCAGTAATGGCTCACGGCCAATCCGGCCGCCTGGGACGTCGAACGTGAGCATGGTTCTCGTTGGCGACAGCGCGGATGCCGCCGACGACTGGATTGCCGAGCGCATCGGAGCTACTGACGTGTGCGTCACTTCCGATATCCCGCTGGCCTCACGCTGCCTCAAAAAAGGGGCGCGCGTCGTCTCCCCGACCGGAAAACAGTGGACGGAGGCGAATATCGGAAACGCGCTTGCCGGTCGTGATATAGCTCGACATCTGCGGGAGCTGGGGGAGATCACCCGTGGGCCACCTCCGTTGAGCAAGCAGGACCGGTCACGGTTTCTCAGCGCACTCGATACGGCCGTGCAGGCTGCATTGCGAGAGGTGGCGGGTAGTTAAGCCAGTTTTGGAGCACGACGGAAAGATCGTAGGACACAATTGTCGCGCCCTCCAGAAAGGAGCCGCCATGGAGTTTGAGCATTCGGAGAAGGTCAGGAAGCTGCAGGAGCGCGTCGCGGCTTTCATGGCCGAGCACGTCTATCCGAACGAAGAGGACCTCTTCGCAGAAGTCAGCGAAGGCGACCGATGGCAGCCGGTGCCGCTCCTCGAAAGCCTGAAGGCGAGAGCGCGGGCGACCGAGCTGTGGAACCTCTTCCTGCCCGAAAGCCAATACGGTGCCGGGTTGACCAACCTCGAATACGCGCCGCTCTGCGAGATCATGGGCCGCTCTCCCTGGGCGCCGGAGGTCTTCAACTGCTCGGCGCCGGACACCGGCAATATGGAAGTCCTGGTGCGCTACGGCACGCCTGAGCAGCGCCAGCGATGGCTCGATCCGTTGCTCGCCGGCGAAATCCGCTCGGCGTTTGCGATGACTGAGCCCGACGTAGCTTCATCGGACGCGACCAACATAGAAACGCGGATCCGCCGCGACGCCAACGATTACGTGCTCAACGGTCGCAAATGGTGGACCTCCGGTGCGCTCGATCCGCGCTGCAAGATCATGATCGTGATGGGCCAGTCAGATCCCGACAACCCGGACCGCTACCGGCGGCAATCGATGATCCTGGTGCCGCTGCCTCACCCGGGCGTCGTCATCAAGCGGATGTTGCCGGTCTTTGGCTATGACGAGGCGCCGCATGGCCACGCCGAAGTTCTTTTCGACAATGTCCGGATCCCGGCCGCCAATATGTTGCTCGGCGAGGGACGCGGATTCGAGATCGCGCAGGGACGGCTCGGTCCCGGGCGCATCCACCATTGTATGCGGCTCATCGGTCTGGCTGAGCGTGCGCTCGAACGCATGTGCCGGCGTACGATGACCCGCACCGCCTTTGGCGCTCGTATTTCGGACCAGTCCGTCACGCAGGAGCGGATTGCCGAGGCGCGTATCATGATCGAACAGGCGCGGCTCCTGACCCTCAAGGCCGCCTGGATGATGGACAATTACGGCAACAAGGAAGCGCGCGCCGAGATCGCGATGATCAAAGTCGCGGCGCCCAACATGGCTTGCCGAGTCATCGACTGGGCGATCCAGGCGTTCGGCGGTGCTGGAGTTACAGGGGATTACGGCCTCGCTTATGCCTACGCGACTGCGCGCGTACTGCGCCTCGCCGACGGCCCCGATGAGGTGCACCGCAACCAGATCGCCCGCCTCGAATTGCGCAAATATCAGGGTCCGGTCAGCCTCAGCGGCGGCTCGGCCGAGGTCTTGCCGCACGACACCTCACCCGACTTCCGGAGGCGGCCGGTGTGGATTGCTTAGCGGCGAGCAGATCGATCTTACGCGCCCAGAGAGCGGGCAAGGGCCCAGGCCTGTTCGCCAACCGGGCGTGCCAGCCGGCCGAGTACGGCGGCCTCATCGCTCGCGGCAGTACCCTCGATCGCTCGTTTGGCAATGCCCTGCATGATCGCGGCTAGACGGAATAAGCTGTAGACGATGTAGAAGTCCCAGTCCGGTATCGGGCCGCGACCAGTGTGTCGGCAATAGGCCGCGACATATTCCTCCTCGGTCGGAACACCGAGGCTCGCGAAGTCGATGCCGGCCAGACCGCGGAACAGTTCCGGCGTCACCCGCCAAGTCATGACGTGATATGCAAAATCCGCGAGCGGGTTGCCGATTGTCGACAATTCCCAATCAAGCACTCCGATCACACTCGGCTCGGTCTTGTGGAAGACGAGATTGTCCATGCGATAGTCGCCATGGACGATGTGAGGAGCCTCTTCCGGCGGCAGGCGGCGCGGCAGCCATTCGATCAGAGCGTCCATTGCCGGCTGCGGCTCGGTTTCAGAAGCCTGGTACTGCTTGCTCCAGCGCCCGATTTGGCGCGCCATGTAGTTTCCCGGCCGACCGAACTCGGCTAGCCCCACGGCCATTTGGTCGACAGAGTGCAGCGCTGCAATGACGGCATTCATCGAAGCAAACATTGCCGGGCGTTCGGCAGGGGTAAGTCCTGGTAGGCGCTGGTCCCAGAAGATGCGCCCGTCAAGAAACTCCATTACGTAAAAGGAGCTGCCTATGATTGCATTGTCTTCGCACAGAGCGTACACGCGGGGAACCGGTACTGCTGTATGTGCCAGAGAACGCATGACCCGGTATTCCCGGTCGACCGCGTGGGCGCTTGGCAGCAGATGGCCAAGGGGCTTGCGCCGCAGAACGTACGTTCCGGTAGCGGCGACGAGCTTGTAAGTCGGGTTGGACTGGCCGCCCTCGAACCGCTCGGCAGCGATAGGGCCGCGGAACCCGTCGACGTGATCGCGCATCCACCGTTCGAGCCGACCGAGTGGCAGATCATCCCGCTCCCCGCGAGTTGTTTTCGCACCAACGGGAACCTGTCCGTTGCCGATAGTCATCTCGCGCCCCATAAACCGGCGTTACCCACGGTGGATTGTCGATGGGGCACCCTGCAAGCCGCTCCCTCGATAGTCACCCTGGAAGCGCAGCGAGGCGCCTTTCGATCCATTCAGGCGTGACGCCCGGCAGAGTTTCGAGCTCAGCGCGGGCTTGTGCTTTCGTCTGGGTGATGCAGGGTATGACCGAGGGCATCTCGCCGTCTTCGGGCTGGCAGGCAAATTCGAGGCGAATGCCGTTAGGGTCATAAAAGTAAATGCCAAGCAGTCCCGGGAGCTGCGGGATCGGCCCGATATACTCAATGCCGCGCGATCCCAGCCGCGCCTCGACCTCCCGGAACCGCTCGGCCGTGACGACGAAGGCGCAATGCTGCATAGAGCCAATGGCGTTGCGGTTGCCCGCTGGTTCCTTGCCTTTCGGGATCTCGAAGAAGGCAGGAAGGCTGTCATGACCCATATCGAAGAAGTAATGGCGTACGTGCTCGTAGGGCGGGTTGCCGCGATTGCCGGGGCCAGTGCCAAGACCGGGCGGTACTTTCATCGCATGGACGAGCGGCATACCGAGCACTTCGACGTAGAAGTCGATCGTCGCCTTCATGTCGTCAGTGCAGAGCGCGAGGTGGTGGACGCCCCGCGTTGTCGGTAACAGGAACGGGCGCTGAAATTGTTCGTGCATGTTGTTGCCTCCGAGAGGTTATGCCTATTCCTTAGGGGAGGCGGCCGGTGAAATCCCGAGGATTCTCTATTCCGCCGCCTCCTTGACCGGCGTTGCGGGCCTACGATTGCCGGTCGGCAGATCGAACAGGTCGGCCGGTAGCTGATCGAAGTAGGCGAGAATTTCGGCCGTTGGGACGACGTCAGCATACTTGGCGTGCATATCGCACAAGCTGACGGCGTGACTGGCCTCACTACGGTCGAAGCAGCCTTCCTCTGCCAGGGTCACGTGGTAGTTGAGGCTGAAGGCGTCGACGACGGTGGCGCGCACGCAGCCCGAGGTAGTGGTCCCGACGACGATCACGCTGTCGCAGCCGAGCAGTGTGAGATAGGAGGTAAGGTTTGTTCCGAAGAAACCCGACGGCTTCTGCTTCATTGATCACGATGTCCTGCGGGCGAGGCTCTATCATGGTGACCACCCTCCCGCAACCGGAGTATGCTGTCGATCTTGAGTGGGGACACGATCGATGGCGGAGGCAAGAGTCCAGCGGCGGCTCGCGGCGATCCTGGCGGCCGATGTCGCCGGCTATTCCCGGTTGATGGGAGTAGATGAGGAAGGCACCCTCGCCGCGCTGAAGGAGCTGCGACGCGATCTTGCCGACCCGAAGATCAAGGAGCATCGCGGGCGCATCGTCAAGACGACCGGTGATGGTCTACTTGTCGAGTTTGCCAGCGTTGTAGACGCGGTGCGCTGCGCCGTCGAGGTTCAGCGCGAGATGGCCTCACGGAATGCTGGGGTTCCGGAAGATACACGCATCCAATTCCGTATGGGGATTAATCTCGGCGACATCATCAAGGACGGCCGAGACATTTACGGTGACGGTGTAAATGTCGCGGCGCGGCTTGAAGCATTAGCTGAGCCTGGGGGTATCTGCGTCAATCGGGTCGTACGTGACCAGGTGCGCGACAAGCTCGATTTTGGCTTCGAGGATGCAGGCGAGCAACGGGTCAAGAACATAGCCCGCCCGTTGCGGGTGTATCACGTTCGGCCAGGCCAGCTTGCGGACGAAGAGATGAGTGCGGCCCAGCCCCCGCTCGCGCTGCCGGACAAGCCCTCACTGGCGGTGCTGCCCTTCACCAACATGAGCGGCGACCCCGAGCAGGAGTTCGTCTCCGACGGCATTGCCGAAGACGTGATCTCAGCGCTCTCGCATTATCCCTCGCTGTTCGTCATCGCCCGGAACTCCACGTTTACCTACAAAGGCCGCGCGGTCGATGTGAAACAGGTCGGCCGAGAGCTCGGCGTGCGCTATGTACTAGAGGGCGGCGTGCGTAAGGCCGGCAATCGGATCCGCGTTACTGCCCAGCTCATAGAAGCTGAAACGGGGAATCACGTCTGGGCCAACCGCTACGACCGCGATCTGGCCGATATTTTCGCGGTGCAGGATGAGATTACACATGCATTGACGACCGCTCTGACCCCGGCGATTGCCGACGCTGAGTTGCGACGCGCGATACGGAAGCCGCCGGAGAGTCTCGACGCCTGGGCCGCCTATCAGCGCGGGCTCTGGCATTTGAGCAAGGCCAACTCCGAGGACGACACGATTGCGCAGAACTTCTTTCGGCAGGCGATCGATTTGGACCCGACCTTCGCCCCCGGCTATAGCGCGCTCGCCCTCGCCCAGCTGCAAGCCGCGGCGGTATACCAGAAGCTCAGTCTTGCCGAAGCACAAAGCTCGGCTGAGGCATTGGCACGCCGGGCGGTCTCGCTCGATGGTGCCGATGCCGAAGCCCGATCATGTCTCGGCTGGGCCTTGCAAGCTCGCGGAGAACTCGATGGCGCTCTGGTGGAGATCGAGCGAGCGCTGGCGATGAGCCCCAACCTGGCAGTTGCGCATTGGCAGAGAGGCGCCACACTAATCTTCTCGGGACAGCCCATGAAAGGGCTCGATGCTCTCGAAACCTGTATCCGGCTCGATCCCCGCGATCCGTTCATGGCTGTGCGTTTGTTGCACATTGCCTGCGGTCTTTATTTTGCTCGTGAATACGAGGGCGTGGTCGACGCGGCGAAACGGCTGATCCGCTCGTATCCGGATTTCCCGATGATCTATCGCTGGCCTGCCGCCGCTCTCGGCCAGCTGGGTCGCGCAGCGGAAGCGAAGGAGTGGCTGGAAAAGGCCATTTCTTATGCACCTGCGGCATTCAAGATGTATGTGCACAACCGCGTCCCGTGGTTTCGGCCTGAGGACCACGCCCACCTGGTCGAAGGGCTACGCAAGGCGGGATGGGAGGGCTGACGCGTCGGGCCACGGCTCATGGTGTTGGCTCGATTCCGCTGCAGACGACGTCAATGTCCGGTGAACGCGCGAGCTGGCCGAGGTGATGCGTCCCTTCACCACGGGCAGCGACTAAGCCAACCAGATAGGCCTGGAGACCGACGAGGATCTGAGCGCATCAAAGCCGCGTGCGAATTACGAGCGGCTTGTGGCTGTGAAGAACGAGTACGATCCGTCGAACCTTTTCCGTGATAACCAGAACATTAAGCCGACCGTGTATCGGGCAACGGTGGGTGCAGCGGCGGCGGCCAAATACGCAACGATTTCGTTTTGGTGGCACCTGCTGGACTCCATCCCCTCGCACTCGGAGTTGGCAAGACGCGTGGCTGTCATCGCAACTCGCAGCGGCCAACATTGAACGACGCGAAGTTTCGGGGTGGGACTCAGTCCGGTCAGTTTCTTTGGCCTCAGTCCGGTCAGTTTCTAGAGTCGGCAAAGCGGACGCAGTCCGAAGCCCGCTGTTCTTGGGAATTCGACCCGAAGCGGCCCAACCGAGAGTTTGCTGCATCGTGTACGATCAATTTGCGATAGGCCGGTTCAATTCCGTGCGCCAGTTCGCGGGATCAGGGCTCGATTGAGGACCGACCGAATACACCTCCCACAGGTTTTCGGCTTGCTCATGGCCGTTCGCCCTCATCCACTTATTAAACTCACCCCAAGCGGAAGGGAGGCCTTCGTATGGACCGCTGTACACTGCACGCGCCACCTTTACCGCAGGGAGTTGGCCCGATTTCACCCGTCCGGTAGCCTTCACCGGTGCCGAGACCCTAACGCCTAATTCGAAATCAAATGTGTCCGGGCTCATCTTCAGATGGTGCGCGAAGACAGCGCCGACGGGCTTCACCCCTTGTGCGGCGAGCGCTGCCATCAACTCGCCGACGGCGGGTCCGAACACCTTCCTCATCTCGCTACGCGGAACGGTGAGGCGGATGACAGCGGCCTCTTCGACATTGGTGGTAGTGATCTCTGGTGTGGCCAGCATGTTCATCTCCCAAACTCTCGGTGTACCTTGGTTGCCTGCCTTAGACCATTGCCTCGAGCCGGACGTAGCTGGCTTCCATTCCGTGCTCCATGCCGGTCGCAAGCATGGCGGCCCGCGTCTCGGCGTCGGGCAAGGTCATTCGCATTGTCATCAGCGTGCCGGTCGCGTCCTGCTCGAACCTTGTTTCAACATGATTGTCCGGCGTTGGATCGGGCAGGTGCATCCGCTCCACATGAACGATCCGGCTGAACGGCACCAGCTCCAGATATTCGCCGGTCAGGTGGAACCCGCCGCCCTTGCCGTCCGTCCACTCGTAGCGGATCTTCCCGCCCGGTCGCGCCTCGTTGACACAAACGGGCATTGTCCAGCCGTCCGGGCCGAGAAGCCACTTCTGGATCAGCCTCGGCTCGGTGTGGGCGCGGTAAACCGCCTCGGGGGATGCGGCGAACCGTCGGGTCACCACGACATGTTTGTCGCCTTCGGTCTTAAGCGTCATCTTGCTCATGGCACATCCTATCGCTCCTCGGGATCCATGGCGGCCAGAACCTCGTCCAGCCGGTCGTAATTCTTCGCCAAGGCATCCCGCAGCATCGCAAGCCATCGATCGATCTCGGCAATACCGTCTGGCGCCAGCCGGCACGGGCGTTTCGTGCCCTGCACGCGGCGGACAATTAACCCCGCGCCTTCGAGGACTTTCAGGTGGCGAGAGATGGCCGGCTGCGTCATCTCAAATGGCTCGGCCAGCTCCATCACCGTCGCCTCACCCGATGCGAGACGGGCAAGGATCGCCCGACGTGTCGGGTCGGCGAGCGCAGAGAAGGCGGTATCGAGGTTCGGCATGCGGCAGCTCCCTTTATAACCAACTTATTATATAACGATTCGATTAATCGTCAACTGAAATTCCAACCGGCGTGACGACCCAAGCTGCGCAGCGAGAAGCGCCAGGAGGTGGCGCTCGTCATCGTTCCTAACGAGACCTTTTCAGGACGACGTTGTAAGCTCATGCCCTGATGAGCGCCCGCATGGTTTTCGGTTAGCGTCGGTTGTCACCCGCGTCCGCCGAGGCCGCCAAAGAGCATCGCCGACTACTCGGGCACCGCCGGACACAGGAGGGCGACGGGGTCGTCAGCGTGCTGGCGCGGTGCAGCTCGCGCGCAATGCGACTTTAGCGGAATCTTCCATAGATATATTACTATGGAGCTTTCCGCTAAAGTCGCACTTTGCTGGTGCAGCTGAGCGCCAAGCTGTCACCTTCAGCTCCATCGAGGTCGCGCGCCGCC
This sequence comes from uncultured Alphaproteobacteria bacterium, assembly GCA_963695605.1. Classification (GTDB taxonomy): domain Bacteria; phylum Pseudomonadota; class Alphaproteobacteria; order ATCC43930; family CGMCC-115725; genus AP-15. The sequence continues at coordinate 3,115 of CAVOHI010000095.1, read as the reverse complement.
TGTCATGCCGCCGTCGATCACAAGCTCCGCACCCGTCATGTAGCTGGACGCGTCCGAGGCGAGGAACAGCACTCCGTTCGCGATATCCTGCGCTTGCCCAGCCCTGCCGAACGGGACTTCGGCTTTGGCCACCTCGTTCGGATCTATTGGCGCATTGCCTCCAGCGGGCACTGGTAACTTCGTCCAAATCGGCGTGTCGATGACCCCGGGATGGACGGTGTTGACCCGTATCCCATCGGCTTCTGCCGCGCACTCCATCGCAAGCGCCTTAGCGAACAGGCGTACGCCTCCCTTTGTGGCGCAATATCCGGCCAATCCTGCCGACCCTCGAAGACCGGCTGTCGAGGACATGATAATAATGGAGCCACCGCCAGCACGGCGCATCGCAGGCACGGCGTACTTCACTGATAGGAATACGCCGTCAAGGTTCACCGCGGTTTGTCGCCGCCAGTCGGCCAACGACATCTCGACGGCTTTGCATAGGATCCCAATGCCGGCGTTGGCGACCATCACGTCCAAACGCCCGAAACGCTGCACGGTGGCTTCGATTATCCCTGGCCAGGTCTCCTCGAGCGTGACATCCTGATGAAGGAAGAGCGCCTCGCCGCCAGCGCTCTTAATCTTGTCCACCGCCGTCTGGCCGCCAGTATCGTCCATATCGGTGCACCACCACCTTCGCACCTTCGCGCGCCAGTGTCGTCGCACACGCTGCGCCAATCCAGATGCGCCACCCGTTACGATGGCTACCTTGCCCTCTACCTGACCCATAGCGTCCTCCGTCGATCTCTTACGCGACCCATCGCCCTCGTACACCGACCGTCGTCGCAGGAGGTGACGCTATGTTATGGCAAGCGCCGCCGCGGTCGCCGTGAGCGTCGACCAGCCTAATCACAGCGCCCGGACGAGTTCCAGTAAGTGATGTTGCTCGCCGGGGACATCTTCCACCAGCCGGGCCGCTGCGACGTATGGCAACCAGTCGAGGATGGTGTGGCGCCGGACACGGGTGAACCGGCAGTAAGCATCGAGGTACGGCCCTGCGACTTCATCGGAGCATGGAGTTTCAAAATAAGGTAGGAGCGGCAGACATCCCCGGCCGGATCACCGTGGCACGCATTGGGCCAATCGATCACAATCGGTCGCGACGCCTCCCTCAAAACGTTCATGGGATGGAAATCGCCGTGGCACAGGCGATCGCCATCAGGCATCCCTGAGCGCGTAGCCGAATGATCGGCCCAGCCTGCGCAGCACGATCGTGTGCGCCAAATTCACCGCCAAAGCGCCGAACAGGACAATGCCGAAGAGAGCCCATCCAGCGTAAATCTGCTGGGCGACGAAATAGGCTGCCTGCGCCATCGCCATCTTATATTATCCGGCAGCGCAGCGAGATGCGCCCCGCTAGGCACGTGCGCCAGCGCCGTGAGCATAATCGCCAGGAATTGTATAAGCGGCAAAGCCATCGCCCTGAGGTACTCCCTCAAGCCATCGAATGCGTCCACGTTTTTCGGGTTCTGGTTGGTGGCTGACGTCCGCAACCCGCGAGCGCGAAGGCCTGCCCGGACGCGACTTTGACCTAATTAGGTGTAAGAGCGACTTTGACTGAGGTTGAAGGTAAACCGCCCATTGCGTCGCGCTTTCGACATGATGAGCGCCGCCACGCGGGTTGAGCCTTCAATATCAAAAACCACGGAGAAAATCATCGCCCGCGCGCTTAATTGATTCCGCGACGCCGCGTACTAGTGAACTGCCCGCCGCACCTTCTGTCGCTCCCGCTCGACCAGCGAGTGAGGATGACGGTCAACGTTCGTGCGCGATTATTCCGGGCGACGATCCGGGAGACCAGCAGCCACCCAAATCGACACCTTTGCCGTCAAGGTTCACATAACGAGGAGGACCCGCGATAGGTTCTCGCGTCGGCCTTGGACTCCTCGGGGGAGCACTTGCAACGGCTCCCTATTACAGTGGCTATGACTATGGCTATGGTTACGCGCCCTATTCCGGGACACCTGCACCCACCGTTTGATATTGGTGCGATCCCTATCAGGGTTTTACCCCTGCGGTGCCCCAATGGCCGGTTCCATGGCAACAAGTCGTTCAGTGACGAGCCGGAATGTGCCTTGGGTTCGCAGGAAGGTCGCTGCCGATTTGAACCCTTCTCAGAACCATTTGCAGATCGTGCCAAGCCCGAAGGCGGTGGGGGCATTGAGCAGCTTGAGCCAGGATTGACAATTATCGACGGCGACAGCGACCAGACCGTCGCGTCGGCACGGATCGACATAACCACAGGTTCGCAGCAGAACTCTTCGCTGGAGGGAGATGGATTCGAACTTCCAGTCCCCCAAGGAAGACCAGACAAACAGCGCAGACAACCCTCCACCCAATTCCTGTGCGGGGACCGAGCTCCGGAGTTCGCCCAACTCGCTCCCGGAGGGACGAGGAACCCTCGGTCCCCGGCGAGATAAGCGGGTTGGGTGCTCACGATCTTACGCCATGAGTGGATCCTATCGGCTGTCCGCGCCACTTTCTCCATTGCAGGAAATTAACGGGAGACACGGGTCACAAGCCCGTAATGTGTCGTCCGTCTGATTGGCCAAACTGCATATTAACCGAGACGGTCCCGAGCGGCGCCTGCTCCGACGATTGGCTGGCCCTGGCCCAACTGCTACGGTGCCACGTCACGCCGCGAGGAGGTATGGGCATGGGCGACCGTGCGTTCGCATCCGCAACCGAACTGTCAGACGAAATTCGCGATCGGCACATCGGGTGCATCGAACTGCTCGACTTCTACCTGGCGCGCGCGGAACGGCATAATCCGGCACTGAACGCAATCGTCGTCTGGCAGGTCGACCAGGCGCGGGAACGCGCCCGGGCCGCCGATGCTGCCCTTGCGCGCGGCGAGCGTTGGGACCGCTGCACGGCATTCCGATGACGGTCAAGGAATCGTTCAACGTTTGCGGGCCTGCCGACCACCTTTGGCAATCCGCTTTGGAAGGACAATATCGCCACCAGCAACGCCTTCATGATCGATCGCCCTCTGCAGGCCGGCGCCATCATCTTCGGCAAGACCAACGTGCCCTACATGCTCGCTGACGCACAGAGCTACAACGACATTTACGGC
>CAVOHI010000094.1:0-230341 GCA_963695605.1 uncultured Alphaproteobacteria bacterium | reverse complement strand
CAAAGGACATACCGTTTGCAGCCGGCATCGTATGGAGCACCTATTACTTGATCCGAATCATACCGACACTGCCCCGGCCTCGCTTAGGGACGTTGGCCAAACTCGGTGCAGCGATCGGTATGACAATGGGTGTGAGGATCGGCGGCCTGTTACTGCTGTGCTATTTGATCCTCCTCCTGGCCCTGGACGGAACCTGGCGCGCCGTTTCCGCCAAACAGTTCGGTGTGTTGGCCCGCACCGTTTGGGTCAGTTTCTGGCGAGTTCTGCTCCCGGTCGTAGGCGTTGCCTATTCGGTCATGTTGTTATTCTGGCCGTGGGCGCAGACCGACCCGATAGAGAATCCGTTGCGTGCGCTTGCTTTTTTCTCGCATCAAACTTTTCCGTTCTACACGCTGTTCGACGGCCAGTTTGTGCCGGCGAGCGACCTACCATGGACTTATCTCCCGACTTATATCGCCCTCGCGCTGCCGGAGCTCGTTCTCGTCCTGTTATTTTCTGTTCCGGTTGCAGCCGGGGTCGCGCTTTGGCGCGGTAATTTCCGCTTGAGCCGAGAACAAGCGCTCGCAAGCTTCGTCCTCGGCATCGGGATCGTCTTCCCAGTCGCGTACGCCATAGCCATCAAGGCCGTATTGTTCGACGGAATGCGCCATTTCATCTTTGTGCTGCCACTGATCGCCGTTGCGGCGGCAGTTGCCGCAGATAGGGGTCTCGATTGGTTGTCGCGGTTCCCGTACCGACGGCCGATCTGGGTCGTGCTCGCTCTTTATGGCTGCGCGCATATTTCGATCATGGCCATGCTGCACCCAGATCAATACGTTTATTACAATGCCTTCGTCGGCGGGGTCGCGGGCGCCCAGCACAAGTTCAAGCTCGACTATTGGGCCAATTCCTATGCCGAGGCGGTGCAGGGGCTCGAAGATTATTTGCGCGCCGAGTATGGTGCGGATTTCGAAGAGCGCGAATTTACCGTCGCTGTTTGTGGGCCGCCGATCTCAGCTGACTATTATTTCCCTCCGAATTTTCGGTTCGTTCGCGACCGCGCCCGGGCTGATTTTTTTATCGCCTTCACCAAAGACAACTGCGAACGATCACTGCCCGGCCCGCCGATTTATCGGGTCGAGAGGATGGGTGCGCTCCTGTCTCTGGTGCTTGATCGGCGCGACCTTGTTGCGGAGCGACGGCCCGCGAAGCACGCTTCGGCGGCATTCCCTTCGAGGCCGATCCCCGGATCGCCGCCGTTGCATTCGCTCCAATCGCCGTAGAATAGATCTCGAGTGAAACCTTCCGAGTACGACAAGCTCGACCGGATCGAAGATCGGATGTGGTGGTTCGCCGCGATGCATGCGAACCTGCTCGCGGCGGCGCAACGATCAGCGATCGATAGACTCCATCTCCCCATTCTGGACGCTGGTTGCGGGACCGGGGGGTTTCTTTCGCGGTTGGCGGCTAAATACTGCGGGAGTGTCGTAATTGGACTGGATCTCGACCTCCGGGCCTGTACGCGTGCGGCTGTCAAGAGCGCACGGCCGGTGTGCGCGGGCTCGATCAACGACCTGCCGTTCGCCAATAATGCGCTTGCTGCCATCTTCAGCGCGGATGTCTTATGCCACGAAGGGGTCGACGAACATCGTGCCCTGCGGCAATTTCATCGCTGTCTGTGTCAGAACGGCTGGCTTATCCTCAATTTACCTGCCTATCGCTGGATGCTGTCGCGGCACGACTCGGCGGTGAGCAATGTTCGGCGCTATACCGCGACGGGCCTTCGCCGTTTGCTGAAAGTGGTCGGGTTTCGCCCGGTGTACATCTCCTATTGGAACGCCCTGCTGCTCCCGCTGATGGTCATCGCACGCAAGCTTGTTCCCCAAGATCGTGGCGTGGTCAGCGACGTCAAATTGTACCCTGGTTCGGTGGAAATGCTTTGCCGAGCCGCCACGACACTCGAAGCCGCGATACTGCGCCGTGGGGTCAGATTGCCCTTTGGCGGGTCAATTCTCGCTGTCGCTGTTAAGGGAGGCGGCAATCGTGACTGAAAAAAAGCCAGGTCTGGCGCTCTCGATCGTGATTCCGGTCTACAACGGTGCCGCCAGCATCGCCGAGCTGGTTCGCGCACTGGAAGAGCTGCGGATCGAGGGCGGACACGAGATCATCCTCGTCAATGACGGCAGTCCCGACGACAGCCTCGATGTGTGCTGCGCCCTCGTCGACCGCGCCAGTGTGCCTATCACATTGATCAAACTCGCAAGAAACTTTGGAGAGCACAACGCCGTTATGGCGGGGCTGCGCCATGCGAGCGGGGCGCATGTAATTACCATGGACGACGACCTGCAGAACCCTCCGGAGGAGATCGAGCGACTGCTCGCCTTTGCTCAAGGCAGCGGAAAGGAGGTCATCTATACCTTCTACGACGATAAGCAGCACCCAATCTGGCGGAACCTGGGGAGCCGCTTTGCCAACCGGGTGGCCGATTTCGTGCTCGAAAAACCGAGGGGTCTCTATCTCTCCAGCTTTCGTTGTATGAGCGCTTTTGTCGTTCGCGAGATCACCCGCTATGAGGGGCCCTTCCCCTATGTCGATGGGCTGATCCTCCAGGTGACCCACGATATCGATCGGCTGATGGTGCGGCATCTGCCGCGCGCCGTAGGGCGCAGCAATTATAACTTGCGCCGACTCATGCGGCTGTGGGCGAGCATGTTCGTCAACTTTTCGGTGATGCCGCTGCGGGTCAGCACAATAACCGGGTTCGCCCTGAGCGGAATGGGGGCTTTGGCCGGCGCGATGGTCATCGCCGAGGCGCTGACTTCATCCCCGCCGGCCGGCTGGGCTTCGCTGATGGCGGCGGTGCTGCTGCTTTCCGGCGTACAGCTGGTGATACTCGGCATCGTGGGCGAATATCTCGGCCGGCTCTATCTCACGGCGAACGGAAAGCCTCAATCCGTGATCAGGGAGGTGCGGCGTAGCCAATTCTCGCGCGCCGCCGAGGCGCGTCCGCCGGTTTGGCTACGCGAGACCGCAGGAAGATGATGTCGGTCTATTACACCAGTCTCGTGGCGGCGATATTGTTTGGGATTGGCGGACAAATCGCACTGAAATCGGCTGCCGAAAAATCGGCGACGATCACTGCTCAATTTCTCAATCCGCTGACGATAATTGGCCTTGCGATCTATATCATGGCTGCGCTTTGCTACATTCTGGCTCTCAAGAAAATCCCTGTGTCGATCGCCTTCCCTTCGGTTGCGGCGAGCTACGCGGTGGTCGCGGTGCTCGCGCATATATTGTGGAACGAGCCGCTAGGCTGGCCGCAGCTGGCGGGGATCGCATTGATCGGCAGCGGCGTGTTGCTGATCCATCAGCACTGAAGTTGGCCTCAGGCGAAAAAACTGCGAATCTCGGCGATAACCCGATCTACCGCCTCGTCTGAAATTTGCGGATAAATCGGCAGGCTCAGAATTTGGGTTGCGGCGCGCTCGGTAACACCCAGACCCGATGGACCGCAGGCGAGACGGCCGCTATAGGCTGGCTGTTGGTGCACCGGGACGGGATAATGAATTCCGCTGCCGATCCCGGCAGCCTGCAAAGTCTCCCGCAACCCATTGCGCTCGGCCAGCCGGATCACGTACTGATGGAAAACGTGTGTCGTTTGTGGCCGGCGCGCCGGAAGCGCCAGCGGGAGCCCGGTGAGACCCGTATCATAACGGTGCGCGACGGCTTGCCGGCGAGCATTGTCAGGCTGCAACGACCTGAGCTTCACCCCAAGGATGGCGGCCTGGATCGGGTCGAGACGCGAATTGATGCCGCTGCGCGCACTGACATAACGCTCGCGCCAGCCGTACTCCCGAATTTCGCGTAGCGCCACCGCGAGCACGGGATCATTCGTCACGACCATGCCGCCGTCGCCGAGCGCGCCGAGGTTCTTTGTCGGATAAAAGCTGAAGCAAGCGATGTCACCAAACGACCCCGCCGCCTTGCCGCGATAGAGAGCGCCATGGCTCTGCGCGCAATCCTCTATCAGCCGCATGCCTGATTTCCGGGCGATCTCGGTGAGGGCAGACAATTCGGCCGGCTGGCCATAAATGTGCACCGGCAGGACCGCCGCCGGCCGGCCGGCCGGCGGCGACTGCAAGACACGCAGGAGCTCGCGTGGAGCCATCGTGTAGGTCTGCGGCTCCACGTCGACCAGCACCGGCGTCGCGCCGGCCCGCTCGATCGCCGCAACAGTCGCAACCGCGGTGTGGGACACGGTGAAGACGAGATCCCCCGAGCCGATCCCGCATGCGCGCAATGCGATCTCTATCGCATCCGTCCCGCTGGCGACGCCGATCGCGTGTGCAACTCCCATGGAATCCGCAAATGCGGCCTCGAAAACCTCCACCTCTCTGCCGAGGATATAGACGCCGCCGCCGAGAACGCGGGCGATGGCGGCGTCGATAGCGGTTCGTTGAGCGAGGTATCCGGCGCGGGGGTCGGTCTGTGGGATAGCGAGGGTCGGTCGGTTGATCGCCATAGGCTCTCAGATGTAGCTCGCCAGATGGCTGCGGTAGTATTCGAGGGAACGGCGCAGACCCTGGGCGATACCGACGCGGGGGTGCCAGCCGGACAAAACCCGGAAACGTTGGTCGTCGATCAGAAAATCTCCCACATCGATGCGCTTGCGCTCAGGCGGAAATTCCCGGATCTCGTATCTCCCGCCGCCATTCGCTTCGATCATCGCTTCCGCCAGAGCGGCCAGGCTGACCGGGTCGCCGCCACCCACATTGAGCGCCAATCCCTCGGCCTCCGTCGTGAGCGCGGCGGCGAGGAATGCGTCGGCAGCGTCATCGACATAGAGCAGGTCGCGGCGTTGCTCGCCGCCCCATACCTCGAACGGCTCGCCTTCGATTACCCGGCGCAGCCAAATACCGAGGAAGGTCTGGCGGGCATCCTTGATGCGCATTCCCGGCCCGTAGACATTGGTCAGCCGCAGGGAGCGCGTCTTGATGCCGTAGACATCGCGATACAATAGATGATAGGCCTCGCCCGCCATCTTGTTGACCCCGTTCACGTCGACCGGGCGCAGCGGATGGCGTTCGTCGACCGGGAGATATTCAGGCCGGCCATAGATCTGCCGCGTCCCGGCATGCACGATCGCGATCCCGGGATTGACCGCCCGGCATGCTTCCAAGAGCTGCAGCTGCGCCGTGCAGTTGATCGCGAGGTCGTCTTCCGGCGATGACATCGAATCGAGATGGCTCGTCTGCGCCGCCAGGTTGAACGAGAAAATCCTGGCCGGCGAGCAGATGCGGCAAGGCAAACCCGCCGCGGATATCGGCAATGTTGACCGTCACCCGATCGCGGATGTCGGCGATATTGGCGAGATTACCGCCATAATCCGGGATCATGCTGTCGACGAGCAGGACCTCGGCCCCGAACGAGACGAGACGCCGAGCGATCGCCGAGCCGATCAAGCCCAACCCGCCGGTAATCATCGCCCGGGCGCCGGCATAGGCATCCAGGCGCGGATCAGCTGCCCCGACCCACTCTTCCTCGCTCGGACGTCAACGGATCCCACGCCTAGCCGGGTTCGTCTCTCGGTCGCCCGCCACAGCCGCACAACGTGACCGGCTTGTCGGCTATTCCAACTGCCGCCAGAGCATTCCGTCCACCTGTTTCTGTAAGAGATTTACAGGCAACCATCTCCCCCCGGACGCGCCCGCCATAGATCGAGCGTAACGGACGACAGCATAGAATGCGAATGTGGCAATTTTACCGCTGCGTCGCCTTTCACCGAGGGTGATGGCGCGCACCTAGGGGAAGTTTCGTCTCCTCAGGATCGGAGCGCTGGTGTTCAAACACAGACAAAAGATTCCCAAGCGTCGGCGGACCAATGTTCGCATCAAAAATGTTGTGACACCGGGGAAAGCCGGTGCCCATGGCAGAAATGGATCCCGGCTTTCCCCACGGAACAAGTCCGTGGGCTGAAGGCCCGCGGGATGGCGAGGGCGGGCATGAATCTGAGCACTAAGCAGAATCGCCCGGTTAGAACCGTTAATCGGCACAATCTCGCTTGTGTGTCGGGTGTGACTGGCTGATTGCGATTCGCAAGCTTATCGGAGAAACCGGCTCGACCTTCGCGACTTTGCCGGTTTTTACTTATCAGTAATGATTGCTCTTTAACATAAAGGCAAATGTTTCACTTGGCCACTCGCGGCGGTTGCTTTAGCTTGGATGACAAATACGTCCCAAGAATATGTGCGCCTTCTGGTAAATCCGGCCACGGTATTTCCATGAAATTCTTTCGACGGCCCCTACGCAATCAAGAGGGCATCACCGCAATCGAATTCGCGTTTGTCGGACCGCCGTTTCTGCTGCTGTTGGCGGCGATTTTTGAACTCGGCCTGACCCTTACCACTCAATCGTTACTGGATGGCGCGGCACGTGACGCGGCCCGGCTCATCCGCACGGGCCAAGCTCAGTCGCAGAGCAGCCCGATCACCACATTCCAGAGTCTCCTCTGCTCAGAGGTGAGCTCTCTTATTAGCGCATCGGACTGTGCTAGCAACATCGTCTTTGAGGTGCAGGTTTTTTCCAGTTTCGGCACCGTCGGATTCACGCCTTGCACTCAGACCGCCAGCCAGACCGGGAGCGGAACGGTTTGCTCTTTCTCCCCGGGGACTGGCGGTAATATTGTCGGCGTTCAGGTCAGCTATCCACGTCCCTTTATAATCCCTTGGGTCGGAGCCTGTCTCAGCGGCGGCACTTGCTGGGCCGGCCTAGGCACCGCCAATGGGAACAACCCCGGCACTGGTAGTATCACCTTGACAAGCACTGTTATCTTTCAGAACGAACCGTTCTCGTAAATCGGCCAGGTTGGATAATGCGGAGCAGGAACCTCCAGCATGATCAGTCTGGCCTTGCAGCAGTTGAGTTCGCGATCATTCTTCCGATTATGCTGCTCCTGTTCCTCGGCAGTTTCGAGACTACCAACCTAGTCCTCGCCTATATGAAACTCGAGGCGTCGGCAGAGACGGCGGCAGATCTGGTTGCGCAGACCAGAGTTAATACGGTTCTCCAGAGCACGGACTTTACCAACATCACAAATGCAGCCAAACAGGTTCTATCACCTCTTCCGACGAGCGGGACTCTGCTGAAGATCGCCTTTGCGAGCGTGACTTACAACACCGGCAGCGCAGTTATCGACTGGCACACCGAGGTTAACAGTGCAACTCCCATCACGACGGCGACCATACCGAACAATGTTAGTCTCGCAAATCTTGGCAATCAGACAAACGGCTCAACGGACAGTGTAATCATCGTGACACTGACATACAGCTACAGCTCGCCGTTCACTTACGTGCTGAGCTCGTCTTACACGTTGACCGAAGCGGCCTTCAACCGTCCCCGTTACATGAACTGTGTGCCGACTTACTTGAACACCGGCAGTGTATGCCCGTAGGAGCCAGAGGGATGATCAAGAAGAAACGAGGGATCTTATGATTACGGCCGTCATCACGGCCTTGCGTCAACTCGCCGAGCGACGCGAAGGGGCCATAGCAATCATATTCGCCCTCTGTGCCATTCCCGCCGTCATCGCCGCCGGCATGGCCATCGATGTCGGGCGAGCCTATATGGTGAAAATGCGGCTGGGCGCTGCGCTCGATGCCGCGGCATTGGCGGTCGGGTCGGAAACCAACCTGACTTCGACCCAGTTGACAACAGCGCTGAACAATTATTTCACGGCCAACTTCCCGTCAACGGCGCTTGGCACCAATGTATCGGTCGCGCCAGTGCCGGCGAATGCGGATATGACTGCATCGACGGTAAACTTCCAAGCCCAAGCAAGCGTGCCGATGACCTTCATGCAGCTCGTTGGAGTTAGCAGCATCACCGTCTCGGTCTCCGCCCAAACCAAGAAGACCGTTGGTCTGGAAGTGGCGGTCGTTCTCGACAACACCGGCTCGATGCTCTGCGGTCCCAATGACGGGGCGCCCAATTATTCCGATGGCACTTGCAGCGGAAACGTCGTAGCGAGCGACACCTCCTGCACTAATTCCAGCAATCAGAGTCGCATTTGCACCCTGATCAATGCCTCGACAACATTCGTTAACACGTTGACCAGCGCCATAACCTCGTCCCAACAGCTCTACTTGAGCATCGTGCCATATGTGACGACGGTTAATGTCGGTGACAGCTTTTGCAGCGGTGCGACCAGCTGCACCAACATCACTGCGACTAGCGGCAATTTTACCGATCTGCGCGGCAATATCATGCCGGTGACCCCGATCACCGGGAATACGACTAGCGGCAGCAGCACGATTTCCACCATCTCGGCGGCAAATATTGCCGCCATTCAGCCGGGGATGTACATATACGGACACGGCATTCCGAACGGCGCGACGGTGAACAGCGTCAGTAGTTCGTCGATCACGATTTCCTCGAACGCGACCTTGACCTTCACTGGAAACTCGCTGGCGGTCGGCCCCTCCAGCGGTAACACGAGCACCCCTTTCACGGACCCGACGACGTGCCTGACCACGGGCACTTGGACGACCAGCAGCAAGACGGTGAACCCGGTAACTAACACCGCCAACACCTGCGTAGTAGCCGGGATGGTTGTCACCAGCACCAGCAGCGGCATCCCCACCTCGCCCGCCACCACGGTCTCATCGATCAGCGGTACGACGGTCACGCTGTCGGCCACCCCGACGGTGGGACATTCCAGCGCGCCGCTGACCTTTAGCCTGGCTGGAAACACGACGAGCAGCTCCGCGACGATCACCAATCTGAAGGGAACCACCACGAGCCTCAACAGCATCGTCGTCGGCATGGGAATTTCGGGAACCGGAATACCTGCCAATGCCTATGTCACCTCGATCAACACCTCCACACTCCAGCTCACGATGTCAGCCAACGCGACGTCCACGAATACCGCCGACATCGTAACGCTTACCAATCTCGGCGCAACGACAACGACTGGGTCGACGACAGTCTCCAACGTTTCCTTCTCGACCCCCCGACGGTCGGGCAGGTGATCGTCGGCAACGGCATTCCAGCGAACACGACGATAACCGCCGCGCCGAGCACAGCAGCTCAATACGCGGCCGGCACAGGCTCGCTGACGATCTCGCAAAACGCCACGACGCCGAGCAATTTCTCCAGTGCGACGGGCACGTGTTGCAACACCACGCTCGTTGCGTTCACGCCGCTCAGCTATGATTCGGCCTACAACACGGCAAGCCCGGCGGGTTCCTCGACCACGACAAATTGGGGCGGCTGCGTGATCGAGCCGACCAGTTCGGGCGAGAATGCCTCCGGCACCGGTGTGCTCAGCGTCTCGGGCAACCCGGACACCTCCGACCCGACGAGCGGGACGAGCTGGTACCCGTACTACTGGGTGAAGGACTCGGCGAACAGCTGGGCGAGTGGGACCGTGTCGCGACAGGACACCACGACCGAGACCCAGGGCCACGTGGTCTCGGACTGGATCGCTCAGGACGGGCCCAACCAGGGCTGCCCGGTTTCGTTGCTGCCACTAACCGACGTCACCAGCTCGACCGGCAAGACCACGGTGCTCAACAAGATCGCCAGCATGTGGCCGCGTGACTCCGGCGGCACCCAAGTTCATATCGGCATGATCTGGGGCTGGCGTTCGCTGTCGTCGAACGGGCCGTTCACCGCCAATAACGGCCACCCGCTGAGCTACACCGACGCCACCACCACGGGCTGGAAGAAAGTCGTCGTGCTGATGACGGACGGCACAGAAGAATGGCCGTCGACCGCCAACATGACCGGGCTCGGGCAGATCGCCGACGGCAAAATCGGCACCTCCAGCAGCACGGCCACCGCGGTGACAAACCTTGGCACCCGCTTGAGCACCGTATGCACTAATATGGCCGCCCAGGGCGTCGTGATCTACACGATCGGCCTCGGAAGTGACGGTGCCAGCAACACGGATCTGCAGAATTGCGCGGCGAATGGCGGCTTCTTCGAATCCGCGACCCCCAGCAACCTGCAGACGGTGTTCAACAATATAGCGAAATCGTTGATCGCTCTTCGTCTCACCCAGTAGAGAAATCGCTGCCCAAAGGATTATCCCGCTATAGGTTCGAGCCGTCATCATCGCCCAGCAGCAGCGGCGTCCAAGCGGGCGTCATTTCGGACTGGTGAACCGCAGGCGCGATCTCCTCATATAAGAGGCGGGCTTCTGCCGCCGGGCCGCGACGCTCGCCGAGTCCGCGTACTCTAATGGTTCGGCAGAAAGCTCCCTGCTGCACCGTGACCCTCTCGCCGGCCCGTAGAATGTGGTTGACCTTCTTAACTGTCATCCCGTTTACCGCGACCGCACCGGCTGCGCAAAGGCGTGCCGCACGAGAGCGGCTCTTGACGAGACGCGCGAACCAGAGCCATTGGTCGAGCCGTCTGCCTTTCAAGCGAGCTTCAGCTCCCGCAGCTTCGCAAACGGGTGACCGTCCCCGACCGGTCCACGCCGGCGGCCGGTCCTTTTGGCATCTCGCTGGCGCTGCGACCGGGCAATAAAAGTCTCGTTGCCATTGTAGATTACAGCACGATAGCCGAGGGTCGCGACGAGCCCACGCAGTTTCGATTGTTCGACACCGGCTATCGCTGCGAGCTCCGGCTCCGGCGTGAAGGGTCCGCGGCGCGCCAACCGCCTGGCCGCGGCGGCGAGCCGCTCCAATCGATCGGGGCGCAGCGCGAGCCCGTCCAGTACGCGCAAGCCGATAGCCGCATAAAACGAGGGCGGCAGCCCCGGATCGACTTCGATCGGCTTGGCAAGACGACGTGCCGACGGCAGTCTCGGCGCCGGTCGGCCTTGCCGTACCGCCCAGAGCAGCGCCTGAAAGCGCATCGTATTGGTGCGCAAGAGCGGCTCGAAATAAACGCTTTCGGTGCCGAAGCGGACGCCAAGCCGGCTCAGCGCTTTCCGGTCCGGCGGGGCCAGTGCGGCGACTTGGTCCGCTACGTCGGCTGCAGGCAGGCATCCGAGCGCGTCGACGAGCTGATAGACGAGCCCCCGCCCGACACCGCCGAGCGGCAATGCGTGCGCAGCAAAAAGTGGCGCCAGCCGGCGCTCGATGTCCTCGCGCAGAAATTCCTGAAGGCGTCGCCGCACTTTTTCGCGGGCCTCTCCTTCGAGGAAGTCGCCGGCAACCGGCTCCGCCCGCGGCGCCACCAGCTTTTCTCCGGCCACCATCCGGCCGACCACTGCGCCGCGCCAACGCAGCTCGCCGTCAGGACCGATCGCGAAGGCTTCGTCGGCATCGGTCGCTAAAAGCCGCGTGCGGGCGGTGATCTCGCCGCGGAGAACACGGCTGGCGGCTGCGATCAGCATCCGCATCTCGACACCATCGACCGAATCGGGAACAAAGCGTAAACCGTCGATACGGCCAACATAAGCGCCCTCGACGAGAACCTCACCCGCCTTGGATACGGCGGCGATCAGCTCGCCGTCGGAAGCCAGTTGGCGGACGAGGAACGCCGAACGCCGGTCGACAAAGCGCTGTGTGATGCTTTCGTGCAACGCGTCCGAAAGCCGATCCTCGATGCCGCGGGCGCGCTCCTGCCACTCCGCTGAATCCTCGACCCAGTCGCCGCGATGGGTGATGTAGGTCCAGGTGCGGATGTGCGCGATGCGGGCCATCAAAGTGTCGATGTCGCCATCGACACGGTCGAGGCTCGCCATCTGCCCGGCAACCCATGCGATGGGAAGCCGCTCCTCGGGTCCGGCGAGGTGAAGGAAGCAATGGGCAAGCAGCCGAGTATGGCTCTCGCTCATGACCTTGCGAAAATCGGGGATCTGGCAGACCTCCCAAAGCAGCCGGACCGCACCTGGATGAGTGGCCAGTTCGCCGATATCCGGGTTGCGCGCGAGGGCTTGCAAGGCGCGGTGGTCGTCCGCTTCGCGGGCCTGGACGAGACCAGGTACGGACGGGCCGCTCGTCGAGGCTCTTCAACAACGCCGCGATCGATCCGAATTTCAGCCGATTGTTGCGCCAGTTCAGACGAGTCAGAGGCTCAAAGCTGTGCGTTTCGATCGCTTCGACGATTTCCGCGTCGAGCGTCCCCTGTTCGGCGGTAGTGCCGAATGTGCCGTCATTCATGTGCCGCCCCGCCCGGCCGGCGATCTGAGCAATCTCGGCCGCGGTCAACCGCCGCGGGCCGCGCCCGTCGAATTTGCCGATCCGGGCGAAGGCGACATGGTCGAGATCCATGTTGAGGCCCATGCCGATCGCATCAGTCGCGACGAGATAGTCGACCTCGCCGGCTTGGAACATCCCGACCTGAGCATTGCGCGCTCGCGGGCTCAACGCGCCGAGAACTACCGCGGTGCCGCCCCGCTGCCGGCGGATCAGCTCGGCAAGAGAGAACACGTCCGCAATGGCGAAGGCGACGACCGCGCTGCGCGGCGGCAGCCGCGTCACCTTTTTGTAGCCCGTATAGGACAATGTCGAGAAGCGTGGCCGGCTCACATACTCGACCTCGGGAACCAGCCGCCGCATCAGCGGCTTTATCGTGGCGGCACCGAGGAACATCGTTTCTTGCACCCCTCGGGCATGCAAGAGCCGCGCTGTAAAGACATGGCCGCGCTCGGGATCGGCGCACAGCTGGATTTCGTCCACCGCCAGGAAATCGACCTGCCGGTCGAGCGGCATCGATTCGACGGTGCAGACAAAATACGACGGGTTCGTCGGTAGTATCTTCTCTTCGCCGGTGATCAGCGCAACCGAACGGGCGCCCCTCAGCTTGACGATCCGGTCGTAATTCTCGCGGGCGAGCAGCCGCAGCGGGAACCCGATCATGCCACTGCGATGGCCGAGCATTCGCTCGATGGCGAGATGGGTCTTGCCGGTATTGGTCGGCCCAAGGACCGCGACGAGCCGCGGAGCGGGTCGGAACATGGCCATGCCTTATAGGTATCGGGTGGAACCGCCGCCAGGGCAAGGGCAAACCAATCAAAATCGGCGGCATGATGCGGCGGGTCAGGGTTCGACTAACCTTCGGCGGGCCCCGATTAACCGGTGGTTAGGGAGACTCTGCTCAACTCTACATACCACGACAGAATTTTGCGGAAGAGCGAGAGCCCTCCAGGGAGACGAAGGGATGCTGCTAGATAGCTACTGTTCCCAGCTGGGCAGCTTGGCGGAACACCGCTATTCCAGCCTCGCCCTTCTGGAGGCGAAGCAGCAGGCCGAAAAGGCCGCCTCTGTTGCACATGAGGCGATGTTGACGGCGAAGGCAGCCGACCTCGCCAAAAGCAACTTCCTTGCTAACATGGCCCATGAGCTGCGCACCCCACTTAACGCGATTATCGGCTTTTCGGAAGTCATCAAGCTTGATCAAATCCGGATGCGCGAGAACTATCCGGAATATGCCGGATATATTCATGATGCAGGTACAATTCTACTTGATATCATAAACGGGATTCTCGATCTCGCGCGAATTGAAGCGGGTCATGTCTTGCTTCAGGAGGAATTTGTCATGCTTGGCGGGCTGCTCAAGTCCGCGATCAACACGATAAGACCGCTTGCTGAGCGGAAATTTATAGAAGTTATTTGCAGTATCCAACAGCCGGCCACTATGATTTTGGTCGATTCGACTAAATTTAAGCAAGTAACGCTAAATCTGTTGTCTAATGCCGTTAAATTCACCGAACCGCGAGGCCGTATTCAAGTCGACTCAGTGTTCCGCAAGAGCGGAGATCTGGCGCTCTCGATCAGAGATACGGGGATCGGCATCCCCCCCGAGCAGATCGAAAGAATTTTCCAACCCTTCGAGCAAATTGCAGGTCATCTGACCCGAGAACACGAGGGTACCGGTCTCGGATTGCCGATCGCGAGAGCCTTGATCGAGCTACACGGCGGCGAGCTGGTTCTAAGTAGCAAACCGGGAGCGGGGACGACTGCGACACTTCGGCTTCCCGGCGACCGAGTGCGAAGTGTTGCAGCCTCTGCCGCCACGCAAATACCGGCGGCTCTCCTACCAGCTGAACGAGGACAAGGCCATTCCAGATACCAACCTTAGCGGGTTTGAAAGCATCGACGGCTATACCCCCGCGCTATGCGATGCCCTGCATTTAGGGCGCATCATTGCGGTGTCGGCCTGTCAAGCAGTCGCACTACTCGAAAGATCGCATGCGGCAGCCTCGGATCGCGATCTGCCACTCGAGATGGGGACCCTGGTCAAGATGCGGACGCGCGTCTCGATCGCTTACGGCATGGTGACGGGCCTCAGGGTACCGCTGCCGAGCTTGGAGGCTTCCCATAAGGATCTGAGGCTCGTCGAACTCGAGCTTGTCGGTGAGATTCGAGATACCGATACTGTCGCCGACTTTCAGCGCGGACTCTCCGCCTATCCGGCGCTGGACGAGCCGGTCTACCTCGCCTCGGCACAGGATGTCGCCCAGGTTTACGCCCGCCCCAAGGTGGTTGCGACCCCGGTCGGCACAATTCACCAGAATGGTGCGGTACCGGCCTATATCCTGGTCGATGAGCTGTTCGGCAAGCATTTCGGCATCGTCGGCACCACCGGATCGGGAAAATCCTGTGGGCTTGCAACCATCCTCAGGGCAGTCATCGATCAAAGCCCGAACGCTCATGTCGTATTGCTGGATCCCCATAACGAATACGCTCGAGCCTTTGGTGATCGTGCTATTGTACTCAGCCCAGGAGATGGCTTGCATCTACCGTATTGGTTGTTCAATTTTGAAGAATTATCAGAAATCGTAATCGGGTCAGATCGCAACGCCGAACAAACAAAAGTACTTGGAGAAGCAATACTGGCTGCTAAGCATTCTTATTCCACCAAGGCCGGCCTGGACAAATTCGGAACAGTGGACACCCCGGCTCCCTATCGTATGTCGGACGTGCTTCGTGCATTAGACACGGCAATGGGGAGTCTCAACCGGCCCGATGGCGTTCCCTCGTATCAAACCGTCAAGGCAAGGATCCTCGCCCTTCAGAATGATGCTCGTTACGGATTCGTGTTTGGCAGTCGATTGACGTTGCGTGACGAACTTACTGAAATTCTTGGCCAGCTCTTTAGAATCCCGGTGGTCGGCCAGCCGGTTACCATCCTCGACCTTATCCGGGATCCCATCGGAGGTGGTCAATGTGGTCGTCTCCGTGCTCTGTCGGCTTACCTTTGATTTCGCAGTATGGAACGAAACGCCGGTTCCGCTGACGATCGTTTGCGAAGAGGCCCACCGTTATGCCTCGCGTGATAAGCAGCTGGGTTTTGAGGCGGCGAAACGCGCGCTGTTCCGGATCGCAAAAGAAGGCCGGAAATATGGGGTATCCCTATGCGTAGTCACTCAACGGCCGTCTGATCTGGCCCCCGGTCTGCTCTCGGAATGCAATACCATCTTCGCCTTTCGGATGACCGCTCATGAGGATCAGGAGATCGTCCGACGCGCTCTTCCCGAAGCATCGCATGGGTTGATGAACTTCTTGTCGGCCTTACGCAATGGGGAGGCGATCGCGGTCGGTGAGGGCGTGTCGATGCCGATGCGGGTATGTTTTACACCTCCGGCCGACGAGTGCCGGCCTAAGAGTGCCACCGCATGCTTCGCAAGTGGATGGTCGAAGGAGGCAGACGGCTCGATTGTAGAGCAGACGGTCGAGCGTTGGCGGCGCGGCACGCGATAGTGGGCCTCCTCGATCCTTGTTGAAGGTCTTGTAGAGCAAAGAATTTCGCCACATATCCTCGGCGCGTTCCCGGCAACCTTCGACGGCAGCGATGACCCAGGAAACAAGGAGCTTCCAGGCGGAAGTTAGCCGCCTGCTCGAAATCGTCGCGCACTCGCTCTATAGCGAGAAAGAGATCTTCTTACGCGAGCTGATCTCTAACGCTTCTGATGCTTGCGACCGGCTGCGGTATGCCGCGCTGACCGACCCGGGTCTGGCCGAAGGCGATACCGAATACCGCGTCACGCTTACCCCCGATAAACCGGCCCGCACCCTGACGATTGGCGATAACGGCATCGGCATGAACCGGGAGGAGCTGATCGACAACCTCGGCACGATCGCCCGCTCCGGCACCGCCGCTTTTGTGAACCAGCTATCGGGCGACGCGCGCAACGATATGAGCCTGATCGGACAATTCGGGGTGGGCTTCTATTCGGCCTTCATGGTCGCCGAAAAAGTCGAGGTCCTAAGCCGCAAGGCAGGCGAAAGCCAGGGTTGGCGTTGGGTGTCGGACGGCAGGGGCGAGTTCACGGTCGAGCCGCTCCCCGAAACTGCACGCGGCGCCAAGATCATCGTGCATTTGCGCGAAGGCGAGGATGAGTATCTCGACCCGGCAAGACTGCGGCGGATCGTCAAGACCTACTCGGACCATATCGGATTGCCGATCATCCTCGACGAGGGCGGCAAAAGCGAAACGGTCAACACCGCTTCCGCGTTGTGGACCCGTCCCCGGTCGGAAATCACCGCCGAGCAATATAAGGAATTCTATCACCACGTCGGCCACAGCTTTGACGACCCGTGGCTGACTTTGCACAATAAGGCGGAAGGCGTACTCGAATACACGAGCCTCCTGTTCGTACCCTCCACCAAACCGTTCGATTTATTTGATCCCGAGCGTAAAAGCCGGGTCAAGCTTTATGTCAGGCGCGTGTTTATTACCGACGAGGCGACCGACCTCTTGCCGGCTTACCTGCGGTTCCTGCGCGGCATCGTCGACAGCGAGGACCTGCCGCTCAACATCAGCCGGGAGATGCTGCAATCCAACCCGATGGTCGCGCGAATTCGCCAGCAACTGACCAGGCGAATTTTGAGCGAGCTCGCGAAAAAGGCCGGCGAGGCGGCCGACGAATACGCCAAATTCTGGGATAATTTCGGGGCCGTGCTCAAGGAAGGTCTCTACGAGGATCGTGATCACCGCGACGAGCTGCTAGGCCTAGCCCGGTTCCGATCGACAACGCGGGACGAACTGGTTTCGCTCGACGATTACATCGCAGCGATGAAGCCCGGGCAGGACGCCATCTATACGATCCACGGCGATAACCTCGATGTTATCAAGAAAAGTCCGCAACTTGAGGGTTTTCGGGCGCGTGGGATCGAAGTGCTGCTGCTGACCGACCCGATCGACGAATTCTGGGTGCCGTCGATCGGTCGATACAAAGAGAAACCATTCAAATCGGCGACGCGCGGCGGCGTCGATCTCGACAAGATACCACTATCCGAAGCCCCCGAGGAGAAGCGTCCCGAGCCCCCGGCGAAACTTGCCAGCCTCATTGCGATTTTCAAGCTGGCTCTCGGCGAGGCGGTCAAGGATGTACGCAGTTCGGAGCGCCTCACTGACAGCGCCGTATGCCTCGTGGCCGACGAGGGCGACATGGACATGCACCTGGAGCGGCTGTTGAAGCAGCATCGGCAACTCGATACCGCCTCCCGACGCATCCTCGAGCTGAATCCGCGCCACAAACTGATTGAGCGTCTGGCGACGAGCGTCGGCGAACCGGGCGCTTCCGACCAACTATCCGAGTTCGCGTGGCTGCTGTTGGACCAGGCGCGCATCGTCGAGGGCGAGCAGCTTCCGGATCCTTCCGCTTTCGCCCGGCGTCTCGCCACCTTACTCGAACGCGGCTTGCCGCAAGCGGCCTGAGCGCAGGCAGAACCGTTATTCGGGAAACGGCGGAGTTTCCCCCTCGGGCACCGCGACCTGGAAAACGTTGAGGGTATTCCCGATCAGCGTGTAATAGCCGATGATCGCGATGACCTCGGTCAAGCCGGTTTCGCCCAATGTCGTGACCGCCTCGTTGAAGGTCGCGTCGGCAAGGCGCCGAGTTTTGAACAATTCGCTGCAGACCCTGTAGACGAGCGCTTCGTCCTTCTGTTCGAAATTCGGCGTGTCGCCGCGCCGGATGGCTTCGATCGCCGCAGCAAGAACACCGGCCTTCTCGGCGAGAGGCGCGTGCGCGTACCACTCGTACTGCGCGCGCCAGAACTGTGCGGTGGTGATGATCGCAAGCTCGGAAAGCCGGTCCGGCAGCGAGGTTCCCCAGCGTAAATGCTCACCCAGCTTCGCTGCGTGCTCACAGATTTCGGGAGCGCGGATCAATAATTGGAACGGGCCGCCGAACCGGCCACGCCGCCCAGAGACAATCAAATCGTGAACCCTGCGCTGGGCAGGCGTCATCTCCGCAGGCGTAATATCGCGGTACCGGGGCATTTTTTCTCCTTCGGCCGAGAATACTGAATGTCGGCAGAGCCAAGAGCAGGTTGGAAGCCAATCTATCCTCCAGGCTGAGAGGGGGGTAGAGTCTTCGTGTCCAGAAAACGCGCCGCTGCCGCATCCATATGGCTCAGGGGATACACCGGGGTTGCATTGCTCCTCTTGGCGAGTTGCTCTGGGCTCCCGCCGGTCTCGGCCGTCGATTTGCCCCCGATTCGGCCGGGAAGTGCGCGTATCTGGTTTTATCGGGTTTACGATCCGACAGAGAGCAAGGGGCGACCATACATTTACATGAACGGAGCGGTCGTCGGTATTTGCGATCAAGGCTACGCGTTCTACCGCGATTGTTCCCGCCGGGCTTTACCAGGTCTCGGTCGAGAGTTACGGGCACAATTTCTTTCAATTCCGAGTTGTTGCGCTCGTCCCCGGACAGCAAGCCTATGCGAAGATTTTATCTCTGCGGAGCTGGGTAGAATCGGGGCGGAATTTCAGTCGTGATACGTTTTACGTTCTGATTATTCCGCCCACTTTTGCACAAGCGGAAATTTCGTACTACCCGTTCCTGGCCACCGCCGAGCCGTAACGCGCTGTGGCAATCCGGTCCTGTACCGAGGTTACAGCGAATTAATCCGCCCGAAAGCCGCCTGTCACCCGACGCACCCAATTCTCAGGCGATCCGCCCTCGCTGGTTGCAGTTCGCGGCCCGCCGGGCATCCGCGCTCGACAGGAGAACCAATTGATGGAAGTCAAAGAAGACAATGGGCATCGGCCTTGGCTACGCAAGAGCCGCGCCGCGGCGCTCGGTTTCGGAATGGGCGCAACCCTCGCGCTCTCGCCCTTCGTATGGGCCGAAAATCCGGCCGGTACGAACAACCCGCCCTCAGTTGGAAACGCCGCGGCCGAGACGATGACCTCTCCGGTCGCGCTGATGCAGCATGAGAGCTTCGCGCCGCTGGTCAAAAAAGTCTCTCCGGCAGTGGTGAACATATCGGTTACGCAGAGCGCCGCGTCAGATACAATGGGGGACGAGCCTGAACAGGGGACATCCCCCGGCTTTCCTAACTCGCCATTCGACGAGTTCCTGCGCCGCTTTTTCGATCAACAGAACCCAAACGGCGAGCGCCACCTCTTTCCGCAAATGCCGGGTGGACAAGCCCACCGGATCGCGCTCGGTTCCGGGTTCATCATCGATCCTTCCGGCTATGTGGTGACCAACAGCCACGTGGTCGGCGACGCCAGCAAGGTCGAAGTCACTTTGCAGGATAACAGCAAGTATTCGGCGAAAATCATCGGCCGCGATCCCAAGACCGATATCGCGCTACTAAAGATCAAAGCCGACAAGCCGCTGCCCTATGTGACGTTCGGCGACAGTAGCGCGGCTCAGGTCGGCGACTGGGTCATGGCGGTCGGCAACCCCTTTGGGCTCGGCGGGACAGTAACCACCGGCATTATTTCGGCGCGGGGACGGGACATCCATTCCGGCCCGTTCGATGATTTCTTGCAGATCGATGCGCCAATAAACCGCGGGAATTCAGGCGGTCCGACGTTCAATCTGGACGGCCAGGTAATCGGCATCAATACCGCGATCTATTCGCCCAATGGCGGCAGCGTCGGGATCGGCTTCGCCGTGCCGTCCAACCTGGCAAAAACCGTGGTCGCGCAACTGGAGGAGCATGGCAAGGTGAGCCGCGGCTGGCTCGGCGTGCAAATCCAGGAAGTGACGCCGGCGATAGCAGCAAGCCTGGGATTGCAGGGCGATCACGGAGCGCTCGTTGCTGTCGTCACTCCGGACAGCCCCGGAGCAAAGGCCGGCCTCAAACAGGGCGACGTGATCTTGACGTTCAACGGGAACGAAGTGAGCCGCCTGCGCGACCTGCCGCGGCTGGTGGCCGAGACCGCACCCGACGCTGGTGTGAAGATGAACGTCTGGCGCAACGGCCAGACGAAGGAGCTTCAGGCTACGCTGGGTGAACTCCCGAACACTGAGCAGGTGGCCTCGGCGTCAAATGGGCAGGAGCAGGACGAGCCAGCTCGCGCGGACGCGCTGGGGATGCATCTCGCACCGCTAAACAGCCAGCTCCGGCGTGAGCTGCACACTGGAAAAGACGTGCAGGGCGTGGTGATCACCCAGGTAGACCCCAGCAGCGCCGCCGCCGAGGTCGGGTTGAGCGAAGGGGACGTCGTGGTTGCAATCAACCAGCAGCCAGTCAAGACCCCGCAGGAGGCGGCAGCGAAATTGAAGGAGGCCGCCGCTTCGCCCAAAAAGAGCGCTCTGCTACTGCTCAATCGTCGCGGGGTGACACAATATGTCGGCGTTAACCTGAGCACAAATCAGGGCTAACCCATTACGCACTCATCCTGCAACCCCTCCTCTGAAGGGATTTCGCTCCAGAGGAGGGGGCGGGACAATAATCTGCAAACTGTCGGCGATTCAGCGCGGACGCCAACTGGTAGACGAATATCCACTCGTGTCCCGTGCCGATAACGGCACGCGAGCCTCAAGACGTTCCAGTTCGATACGTGTGCGGGCACCCGCGCGCAGCAACCGGTCCGTCGCATCTCGGAGATCGGCGCGGCTCTCTATCGTATCCTCCGCTAACGCGGCATCGAACGCAGCGAGGAACGCCGAAATGTCGCCATCGACTCGGTCGCGCAACGCTCGATCGATAAAGGCGCCGCCATCTCTTTTGTGCGACTCGGCCGTTGAGCGGACAGCTCCGCCGTTATTGGCCGCCGCACTGGGAGCGGGGTGATGCCGGGCGGGGTGCTGAGTCAACCCTTGTTGTTGGTCGCCCACGGGCCGAACCACCGAAGCGTCGGGAGTATCGACTACCTGTCCGTCAGGATGCGGAGTGTCCATCAGCTGAGCATTGTTGTGCGACAGCGAGAGGTGAAGCGTGCGGCGAGGCTCCACAGGTTGGGGCTGCGAGCCGGCGGTCCCGTTTCCTGACGCAGCAGCTTGAGCCGGCTCTTCGATGTCGCGCTGGGCTGGACGGCCCGTGGTTTCCGTCACGGCGATATCCGCTCCTATTTCCGACACTCCCGCCGTCCCATTCAACCCGGAACTCGGTCCGGCGGACATCGGCTCGGGAATCGACCCATCGATTGGATCGGAGGCCTTCGCCGTGGGAGGGAGCGCCGCCGCTTCGCCGATTTCCGGCGTTCCATTTATAAATTCGCACAGCCGGCGTATCGTTGGGGTGCCCTTTTACCAGTCGCGGTTCCGACGCTTCGATCGCGCTCTGCTCTGTACCGTCCACAGTCGCGTCGCGCGCTCGGCTTCGGCTCAAGATATAGCTTATGGCTGGTGGCGAGCAGTCATAGGTCCGAGCTATGCTCGCCAAAGTTTCGCCGGCTTCATATCTCTTAATGATCGAGGGCCAGTCCAATTGGGGGATTTTCCCTCTTTTACTTGATCTCTCCATATCGCGACCTTTTTCTACAGCTCTTGTTATCTGCTGTTGGTTAGCATCTCGCAAGTCTACGGAGCGGTGTCAAATCGACACCGTTGATCATCACGAGCTAGTAAATCGACGGCCAGAGTGACGATCGCAGCTGAGCGGCGCGCGCCCAGACCCGCGGGGGCACCGAAACCCGAGCCCTTGATTCGGAACCTTTACATTACCGCTTATGTGGCTAACGGGAAAGAGGAATTCTTGGTTCCGGAGCTCTTCTTGCAGCGACCTGTATCGCGCATTCAGCGTCCTAGCGGTCTGATCAGATTCGAATGATCTTGCCGGGGTTCAGAATACCGTCGGGATCGAGGGCCAATTTTATCGTGCGCATGACGCTGACCGCTTCGCCATGCTCGGCGATCAGGAAGTCCATTTTGCCATAGCCGACCCCATGTTCACCGGTGCTGGTCCCCTCCATCGCAAGGGCGCGATTGACCATGCGCTCGTTGAGCCGGTTGGCTTCGGCCAACTCCTCCGGGCGATTCGGGTCGAGCATAAAGACGAGGTGAAAATTGCCATCCCCGACGTGCCCCACCAAGGCATAGGGAATTGGCGATTCGCGCGAGGTCTCGCTTGGTCTCGCCAATGCATTCTGCAAGCCGCGAGATCGGCACACACACATCGGTCGCAAGGCCCTTGGACCCGGGGCGAAGCGCCAATGCCGCGTAATAAGCGTCATGCCGCGCCTGCCACAACTTGGAACGTTGCTCGGGTGTGGTCGCCCAGCGGAAATCATCGCCGCCATAGTCGCCGGCGATCGCCTTTACCATCTCTGCCTGTTCCGCCACTCCGCTCGGCGTGCCGTGGAATTCGAAGAAGAGCGTGGGAGCCACCTGATGATCGAGCTTCGAATATTTGTTGATTGCGGCCATTTGAATTTCATCGAGCAGCTCGATCCGTGCAACGGGTATGCCGCTCTAAATCGTCAAAATCACGGTGTTGACCGCGCCTTCAATATTCGGAAACGCACAAACCGCGGCCGAAATAGCTTCGGGAATTCCGTAGAGCCGAACCGTCAACTCGGTAATAATCCCGAGCGTGCCCTCCGATCCAACGAACAGGCGGGTCAAATCATAGCCGGCTGCCGACTTGCGAGCCCGCCGCGCGGTCCGAATCACCCTGCCATCGGCGAGCACCACGGTCATCGCCAGTACATTCTCGCGCATAGTTCCGTATCGGACCGCATTGGTTCCCGAGGCACGCGTCGCGGCCATCCCGCCGAGCGAGGCATCGGCACCGGGGTCAATCGGAAAAAAAAGGCCGGTATCGCGTAAATGCTCGTTCAGCTGCTTGCGCGTGACACCGGCTTCGACAGTGGCGTCGAGATCTTGCGCATTGACGCGCAAGATACGGTTCATCTCAGACATGTCGATGCTTATGCCGCCGGCCAGTGCGGCTACGTGCCCCTCGAGGGATGTCCCTGCGCCGAATGCAATAACCGGTGTCTTATATTCGGCGCAGAGCTTGACGATTGCCGACACCTCATCGGTGCTGTGGGCAAATGCGACGGCATCGGGGGCATGCGGCATATGGTAGGATTCGTCTTTGCCGTGGTGCGCGCAGACCGCCGCCGAGGTGGAAAGCCGAGCACCGAGCAGCTCGCGTAATGAGGCGAGCAGCGATCCATCTAGCGGGGAATGGCGAAGGGCGGCAGATGCGGACATGGCGGCAACCGATTTCCGAGGAGCTGGTTCCAGAGGTTCTCAATTACTCCGGAGGGGGCACCGCCGCAACGGCTGTGACGCGGCCGTCGGTCGCGCGAGAACATCGCGACGCCGCGGCCTGGACGGTCTCCGTTATCTCCTAATCCGCGGCAGCCCTCATTGAGCAACTAGCAGGGAGACACTACGTGTCCAGGGCTTACAAGGGCAAGGCTCGGAGGTCGTGATGGCGCTGGCGGCGGTCACCCTCGACGACAAGTACGCGCTGGAGAGAGGACGGGTCTATCTGACCGGTACCCAGGCGCTGGTGCGTCTGCCTATCATGCAGCGCCAGCGCGACGCCGCGGCCGGTCTCAACACGGCCTGTTTCATCTCCGGCTATCGCGGTTCGCCTTTGGGCGGTCTTGACCAGGGCCTGTGGGGCGCCCGGCGGTTTCTCGAGCGCAACCACATACGCTTTCAGCCGGCAATCAACGAAGAGCTCGGCGCGACGGCGGTTTGGGGCAGTCAGCAGATCGGTTTGTTCCCGGGGGCCAAATATGACGGCGTCTTCGCCCTGTGGTACGGCAAGGGACCCGGGGTCGACCGCAGTGGCGACGCCTTAAAGCACGGCAATGCCGCCGGTTCGGCACCGCATGGCGGGGTGCTTCTCCTTGCCGGCGACGACCACACCTGCAAATCGTCGACTCTGCCGCATCAGTCCGAATACGCCTTTATGGATGCCTGCATCCCGGTACTAAACCCGTCGGGAGTGCAGGAAATCCTCGACCTCGGCCTCTATGGCTGGGCGATGTCGCGCTACTCCGGGTGTTGGGTAGCCTTTAAGACGATCGCCGAGACTGTCGACAGTTCGGCCTCGGTCGAGATCGGCCCGGAGCGCACCGAAATCGTGCTCCCCGACGATTTCGAGATGCCGCCGGGCGGATTGAATATTCGCTGGCCCGATCAGCCTCTCGATCAGGAATTCCGGCTGCATAAATACAAGCTCTACGCGGCATTGGCTTTCGCGCGCGCCAATCGGCTGGACCGCATCGTCATCGACAGTCCCCGGCCGCGCTTCGGAATCGTCACTACCGGCAAATCCTACCTCGACGTGCGCCAAGCGCTCGACGATCTCGGGATTGACGACGCGCATGCCGCGGAGATCGGCTTCCGCCTCTACAAGGTTGCGATGTCTTGGCCGCTGGAACGCGAAGGCATCCGGCATTTTGCCGAGGGGCTCGAGGAAATCCTCGTCGTCGAGGAAAAACGCGCCGTCATCGAGAATCAGTTCAAGGAGCAACTCTACAATTGGCGTGAAGACGTTCGCCCACGCGTCATCGGCAAGTTCGACGAAAACCGCAACTGGATATTGCCGTCGAACGGCGAGCTGACACCGGCTCAGATCGCCCGCGTCATAGCCCAGCGCATTGCCCGCTTTCACACTTCGCCGCGGATTGCCGAACGGCTCGCCTTTCTCGAGGCGAAGGAACGGCAGCTGGGCGGCAATATCGTGCCGTTCAGCCGCACCCCCTATTTCTGCTCGGGCTGCCCGCATAATACCTCCACCAAAGTCCCGGAGGGCAGCCGCGCGCTGGCGGGCATAGGCTGCCATTATCTCTCTCAATTCATGGATCGGTCGACTGCGACTTTTACCCAGATGGGCGGGGAAGGGGCGCCGTGGATCGGTCAGGCGCCGTTCACCGAGACGCAGCATATATTCGCGAATCTCGGGGACGGCACTTACGCCCATTCAGGTGTGCTGGCGGTACGCGCGGCCGTCGCCGCCAAGGTCAACATCACCTACAAACTGCTGTTCAACGACGCCGTGGCGATGACCGGCGGGCAGCCGCTCGACGGCGGTTTGACCGTGCCGGTGCTGACCCGCCAGCTTGCAGCGGAGGGAGTGCGCCGGATCGTCGTCGTGACCGACGAGCCCGACAAATATGCGCCGGGCGTCGATTTCGCACCGGGCACGGCGGTGCGCCATCGCGACGATCTCGACGCGGTTCAGCGCGAGCTGCGGGAAATCGAGGGCGTGACTGCCATTGTCTACGATCAGACCTGCGCCGCCGAAAAGCGCCGACGTCGCAAGCGCGGCCGCTTTCCTGACCCCGCCAAGCGGGTCTTTATCAACGATCTGGTCTGCGAGGGTTGCGGGGATTGCTCGAAGGACGTCGAACTGCCTGTCGGTGGTTCCGGTCGAGACCGAGTTCGGCCGCAAACGCGAAATCGATCAGTCGAGCTGCAACAAGGATTATTCCTGCGTCAAAGGTTTCTGTCCGAGCTTCGTCACGGTGCACGGCGGTGCGCTGAAGCAGCGCAAAGCGGGCGATCTCGGCGAGGACGAGCTGGCGCCGCTGCCCGAGCCGGCTCACCCCGGATCTCGACGAACCCTACGGCATTCTCGTTACCGGCGTCGGTGGAACCGGCGTCGTCACGATTGGTGCGCTCCTCGGGATGGCCGCCCATCTCGAAGGAAAGGGCTGCACGATCCTCGACATGACCGGCCTCGCCCAGAAGGGGGGCGCCGTCTACAGTCACGTGCGGATCGCCCGCAGGCCGGAGGAGATCCATGCAGTGCGCATTGCCGCCGGCGGCGCTCACCTGCTCCTGGGGTGCGATCTTGTGGTCGCGGCGAGCGCCGATGCGTTATCAAAGCTACAGCCCGGCCACAGCCGAGCGATCGTCAACAGCCACGAGACGCATCACCGGCGACTTCACACGAAACCCCGATCTCACATTTCCCAGCCGAGAGCTGCAACGCAGCATTGCCGAGGCGACCGGAGCGGATAATACCGAATTCATCGACGCCACCCGCGTCGCCACCGGCCTCTTCGGAGATTCGATCGCGAGCAATCTTTTCATGCTCGGCTTTGCCTACCAGCGCGGAGCGGTCCCCTTGTCCGCCGACGCTCTCGAGCGGGCGATCGAATTAAACGCAGTTGCCGTCGAATTCAACCAACGCGCCTTCCGTTGGGGACGGCGCGCCGCCGTCGATCCAGCCCTTGTCGACGCGCGTGCGACACCGCGCGGCGCGGTGCCGGAAACTCACCGTCTTTCCGAAACCCTCGAACAAGTGATCGATCGCCGCGTGGCGTTCCTGACCGAGTACCAGAATGCCGCCTATGCGGCCCGCTATGCCTCCTTGTCCGGCGTATCCGCGAAGCGGAGGCCAATTGCACGGGCGAGACGGCTCTGACAGACGCGGTTGCGCGCGCCCTGTTCAAGCTGATGGCGTACAAAGACGAGTACGAGGTAGCCCGCCTATACACGGAGACTGATTTCCTCAAGCGGGTCGCCGATCGCTTCGAAGGGCCCTACGAGCTGCACTTCCATCTGGCCCCGCCGCTGCTTGCCGACCGCGATCCCGAAAGCGGGCATCTGCGCAAACGCATCTACGGACCCTGGATGATCTCCGTTTTCCGTATTCTGGCAAAGCTCCGGCGATTGCGCGGCACACCGCTCGACATCTTTGGCCGCAGCGAGGAACGGCGAACCGAGCGCCGCCTGATCGGCGAATACGAGGCTGTGCTCGAGGAAATCATCAGCCGTTTGTCCGCCGCCAACCATCCAACGGCAGTCGAGCTCGCCGCATTGCCCCTCGAAATCCGCGGCTTCGGCCATGTCAAACAGGCCAATTTGACCCGTGCGAAAGCAAAAGAAGCCGCGCTCTTGACCCGCTTCCGCTCGCCGTCTCCCGCTCACGCTCTTGCGGCGGAATAATCAGCGAGCCGTCGCCGCTCACTCAACTCGTCTCCAGCGGGAGCGCGACAAAGCGGGAGTTGCCCTCGCGCTCGACGCGCACCAATACGTTCTTGCGTCCGTTCTTTTTGGCGGCGGCGGCTTTCTGTTGCACCTCTTCGGGGGCTGCTACTGCCTCGTGTCCCACGGCAATCACCAGGTCTCCCGGGCGCAAGGCCTGCGCGGCCGCCGGACTGTTCTGCGGGACCTCCGTGATGACGACCCCCTTCGCCGTCTCGGGCAATGAAAACTGTTTGCGCAGTTCGGGGGACAGCTTGCTGAGCTTGAGACCGAGCGCGTCGATACTCGGCGGCGGCTTGGGTTTTTCCGGTTCCGGCTGAGGTGGCGACGGGCGGTTCAGGCTCAACGCCGCAATCTTGACATCGACCTCGTGTTCCTTGCCGTCGCGCCACATCGTCAGCTTGACAGGCGTGTCGGGCGGCGTATCGGCGACCAGCCGAGGCAACTGTCGGCTGCGATCGATCTGCTTGCCGTCATAAGAGAGGATAACGTCTCCGGGCTGCAGCTTTGCTTGCGCCGCCGGGCTTGACGGATCGACCGCCGCGATCATCGCGCCGCGGCCCTTGTCGAGCCCGACCGCTTCGGCAATCTCATCGGTGACGGGCTGGATGCGCGCGCCGATCCAGCCGCGTTCTACTTTACCGGTCGCTTTCAGCTGTTCGACGATCGGCCGGGCCAATGCCGAGGGAATGGCAAATCCGATACCGATCGAACCGCCGGAAGGCGAAAAGATCGCCGTGTTGATGCCGATGACCTCGCCGGCGAGGTTGAACATTGGGCCGCCGGAATTGCCGCGGTTGATCGAGGCGTCCGTCTGCAAAAAGTCATCGTAAGGTCCGGAATGGATGTCCCGCGCCGTGGCGGAGATGATGCCGGCCGTTACCGTGCCGCCCAGACCGAACGGGTTGCCGATCGCCAGCACCCAGTCGCCAACTTTCGCCTTTGTCGAATCCCCCCAGGTGGCCGCCGGCAATGGTGTTTTCGGCTCGACCTTGAGAAGGGCGAGATCGGTCACCGTGTCCCGCCCGATAACTTCGGCCTGTAACGTCGTATCATCGGCGAACGTCACGGTAATTTGCTCGGCATTGGCGATCACATGGTTGTTGGTGACGACGATCCCCGACGGATCGATGATGAAACCAGAACCGAGTGATGAGGCCCGAGGCGCAGGAGGATTTGGCCCGCCTGGTGCCCCCTTCTCGCCGAAGAAATCACGAAAGAATTCGTCGAGCGGTGATCCCGGCGGCACTTGTGCGTCGGGCGTCGCCTTTGCCGGCGCAGCTGTGGTCGCCTGGGTCGTTGAAATGTTGACGACCACGCCAACCAGCCGCGCCGCGAGCTGCGAGAAAACTTCCGCGAAGGGGGTTTCCGGCGCCTCGGCCCCGCTCGGTAGCGGCGCGCTCAACAGCAGCGTAAGCAACACAGCACAGAAGGCGCCACGCGCGCCGAAAAACGCCAAGACATAACTCCTTTTCTGACGAGCGCCCTTCCACTCGTCCGCGTCTGATGCGCGGGAATTCCGGGACGGGCTGTCGTGGAGGGGATATGCAATCGCCGCCGGCTGCTTGGCAAGACCGAACAGCAAGGTGAGCCATGATGACCCAGCCCGCCCCTTCGGGGGATCAATATCGACAAAGACAATTGGCCAGCGGTCTTCTATGTTCGCATCTTGCCAGAGATCTCGCTGCCGGTAGGATCGCCTCGAAAAGCTGCACTCATCGAGAAGACGAGCACGCCTAAATCACCTGTGCCAGCGATCTCCGACGCGATCGCGGTCCTTCACTGAAGCGGTTTGGTATGGAGATGAACGCAAGGCGCCTCCGCAGCGCCAAGATCGTCGCGACACTCGGCCCATCGAGTTCGACGCCCCAAAGAATCCGCGATCTGTTTGAAGCCGGTGTAGACGTATTCCGGCTCAATTTCAGCCACGGGACGCACGAGGATCATCAAGCCCGGTTCGCGGCGATCCGCTCGATCGAAAGCGCGACGGGGCGCCCGATCGGCATTCTTGCTGATTTGCAGGGTCCAAAGCTCCGGCTCGGTACCTTCGCCGAGGGTCGGATCGAGCTGGGGGCCGGCGATTGCTTTCGCCTCGACCTCGGCCAACAGCGCGGCGACCAGAGCCGTGCGCCACTGCCGCATCCCGAAATCTTCGATGCGCTGCGCCCGGGGACCGAGCTGCTCGTCGATGACGGCAAGGTTCGGCTTCGCGTTGAAACCTGCGGTGCGGAGTTCGCCGACACTTTGTGCCTGGTCGGGGGAACACTTTCTGACCGAAAGGGGGTGAATGTTCCGAATGCCGTGTTGCCGTTGTCCGCAGTCACTGAAAAGGACCGCGCCGATCTCGCCTTCGCGCTCGAGCAAGGGGCCGATTGGATCGCCTTCTCCTTCGTGCAGCGTCCCGATGATGTGGCCGAGGGACGAAAGCTGGTAGCCGGGCGTGCCGGCGTCATGGTCAAGCTCGAAAAGCCGTCGGCGATCCAGCGCCTGCCCGAGATCATAGAGCTTGCCGATGGTTTGATGGTCGCGCGGGGCGATTTGGGTGTCGAGATGCCGCCGGAGGACGTGCCGAGCGTGCAGAAGGAGATAATCCACGCCTGCCGACTGGCCGGGAAGCCCGTGATCGTGGCGACACAAATGCTGGAATCGATGATCGGTTCGCCGGCGCCGACTCGCGCCGAGGCCTCCGACGTGGCGACCGCCGTGTACGAGGGGGCCGACGCGGTAATGCTGTCGGCCGAAACGGCAGCTGGACGCTACCCCGTCGAGTCGGTCGCGATCATGGACCGCATCGCTTGCCGAGTGCAAAGAGACCCGCTTTATCACTCGATCATGGAGAGCACGCGCATCGAGCACGAGCACACCGCTCCGGACGCGATCAGCGCCGCCGCCTGTCAAGTCGCAGCTCTAGTGGGCGCGGCGGCGATTGTTTCGTATACGACTTCCGGTGCGACTGCCTTGCGCGCCGCTCGCGAACGCCCCGAGGCCCCGATTCTGGTGCTGACCTCGAAACCTCGGAACCGCCCGGCGGCTCGCGGTCTTGTGGGGCGCGCATTGCGTACACACCAGAGATGTCAAAAATTTCGGTGATATGGTGCAGCAAGCCGTGCGAATTGCTCGTCGCGAGAAGATTGCCGAACCCGGTCAACGGGTGGTCATCACAGCAGGCGTGCCGTTCGGCACCCCCGGCGCAACCAACATCCTCAGGATCGCTTGGGTCGACCGCTGATCCCTAGTACGCTAATGAGCGATTAGGCGACCCAATGCCGCTAATCCTCAAGATCGACCGAATCAGTCGCGGAGCTTGATGGATCTCTCAGTCGTCATCCCGGTAAAGGACGAGGCGGCCAATGTGGCGCCGCTCGTTGCCGAGCTTCGCGCAGCGCTCGACGGCTTGTTGGATTATGAGATCCTTTATGTGGATGACGGCAGCGAGGATGGGACCGCCGCCGAAGTCGCGCGGCTTCAAGCCGAGGCACCGCATTTGCGCTTGCTGCGGCACATGCGCAACTATGGGCAGAGTGCCGCCATCCGGAGCGGGGTGAGGGCAGCGCGCGCGGCCTGGATCGCCACGCTCGACGGAGATGGCCAGAACGATCCCGCCGACATCCCGAAATTGTGGCGGATCGGACTTACCGCTCCGGAGGCGCCACCGCTATTGATTGCCGGCTATCGCGAAAGCCGGCGGGACAGCTGGAGAAAGCGCTTCGCATCCCAAGTCGCTAACCGGGTACGGCGCCGGATGCTCGGAGACGACACGCCGGATACTGGCTGCGGTTTGAAGCTGTTTCCACGCGCGCTTTTCCTGGACCTGCCGTATTTCGACCATATGCACCGATTCCTTCCGGCTCTCGTATTGCGCGAAGGGGGGACCGTGCGGTCGATCCGGGTCAACCATCGTCCGCGGCGTAGGGGTGCCTCGAAATATGGGGTTCTCGACCGACTGGGGGTCGGCGTCGTCGATCTTTTTGGTGTTATTTGGCTGAAGCGCCGAGCCGCTCGGCCGCACCTCCTCGACGAGGTGTTGCCCGACGCGAAAACTGCTTCGATCTCTGCCAGCATCTCCGTGGTGCGATGACGCCGAAGATCGGAGGAGCGGCGACGGCCGTTCCTTTAATCGGCATACGCCGCGCAACCCGCCTCATGGTCCTCGGCCTCATCACAATTGCCGCCATCGCAGCCTGGCACTGGAGGACGGTTTTCGATCCGATCGCGATCACCAGCGCGATCGGCCACTATCCCGCGGCTCCGTTGGGGTTTGTGGCCGCTCATATCGCGGCAAGCCTCGCATTTGTCCCGCGCACCCTCCTCGCGGTTGTGGCCGGGCTGCTCTTCGGCACGGGATGGGGAATCGTCTGGGCCGAATTGGGTAGCGTGGCCGGGGCGGCGGCGGGCTTTCTGCTCGCACGCTACGTCAGTTCGGGGTTGATCGATTTCCAACGTGCCTCGCGCGTAAGGTCGCTGTCCGGGTGGGTCGAGCGGGGCGGTTGGCGTGCCGTGGCATTATTGAGGCTGATCCCGATTATGCCCCATAGCGTTGCCAATTACGGGCTAGGTCTGACCGCGCTGCCGCTCGGCGCCTACGCCTTCGGATCGCTGATCGGCCAATTGCCGCTAACGATAGCCTATGTCGAGCTCGGGGCGGCAGGGGAACGGTTGCTGACTGGCGGAACCGGCTGGATCGAGCCGACATTGATCGGTTTCGTCGCTCTTTCGCTGTCGCTCCTGTTCTCCGCGTATTTCCGTCGGCGTTCCCGATGACCGCTCCGCAAAGCTTTCGGCTCCAGCCCGCCCGTGGCCCAGTCGAGGAGTTCGACTGTGTGTACGATCGGCATTGGGGAACCGGCGGCAAGTTGGGTAATGCAGCCGATGTTGCCGGTTGCGACTAGATCGGGGTGGGTGGCAGCTATGTTGGCCAACTTGCGATCCCGCAGCGCGGCAGCGATCTTCGGCTGCAGAATGTTGTAGGTCCCCGCCGAGCCGCAGCAGAGATGCCCTTCCGGCACTTCTAGCGGCTCGAACCCGACCATTGCAAGGAGCCTCTTTGGCCCCGCGTGTATCCCCTGTCCGTGCTGCATCGAGCAGGCGGAATGGTAGGCGACACGCCGGTTTTGCTCAGTAACGATACCTGAACTTGCGCTAAGGCCGAGGGCCTCGACGACCTCAGTGACGTCGCGGGCGAGCGCAGCGATGCGCGCCGCCTTCTCCGCATAGGCCTTATCCTCGCGCAGCATGAAGCCGTAATCCTTGACCGTCGTGCCGCAGCCTGAGGCGTTGATCACGATGGCGTCGAGCCCGGACGCCAAGCGCTCGCGCTCCCAAGCATCGATGTTCGCACGCGCGAGATCGAGAGCGGCGGCTTCCTGCCCGAGATGGTGGACGAGGGCCCCACAACAGCCGCTGCCTTTGGCCACGACCACTTCGCAACCATGTCGGGTCAGTAGCCGGATCGTCGCTTCGTTGATTTCAGGTGCCAAAACCCTTTGCGCACAGCCGGGCAACAGCGCTGCGCGCATCCGCCGATCGCCTTTCGCGGAAAATACCTGTGACCGGTCCATTGGAGAGGCGGCGGGTACCGAGTCGGGGGTAAGTGCAAACAAGGCTGCCAGCCGCTCGGGCAGATACCTTTCCAAAGGCTTGACGGCAGCGGCGCAGCGCAGGGCCACCCGGAACACCGGCGGCCGTGAGAGGACCGTGCCAAGCATCCGCCTAAGCCCCCTCTCCACCCACGGACGACGGTAATAGCGTTCGATCCATCGCCGAGCATGGTCGATAAGGTGCATGTAGTGCACGCCCGATGGGCAAGTTGTCATACATGCTAGGCAGGAGAGACATCGGTCGATGTGCTTGACAGTATCGGCGGTGACTTTGCCGGTAGCGAGCATGTCCTTGATGAGGTAAATGCGCCCGCGCGGGCTATCGAGCTCATCCCCGAGGAGGACATATGTCGGGCAGGTCGCGGTGCAAAACCCGCAATGGGTGCAGGTCCGCAGTACCTTTTCGGATTGCGCCACGTCGGGATCGGCAAGCTGTTCGGGCGTGAAATCGGTCCGCACTGCTTCAAAACCCGTCGACCATGCGCCCGGGATTGAGAATCCGGCGCGGATCGAAGCCCTCCTTGATCCGACGGAGCGAGCGCTGCAAGAGGCGGGGGCTGCGGTTCGAACACCGGGACCGAACGGCGCAGCTCCGGCGAACCCTTAATCAAAGTGGCGTGTCCGGTGCCGCATCCGTCCGCCCCGCGGATCGCGTCTCGGATCACCGCTGCGCCACCGTCCTCGGCTCCCACGATCGCTACCCAAACAAGCCCGCCTGCCCAATCCAGATACCAAGCTGGTATCGAGACGGCGCGCGATCGCCTCGCCTAGCTCGCCCCCCCGGCTGGGTGCGACCGAGACGCGCCAGATGGCGCGGTCTTCGGACCCAGCGAGCGGCAGAACATCGCGAACCGCTTGCCAGAACGCGATCGACGCTTCGTCGTCGAGCGAGCTGACTTCACAATCCGATCCCAATTCGGTCAAGAGCCGCTCACGGCGAAATATAACTGACGGATAGGGACCTTCGAGGCGAAGCGCGGCGACGGCGGTCGACCCGGATAGCGACATCAAACCGGCTGTCGAGGGGGCCGGTAGGTAGACAGCGCCGGAAACCTCATGCGGCGAGGCGAGCGCGCGGCTTAGGATTCGGACCGCGGCCAGGGCATCGAGCCCCCAGAGCATCACGGTGGAGAGAGCTTCCGGTCGAGGCAGCACCTTTACCGTGACTTCCTCGAGCGCGGCGAGCGTCCCGAAGGAACCGGCCATCAGCTTGCAAAGATCATAGCCCGTGACGTTTTTGACGACTTTGCCGCCTGCCTTAAAAACTTCGCCACGTCCGCTGACACCGCGAAAGCCGAGGAAATGATCGCGTGCAGCACCCGATTTGATACGGCGGGGCCCCGAAAGATTGCAGGCTAAAACGCCGCCAAGTGTACGCCGGCCACCGACAGAAGCTGGCAGGCCAAATAGCGCCCCCAAATCTGGCGGCTCGAAAGCGAGCATCTGCCCGGCATCGGTAAGCGCCGCGTCGATGTCCTCGATTGGGGTTGCCGCACCGGCGCTCAGGACCAGCTCACTTGGTTGGTAATCCCGAATACCGGCAAGACGTGACAAATCAAGCATGCGCGGCAGCTGGAGGGGACGGCCGAGCCCACGCTTTGATCCGCCGGCGACCACTTCGAGCGGCTCTTCGATGGCCAGCGCCTCGCCGATGGCATCGCGCAACTCGTCGAGATCGGCGGGGGCGAAGCGGCTCATTGCCCCCAATTGCTTCAAAAACGCGGCAGATCCGGGAACGGGAGCCGACCGGCATGGACATGAACACGGCCGAGCTCGGCGCAGCGATGCAGCTGTGGAAACACCTTGCCCGGGTTGAGCAAGCCATCCGGATCGAAAGCGCATTTGAGGCGCTCCTGGTGCGCCAGGTCGCACTCGTCGAACATCGTTCCCATGAGGTCGCGCTTTTCGACGCCGACCCCGTGCTCACCGGTCAGCACTCCACCGACTTCGACGCAGAGCTTGAGG
Source organism: uncultured Alphaproteobacteria bacterium (assembly GCA_963695605.1). Lineage (GTDB taxonomy): Bacteria > Pseudomonadota > Alphaproteobacteria > ATCC43930 > CGMCC-115725 > AP-15. The sequence continues at coordinate 195,754 of CAVOHI010000094.1, read as the reverse complement.
ATATCGGCACCAAAGGCCTCGGCACGCTCGATCTCGCCGGGCTTGTTGGCGTCATAGAGAATGAGCGGATGGAGATTGCCGTCGCCGGCATGGAAGACGTTCGCGACCGCGAGCCCATACTGCTCCGACATCGTCCGCATCCGCGTGAGGACCTCCGCGAGGCGGGCGCGCGGGATCGTTCCGTCCATGCAGTAATAGTCGGGCGAAATCCGCCCGACAGCGGGGAAGGCAGCTTTGCGCCCGGACCAAAAGGCTAGCCGCTCGGTCTCGTCACGACTTGATTGGATCGTAGTGGCGTTATGGTGGCGGGCGATCGCTTCAACCTTATCGATCAAGTGATCGACCTCCGCAGGCGCGCCGTCCAGCTCAACGATGAGCAATGCCTCGACGTTGAGGGGGTAGCCGACCTTGACGAAGGCCTCAGCCGCATGGATCGCCGGCCGATCCATCATCTCCATGCCGGCCGGAATGATCCCGGCACCGATCACGGCGGCGACACAATTGGCGGCATCCTCAGTTGTCGGAAAACCGACCAGCAATGCCCGTGCGGTGGTCGGTCTGGGAAGGATGCGAACGGTGACCTCGGTAACGACCCCGAGCAACCCCTCGGACCCGGTCATAACACCGAGCACATCATAATTCTCGGCGTCGAGGTGCTTGCCGCCAAGCCGGATGATCTCGCCATTCATCAGCACCATTTCGATGCCGAGGATGTTGTTCGTCGTAAGCCCATACTTCAGGCAATGCACGCCGCCGGAATTTTCCGCGACATTGCCGCCGATCGTGCAGGCGATCTGGCTGGACGGATCTGGAGCATAGTAAAAGCCTGCGTGTTCGACGGCCTTACTGATAGCCAGGTTGGTGACACCGGGCTGAACGACGGCACAACGGTTCTCGTAATCGATTTCGAGGATGCGATTGAACTTGGCCATGCCAAGGAGAACACCGTCCGCCAACGGCAGCGCGCCGCCGGAAAGCGAGGTGCCGGCTCCGCGCGGCACGACCTTGGCGCCGATTTCCTTACAATAGCGCAGCACCGCCGCAACTTGTTCGACGGTCGAGGGCAGCACGACGACAAGTGGGAGCTGGCGGTAGGCGGTCAGCCCGTCGCTCTCATACACTCGTCGCTCGGCCTCGGAAACGATGACACCTTCACCCGGGACAATGCCGCGGAGCGCCTCGACTATGTCGGCGCGACGCTCAATGACCGTCGCGTCCGGTGCCGGCATCCTCATCGGTGGAGCCGCGGCACTGCGCGCATTGCGTACTCAGCCCTGTCGCGCTTTGTACCGCGGATTGGCCTTGTTGATGACGTAGACTCGCCCCTTTCGGCGCACAATGCGGCAGCCCTTGTCCCGCTTCTTTAATGTCTTCAGTGAATTGACGATCTTCATATCCGCAGCCCTTGCTAAGGGTCGGAACATAGGGAGCAGCCTGGGAGGTGTCAAACCCCGGAAACCGTATCCCGCTCCTTCGCGAGTTCCCTGGCTATGCTGTCAGCCCGAAGCCGCCGCAAAATCTCGGTCGCGGGAGCGAATTTGAGCAAGTCGTTGCGGCCGGAGAAGAAGGATTTGATGTTGCGTGCCGCCTGCCGCAGACGTTGTCGGTTCTCGACGAGGGCGATACGGACGAACCCTTCGCCATATTCGCCAAAGCCGATGCCCGGCGATACCGCCACATTGGCCTGTTCGAGCAACAGCTTGGAGAACGCGAGGCTGCCGATCGCGCGAAAGGCGGGCGGGATCGGCGCCCAGGCGAACATCGTCGCGTCGGGAGTCGGCACCTCCCACCCGGCTTGGCGCAGCCCGTCGATGAAGACATCGCGGCGCGCGCGATAACGCTCGCGGATTTCAGTGATACAGTCCTGCGGACCGTTGAGCGCCGCAGTCGCCGCGACCTGGATGGGTGTGAACGCGCCATAGTCGAGGTAAGACTTGACCCGCGTCAACGCGGTGATCAATCGCGCATTGCCAACTGCGAACCCGATGCGCCACCCGGCCATCGAATAGGTCTTGCTCAACGAAGAAAACTCGACCGCGACATCCCGGGCCCCGGGCACCTCAAGGATCGAGGGCGGCGGCTTACCGTCGAAATAGATCTCGGCATAGGCAATATCCGACAGCACGACGATGTCGTGTCGTCTGCAGAATGCGACGATCTCTGCGTAAAATTCGAGGTCGACAGTCTGCGCCGTCGGATTGGCCGGAAAGTTGAGAACGATCGCGAGCGGCGCCGGTACGCTGTGCCGTACCGCCTTTTTTAGCTCGCCGAGAAAGTCGAATTCGGGACCCATCGGAACATGGCGTATCGAGGCGCCAGCCATGATGAAGCCGAAGGCGTGGATTGGATAGCAAGGGTTTGGGACAAGGACGATATCGCCGGGTGCGGTGATCGCTTGCGCCAGATTGGCGAGGCCCTCTTTCGATCCGAGCGTGACGATAATTTCGCGCTCGGGATCGAGCTCAACGCCGAAGCGCCGCGCGTAATAACCGGCACAGGCGCGGCGCAGCCCCGCAATGCCCCGCGATACGGAATATCCATGGGCCTTGGGATTCTGGGCCGCTTCGACGAGCTTAGCCACGATATGAGACGGGGTCGGACCGTCGGGGTTACCCATGCCGAGATCGATGACGTCCCGCCCAGCCGCTCGCGCTCGGGCCTTCAGCGCATTGACCTCGCTGAAGACGTAGGGGGGAAGGCGCTTGATGCGATAGAAGTCGTCGGGCATTGGCGTCTCGGCTGCGATTGAACGGCCTTTTTAGGCCGGCAAGCCGTATTTGGCGAGTATTATACCGCAGCGCGACGATTTGCTGTGGCGAGTGAGCTTCCAAAATTTCGTCAGTTTGCACCGAAAGTGCCGCGCCACTGGCCGAGGAAAGCTGTCTTCACGGACAAAAACGGAGGTCGTCTCGTTCGTTCTCGTAATCCTCCATCGCCTGATGAAGGACGTTGTCGGAGGGCAAAGCGCGCAGGGCTTGTGTGATTTTCTTTAGCGTCGCCTCGTCATAATCAACCGGTTTGGGGCATTTGCAGGAAGCATCGCGCGCGACGCTGCAGCCCGTCGACACGAGAACCGCTACAATTGCCGCAGCGCGGATCCCTAGCTTCAACAATACCCACATGTCGTGTCCCTATCCACGATCGAAAACCTCTGCTCTGTCCCGATCGGCACCGTGCTTCCCTCTTTATTGACATTCCAGTCGTAAGCGCGTCGGGCAATCTCAGAGCTGCGGGTTTTTCCACCAAGTGACGAGATCGGCGATCGTGCCGGCGAATCGGCTGCGGTCACATCGGCCGATCCCTGCGACCGGCACCGCATCCGAACCGACGTTTCCATCCGTGTGCTGCCACAGCGCCCATTTCGACCAGCCGGATGGACAAACCGGCCGCGAGCTGTAGGCAGGCAACCAGAGCGGGCAGCGCGACAATACGTTATTGGGAAGTCCGGTGCCTCGTTGGTCGGGCCCATACCGGTTAATATAAATCAACGGCAAGAAGCCGGTCGCCATGTTCAACCGCCCCGCGGCTTCGGCAGCCTGCGCGACTGTCACGGTGCCGCCGATCGCGTTCGGCTCGGTATCGAGCGCCAGCACAGAGCAGCCTTCCGCTACCGATAGGAAGTTCTCCATCTGGAGTTCCGGCGGCGAGTCGTCGAGGAAGTGATAGGCGCCAACCAGCAGCCCGGAAGCAGTTGCGGCCGCAAACCGTTGCGCAAACGCCGCGTCGATCCAGCCCGAACCCTGAGTAGCCTTCAAGATTACCGCGGCGATTCCCGCCGATTTGGCGCGCGCAAAATCGACCGGTGCCTGCCAATGACTGAGGTCGATCACGACATCAGACGCGATCGGCGGGACGTAGGGGGTGGACAACAGTGGCAACAACGTCGGTCGTTCGCCGGCAAGGTAGGTAATCATATCGAGAAACCCAGAATTGTTTGGTTGAACTCCGCCATGCCTCAGGCGCTGGCACAACCCCGTCCTCCAGCCGCAGGGCGACGCGCAGACTGAAGCGATTACGAGATCTGCGACTTGATCGACGGGCGCTCTGCGGCCCTTGCATGGCGACGAGAAATCAGTGAACGGAAATGGGCTATCGGCTGTACGCCGAAGGCGGCGAATTCTGAGCCGACAGCCATTTGTAATAGTAGGCCGGACAGGCGACGCCTTTGGCGGTGTTACCCGGGCCCCGGTTGTCGTCAGCGCACGTTATCCTTGTCGGACCCGGCGTCCAGGATATAACGCCGCCGATCGAGAACCTCGCGCGCCTCATCAGAGGCATGTATAGCCGATTGAATGCCGGCGTTATTAGCCCGCACACGAGCGGCATCTTGTTTTGTTTCTGTCTTTGATGGCTCTGTCGGGGCTTCCTGTCGGGGCGGAGGAGGCGCGGCCCGGAAAGTAGATTGATTGATTGGAGTTGAGTTGCAACCGAACAGCAAGAAGACGATCGCCAAGCACCACACAGGGATCATCTCGTCTTCGGGCGCTCGACAAGCTGCAGCTGTAGGTTGTTGAGACCCTTTTGGATATCCACGACTGCACCGCGCATCTCGGTTGCGAATTCGCGATCCTCCTGGCGGCGCTCGACGATGGCGTGCTCAGCCACCGTCAGGCGAGATTCAAAGCCTGCCATGGCGACCTGGTACTCGGCTCGCATTGAAGCCATATCGCGCTGAAGGCTAACATATCCAGTTATCACCGCACCCGTCAGCGCAATGATTTGCAGGATGTGACCGAGATTTATTTCCGGATTAAAACGGACTCTCGGCGTCTTTGACGGCTCGAGATTTTTCTCCGTGACGGAGTCCGTTTTGATTTGGTGTGATTTTGCTTCGTTCATCTTCGCTTACCGACGATCCTGATACCGCGGGGGCCGAAGCTGAGCGTTTTGGTTTCACCGCCGACTTGAATGCAGCATTCACCGGTAGCCTCATCAGCCGTGATGATGTCACCCGCCACGTCCGTATAATCGTCGGTACGTACGATTTTCCAACGCCGTTTGTCTTCGGTGCTATGCCAGGATTCGAGCTTCATTGCGTAATTCCCGTGATGGTCCATGCGAGATTTGCCAGCGTCGCGTCAGGCGTAGCCGGCGCGATCACAGTCAGCACGTCGCCGGCATTGAATAGAGTCGCCGAGTTCATCGTGAATGTGGCCGCGGCAGCCGAGGGGGCGAAAACCATAGTCCCGACACTGGCGCCGTTCTTCTGGATGTTGAATGTCGTTGTCGCCGTTGCAGCCGTCGAAGCGGTGCCTCGGCTGCCGGAAAGCCCGACCGGCAAAGTTACCGGGGCGGCGAATACATAACTTTGGAGCACGAGGTTTGCGGTCGGTCTACCGCTGAGCGAGCCACTCACGATAATCGAGGAGGCTTGCCCGGTTCCTCTGACGGCGTATGTGTATGCAGGAAGCGAGTTTAAGCTCTGTAGTCCGCCGCCGACGATATTCATCGACGCAAATTTCAAGTAGATAGTTTGACCGATCAGCGTATTCGGATAAGAGAACCGGCCGATGGATCCGTCGAGCCTCGCGAACAAGGTTCCCGGCGGATGATCGGTGATCGTGCTGCCGTAAGCGCCGCGATAAAGGGTAGTCAGCGCATACTTATTGGTCGCGGTGAGGGTCGCAGTCTGGTACGCGAGAAGCTCACCACCGATGTAGCAGAGAGTGATGAGATTGGCGGCATCGGTGGCGGAGACCGAGGTAAGCTGACCCTGGCTTTCGGTTAGATCTACTGAGAGGGTGTTGGTGGCATCGGGTGAAGAATGCGGTGGCAGATCCGCCGTCAATACCCCTTGCACCGCCGTTGAGTTCACCGTCCCGGCGAGGGCATAGGAGCTCCCATCACTGGAGATCCAGACCTGGGCTCCACCCCAATTGGCGCCGCCAGAAAGCGCAACCCAAATTTCGAGCTGGCCTGTCAGCAGTGCAGCAGGAGGCTCGAAAATGATTGGCGCGTTGATATCCCCTGGAGGCGAGCTCCAATTCGGGACGTAGCCGGAATTCGACTGACTCGGATACAGGGTCGCCGTCGAGTAGCCGCCGAAGAAATCTTCTGCCGTGATCGACAGCGTGCCTTCTTCATCCTCCTCCACTGCAGTAACCCGCACAATCAAGGTCGAAGCACCGAGCCGGAGATCAGTGATTTCTACGAGGTCCATCGGCTCGAGCAGACAATATTTCCAGCCGAGCTTGAAGGTATAGGTGTTGCGAAATAGCAATGCTCGCTGCAACAGAAGCTGGGCAACTAGTGCGGCGACGTTAACGGGATCGACGATAGCCCGTGCCTTCAGCGAGCTGTCGCGGCGTATGCCGTAAAGATCGATCGCCCCTTGATCGAAAGCCTCGACAATCGCAGTGTTGTAGTTATTCGATCGGTCGAGACACTCAAGTTGGATCGAATTGGCGGCGTCGGCTGGAGTCGACCGTGTAATATGAATTGGATCATCGTTGAAACCGCCAGTGATCGGCCCTGATCCCGATCGCAGCGCCGGCCCGCCGGGGGTTACCCCGGAATTCGTCCCGACGCTCGATTCCTGGACGATGAAATCATCCTCGCCGAGACTGTAAAGCGGTGTCGTATCTGGCGTGTAGCTGGAACCATTGCCGGTGATAGGCTGATCGCCATAGGGGATGATCTTCAACAGTCCGCCAGACCACACAATGGCACTGTTGGTGATTTTGATGATATCTGCCAGGTGTTGTTGCGCTTCTTGCTGGGTATCGAGCATTGGCGACAACACCAGGCCAAGGGCCTGGCAATACGCTGAATAGAGAGAGAGGTCACCCAGACTAGTCTCCGGGAAGCCGGCTCCGTAACGAGGATTGGTGAGAAAATCGGCCACGATAGCTGCGGGATTTGCATCGAACCCGTTGGTCCCGCTCAGCGACAGCAAGCCCTCCACCTCGAAGGAGAAATTCGGAAGGGTGGCCGTGTTGCCCATCGCGAAATTGTTGGCTACGATAGTTGCGGTTCCGGAATAGCCGATGGCCTTGGCCGCATGGCGTGTTTCCCAATACGGATCTGCTGCCTGTCCATCACTTCCGAGGTAAACCGCGGCCGGCAACGAGGACAGCACTCCGACATTCTTGTCCCACCACACCGTGCCGATGCCGGAAATCGGCCCTTGGCACACTCCCATTATAACCGAGGCACTATATTTATATTGTTGTCCGCCCCCTTTACCGCCGCCACCACCTTTTCCGATACCGCTTTGTTGCGATGACGGCGCTCCCTTAAAATCATCGTAGTCGATCAAATTTGGCGTGACGCGGGTTGTACCGTAAACGAGCGGGATAACCCCACCGCGTTGCGAGGTTTGGAATTGTAGCGAGCCGACGGCCTTTTGCTGCTTGGCATTAGACCCGGCGCCGACGATGCCACCCATGTTCGACTGTCAGACTTCGAGAATGGGAAAAGGGTCGAAAAATCGGACCGGGCGGCCGCTCAGTGGTGGCTGGTCCGCAGCACCGCAGACAACCCCGGCATCCCACCATGCGTGGATGAGCCTCGGCCAGGAGACCACGATAGCCCCGTGTGAGAAGCAGCGCCCGAATTTGAACACTGCGACATCTCCTTCCCGAGGCGGAGTCTCAACCTCGCGTGCGTAATACGTAAGCCCCTCGAGGTATCGCTCGGCGTCGCGATGCAGGTGCCAATCAGGCGGATAGAACGGGACGTCGATGTGCGAGATCACCCCCGCATTCCGGTAGACTTCGGCGAGCAGCATCAGGCAATCGGTACCGCCGCTCTTGACCCGGCCCATATGATGATAGGGTGTGCGGAGCCAGGTTTGCGCCTCGGCAACAACCATTGCCCTGCGGTTCATACCGCCGTCTCCGGCGTCGGGATGAAGGGAAAGCCCCCGAAGTGAATGGCGTTATTGAACACATTTGTACAGGTCGCGAGCGTGCGGTCACAGCCGGGCAGCAGCTGAAATTGGTCGCCGATCACAACCGACGAGAGAAATGGAAGCTTTACAGAGACCCAGCCGGAACCCATGTTCGCGACGGTGCGGCTCGATCCGGCATTGGCTCCGGTCACGCCGACGATCGTCCCTTGGACGTACAGGTTCGCTGGGGTCGGGTCAACTGAGGTGGCGACTTGTGCCTGCGTAGAGCCGGGCTCGGCCGCAAACGTTAACCGCATGCTGGACCGGTCGAACTGGCACATCGGGTCGCCGAAGGTGTGAGTGCAAGACGACTGCCACAGCCGACGCGGCATCTGGATATTTAGAAGCTCGAGATGGGAGCGGCATTTGAGGTCGATGCCGGTACGGGTACAGTCAATATCCGAAACGCGGCCGGCGAAGAGCACCACGGTTCCCGGGCTCGTGTCGCCGTAAGTCGGCATGAACGCCCGTTCGAGCTGCAGGAGCGCGCCGTCGAGCTGTCCCTGCCAGGCCGCTTGCAGAAATGGCACCCCGCCGATCAGATCTGTGGGGTCGGTATAGATCCTGACTTCGAGTTCGTCGACCTGGGTGCCGATAACGACCTTGGTTTTGGAGCGCTCGAATTTAGGGCCAAGCGCAAAGGTGTAGCCATTCGCGGAGATCGTAGTCGACGCTGCGGAATAGCGCAGTATCGACCCGCCTACCAGAGTGATCGTGTAGAGGTCCGCCATGATGAACTGGTTGGCGCTCGAGAGGAGCGCGATCAGGGCGGGGCTGGCCGCTTTCATGATCGCACCGATATGAACGTCAATTTTTTTACCTGCCACAGCCGATACATGAAATTCTCGAAATCGTATTTGTCGTCAACAAATCTACAGCGGAAGTAATAAGTGAAGTCAGCGGTGATGGTCAGCTCGCTACTGGGAGCCGTTTCGAATGTCACCAGCCCAGTGGTCGGGTCGACACTGTAGGTCGCCGGATCTTGCTTAATCCCATTGAAGTAGATCGCGCGTACGACATTCGGCGCGACGATCGGTTCCAAAAAGCCGCCGCCAGGCAGTGTCGCACCCATGGTACGCTGGAGCTGGAAAGAGAGCGTGCTCGCATCCCCGATGCCGATCTGCTGCCCAACGACTTGCCAGTCGCTGGGGTCTTGAAACAGGAAGGTGCCGAACGCTCCCTGGCAGAGCATGAAGAATCCGAGCAGAGTCCGCAGTTCGTCGTAGCCAGCTGACGGGTTGTCGCGCAGAAAGTCATAGACCAGTGCAAATTGCCACAACGGATACGGATAGTCGAGCGCACGCAATTCGCGCCCGGATACCGCGCGCTGGATACGCGTCTGAAAAGTCGGCGACTTGGTGACGCTCCAGGCAAGCCCTGGCAACGCCGGAAAGATCAGAGCCATCACGCCGTCCGCAGCGTCGAACCGTTGCGCATCGCCTTGTTAAGGGCATTGACGAGAAGGCTGCCATTGCTTTGGAAAAACCGTTTCACGTCCTGACTGTCGATCGCCGACACGTTGACCACGACCGCACCAGACCCAGCGCCGCCATTTGCGGAGATCATGTTCTGAAGGCCTTGGCTGATATTCGCCGGCAAGATCATTTCGTTTTGGTGCACCATAGCCAGCTGATCAGACGGGACCATCCAGCCCCCCGCCGCAGAGGCAATCCCGCCGGCGGCTGCCATTACGGTGGCTTCTCCAGCCGCGGCAGGCCCAGCCGCAGCCGGCCCCATCATCGGAGCAAGGAATGCAAAAATGCCCGAGAATGCCTGCGCTGAATCGGTCGCGATGCTTTTGAGCGCATTGGCCGCCTTGATCGCCAATCCAGCCGCCATTCCCTCGCCATCGGCCGCGGTGCGAGCTGCAGCGCCGGCCTCGGTTGCGGTTGTCATAGCGAGCTCACTGGCAATCCAGTTGGTCACCATCTTGACGCCGAGGTTGACGAATTCGGCAAGTATCGACTGCACGATATTCGCTACTGCCTTTTGCAATGTCGTAGTACCCAATATCATGCCGGTGATCGAGGTATCGAAGGCACGCTGGATCGGCTGCATCAGGCTCTGCCACGTTCTTTGGCTGGTCTGCACTGCCTGAAGGTCGAGCTTTCCCTTGTCGCTCTGAAACTTCTGGTAGGCAAGCAGCTCTTCTCCCCACAGCTTTTCATCAGCGGCAACATCGTCTCCGTTGCCGGACGCGGGGCTGGGCTGGACAAGGCTGTAGGCGTCTCCGAGCCCGCTACTTGGCGTCATGCCCGTACTTATCGACCCCGCGAGGTCGGCAGCTTTGGTCTGCAGCGCACCGATGCCGGTTCCGATTTGGCCGGTAGCGGCGTTAAGCTGTGACTGCGCTTGCTGGGCAATGTCGCCGAGCCCGGCGAGTTGAGTGCGCATCGCATCGGTCGCCGCTTGAACAGAATTTGATGCGGCCTCCATTCCGGATCGGAGGCCGTCGATTTGGGCGCTGATAACGACGCTCGTTTGAATATCCGCCATCATAGCCTCATGCTGTCAAACGACCTTCGCCGACGCTTAGTGGCCGCCTCGATCTTGCGGATGCCTAGTCGGGAATTTCCGCCCGAAGGCGAAGTTCGGCAAAATCTAGGATTACGGGCGAGAGCCCGGCATTAACATCTCCGGCACCAAACCCAGGCCCCAGCTGAGCCGACAATGAGCCCGAATCCGAACTCGGTTGCTTTCCTCGTCCCATCGACGCCGGCGGCAGCCGTGGGCTGCTATATTTGCCGACGCCAAGATAGGCCGCGACCAGTAAGTGCACCGGTGGGTGTTGTGTCCAGTAGGATGTCAGCTCTTCAACCTGGAAGAGCGTCATCTCGTCGATTATGGGGTAGCTGTACCCACAGGCGGTCGCGAGGAGACCATAAATCTCTCGCCAGCGGTCACTGTCCCCGAAGTCGTGTCCGAAACTGACCTGGCGCTCGCGATGCCCGCCCCCGGGCTGGTCCCGGGGGCCGATGCTTCCCCCATATCGGGTCCGCCTGGTTTTAGGCCGGAGCCGGTAAGAACGGCATTCAGGACGGCACTAGCATTCCCGAGATCGAGCAAATTTTCAACTTTGTCCGGTGTGGTCTCGGGATAGTTGCGCTGCAGCGCCGCGGTGACAATGTCGATCAGCACGTTGATTTGCGCTTCGCCCATCGACGCGCCGATCTCGGTCAGTTGTCTTACCTTAGGCATCAACCGACGGAGCTGGCCCAAGGTAAGTGGCGGCACTATCCAATCTTGCCCGCCCATTGCGACCGCCACACCGGGAATCATCATTCCACCGTACTCAAATAGCCGATCGTTCCCGAAGCGTCAGCGAAAGCCATGAAATCGAGTTCGCTAATCGTCCACGTATCGAGCTTGGTCGGGAGCGACAATTTATTTGCCGTGCACGCGTTCAGACGCAGAGCGGTGCCGCTGCCGTTGTAGGCGGTGTAAAACGTCGCCTTGAAGGTAGGAGTAATACCCATCGGCTGGTTCGCGAGGGTCAGCCTGTTGCCGCTTGTCGCGACGTTGTAGGTGTACGAGATCAAAATCGCGGCACCAGCATCGGCAGAGGAGAAAACATACGCACCAGTAGCGAAGTTGACCGAGTATTGGCCGGCGGTCGAAGGCGTGCTCACTCGGTTGAAACGCTTGCCGGTTGCGGCGTAGCTGATGCCGAGATCATCATTGTAGCTCGCGGCATTGGCCGGGATGACCGTGTAGGGCGTCGTCGCCGGAACCGTCGCGGCCTCCAGCTGCGAAACGGCGAACTGCCCCGTAGCTGGCGTCACGCCGAAAAAAATGTCCGAGTACAGCAAACCGAGGATCTGCGCGAATTTGGCTTTCCCGGTTATCTTGCCCTGTCCACGGGCTATTGCCACGGGGAACTGGAGCTGGCCGTAGAGCTCTTTATCGCTCCAGTCGAAATCGATCTGTATGTCCTGCAGCACGCCGAATTGTCGTGGGCCGATGCCCGACCCGATTACATCGGTGCGTTCACCCCATATCGCGCCGGAGCCGAAGCTTAATTGCATGTCATTTACTCCCCTTCAAGAGCCGCTTCAGCCTCTCTTTGGCGGCGTGGGCGATATTCCAGGCCTGCGTGTCGCGGGCGACCGCCGAGCCCGGGAAATGATCGTCCCACCACCGTTCAATCAGCTGCTCGATCGAAGGAGGCTCGGTGGTTTGGTTGGTACTGTAATCTTCCTTGGCCATTGGCCACTCCGTCGAATAAAGGCGCATTGAAGGAAACATCGAGGTGAGCGTGCCCAATAAACGTTCGTCTTGATTAGCAGCCGATCTTTCAGAAACACAGGATTTCGACGGGCACAATCGCGATGGCCTGATCGCCGAGTACGCCTTCGTCAGTCTGAAGCTTGCCGGTTATATAGGCGTGCTGAACCATTAGAGGCAGCCCAAGGTTTTGGATCCCAGTCGTCGGTGACGGTGCGAGCGCGGCTTCGAGAGCGTCGAGCAGCGGGTTCAAAATCGCTGATGGCGGCAGATAGGGGTCGCTTGAATGGGCGTAAAGGTAAAATTCGGCGTAGAGTGTCCATACGATCGGTGCACCAAGCTTCTTTATTGCGGCTTGGCTCCCTTTTTCGCTCATGAACAACGCCGGCTGCTCCGCCGGAGCAACGTCCGCCCAGTGTCGCAGACGCCGATTTGTACTGGTGAACCGTGCCGCACTCGCGCCGAGCTCCCATAATGCGGCGTATATCGTTTCACGAACTATCATCGGTCGATTTCGAATGCCATGCCGCAGCGATCCACTGCTGCGATGCCTGTCGATAAAGCGACATCTGTCGCTTGTAATGTCGAGGATAAGGAAATAAAGATCATATGCAAAGCGATCATCATCGCATTAGTGCCTCGCGCAATGCCGCTTCCACCTCATCGCGTATCGCAGGGTCCATATCTTCCAGTGCCGAGCTCAAGAAAGAAGGCTTCGGAACGTCTATCCGGCGACGCTCTGACCGCACATTGATCGCCTTCCTAGGTCTCGGGCGTCCGAACGCTTTTGTGATACTGCGCAGCTTCGCTCTGACGCCAACCGAGCCATATCCGTGAGCATGGGCATATTCGCTGTCACTGGAAACCGTTGCTGCAATCAGGTCGTCGCTCTGATTGAGTTGGAGACTTGTACTGGATCCGAGCGACCCCGAGTGGGCAGCGAAGGTTTGGCCAGTCAGCTCATACTCCTGGATTTTGCGCTGGAGTTCGATCCCCAGGGTGGTCATCGCACGGGCGAGCCCCGAAGCGGCCAGATCCGGAGTGGAGCGCAGCCAAGCCAGCACTGCGTCCTCGCCAACGAGACGGGCAACAATCATAGGACGCCGGATATTATCGTGGCGTCGGTGGCGCTTACCGCCGGTGTTTGTTGGATCGGGGCGATGGGTGCAACCAGACGATATTGTTGCAGCAGCGTTTTGATCGCATCACTCATATCTTTTTGCCCATACGCGACGGTCTCTGCGCCGCCCAGAGATCTGGAGACCTCGCCGATGCGTGTACGCTCCCGGTAGCGCAGCGCGACGAGTTCGATGCATGCCTGCGCGACTTCGGGCGGAGTAGTCGAATACCCGGCCGTGTACGCAATGACAATGTTCTGGGCCCCGCGATTGAATCTGTAGCCGCGAACCGAAAGCTGTGTAGAGCTGAACCGGTATCCCGCTGCGTTGAACGAGGCCGCCGCGGGAACAGCCTGACCATCGATGGTCAACGACAGCACAGCAGTGGCCGGAAAACACGCGAATTGCAGCCTGTGGCCTCCAGTTCCGTCACGCACTTCGAGGAAATCGGCCGACGCAATTCCGCGGTTCAGCCAGGTCTGGATATATTGACTTGCCGCCGTAACGAGCCGGGTAAGCAGCGCGTCGTCGGTTGCCGGAAAGGCAGCCTGCCCGGTTTGCAGCCACGCCTTAACGTCGGCGAGCGTCGTAAGATCCCCGAAGGCCACCGAATCAGCCCTTTATAGAACGATTGTTCTGCGACGGTTTCGCTCGACCCAACGCCAACATCGTCTCCTCGAAAACGGGGACGAAGCCGTGCGCCGACAGCTCGGAACCGGCTTCAGCCGGCACGCGCACGTCCCCCTTCGAATCGCTAAGAAATTGGCGACCGGCATAGGAACAGCCCGCAGCATCGTCGTGGTGCAGTGTGAGCACGCCGGCGGAAATCGCATTGTCGCTGTTCTTCGCCAACACGAACCCCCCGACTGTCGTCAGGGGGCCGACCGCCTCCAGAGGCACTTGGATCAGGCCGTCGTTATCGACCAAATATCGCGATGCCCCGTGATTGGCCTCGTCTTGGCTAAAAACTGCGCGCAGCGGTATCAGGTCCGCGCCGAGCGTGACCCCCGGGTTGGACCCGGGGGCTGGCACGACAGACGCTTTCGAAGAAAGGGTCGAGATCTCGAGCATTAACGTCACCCGTTTGCGATGTTGCTGATGACGCCCATCGCAAAGGGAGCATAGACGGCCAGTACTTCCTCGGCATAAACACCGACCTGGCGCTGGCGCGTGACGATCGGCCAATCGATCTGGTAGTAGTCTTGCCGCGTCTTGATCTCGGCGACGTTCGGGACCTCGTTCGACTGGTACTGAATGGGCAGATTTTCCGCCCAACCGATGACCGTTCCTGGCGGCACCTTCGGGTGAATTCGGATCGGAATACGAAGGCCCCCATTCAGCGCGAAGGGATTGTAATAAAACTGAACGACTCCAGACGCGGTCAGTTGATACTCACCGTCGCTGCCGTCAGCGGGACTATCGTAGCGCAGCAGCGGACCCGAGGCGTTCGACAGTACCTTTGCCGTTATGTTCTTCAACTCTTGCGAATTGACATAGAGAACCGTCGGCGACACCTGAAAATTGTCCCACATTTTCTGGAACATCGTGTCGATCTCGACGATCGAGCCACGGCCCGATGCGGTCAGAGGCGTTCCAGTCCCTGCCGTTCCGGTCGGCATGACATTGACGTAGGCATTCGACCCCGGTTTCAGTGCCGTCGTCAAAAGTCCGTCATAGGCGTAACTCGGGTTGGCGGAATTGTCGGCCGTAATGGCGCTCTGCGGCTGTGTACCGGTGCTGAGCGGCGCAGATAGGGCCAGACCGTTGATTGTCGTAATGGCCTGCAACACCTCGCTGCCGCTCGTGGTCGACACATACCAAGCATAAGCGACGGCGCCCTGGACCGGGTTGACTGAGCAGAACAGCGTCTGACCGAGTGTCACTGCTTGGCTTGCCTCGGCACTAATGTTTGAGGAGCCGCCAGATAACGTGAAGGTCTTGCCGTCGGCTCCGGTCACGGTCTTGGACGTCGCAACACCGCCCAACAAGCTGGAGTTCTGGTAACCTTCGAGGGTCAGCGCCACAACTTTGACGAAATACGTAGCGGCCGGCAGCGTCGCGCCGGCGCCTGATGCCGATAAGGTCGGAGTAGAAGGCGTACCCAGCATCAATGAGGCGTTGCCGGCGAGGATCGCCATCTCCTCCTTCAGCATCATCTTCTGCAGAAGACGGAAAGCCATCATGGCCTGGATATCTTCGAAGGTCCGGCCCGCGGAAATGGCTTCGAAAGTTGCCGCGTCTTCCTCCCCGATCGTGACAAAGGCGGAGGTTTTGTTCGAGGTCGAATACGACATCTGGCCCGAGCGTTGGCCTTCCGGCACCCACCCCATCGAATCGAAACCGGAGCCGATGATCGCGTTGACTTGCCGCCAATTTGTTGCGGAGCCGACGCCACCGCCGACGCGCGGAACGATGTTCCTGAGTGGAGTGACAAATGGATAGAGGTTCTTCGCTGGCGCCTGAAGGTCAAAAGCCAATAAGCCAGTCGCAGTCGAAATCGATTTGGCCAATCGAATGTCCGGCTGTGCCAGGGCCCCTTTCATGAGCTCCAGCGATTCTTGAGTGACTGAGTTCATCAAACTCCTCCCAGAAAAGGGGGGGTAATAAAAAGCCCGGCAAGGCACCGGGCTCGGCGACGGCCGTTGGGCCGATGGTGCTGTATACATGACCCTCAACGCCTCGAGCGAGTTTCGCCCCGGCGTCGGTCGATTGCAGATCTCAAGATTTATCGGCAGCTGAGCCGGCAATTCGAATAGGAGTTGCGTAGCTGGCCTTTATCAGCGTCAGCGTTTGTTCCTCCTTGCTCATCTTGGCGAGCGCGGCGGCGATCGTTTCCGGCGACAGCTCCGGGTCGCCACGGCCAAATATTCCTTCGCGGTCCTGCTGCTTCGATATCGACACGGTGCCCTTGGCCATGGTCAAGGGCGGTAGCGGTGTCCGTGCAATCTCGTCGACCCGTTTTGTCAGCCGCTCGATCATTGGAACGACCTCCCGCAGAACCTTCGCCAGCGCCGCCTTTTCCACGGGTTCATCGGGGAGCGGGGTCGCCAGATCTGCGGCGAGGGTGTCTGACTCGGACGTGAGCTGGGCAAGTGAGCGCGGATCGTCGACGCCAGTGTCGTCGCATCTGGCTCCGGCCGCAATCAGATGACGATGCGACGCTTTGAACAGCTCCATCGTCTCCTTTGAATGGCGCGCTCCAAGCTTCGCAGCTTTTTCGCAAACACGCCCGTCTGTCAACGCCTGGAGGCATCCATGAGCCAGATCCATCAGGCTCTGATGGGCACGCTCCCGTTTGTACAGCGCGCTGGTGATGACGCCGAGCACTTTCACGATATCGACCTCGGGGCCATCACCCACAGGAGATTCTAGCCAAGCTGGCGAAGGGTCGTTATCTTCCTTGCTTCCGACGGTCGCGAGCGGGGCAAGCATGGCACCAGCCTTCCGCAGACAATCGCGTGCCCGCTCCATGTTCGCCTGCTCATTGACCGATAGCCCTCCAAATGTCAGACATTGGCTGCACGCAAAATGAGCCGTATCCAGCAGCGCCTGGTCGCCCCGCGAGTGCTTGGACTTCGCAATGGTGCCGTCGGCGAGTTGCGTTATATTGGGGCGGTCTTTCGGGCGAAGAGAAGCGACGCGCTCAACGTCGGATGCAGCGGCCATACCGAGCATCTCAGGCATTGCGGATCCAAGTGGCGAGCCGTCAATTTCCTCATCGCCAGGGGTTTCACCTATTTCCTCGCTTACCAAACGGCTGAGGAAATCACAAAGTTCAGTGATGATTGCCTGAAGTCGCGCCGGCTGCGAGGACTGATCGTTGTCGACGGCCGCTTCCAGTTCCAGAGCATCCCTCATCCAGTCGAGATCAGCAATTACACTGGCGATCTGACCGACATCACGCAGAGCTTTCGTTATAGGAACCCAGGATGCCTTGTCTTTTTCATTATTAGCCATTCTCGCCCTTGCGGGAGCGGTCGACCGCCGGTCTGGTGCTAGAGCGGCGCTGCCCTCAAGGCATTTTAGCGCATCCACTTTGGCCATATGACGGTGATCGCGAACAGCACATGCCCAAATCTGGATTGGAGCGTTGAACGGTTGCGGTTCCGACCGGGCCTGCTCCGTGTCGGCGGATCCGCCTTGCGCGACAACCGGCTCTGCGACGGCAAGGGGAGCGTCCGGTAGCATTGCCGCTTTCCAGCAGTCGAAAATAGCTTCCGGATTAGCCGGTCGGTCGACTAAAGAAATTTCGTTCAACACGAGACCGGTGATAGTTTTCGGGTTACCGGCGTCTCGCTGCGTGACGCGCCCGCCAATGGAGAAGCCTCGATAGACCTGATTTCTTACCTTGGCCACCGCAACCGGGTCGACAACATGGGCGACTATGCGAGTAGTGCCGTCCTCGCAGACTTCGGCTTCAAGCGTCGACCCGGCGGCGGACAGCTGATGCATTTCTCTGAGAGCGGGGAACCGCATATAGTCCGGGATCGCTGCGCGAATGGCGTCTGCCCGCACAATCTCTCCCTGTTGGTCCACAGCCTCGGATGTCGCGATCCCGTATACACGCACGGTGCCGTCGTCCTGAGGCTCAATCTTCTGGATTGCGCCGTAAAGCTGCATAATTCGAACCCCAGTCAGTGTCGGAATTAGTTACAACCGGTCGAGAGAGGCCGTGCCCGTGACTGAGGTCACGAGCCAGGCAGCTTGCATTGCACCGTCGCATTGAGCTTCAGCACGCGCCCATCGCTGAGATTAGCAGTGGCCTCGAGAATGTACGTACCGCCAGATGCCGAGGCCGGCATACCCCCGATCCAGCCGACGGAAAACGACCCCGTGCGCGTCTGCAGCGAGCCGTCCATCGGTGACCGCACCTGTAGAGCAGTTTGTGGGGAAGCTGACAAAACCCGTAACTGCGGCGTTGGATCGATTGCTGTCTCGTAAGGGCCCAATGCGCAAGTCCAACTCGTCGACAGAATCGTTGCCGCACCCATGTCCGGTGTGAAATCGAAGGCGAAATAATCGACCTCACCGACTTCGATTGGGTCGAAGGGTGTTGCGATGCGCATTTCTTAAGCCTTACCCGCCTCTGAAAGGATGTCTACTGCCAGGACCAGCAAGGATCCGGATCCTTTCTGGGGACCGCAGCAGTCGTCCATGCGAAACCAGCAATAGGGCAGGTGGATCCTGCCATTCTAGCGTCAGCAAACCCTCCGACGCGATCCGTGCCCCGCCTGTCAGCCATTCCAGGATTGCCAGCCTGTCAGCACGCAACACGGCTTGAAATTCGTTGGGTACGCGCGCATCGCCAGCGAGGGTGCTTGATAAATCGAGACCGAGTTGCGCATCACTGGCGAGCCGTCGGCCGGATTCCGCGTAAATCGCCGTATCAGTGCGTAATGAGGTCGTTTCTTCGAGCCCCACCGGGGTGTCGGCGATGATCGCAGCGGCCCCCGCCCATTCGGCCGTTGTCCAAAAATCTCTCCCTATGAGAGCGGTGAAATCGATCGGACTGGTACTGCTCCGTCCTACGCCACCGAGCGCTTCGGCCGGTGGCCGGCGGTCGGTCGAAACGCCGACGCCGAATGCGATCGCAGTGCGTTCGACCCTGCCACCAATTTCCAGAATCTCTAGGGCACCGCTGGCTTCGGCGTTAACCGTGGCGCCCGTTGCCGGCGTATAGCTGATGACGATCAGGCCCTGACCGCCGGGGCCGCCAAGCCCTATGCTGCCGGGAACCGCATCGGCACTGCCGCCACCACCGCCGCCGCCGCCGTAGGCGCCACCGGCGCCACCAGCCCCGCCGCTATTCGAGCCGCTTCCGCAGCCGCCCCCGCCGCCGCCCCCGCCAGAGCCGTGCGTGCTGTCCCATTCGATACCGTCCCCACCGTGGCCGCCGCCGCCGCCCATGGCTGCGCCAGGTCCGGCGCCATCACCGCCGCCGCCACCGCCGCCATTCGTGCCAGCCGTACCGGCCATCCCGGGGGTTGTCGACCCAGCGCCGCCCCCGCTGCCGCTGAAATTATTTCCACCATTTCCGCCAACGTTCGCGGCGCCAGCTGTGCCAGCGGTTCCGCCGCTGCCAGCGCCGCCGCCGCCGCCGCCAGCACTGTCGCTGCTTCCAGCACCGCCTGCCCCAACTCCCCCGGCGCCATTGGGCCCGGCCGCACCGCCGCCGCCGGAACCCTGCCAGCCCCCTGCGCTGTAATCGCCGCCATTGCCGCCGGTATATTTGGTCGTCCCGATGCCGTCGGCAGATGCACCCCCCGGTCCAAAGCTACCGGGGCCGACACCGCCCCCGCCCCCGCCCTTGGCGCCGACCGATGAGGCGCCGATACTGGCCCCGTTGAACCAAGTATCACCGCCCGCTGCACCAGACGAGCCGCCGCTACCGATCGACAAAGTGATCGAGCCGCTGAGCCCCGAAAGGTTGGTGATCTTCGAGTAGCCGCCGCCGCCGCCGCCGGTGCCGGAACCTACGCTATTGGCTGTGCCGCCGCCGCCGCCGCCGCCGATCGTCTCGATAGTATTGCTGTTCGACCAATCGCCGGGCACCGTCCAACTAGTACCGGAGACTATGAAGATTTGGGTCATGGCCGGGCCGAGGCGACGTCCTTTCGGCAAACGGTATCGCCGATCTCATATCGGCTTTTCGGGGCAAGAGAACTCGCCTCGGCCACCGGGTTGTCGAGCGCCGGATCCGCATTGCAAACGCCAACGACATCGCCGTGAGCATCAATGATACAACAGCGCACGGTGAGCGGTTCCGCTCCGGTAGCCGCGGCAATCGCAGCGCGGCAGGACGCGTCGTCGAAGGGCGCCGACACGGGCAGGGGTAGCAGGCTCTCTCCAGGACCCGGCTGGTGGAGGCCGAGCTGAGACTCATCGTCCACGATGATCTTGCGGCGCAAAATCTTACTGCGTTTCGCGTAGATAACGACGAGCCGGGTAGCAACCGTCATGGCGTAGTCCGACCTGTTTGCGCTGAGCATTTATTGAAATCATGCCGCCTGCGGCAGACCACGCACCAAATAATTTGTCGTGCGTTTGAAATAAAGCAATGCCTTGATACAATCACAAGTGGAAAGCGCTGCGATAAATCAAGTAGTGGTACCTTGTATTCTGATATCGGCCGAGCCCTTGTAGCTCGCACCGCCGGGCGGTAAGGTCAAGCGTAACCAGATGCCTTGGGCGCCCGCTGCGTTGGGCGCCGTGCCAGGCGGCAGATTGCCGGAGCCCGGCATAGCGACAAAAGCGGGCTGGGTTGAGAACGAGCCGATCCCCGAAGAAGGAGCGGTCTGTCTGTTGGCGATGGTGCCCGTGTCATTCAAGTTGGTCGTCAGCGCCAAATCCAGTAACGCGCCCGATGGCGCACTCGGTGTCTCGCTAGCCACCTCGATCTGGGCTCCGGTAAGTGCAGTGCCGGTGTTGTTATTGACGGCGAAGACTTTCTCGTAGTAGGTGCGTTGAGCGCCGGCAGGTCCGTCAGCTGCTGTGCTCGAGAACATTCGGATAACGGCCGTTACCGGATTTGGCAAAATCTCAAAGAGCATTCCCTGAAGAATTTTGTAAGTGGTCGTATTGTCCGGGATCGTGGCCCAATCGCGGCTGATGGCCACCACATCGGTGCCGTAACCGGACGTGGCGATGATTTGACGCAACTGGTTCGCACCGGTGCCGCTCTTGATCCAGATCACCTGTCCAGGGGAGACGTTGGCTCCGTCACCCACCTGTAACTTGAACAAGGGCGGGGTCGTCCCGGCGTGATTGGCGGATCCGCTCTGCGCGGTCCGAATCGTTGCGTCAGTGGTGACTGAACCGGTCGGCAATACACAGCTGTGCGCTGCGAGCGCCACGTCGCCAACCGCCGGCGTGCCGCCCGGATTGGCGACCGGACCGTTTGCGGTGGCTCCCGACAAAGCGGCGTATAGCAGCCGCTCCAGCATCTGAGAACCAGTTACCCAAGTCTGTCCGTTCAAGCTCAAGGTCTGGCTTTGTATCACGCCGGTCGTGTCACGACCGTAGAAGGTAATCTTCGTCGCCGTGTCGCTGGGTGAGGTCGATATTACGTCTACGCTGCCAGCCGGGGCAACGTCGTAGAAGGCGACACGACGGCTAAAATCGATAGCGCCGCCATTGATCGCACCATCCGCCTCAGGCATATTAGCCGAACCATACACGACGATGTCGGAGGGCAGAACACTCATTGAGGGCTCCTAGCGTGCCTACTTATTGTGCGTGAGCAAATAAACTATCGGCGCAGGTTGTGAGAGGTGCCGCAACGTCGGTGACCGACGAGCACAATCACTGCAACTACAGGATCGAAGCGGAGCGAAGCATGCGCGATGCCGTCGCACGCTGCTTATGTGGTGCAGGCCGGCAGCATCGCTTGGAAACAGATTTCGACTACGTAAGTGGCGGGCGAACCTAAGTATCTGTAAGCCGGCTTCGGTCTTCTTTATCGGCGTCGCTTAGCAGCACGGGTCCTTGCGCGGTCAAAAACATAGATTTGTCGCCGCCTGAGAGCGGGGACATTCCCAGAATGTCGCGCGCCTCATTGAGGGTATAAATCCCGTCCTTCACGTAACCGCTGAGGATTGCCGCCTGGTCCTTTGGATCGGTCGGCCGACTATTTGACCAGGCGAATTCGAGATCGACATGGCCCATCCTGGTCTGGATGACGCCGTCGACCAACCGCTTGATCCACCCGAGCAGGGGCGCCAGCCCTTCTTCCAGGGCTGCTTCTTGCGCAGTCTGCGCCGTGGCCCGATTGACCTGCGGAGTAAAGGCGGTGGGCGGCAATGAGAATGCATAACACACGATCCGCGCCAGCCACTCGTCGAAGTCGTCCTTATACGGCGCCTCCTTGAAGGCCTGGTATTTGGCGCCACTGGGACCCCAGACGAGGCGAGTGCGATTAGCCGTATTTCCCGCGAGTATCGAGTCGAACCACTCCTGGAATTGCCGAATTTGCTCGGGGCTCCACCCGTCCGGCGCGTTAAGCAGACCGGGCGGAACATTGCCCTCCGTGAAATGTTGCAGCTGCATCGCTTGGCGGCGCAGCCCGATATTGACAGTCGTCACGATCTGCTCGATAGGGCTGAAGCCATAGGCCTTCTGCGGCCGTCGGTTCCGCGGTAGGTACACCAGCTCGTCACTGGTCAGGAGGCGCCAGGGTCGCCCGTGAATGATCTGTTCGTAGGCCGGGGCCGGCGGACGTGGCCGCCGACCGGTATCATCGAGCAATACTTTGATCGTCGAGCCGTCGACAATGTCGAGCGCGATAATTTTACCGCCGCGATTACGGCGTAATTCGAATGCCGCCGCGTCGAGCACTAGAACGTCTTCGAGCGCTTCGCGAAGCCAGGTTGCGAAGGGCTGTTCGCCATCAGGGCTTCGCCAGAACTCGGTCAGCTGGTCAATCCGCGAAGCGGCGTCTTTGTCAGGCGTTTTCTCGTTGCGAGACTTGATCGCCCAGTCGAGTTTTTCGATCTGGTCCTTCCGAGTTTCAATCGCGAGCCGAGTGATATCGTGACTTTCGGCAAGCGCCCTCAGTTCGTCGAAACCGATCGCTTCGTAAGAACGCGGCGTGTATATCGCATTGTAGCCGACTGGATAATCCCAGAGGCGTACCTGCTCGCGCTCCGGCGGAACCAGCGGATAGCTGGGTGAGAAGCTTCCTCCATCGGGCTGGAAAACATCGCGAAATCGAGTGACGTCGTTCTGACTGCCCCAGCCGCCCCAAGTGTATGACGCGAACGCGGTCCGCTTGCCGTCAGGCGCAGGCATCAGAGCAACTCCACGATGTCACAAATGGCGGGCCGCTCGGACGTCTGTGCTTCACCCCAACACCCCTCGGTTGTGAGGGCCCTGATCATTGAAAACCGAGGCAGCTATAGTCGAGAACGTCGCCGGCAGCGAAGGTCCCGGTGAGCACCATACTGGCAGTCGAATTGGCGATCGGCCTTATAAGGATCGGGTTGGTTTCGTCGAAGGCCGAACAAACCGGGGGATTCGGCCATGGCGATACGAATGTGATCGTGCAACGGCCACCATTGGCCGCACCAACGGTAACCCGTCCGACACTGTCATTGCCGCCGATCGACGGCGAAGTGCCACAGTCGCTAGACCCCGAGCCAAGCGCCGGGGTCGCCCCTGTCGTGATCTGATGCCCGAGCATGCCAAGTGCCGAGGCGCTGCGTGGCGTAATCGACACTATTCGGAAATTGCTGCCGTCGAACTGCAACGCTATAAATTCGTAGTTGACCGGCGCCAGCGTCACCGAGTTGCCGGCAGAGCCGGTTGCCCCGGCCGGATACAGGATGTGACCGCCAGAAGTCCCGTTGACTTGAACAGTCATGGTTTTGCCGTTGTCGGTCGCAAAGCCCATTGTCCAGCCGGAACTTATAGCAGTGGTCGGTGGCAGGGTCACGGTTAGCGAGCTGGTCGGGGCGTTGTAACTGGACAATGCGTTGCCAATGTCGCTTTGGGAGGCGGCATAGGTGCCGACCGCCGGAAAGCTCCAACGATTGATCCCCGGGGCGTTGCCGCTAATCCCCATCAATGTAGCGGTTGCCGGTGTCGCCTGGATAACTCGGAAATTCCCGCCGTCGAATTGCAGAACGAGAAGTTCGTAGTTTGCTGCGGCCAGCGACGCCGAAGTAGTTGTTGCGCCGCTGCCCGGGTAGAGAATGCGCCCGCCTGAGATGGAGTTGGTTTGCACCGCGGCGGTCTTGTTGCCGTCGGTAGCTATTCCGATCGTCCATCCCATCGGCACGGCTGTGGTCGACGGCAACGTGATCGCCAAGTAGGAAGCCGGGCTGTTGAGGCTCGATATTACATTGCCATTGTCGGCAACTGTCGCGACATAAGAACTGACCGCAGGGAAGCTCCAGTGGCTGATTCCGGCGGCGCCGATCATGCCGATTGCCTGCGCAGTCGCTGGTGTCGCTTCGAGCACTCGGAATATGCCGTTACCGTCGTACTGCAGCACCATGAACTCGTAAGCGCCCTGGCTGGTATTCGCCATCGCCAATGATGTTTGCGATCCGCCGGAACCCGGCCATACGATATGGCCACCGGTGGTGCTGTTCACCTGAACCGTCAGACCCTTGTTGTTGTCGGTGGCGAAGCCCATCGACCACCCGTCGGGAATCCCGCTTGTCGAGGGCAGGGTAACCACCAGACCTGAGGCGCTATTGTAGCTCGATAGGACATTGCCGTTGTCGCTGAGACCCGCGGCGTAGCCGGAACTGGCGGGGAACAGCCAATTACTCGGCCAAGGCGGCGGTTCGAAGCCATTCGCCAAGCGGGTGTTTCGGGTTGACGAGACAACACGGAAGTTGTTCCCATCCGATTGCAACCGAACATATTCATAATTTCCGGCGCCCATTGTGATCGATCCGGTGCTCTTGCCGCCGGAGACGATCGAACCGCTGGTCGTCGTAATCGTCATGCCCTTGCCGTTATCGGAAGCAAATCCCATGCTCCACCCTGCATTGACGCTGGAAAGCGCGGGCAGGGTCACCGACATTGATGCGCCCGGAGCATTGTAGTTCGACACGCTGAGCCCATCATCGATCGGCTTTGCTACATAAGACCCGGCTGCCGGAAACAGCCAATTGTCTCGCGATCCCGAGCCGATCACCGATATTCCCGTTGAGAGCGGTCCGAAATTGACCGTTGCGCCGCCGTAGTTGGGATTGATCAGCACATTGCCGTCGCTTGCCGTCGCATTCACTGCCGTGACACAGTTGAAATAAGGGGATACAAAAGTGTTGAGACCATTGTGACTGAAAGTTATCGACAGGCAGGTCGGGGACACTTCGAGATCGAGAGCGAAGAAGGTGTTGCTGAAGTTGTAACCGTTCTCCAGGACTACGCCCCGGCCTCCTGTGCCCTCCGCCGTGCCCGCACCGGATATCCGAGAAAATTGGACCTGCTCGAGTGCGAGGCCGGCTGCCCCGCCGGCCGCCACGCAAACCGCGTATACGTCACTGTCCAATAGATAATTGAGCTGGCAACCGCCTCCTGCTGCTGCAGTATTGGCATTGTTGACGATCAGGTGATCGAATTTTGCCGAATTATGCGCATCGGAGAAGTCGGTTTTGCCGAGCACGACCACATAGGCCGGAGTATTGCCGTTGACGAATAGGGTGCCCTCTTCTCTGAAATAGAAACACCCGGTCGGACTGCTGGTGGTACCGCCGCCGCATTGGATCTGCAGCACCGGGCCGGACGTGATCGTTCGACCGTCGATGACGGCGCCGTCCGAGATCAGACGAAATCCCCGGCTCGCTTGAGTGGCGTAGTCGATGATTATCTGTGATGTGACCTTGTAGGTTCCCGCTGTTAAACGCACCGGCCAGTTATTCGCGATAGCAGTTGAAATTGTGCTGTTTATCGCGTTAGTATCGTCATGATTACCGTCGGCCACGGCGCCATTGCAGCGAACATCGATCCATGGGTGTCCGGAGCACGTGACCACGTCACCTTGCAGGGTCGACTGGCCGGTAATGTTGAGTGAGGAGCCGCTGATCGTCTGTGCCACCACGGGGAGCGCCACGCCCAGACCAAAAGCAAACGCCGCAATCCGCAGGAGAGTTCGGTTGATATCCGATCCGCTGGCTGGCTGGCGGTGAGCCGGGCGGACGCCGCTTCTCTGTCTGGTAGTCTCGGACTGTTGCTCCCGTAGCGCAGCCGGAACCTGAAAGACGGGGAGCGCGCGCCACGCGCTGAATAACCGGAATTTAGCGATACGGCGCGCCAGCCCGGCCTCAGAAATTAGTACAGCGGTCGCCGTAGCGAACCAAATTCCGAGAGCGGCGGCAAAGCCCGTTGGTACGGTCATGGCCAGATCCGGCACAGATGCTGATACCGGCAGCGACATCACCATCTCCGAGCCGCAAAGGACTGGCCGGTCGAACTGGCAAAGAGGCTGACAACCCCCGCCGGCTTATAACCGGACGGCGTGATGAACACTGCACCCGGCGCGATCGGGATCGAGCCGCCGCCGGCGCTTGCCGCCCCGACATCAGAAACATAGAGGCTGGCCGAAGAGTTGTTTGCGACGAGGAAGCCGTTGACCGGAACTACGCCGGCAAACAGTGCCTGTGCCATGCCGCCGGTCACAACTGTGCCGCTGCCGTCGATCGCCGCAGAGCCAGCAGCATTTATAACCGGAAGAGGGGCCGTCGGGCCGACCGGAGTCGCTATGCCGCCCGCGATTGCCGCCGGCATATGAACCGGCACGAGGTTGCCCGCGACATCTGTCTGCGTCGAAATGGGTTGTGTTGTAGTATTGGCGTCCTTGACAAGCAGGGTCAATGATCGGCTCCTTCCCGGTAATGATTGGCGAAGCGCTTTTAAGTATCGCGTTTCCCACTACCAGCCAGTTGACCACTGAGCTGGCGGTACATCTCGTAAATCCCCTCTGAGGGCATCGATTCAACCAGGAGATCGGTCAGTGCCCAAACCAGCGCATCGACCCGATCCGGAGAGTAGCCGGCCGAACGGGTCATGACGTTGCCATGCGCGTTGGCGGTAAAGGCGCACATTTGATCCTCGAGTTCCGGGAACACCCCGAGGTGGTGCACCCGGCCTTGCTCGTAGAGCGCCGCAATCGGTTCTGCGCGAGTTACCTTTCCACGGGAAGCACGCACAGCCGAGAAGGGCGCGTTTGGCTCGATCACCCGCAGCGTCGCCTCGACCATGTCGCCGCCATTATTCACCTCTGCCACGATTCGATCGGCCTTGTGCGCGCGATAAACCGAAACAGCTGTCTTGGCCCATTCCGTCGGCTGATACCGACCCGAGGCATCGGCGAGCACCCAACCTCGTCCGCCGGCATCTTTGCCGGCAACAATAATGCCGGTCTCGTCAGCCCGCTCAGTTGAGCTCGCCGCTGGATCGATGGCGACAACCACTCTTATCAGCGGCGGGGCCGCGCGGACCCTCGATCCTTCCAACATGCCGCGGTTCCACAAAGCACCCGGAACGTCCTCCAGGAGCTCTGCTTCGAGCTCCTGGCGGCCGAGACGCGTCCCCTGATATTTGCGAATTATCTGTCCGAAGAACGCCGAGGCGAGATTGGCGCGGTTCTCGTAAGTGGTCCCCCGCGTAGCGATGACCGCCGGATCGGCGATCAGCCCACGAATGAGCGATGTCGTCCGGGGCGTCGTCGTCACGACGACGCGCGGATCAGTTCCCAGGCGCAGGCCGAACATAAGCATGTCCCAAGCCTCGGGATGGCGCCAACTGGCAAGCTCGTCGCACCACGCTGCGTCGTGCTGCGGTCCGCGAAGGCGCTCGGGTTCGTCGGCACTGAATAGCGTGGCGATGGCTCCATTCGGCCAAGTCAGACGCCGCTTCGACGGCTCATATCGTGGCCGCTCCCAAGGCGGCGAGATTGCCAGGATGCCGCTTTCTCCTTCGACCATGACATCGCGAGCATCACCAGCTGTCGGCGCTACGAGCGCAAGTCGATGTGCGGTTCGCGCAGTGACGCGAGCGCGGATCATTTCTGCGCCCGTTCGCGTCTTGCCGAAGCCACGGCCGGCAAGCACGAGCCATACCCGCCACTCCCCATTGGGCGGCAACTGATTGGGTCGGGCCCAGAATGCCCACTCGTAAAGCAACGCCCGCGCTTCTGCGGGTGTCAGAGCGGCGATGAGCTCGTTCCTGGGCAACTCCGCTCGCGAGCCAAGCGAAGTTGCGTGCAAGCTCCTCGCGCGCATCTTTTAAGAATCCTTTGGTATTTCGCCTTTACGGCATCACGCTGGTGGCGAACGCCGGGATGCCGGCGGTTGCATCGAGGACTGATCTCTTATGTGGTTCTCTTGCGAGCCACCCCGACGGTGGGCGTCGGATATGGGAGCGCCGGGCAGCTCCTGCTCATCGACCCAGCGGGAGTGCGGCGCTGTCGCCGTAAGAGCCGGCGTGATCCCCTTCCCCACTCTTGCCAGCGTATAGGAACTATATCATCTCAATCCGGAATTGTCAATCAGTAAATGTCATTCTAGCAAGGCCAGATTGAGCGAAATATGCCTCGAGCGTACCCAATGAGGCAATCAGGATACCGGAGGCCGCCTCCTGGCTCACACGCCGACCGTTCCAGCCCTGCTCAACAGCCCACTCCTTCAGAGATTGTTGCCATCCAACCACGTGCCATATACATGAACCGCCGGCTGACCCGAGGCCGCCAACCGCAAGGACAGCACGCCAAATCACCTTGCGTGCGTTCTCGATTCGTGACCCGGGCGCTTCCACGGACCTAAATCCGCCCCGATTGCCGATTCTCGGGCGCGATATGTCGAACGCGCTCAGCGGGTCAAGTTGCGCGACGGCAAAACAATCTCGAAAATCCTCTCCGGCTTGCCGCATTCCCGCGGTGATCGAGCCCCGTCTTTCCATGACGGCGAGTGTGTCGACAAACCGATAGGGTCGGGCCGGGCGGCCGGAGGCATCGCTGATCGTGCGATCTAACCGCTCGACGATCCCGTGGGTGCTCCGCTCTGGCGTTGGGATCGCATCGGCAATCTCCTTGACTGGCGATCGCTGCCGAAAACTCTTCTGCGTCATTCGGTACCCGAACAAATCGTGAACGTTTTGGTCAAAAAAGCTCGCGGACGGCGTGCTCCAGCCGTTTCAGAAACTGTCGAGTAGGCTCCGTACGCGGCCGTGCTCGTCGGCCGCCGACAGCGCTTGCAAGGGCTTCGACCTCTCGCAGGCGGTCGGTTTCGGCCTTGCTCCCGCAAACGATGTGGCAAAGAGAATGGTGGTGCGGACAATAAGACGAGGACGGTCTCCGCGCAGCCCCGCAAGGACGCCGACCGCCCGATTCATCGACTAAATAGGCGCAACCGATATCCTTCTCTAAATCCTTGATTGCGAGGTATGAAGGAAGCCTTGTCGTTTTCATGCGATCGTTCATCAATTAGCTTGTCAGTAATGCACCGGTATGTTAGGCATTCGTTGTGAGGCTGTCAACAATAGCAAATTGTGAAGGACGCATTATGGACGGTTCCTGGTTTAACCAAGCCCTGGCGCGCGTCGGTGCATCCCAAGCGGATCTCGCTCGCCATCTCAGTCTTGCCCCATCAGCCGTATCTCGCATGCTCAAGGGAGATCGCC
Organism: uncultured Alphaproteobacteria bacterium; assembly: GCA_963695605.1. Lineage (GTDB taxonomy): Bacteria > Pseudomonadota > Alphaproteobacteria > ATCC43930 > CGMCC-115725 > AP-15. The sequence continues at coordinate 166,393 of CAVOHI010000094.1, read as the reverse complement.
AGATGAAGCCGCTGGAGGTGGTCCATCTAGCGGCTTTCCTCCGTGTGCCAGAGGACGAAGTCTTGCGGCATGCAGTCGATACCACAGCTAGTCCACCCGCAGGCGACGCCCCACGGCCTGGGCGAGGTCGCCCGCCGTCTGCGGGGTCCGCTACACCCGGCGCTTCGCCGTCGCGACCGCTCCACGAGCCGGATCGGATACCAATCCGCAGTGGTGCGCGGGGGGGGACTGACCAGGAAATGTTTCTTGAAGATGGCCCGATCGGATATACGCCACGGCCAGCCAACTTGAGCGGCGTGCGCTCGGCTTACGCGATCTATATGGTCGGCGACAGCATGGAACCACGCTATGAACCGGGTTGGCTATTGCATGTGAACCCGTTCAAACCACCGATCCGCGGCCGGGATGTGGTCGTATATAAGGAAGGACAGGCGGTTTTGATAAAGCAGTTCGTGGGCTGGGAAGGGGACGCACTTGTCCTGCGCCAGTTGAACCCTCCGGCCACACTGAGAATCCCGCGCGACGAGGTCCGGGAATGTCACCTGGTCGTCGGTTCCGATCAGGAAGGATAACGAACCGCGTAGCCGGCCCCATCCGTTCTTGAGCTTCGCCAGAGATCGTTTTCGGCCTACTCAGAACCCGGGCGGCTGATCATCCGGCAGCGGCTGAGGCCGGGGTTGCACCAGATTTTCTTCTGCCTCTTGGCGTTCTCCTTCGGCGCCGCCCAACTCAACATCCGCCGGAGTTGTCGGGCGCGGCGGTGCCCCGCCCTGAGAATTGGCCTCGCCGTTGGCATTCATAACGCGGAAATAGTGCTCCGCGTGTTGGTAAAAATTTTCGGCTGCGATCCGATCACCGCTTGCCGCCGCCTCACGTGCGAGCGCGACATAGCGTTCAAAGACTTGGTACGCGTTGCCACGGATCTTTATGTTCGGACCGTTGCTGTCAAACGTCTGAATTCGATGAGGCATTCGCGGACGGTTGTGGTGCTGGTTATTCCCATTGTTGCGGCCGCGCGAGCGTTTGTTTGGTCCTGGTCTCATGACACCTGTCTAATCGCGGTGGACGTTATCGGACGTTTGTCCGGCAGGAGCATTCCCCTAGCCCCTCTCGGGTTATTTCAGGTGGGCATTGCCGCTTCGCATAACGCGGACACCGAGCCCCGAGCGACGCCAGCCTAGACGGGACCGCAGCGCATTCCAACCTTTTTCTGTCCTCGCCGGCGATGCGGCGGCGGACGCGCGATCACGCATCGAGCGATACCGGCAAGATCCTTCTCGATCCCGACCACGACCAAGCTGTTATCCTTCATGATGGTGGCGACCGCGTCCGCTTGGCCCGCCCCGATTTCCGTAGCTAAGATGCCGTGAGGGAAAAGAAGCCTCGGTGCAGCTTCGGCTATTGCTCGATGCGACCGCAAACCGTCATTGCCGCCATCGAGAGCCCGCCATGGATCGTGGCACGCTACCTCGCGAGGCAGTAGCGCGAGCGCTTCGCTCGCGATGTAGGGCGGATTCGCGAGGATGGCGTCAAACTTCCCCGACACTGCAGTTGCCCAATCGCCGACGATGAAGCGGGCCCGATCGGAAAGGCCCAGTTTGACGGCATTGCGGGTTGCGGTCCTCGCGGCGCCCTCGGCGATATCGATACCAACTCCGCTCGCTTCCGGAAACTCGGCAAGGAGCGCAAGCAGGAGGCAGCCGGTACCGGTGCCGAGATCGAGCAACCGGAGAGGCGCGCTTCGATCAGGCTCTCGCCTGAGCACGGCCGCGATGACCGTCTCCGTGTCGGGGCGGGGGTCGAGAGTGTCGGCCGACAGACTAAACTCCAGCCCCCAGAACTCACGTCTTTCGAAGATTCGGCTTAAAGGCTCACCGGCGACCATGCGACGCAACAGTGCCCGCACCCGGCTGATCTGCTGTTCGTCTAATGCGCAGTCGGGGTGACCGAAAAGATCGGCCGGAGGTATCGCGAGACTTCCGGAAACCAATCGGCGGGCCTGCCGCCGGGGATCCGCGACACCGGCCGCCGATAATGCTGCCGCAGTTTCGGCAATAAGCCAGCCAAACGTTCCTTCAGCCTGTTTCAACAGCGGCCAACCTCGCGGCCTGATCCTCGGCCAGAATTGCGTCGATGATCTCGTTCAACGCCTCCCCGCTCATCACCTTGTCTATTTTGTAAAGGGTGAGATTGATGCGGTGGTCGGTAACTCGCCCTTGCGGGAAATTATAGGTGCGGATCCGCTCCGATCGGTCGCCGCTACCGACTTGGCTCTTCCGCTCGGCAGCGCGTGCGCTGTCGCGCGCCCGCCGTTCCATGTCGTAAAGGCGCGAGCGAAGTACCTTCAGCGCCTTCGCCTTGTTCTTGTGCTGCGATTTCTCATCCTGCTGTATTACCACCAGTCCTGTCGGAATATGGGTGATCCGCACCGCGCTGTCTGTCGTATTCACCGACTGACCGCCAGGTCCGCTGGCCCGGAAGACATCGATACGCAAGTCCCTCTCCTCGATACGAATATCGACGTCCTCCGCCTCGGGGAGCACGGCAACGGTTGCGGCGGAGGTGTGGATGCGACCGGCCGCCTCGGTTTCGGGAACGCGTTGTACTCGGTGTACCCCGAACTCAAATTTGAGCCTGGCGAAAACGTCCCGACCGCTAATCGAGGCGGTCGCCTCTTTAAATCCGCCGAGCCCGGTCTCCGAAAGATCGAGGATCTCGAAACGCCACCCTCGCAGTGCGGCATATTTTTGGTACATGCGAAAGAGTTCCGCCGCGAACAACGCCGCCTCGTCGCCGCCGGTACCAGCGCGGACCTCGAGGATGGCGTTACGTTCGTCGTCGGCGTCCTTCGGCAACAGCGCCAGCTTGACTCGCTGCTCAAGCGCGGGGAGCCGCTCGCGCAAGCCGTGCAGCTCGTCCTCGGCAAGCGCTTTCAGCTCCGCATCTTCGCTAGATTGGGCGAGATCTGTGAGGGAGGCAAACTCTTCGCGGGCGCGGCGGAGCGCGTCGATCCCGTCGACGATCGGGGTCAGCTCGCTGTATTCTTTCGACGATTTTGCGAAATCGGCGCCCGCGAGACCCGTGCCGGCGAGCGCATCGCGCAGCTCCGCGTGGCGACGGAGAAGCTGATCCAAATGCTCCTCGAGAGATCCTCCCATAACGCGTTCAACAGTAGAACGCCTGCAGACGGGCTCGCAACTCACTCAACGATGGTTCCATCGGGACCTCCATCTGTTCGCCACTATCGAGATCACGCAGGGCGACTACATTACGCGTGATTTCCTCCTCTCCGATCAGCACCGCTGCACGTGCGTTCGCATTATTCGCCCGCCGCATGCGGCGGGCCACGTTCCCGGAATAGCCGAGATCGACGACCCAGCCATCGTTTCTCAACACCTCTGCGAGGGTCAGCGCCTCTCCTTCCGCAGCTTCTCCAATCGGCACCACGGCGATCGGGCGCGGCGGCGGGGGTGGTTCGGCTATCAGCATTGCTAGTCGCTCTATGCCGGCCGCCCAGCCGATTCCGGACAGCGCGGGCCCACCCATCATCTCGACCAACCCGTCATATCGACCGCCGCCCATCACTGTGCCCTGCGCGCCCAGGTCGGCCGTCACGAACTCGAATGCAGTATGGGTATAATAATCGAGCCCACGCACGAGCCGTGGGTTAAGTCGGTAGATCATGCCGAGCCGATCGAGTCCGGCGCAGACCCGATCGAAGAAGCGACGCACCTCGGCGTTCTGGTAATCGGCAAAGGCAGGAGCATCGAGAGCGACTCGCCGGTCGGTTTCTTCTTTCGAATCAAAGATGCGCAGCGGGTTGCGCTCGAGCCGCCGCCGGCTGTCCTCCGAAAGTTCTGACGCGCGCGCCGAAAAGTAGGAGACGAGCGCCTCACGGTAAGCGCTGCGGCTCTCGCTGTCGCCGAGCGTATTGAGTTCGAGAACGACGCGGTCGCCTATCCCGAGCGCGTCGAGAACGCGGCGGCCTAAGGCGATGACCTCGACATCGGCTTGCGGCTGCGGGACGCCGATCAATTCGACGCCGATTTGGTGGAATTGACGAAATCGGCCCTTTTGCGGCCGTTCGTAACGGAACATTGGGCCGCTGTAGAAGAATTTGAGCGGCAAGCTTTGGACGAGGCCGTTCGATAGCACCGCGCGGACCACACCGGCAGTATTCTCCGGCCGCAAGGTCACCTCTTCGCCGCCGCGATCGGTAAACGTGTACATCTCCTTGGCGACGATGTCGGTATGCTCGCCAATCGGCCGTGCGAAAACTTCGGTGAATTCGAAAATCGGGGTTGCCATCTCGACAAAGCCATACAACTCGGCCATGGCGCGCGCCGTCTCGCTCACTTGCCGATGGCGTCGCGCCGCCTCCGGGAGAAGGTCTTGAGTGCCGCGGACTGGATGGAGGGAACGCATGCGCAGATCTCCGGTGATCCGCGAGAAGATGTTAGCTCGCGATAAACGCCACAAGGGGTGCTGCAGCGCTGGTCCGATGATCGGCCATGCTCGCCGCGGCTGTCGCCGTCGCCGGCACTACCTCGAATTAGCCCGAGGACCGCCTCATCGTTGTCCTTGCTCAACCACGGTTGAACGCCGGCATGACATCCTTGGCGAACCATCTGAGCTGCTCTTTGAACTCCTCGGGGGGCAATCCCTCGGCCCAGTGGATCATGAAATCCTCCAGGCCCGGATACTTCGCCTCGATCGACTTGATCCCGTCGATGACCTGAGACGGCGGCCCGCAGAACCAAGCCTTCTGCTCAACGCCATCGCGCAGCGACGGCACCCGCGCCGGTGCCCCTGGGGTGCCCCAAGTCCGGCCTTGCTCATCGGCATAGCGCACAAAGCCAAACGGAGCGAACCATTTGTAGCGCTCGTCGTGCGAAGGCTCGACGCGACGGATCGCCTCTTCACGGCTGTCGGCAAGGTAAACACCTGCCCCCCAGATCATATCTTGGCCGAGCTGTGAAGGGCGACCGTGCCGAACGCAGGCCGCGTGGAAGGCGCGAACCACGTCATCCAGGATTTTTTCGCCGTTCAAGGTGACCATCGCCTTTAGGCCGTATTTCGCCATCATATCGATGGTCCTGCCGCTGGCTATTGGCATCCATACCTCAACCGGCAAGTGTTTCGGCCGGGGCACTACCGTAATTTCCTCAAGCTGGTAGCCGCGATAGGGGACTGACGGCGGGCATTCGTAATATTTGCCCTTGTGATGGAACGTCTCCTCGTTGAAGCATTTTATGAGAAGCTGGAGTTGTTCTTCAAATAGCTCACGATTACCTTCGGCATCGAGGAGCGGCGCTCCAAAGGTTTCGACCTCGCGCGTGTGATATCCGCGGCCAACTCCCATTATTACTCGGCCATCGGTGACGATGTCCGCCATGGCGTAGTCTTCCGCCAGCCGGATCGGATGCCACATCGGGAGGATATTGAAGGCGCAGCCGAATTTCAGGTGACGCGTCTGGGTGGCGAGCCATAGCCCAAGCTGAATCAGGTTGGGCAGGCACTCATAACCCTCACGCTGGAAATGATGCTCGGCCGTCCAAAAGGCATAATAGCCCAGCTCGTCCATTTCCTTGGCCACATCGCGGGCCGTCCAAAATACCTCGCTGAGCCGCTCGTTCGGATACCGGCGGTCGTTTGCCGGCGTGCCTTGCAGGCCGATGTTGTCCAGTTCGATCTGGCCGACATAGAGTGCATGAAATCGTTTGATCATCGAGCTGGTCGACCTCCATCAACTTGAAAAGCAGGCCCGGCTGCATTCCCTCGCAGCGATGTTAGGCATTTTGGACAGGGATCACCTTTACCGAAAGACTCCGGGTCCGGGTGGTGCCCATGCATAGGGATAGCTCGGAGCGTAACCATATGCGGGTGGTCCAGCAAAGTAATTGGGATTGTAGAGGGGTGGAGCGTGCCGCGGGTCCTCTCGGGGCACGGTGGTGCTCCCGATCCGCGGATCGGGATAGTCGCTCGAGGGGGAAAACGAGCCGATTTCAGGCTCGGCCGGGGATCGGTCCTGTCTTTCCCTTTTTTCGGAGGCGACAGTGCGATGGCGTTGGCTGGGAGAGGCGGCGTCAGTCGAATGATCCGCAAGCCGTGCAGGCCTTTCCCACTTCTTGGCCGCCGAAGTACCGAAATGCGAGGCGGAATGGGGGCGAGGCTTCTTTTGCGACAATTGGGACTTCAGTCGATCGAACCTGATCGCCGGTGTGTGAAGGTTCGACGGATTGTGATTCGGGGCTGGATCGGGCCTCTGCCGCTCGCGGGCTTCGGCCGGGGTGCCCCGCAACATCGGCGGGAGCGGAGCCCTCGCGGCCGGCTCATCTTCGGCCAGAGCTTGGGGACCCGAGATGATAAGCAGCAAGGCTGCGCTGCTCATCAAGTCGAGCCCGGCACGTCCTTTTAGCGGCTTCAATCTATCGAACCAGTTCGCCACGTTTCTTCCCCCGGAAGCTCCCCCTCAATGGTAGGGGTCGGCAGCGTCGCGTAGTCCGTCTCCGAAGAAATTGAAGGCCAGGACGGTGATGATGATACAGGCGACGGGAAACATCAGCCATGGATAGAGCGCTACGACGTTGATGTTCTGAGCTTCGTTGAGCAGTACTCCCCAACTTGTCATCGGCGGCCGCAGCCCCAGGCCGAGGAAGGAAAGCGCAGTCTCGCCGAGGATCATGCCGGGGATCATCAGGGTAGCCGAGGCGATCAGGTGGCTCATAAAGCTCGGCAGCAGATGCCGGCCGATGACTCGCGCGGGCTTCGCGCCCATCAGCACCGCGGCGGTACAAAAGTCCTCCTCGCGCAATGCCAGGAGCTTCGATCGTACTGCACGGGCGAGATGGGTCCATTCGATCATACCGAGGATCAGGGTAATGCCGATATAGACAAGGATCGGGCTCCAGCTCACCGGCAGGATTGCCGATAACGCCATCCACAGCGGCAGGTGCGGGAACGATTGGATGACCTCGATCCCGCGTTGGATCAGGATGTCGGTCCACCCGCCGTAATAGCCGGCAATCCCGCCGATCAGAATACCAAGGGTAAAGCTGACCGCCACGCCGAGAAGCCCGACGGTCAGCGATATGCGCGCCCCGTAAATCATTCGAGACAACAGATCGCGGCCCAGCCGATCGGTCCCGGCCAGAAAAAGCTGCCCACCAACCGCCGGACAAACCAGGTGGAGATCACCCGGAAACAATCCCCAGAAGCGATACTCGCCGCTGTGGCAGAAGAACCGGATCGGCTCCCGGTTGCCGTTGCTCGTATACACCCGTTCGAGGGTGTTCATGTCGAGCCGATAATCGTACCCATAGACAAACGGGGCGACCAGTTGACCTTTGTCGAAGATCCGGATCCGTTGTGGCGGAGCATAGATGAAATCGGTATTGCGGGCGTCGAGGTCGTATGGGGCGAGGACCTCACAAATCAGGATCGATGCGTACATGATCAGAAGGATCGCGCCGGACACGACGGCGATGCGGTGGCGGCGTAGCTTCCACCACACCATTCGCCACTCCGACGCCATATAAAAGCGCTCCTGCGCCGGCGTCATTCTCTCGACGGAATAAGGGTCGAATGGCGCGTCGGAAACATAGTGCGCCAGTCGGTCGGCGGTCGGCGCAGACGGGGCGTCAGCCCGGTCCCGCGGGACGCCGCCTGCGAAAGTCATCTCGCTCATTCGCGACGGCCCGCCTGCAATCGGATGCGCGGGTCGAGCACTGCGAGCGCGAGGTCCGATACAAAGACGCCGATGACCGTGAGAAATGCCATGAACATCAAAAACGAACCGGCTAGATACATGTCTTGACTGCGTAACGCGTCGAGCAACATCGGTCCGGTGGTCGGTAAAGACATCACTACAGAGACGATCGCCGCACCGGAGATCACGTGAGGCAAGAGTGAGCCGATATCGGAGATAAACGGATTGAGGGCCATTCGTAAAGGATACTTGAATAATAGTTTGAGGGGGTGGAGGCCTTTTGCCCGGGCGGTCACAACATACTGCTTCTGCAGTTCATCGAGCAGATTGGCGCGCAGCCGCCGGATCATGCTCGCAGTTCCAGCCGTGCCGATAACGACAACGGGGATCCAGAGATGCGCCGCCACCGATACGACCTTATCGAAAGTCCAAGGCTGATCGACGTATTTCGGGTCCATTAGTCCGCCGATCGAAATACCGAAATACACATTGGCCAGGTAAAGCAGGACCAGAGCCAGCAGAAAGCTCGGAGTCGCCAACCCTAGAAATCCGAGCAGGGTCAATAGGTGGTCCGACCAGCTGTATTGGTGAGTTGCTGAGTAGACTCCAATCGGGAACGCAACAATGTAAGTGAACAAAATCGTCGACAAGGACACAATGAAAGTCATTAATAATCGGTCACCGACCACTTGGTTCACCGGCAAATTATACGCAAAAGAGTACCCCATGTCGCCATGGAGGAGGCCGCCGGCCCAGAATATATATTGCTCCCAGAGCGGGCGATCGAAACCATACTCCGCTTTTAAGAAATTGATTTTGGCGAGGTCCGCCGCCTCGCCCGAACTTTGCAGTTCGGCGATGTAGGTGGTAAAGTAATCGCCCGGCGGTAGGTTAATAATCGTGAAGATCACGATACTGATCGCGATCAGTGTCGGGATCATTATCAGAATGCGGTGCACAATATAGCTGAGCATCTCGCCTGGCTTCCTATCGAGGCCCTGGGGGCGAGATCGTTGCTGACGCCGATTTCGCCGACGCCTCCGATAGGTCGAACCAAAACCCGTCCGGCTTGTAAATCCCGAAATAGGCGCCCGGATCCCAATTGTAGATCCCCTGCTCGGGAACATTGCGAAGTTTGTCGTTAACCACAACGGGTTGTAACACACCCGCGACGGTTCCGATCGAGAATACCTCGTCGGCCCAAATCTGAAGCATGTCGTGCCACACGCGCGTGTGTGCTTCCTCACTCCCTGCGGCAAGCCACTCTTCGTAAAGCTGCAGCAGCCGAATGGCGGACGGTAAACCCGGGGGTTCCCCGGCCGCGCCCTTTGTCTCATAATACTGACCCCATTTGGGCCATTCGAGTTGCTGCTGAGTAGTCGGCGCGAACTCCCAGGGCGACATGGCGGGGGTCGCCAAGCCGTTTTCGATCCCCTTATCGATCGACATCAACGCCTCGCCGGAAAAGACACGTCGCCGGAACAAGGTCAACTGCGACGGTTTGGCGAAGAGTTTGATCCCAACGCGACGCCAGGAATCTCTAATCAGCTCAAGGACGTCCGATTGTTCGGTCAACTCTCCCGAATTCTCGACGACGATCTCTGCCGGCCTTCCGTCCGGAAGCTGCCTTATGCCGTCGCTCCCCTTAGCGAGTCCGACCAAGTCGAGCAGGCGGTTAGCCTCACGCGTGTCGAATTGTGCCCAAGCGGAACGATGCCGGGGATCATAGAGGGGGCTCTGCGGCAGCAAAGTGTTCTGCCCCTCTATAGCCAGCCCGAAATAAATAACCTGGTTGATCTCGTGGCGATTGACCGCGAGCGATAAGGCGCGTCGAAAACGCAAATCTCGCACGAGACCACGCCAGACATCGTCATTGACATTCAGGTTTGGATAAAGCGCCAGCTGGCTGCCGGGACCGGTTCGCCAAAGCCGCACCTTGTAGTGGTTGCGGTCTTCGCTTGCTTTTAGAAAAGTATAGTTGTCGAAGCGCAGATAGCGTGCTTGGAGATCGCTCTCGCCAGCCCCGGTCTTGGCAGGGATGATCTTGCTATCCGCAATAGACAATATTACTCGATCGATGTACGGAAGTTGATTTCCTTGCTTATCGATCCGATAATAATATGGGTTCCTTTCGAATATAAAACGGTCGGCAGGGGGTCTCGTTTTCAGTATCCAAGGCTCCAAAGACGGCAAGTCAGGGTTGTCATCCCGATACATCGCGTCTAATTTATTATGATACGCTGCCCAATTGCGTTGCTTTGCCTGCGTTACCAAGCCATCTAGAACCTTCTTGTCGGCATATTTTTCGTGGAATTGCTTCAGATAATGAGATGGCCGGTAGATGAAGAGCGGGCTCGGCCCGGCCAGATCCGGTAAGAAGAGTGGGTTCGGTCGTGCCCACGTATAGCGAACCGCTGCTTCACTCAACACCTCGAAGCGAGGTCCCTCGCCTTGCGGCAGCATTGAAATTGGCAGTCCCGACGGCGACAAGTGTTTATTCTGCGCGACGTCCTCGAACCAGTATCGGAAATCTTCAGTGGTGAACGGCTGTCCATCCGACCATTTGTGTCCTTTGCGTAAGTGGAGCGTGAAGACTCGATTGTCTTCGATTTCGATCGATTTGAGGATATCCGGCGCAAACTTAAGCGAGGGAGTGTACCCGACCAGCCTCGCATAGCTGTACACCACCATCATTCGGGTGTCCTTGGGGCCACCCATAAGCATCCGCAACTCGCCCCCCGGGGTGCCGATGGTTTCCAACTCTGCCACTGCCGGCTCTTCCGGCACTCGCTCTTCGACTTTGGGCAGATTTCCAGTTCCTACATCGTTCTTGAGAGCTGGGGTTTCCTGCAATTCGGCTGGTGCTTCGGTTGGTACGGCAAGCGCGACAGTCGCCGCAAATCCGATTTGCAGTACCTCGCGGCGGTTGAAACGGGTCTCGCTCATCCGCCGATGGATTTTACGCCCGGACGCGGCTGGCCGCCCAGCCGGCCAATACTACCGGCGGCGCAGTGGCTTCGACGCAATGACCTTCAGCTATCTCAATCAGTCGCGGAGGGTTCACGGGATCGCGACGAAACGGCTCGGGCCAGGCAGTCGGATCCGATGCCTTATCGGCGAGCAGCTGATTGAAATCCAACCGTTGCGCCGGATCTGGCGTCGGCACGGCGGCAAGCAGGGTCTGCGTGTACGGGTGAATAGGATTGCGAAACAGCATCGCGCGGTCAGCGATTTCGACAATACGCCCCGCGCACATTACGGCGATGCGGTCGGCGATGTAGTCGACGACGGCGAGATTGTGTGAGATGAAAAGATAAGTCAGGGCTAATTTTTGCTTCAGATCCATCAACAGATTGAGGATCTGTGCCTGGATCGAAACGTCGAGAGCCGAAGTTGGCTCGTCGCAGATAACAAGGCCGGGTCGCAGTGCAAGAGCCCGGGCGATGCCGATGCGTTGCCGCTGGCCCCCGGAAAAGCTGTGCGGATAACGCTTGACGTGCCGCAAATCCAGTCCGACCAGCGTCACGAGTTCGTGCACCATTTCACGACGCGAGCGCTGATCGCCGATACCGTGGATGATCAGGGGTTCTTCGATTATGTCGTAAACCGTCATGCGCGGGTTTAGAGATCCGAACGGATCTTGAAAAACAAACTGCACCTGTCGACGAAACTGCTTCAAATCCTCCCCCTCGAGCGAGAGGACATCGATCAATCGCCCGTGATCGTTGAAAATGATCGAGCCGGAATCCGGATTGACGGCGCGCAACAGAACCTTGCTGAGGGTCGTCTTGCCGCAACCGCTCTCTCCGACCAGTCCAAGGCACTCGCCACGTTCGATCTTGAGGCTAATTGCGTCGACTGCGACCACGCGCGGCCCCGATTTGGCGCTGCCGAACAACCCGCTTTTGCGGATCGTGTAGGTCTTTCTGACGTCAATACATTCAAGCAACGGGGCGACCGCGTCGGCCGGCCATTTTCTCTTCTCCGCCATCAAGTGCGGAGCATCTCCGGACGCAATCTCGCGTATCGGGACTAGGCGCTCGCCGGGCTTCATATCGAAGCGCGGCACCGCGCGAAGCAGCGCCTTCAGGTAGGGATGTTCCGCCCGGCGGAAGATGTCGTCGAGCGTCCCGCTCTCCATCACCTCACCGCGGTACATGACAACTATTTCCTCGGCAACGTTGGCGACGACACCGAGGTCGTGGGTGATCAGCAGCACCGCCATGCCGAGTTCGTGCCGCAGGTCGATCATCAACCTCAGAATCTGCGCCTGGATCGTCACATCAAGTGCGGTCGTCGGCTCGTCCGCAATCAGCAGCGCCGGCCGGCAGACCAACGCCATCGCAATCATCGCACGCTGACGCAATCCGCCAGACAGCTCGAAAGGGTAATTGCGGCATGCGTGCTTGGGGTCGGGAAACCCGACGAGGCGCAGCATCTCCTCGGTCAACTCGGCTGCTTGCGCGGCAGTCACCGGCCGATGAAGCCGCAATGCCTCTCCGACCTGATTGCCGACCGTATGCAGAGGCGACAGTGAGGTCATCGGCTCTTGAAAGATGATCGAAATCCTGCCGCCGCGGATCGCCCGCATTTCCGCGCTGTCACTCGGCAGCTTCGCGATGTCGACAACCCGGCCGTCGAGCCGAGGGTCGGCGAACAAAACCTCGCCGCGGGTGATTACTCCGCTGCGCGGGAGAATCCGGAGGATTGTCTGGCTGACGACCGATTTTCCGGACCCGGATTCGCCGACCAGAGCCACAATCGATTGCGGGCGCACACGGAACGAAACGCCAGTGACCGCGCGGATGAAGCCGCCGGGTGCCGCGAACCGGACGTGGAGGTCGCGAACCTGCAGGAGATCGGTCATACAACGACTCCGGTCGCGTTTCCAAATCGCGGTTCCGTGGGCCGTAGTTCGATGCCGAGAGCCTTCAGGTTAGCCAATGTGGCCGGATCTAACGACAGGCCGCGCATCTCGGCAGCATTGGCCGACGCGCTCACCAACTCGGAAAACCCCTCAACCCGGCTGTCAACTCGCAAAGTCGACCAGCCGGCGCCGAGCTTGAGCTGCATCCACCCCCCGTGCCCGTCCCGCCGGGTGGAATAATAAGAAAGTTTCATTTGGTCGAGCTTGCTCCACCAGATCGAGGTCTGCAGAAGACCCGAAGATTGCAAAAATGTCTCGGTCACTTCGATGGAAGTGCAATGGCGCAGCGCGGTCCTGATACCAAACACCGCAAAAAGGGCTGCAAATCCACCCAGCATTGTCTCGCCGACAATTCCGACCGGCGCGATCGCGAGTACTCCGACCGTCGGAAAGAATCCGGCTGCAGCCCGAAGGTAATCACCCAAAAGAGCCGAAGGTGGATAGACGTGGCGGGTCATGCCAAATCAAGCATATGAGAAGTGAAGATTTCGCTTGCATCGAGCCAGAGCACCGCGGGATGGGCGACGCTTACCGTGATCAGCTGGTCAAGGAACGCATCCGTCGCCTGATCCTGGACCAGGTGGTGGGTCAGGATTCCTGTTGGCTCGTCCGCGCACGCCGCGCGAAGACGGCGCGCCCGCAGGTGTTCCACCAGACCACCCAAGGCTGCATCTTCCCCAATGAATCCACGACCTTCTTTCCAGGCAACGAGGTCGACATGGATATTCACCTCGATAATGCCCAGTGCCCGCAAGGAGCCGCTTCGCGCTCGTGCTCGTGAAATTCCGGTCAGGCCGCAACGGGCGAGCAAACCCAACAGAGACCCATCGAACCAATTCCACGGTGGTACCAAGACCGGTTGCGCGCGGGCTCCGAACAAATCGCTCAGGCGCGCCCGGCCGGCGGCCAGCTCGGAGGCCATCTCGGATGTTGGGCGTTCCGCTGGGAATTCGCTTTTTTTCGCAACGCCCGAGTGGTTCAAATGCCGCCAACCATGCTGGAGAACCGCAACAGACCGCCTCGGCGCTGAGTGCAGGTATTCGGCGAGCCACTGAGCAAGCTCCTGCTCAGCATCAGCAGGGATTACCGCGAGTGAGACCGGCACTCCCGAGGCGATCGACAGTAAGCGGCCGAGTCGTGCGGTCGGTGCCACCGCGTCGTCGTCGCGCCACCATAGCGTCGCGACCTTCCCCGCCTCCTCCCAGCGATCAAACTCGGCCATTAGATCCGGCCATTTCACCATCATCGGCCCGGCAAGAACCCGGTTATAGGCGGATCATATCGATAGTCCCGACCGAACGCCAAATTCTCGGTCGGGAGACCGGATCATGTCCGCTATCAGCCTAGCACTTCGTCGAGCTCCGCCCGTGTCGATCGCAATCGTTGCCGGGCGAGCAAACATCGCACGATTCATGGCAGAAGCGAGTCGGTCGGGTGACAGCTGGTTCTCGGGAAGAAGCTCGAGGACACCGCGGGCCGCGAGCCGTTCCGCGCGTAAGCTCTGCTCGGTTTCACGCCCGGATGCGAACGGCACGACGACAGCAGCTGCTCGGGCCGTGAGAATATCGAGCACCGTGTTGTACCCGGCTTGACTCACCGAGACACGGCAGCGCCCCAACATCTGCGGAAAGTCCGGCCGATACTGTTCGAGGACGACTCCCTCGGGCAGACCGGCGGCGAGTGCCGCGAATTCCGGTTCGGGCAGGTTGGGGCCGGCAAGCAGACGCCATCTACGGTTCGCCAAGTATCCCTGTCGGCGGGTTTCGATTGCGGTCCTCAGCAATGCCCCGCCGACTGCACCTCCGCCAACCGAGACCACAACCTCGTCGGCGCCGGCGGTCTCTTCGGAGGCAGCCGCATGACCGGCCTCGGGTGCCTTGGCTACGTAGCCGGTATAGATCAGCCGATCGCTGATTTCCGATGCGAGCGGGAAGCTCTCTTCGAGCGGGATGAAAGCGGGATCACCATGAACCAACACGAAATCGAAGTCATTGCGAACCCGATCGACGATCTCCTTGGGACGCCGCGGGTCGCTCGGCAAAACCACGACGTCGCGCAGCGAACAAAGAATGAGCGGCCGTGGAAGCCGCGCCCGGGCGGCTTCGATCAGCCCATCAAGCTCAAAACGAAACGCCCGGCGGCCAAACGGAAACGCTTCGATCAACACGGCATCAGGTTGCGCGTCCGCAAAGGCGGCCAAAAGCGCCGAGCGACGTGCTGTTCGCAGCTCGTCGTCAATCGGCCGGCCTGTCCCGTCAACGAGCACCTTGAACCCCGCGTCGAGGGCTCTGATCGGAGGCAGCTGGATGACGCGTTCGGCCGAAGTGCACGCCAGAGAGGAAAGCGGCTCTCCTCCCGAGATCAGAGTGACCCTGATACCTTCTCGCGCCAGCGCTTCGACAATTCGCAATGAGCGGCGCATATGCCCGATTCCGAGCAGGTGCTGTACATAGAGCAGGACGGAGCCGGTCATGAAATTCGTGGGCTCGCGATTCCACCCAGCTTTCCTGGCAATACCGCATCGAACACCGCATTCAAGCGACGAGCGGCTGAGGATAAATCGTGCTCTGCCCTGACACGGGCCCGCGCGGCTTCAGCCATGGCGGCACACCGCTGGCGGTCGACGAGCAGGCTGCGCACCGCCAGGGCAAAGGCCGGCGTATCGGTGGGTGGGACGAGAAGGCCGGTTACCCCATGCACGACGATCTCGCTGATACCGCCCGTGGCGCCTGCCACCACCGGTACCCCACTCGCCTGCGCCTCCAGAAGCGCCATGCCCAGGGCTTCGTTTAGAGCCGGCCACACGCACAGATCGGCAGAGGCCAAGCGCCGCGCAATTTCCATGGGACTGATTTCTCCCGCCCAGGTCACCCGCTCTTCGAGCGGACAGAGCGCGTCCTCGACAGCGCACCGCGCCGGCCCGTCACCGATCACCTCCAATGACCATGGCAGATCGAGGAGGTGCGAAAGTGCATACGCGAGCATTTGGTACGACGCGAGCTTGTCTCCGTAGCGCATCATCGCGACCGCGATCAGGCGCGGCGGCCCAGCCCTTGCGCATGCTTGCCCGCCATAGAGCGCAGCATCGATAAAGGGCTTGAAGGCCACCCAACGCCGCGCGTCCTGCAACAACGGCAGGACGCACTCCCGATCGGCCGGGTTCAGCCCGATCACTGCGTCGGCGCGCCTAATCGCGCGCTCAGCTGCCCGGCGACCCGCCGCCCAGCCGCCCGACGCCTGCTTTGGCGCATCGGAAGCCTCGGCGACGACATAGGGAATGCGGAGGACATCTGCAATCTGCGGGCCCAGCCAATCCGGCGCCTTATGATAGAGGTGGTAGGTAAACCAAAGCTCTGGAGCAGTTTGCGGCGCCTCGAGGCAGCGGCGGACAAAGCGGGCCGCAAATCGCGCGCCGACAGACGCCACCCGCGCTTGGCGCAGCGGGTCGCCGCGCCCGTCATAGCTGCGAAATCGGGAGGCTATGAGGGCGTCGTGGCCAGCCATCCGCAAGGCCGCGAGGAACAGCTGCGCGACCTTTCGGTCCCCCGAAGGAACTGGATGATCGGGAGGTTTCAGCGGCGCATAAAAGGCGATACGCATTCTTCCATTTGAGCTGCGTTCCGCTGCCTGCCGGAAACTCTTCCCGTGGATGGGAGGATAGGTTCACTGGGATCGCTTCCCCACGGGCAGACGGAAGCGAGCCCGAAGCGCCTTGCCAGCAAATTGATGCCCACCTCCATCGAAAAAAGGCTGCGCACTCGGTGCTCGCCGGCCGCCCCAAGCCGAGCCCGCTCCTCAGGATCGCGGATCAGGCGTTCGAGCGTTTCGGCAAGTGCAATCGGGTTACCCGGTGGAACCAGCAAGCCCGTCACATCGTGCTCGATCAATTCCGGGATCGCCGAAACGTCGGTCGAAACGCAGGCGAGCCGCTGGCTTTGCGCCTCGATCAGCACGTTGGGGAGGCCATCCCGGTCGCCGTCCTTGGCAACCTTGGAGGCAAGCACGAACAGGTCGGTCTTGCGATAGGCGGCGAGCACCTCCGGCTGGGCCATGGCGCCCCGCCACTCTATCCGGTGCGATAAACCGAGGCGCTCCGCCTGGAGTCCCAGCGCCGCAGCGAGCGCTCCGCCGCCGATATGAACAAAGCGCCACTCTAGGTTGGCGGGAAGAAGCGCGAGCGCTTCGAGCAGGTCGTCATAGCCTTTTTTTGCGACCGCCCGACCGACTGAGAGGATGTTGACCGGCTGGTGCGGATCGCCGCCGTTGCGCCAGTTCGCATGCCGTGGTGGCGCCTCGAAACACTGGAGATCAAGCCCATGATAGCAGAGGCATACGGCGTCCGGCCGCGATGACAGGCCCGCGAGATGGCTGTGCGCGATCGCGGTACAGGTCACGACCCACTCTGCTTCCGCGTAGCTTTGTGCGCTTCTCCCATTCCGGCAACGTCCAAATATCGCGGGCGTGCGCCGAGACTGTCCAGTCGAGCCCGGTCAATAGCGCGGTATATCGGGCGACAGAGGCCGGCGTATGCAGAAAATGTGCGTGAATATGACCGATATCGTGCGGCAGCTCAGCTGCCAGCACCAATGCCTGGCCGAAGCGGCGGATGCGGTTCGGGGTCGGATCGCGTCTCAGGTCGGAGAGCCAGGCCGCCAGCGCCACGGAGTATCCGGGCAGTCGGCGAGACTGCCGCCAGCCGCGCCAAATCCGGCCAACTTCCCGATGCAGGTATTCCGGGAGATAGAGCAGCGCCGCTCGGATCTGGCGATGGATCGGATGGGTCGTGCGATCCGTGGGATGACGCAGAGAAACGATCAGGATCTCGAGCCCTAGGCGCTCCAGAGCCAAAATCTCCTGAGCGATGAAGGTTTCCGAAAGCCGTGGATACCCTTTGAGGACAAAGGCGACGCGTCCTGCTGCCCCTGGAGATGCCGCCACGCTCAAGTTCCGTAGCGCGCTCGTGCTGCAAAGAGACCGGCCCGCCCCTGGTCGAGCCACCACCGGGCCATGCGGTTCACTTTCGGCATGCCGTCGAGCAGGCCCGGAATATGAACGGCCGAAGGGGGCGGCTGGTGCGGGAGACGGCGAAGGGCGGCCGCCATTACGCGAGGATCGCGCCCTTCATCCTCGGACAGCATCGCCAACATGCCAAGCTCGGCGGCGCGCTTGGTCCTGATGAATTGCTCCAAGCGTGGCGCCGTCCTCGGGATGATCAGCGCACGCTTGTCGAAAGACAGGATCTCGCAAAAGGTGTTGTAGCCGCCCATCGCGACGACGCCAGCCGCACGCGCCATCAGGCTTTCGAGCCGGGCGTTGAAGGTGATCGCCCGCACATTGTCGAGCTTGGCCGCTCGGCTGGCGAAAACCGCTCGCTGTTCCGGCAGCATGAAAGGACCGAAAACGAGCAGGGCAGGATGAGAAATAGCCCGATCGTACTCGTAAGCCGATAGTACCAAATCGATCAAAGCTTCGCCATCCCCGCCGCCGCCCGGTGTGACCAGCAGGAAATTGTCGAGGATGCCTACGATCTCCGGGGTGAGCTGTAGTTCGCCGGCCGTGCGCCTCAAATACCCGGTATAGATCATACGCTCGTAAACGCTTGGTGGTACCGGCAGGCCCGCTAGCGGGTCGCAGATCTGCGGCAGCCCATAAACCCAAATCTCGTCATAGTACTCCTCCAACGCCGGCACCACCTGCTTGCGCTCCCACTCGCTCTCGAGCGCTTCAGGATCGTCCATGACGTCGCGCAGCCCCAGGATCAGGGCAGTTCCACGCCGCTGCAGCAGATCGAGGGTATCGCGCACTTCGCCGCGCAATCCTAGGGGCTCCTTGTCGACGATCAACAAGTCGGGATCGAAGATGTCTGCCGTGTGGCGAATTATCGACGAGCGCATCGCGAGCGTGTCATCAATGTCAATGTGCAGATTGAGCGAGACGTATTCGCCGTTTCGGAGCTTGATGACGCCCGGCACACGTACAAAATCGACTCGGGAACGGAAATCGAAGCTGCCTATGATCGGGGACCCGGAGAGGATCAAAATCGAGACCGCGGGGTCGGTGTCGACCAGCGAGTTTGCTATGGCCCGACACCGCCGCAAATGGCCTAGTCCGAAGCTGTCGTGGCTGTAGACAAGCACCCGTTTGTGATGACGGCGAACGGTCACACAGGGCTCTCTCAGGTTAACCGACCGCCCGACTATTGCATAAGCGGTCTCATCGCGAAATGATCTTTTCATGAAGGCGATGGTGATGAAGGGAGTGGCGGCGGCCCTTAGCCCTTTGGAAGGCGTGCTTCCGCCGTCGCGAACTGCACGTCGAGATGCGCTACGACCAAATAACCAAGTTGGTTCAACGGCCGCCCAACCGCCGGAAGCAGAATCCAGTGAGCCAAACGCGCTCGAGCCGACTATTTACCGCTTTATTCTCCGGCACAGCTTACCACAACAGCTGCTACTTATATTGTTCACTATAGTTTCCTTTCCTTTCCTCTATTTTTCCCTAGACCTACCTAAAACAATCATTAATAGAGCAATCGGTGGCAAACAATTTCCGCAACACCTATTCGGATTTGACTTTGCCCAAATAACATTCCTGTTGATTTTATGCGGATTGTTTTTAATCCTTGTCTTTGTAAATGGTGGATTCAAATATTATATAAATACCTTCAAAGGACGGCTTGGCGAACGCATGCTTCGGCGGCTCCGATACCAACTTTATCACCGGATGCTGCGCTTCCCGCTGTCTCAGTTTAGCAAGACTTCTTCGGCACAAATTATCCCGATGATCACGTCGGAGTGCGAATCGCTTGGAGGTTTTATCGGCGATGCTTTTGTCACCCCGGTGTTCCAGGGGGGAACACTACTGACGATCATCGTTTTCATGTTCATGCAGGACCCCGTCCTCGGTGCAGCGGCAGTCGCACTTTACCCGCTACAGGGTTATGCGATCCCTAAACTGCAACGCAAGGTCAATCAGCTCGGGAAACGCCGTGTCCGCACGGTGCGCGAAGTGGCCGACCGGGTTCACGAGTTCGGCGGCTGGAATTGTCGACATCCATGCCAACGATGCGGTGAAACGGCAGCTGGCAGCCTTCGCGCATCTTCTGGGTACGATTTACGACATCCGATTCGAGATTTATCAACGCAAGTTTTTTGTAAAATTTCTCAATAATTTCATTGCTCAACTTACGCCTTTTTTCTTCTACGCGATCGGCGGATATCTGGTTATCCGCGGAAATCTTTCTTTCGGGGCCCTTGTTGCGGTGCTGGCGGCATACAAGGATTTGGCTTCGCCCTGGAAAGAACTGCTCGATTTTTATCAGATTAAAGAGGATTCTCGTATCAAGTACGAGCAAATCGTAGAACAGTTTCAACCGGCCGGAATGATCGACGCCCGTCTTCAGATGGCGGAGCCGCAGACTTCGACACCCCTCACCGGCGAACTTTCGGTCGTCAATTTGTCTTTTGCCGAGGAGGACGGCAGCCGCGTTCTCGATGGGATCAGTTTCACGGTTTCGCTCGCCGACCACGTCGCTGTCATCGGACAAGGCGGCAGCGGCAAGAACGAACTCGCGTTGTTGCTTGCCCGCTTGATCGCGCCTACCGGCGGGCGGATCGCAATTGGAGGCCTCGACTTGGCGAAGCTTCCGACGGCGGTGATCGGGCGCCGGATTGGATATGTCGGCGCGGTGCCATACCTGTTCGCCGGCACTCTGCGCGACAATTTGTTGTTTGGTCTTCGTCACATTCCCGTGCGACCGGCCGATCACAGCGGGGTAACGCTCAAACGCCGAACTCGGCAAGCATACGAAGCTCAACGTTCTGGGAATATCGACTTTGATATTCATGCCGACTGGATCGATTACGAAGCTGCGGGGGTTGAAGATTTGAACGCGCTGTCGCGGCGGATTACGGAGGTGCTCGTCCGTCTCGATCTTGACGAGGTGATCTATTCGTTGGGTTTGCGCTGGCGACTGGATCCGGAGGTTGACCCCGAAGCGGCCATTCAGTTGCTTGAGGCCCGCAAGGCACTCGCGCGCCGGCTTGCCGACGACGGAATTACCAACCTCGTCGAAACTTACGATCCCAAGCGGTTCAATCTCAACGCGTCGGTGGCGGAGAACTTGTTGTTTGGCACGCCGATCGGCCCTGTTTTCGATTTCGAAGCGCTCGCCGACAACGCCTACCTGCTGCAGGTTTTGACACAGGTCGGGCTGATCGAAGATCTAGTCGCCGCCGGCAAGCAGGTTGCCGAAACGATGATCGAAATGTTCGCCGACTTACCGGCTGATCATGAATTCTTCGAGCAATTCAGCTTCATTAGTGCCAATGATCTCCCCGAATTCGGAGCGATCCTCGGCCGGATCGGTGAAGGGGGAACCGCGGCCCTCGCCAAGCAGGATCGGGCGAAGCTTCTCTCGCTGCCCTTCAAACTGGTTCCGGCACGGCACCGGCTAGACATTGTCGACGACTCCATGCAGCACCGGCTCCTCGAAGCACGCAGGGTATTTCGCGCAAATCTTCCACAAAAAGCGCGGCAGCAGATCGAGTTCTTCGATCCCGAGCGTTACAACGCGGCCGCCTCTGTCCAAGACAATATTCTGTTTGGTAAGATCGCCTATGGCGAAGCAGATGCCCCAACCCGAATCCCCAAGGTGCTCGGCGAAGTGATCGACGGGTTGTCACTCCGCCAAGTCATTATCGATGTTGGTCTCGACTACAACGTTGGTACGGGCGGCTCACGCTTATCGATGGCGCAACGGCAGAAGGCCGCAATCGCGCGCGCCGTGCTCAAACGTCCCGACCTCCTCATTCTCAACGAGGCGACCTCTGCCCTCGACGGTCAAGACCAGACCAAGATCAGCAACGGGTTGAGAGAGGAATTTGCCGGCCGAGGGATCATCTGGGTGCTGCACCGGGCGAGCCTCGCCCGGAATTTCGATCGCGCCCTCATCTTGAGCGGCGGCAAGTTGCAAGAGCAAGGTAGTGTCTCGGAATTACAAGGCAACGGTTCGCTGATGTCCTTGCTGGTCGCGGCCGAGTGAAGGAACCAATGGCAAAACGAACTCGAGGAGGGAGGAAATGAGCCTCAAACAGGAATTCGAACTGCTTCGGCGTGTCCCGTTCTTTGCGGAGATCGAGCCCTCGAAGCTGAAGCTGCTGGCGTTTATGAGCGAGCGGGTCGGGTTCGATCCCGGCAAGAATCTGATGCGGCAGGGCGACCAGGCCGATGCGGCGTATCTGATTATCGACGGCCGGGCAGAGGTCATTCTCGAAACACCGGCCGGACCGGTAGTCGTAGCCACGCTCGGCGCGAATGAGATTGTCGGTGAAATGGGCATATTGGGTAATGTGCCTCGCGCGGCGACGGTCCGCGCCAAAGACCGCGTCATCGCGTTGCGCATCTCGAAGGAGCCCTTCATGCGTATGGTGCGCGAGTTCCCGAACATGGCGGTCTCGATCATGCAGGAGCTGGCGCACCGGGTTGAATCGATGAACAATCAGCTGCGCACCGCTGCCGCCGAATTGCAAAAATTGCGCGAAACCACCGGCGCTGCCGCGTGAGTGCCGGTGAGCCGGCTGGACAGCTTTATTCGTCGGCTCGAGGCGCAGCGCGCTTGCCTCGAATTGGCTGCCGATCTGGTTGGCGATCTGGATGGTGAACTGCTCGAACTCGGCCTCGGCAACGGCCGGACCTACGATCATCTCCGAAAACTCTTCCCGCATCGCAACATCTATGTCTGCGAGCGCACCGTTGCAGCCCACCCCGATTGTGTTCCGCCGCCCCAATTCCTTTTACTCGGCGATATGCGCGAGACGCTGCAAACCGTCCGCGCCCGGCTTGCCGAGCGTGTGGTGCTTGCGCATCTCGATCCCGGGAATGGCAACATCGCGGCGAGCAAGGTACTTGCCGACCATCTCATCCCACTGATCGTCCCACTTCTGCAGCTGAACGGAGTGCTGGTCAGCGAACCAGCCGTGACTGCCGATGAATTGAGCGCCCTTCCGCTGCCGGACGGGATCGAGGCGGGCCGATACAATCTATATCGGCGTATCAGGCGCCGATCGCCACCATGACCGGGACATGGTCAGACGCCTTGCTCCAACCGCGGCTGTCACGATGCACCCGCGCTTCGCTGAGCGCGGCGACCAGAGACGGGCTCACCCAGATATGATCGAGGCGGCGGCCGCGGTTTGAAGCTGCCCAATCGCGGGCGCGGTAGCTCCACCACGTGTACAGACGCTCTTGCGGCGGCACGAAGTGCCGCACCGCGTCGACAAAGGCGCCCGCTTGCTGCAATCGTCCGAGGCGATCCACCTCTACGGGGGTGTGACTGACCACCGTCAGCAGCTGCTTGTGCGACCACACGTCCGTCTCCAACGGCGCGATGTTGAGATCGCCCACCGCGATCATGGCACGGCCGTTCAGCCGCTCTGCCCTGAACCACTCCGTAATCTCGTCAAGAAACTGCAGCTTGTGGGCAAATTTGGGGTTCGTTTCCGGATCCGGAACATCGCCGCCTGCCGGAACATAGATGTTATGGAGCTCGATGCCGCCGGGCAACTCGACGACAGCATGCCGGCAATCGGCGCGGTTGCACCAGGCTTTAGTCCCCACGGATGCGAACGGCGCACGCGACAGGATTGCCACGCCGTTATACCCCTTCATCCCGTGAACCAGCATATGGCGATAGCCGAGCGCCTCGAACATCTCGCGCGGAAAGCGCTCGTCGGGGGTTTTGGTTTCCTGCAAGCATAAGACGTCCGGTGCCCATTCCGCCACGAGTTGCCGGACGTTGTCGACGCGCAGCCGGATCGAGTTGATATTCCAACTAACCAGGCGCAGCATTACGGATGTGCCGCCCGTTGGCGCTCGTGGTCTGGGCGAACCCGCGAAAACAACGGCGCCCGGTCGGGGGGGAAGACCGGGCGCCTGCATGTCAGAAGCGTTTGGGGGAAATCGGGCCCGCAGGGGAGACGGGACCGTTCTAAAGAGAGTTTGGTAACTCTCTCCGCTTCCGAGTGATGCAGATGGGGTGCAGCCGAATAAAAACAAACTTGCATTTCTGCATATCGGAACAGGTTAAAATGCATATGAAATATGGGAACTAATCTGAATTTCCCTCAAGCCGCTCGTGTCACGACCGCAACTCCCGCGTAGGATGTGCGAAGGCACGCCTGGGCGAACGTCGCAAATATTGCCCTCGACAGCGGGTTCTCGAGCACTTTGTACTCGGGGTGCCATTGCACGCCGACGACGAACCGGGCCTCGGGCAGGCTCACCGCTTCAATTTGACCGTCGGGCGCAACCGCTTCGATGCGAAGCGTGGGCCCGGGGCGATCGATCCCTTGCGAGTGCAGTGAATTCACCATCACTTCGGTTGTGCCGGCAAGCGATGCCAAAAGCCCACCGGGGCTCAGAGTCACACTATGCGCTGGGCCGTAGGGGCCATCCGGCGAATCCTTCCGCGAACGATGGTTCAGACGGCCGGGGAGCTCGTGCACTCGCTGGTGCAAAGTGCCGCCGAGCGCGACATTCAACTCCTGGATACCTCGGCAGATTGCCAAAATCGGCAGGTCACGACGAACCGCTTCGCGAATCAGCGGCAAAGTCGTCGCGTCGCGCGCCGGATCGTGTAGCGTTTCCGGGTGACTTGGCTCGCCGCCATACTGGCTCGGATGAACGTTCGAGGGACTTCCGGTCAGCAGCAGCCCGTCGAGCCTGTCGAGCATCGCGCAGACATCGACCTTCGAACCTATCGCGGGGATCAATATCGGTAGACAACCGGTCGCATCGATAACCGCATTCGGATATCTCTCGTTGACCCCGTGGAAAACGCGCTCTTTGACAGTACGCATGCAGGTGGGAATACCGATAATCGGCAAATGGCCGGCGGGCATTGGGCTCAACTCAAGGCTCGTATTGGCGGCGCGAGGCGGCATAGGGATCCTGGTATACAAACAGCTTGGGGTCGAGCGCCATACCGAATCGCTCATCGTAAAGTGAAACCGTCGTGGTCTTACGCTGTTGGTCCACGATCGACCATTGCTGCAATGCGAGGGGGTTGTCGCTGAACACCATCGTCAAACTGCCATTGTCCGGCTCGGTCTTCTCGACAACGGTTAGCCTTAAGGTATTCGCCCCTCGCTCGAAGCGGGTCACGATAAGATCAGTAAACGTGATCGGATCACGGAGAAGGAGCCAAGCGGGCGTCGACTTCAGCCCGACTTTGGACATCTGCACGAGTTCCTTGTCGACGTAGTAGACATAAAACATGTCGGCGAGCAGCAGAATTGGCGAAGGCGGATCATATTCAAAGCGCATCCGGCCAGGTCGCGCCATCCAGAGCTGCCCGGTGGCGACACCGCCGCCCGCGGCAACCTGCCGAAACTTGGCGTACATGGTGCGAATGCCGCCCAAATAGGCAGCAATTCGCTGCAGATCAGCGTTGTCCTGCGGTGTAAGTGCGACGGCGGCGGGCGATGCAACGGCGGCTGCCGCCGAGAGCCGCGCCGCGGCAGATCCAAAAAGAGCCGCGAGCACGGCCCGGCGGTTCATCGAGACGGACCCACCGAGGAATCGCCACGGCTTTCGGCGTTCCTCGATATCGGTCATCTCACCTCCTCTGCTGCGTGCTAGAGCGAGAGGTAGATGACCCCGCCTGCCCGGCGCTTCAATTGCGGTCAATCGCCGCCACGCGCCAAAACCTCGCGTTTTCCGACGTGATTGGCGGGAGTGACAATGCCTTCCGTTTCCATTCGCTCGATGATTCGCGCTGCGCGATTGTAGCCGATCTGGAGATGACGTTGAACGAAGCTCGTCGACGCCTTGCGCTCCCGACACACCACCGCCACCGCCTGGGCATACAGGTTGTCGGCGGATTGGCCCTCCTCGTTTTCACTTAGCGGATCCAATGGAGCATCATCGTCCTCGGTGATCTCGTCGATGTAGTCCGGTGTCCCGCGCGTTTTCAGGAACGAGACGACGCGCTCGACCTCTTCGTCGGAGACGAACGGGCCGTGGACACGGGTGATGCGCCCGCCGCCCGCCATATAGAGCAGGTCCCCCCGGCCGAGGAGCTGCTCGGCACCGCCCTCGCCGAGGATCGTGCGGCTGTCGATTTTCGACGTCACCTGAAAACTGATGCGGGTCGGGAAATTTGCCTTGATCGTGCCTGTGATGACGTCGACGGACGGGCGTTGCGTCGCCATGATCAGGTGGATCCCGGCGGCTCGGGCCATCTGTGCCAGACGCTGGATCGCCGCCTCGATTTCCTTGCCGGCGACCATCATCAGATCCGCCATTTCGTCGACCACCACGACGATCAGCGGCAGTTCGCTGGTATCGAACGGCTGCGGCTCGTAAATCGGCTGACCCGTTTCCGGATCGAACCCCGTCTGGACCTCCCGGATCACGCTCTCACCCTTGGCCTCGGCATCGGCCAAGCGGGCGTTGAATCCGTCGATATTGCGCACTCCGAGCTTCGACATCTTGCGATAGCGATTCTCCATCTCCCGGACCGTCCATTTCAACGCCAATACCGCTTTCCGCGGATCGGTGACGACCGGCGCGAGAAGGTGCGGGATCCCGTCATAGACGGACAGTTCGAGCATCTTCGGGTCTATCATGATGAACTTGCAGCGGTCGGGTGGCATTCGATACAGGATCGAGAGGATCATCGTGTTGATGCCGACCGATTTGCCGGACCCGGTGGTGCCGGCGATCAACAGATGTGGCATCTTGGCGAGGTCGGCCAGCACCGGCTCGCCGGAAATGTCCTTACCCAGAATTAGCGCTAGACGTCCGGGATGGCTCTCGTAAACCGGTGAATCGAGCAGTTCGCGCAGAAACACCGTTTCCGCCTTGCGATTGGGGAGCTCGATACCGATCACGTTTCGGCCCGAAACGACCGCGACGCGAACCGAAATGGCGCTCATCGAGCGAGCGATGTCGTCGGCAAGACCGATGATCCGCGACGCCTTGATCCCGGGAGCCGGTTCGAACTCGTACAGAGTGACGACCGGCCCCGGGCGAACCTGCACAATTTGACCGCGGACGCCAAAATCTTCGAGGACCGTCTCGAGCAGCCGGGCGTTTTTTTCGAGAGCCTCCTCGTTAATCGCCTCGGCCTTGGTCGCCGGCGGCTTTACCAAGAGCTCGAGTGAGGGCAGTATCGGCTGTTGCTCGGGTTCGAGATCAAGCGCCGGCTGACGCTCCCCTTCGGCACGTTTTCCCGGCGCGGGCGGCCTCACCTTTGGTGCAATGAAACGAACCAGCCCGCCTCGGTCCCGCGCTCCGGCTGATGCGCCGATTTGTGCTTGGTTCAGCCGGGGTTCGCGCCGGCTGGGCAACGGAGTGACGACTGGCGGACGGCGGAGCTCGGGGGCAGCGGAGTGGCGCCCGGATCCCGGGGAGCGCGCGGGACGCGATTTCTGCGAACGGCGCCAAATCCAACCAAAGAGTGAGCCCGCCTCGGCCGAACTGCTTCCCGAAAGCTCAGCGAGGCGTATAGCACCCCGCCCAGCGCCCGCGCCGATCGCACGCCAATCTCGCAAAGACAGCCCCATGGTAGCCAGCAGCAGGAGGCCGGCAACTGCCGCAGCCGCCATTGAGATAGGCAACGCCGCGGTGTCGAGACCGGAGCGCGCCAGAAGCCGCCTCCATAACCCAGCCTATTGCGCCGCCGGCGCCCGCCGGCGGAGAGAGCGCTCCGAGATCGACGATCGAAAGCGCTGCCGCGCCCAGCGTTAGGACCGCCGGAAGAAGCGTCAAGCGGGTCCAGGCGGGCCGGACCGGGCGGTGCAGCATAAGGCGAAAAGACCAGGCCAGCAGCAGAATGGGGATCAAGAAGCATGCGAGCCCAAGACTTTGCCACAAAAGGTCGGCCAGCACCGCTCCGTCTTGGCCGAGAAAATTGTGGGGCGCCGCGTCGACCGCCGTGTTCAGTGATCCATCACGCGGGTCATAGGTGAACAACGACAGGAAAAGCAGGAAGCACACCAGCAACAGAGCGAAGCCGAGCGCCTCCGCGAGCCGGTGCTTCACAGCCGCAAGCGCTTCTCCACTTGTCGACCGAACTGCCGACTTGGCCATGCTCTCCCCCCGGTGCTGGCCCACCCAAATACCTTAGCTCCACTTACAACAGCCACCGGTTTTGTGCAAATCTGGAGAGGGGAGCGGGCGGGGAGGCACGGGCCCCGCCTCCCCCGCCGACCCCCTGGGTAGACCGCCAGGGTAACCCGGGATCCCGCGGCTCATACCCAAGCTCGTATCGAAGCTAATATAAGCGTTTTTTTCGCAGACATGCGGTTCATCGCGCTAGGCTCATTCTTCCGTCGCCGAGCTCAAGCGCGCCTTCTCGATCAGGGCCGCCACATGGCGCAGCTCGATGCCGCGGTCGATCTCCTCGATGCTGCTGGACAAGCGCCGACGCCAATTTGGATGTGCATCGGTGGTACCGGGTAAATTCGCCTGCTCGACCTCGGAGAGCACATCCTCGAGCTGAACCAGCATCAGACGAGCGCGTGAGCGGCCAAGATACGCGAGGATGGCTTCTTGAAGCTCGATCGTATAGACCGGCTCGCCGCCTTCGGGAAGAAACTCCCCTATCTGGGCGGGTGCAATCAATCCTTCCCGAACGAGCGCGGCGAGCAAGAGACTGCGATCGCGATGGCGCCCGGCTTTCTCTGCTTGCTGAGCATGGCGGTCGGGGTAAAGTCCGAGACGCCGGCGCCAAATGATATCGGTGCCCAGCCAGAACCCTTTCAGAGTCGCGATGTCGTGAGTCGCCGCCGAAGCTGCGGCCAGTGCCGGGTATCGGGTAGGCGGCACAAATGTCCCATCATAGTTGCGCTCAAAAACGAAAATTCGGTACGACAATATGTTTGCCGAACACATGGTGTCACGAAAGCCGTCGGGCACAGTGCCGAGATCTTCGCCGACCACGGCGCAAGCGTGGCGCCAGCTCTCGAGTGCGACCAGCCGGATCAACTCCTTGAACGGATAGTTTACATAAGCCCCGGCTTTCGCCTCCATTCCGTTCGGAATCCAATAGAGCCGGTTGAGCGACATCACATGATCGATCCGCAAAATCCCGGCATGGCGCATATTGGCGCGCAGCGATTCAATGAACGGTGCAAAGCCCTGACGCCGAAGCACCAATGGATTGACCGGCGCCAAGCCCCAATTCTGTCCGCCACGGCTCAGCGCGTCGGGCGGCGCGCCGATCGATGCTCCCGGCGCGACCAGCTCCTGATCGGCCCAGGCTTCTGCCCCATTCGGATCGGCGCCGACCGCCAGATCCCGATAAAGGCCAATCGAAAGCCCGGCGTCCCGGCCAGCTCGCGACGCGGCTGCAAGCTGCCGGTCGGCCTCCCATTGCAGAAACTGAAAGAACTCGACGCGATCGCGATGCGCGGCCGCAAAGGCGGCTACCTCCGGCGATCGGGGATCCTGCATCGGCGCCGGCCAGCTGTGCCATGAGAAGTGCCGCTTCTCACGAAAATAGTGCTCGTGCAGGGCTTCGAACACGGCAAAATCAGCGAGCGACTGCCCCGCGCTCTGCTGAAAGTCTCGAAAAGCCCGTCCGGCTGTGCTGGTCGCCGTTCCGTTCGCGCCGAGCTCCAATGACCGGAAACGGCAAAACAACGCTTCCAGTACCGACCGCTTGCAAGCGGCGACGGCACCATAATCGACGAGCTCGGCCGAGCGGGCTGCCCAATGAGTCGCCCCGAACCACTGGCCACCCATCAACTCGCGTATCGCCTCGTCCTCGGCAAAGCCGGGAACTGCCGTCACGTCGATGTAAAGATAATCGAGCTGGCTGCGGCTCGAAGGCGAATAGGGGCTGACATGCCGAGGCTCGGCGGCGAACAGCGCGTGCAGCGGATTGATCCCGACCACCGACGCGGTGCAACGTCCCGCGGCACGGGCGAGCATCGCGAGATCGGCGAAATCACCGATCCCCCAATTCCGCTCGCTGCGCAGGCCGTAAAGCTGACAGCTCAGCCCCCAGCTGCGCGAGCCCGGCCCGAGCCCGGCGGGAAGGTGGCAGCGATCCGGTGCGACGATCAGATCGGCACGGGCGTTGATGCCCTCAGCCTCGACCTCGAGGCGGTGATAGCCGAGCGGCAAACCGCTCGGCAGGACTATTGCGAACCGCTTCAGACTCGAGCTGGCATCCACGGTCACCTGACCTGAGCGCTCGTCGCCATCTGCGAGATGGCAGCTCCAGAAAACTCTACGGCAGCCTGGTGGCAGGCGCAGTAACACCTCTGGGCGCTCATCTTCGGCATGCACCAAATGCGCGGCCTCGAGCCCAAGCGGTAAAAATCGTTGTTGCTCCTCGAGCTGACGTCGGGCGCATACCGGGTCCGATGGCAGGCCGAAGGCAGTCGTCAGCGCCAATAATGTATCATCCGATACCTCTCGGGTTTGTCCCAGCGCGTCTGTGTAACGCGCATCGACGCCGATCAGTCCGGCGAGCTGAAGGAGGGCGGCGCGACTGCTCATCTCACAGCAATCTATCGCCCTCATGCAATGCAGCGCCGTCGAGCGATAATCCACCAGTCAAGACTGGGACACCGCGCGATGGTATCGGTCGCGGTGCTCGGTCGATGAACAGCGCAAACGAGTGAGCCTGCAGCCGATAAATTTGTCCCGGCTCGTAACGTGCCGCCTCGGCCACGCGCCCGGACGGCTCTGCGGTGTCGACCAGCGGCTCCCAGGACATTGGCGAAGCAAGGATCGGAAAACGAAAGTCGAGCGCCTCGCTGTGCGCATTCATCATTACGAGAAAGCTCTCGTCGATATCGCGCTGGCCGCCCGGGGTGAAGAACTCGCCGGCCGCGCCGCTCAGGACATAGCCGAGGGCCTGCCCTACCGGATTGTTCCAGTCCTCGGTCGTCGCCTCCTTGCCTGAAGGAGTGATCCAGGTAATGTCTTTGACCCCAGCTTCGGACAGTACCTCACCGCGCAAAAATCGCGGACGGGAAAAGACACGGTGACGGCGGCGGAGATGGATCAGATAGCGGACAAACCAAGCCAATTCCTCGTCCGCCGGCCCGACGTGATCCCAATCGAACCAGGAGATTTCATTGTCTTGACAATAGGCATTGTTATTACCGCCCTGAGTCCGCCCGATCTCATCTCCGGCCAGCAACATCGGCACCCCGAGCGACAATAGAAGGGTGGCCAGCAGGTTACGCTTCTGGCGGTCGCGCAACGCGACGACCTGCGGATCATCGGATGCCCCCTCCACACCGTAATTGCAACTATAGTTAGCGTCAGTCCCGTCTCGGTTGTCCTCGCCATTAGCCTCGTTATGCTTTTGGCTGTAACTAACGAGATCCCGCAGCGTAAAGCCATCATGAACGGTAATGAAATTGATGCTCGCCCAAGGTCGCCGGCCGCGATATCCGAAGATATCGGAGGAGCCGGCTACCCTTGAAGCCAGATCGGCGACGAGACCCTTGTCACCCCGCCAAAAGCGCCTGACGACGTCCCGATACTGCCCGTTCCACTCGGCCCAGCCGGGCGGAAAATTGCCGAGCTGATATCCGTAAGGACCGAGATCCCAGGGTTCGGCAATCAGTTTTAGCCCGGCCATCGCCGGGTCTTGTCCGATCGTATCGAAGAACGCGCTGCCCTGGCTATAATCGCCATTTTCACGGGCGAGACTCGGGCAAAGATCGAAGCGGAAACCGTCGACGTGCATCTCCAACGCCCAGTAACGCAGCGAGTCCATGACGAGCTGCAGCACGCGAGGATGCTCGAGGTTCATTGTGTTACCGGTGCCGGTCACGTCGTAATAGAATCGGCGGTCGGCTTGCAAACGGTAATAGGAAGCGTTGTCGACCCCGCGAAACGAGAGTGTGGGGCCTAGATGGTTGCCTTCACCGGTGTGGTTGTAAACGACGTCAAGAATGACCTCGATCCCGGCATCGTGCAGGCGCTTTACCGCTGTCTTGAAGCCGGCGATCGACGGCGTCGATAGAAAACGCGGATCCGGCGCGAAAAAGCCGATCGTATTGTAGCCCCAGTAATTCACCAGCCCGCGTTCGAGCAAATGGCGGTCGTCGATCGAAGCGTGGATCGGGAGCAGCTCGACTGCAGTGACGCCCAGGCCGACGAGGTAATCGATCATGGCCGGTGAAACGAGCCCGGCGAAGGTGCCGCGATGCGAAGGTCCGACATCGGGGTGCTTGAGGGTGATGCCGCGCACCTGCAGCTCGATTATGACGGTTTCTTCCCATGGAGTTTGGGGCCGCCGATCCTCACCCCAGGTGAAAGCGGGTTCGACCACCCGGCACTTCGGGATATTGCGCGAATTGTCCCGCCGGTCAAAAGACAAGTCCTCACGCGGACTCCCAAGTCGATAACCGAAGACGGCGTCGGTCCAGCGAAGCCGTCCCTGGAGGGCCTTGGCGTAGGGGTCGATCAGCAGCTTGTTCGGATTGAATCGATGCCCGTTGGACGGATCGAAGGGTCCGTAAACACGATACCCATAAAGCAGGTTCGGACGAGCGTCCGGCAGGTAGGCGTGCCAGACCTCATCGGTGTATTCCGGAAGCACGATGCGCGCCTCCTCCTGGCCGCCGGAACGATCGAATAGGCAGAGCTCGATCTTTTCGGCATGCGCTGAAAAGATCGCAAAGTTCACACCCTCACCGTCCCAAGCGGCCCCGAGCGGGTTCGGGCGACCCGGCCAGACTTTCCACGAAGAAGCCATCAGCGACAATTAACTCGGGGTAAAGACCAATGCACCGAGCGGCGGCAAGTTCAAGCGTATCGACTGGGGGTGGCCATGCATCGGCTCATCGTCGGCATGCACCTCTCCCGCATTGCCGATGCCGCTGCCGCCATACTCCACTGCGTCGGTGTTTATGCGCTCGCAATAGCGCCCCGGCTGTGGCACCCCGATCCGGTAGTTCTCGCGCGGGACTGGGGTGAAGTTGCAGACGATGACCGCGATTTCGTGCGGATCCCGGCCACGACGCAAATAGGATATGATGCTTTCGGCCGCGTTCGCCACGTCGATCCAGCGGAAATCCTTCGGGCTCGCAATCCAGACGGTGCAGCGCCGGCGTGCTGCGGTAGAGATGATTGAGATCGCGCACCAGACGCCGGACCCCCTCGTGCAACGGTTCGCCGAGCAGCTGCCAGTCGAGCCCGATATCGTGGTTCCACTCGCGCTCCTGAGCGAACTCGCCGCCCATGAACACCAGCTTCTTGCCGGGATGGGTCCACATGAAAGTGAAATAGGCGCGCAGATTGGCGAAGCGCTGCCAGCGATCGCCCGACATCTTGCCGATCAGCGAGCCCTTGCCGTGCACCATCTCGTCGTGGCTGAGCGGCAGGATAAAATTCTCGTGAAAGGCGTAGAGCAGCCCGAAGCTGAGGTCGTTGTGGTGGTATTTGCGGTGGATCGGATCCAACGACATGTACCGCAACGTGTCGTGCATCCACCCCATGTTCCATTTGAATCCGAAGCCGAGCCCGCCGACATAAGTTGGGCGCGACACCATCGGCCAAGCTGTCAATTCCTCGGCCACTGAGGTCGCACCGCCCTCCCCGAACACCAGCTCGTTCATTCTGCGCAGGAACGCGATTGCTTCGAGGTTCTCGCGCCCGCCGAAAGCGTTCGGGATCCATTGGCCCGGGTTGCGGCTGTAGTCGAGGTAAAGCATCGAGGCGACCGCATCGACCCGGATCCCGTCGATGTGGAATTCGCGCAACCAGTAGACCGCGCTCGACAGCAGAAAATTCGCTACTTCGCGGCGGCCGTAATTGTAGATCAGTGTGTTCCAGTCGGGATGGTAGCCCTGCCGTGGGTCGGCGTGCTCGTAAAGCGCGGTACCGTCAAACCGGCCGAGCCCGTGCGGGTCGGTCGGGAAATGCCCGGGAACCCAATCCAACAGCAATCCCAACCCAGCGCGGTGGCACGCATCGACAAATGCGCGGAAATCGTCAGGCGTACCATAACGGCTGGTCGGCGCGAATAACGAGATCGGCTGGTATCCCCAAGAGCCGTCGAAGGGATACTCCGTGATCGGCATCAGTTCCAGATGCGTGAAACCCATCTCGGCTGCGTAGGGGACGAGCTGGTCGGCGAGCTCGCGATAGGTCAAATACCGCCCGTTCTCCGCCAGGTTGCGGCGCCACGAGCCGAGATGGACTTCATAGATCGAGATGGGCGCCTGGCGATCGTTGCGCGTCCAACGCTCCGCCATCCAGCGCCCATCCTGCCACAGATGCCGCGACGGCTCGGCAATGATCGATGCAGTGTTGGGCGGCCGCTCAGTCCGCTCGGCCTGCGGATCCGCCTTGAGCGGCAGGAGCTGACCGTCGGCCCCGAGGATCTCATACTTGTAAAGGTGACCGGGGCGCAGGCCGGGGACGAACAGCTCCCAGAACCCGCCGACATTTCGCATCGGCATCCGCCGGCCGTCCCACCCATTGAAGTCGCCAACGACGCTAACCCGGTGAGCGTTCGGCGCCCATACCGCGACGGCGACGCCTTCGACACCCTCATGGACCAGCGGATGCGCTCCAAGCTTGCGGTAGCTCGCCAGGTGGTTGCCCTCGGCAAGCAGATGAATATCGATCTCGCCGAGCACGGGCGGAAAAGAATAGACGTCGTAGAATTCGTGTTGGGCGCCACCGCTTGTGACGCGCAACCGATAGCGGAACGCCTCCTTGCGGTCGGGTATTGCTGCGACAAAGAAACCGTCGCGGTGGACTTGGACAGCCTTGGCCGCAACTTGGCCAGTCGCGGATTCGACCACCGACACATCCTGTGCACCCGGTAGCATCGTTCGGACGGATATCCCATCCGACGTCTTGTGCATCCCCAGAAATGAGAATGGGTCGCCGTGGCGCGCCTCGACCACTGCCGCGATTTGCGGATCAGGCCGCCGCAGCACGCTCAGCCCCCTCCATCCGCGCCAAGATGCCGAGGACGCCTCTCAGCGGAATATCGACCCAGCCGGGCCGGTTCGCCAGCTCGTAGGAGACTTCGTAGATCGCCTTCTCGAGTATAAAGAACGCCATCATCCTGCGCCCCTGATTCTTGCTCACCGGGTAGGCAGCGCACCCACGCATCGCCTTGCGATAGGCGGCGCGGAAGCCGTCGACCGCTCTTTGCCGCCAGGCCTCCGCCAATTCCAACATTCTCTGTTCGGCTGCCGGCCGCGCCTCGGCGAGCTGCCGCACAGCGGTAAAGCTGGCGTAATCGAACGAGCGGATCATGCCCGCGACGTCGCGCAGAGGCGAACTCTTACGCCGACGGTCGGCGAGAGGCCGCGCCGGCTCGCCCTCGAAATCGATGATGAAGAAGTCGTTCTTCACGGCGAGAACTTGGCCGAGATGAAAATCTCCATGGTACCGGGTCTTCTGGGCCTCGGCCTCGTGCGGGATCAATGTGCGGATCAGATGGAAAAGCCTGTCGCGGTCGGCGATGAGGCGCTCCGCGAACTCCTGAGCCGAAGCCGGCAACCTGGCTCGCTCGCGTTCCAATTTGGCCAGCATGTCGGCGCCGGCCGCCTCAAGCTCGCGTCGCCATTGGCCGATATCCTCGGCGGTTATCGGTTCGGGAGCAAAGTCGGGATCATCGCGTCCCCCCTCGGCTAACGCTTGATGCATCTCGGCGGTGCGAATCCCGAGCTGGCGCGCCAAGGAAAGGAAAAACACATCGGGATCGGGCAGGTCCGACGCGTGAGTGCCGGTCGACAACGCATCGTCGAGATATCGTGTGAGGTAGTCGAGGGCTTGAGTCCAGCCGTCGCCTTGATTGCGAACAAAGCCGAACAACACGCCGAGCGCATGCGTTTGCGGTCCATCGCCGTCGAGATCGAGTTCCATAAGCGCCAGCAGCGGCGGCGTGTTCGCAAACCCGGCACGCTCGACCAGAAAACGCGACATCTCAATCTCGGGATGTGGGCCGGATTGCAGACGCCGGTAGATTTTTAAGATCCCGTAATCGTCGAAGACTATCGAGCTGTTTGACTGCTCCGCCCCGATGCGGCGAGCTACCAATCGCTCCGGCAGCGCGACCTGATCGAACAGCGGCGTTTTGCGGCATCGGATCTCCCCTGCCCCTTCGAGCCGCATTGTCGCGCCTTGTCGGATCGCTTCCATCAATGCCAGCGCAAAGCCGTCCTGCGACAGAGCGTCGACCAGCGCTCCCTCTCGCCGGAATTGCCTCAATTCGGCGAGTGTTACCGGGACCAGAGATTGGCGCGCCTCGGTATCTGCGGACGACCAGATGGTGGCCAGCGGCAGGAAATAACGTTGCCGCTCGCCGCGTGCGAGTTGCGCTTCCACGACCCCGGCCATGAACGTCTCGGCCGCCTGCCCGTCTTCGGGTGGTCGGGTAATTTCGCAGCGCGCCAGCACCGAGGCCGCCTTGACCTTCTGGTCCTTGGCCCCGAACCAGCGTTGCCGCGGCAAGAAAGCAGGGACTGCATCACCCTCTAGCTGCGGCAGATTGTGCTGACGGAACAGATCGGGCCAGCCATGCGGCATCACCAGCGTGAGGAATTCTGGTGGCGCTGCTCGCAGATTACCGGCCTCGGTGGCGGAAGGCAGGAGCTCGAACCAGTAAAAGCTATAGCCTTGCAGTGTAAGGAGATACGGCAATTCGCCAATTGGCGGAAAGGCACTGCGCCCGAGTAGTTCGACTGGTTGGCGGCCGCGCCACTCGGACAAATCGAGTTCGACCGCTTGCGGAGTGCGCGACAAGTTGGCGACACACAGGACGATTTCATCGCCATAAGCGCGCATATAGGCGATGACCTTGCGGTTCGACGGATAGAGGAACCGCAGGGTACCCCGGCCGAAAGCGCGCCGCGAGCGACGCGCCGCAATAAGCCGCTTGACCCAATTCAAGAGTGACGAAGGCGAGCGGGTCTGCGCCTCGACATTGACCGCCTCGAAGCCATAGACCGGATCCATGATCGGCGGCAGATATAGGCGCGCCGGGTCGGCGCGAGAAAATCCGCCATTGCGATCGAACGACCATTGCATGGGCGTGCGTACGCCGTCGCGATCGCCGAGAAAAACGTTGTCGCCCATACCGATTTCGTCGCCGTAGTAGAACACGGGAGTTCCCGGCATCGAGATCAACAGCGCATTCAACAGTTCGATCTTGCGCCGGTCGTTTTCCATCAGCGGTGCGAGGCGACGACGAATCCCGAGGTTCAGCCGCGCCCGCCGGTCGGCGGCGTAGTAATTCCATAAGTAATCGCGCTCGCGATCGGTCACCATCTCGAGCGTCAGCTCGTCGTGGTTACGCAGAAAAACCGCCCACTGGCAAGTGTCCGGAATGTCCGGCGTCTGCCGCATGATGTCGGCGATCGGGTGGCGGTCTTCGGTGGCAACCGCCATGTAGATCCTCGGCATGAGCGGGAAATGGAACGCCATGTGGCATTCGTCACCATCGCCGAAATACTGCAGCACATCTTCCGGCCATTGATTGGCCTCGGCGAGCAACAAGCGGTCGCCATAACGCCTGTCGAGTTCGCGCCGCAGTCGGCGCAGCAACTCATGGGTCTCGGGGAGGTTTTCGTTGATCGTTCCTTCGCGCTCGATCAGGTAAGGGACTGCGTCGAGGCGCATGCCGTCGACCCCGAGGTCTAGCCAGAACCGCATCACGTCGACAACTGCTCGGAACACGCGCGGATTGTCGAAATTCAGGTCAGGCTGGTGCGAGTAGAAGCGGTGCCAGTAGTATGCCTGAGCCACTGGGTCCCAGGCCCAGTTGGACTTTTCGGTATCGACAAAAATGATGCGGGTTTCCGGAAACTTCTGGTCGGTATCGCTCCAGAGGTAAAAATCGCGCAGCTTCGAGCCCGGCTTCGCCAGTCGCGCGCGCTGGAACCAGGGGTGCTGATCAGAAGTATGATTGATGATCAGCTCGGTGATGACCCGGATATCGCGCCGGTGCGCCTCCCGTATGAAGGCCTTGAAATCGGCCATCCTGCCGTATGACGGATTGATGTTTTTGTAGTCGGAGATGTCATAGCCGTCATCGCGCAACGGCGACGGATAAAACGGCAGGAGCCATAATGTCGTGACCCCGAGATCCTGCAGATAATCCAGCTTGCGGCGCAGTCCTTCGAAATCGCCGATTCCGTCATTGTCGGCGTCGAAAAAGGCCTTCACGTGCAGCTGGTAAATGATCGCGTCCTTGTACCACAGCGGGTCGGATGCCACGGCGTGCGCGATTGCGCCGCTGTCGGGCACCGGGCGCGTCAGATCGTTTAGCAGTGTCATGTGGCTAGGCTAATCGCTAAAGTGCATCCATCAACGAGAGTCGCTAATCCTGAAAAAGGGCCGAAATCGGGCCTGCCGAGAAGTTTATCGTGCCGCCCGATTTATTCGCCAAGCCGATGCGGCCTTCGAAGACAGAAAACCAAAGCGGGATTGATCGCGGGATCGAGGTGAAAGCGCTGATAGGGGCCGCGGCATGCGGTCGCGCGGCCGGTAAACACCTCATCGAGCGAGTATGCCGCATCGGCCGCAATTCCGAATTCGGCAAGCGGTAGCTCGACGGTATCCTCGTGTGCGCCATGCGGATCGAGATTGACGACGATGATCACGAAGTTGGCCCGATTCGAGGAGATCTTCGCATAAGCCAGAATGTTCGGGTCGTTGCAGTTTAGAAAGCGCAGGTTAAGAAACTCCTGCAAGGCCGGATTATTGCGTCGGAAACGATTGAGAACGGCGATATCTTCCTTGATGTTACCTGCGCGGTCCCAGTCCCACACCTTGTATTCGTATTTCTCGGAGTGGAGATATTCCTCGCGCCCCTGAATCGGAGTATTCTCGCACAATTCAAACCCGTTATAGATGCCGTAAGCCGGCGACAAAGTCGCGGCCAACACCAAACGGATGCGGAATGCGGGTCGCCCGCCCTCCTGCAAAAAGACCGGCAGAATATCCGGCGTGTTGGTAAAGAAGTTCGGCCGAAAATATTCCTTGGCCGGATACGCCGTCAGCTCGGTCAAGTACTCGATCAACTCC
Source organism: uncultured Alphaproteobacteria bacterium (assembly GCA_963695605.1). Taxonomy (GTDB): domain Bacteria; phylum Pseudomonadota; class Alphaproteobacteria; order ATCC43930; family CGMCC-115725; genus AP-15. The sequence continues at coordinate 127,736 of CAVOHI010000094.1, read as the reverse complement.
GATTTCGTATTGCGCCAGGTAAAATACGTATAGGACTGGGTGAACCCGGATTTCGCCAATGCTCGCATCATCTTGGGCCGGGTGAACGCCTCGGACAGGAAAATCGCTTCCGGGCAACGCCCCTTGACCTCGCCAATCAACCACTCCCAAAACGGCAGCGGCTTGGTGTGGGGATTGTCGACGCGAAAAGTCCGCACGCCTTCGCCGGCCCAGAACAGGATCGTGTCGCGCAATTCGGCCCACAATCCTTCTCGGTCCGGGTTGTCGAAATCGACATTGACGATGTCTTCGTATTTCTTGGGAGGATTCTCGGCGTATTTGATCGTTCCGTCGGGCCGGAAACGGAACCACTCCGGATGCTGGCGCACCCACGGATGGTCGGGCGCGGCCTGAATTGCGAAATCGAGCGCCACCTCCATCCCGAGCTGCGCGGCGGCACGGACGAATCGGCGGAAGTCGGCAAGTGTGCCGAGCTCGGGGTTAATTGCCCGGTGACCGCCTTCTTCAGAACCGATCGCGTAAGGACTACCGGGATCCCCCGGCTCGGCAACCGTGCTGTTGTCTCTACCTTTGCGGTTGACGCGGCCGATCGGATGGATCGGAACGAAATAGACGACATCGAAGCCGAGCCGCGCGATTTCAGGAAGGCGCGCGATACAATCATCAAACGTGGCGCCTTTGCCGGGCTCCGACCCTTGGCTGCGTGGAAACATTTCGTACCAGGCAGCAAAGCTCGCCGCCTTGCGGTCGACGACCACCTCCAGTTCGCGTGAATAACGCACCGCATCGCTGCGCGTCGAACTGCGCGCCATTGCGTCACGAACTTCGGATGAGAGAAGCAGCTCGGCGCGGCCGGCGCTGTCGTGCTGCTCGAAATCGCGCAACATCTGAGTGCAGGCGCCATCGCCACCGCGCGCCAGCGCGGCCTCCACCATATTCCGCCCCTCGATCAGTTCGAGATCGATGCTCTGGGCCGCCGCCAGCTTTTTTTCGACCTCGTCGCGCCAGCTTTCGAAATGATCGGTCCAAGCCTCGATCGTGTACCGCCAGAGGCCGACCGCATCCACCCGGAAGCGGCCGACCCAGCGATCGTTGTCGAAAAAGGCGAGCGGCGCTTCGCGCCACGCCTCGTCTTCGTGCCGGTATCTTACGACTGCGCGCAGCTTGTCGTGTCCGTCGCGAAACAGGTCCGCCCACACCTCGAACAACTCGCCGACAATCCGCTTGACGGGATAGCGTCCGCCGTCGAGTTCGGGATACACCTCCTCGATTTGTATTCGGTTCTCGGGTTGCCAGTGCGGATGCTGGGAGACCGGACGCTCGGACCGGGTCGAACCCGCCCGCAAGACCCGCACGCCACACGGCGCCACGGCGACAGAAAATCCTTCGATTTCGATCTGACTGGTTTGTTGCTCGTGCGTATTGACGAGGATGAAGGCGCGGTCGTCGCCATTTTCGGTCCGCCGCTCCAGCACGACGAGAGGCTCGGCTTGATTGCTCAGCCGCCGCAGCGGACCCTCTTCGTTCAGAGCCGGAATCGATTTCTTCATCGCGTTGACCTCAGCGACAAATTGGCTGAGATCAAAGCGCTCGGGCTCCGGTTCCTGGTCGGGGTTGGCGACGACATCGAGCCGCCGCGACCAGCCGTATTCGAAACCCATCGGCATCATCACACCGGTGGAGTAGGCCGCGGCAAAGGCATAAGCCTGCCGATAACGCGGTTCGATCTGCGCTTCCGGAATTCCGGCAGCGCTGAGCTCATTGACCAGCCGGTCGGTATCGTGGCTCTCCGGAAAGCCGATCGACGGCGCGATACGGCGAAAGTCTTCGTACTGTTCGAGCAGCCAAGGGCTTTCGAAATCCCACCACTTCACGCTGTTGAAGAGATAATCGAAACCGGCGCCGCCGAGCGCGAGGACCGCTTCTTTCGGCGCCCCGAGGTTTTCGGCGCAGAACATCACGCCGGGATCGGCCCTCTTGGCGTCGCTGATCAGGCCGCGCCAGACCTCGGCGGGCACCTTATAGGCCGCATCGCAGCGAAAGCCGCCAAAGCCCAAGCCGATGTAATGGCGCACCAGCTGTTGAAAATAGCCAAGGATCTGACGCTGCTGCGGCGGCCGGTAATCGAGTTCGGCGAGATCGCCCCATACCGTCTTTTGGGTGGGGTCGGCAGGATCGGTCGCGAAGGGCGAGACGACATTGCCGCGCGCATCGCGAGTGAACCAGTCGGGATTGCTGGCGACGAGCTCGCTATCCTTCGACGTATGGTTGACGACCAGATCCATGATGACGCGCAGCCCGTGCCCCCGCGCCGCCTCGGTAAAGGCGCACAACAAACGGTCGTCGTCGCCGGGCTCGCCGCCGCGAAAGCGGGGATTTAGGCGGTAATAATCCTTGACCGCGTAGAGGCTCCCGGAAAAACCCGGGTAATGAAACGGGTTCACATAGACGGCATTGAACCCCATTGCCGCGATCCGCGGCAGATGCGCCTCCCATTTCCGGGTGGTGCCTGCCAATGTCGGAAAGAGATTGTAAATGCGCAGCCCTTCGCTCATTGCGACAGACCTGAGTTATCCAGATTGCCCCCGATCCCCGCCATCCTGACCTAGTAATGGCCTCCGACTTCGTGAAGTTCCACTCGGGCCGGCAGCGGCCGTTCACCGCGCCCGGAAGAACCATTATTTCCGGTTCGGCCGGCAACGCCGACCGGGTAAGAACGACCGTGCGTACGTCCGCATGCCGCACCGCATAAAAATCTCCGATCCTTGTCAGAAATTTGTCCAAAGTCGCCTGCGTGAAAATGTGCATCGGGATGATGATTTTTGGTTTGATCTGCCGCAGGACCTCGATCATGTCGTCCTGGTTCAAGGTCCAAACGCCATCGACCGGCACCATCACGACGTCGATCGCACCGAGATCGGCGAGATGGGATGGTGTCAGGGTGTGGTGCAAATGGCCGAGATGGGCGATGCACAGATCGGCGATGTCGAACACAAAAATCGAGTTGCCGTTGTAGCGGGTGCCGCCGAACTCTCGCACATTCGTCGGCACATTGTGGATCCGCACATCGCGGTATTCGAGGCGATGGCTCGCAACTCCGCCGCCAGGATCCCATCCGCGCAGGATGAACTTCACCCCCGGCTCGACCGAGTCGCTGTAATGCGTCGGATGCGCATTGTTCATCGTGACGATGTCGGGCGTGACCGGCGCTCGTATCGCATCGTTGTAATCGGTGACGATCCGAACACCGTCAGGGCTCTCGATCAGAAAGCTCGCATGGCCGAGAAAGGTGATCGATACCGCTTCCTCCGTGCCGGCAGCCGCGAGGCGCAACGGCCCCCCGGCAACCACCCCGGTGCACGCTGCCTGCGCCGTCTGTACGCTAATAGCGAAGACGACAGCGCAGATCAGCAGCATGCCGCGGTGCAAAGCCAAGCACCGGTTCATCTCGATTGATCACCGCCTTTGAGGATTTGCAGCGCGCCGCTGCAAGCGGCCTTCAGAGGCGGCAGGTCGCGCTCGATCAACAGCCAAATACGGACCACATCGATGTTCCCGTAATCGTGCCGCAACCGATTCCGACCCGATTTCCCGCCATGATCTCCGGACAGAGCTGGTGGCAATTAGCTTCGGCAGCTTCGCTGTCGAAGCGCGTATTTTCCGCAAGAATGGTTTGCTCGGCTGCGGCGAAGGCCTGAAGGTTCATACCCGCTGTGAAACGCTCGATCCGTTCGATATTCTCAACGATATCGCTAAACCGCTGAATGGGATCGCTAGAAGGCACGCACTATCTCGCGGTTTACGGTTTCCTCGACACGCGGCCTCAGCGTCCCTTCCTCGACCAGGTCCACCGGACGGCCGATCAGGTCTGCAAGCCTGTTCTCGATGCCAATAATGTCAAGTAACGAGAACTCACGCCCAGCATCAAACGCCGCAAGCAGATCGATATCGGAGCCTTCTTGTGCCTCGTTTCGCGCGACAGAGCCGAAAAGGGCCAGTCGGGTAACACCCGCAGCCCTAAGCTCCGGCTCGTATTCCCGGAGGGTGGCGATGATCTCGTCCCGTTTCATGCAGCGGAAATAATGCTGATGCGCCAATTTTCACAGGACTACCTCGACAAGGAACGGGCCGGGGGTGGCGATGCCCTCGGCGAAGCGGTCGTTGAACGCATCCATTGTCGTGACCCGCGCGCCGGGCACGCCCATCGAGCGCGCGAGACCTACCCAGTCGAGATCGGGATGGCCGAGATCGAGCATGTCGAGCGCCTTGCGGCCGGGATTGCCGGCGCCGACATTGGCGAGCTCGCCGCGCAGGATCGCGTAGCTGCGGTTCGAGAACAGCAATGTCGTCACATCGAGCCCCTCGCGCGCCTGCGTCCACAGCGCCTGCAACGTGTACATGCCGCTGCCGTCGCCCTCGAGGCAGATCACCTTGCGGTCCGGGCACGCCACCGCCGCCCCTGTAGCCACCGGCATGCCCATGCCGATCGACCCGCCCATGTTCGACAGCCAGTCATGCGGCTGCGCGGAGCGGGTCGGCGCGAAAAAGCCGCGGCCGGTAGTGACCGCCTCGTCGACGACAATCGCATTCTCGGGAAGCAGCGCCGCGAGCGACCTGCCGATCGCCTCCGAATTGATCGCTCCGGTTGCCGGCGCGGGCGGAGGATCATTGGTCACCGGCGCCGGGGTCGAATGCGCCCCGAGCTCGTCGGCCAAAGCCGCGAGCGCGCCGATCAGATCCTCCTCCGGCCGCGCGAGGACATGACCCACGGCATCCGGCGGAGACAGCAGGCTCGGCTTGTCGGGATAGGCGAAGAACGCCACCGGCATTTTGGACCCGACCAGGATGATGTGCTTGAGCCCGGCCAGCACCTTGACCGCCTGGTCGACGACGTAAGGCACCCGTTCGACGAAACACCCGGCCGCGGCCGCGCTGGGTGCGGGCATTGGAACCCTGCGCAATCAATCTCGCTCCGGTTTTCGCTGCGATGCGGCCGGCGAGGTCGAGCCCCTCCTGGCGCAAGGCGCGGCCTGTCACGAGCAAGAGGCACGGCTCGCCCGAGCGCAATACCCGCGCCGCCTCGGCGACCGCCTCCGGCGATACCGGCGCCGGCGGTGCGGCGGGCGGCACCTCGACCGGGCCCGAGCCCTCGTTCCACGCCGTGTCGGCCGGCAGGATCAGCATCGCGATCTGGCCCGGCGGCGTGCGCGCCGCGGCGATCGCCGCAGCGCCGTCGGCTGCGACCGAGCGCGCGTCGGGCGAGGTCTTGACCCAGCGCGAGAACGGCTTTGCGGCGGTCTCGATATCGGTGGTCAGCGGCGCGTCGTAGCGGCGATGGTAGGTCGCGTGATCGCCGACGATGTTGACCATCGGCGTCGAGGCCTTGTTGGCGTTGTGGATGTTGGCGAGCCCGTTGGCCATGCCGGGGCCGAGATGCAACAGGGTCGCCGCCGGGTTTCCGGTCATCCGGGCGTAACCGTCGGCAGCGCCGGTGACGACGCCTTCGAAGAGGCCCAGCACGCAGCGCATGCCCTCCACCCGGTCGAGCGCTGCGACGAAATGCATCTCCGAGGTGCCCGGATTGGCGAAACAGACGTTCACGCCGCCGCCGACCAAAGTGCGCACCAGACTTTCCGCGCCGTTCATGATCTCCTCCGAATAGGCGTCGCCGCTGGGCATCGAGCTTTAACATCCCCTCACGCAAACCGGAAGGCATCGAGCGGGTCGAACCTGTCGAGGCCGCCAGGTGGCTGCCGCGCAAGATAGAGATGAAAAATAATGCATGTTTCGGGTTGACGCGGGGCTAAGCCCGTAGGTAAAGTACGCATTAAATTTCCTATGATCACCTTCGACACCGAACCCCAACGATATCGCCACTGGCGCCTCTCCTGCGCCGGCGCGGTCGCCACACTGACCTTGGATGTGGCGGAGGAAGCCGGATCTTCCCCAGGCTACCGGCTGAAGCTCAACTCTTACGATCTCGGGGTAGATATAGAATTCCACGACGCGCTCAACCGCATCCGCTTCGAGCATCCCGAGGTGCGGGTCGTGGTTCTGACGAGCGGCAAGGAGCGCGTGTTCTGCTCGGGCGCAAACATTTACATGCTGGGTCAGGCGAGCCACGCCGAAAAGGTCAATTTCTGCAAGTTCACCAACGAGACCCGCAACGGCATCGAGGATTCGAGCGCGCATTCCGGTCTCAAATTCATCGCCGCCGTAAACGGCGCCTGTGCCGGCGGCGGCTATGAACTGGCGCTCGCCTGCGACGAGATCATCATGGTCGACGACCGGTCGAGCACGGTCAGCCTGCCCGAAGTGCCGCTTCTGGGTGTACTGCCCGGCACCGGCGGCCTCACGCGGCTGGTCGACAAGCGCAAGGTGCGGCGCGATCTCGCCGACGTCTTTTGCACGACCGCCGAAGGGGTGCGCGCCGACCGCGCAAAGGCGTGGGGGCTGGTCGACCGCACCGCGCCGCCAGCGCGCTTCCAGCAACTCGTCGAAGAGCGCGCCCGCGCCTGGGCGGAAGGGAGCGATCGCCCGGCCGAGGCGGCGGGCGTTGCCCTCGTCGCCGCTCGACCGCGTGTTCGGCGACGGCGGCTATCGTTACCGCTGGGTCGAAGTCGACATCGAGCCGAACGAGCGCGTCGCGACCCTGACCGTAACGGGTCCCCGCAGCGACGAGGTTCCCGGCGATCTCGAGCAGATCGTCAAGGCCGGCGCCAGCTGGTGGCCGCTGGCGATGGCGCGCGAGTTGGACGACGCGCTGTTGATGCTGCGCGCGAACCATCGCGAAATCGGAACCCTGGTGCTGAAGACCCGCGGCGCCATCGATGCTGTGCTGGCCGCCGATCGGACGATGATCGCCAACCAAGGCCACTGGTTCGTGCGCGAGACGATCGGGTTCCTGCGGCGCACCTTGCAGCGGCTCGATGTCTCCTCGCGCAGCCTCTTTGCGGTCATCGATCAGGGCTCGTGCTTTGCCGGAAGCCTGTTGGAGCTGAGCCTCGCCGCCGATCGCAGCTTTATGCTGGCGGAGGGACCGCGAATCGCGCTGAGCGGGCTCAATTTCGCCGGTCTGGAAATGGTAAACGGTCGCACGCGGCTCGTCGACCCGCTTCAACGATGAACCCGCGGCCGCGGCACTCGAGCGGGTGGTCGCCGAGCCGCTCGACGCCAAGGCCGCGCTCGAACACGGCCTCGTCACCTTCACGCCCGACGAACTCGACTGGCAGGACGAAATCCGCCTCGCCATCGAAGAGCGCGCGAGCCTATCGCCTGACGCGCTGACCGGGATGGAGGCGAATTTGCGCTTCGCCGGCCCCGAGACTGTCGCGACCAAGGTATTCGGCCGGCTTTCGGCTTGGCAGAACTGGATCTTTACGCGTCCGAACGCGACCGGCGAGCAGGGCGCGCTGAAGCGCTACGGCAGCGGCGCGCGGGCGCGGTTCGATTGGGAGCGGATATAGGGGGAAGGGGATGGCGATCGACTACTACGAACGGATTCCGAACAATGTCGGCCTCGCCGACAACCGGGCGCTGCAGCGCGCCCTCGAACAATGGCAGCCCCGGTTTCTCGACTGGTGGCGCGAGATGGGACCGAGTTCGTTTCGCGGTGCCGACGTGTATCTGCGCACCGCCACGACAGCCGACGAGAGCGGTTGGGCGAGCTATGGCCACGTCGCCATGCCGGAATACCGCTGGGGGATCTTTCTCGCCGATCCGGTGCCCGATAGACGCATCGGTTTTGGCGACGCGATGGGCGAACCGGTGTGGCAGCAGGTGCCGGGCGAGCATCGCTCGAGCCTGCGCCGCTTGATCGTGACGCAAGGCGACACCGAGCCGGCCTCGGTCGAGCAGCAGCGCCGGCTCGGGCATCACCTGCCCCTCGCTCTACGATTTGCGCAACCTCTTCCAGGTCAATGTCGAAGAGGGGCGGCATCTCTGGGCGATGGTCTATCTGCTGCACGCCTATTTTGGCCGCGACGGCCGCGAAGAAGCCGAAGAGCTGCTGACGCGCCATTCCGGAGACGGCGATAAGCCGCGGATTCTCGGGACCTTCAACGAGCCGATCACGGATTGGCTCAGCTTTTTCATGTTTACCTATTTCACCGACCGTGACGGCAGGTTTCAGCTGAAAAGCCTGGCCGAGAGCGCGTTCGACCCGCTGTCGCGCAGCTGCCGGTTCATGCTGGCCGAAGAAGCCTTTCACATGTTCGTCGGCGCGAGCGGGATCACTCGGGTCATCAGGCGCACGCTCCAGGTCATGAAGGATCTTGCTACGGACGACCCTGCTGCCGTGCGCAACGCCGGCGCCATCGATCTGCCGACTCTGCAGCGGTACATCGAATTTCTGGTTCAGCTCGTCCGTCGACCTGTTCGGCGCCGAAATCTCCTCGAATGCGGCGAGCTATTTTGCGACGGGGATCAAAGGGCGGCCGGACGAGGCGCGCTTCCCCGATCACCTCGGCGCGGGCCGCCTGCCGATCGATTTGCCCGACGGAAAGGGTGGAGTAATCGCCGAAGAGGTGCCGATGCGCAGCGCGATGAACGAGGTGTCGCGCGCGGCCTACGTCAAGGATTGCGATATCGGCGTCCAGCGCTGGAACCGGCTGATCCGGGAAGCCGGCCACGATTTCTAGGCTCGCTCTGCCGAGCCTGCGCTTTCGGCGCTCGGTCGGCGCCTGGGCGGGAATCCATACCGATCCGCAAGGCAAGCCCATTTCCGCCGAAGAATGGAGGGCCCAGCAATATGATTGGCTGCCCTCCGCGCAGGATCGGGCTTTTGTCGGAAGCTCTCATGCAAGGCGTGACTGAACCCGGCAAATTCGCCGGCTGGATCGCGCCGCCCGACGGCGGCATCAACAATCTCGGGCTGGCTTACGAGTACGTCCGCATGAGCTGAGGGGGCCGAGGCTCCCCCACAGGATCCGCAAGTTGTAGCGATACTGTCACGAAACTCAATTAGTGGTACACTAATCGAAGTCCCGGGTGGGGCGTCTTGATGGAGGTGCTGATGGGAAAGCGCTCGTCGCATGCCGCTCTGGCAATCCGTCTCGCCGAAATTGGGCACCCCGGGACCGCGGTGGGCGATCAGGGGTCGGCAGAATCGGAGCGCGAGCAGAGCTATCGCCGCCGCGTCCGTCCGCAGAGCGATGGTCAGCAACGCCTGATGGCGGCGATCGAGCGCCATAACCTGACGATTGCGCTGGGTCCGGCGGGCACCGGTAAGACATATCTCGCCGTCAGCGCCGCCGTGGCGGCGCTCGAGGCCGGGGAAGTCGGGCGCATCGTGCTGACGCGACCGGCCGTCGAGGCCGGTGAAAGCCTCGGCTACCTGCCCGGCGACATCAACGACAAGCTCGCCCCGTACCTGCGCCCGCTCAACGATGCGCTGAACGAACGGCTCGGCGGCAAGCGCGTCAAACAGCTGATGACCGAGGGTGCGATAGAGATCGCCCCGATCGCCTATATGCGCGGGCGCACGTTGAACAATGCCTTTATCGTGATCGACGAGGCCCAGAACTGCACTTACGGCCAGATCAAGATGCTGCTGACGCGGTTGGGCTGGCATTCGACGATGGTGGTGACCGGCGACCCCGACCAAAGCGATCTCCTCGATGGCCTCTCTGGTCTGGCCGACATTGCCCGGCGGCTCGAGCCGATACGCCGATATCGCGGTGATACGGCTCGGCGACCGTGACATCGTCCGCCATCCGCTCGTCGCCGATATGCTGACGGTGCTGTGAGCCCGGCACGCGGCCGCAAACGAGAGTTGACGCCGGACGCGGCCGGGTCGCTTATTGCCGTCATGATCGGTGACTAGGCAGAGGATCCCATAAAGATGACGTCGCAGCCGTTTCACGGAGTGCTCGTCCCCGTTCTAACCCCGTTTACGTCGAGCGGCGAGCCCGATGCCGGGCGGTTTATCGCCTTTTGCCGCTGGCTGCTCGACCAGGGCGCCGGGGGCCTCTCGGTCTTTGGCACGACGAGCGAGGCGAACTCGATGTCCGGGCCCGAGCGCATGGCGCTGCTCGATGCGCTGATCGAGGCGGGGATTCCGCCTGAAAAGCTGATGCCCGGAACCGGAGCGTGCTCGATGAGCGAGGCGGCGAGCCTTGTTCGCCACGCCGTCGGCCACGGCTGCGGCGGCGTGCTGATGCTGCCGCCCTTCTACTACAAGGGCGTCAGCGACGACGGCATTTTCGCTTTCGTATCGCGCGTGATCGACAAGGTCGCGTCGCCCGCGCTCAGGGTCTATCTCTATCATATCCCGCCGGTCGCTCAGGTCGGCTATTCGCTCGACCTCGTCGGCCGCCTCATCAAGGCCTATCCGGAAACAGTCGTCGGGCTGAAGGACAGCTCCGGCGATTGGAGCAACACGGCGGCGCTGCTCGACCGCTTTCCCGGGCTTCGCGGTATTCCCGGGCTCCGAGGTCTTTCTGCTCGACGCGCTGCGCAAGGGCGGCGCCGGCTGCATCACCGCCTCGGGAAATGTCAATGTCCCGGGAATCCGCAAAGTCTACGAGAACTGGCGCGGGCCGCAGGCCGACAGCTTGCAGGCCGAGATCACGACCCTGCGCAAGGCGTTGCAGGCCTACCCGATGGTCCCGGCGCTGAAGCGCATCGTCGCGCATTTCCACGACGACCCGGACTGGGCCGCGGTGCGCCCGCCGCTCGTGCCGCTCGACCAGGCGCAATCCTCGGCGCTGATCGCCGATCTCGCCAAGCTCGGGTTTACGCTCGGAGAGCGGCCGCGCTCGATGGCGGCGTAGCCATGGCTGACACCGAACGCCAGGCCTTCTACGACCGGATCGCTCCGGCCAACCTGGCGCCGCTCTGGGAGCAACTGCATTCGCTCGTCACCCCCGAGCCGACCACGTCGTGCCTCCCGGCGCTGTGGCGCTATGAAGAGATCCGGCCCCATCTGATGCAGGCTGGCGGCCTCATCACGGCGCAGGAGGCTCAGCGCCGCGTCTTGATCCTGGAGAACCCCGGATTGAAGGGGCAGGCCACGATCACCGGCTCGCTCTTCGCCGGTCTGCAGCTCATCCTGCCTGGCGAAGTCGCTCCGGCCCATCGTCATACGCAGTCGGCGTTGCGCTTCATCATCGAGGGCCACGGCGCCTATACCGCGGTCGACGGCGAGCGCACCGCGATGCAGCCCGGCGATTTCGTCATCACCCCCTCCTGGACCTGGCACGATCACGGCAACGAGACCGAGGAGCCGATGGTTTGGCTCGACGGGCTCGACATTCAGATCGTCAAATTGCTGAGCGCGAGCTTTGCCGAGCAGGCGCCGGCCGAGGTGCAAGCGGTGACGCGGCCGGAAGGCGACAGCGCCGCGCGGTTCGGGAACAATCTGGTGCCGGTCGATTGGCGGCCCGAAGTCAAGACATCGCCGGTGTTCAACTATCCCTATGCGCGCACCCGAGAGGCGCTGGAAACCTTGAGCCGCAACGGCGATCCCGACCCCTATCACGGCTACAAGATGCGCTACGTCAATCCGGCGAGCGGCGATTATGCGATGCCGACGATCGGCACCTTCATCCAGCTGCTGCCGAAGAGCTTTTCGACCGGCCCCTACCGCTCGACCGACGGGACGGTCTATGTCGCGGTCGAAGGTGCCGGCGAGAGCCGGGTCGGCGACCGGGTCTTCCGCTGGCAGCCGCGCGACATCTTCGTCGCGCCGAGCTGGCTGCCCGTGACTCACCACGCCGAGGAAGAGGCCGTGCTGTTCAGCTACTCCGACCGCCCGGTGCAGGAGAAGCTCGGTTTGTGGCGCGAACAGCGCGGCAACGCCTGAGGCTCGTTACGGCGCGCCCCTCACCCACCTCGCGGGCCGGTCTATACGGCGATGGTCTATTCGCGGCAGATGAGCCCCGCGAGCGCGCAGGCGAGGCGCACGCCGCGCCTCGGTTCTCATTATCGAGGGAACGGGTTGGGACATCGGCCACGCAGTCCGCTTTCTTCTGTCGGCCGAGGCGCGCTACATTACCGGGCAGACCCTGGTCGTCGACGGCGGAGCCACTCTCGTGGGACCCGCCCGGGCGCCCGAGTGAGAAAAAGTCGGGAGGACCTCAAAAGATGGCGCGCCTGCCGTATCTCGACAAATCCGACCTGTTGCCCGAGCACCAGGACCTTCTGGCTCGAAACCTCAACCTCTACCGGGTACTCGCACACAGTCCGCGGGCCGCGCGCAGCCTCAATACCCTGGCGCGATACATCCGCGACGGCAGCCGCCTCGACCCGCGGCTGCGCGAACTCGCCATTCTTCAGGTCAGCTATCTGACCCGCTCGGCCTGGGGATACTCCCACCACGTCAGGATTGGTCGCGAGGTCGGACTTTCCGACGACGACATCCGCGCGGTTGCCGACGAAACGGCCGGGCGGGCGACCAAGCTCGACGCAACTGCAAAAACAGTCTTGCGCGCAGCCCGCGAGATGACGACCGAGTTATCCGTCTCCGACAAGACCTTTGCCGCATTGCGTCCCGAGCTGGATGACGAGCGGCTCACCGACCTGATGGTCACGATAGCCTATTACAACGGCCTTGTGCGCTTGCTCGAGACGATGCAAGTCGACGTCGAAGAGGATTACCTCCCCTATTTGGACGAGTTTCCGCTGCCGCGAAGCTGAGCGAAGCCTGGGCTCTCGTCAGCGGCTCGCCAAGGCGCGGGCGAGCTGACTTACGGCTTCCTGATGCTTCTCGTTTCTGATTTCGGCAAAGTTGCGGGCGATCTCCAGCAGCATACGCTGATGGGGCGTGACCTGCCGCGGCCCCTCCTCACCGATGCCTTCGTAAAAATAAGTGATCGGTGCGCTCAGCGCCCGCGCGATCTCGAACAGCCTTCCAGCCGAGACGCGATTGATGCCGCGCTCGTATTTGTGAGCCTGTTGATACGTCACGCCGATCATCTCGGCGAGCTGCTGCTGGGTCAGGCCCAGCATGATGCGGCGTTCGCGGATCCGGCTTCCGACATGATCGTCGATCGTGGCGGTCGACCGCCCTCTCTTCGGTTTGGCCATGGTTTTCACCTGTTTAAGTATTCCTCCGACGTGCTGATCGTCGCCTGCTCATATCCATTAACGCGATAAGGCCCGGTTAATTCCGACGCTTCAACGCAGCGGCCAGAATAGAAGGATCAGAGGAACGCCGATCCCGACAACGATGAGTGAGAGCGGCAGTCCCAATTTCCAGTAATCCGCGAAGTGGTATCCGCCCGGTCCCATAACAAGAGTATTTGATTGATGGCCGATCGGCGACAAAAAATCGGATCCCGCGCCGAGCGCCACGGCGATCAAGAATGGATCGATCTTGTAGCCCAAGTTTTGGGCTAGCTCGGCCGCGATCGGCCCCATGACCAGAACGGCGGCGGCGTGATGCAGGATCGGCGTCACCAGCATCGTCACCACGAGAATCACCGCGAGGATGCCATAGGCGGGCAAATGCGCGGCAAATCCCGAAATCAGGCCGGCGAGCAGGTCCGTCGTGCCGGTGCTCTTGACTGCCTCGCCGATCGGGATCAGCGCGCCGATCATGATCAGGATCGGCCACTCGACCGCGGCATAGAGCTCGCTCAAGCTGAGCAAGCCGAGAAGAGCAATCGCAAGCGCCGCCGCAACAAAGGCGATCTCCGCCGGAACCAGTCGAAACGCAGCCGCGGCCATTGCCAGCGCCAGGATCGCGACCGGCATCAGCAGCTGGCGGCGGCGCCCGAGCCGCAATTGACGCTCGGCCAGCGGCAGGCAGCCGAGAGTCGCCAGCGTTTCAAAAATCGCTGCCCGACGCCCCTGGAACACAATCGCATCGCCGAGCTGGAACTTCAGGCGGCGCAGCCGAACCGCCGTTTGCCGCCCACGCCGGCTGATTGCCAGGACGTTGACGCCGTATCGCTCGCGCAGATGCAGATCCGCGGCTGAACGGCCGATCAGCTCCGAATCGGCGGTGACCACCGCCTCGACCGTGGCGAGCCGGTTCGGGTCCAATTCGGCCGGCACGAGAGCGGCATCGTGCTTGGCTTCCGCACCCTGGGCCTCGGCGCCTTCGGCCACCTCGGGCAGCTCCTCGCTGCCGATGACCTCGAGCTTGCCGTCGCTGACGAACTGTTCGAGCGCCTGCGGGTCTGCCTCGACGACGAGCAGATCATTCGGAAGAACAGCCCAGCTTCCGCCCGGGACATACCGCCGATATTCGTCGCGAACGATGGCAACAACAGTTACGGCGCCGCCGGCCGCATCCTCGAGCTCGGCCACCCTTCGGCCGGCAAACGAAGAGCCCGACCCGACCCTGAGCTCGCTCGTGTAATCCTCGATCTTGAACGCGGTGTCGGCTGCCGCGGAGCGCCGGCCACGCGGTATCAGCCGCCAGCCGAAACTCAGGAACACCACCCCGCAGAGCGCGGTGCCGAAGGCGACCGGGAAAAAATCGAACATGTGAAAGGGCGCGCCTTCGAGCTCCTGTCGCACGGTCGCGGTCAACATGTTCGGCGACGTGCCGATCAACGTCATCGAGCCGCCGAGCAGCGAGGCAAAGCTGAGCGGCATCAGAAACTCCGAAGGGCGATCGGTCGTTGCGCCGCGCCACCTGGAAGGCCACCGGCATGAAAATCGCCAACGCCCCGACATTCTTCACAAACGCCGAAAGAGCAGCGACGCAAGCCGCCAGCACGCCGACCTGCAGAGAGGACGACCGCAAAAGCGGGGTCAGCCAGCGGACCAGGAACTCGACGGCACCCGACCGCGCGATCGCCGCGCTGACAACCAGCGCACCCGCGATCAGCGGCACGACAGGGTTCGAAAAGCCGGAAAAGGCATGATCGGCCGGGACGATGCCGCCAAGCACCGCAGCGAGCAGCGCCAGCAATGCGACGAGGTCGTAACGCAGCCTGTCCCACAGGAACAGGAAGATCATGCCGCCCAAGACGGCGAGAGAGACGATTTGGTCGCGACTCACTGTGCCGTGCTGGAAGCGTCGAGCGTCTCGGCCGCCCGCCGGGTTATCATTCCCACGAGGCGTCCGCCCGCGTCGAGCACCGGCATCTGCTCGATGCGGTGCTCGGCCATGCGTTCGGCGACACTCTCTGCAGCGTCCTCCTCGGTGCAGGTGAAGAGAGAGGAGGACATCACCTGCGACACTGTCGTGGCGGTAGGATCGAGACCGGCAGCGACCAAACGGATCAGGATGTCGCGAATCGTCAGCACCCCGACGACGCGGTCCTCGACCCCGACGAGGATGACCCGACTATCGATATCGGCGATTGCCCGCGCGGCGTTCTGCACGGTGTCCTCGGATGGAACGAGCGTCACATCCCGCAGCATCAGCTCGGAAACCCGCATTCACCCGACCTCTCGATTGCCCGCTAGAGTTAACACCGCTGGTAAGGGCAGTGTCTCAGGTCCTACTGTCGCGACCGTTCCGACGCTTGCCTCCGCTGCCGCCACGGCGGCAAGGTACCGGATCCGGCGATTTGAGAGGATACCATGACCGAACCGGTCGGCCTGGCCCGCGGCCTCACCAATTACGGCGACCCCGATTTTGCCCTCTACCTGCGGCGCTCTTTTGCGCGCTCGATGGGGTATTCGACCGATTTTCTTGGCGCGGCCGGTGATCGGCATCGCCGACACCTTTTCCGGCTTCAACAATTGCCACCGGCACTTCCCCGAGCTGATCGAGGCGGTCAAGCGCGGCGTGCTGGCGATGGGCGGGTTGCCGCTGACCTTTCCGACGATCTCGCTCGGCGAGGTGTTTCTCAGCCCGACCAGCCTGATGTTCCGCAACCTGATGGCGATCGACACCGAGGAGATGATCCGCGCCCAGCCGATGGATGCGGTCGTGCTGGTCGGCGGCTGCGACAAGACCGTGCCGGCTCAGCTGATGGGCGCGATCTCGGCCAACCGGCCGGCCATCGGGCTCGTCGCCGGGCCGATGCTGACCGCGCGCTGGCACGGCGAGCGGCTCGGCGCCTGCACCGATTGCCGGCGGTTCTGGGCCAGGTACCGCGCCGGCGAGATCGACCGCGACGAGATCGGCGAGGTCGAAGGCAACCTCGCGACGACCGCCGGAACCTGCGCGGTGATGGGAACCGCGAGCACGATGGCGTCGATCGCCGAGGCGCTCGGCATGATCCTGCCGGGCAGCGCGGCGATCCCGGCGGTCCACGCCGACCGGCTGCGCGCCGCCGAAGCGACCGGCCGCGCCGCGATGCAGCTCGCCGGTTCCAGGCTGACGCCCGATCGGATCGTGACGCCTGATGCGGTCGAGAATGCGCTGCGGGTGCTGATGGCGATCGGCGGCTCGACCAATGCGGTGCTGCATCTGACCGCGATCGCCGGACGGGC
This sequence comes from uncultured Alphaproteobacteria bacterium, assembly GCA_963695605.1. Lineage (GTDB taxonomy): Bacteria > Pseudomonadota > Alphaproteobacteria > ATCC43930 > CGMCC-115725 > AP-15. Next base: position 111,398 of record CAVOHI010000094.1, on the reverse strand, counting down.
CGGCGTCGACCTCGATCTCGGCCGGCTCAACGAGATCAGCGAGACGACGCCGGTTCTGGTCGATCTGAAACCGACCGGCCCGCACTACATGGAGGATCTGTTTGCCGCCGGCGGCATCGGCGCGGTGCTGCGCGAGCTGAAACCGCTGCTGCACCTCGATTGCATGACGGTCGCCGGCGAAACCCTGGCGGAACGGCTTGCCGTGCCGGAGGGTCCTGTCGACCGCACCGTCGTCAAACCTTTGAATGACCCGCTGCAGCCAAAGGGCGGGCTCGTCGCGCTGTTCGGCTCGCTGGCGCCGAAAGGCGCGATCTTCAAGCGTTCGGCGGCCGACCCGAAACTGTTCGAGAAGGAGGGTCGCGCCGTCGTCTTCACCTCGCTCGAGGATCTCTCGGCGCGCATCGACGATCCCGCACTCGACGTGACGCCGGACGATTTCCTCGTGTTGCAGAACGCCGGACCCTTCAGCGCCTCGGGCATGCCCGAGGCCGGCTACCTTCCGATCCCCGGCAAGCTGGCGCGGGCCGGAATCAAGGACATGGTGCGCATCTCCGACGCGCGGATGAGCGGCACGGCCTACGGCTCGATCGTCTTGCACGTGACCCCCGACGCGGCGAGCGGCGGCCCGCTCGCCAAGGTCAGGAACGGCGACCGGATCCGCCTCTCGGTCGCCGAGCGCCGCCTCGACCTCCTGGTTCCGCCGGAGGAGCTGGCGCGCCGCCCAGTCGCGCCGCCGCCGGTCCCCGAGCGCGGCTACGCCCTTCTCTACCGCCGCGAAATCCTGCAGGCCGACCGCGGCTGCGACTTCAACTTCCTGCGCAAGCACCCGCTCGCGCGCGGCCGAACGCTGAGGACCGGCTGGTGTTCAGTCACAATCCGCTAGACACGATTTGAGGCTGCGGTCGATCCGCATAGCCGGTTTCTCGTCGGCCGAGCCACCGCTCTCGTCCAGAGCGAAGCGTTAGCCGCCGTTCTTTGCTTCGGCAATCCAGAGCGCGCCTTTGGCACGAAGTAAGGCTGAATGCCGTGAGCTTGGCTCATTCCAAGCACCTTAGCTAGATTTCATATTTATCTTGACAAATACGGAATAACGTAATATGGTCGGAAGTCGCACTATAGGTGAACAGCGTTGGTACGCAAGAGGTGAGGGTTCCAGAAGCCTCAGTCCGTTCTGTTTACCCTTCTAGTCGCAACCCGTTCGAGGGCAATCCAATAAGTGCGCATCCTGCACGACGGATGAGTGGCCGGGGAATGGCTTGCCCCGAAACCCTTCAAGGCGTGCTCGTTCGAATATCTTAGAAAGGAATTTCCGAGGTATGCCTAATAAAATTTTTGATAAATGGTGCTGGTCAACTCGGTCTTTTAGAGAACAAGAGGATACTTTCGTGAATTTCATCGCGGCGTTTGTGCCCGCTATAATCGCGTTCGCAATGGTAGGAGCGGCAGTATATCTGATGATTACAGCACCTGCTACTCCCCTACCCAATTTTTTTGTAAACTCTTTGACGATGATCCTGGGATATTACTTCGGTATTGGGATCGCCCAATGCCATAACGATAAAGGAGGATAGGCTCTCGTATTGCGCACGTGGGCAGCGGCAGGTGCGGATATTGGCGGCTGACACGCATCGGCTCCCATGCGCAAGGACACTCTCCCTCTGGATGGACCGAGAGAGAGCGCCTTGTTATCTGAACCGTAAAATTGCCACATTCGCATCGTACCTTGCGGCTCAAATCGGCGCTCGAGTAGGCGCCATCATCGCGAGGGAAATGTCGATGCCTGTAGATTCCATGCAAGAACAGGTGAGCCGCGACGCTGACGGCCGGTTCCGCAAGGGCCAGTCGGGCAATCCCAAGGGGCGGCCTATGGGGGCGCGCAACAAGGCGACGGAAGCCGCCGAGCTGTTGCTCGACGGCGAAGCCGAGGCGCTGACCAGGAAGGCGGTCGAGCTCGCGCTGGAAGGCGAGGGGTCGGCGCTGCGGCTTTGTCTCGAACGCATCATTCCGCCGCGCCGCGAGCGGCCGGTCAAACTCGGCGCTGCCCTCGGTTCGCGGCGCCGCCGATCTCGCCGGCACGATGGCGGCGATCACGACGGCGGCGACGCAGGGCACGATCACGCCCGGTCAGGCCGCGGAACTGGCCCGGGTTGTCGAGATCTTCGTCCGGGCGGTCGAGACCAGCGATTTCGAAAGGCGGCTGCGGGAATTGGAAGAAGCATATGCGGCGCGTGTTTGACGGCCGGCTGGCCCGCCTGGCGGCAGAAAGGACGCGCTTCGATTCGACCACAGGGCTCGATCGTTGCACGCTGAGGGCCTGGAACACGGTTTGCGATCTGGTCCGCGACGGCTTGGTACAAGCGGGCATCGACCCGGAAAACGCAACTGCCCTGCAGCTCGGTGGGATGGTGACCGACATGACCGACCTCGGTGACACGCTCGAAGCGTTGCGGTGCCTCGAGGAGGAATTGGCGATCGGTGACCATGATGGTCTGGCAGGCATTTTCGCGGTGAAAATTCGAGATATCGCGCGACGTTTTGAGGACGGGCACAAGCCCGATTTCACCTCTGCCTCGCTCGCGGAGCTATTCGCCTGGTGTGTGGCACGGAGAGACTCTTGCGATGGATGAGCATCTCGGGCAAACCGCCTTCGCCGCCCGATCGAGGGGATGGCGGAGACGGCGAGGGCTGGAATGATCGATTGGATTTTGCGCGGCGGCGAGGTGATCGACGGCAGTGGACGGCCGCGCCGGCGCGCCGACGTGGCGATCGCCGGTGACCGCGTAGCCGCCATCGGGTCGGTCGGCAGGGTCGAGGGCGCGCGCGAGGTGGACGTCAGCGGCAAGATCGTCGCGCCCGGTTTTATCGACGTGCACACCCATGACGATCGTGCGCTCTTTGCGACCCCGGAAATGGCGGCCAAGGCGAGCCAGGGCGTCACCACGGTGGTGACCGGCAATTGCGGGATCAGCCTCGCGCCGCTGCTGCTCGATGAGGCGCCGCCGCCGCCTCTCGATCTGATCGGCGACAGCGCTCATTACCGTTACGGCCGTTTCGCCGAGTATTTCGCCGCTCTCGACGAGGCGCCGCCGGCGCTCAACGCGGCTTGCCTCGTCGGCCATTCGACTTTGCGGGTCGGAGCGATGAGCTCGCTCGACCGGCCGGCCGAGGACGCCGAGCTGGCGCAGATGTGCGAGCGGCTGCAGGAAGCGCTCGATGCCGGCGCGGTCGGCATGTCGAGCGGCCTCGCCTACGCGCCGGCCGCAGGCGCGCCGCCCGCCGAAATCGAGGCCCTAGCACGGCTGCTGCACCCCGCCGGGGCGCTCTACACGACGCATATGCGCAACGAGGGCGGCGCCGTCGTGGACAGCCTCGAAGAGAGCTTTGCCGCCGGGCGTGCCGCCGGCGTGCCGGTGGTCATCTCGCATCACAAGACGATCGGGCGCGAAAATTTCGGACGCACCGCCGAGACCTTGCCGGTCATCGCCGCGGCGATTGCTCATCAGGAAGTCGGGCTCGACGCTTATCCCTATATTGCCTCCTCGACCGTGCTCAGCGCGGCGCAAGCCGAGAGGGCGCTGAAGGTGCTCGTTACCTGGTCGAAGAGCGCGCCCGAGCAGGCCGGCCGCGAGCTTTCGGCGATTGCCGCCGATTGGGGTGTCAGCGAGAAGGAGGCGGTCGATCGGCTGCAACCGGCGGGGGCGGTGTATTGGACGATGGACGAGGCCGATGTGCAGCGAGTGCTGCGCTTCGAGCACACGATGATCGGCTCCGACGGGTTGCCGCACGATTCCCACCCGCACCCGCGGTTGTGGGGCGCCTTCCCGCGCGTCCTCGGCCATTACAGCCGCGATCTGGGGCTTTTCGGGCTCGAGGAAGCCGTGCGCCGGATGACCGGTCTTTCTGCCGCCCGGTTCGGCCTCGCGGGTCGCGGCATCCTAGCCGCCGGAGTTTACGCCGACATCACCGTCTTCGACCCGGCGAGGATTGCGGATCGCGCGACCTTCGAAGCGCCGATGACGCCCGCCGCCGGCATCGAGCACGTCTTCGTTAACGGGCGTCCGGTGTGGAGCGAGGGCAAGCCCACCGGCGAGCGCCCGGGCCGCGCGCTGCGTCGGCAGCAGATGCAGGCGGAAGCCCGCTGATCACCCGCCTAAGTAGGCAGAGGTTTAGGAACCGGTTCTCACCATCTCGGCGAGGACGTTCCGCGCAACCTCCCGCAACAGCCGGCTGTCTTCCTCGGGGGTGGGCGCGGGGGAAATGCCCGGCACCACCCGGTCATGGGCATAGGTTGCGATGGCCGCACCATTCACCACGCCGGGATGCGCCGGGTCGGCGCCGTCCTGCACTGACCGGATCCCCCGCCGGATCATGTTTCGCATCATGATGACGCCGCGGTCGGTCGAGGCGAGGTGTTCGAGACCGTGCCGGGCGATGCCGCCATGGATGCTGACCTGCGCGTCGTAGTCGCCGGGGACCCGCTGGCGGTCTTCGTAGGTCCGGCTCGCATCCTGCCCGAAACCGGCGCTGCGCCGCAGCTCCTGGCCCTCCGGCGCACGGTAATAGCCGATCTGCATCGTGTGCGTGTCGTCGAGCGGCACCGCCCAGGTCGTCGCCGCCGGGCGGTTGATCACGGTCCGCTTGGCCATCGGGTCGGCGTTCGGTGGGAACTGGTGGATGTTCGGCGGAATGAAGTCGGCGACCCGCACCCAGACCCGGTCGCCTTGCCGGCGGGTGTCGATGTAGACCATGCCGGCCGGGGTCTCCATCCAATCCCATTCGCCGAGCGCTCCGAGATCCTCGGTGAACCCCTGGCTGCCGGGAAGCGTGTGGAGGAAGGCGAGATGCGCCGGGTCCATGCTGTTTTCCTTGACCTGCAACCAGTTGCACTCCCACAGGGTGGGTGCACGTGCGACCATCCGGTAGCCGGGCAGGTCATAGGTGTCGAAGATCGGGAAATCGGGCACCTTCTCCGGCGGTCCCATATAGGCGAAGACGAGACCCTGGTGTTCGCGCACCGGATAGGCACCGTGGAAGAGCCGGTCCTTCAACGTGCTGTCGGCCGGCTCGCCGGGGGTTTCGAGGATCGTGCCGTCGACGTCGAACAGCCAGCCGTGATAGCAGCAGCGGATCCCCTTGTCGGAAATCAGGCCGAATTCGAGCGAGGTGCCGCGATGCGGGCAATGGAGCTCGAGGAGGCCGGCGGCGCCGCTGCGGTCGCGAAACGCGACGAGATCCTCGCCCATGATGCGCAGGCGGCGCGGCAGGTCGCGCAGCTCGTCGGACAGGATGACCGGCTGCCAGAACCGCCGCAGATACTCCCCGCAAGGCGTGCCCGGTCCGACCCGGGTGAGCTCTTCGTCATCCGCCGGCCGCTCACGATGGTGGTAAGCGCCATAGGCTGTGCTCAGAAACGGTGCTCTCTCCGCCATGGCATCCCTCCTTGGGCCCTCAGACCGCCGCAGTTTTATCAGCGAGGGATGCACTCGAGCAACGCGCGGCGCCGTCCAATCTGTAATTCAGCGGGCAAGGTCGCTGGCCAGCGAGAAGGCCGAACTCGCGGCCTACCTGGCCGCGGTAAATCTGCAGGTTTTCGAGGACGCGCTGAACGTAGTTCCGCGTCTCGTTGATCGGGATCATTTCGATCCAATCCACCATGTCGATGTTGCCGCCCCGGGGATCGCCGTAATCGTGAATCCACTGCCGCACCCGGCTCGGGCCGGCGTTATAGGAGGCGATCGCCAACGCATAGGAGCCGCCAAAATCTTCGATCAAGGTTTCGAGATAAGCGCGCCCGATCAGCACGTTGTAAATTCCGTCCGCGGTCAACCGGTCGGCCGAGAACGGCAGCTGCATCTTGTTGGCGATAAAGCTAGCGGTTGCCGGCATCAGTTGCATCAATCCGCGCGCCCCCACTCGACTGACCGCGTCGCGCTCGAATGCGCTTTCCTGCCGCATGATCGCGAAGAGCAGCGAATGCTCGGCCGTGCCGCCATCCGGTATCGTCGTGATCGGGTAGCCGTGGATCATCAGCGGGGTTCCAGCTTCGATTGCCCGCTTAGCCACCGCGATCGCGAGATCGATGCGCCCACTGATTTCAGCGAGGTTTGCAAGCATCGCGAACTTTGCCGGGGTCTTGGCATTGTCGGCCAGGTGAAGGAGAAACGTCTTGCCATGAGCCGCTTCGCCGAGCTCGAAGAATATTCGGGCGGCGCGAACCACTTCGTCATCGTCAAACTGGGTCCGCTCCGCGACGTCGGGTACAGGCTCGGGCACCGGCCGCGGTGGCGCGTCGTGCCCGAGCTGATGCGCGGCGAGCTGCCCGTAGAAGGTGGCCATGTGATCGGCCCCGGCGGCGTACCATTTTGCCGCGAGGTCGGATTTGCCTTGTGCGTCGGCCGCCCGTCCCCCCCAATAACCGGCCCGCGCCTTGGCGTAGGGTGTGGCAACCCGCGTCAGGATGAGCGAAAAGTGTTCGAAGGCCAGCGCCGGCTGCTTCATATAGCGCAGCGCAATATAACCCAAGAGGAACTGGGCTTCGGAGAACGCGTTTCCTTCGATCAGGCCATGCTGCTCGATGAGCCGATAGGCAAGCTCGGTGTTGCCGCCGGCGAGAACCCGCCGGGCAATTGCTTGGCGCTCCGCCCACCATGCCGCGGGACGGACGAGATCGTTGGGCTGGGCGAGCAGAATTTGGACCGCCGCATCGGTCATGTCCTTCTTGCGGCGCCAGCGCAACTGCTCGAAGACGAGCCCCGGGTCCGAGCGCAGTTGAGGCGGAACCCGTGCCACGAGCGCCTCTGCTTTTGCGGCCTGCGCTGCGAGGGCCAGGCGCGCCTCGGCCAGCAGACGGTAGTTGGGCGGCACCAGCGGCAACATGCGGCGCGCCGCCTCGGTCTGCCCGTCCCACAACAGCCGATCGATCCGCTGCACGTGGTCCTCCGGCCGCAGCGAAGAGGCGTGCCGGGCCAGAAAATTCTTTTCGTCGAGCGGGCCGAAATCCGCGGCGATCCAGAGCGCCCGCAGCGCGGCCGCGCCGCCTTCGAGATCGCCGGAATTCATGATTATCTCTGCTTCGCGGAGCTTGCCGGTGGAGCTGACCGGCGGATGGCGTTTGAACCAATCGGCGGCGACCGCGTCCAATTCGCCGGCCAGAGCCTCCTCGGCATGTTTGCGCAGGGCCTTCTGCGCCGGCCAATCTGGGTTCTGTTCGATGAACTCGGAGATGTCGGGAAACCGGCCGGGAGCGCCCGGTCGGGCATAGTCCATCCAGTGCAACATCTTCATCGGCAGCGGGTCGGTTATCGCCGAAGCGCCGGCGTAGGCGCGGGTCCAATCGCCGCTCTGTGCGGCCGCAAGCGCTGCGCGCATCGCGTCCAGATCGGCAGCCGGTAGTGTCTCGGCGGCAGACGCTGGGAGGCCTAGCATCAAGACTATCAAAACAATTGACAGAGCTCCGCAGACGATCGGCGGCAAGGTCGGCGGCTCCTTGGATGAATCGAAGATGAGGCAAAGTTTCCTTACTGTTTTTCTGGTGCCGAAGCAAGTCCGACGTCAAACGCGCCACGCGGGCGCGCACCACGCGTCGTTTCGAGCGCTGTTGAAGCCGATCACCGCGAGGGCTATCGTCAATGGGCAATGCCGCAATCCCGGAGGAAACGATGTTCAAGGGATCGCTAGTCGCGCTGATCACGCCGTTTCGCGACCACGAGCTGGACGAGGGCGCCTTTCAAGAGCATGTGGCTTGGCAAATCGACCAGGGCACGCACGGATTGGTGCCGTGCGGAACGACCGGAGAATCGCCGGCTCTCGCAGACGACGAGCAAAAGCGGCTGATCAGCATGTGCGTCGAAGTCTCGAAAGCCAAGCGAGTTCCGGTCATTGCCGGAACCGGCACCAATTCGACCGAGCACACGATCGCGTTGACCCGGCAAGCGAAAGAAGCGGGGGCCGATGCCGCGCTGATCGTCTGCCCCTATTACAATAAACCGACGCAGGAAGGACTTTATCAGCACTATAAAGCTGTCCACGACAGCGTCGATTTGCCGATTATTATTTACAACATTCCGGGCCGCTCCTCGGTGGACATGACGAACGCGACGATGGCGCGTCTCGCCAAATTGCCGAACATCGTCGGGGTCAAGGATGCGACCAACGACCTCGCGCGGCCGCTGCGCATGCGGATCGATATCGGCGCGGGCTTCTGTCTGCTGTCGGGAGAGGACGCGACGGCCGTCGCCTATCTCGCGCAGGGCGGCGACGGCTGCATCTCGGTAACCGCTAATGTCGCGCCGCGGCTGTGCGCGGAACTGCACGAGTCATGGCAACGCGGCGACGTGGCTTCGGTGCGCGAAATCAACCAGCGTCTGATCCCGCTGCACGATGCGCTCTTCGCCGAAACTAGCCCGGCTCCGGTCAAATATGCCGCCTCGCTGCTCGGACGCTGCACCGCACAGGTGCGGCAGCCGCTGTGGGCGATCATGCCGGAAACGCAGGAAAGGGTGCAGCGGGCGATGCGTAGCGCCGGCCTGCTCAATTAATGCGGGCAACGGACCGACATGTCGCCCAAAATAGGCGGGCGCGCCACGATTACTTGATCGAGGACACGTTGGAGGCGGGGGTCGTCCTGCAGGGTACCGAGGTAAAGGTGCTGCGCCAGGGGCAGGCGAGCATCGCCGAGGCTTATGCGGACGAAGACGAGGGCGAGCTTTACCTCGTCAACGCAAACATCCCGGAATATTCGGCCTCCGCCCACTTCAATCATCAACCGCGCCGGCCGCGAAAGCTGCTATTGCACCGCAAGCAGATGAATCGCTTGCTGGGTGCGATCCGGCGGGACGGCATCACGGTTGTGCCGCTTTCGATCTATTTCAACGACCGCGGGCGAGCCAAGGTAGAACTCGGTCTCGCCCGAGGAAAGCGAAAGGCGGACAAACGTCAAGCCGAGAAGCAGAGGGATTGGCAGCGTAGCCGGGCCCGCATCCTGCGCGAGCAAAACACCTAAGGCCTGATCGCCAAATCCACTTCGCCGGGATAAGCTACCCCGCCTTGCGGCGCATCGAGGCAGTTACTGAGCAGGGCGAAGATTGCTTCGAACATTGCGGGGTTGAGCTTGCCGGTATTGGTATTGAGTCGAGAGCAATGATAGCTGTCGGCAAGCGTCAGTCCGCAAGGTAAGCCATGCAATCGGCCGTGCGCGAAAGGGAAGCGGGCACGGCGAAAGCCGAGGGCGGCGAGCACTGCCTGATGGGCAATCGCGCCGAGCGCCAGGATCGCACGAAGCCGTGGCATAGCGCTGATCTCGGCGGCCAAAAACCGACGGCAGTTCGCGACCTCGCTCGGTTCGGGCTTGTTTTGCGGCGGGACGCAGCGAACAGCATTGGTGATGCGCACGCGGCGGAGCTCAAGACCGTCGTCCAGACGGGCCTCATAATCGCCTTCGGCGAATCCGTACTTGCGCAAAGTCGCATAGAGCAGCCCGCCGGCGTAATCGCCGGTAAACGGGCGCCCCGTCCGGTTCGCGCCGCGCAAGCCCGGCGCGAGGCCTACAATCAGCAATTCGGCTCGGGCATCGCCGAAGGGCGGAACCGGGCCATTGAACCATTCCGGGTGGGCCCTCCGCTGAGTCTCCCGGAAAGCCGCAAGGCGCGGGCAGAGCGAACAGTGCCGCGGCGGCTGAACCTCCGCGGGAGGAGTGGTCAAGCGTCGTCCACCGGTTCGGTACGTGCGCGGTTAACATCCTCTCGCATTTGATGATTGCGCATTAGGTTCGGCGCAAGATCCTGAAGTTCGATGAAATTGTCCGCTTGGCGGCGTAGATCGTCCGAGACCATCGGTGGCGACGAGCGGATCGTCGAAACCACCGACACGCGGACACCCTTCCGCTGCACGGCTTCCACGAGCCTTCGAAAATCTCCGTCACCTGAGAACAGGATAGCGTGATCGATGTACGAAGCCATTTCGAGCATGTCGATTGCCAGCTCGATATCCATATTGCCCTTGATCCGCCGCCGCCCCATTGCGTCAGTGAACTCCTTCGTCGGCTTGGTGACCATTGCGTAACCGTTGTAGTCTAGCCAATCGACAAGCGGTCTGATCGGCGAGTACTCTTGGTCTTCTACCAGGGCAGTATAATAGAATGCCCGAATCAGCCGTCCCTTCGTGCTAAACAATTCAAGCAACCGTCTATAGTCTATGTCGAACGCGAGACCCCGAGCAGCTGAATAGAGGTTAGCCCCGTCAATGAAAATGGCGAGTCGCTCTTCCGGATAGAAAATCATCTGACAAAATGCTCCTTCACATCGATAATGTAGCAGAAGTGTCTTACACTGCGCATTCCGGGTCAAGCGGCGACCATACGAGGCAATCCTGATGATTCTGATCGGGATCGGCGGGAATCAGGAAAGCGCTCGGTTTGGTCCGCCGCGTGATACGCTGACCGCCGCGCTTTCGGCTTTGAAAGAGAAGCGCATCAGGATCCTGACGCGCTCCAGCTGGTATCTTACAGAGCCGGTGCCTCCCTCGGACCAACCCTGGTTTGTCAATGCGGTTGTTTCCGTAGCGACGGAACTCGCAGCGAAGGACCTGCTCATGCTGCTGCAGGCTGCGGAGCGGCAGTTTGGACGCGTTCGCGGAGAACCCAACGCGCCACGTACCCTCGATCTCGACATTCTCGACTATCAGGGCGAAGTGATGAACGCTACATCGCTCCTCCTGCCTCACCCGAGACTGCACGAACGTCGGTTCGTCTTGATGCCGATTGCCGAAATCGCGCCGGACTGGCAACACCCGGTTCTGGGGCTCACCGCGGCGCAACTGCTGGCTCACCTGTCCTCCAAACAACAGTTCGAGCGCCTCCCGTGACGACCGATCTTGGTTCCGCCGATTGTGCCCCTTGGACGCCACAGATATAAACGCTAAACACGAACGGGATGCTTGATGACGACATTCGAAGTTGCCCGCTCTCACATGATCGAGAGCCAGCTCCGACCCAACAAAGTTATTGATGATCGTGTGCTCAACGCGTTCGCCAGCGTAAGGCGCGAGCTTTTTGTACCCGAGCACCTTCGCCCGATTGCCTATATCGATGAGGATTTGCCGCTCGGTGGCGGGCGCTACCTGATGGAGCCGATGGTCGCAGCCCGATTGCTGCAGAAGGCAGCAATTGCCCGCACGGACGCCGCGCTGATAGTCGGCGCCGGAACGGGATACGAAGCGGCTCTGACCGCGATGCTCGCCCGGAGTGTCCTCGCTCTCGAAGAGGATCCCGAACTGGCCCGGCGTGCACGCGCTGCTCTCGTCGAGCACGCTATCGCGTCGGTCAGTGTCGTCGAAGGTTCATTGCGCGAGGGCTATCGACCGCGTGCTCCGTACGATGTGGTCCTGTTCGGCGGAGGCGTCGTCGAGATTCCACCGGAGATCGCCGCGCAGCTCGCGGATGGCGGTCGGCTACTAGCCGTCGTAAAGCCTGCTAATGCTATGGGCCGTGCCACTCTGGTAACACGGACTGGCGGGGTGCTCGCGCGGCGCGTTATATTTGATGCTGCTACTCCCACGCTGCCGGGCTTTGCACCGAAGCCCGCTTTCGAGTTCTGCTGACGCCCTGACCAGGAGCGGAGGAAAATGCCCGAGAACCGGTGCCTTGGTCCGACCTGCCTCTACCCGGCCGTTGAGCAGGCCGCCCGCGGCAGCGCGCGCCGGACCGCGAATTTGGCATCGATTGCTGGCGCTATTGTCGGCTTGACAGCGATCTCTACGCAGGCTCAGACACTCACCGACGCCCTTGCCGAGACCTACAACACAAATCCCCAGCTCCTCGCGCAACGGGCATTGTTGCGGGCGACCGACGAGCAAGTGCCGCAAGCGCTGTCTTTCTGGCGCCCGCAGGTCACCTTCACCGGCCAAGTCGGCCTGAATACCTCGGCGCTGCAAACTCCTCCGGTTTCCCCGACCCTCAACGGTCTTGGCCAAGTCGTCTCCACTTCGGATCGGCGACACATAATCACCAGACCGGATCTGGTGGAGTTCCAGGCGATCCAGCCGGTTTACCGCGGGGGTCGGACCGTGGCGCAGACCCGCCAAGCGATCAACACCGTGGAATCGAACTCGAGCGCAGACCCTCGCTGTCGAGACCTCGGTGTTTCAGGCGGTTGCGATGGCCTATCTCGACGTCGTGCGCGACCAGGCACTAGTCGAGGTCGACCGCAACAACGTCGAGGTCCTGCGCAAGCAGCTCGAAGCGACCCAGGACCGTTTCCGTGTAGGCGAGGTTACTCGCACCGACGTGGCACAGGCCGAGGCCGCCCTTGCGCAAGCTCAGGGGACCCTTGTCACCCAGGAAGGTACGTTAGAGATAAGCCGAGCCGAATATGTTCGTGCCGTTGGCCACCCACCGGGAAGGCTGATGTTGCCGCGCGAGCGCCCGGTGCTGCCAGCCACGCGCGAAGAGGCGTTCAGCCTCGCTGCGAACAACAATTTCAGCGTGATCTCGGCTAAATTTGCCGAACTTGCCGCCCGTGACAACATCGATGTAGTGCGCGGCCAACTTCTGCCGCAGATTTCTGTCGTCGGCACTCTCGACCGTTCCTATGACCAATCACCGACCTTCAAGGGCGCTTTGCTCAACTCGGCCCAAATCACCGCGCAGCTTACGATGCCTCTCTATGAAGGCGGGGCTATCTATTCGCAGACGCGGCAAGCCGAGCAGACCGTCGGGCAACGGCGCAGCCAGGTCGATGACGCGCGCCGGGCGGCGGTTCAGACCGCGAGTCAGTTCTGGTCGACTTTGCAAGCGGCGCGGGCCAGCATTTCTTCCTTTGCGGCGGCCGTGCGAGCGGCTCAGATCGCGCTCGAAGGGACCCAGCAAGAGGCGCTGGTCGGCACCCGCACCGTGCTGGACGTTCTGATCCAGAACCAGACGCTGCTGCAGACCCAGTCTCAGCTCGTTACCGCGCAGCACGATGCGGCTCTTGCGGAATTCAACTTGGCGTCGGCCGTCGGACGGCTGATCGCGCCCGAGCTGAACCTCCCGGTCAGGCTCTATGACATGGAGCAACACTATAGGGAGGTCAAAGATAAATGGATCGGTTTCCGAGGCGGTCTTTCCGAGTGAGGAGGGCACCATAGGCGGTTCCGCTGGCAAATCCTTGTGGTCTTACCTAGGTTAGAGGTGTTCCAAACCTTTTTGGTTTGTCTCCATGCCGGAAAATGTCAAATCGCCGTCAGAACCCTCTATGGAAGAGATAATCGCCTCGATCAGCCGCATCATTACGGATGAAAAGACGTCGGCCGAACCTGCCCGTCCCAGTTCCCGAGGAGAAGAGCGAGATCCTCGAACTGACCGAGATCGTCGACGAAGACGGCTCGGTGCGGCGCATCGCCCCCGAGGCGGGTAGTTCAGAGAGACACCCTATCGGTTCCGCAGCCGCCGCCGATCCCGCGAATGCGACTGCACGGAGCGGTCCGAGTGCGTTACGTCCTGAGGCCGAGGTTGAGCCGAGGCTCGAACTCGGCCGCGAACGCATTTTGTCGTCGACGACGTCAGGAGCCGCCGCGGCCGCGTTCGCCCAGCTCGGCTCGCTACCGCGAGAGCGACGCCGGGAGGGCGAGCTTCCGCTTGGAGGTGTCGACCGCACTCTCGAAGATATTGTGCGCGATATGCTGCGACCGCTGCTCCAGACTTGGCTCGACGAAAATCTCCCCGGGGTCGTCGAGCGGCTGGTCCGAGAAGAGATCGCCCGCGTCGTTGGTGAGGCAGGGCTGCGCTGACCCACAATCGAGCCCAGTTACCAGCAGCGCCCTTTTGCGTCGGTTGTGGCGAACTGCTTAGATGCGGACGAATTGAGTGATGCTTGACAAGACCTATCAGCCTGCTGCGATGGAGGCGCGGCGTTACGAGCTCTGGGAGCGTTCGGGCGCGTTCGGTGCCCACCCGGACAGCACTAAGCCGCCTTATGCAATCATGATGCCGCCCCCGAACGTTACGGGGAGCCTGCATATGGGGCACGCGCTGACCTTCACGTTGCAAGATGTGCTTGTACGGTATCAGCGCATGCGAGGCCGTGACGTGCTGTGGCAGCCCGGTACCGATCATGCAGGCATCGCCACCGAGATCGTCGTGGGCAACCAGGTGATCGCGGAAGGCGGCACCAAGTCTGGCCTCGGGCGCGAGGGGTTTGTGGCGCGCGTTTGGCAATGGCGGGAGGAGTCGGGCGGAACAATCACTCGCCAGCTCCGCCGGCTCGGTGCTTCTCCCGACTGGCGCCGGGAGCGCTTCACGATGGATCCGGCATTGGCCGCGGCGGTTCGCCGCGTCTTCGTCCAGCTCTATCGAGAAGGCTTGATTTACCGCGACCAGCGGCTGGTCAATTGGGATCCGGTAATGCACACGGTGATCTCTGATCTTGAGGTCGACAGCCGCGAGACCAAAGGTTCGCTGTGGTATATCCGCTACCCGGTGGCGGAAATGCCTGGCCGGTCTATCGTTGTTGCCACGACCCGGCCCGAAACGATGCTCGGCGACACCGGGGTTGCCGTCCATCCGAACGATCCGCGGTTTGCCGATCTGGTCGGAAAATCGGTGCGCCTCCCGTTGACCGACCGCCTCGTTCCGATCGTCGCCGACGAGCATGCCGATCCGGAGACCGGCACCGGCGCCGTCAAGATCACGCCGGCTCACGATTTTGCCGACTTCGAGGTGGGACGGCGGCACGGTCTCGCGCTGATCAATATTTTCGATCAGGATGCCCGGCTGACTGATGCCGTACCGGCGGCCTATCGCGGTCTCGACCGGTTCGCGGCGCGCGAGAAAGTGGTTGCCGACCTTGCCTCCGCCGGCCTCCTCGACCGCGTCGAAGAGCACACGTTGATGGTACCGCATCACGACCGCTCGGGGGTGGTTATCGAGCCCTGGCTGACCGACCAGTGGTATTGCGATGCCCGGGTGCTTGCCGCCCCGGCGCTCGCGGCGGTGGAGGACGGCCGTACGCGGTTTGTGCCGCGCCAGTGGGAGAACACGTTTTTCGACTGGATGCGCAAGATCCAGCCCTGGTGCATCTCCCGGCAACTTTGGTGGGGTCATCAGATACCCGCCTGGTACGCACCGGACGGAGCGGTTTTTGTCGCGGAGACCGAGGAGGACGCCCGGCAGCAGGCGGCTAAGGAATATTGCAAGGAGGTCGAGCTGCGTCGTGATCCCGACGTCCTCGATACATGGTTCTCCTCGGCTCTATGGCCGTTCTCGACCCTTGGCTGGCCGGAGCCAACTCGAGAGCTGGCGCGTTATTATCCGACCGATGTCCTGGTGACCGGCTTCGACATCATCTTCTTCTGGGTCGCCCGGATGATGATGATGGGACTGCACTTCATGGGCGACTGTGCCATTCCACACCGTTTACATCCATGCCCTGGTCCGTGATGCACGCGGCCAGAAGATGTCGAAATCGCGCGGCAATATAATAGATCCGTTAGAGCTGATCGACCGCTACGGCTGCGACGCGCTGCGCTTTACGTTGGCGGCGCTGGCGGCGCCCGGCCGAGATATCAAGCTCTCCGAAAGCAGGATCGAGGGGTACCGCAATTTTGCGACCAAGCTATGGAACGCGGCGCGCTATGCGCAGATGAACGGGTGCGCGCTCGTCCCTGGCTTTGCTCCGGCCGATTGCGAGCTGACGGTCAACCGCTGGATCACTGCGGCAGTGGCGGATTGCGCTGGGGCGGTTACCGCTGCTCTCGAGACGTATCGTTTCGACGAGGCGGCGAGCCGGCTCTACCACTTCGTCTGGGGCACCTTCTGCGATTGGTACCTCGAATTCACGAAACCGATCCTGCAGGGCGAGGACGCGACAGCCCGCGCCGAAACTCAAGCCATGACGGCTTGGATCCTGGGCCGCATCGTCCATCTACTGCACCCGATCATGCCATTTATTACCGAGGAGGTATGGGAGCAGCTGGCGGGCCAATCCCCGGGCATGCTGATCACCGCTCCATGGCCGGAGCTCCAGCGCAATGCCATCGATCCCCAAGCCTCGGCCGAGATGGAATGGGTCGTTCAGGCGATTTCGGCGATCCGCACGCTGCGCGCCGAGATGAATGTCCCTCCGGCCGCCCGGGTTCCGCTGCTGATCAAGGATGCTGAACCCGTCGCGGCGCAGCGGATCGCGCGCCACCGCGAGCATTTCGTGCAACTCGCCCGGGTCGAGCGGTTCGAGCCGGTCGAGTCGCTTCCGCCGGGCGGCGCCCAGGTGGTGATCGAGGGCGCGACATTGATATTGGCTCTCAGCGAGGTGGTCGACCTCGCACGAGAAAAGGAGAGGTTGGGCAAGGAGATCAGCCGCCTGGAAACTGAGCTTGCCAAGATTGCCGCCAAGCTCGGCAACCCCAATTTCCTCACCAAGGCCAAGGTGGAAGTGATCGAGGAGCAGCGCGAACGCGAAGCGGACGCCATCCGCGACCGCGATCGTCTAAGGGCGGCTTATGACCGGCTGACAGTTGGCTGAATGACAGGAGCCCGGATTCTCGGCGCAGAAGATTTCGTTACTGCAGGGCTGGCCGAGGCGGGTCGACTCCGAGAGATCCGACGAGTGGCCGAGCAGTTCGCCGTCGCCGTGACAGAGGACGTGGCGGGGCTGATCGATCCGGCCAATGACCGGGACCCGATTGCGGCGCAGTTCGTCCCGCGCGAGGCCGAGTTGGCTACGGTGCCCGAAGAACTTTCCGACCCGATCGGGGATGAGCGCTGGTCACCCGTCCCCGGCATCGTTCATCGTTACCCCGATCGCGTTCTGTTGAAACCGACGCTGCTATGCCCGGTCTATTGCCGCTTTTGCTTTCGCCGCGAGGTCGTCGGCAAGAAAGGCGCGGTGCTCGACCAAGCCTCCATGGCGCTCGCCTTTGACTACATTCGTCAACGGCCGCAGATCTGGGAGGTGATCGTCACCGGCGGCGACCCGTTTCTGCTTACGCCGCGCCGCATCGCGGATATCGTTCGCATTCTCGATCAGATACCGCATTTGGGTGTCCTGCGCTTTCACACCCGAGTTCCTGTGGTCGATCCACGGCGGGTGAGTCGCGCGTTGGTCGAGGCGCTCGCCGCGGAAAAGGCGATTTATGTGGTTATTCATGCGAACCACCCCCGCGAGTTGACGACGCAAGTGCAGGAGGCAGTGCTAAAGCTGAGCCGGGCCGGTATTCCATTGCTGTCGCAGACGGTCCTCTTGCGCGGCGTCAATGACGACGCGGCGGTGCTGGAAGCGTTGTTCCGGCGTTTGGTCGCGATGCGGGTCAAGCCCTATTACTTGCATCAAGCCGATCTTGCCCGCGGCACGGCGCACTTTCGCACCGGGATCGCATCCGGGCAGCGCCTCGTTCGCTCGCTGCGCGGTCGCGTCTCAGGGCTCTGTCAGCCGACTTATGTGCTCGACATACCCGGCGGTTACGGGAAGGTGCCGATCGGTCCTTGTGCGGCCCGTCGAATGGGCTCATCTGGCGATTGGATCATCGAAGACGGTGCCGGTGTTCGGCACTCTTATCCGCCTGATCCCAGCGAAGCGGAGGGTTGACGAAGCCAGTGGTGGCGGAGCCGGGCGATCCCGTCATGATCGTCGTCGGCGGCGGTGCGATTGCGCTCAGCACGGCCCAGGAGCTTTGCGCGCTGCAAGGGCATCGCGTGGTGGTCCTGTGGCGCAGGGATCCGGATTTGGCCCGCGCCGTCGAGAGTATCGGCGCAGTTTTCATTACCGCGGCCCGCCCGGACAGTGCCGAGGGGCTAGACCGCGCCGGGGTGCATCACGCGGTCACGATCCTAGCGCTTTCGCCCGACGATCATCTCAATCTGCACGCCGCTCTGCTTGCGCGGGACATCAACCCGCGGATCCGCATCGTATTGCGGCAATTCAATCGAACCCTCGCCCACAAGATCGAGCAGAACCTGCCGAACTGCTCGGTTCTGTCGCTCGCCTGGCATTCGGCGGCGACCTTTGGCGCGGCCGCAATCGACCCGTCCTGCTTTCGCGGGCTGCAGTTCCCGGAGCCCGACGGCCCGCTGACCGGATTTGCGACGCGGATCGCCGAAGATTGCGGGGTCGACGGCGATACCGTCGAGCACGCCGAGCGGGTGCTGGGGGCGCGGCTCATTGCGATCGACGGCGCCAGCGACTTCTCCCATGACGCGGTCCTCGCGGGAGGAGCCGAGCTGGTCGTCTATGGTGAAATTGCGGCGCTGCAGGATACCGCGCCGATTCGATCGGTGGCTCAGGCGAAGCCAGAAATCGGAAGCAGGCTGTGGTCGCTGCTGCGTCAACGACCGCATCGTCCGCCCCGGTTGAACCCAATCCTTGCCCGGCTCGCTTGGGTCACCTTGACCGTGCTCCTCACTGGGACGTGGTATTTTCACGCTGTCTTCGGAGGCGCTTGGCTCGATGCGGTCTACTTCGTTGTCGCGACAATGACGACGACCGGATACGGCGATCTGACCCCGGACCGGAGCAAGCCTGTCGAAATTGTCGTCGCGATGCTGCTGATGCTTTCCGGCATCACGCTGACCGGCCTCTTTATCGCTTTCGGCGCTTCGCTCTTGACGCGGGTGCACTGGGTCACCTTGCAAGGTCTGCGTCCGGTGCACCGCCGCGGGCACATTGTGATATGCGGCGCCGGCAGCATCGGCTCCGCGGTCATCGACCTACTTCTCGCCCTCGGAAGGCGGCTGGTAGTGGTCGAGCTCAACCCCGATGCCACGATCGTCGAACGGGCTCGCGAACAGCATTTCGATTTGCTGACCGGGGATGCCAGTCGCGACACGACGCTCGATCTCTGCAATCTCGCCGCCGCGCATAGCCTGATCGCCCTGACCAACGTCGATACCTTGAATCTCGAGATCGCGCTCGGCGCTCGAGCCCGCAATCCGACAATGCCGATCGTGCTCCGGATCGCCGAGGCCAGCTTTGCCGAGTCGATCGCCCGGCACTTCGAATTCGAGACCACGTTCTCGGCCGCGGCGCTCGCGGCGCCGGCCTTTGTTGGCCTGGGGAGGTTCGCGGGATCACGCGGACGCGTCTCATTTGGGGGTCAGGAGTTTGCGATCGGCGAGATTGGCTCGGAAGACCTCCCGCGGGCTCTCCCGCCGGACGCAATCCCGATTGCTGTGTCGCGTGCCGACAAATTCGCAATTGCCCACGATCTCCAAGATCTCGGTCCGGATGGGCGTGCTCTGCTCCTTGTCCCGATTTCGCCGTTCAGGGAAGGGAAGGACACGCTCGCCGCCGCGGCGGAGCGCTTCCTGCAGCGTAGTTAGGCTAGACCGCGAGTTCGCACCAGATCGGGGTGTGATCGGAGGAGCGGTCCTTTGCCCGAGGCTTCTTGTCGATGTTGCAGGCGGCAATTCTGTCGGCCGCATGCGGCGACAGCAGCAGATGATCGATGCGCAACCCCTCGTCGCGATGCCAGCGCCCGGCCTGGTAGTCCCAGAAAGTGTAGCGGTGCGGCTCGCGATGAAAGACGCGGTAAGCGTCGGTCAGTCCGAGGTAAAGGAGCGCACGAAACCGCGAGCGTGCTTCCAGTCGGCACAGAGCGTCGTCGCGAAACGCCACCGGATCGTAAACATCATCGTCGGTCGGGCAGATGTTATAGTCGCCGGCCAGCACGAACGGGATCTCACGGCGCAACAGCTCGCGCGTGTGGCCGATCAGCCGCTCCATCCAGGCGAGCTTGTAGGTGAATTTGTCGGTGCCGACCGGATTTCCGTTCGGCAGGTAGACCGAGGCGACGCGGACCTCGCCAAAAGACGCTTCGATGAAGCGTGGTTGCTCGTCTTCGTCATTGCCGAGCAATCCGGTGACGATCTCCTCCGCGGGGCGTTTCGACAGTAAAGCGACACCGTTATAGGCACGCTGCCCGATCGTCTCGACGTGGTAACCCAGACCCTTGACTTCGAGCATCGGGAAATCTTGCGCGAGACACTTGGTCTCTTGCAGGCACAGCACGTCGGGCTGCGCCTCCTCGAGAAAGGCGAGGAGATGCGGCAGCCGCGCCTTGACCGAATTGACGTTCCAGCTGGCGATCTTCACGAGGTAAAGCGAGGCTGACGGTCAGCCGATCGAAAAGGAATTGCCGCAGCCGCAGGAAGAGGCGGCATTCGGGTTGCGGATCTGGAACGAGGCGCCCATCAGATCCTCGACAAAATCCACCTCGGCGCCGTTCAGGAGGCCGAGCGAGACCTCGTCGATGACGACGCCGACCCCGTCTTGCTCGAACACGAAATCATCCTCGTTGCGCTGGTCGTCGAACGACAGCCCGTACTGAAACCCGGAGCAGCCGCCGCCCGAGACGGCGATCCGCAGAAATGCGCTCTCCGCGTCTTCCTTGGTCTTCAACGTCGCGATCCGACGGGCGGCACTTTCTGTCAGAACGATCCGCCGCTCCTCGGTTTCGCTCGCGGCTTCGGCCATGTTATCGATGCTCCCACTCCCTGCTTTCGGAGCATATGTAAGCACGGGGGCCACCTCGGTCAAATGGCAGATTTTCAAGCGAGAATCGGCTAAGCTGCCACCGCGGAGCAGGAGATGGAAATGCCGCAGGTCCTGGAAGGCGCCGTCGGCGTAGAGGAAGAAGCGGCGCCGCCGGACAGGATCGCCTGCCTGACGGCGCTCGAGCGCAAGGTGCTGTGGCTGTCGACCTGGATGATCCACAACGCCAACCACCTTCGCCCGAACCGGGACGGGTTGAAGGTCGGCGGCCACCAGGCGTCGAGCGCCTCGCTGGCGACCTTGATGACCGCGCTCTATTTCGACGTGCTGCGTCCACAGGACCGCATCGCGGTCAAGCCGCACGCCTCGCCGGTCTTCCACGCCATCCAGTACCTGCTCGGGCATCAGAGCCGCGAGAAGCTGGAGCGGTTTCGCGCCTTTGGCGGCGCGCAATCCTACCCGTCGCGCACCAAGGACGGCGAAACCGTCGATTTCTCGACCGGCTCGGTCGGGCTCGGCGTCGGCATGACCTTGTTCGCCTCGATGGCGCAGGATTACCTGCGGCTCAAAGGGCTGGTGCCGACCGACGCCCCGCCCGGCCGGATGATCGCCCTCGCCGGCGACGCCGAGCTCGACGAAGGCAACATCTTCGAGGCCCTGCTCGAGGGCTGGAAGCACGATGTCCGCAATCTCTGGTGGGTCATCGACTACAACCGCCAGAGCCTCGACGCGGTCGTGTCGGATCGGCTGTTCGGCCGCATCGACGCGATGTTCGAGATGATGGGCTGGCGCGTCGTGACCCTGAAATACGGGCGGCTTCTCGAGGCGGCCTTCGCCCGGCCGGACGGCCATCATCTGCGCGAGTGGATCGACGCCTGCCCCAACTCGCTCTATTCGGCGCTGGTCTACAAGGGCGGCGAAGGCTGGCGCGAGCATCTGCACCGCGACCTCAACCGCTATCCCGGCATCCGGGCGATCCTCGACGACCACGACGACGCGGCCTTGCAGCGCCTGATGACCAACCTCGCCGGCCACGACATGGAATCGGTTCTCGACGCCTTTCATGGCGTCGCCGACGACCGGCCGACCTGCTTCATCGCCTATACGATCAAGGGCTACGGTCTGCCCTTCGCCGGGCACAAGGACAACCACGCCGGTTTGATGAACCTCGACCAGATGGCGTCCTTCCGGCGCAATATGGGGGTGGCGGAGGGGGCCGAATGGGACCTGTTCGCCGGGCTCGACGTGCCCCCGGAGCGCCTCTCGGCTTTCCTTGCGGCGGCGCCGCTCGCCGGGTCCGGCCGGCGCTGGCACGATGCGCCGCGAGTTGCGGTGCCGCCCAGCCTCCCGACCCCGCGCGGCACGACGCTCTCGACACAGGAAGCCTTCGGCAGGATCCTCGGCGATATCGCCGCCGCCGGCGGTCCGCTCGCCGAACGCATCGTGACGACCTCCCCCGACGTCACGGTGTCGACCAACCTCGGACCGTGGGTCAACCGCCGCGGGATCTTCGACCGCGCCGAGCGCGCCGACACGTTTCGCGAGGAAAAGGTCGTTTCGGCGCAGCGCTGGGCGATGTCGCCGAAGGGTCAGCACATCGAGCTCGGCATCGCCGAAAGCAATCTGTTTCTGCAGCTCGCGGCGCTGGGTCTCGCCGGTCCGCTCTTCGGCACGCGCCTCCTGCCGATCGGCACCCTCTACGACCCGTTCATCAAGCGCGGCCTCGATGTGCTGAACTACGCCTGCTACCAGGACGCCCGCTTTATCCTGGTGGCGACCCCATCCGGCATCACCTTGGCGCCCGAAGGCGGCGCCCACCAGTCGATCGGCGAGCCGCTGATCGGGCTCGCCCAGCCCGGGCTCGTCAGCTTCGAGCCCGCCTACGCCGACGAGCTGGCGGTGCTGCTGCGCTGGGCATTCGAGGAGATCCAACGGGAAGACGGCGAGTCGGTCTATTTCCGGCTGTCGACCCGTCCGGTCGAGCAACCGGCGCGGAAGATCGCCGCCGACCTCGAGGAGGCGATCATCGCCGGCGCCTATTGGCTGCGCGAGCCGGCAGAGGGGGCGGAACTCGCGATCGCTTATTGCGGCGCGGTCGCCCCTGAAGCGCTCGCCGCCCACCGGGAGCTGGCCGAAGACATCCCCGCGGCGGGGCTGCTCGCGATCACCTCGCCCGACCGGCTGCACCGCGACTGGCGGGCCGCCCGCGCCGCCGGCGAGATGAGCGTCGCCGAGCGGCTGCTGGCGCGGCTGCGCCCCGGCGCCGCGCTGGTCACGGTCGGCGATTTGCACCCGGCGACGCTGTCGTGGCTCGGCGCGGTCGCCGGCAACCGCATCGTGCCGATGGGGGTCGACCGATTTGGCCAATCCGGCGACATCCCGGACCTCTACGAGGCCTACCACATCGACACCGGCGCGATCCTCGACGCCGCCGCCCGCGCCTGCCTGCTCGCGCTGCGCTGACCTGCAACCAAATCTTGCATCGCTGATTGCCCGTTGCTGCACCTGCAGCAAATCTGCAGCAAAACCTCCCCTAAAAGTTGAAGCGCATCCCCGGCCCGGCGCTCGCCTCGGCTCTCGCCCGGCTGGCGAAGTCGTCCTCCATGAGCTGCAGGCGCCGGTCGAAATCGCTCGTCTCGATCGCCCGGACAAAGGTGTCGACGACCGCCGCGATGGTGGCGGCTTCGCCGGGCGTGATCGCGCCATCGGCCAATGCCGAGGTGACCGCCTTCATCGCAGCGGCGATATCGGCGGCGCTCTCGATCGGCGGCAGCGCGAATTTGACGCTGCGTTCGCGGCAGGCCGGCAGAATCCGCTCGAGGCAGAGCCGCATCGCGGTCGGATCGCCGACCAGCGCGAGCTCGACGGCCTTGCGCGTCAACGCCTCCGACTCGCCCGCGAGCAGCGCCGCAGCGGCCTCGGTCGTCTTGTTGCAGGGAGCCAGTCCGGCGGCCGGCCGGATTGCCCGACCGCCCCCTCTCGAACGGCCGCCCGCGCACCCGCCCCGGCGGTTTTGGTAAAACCCCATCAGCCATCGCTACCTCCTTCTGCCGATCCACGGCCCGGCGATGCGAAGGATTATGCGATGCTAATCAGGCAATTTTATGGTCGGATAACGCAACGAACATAAATTGGGAACGCGCAGCGATCCCTAAATGTCTGCTCAAAAAAAATGCACACATGATATCAAAGTGTTATTCGTCGCCCCCGCGGAAAGAGGTTGTCAGGAATTGAAATGCGCTGGCGAGCGCGGTGCGTCCTTCGAGACGGCCGCGGTCGCGGCCTCCTCAGGATAAGGAATTTCTTAATGCCATCGACCAACATCCCTCATGCTAAGGAGCGCCCGAGAGGGCGCCTCTCGAAGCACGCAGAGTGCCGATGCAATCCCTCTGCGTTTGGCGGTTTCCTGACAGCCTCGGAAAGCGGGGGGTCCAGGGTAACCGCTCAGGCCTTGGAGCCCTGGATTCCCGGTTTCGCGGGAACGACGACGAACCTTCTGTAGTTGCGAGATTTATTCCGGGTCGGGCCGTAAGACGGACGCCGTCTTCCATCCCGGCGAAGGAGCGAGTGAAAAAATCGGGAGCGAGGTTCGGATGCATAAATTACCCTATTCCCGTGGGCCTGTAGCCCACGGACTTGATCCGTGGGGAAAGCCGGGACCCATGGCACCGTCGCCTCGACCTTTTCAAGCAATCGCATGGCTTACCAACGATGGCGCGGCGGAACCATGGGACCCGGCTTTCCCCGGGGAGGCGATGGGATGAGCAGCGCAAGGATCTCTTCACACGCTCTTACGAGCGACTGGACGGAACACTGGGAGAGTGCTTGATCGCGTTGCAAGAGGCGCTGACCGCCCTGACCGAGTTGGACCCGCTGAGACGAAAGAAAGATCGATAAACTCGCCCCCTGTCCCGACTGACGGGCGTGTTGCGGAACTCAAGATTTGTCGATTTGAGCACCCGGAACAGTTGTGCAACAATGACGGATATGACCGCAAAACCGCAAGCCAATCCCGTCTTGAAGCGCTTCCGCGCCACCGTGACGGAAATCTATGGCGACCGCGTTGAGCGCGTCGTGCTCTTTGGCTCGCGGGCGCGAGGCGATGCGCGGGAGGATTCCGACTACGATGTTGCGGTGTTTCTGCGTGACTACGTGCCCGGCACCACGACCGAATTATACCGGCTGGCCGATCTCAGCACCGCCATTCTCGACGAAACCGGCGAGTTCATTCACGCCATGCCCTACCGCGCCGGTTCCTACGACGAACGCACACCCTTGATGCATGAAATCCGCGCCGAGGGCATTGACTTTTGAAGCCGGGACTTGTGAAGCCGGAAACGTGCGAAAAGATTTTCTCCATTCGCCCGCAGCGGTGACGCGCTGATCGTGTGGAAGCTCCACTGGCTGGCGCGCTCAATGAAGCAGCTGATCGAAAACTATCGAAACTCTTCGGGTGAAGGGAATTGGGTTTCGCAGCTTGACCGAACCTCTCGACACGACGACCGTGCGGGGAAGGCTTGTTCTCACATGGTTGACGGCCGTCAGCAGAATTCGAGCGCAGCTTGATTCGAGAGCGCACCCAAGCGGGCCTCGCCGCGGCGCATTGGCCACACGCGAGGCGGTCCGTCGAAACCTTAGGGACGATGACATCGAGGCCGCCAAGGCAATGCTCGCCAACCCGGGTATCGGCGTGGTTCAAATTAGCGTATTGCCTCGGGTTTCTACTGCAACACTCTGCCGGTATATTCCGGTCGCGCCACTGAAAATACCTCAGGCGCTTGAGTAGAGATCGACATACGTTTGAGAGCCTGCCGGAGGGTACAAAATGATCAGCCTAAATGGGGTGAAGCAAAACCTACGCGATAATTATCCTTCGGTATACCAGAGCGTTTACCGATTTTACCAAATGACGCCTCATGTAAAACACAGAAATGCAAAACGCGCGGAGATGGACAAGGAGATTCGACAAAAAACCTATGCTAGGTGCGAGTATGAGGTACGAATCATCAAAGAATATCTTAATGACGATTGGACAGTTCGACATGGGCCATTCTCTGGCATGAAGTTGGCTCCGCCTCCGTCGGCCAGCTTACGGACACTCTACCCACTGGCAACATGCGTCATAGGTTGTTATGAAAGCCACCTCCATCATTGGATTAATGACGCCATTGCTCATGGCTATGATCGAATTATCGATATCGGATGCGCAGAAGGGTATTACGCGGTTGGGTTCGCCCTAAAATCTCCAAACGTGACAGTATACGCGTATGACATTGACCAGAGAGCACGAGAGAATACCGTAGCGCTAGCGCGGCGAAACGGTGTAGAAAACAAAGTGCATGTGAAAGCCATATGTACGTTGGATGAACTCAACCGAGAGGTATCGGATCGTACGCTCATCTTCTGCGACATAGAGGGCAGTGAATTGGACTTGTTGCGCCCTGATTTCGCACCCGTATTGTCTCGGGCAGATCTAATCGTCGAAATGCATGATGATTACTGTCCCGGTGTCACAGAGACACTGGCACGCCGGTTTGTGCCGAGCCACCAGGTTGAGATCGTGTACCACGGTGCCAAATATCCGATGGAGTTCCCGGTTCTGAAAGCGGTTCCCGCAAAGGAACACGCATGGTTGCTGCAGGAAGGGCGCCAGCGTGATCAGCGCTGGATGCGTCTTCTGGCGAATTGGCCGGGGGCGGTTGAACCAGGTAAGCCGTATTTCCTAACGCCATCCTTGTCGCTGTAGAACGCGACAAGCTTGCTCCTCAGCAAATTGTCAAGCATTTCTGGAATTTAAAGTTGCGATGAGGTTCCGTCCGTTCGTCGCCGTAACCTTGGCGGTTGAGGTGGACCCCAAAAATGAGACAGTTGGCTAAGGCGGAGCCCTGCTCCTAGAAGCGCCAATGGCGCAGGAGCAGGACATGAAGCGGACACGCAAGAAGCACAACGGCGCGACGAGTGTTTTCGAGGGCGGCAACACGGCCGCGGAGGGGACGGCCAGTGAAGCGACGACCCGGGGCTGCCGATATCGCAGCGAGGAGGACCTCGGCCGGCTGCCGGTAGACTGCGGACTGCGATACCGCCAGCGACCGGTACTGCCCCCGGGCGCCATGCGCTACTCCGATCCCGGGATCGTGCCTTTCGGCAGGCTCTCGCAATAGCGCGCGATCTCGCCGGGCGTGGTGATCCATAGCCGATCGCGGTGGCGGACGATGTGGCGGATGGCGTCGCGGAAAGCGCGCAGGCGGAACGGCTGGCCGATGATGAAGGGGTGCACCGAGACCGCGAAGACCAGCGGGTATTTGCGTGACTGCTCCAGCATCTCGTCGAACTGGTCGATCACCATCTCGGCGAATTGCCGCCCGCGCACTCGAAGACTTTTCTAATCCATTGAGAACATGGACCCCATTGACTTGTATTTTCCTGGCGTTGTGCTACATTGTGCCCAACAGAAAGGAAGTTGCCATGACCGCCAATTCTGTCGTGCGCGCCCGCATCGACGAGCGGACCAAGAACGAAGCCGCCGCCGTACTGAAGGCAATGGGCCTCACCGTCCGACGCTTTCCGCCTGATGATGGTCAAGATCGCCAAGGAGAAGGCGTTGCCGTTTGAACCGCTTGTGCCCAATGAAGAAACCATTGATGAAGGGGTGCACCGAGACCGCGAAGACCAGCGGGTATTTGCGCGACTGCTCCAGCATCTCGTCGAACTGGTCGATCACCATCTCGGCGAATTGCCGCCCGGTGTGGCGCCGGTAAACCAGCGCCGGCGAGTCGTTGATCTCGAGCGGGTAGGGCACCGACAGGATCGGCCCGGCGCGGGTCCGCATCCAGATCGGCTGATCGTCCATCGCCCAATCCATCACGTAGCGGTAGCCGGCCTCCTTCAACAGATCCAACGTCACGCCGCTCTGCGCGATGTAGGGGCCGAGCCAGCCTTCCGGCCGCCTGCCGGAAAGGCGGGTCAAGACTTCGGTGCATTCGGCGATCAGCCGCGCCTCGTCCTCCTCCCACAGCACGTCCTGGCGCTCGGAATTTGTCCTGCCATGGCCGACATACTCGTCGCCGCGCCCGTTCAGCCGCTCGACGATTTCGGGGCAGTGCTCGAGGACGGCTGAATTGACGTTGTGCGCTCCGGGCAGCGCGAACTCGTCGAGCAGGTCGAAATAATACCAGAGGCCGACCCGGTTGCCGTAATCGCGCCACGCGTAATTGCGCTGGCTCTGCGCCGCCGCTGCGCCGGTCGAGTCGCTGCCGAGCCCGGCGCCAAAGGCGAAATGCTCGATGTTGTTGTTGAAGGTGACGGCCAGCCGTGCGCCGCCGGGCCACTCGTATTGCGGCCGCCGGTGGATCGGGATGTAGTCGTAGCGGTTGTGGGCGGGAAGTTTCATTGGGAAGTGTCCGAAGAGGCGGCGCGAGATTGCTTCGCTGCGCTCGCAATGACACGCTCACCTGGTCCTCGTCATTGCGAGGAGCGCAGCGACGAAGCAATCTCGTCCAGCGCATCACCGGCCCTGGAAGACCGGCTTGCGTTTTTCCATGAAGGCGGTGCGGCCTTCGGCGTAGTCCTGGCTGGCGAAGCATTCGTCGACCAAACGCTTGCACAGCGCCAAGTCGCGAGCCAACTCGTCCTTGAGCGCCTCGCGGATGGCGACCTTGGCCGCGCGCACGGTCAGCGGCGCGTTGGCCGCGATCATCGCGCAATAATTGTTGACGTAAGCCTCCAGCTCGCCGTCCGGCACGACCTGGTTGACGAGGCCCATGCGCAACGCCTCTTCGGCGGTGAACTGGCGCGCCGTATAAAAGATCTCGCGGGCATGGGCCGGGCCGACCAGGTCGATCAGCTTCTTGATGCCGTCATAGGCGTAGCCGAGACCGAGCTTGGCCGCCGGAATGCCGAATTTCGAGCCCTCGGCGGCGATGCGCATGTCACAGGCGAGTGCGGTGCCGACACCGCCGCCGATGCAGTAGCCGCGGATCATCGCGATCGTCGGCTTCAGGGTTTCCTGCAGGCGCAGCCGCGCGCCTTCGGAAATCTTCGAATAGGCGGCAGCCGCTTCTTCGGAGGCGCGCCGCTCCTTGAATTCGGAAATGTCGGCGCCGGAGACAAAGGCGCGCCCGCCGGCGCCGCTGACGACGATGACCCGGATCGCGTCGTCGCGCTCGAAATCGTCGATGATATGCGTCACCGCCTCCCACATCTCGAGCGAGACCGCGTTGTGCCGCGCCGGGTTGTTGAAGATCAGACGGCCGATCGCCGCCGTCCTTCTCGGCGATCATCTTGCTGGTCATGGGCTGGTCGAGCATGGCGGCGTTCGCTCCTTGTTGATGGCCGGTCTCGTCGATCGCTCGATTGTGGCAGAAGGTGCGGCGCTTCGCATCCGCCCATTCGCGCCGCAGGTCTAGCCGCCGGCGACCGCCAGCCGGCCGACCCGCGGCAGCTCGCTGATCGGGCGGTCCGGCCGGATCCAGTAGGTCATGACGATGGCGAACAGCAACAGACAGACCGAGACCGCGAACGGCAGCGTCCAGCTGCCGGTGCGGTCGAGGATCCAGGCGAAGGCGACCGGCGAGAGAATGCCGGCGACGGCGCCGGAGGCATTCATCAGCGAGCTCGAAGTGCCGGCGTAGTCGGGCGCGATGTCCATCGTCGCGGTCCACAGCGGCGAAATCGCAAAGCCGAGAAAGAACACCGTGACCATGAAGCCGGACACCCCGATAACCATGTCGTGGAAGAGGATCACCGGCACCAGCCCCGCCACGGCGAAAACCCAGCTGCCGGCGATCATCAGCGAACGCGCAATCTGCAGGCTCCCGGTGCGGCGCAGCAGGTGAGTCGGTGGTCATCCCGCCGATCAGCTCGGCGAGAAACCCGGAGAACAGCAGCGCCATGTAAAGGAATGCCGATTTCTTGATCTCGACACCATAGTTTTTCTGCAACAAGGACGGCATCCAGGTCACAAACAGCCAGCCGGTCCAGCCCTGGCAGAAATAGACGATCATCAACGGCGCCACGCGGGGGATCAGGCGCCGCCACGGCACCGGGCCGGAACCGGCCAAGGTTGCGTGATCAGTAGCTGGCAATGCGGCCAGCTCGGCGCTGGTGATGCGCGGGTGCTGGCGCGGATCCTCGTGGAAATACCACCACCACACGACCGCCCAGAGAGTCGACAGAATGCCGACCGCGACGAATGAAAAACGCCAGGAGAACCAGGTGATCAGAAAGGCGACGATCGGCGCCGCCGTTCCCGCGCCGAGACGCCCGGCGGCGTGGGTGGCCCCGATCGCGGTGCCGCGCTTCTCGATCGGGGTCCATTTCGAGACCGCACGGGTGGCTGCCGGCAAGGTCGCCCCCTCGCCCATGCCGAGCACGAGACGCACGCCAAACAGCGAAGCGAGCCCGGTCACCGCCCCGGTCGCGATGGTCGTGAGCGACCACGCCAGGCCGCAGACGGTCAACGTGCGCCGCGCGCCAAAGCGGTCGGCAAACCAGCCCCCGACCAGCTGAAACGGGGCATAGGAGTAGTTGAAGGCCGAGAAGGCGAGGCCGAGTGCCAAATTGCTGAGGCCGAGGTCCTGCTGCATCACCGGCGCCGCGGCGGCCAGGTTGACGCGGTCGATAAACAGGATGTAGTGCATCGACACCAGAAGGATCAGGAAATTCCTGGTGGCGCGTCCGTTGAAGCCGAACAGCATGTTCGCCCCCTCCTCCCTGAGTCCGACGCAGTCTGAGGGCTGATGCAGCCGAGGAACCGAAGCGCGGTTCCGCCGCCTCGCGGCGGCGGTCACCAATGCTTCGCGTCAGATGACTTCGCGGGCGCGCAGATCGGCGATCTTGGCGTCGCTGTAGCCGAGCCCGCGCAGTAGCTCATCGGTGTGCTGGCCGAGATCCGGGGTCGGGCGCAGCTTTGCGGGCTCGGGCGTGCGGGTCATGTTGATCGCCTGGCCGACCGCTTTGATCGGCGCCGAGCTTCGGGTGATCGATCGGCCGCGCCATTTCGAGGTGCTGGACCTGCGGGTCGGCAAAGGTCTGGTCGATCGTATAGATCGGGCCGCACGGGACGCCGACCTCGTTCATCAACTCGACCCAATAGGCGGCCGGACGCTTTTTGGTGATCTCGCCGATCCGTTCGTTGAGCGCCTTGCGGTTCTTCGAGCGCTGCGCGCCGGTCGCGTAATCGGGGTCGTCGAGCAACGCCATCGCATCGGCCGCCTCGCAGAAGCGGCGGAACATGTGGTCGCCGGAGGCGGCGATGTTGATCTGCCCGTCCGAGGTCGGGAAGACGCCGGTCGGAATGCCGGTCGGGTGGTCGTTGCCGGCTTGCTTCGCGACCTCGCCGGCGATCAGCCAGCGCGACGCCTGGAAGTCGAGCATGAAGATCTGCGCTTCGAGCAGCGAGGTGTGGACCCATTGCCCGACGCCGCTCGTCTCGCGCTCGATCAATGCCATCATCATCGCCTGCGCGAGCAAAAGCCCGGCGCAGAGATCGTCGATCGGGATGCCGACCCGCACCGGCCCCTGCCCCGGCAAGCCGGTGATCGACATCAGCCCGCCCATGCCCTGGGCGATCTGGTCGACACCCGGACGCTTCGCATAAGGCCCGCTCTGGCCGAACCCGGAAATGCTGCCGTAGACGATGCGCGGATTGATCTTCTTGACCGAACTCGTAATCGACGCCGAGCCGGTATTTCACCTCCGAGCGGAAATTCTCGACGATGACGTCGGCCTTCTCCGCCAATCTTGAAGAAGATCGCCTTCCCCTCCTCGGTCTTCAGATTGAGCGTCAGGCTGCGCTTGTTGCGGTGCAGGTTCTGGAAATCGAACCCGTCGCGCCGCGAGCCGGTGACATCGCCCCTCGCCTCGCCCGGCTGCTCGATCTTGATCACATTGGCCCCCCAATCGGCGAACTGGCGGACCGCCGTCGGTCCGGCGCGGGCATGACACAGATCGAGAACGGTAAATCGGGCCAGCGGCAGAGTTCCGATGCTCACAACGAGGTTCCTTTGGTCTTGGTGGAGTTTGTTGGCGAACTTACACCCGCCGCGCGCGGCAAGGTCAAGTATCCGCGCCGATCGCGCGACGGAAGCGGTTCTTGAGGAAGACGCCGTCGCGGGGTGGCAGAACACGCGGCGGTTCGTCCGCGCGGATCGCGACGCGTGCGAACAGACTGGCCGCCGAATTAGCGAGTTGGGCGGCGAATTCGCGCAACCCGACCTCGTCGTTGATGTCGAAAATCTCCTTTAAGCCGCAGGCCCTGGCGACCTCGACCAGCGAAACACCCTCTGCGGTATGGCTCGCCTGCATGCCGGTTTCGCCGTAATGACCGTTGTCGAAGACGGCAATCGCCAGGTTCGGCGGGCGCTGCACGCCGATCGTCGCGAGCGCCGAGTCCCATCAGCATCTCGCCGTCGCCGGTGACGACGAGACGCGGCGGTCGGGCTGGGCATCGCCAGCCCCAGCCGACCATCGCCGCCGCCCCATCGCCCCACAGATAGAAATTGTGCTCGTCGTCGGCGACCGACGCGGCATCCCAGGTCGTCGAGCCGAGCCCGGTGACGAGCAGAGATCGCCGCGATTTTCGAGCAGGATGCGGATCGCCCCGGCGGTTGAGACGAGCCTCGTTCGAGATCATTTTATCCACCGTTTTGCGCCGATCAGCCGCTGCGACAGTAGTACCGCCGTCGCGAGATCGCCGTTGAAGGCGATGTCGAGCGCGGCTGCGACGGTCTCGGCGGCGTCTTCGGGCCGGTCAACCCGGTAGACGAGGACATCGCACAGTTCGAGAGCTGCCTGGGTCCGAGACCCCATCGGCACCTGCCAGGGATTGAATTCGGCCCACTCGCCGCGCATCGTCACCAGCATCGTGAGCGGGAAGCGGCAGGTTTTCGTCATCGACAGCATATTGATGCAGTTGCCGACGCCGCTCGATTGCATCAATAGAGCCCCGCGCTGACCGCCGAGCCAGGCCCCGGCGAGCAGCGCTACCCCCTCCTCTTCGGTCGTCAACGGAACCGCGCGCATCGCCGGGTCGGCCCGACAGAGCTCGATCAGCCGCGCATGCCCGGCGTCCGGCACATAGCCCACCTGCCGGATGTCTGCCCGCTTGAACACCGTAAAAATCTCGTCGCGCCAGTCGAGGGCATCCTCGCTCACCCTACTCTCCACGCTTTCTTGTCAAGCGTCAGGGGCCCCACTGCATCGAGAGCGGTGCCGTCACCTCCTGATATTACAGAGAAAAACAGGACGGCGCTCTCCAACCGCAAAAAATCTCTCCGCTCGCGAGCAGCGGAACGAAAACAAAGTCACCTCTTTTGAAGTATCTTAACATCTAACATGATAAGATGCCAATTAGGCAATTTGTGGGAGACGCACGACAGACGCGGATTTTCCACCGGCCCTTCATATCGGCCCGCCATCCTCCGGCCGCGGGCCAACGTATCGTGCACGGGGGCGGATCAGGACGCCGCTCTCGTATTGCTCGATCGCGTGCGCGATCCAACCGACGGTGCGGCCGATAACAAAGAGCGCGAGGGCGGTATTCTGTGGCAGCCCCAACCCGATCGCAGCTGCGGCAAGTGCGAAATCCACATTCGGACGGCGGCCGGTCAGGCGAGTTCCCGCTCCGGCTGCCGCTTCGATCAGCGGTCGGGCTTCGGGCAACGTCCGGGCGATCGCGCCGAGGATCGTCGCGGCGCGCGGGTCGCCATCGGGATAAAGAAATTGTCCGAAACCCGGCAGATCCTCGCCGCGCGCGAAACGGCCCGCCATCACGGTCATCGGATCGCCGCCGTGCGCGATTTCGGCGAAGAGCGCCTCGGCCCGCGCCGAAGCGCCGCCGTGGCGGCGACCTGAGAGAGCGTTCAGCGCCGCCGAGACCACGGCATAGGGCGTCGCGCCTGTCGAAGCGACGCAGCGCGCGACAAAGGTCGAGGCGTTGAGCTCGTGATCGGCGATCAAGACGAGACATCGGCGCAAAATATCGGCTTTTTCGTCGTCCAGGCCCCACGCAGCGGCGAGTTGTTGGTGGATAGGTCCCAATGACGAGGCTGCCCCAGCGATACAAGCTGCCAGCTCCCCGAGAATGCCGCGTCCCGTGCGGATGACGCCGGCTCTGGTCAGATCAAGCGCCGGCAGATCCTGATCCGCGACACAGGCGAGCCGGATCTGGCAGCGCTCAATAAATCCCGATGCCGAGATTTCTGGCGGGGACGGCCCCGGTCGATCGACATCAGGCAAGGAGTCCGTCTCGGCACGCCAAAGCAGTGCGGCAACCTCCTCGAGGGTCGCCGTCTCGGAGAGCCGAACGGCGTCTTCTCCGCGATAGTAGAGCCGACCGTCCTCGATCAGGCAAATCGACGACCCAATTAACGGCATCAACGCTTCGGGATCGAGCGGACGCTCCAACCTCTCGCCGGCTCGCATCGCCAGCAGGGCTTCCACGTCTTCCATCCGATAGCGCCGCTCCCGGGTACCCTGCGTTGCTACGGAGCGGAGCCGGCCACGACTGACATAGGCGTAGAGCGTATGGAGCTTGACGCCGAGCCGCTCGGCGGCTTGTCGCGCGCTCAGAAGAATGATTTCATTCATCTATACATTGATCATTTGATCAACGTTGACATGGTTCATATCATGCTATCTACTGAATGTTCTCTAGCCCGGAGGTGGCGATGTCCGCAATGCCAAATCTCACATCGGTCGAGGTCGGGATCGAGAATGTCGACAGGCCGGCCGCGCTTCCCGTTCTGCAACCGACGATCGGGCCGCCGGTGGCCGACATCCGCAGGCTGTATCGTGACGCCGGATCCTACGCATATGACCCCGCCCTTGGCGAAACGGCGATCTGCCGATCGGCGATCACCTATGTCGACGGCGATAACGGCGTTCTTCTCTACCGCGGCTACCCCATCGCCGATCTCGTCGAACGTTGCAGTTACCTCGAAATCTGCTGGCTGCTGCTGAACGGCGAATTGCCGACCGCGGCCCAACTCGAGAAATTCACCTGCGACATCACCCACCATACGATGGTGAACGAGCAGCTCCATGCGATATACCGCGGCTTCCGCCGCAATTCCCATCCGATGGCGGTGATGTGTGGTGTCGTCGGGGCACTGGCGGCCTTCTACCACGACGGCCTCGACATCTTCGATCCGCAGCATCGGATGATCGCTTCGCATCGGCTGATCGCGAAGATGCCGGCGATCGCCGCGATGGCCTACAAATATTCGCTCGGCCAGCCCTTCGTATATCCGCGAAACGACTTCGGATACGCCGAGAATCTCCTCCACATGTTGTTCTCGGTTCCGTGCGAACCCTACCGGGCGTCGGCCGCGGCGGTGCGCGCCCTCGATGCGCTGCTGATCATCCAGGCCGACCACGAGCAGAATGCTTCGACCACGGCGATGCAACTCGTCGGGTCTACCCGGGCGAACCCTTATGCCTGTACCGCAGCGGCGATCGCCGCGCTCTGGGGGCCGCTGCACGGCGGCGCCAACGAGGCCGTGTTGCAGACGCTCGCGGAAATCGGCAGCGTCGACCGCATTCCCGAAACCTTGCGCCGCGCCAAGGACAAGAACAACCCGTTCCGCCTCATGGGTTTCGGCCACCGCGTCTACAAGAGCTACGACCCGCGTGCCAAGGTCTTGCGCCAGCGCTGCTACGAGGTGCTCGACGCCTTGGGTCAGCGCGACGACCCGCTTCTGAAGCTTGCAATGGAACTGGAACGCGTTACCCTCGAGGACGACTATTTCATCGAGCGCAAGCTCTATCCCAATGTCGATTTCTATTCCGGCATCATCTTCCGGGCGCTGGGCCTGCCGTCGGCGATGTTTACGCCCGTGTTTGCGGTGGCGCGCACCGTCGGCTGGGTCGCGCACTGGAACGAGATGATCGCCGATCCGGAAACCCGCATCTTCCGCCCGCGCCAGCTCTACACCGGGCCCACTGAACGGGCCATAGCCGCGTTCGGCGAGCGCCAAAGCCGCTAGCCCTGCGTTGGCTGAATGATCTCGGAATCCCGCTTTGGTGTGAAGCGGTTCACACTCGCTGTTGTCGCCTCGGTCGATTTTATCTCGACGCCCTGTGGGTCACTTTGGGATAGGAGTCGATATGAAGCAGCGCTTTGGCAAGGCGAATTCAACGAACGATCGGCACCGGCGATGGCGAGCCAAGATGATGCCTTCCGCGCCGCCGGGCTCCACCCTGATCCGGATCCATGATTGCGCCGACGACGCCTTATGGGTCCTCGCGGCTGTGAGTGCGCTTTGT
The DNA here is from genome assembly GCA_963695605.1 of uncultured Alphaproteobacteria bacterium. Lineage (GTDB taxonomy): Bacteria > Pseudomonadota > Alphaproteobacteria > ATCC43930 > CGMCC-115725 > AP-15. The sequence goes on along the minus strand of CAVOHI010000094.1, from coordinate 75,678 downwards.
TCCTCTACAGCCCCGTTCACACCTTTCCGAACGCGCGGCTCATCGCCGCGCAGCAACTGCAGGACGCCATAGGGTACGAAAGCCGTGCTTTCTGTGAAAAACAGGGAATGGCGTTCGGCACCCGCGAGCACACCTTGTGCGCAGCAGATTTGGTGGACATCAGGGCGAATGAGCGCCAGCGTACTCTCGACAAGTCAGGAATTTTCTGATGCGTTCTCGCGACGGATCCTTACTATTTGCAGACCAGTGGGGTGAAAGAAATGACGGGCCGGGCATTTCATTGGGCAGGTGCTGTGCTGCTGGCTTCTCTGCCGCAGAGCGGGCTCGGGGCGGATTCAGGCCTCGTCACGATGCCAAGTAAATATTCGGTACACGAGACCATAGAGCGCTTCGAGGCGGCGATTAAAGCGAAATCAGACCAGGGGTGGATGGTCTTTACCGAACTGGATCACGCCGCCGCGGCAGCAAAGAACGGACTGACCCTGCCGCCCCGGACAGTGATCGTGTTCGGCAATCCGCGGGGCGGCACACCCAATATGCAGAAAGCGCCGACCCTCGCCATCGACGTACCGCCGAAAGCGCTCGTCTGGCAAGACGACCAAGGGAAGGTCTGGCTCACCTTCAACTCCGGCAACTACTTACAGAATTACGTTTATCCGCGGCACGGACTGCCGTCCAATCCGGCAGCCGCCGAGGCTTTCGAAGAGTTCGTCAAGCGTGCCGCCGAGCAGGCCACCGAATAGGGAAACCACTAGGGGAAGCTGATCGCGATGAAAAAACGGATTGTGGCTTCCGAGCTGACTTCAGTCGTCGGCACCCTTTACCCATCGCCATACGACGTGCCGTGCCGCCCGCGCGAGCGCACCAAACTCGGCGACGCCGCCGGACTGTCGCAATTCGGCGTCAACCTCCTTCGCCTGCCGCCGGGCGCCTGGTCGAGCCAGCGTCATTGGCATACCCGCGAGGACGAGTTCGTCTATGTCCTCTCCGGCGAGGTCGTGCTCGTCACCGACGGCGGAGAAGAGGTGCTGCGCGCCGCCGACGCGGCCGGGTTCCCGGCCGGAGACACCAACGGGCATTGCCTGCAGAACCGCTCGAACGCCGACGCCCTGGTGCTCGAAATCGGCACTCGTGTTCCAGGCGAAACGGCCTACTACTCCGATATCGACATGGTTGCTCAATCCGATGGCATCGCACCGTCTACACCCGCCGGGATGGAACGCCGTACCCGAAGACCGGGCGTCGCGGCCCTTGAGCCGCTTTGCAGAACGGGGACTGTGATAGACTGACGGGCGGCGACAACACGGTCGGAGGGCGCAGTGCCGAGCCTTCATCCACAGATCCAGGAAGTTCTGAAGGCGATGGCTGAGGCGAAGCTTCGGCCGATCGAGGAGCTGACCCCGGCCGAAGCCCGCGAGCAGATGGAAGCCACCGCGCGGGCGCGCAAGGCCGAGCCGCTGCCCGTCGCGCGCGTCGAGGAGCGCATGATCCCCGGCCCCGCCGGCGAGATCCGCTTGCGCCTCTACTGGCCGCAAGCCGCGGCGCCGGTGCCGGCGATCGTCTATTACCATGGCGGCGGCCACGTGATCGGCAGTCTCGACACGCACGATTTTGTTGCCCGCAACCTCTGTAGCGGGGTCGGGGCATTGGTCGCCTCGGTCGATTACCGCATGGGTCCCGGAGCACAAATTTCCCGCGGCCGTGGACAATTCCTGGGCGGCCCTTCGGTGGGTCGGCGCGAATGCCGAAAGCCTCGGTGCCGATCCGGCCCGAATAGGCGTGCACGGCGACAGCGCCGGCGCCAACCTTGCGGCGGTCGTGGCACTGCTCGCCCGCGATGCCGGCGGTCCGAGATTGTCGCTGCAATCGCTCGTCTACCCGATTACCGATTACGGCCTGGTCGGCGACAGCTACGAGAAATACGCCAATGGCTATGGCATCCTGACCAGGGGCGCGATGGTGTGGTTTCGCGACCACTATCTGCGCAGCCCGCAGGACGCGCAGGATTGGCGCGCCTCGCCGATCAAGGCGGCCAGCCTCGCCGGAGCGGCGCCCGCAATTGTCGTAACTGCCGAGTGCGACGTGCTGCACGACGATGGTCAGCGATATGCCGAGGCGCTGCAACGCGCCGGCGTGCCGGTCGAATACAGGGAGTTCCCCGGTATGATCCATGCCTTCTTTGGCATGGTGCCGGCGGTCGACGATGCGATGAACGCCCAGCGCCTCGTTTGGGCCGCGTTCAAACAGGCTCTCGCTCGCGCTTGACGTATCCGGCGCTGCAGCGCGCGGGCGTCGCTGATATCGCTGTAAATCCCGCAAAAATACAGCCAGGAGGTCGGCCTCGGCCGCAGAAACCCTCGCTTTTTGACAGGCGCCAGCGGCAAAGAACAGCCAGGAACAGCGAGCGAGAAGAGCGAAAAACAGCCAGCAAGCAACGACGCTGAGCTGCTGCCATCGACTTTGCTTTCTCCTGGCATTGCGCCGTCATCTCGATACAACGCGATTCGAGTGCTAGTGTCGTGTCTCCGAAATGAGATTACGCAACCTTCGCGAGGGTACCTAAAGCCCTCCCCCTTGATGGGGGAGGGTTGGGTGGGGGTGATGCCCGCCCAATCGCAGCTCCCGACATGCAAATCTCGTAGACCCGGTCCATTCACGAACGCGGAACGAGCATGAAGCATCGGCAAGAAACCGGCTCCCTTGGCTTGAGTGTTCTTCTCTGCAGGGCTTTTTGCTGCGGCACCCGCACCCCCACCCAAACCCTCCCCCATCAAGGGGGAGGGCCGCCGCTCGAAGCGCAAGCTGTCACGATAATTGAGAGACAGGACACTAGCGCGGGCCGGAGAGGGCAGCAGATCGCATTACGATCCCCGTCCTTCCGCACTCGCCCTTCGAAAAAAATTGCATTATCGATATCACAAAAAATATCTGCTCAAGTCCGGCTCCGCAGCCACAATGTTCACGTCCAAGCACTCGGTATCATGCCATCATGGCAACTTTCGGGTCGGCGTGTGCGCTCGTCGCTCGCCTTCCACCTGAACGAAGCCTCTCAGTCTAAATTTCTGCTGTCGACCCTGAGCGCCACGCGGCCACCGCCGCTCGAACGGCAGGATTTGCCCCATTTCGGCCATTGGCCGACGCCCAGCAGGAGATCTAAGTAGGCGGAAATCGGCCGTTCCCGGAGCACTGAGCGCTATCGCCTAAGCCGCTAATAATGAACCCGGGGACGGAACTGACACAGACTCGTGCCGTCGATGATTGCTGCAGTCCCCGCTTGAAATGGAGCAACTTAACACTGTCCGTTCACGGCAGGGCGAGGTCAGCAGCCGTCCGTCAGTGCGAGGATCGGTTCCGCATCTACGTCGGCTCTGGCAGGCAGCGCGAGAAACGCCATGTCCTCTTCATCAGCGGCGTCGATCCGTTGGTCGAGCATCGCGATCAAATAGCGCGAAAACGGCCCGAGATGGAGATACATGGCCGCCATCGTGAAGATCGCGCCAAACGCCCCAGGATTGCGTCGCGCCGCATAGAAAGCACGCACCAAGTGGAGAAAGGCCTGCGGTTCGCGTCGGGCGATGTGCCACAACAGACGGCCAAGCAGTTTCAAGTCGCGCACAGCGATGCCGGCGAGCTGTGGCCCCGGATAGGGCGAGCGCCGCGGCGGCCGTTGCAGCATCGAAACCATCGTCCGCACACGGCTATAGAAGGCATCGATTCCATAGACCCGTTCGACCACCTTGCGATAGTCGGCGAAAATCTCGCGGCGCGGTCGCAATGTCCGAAAATTGAGGCCGACCGTGCATTGGTCGCCGGCACCGCGGGCGCTGAGCGCATCGGTGTGAGCGAGTTGAAACACGCGACCCTCGCGCTCAAGCCGGCGATTGAGCTGCGTATTGGGCAGCGAATAGAGCAGGCCGATCATACATACCGGTATTGATGTGGCCTCGATGCAATCGATCATCGCATCGGCGACGCTGGCTTTCTCGCTGTCAAAGCCAACGATAAAGCCAGCAAGCACATACATTCCAGCGGCGTAAATCTTGTGCACGCTCTCGGCTAGCGAGCGCCTGGTGTTCTGTTTCTTCTGCGTCAAAATCAGCGTGTCGGTATCCGGGCTCTCGATGCCGACAAAAACGACAAAGAAATTCGCCTCCCGCATCAGCGCCAGGAGCGCCGCGTCATCAGCCAGGTTGATCGACGCCTCGGTCGAAAACTCGAACGGGTAGCCGTGCGCCTTCTGCCACGCGATCAAATGTGGCAACACCGCCTTCACCGCCTTTTTGTTGCCGATGAAATTGTCATCGACGAAATCCAGATGGCCGCGATAGCCGGTGCGATAGAGGGTATCCAGCTCGGCGAGGATTTGCTCCGCCGTCTTGACCCGCGGCGCGCGGCCATAAAGCTCGATGATGTCGCAGAACTCGCAGGTAAACGGGCAGCCGCGGGCAAACTGGACGCCGTAATAGACATATTGATCGCGCTTTAGCAGGTCGAAACGCGGTATCGGCGTCTTGGTGATGTCTATGGCGAATTTTTCGGCGGTGAAGGTGCCTTTGCGGGCACCCGCATCCCAGGCCGCGATGAACTCGTCGATGATCCCCTCGGCCTCACCCAACACGCGAAAATCGGCCAGCTCGTAGATTTCGGGCGAAGACGTCGCATCCGGCCCGCCGACCACGACTGGCTTCCCCCGGGTTTGCGCCAAGGCGATGACAGTCAACGTATCGGGCCGCTGGGGCATCATTCCACCGGTCATCACCAAATCGGCCCATTCGAGCTCGGCTTCGGTCAGCTCTTCGGTGTTGCGGTTGACGAGCCGGCATTCCCAACTGGGGGGAAGCAAGGCGGCCACGGTGATCAGGCCCAGCGGCGGGGCCGGGAATTTTGCGCCGTGCACTTCGCAAGCCGCACTGAAATTCCAGAACGATTGACCATTGAAGCGCGGGGCAATCAGTAGGACGTTGCACGAGGGATGCAACTCAGTGTTGGCGAGCGACCTCCGGACTGGCGCGTTGACAGTCATCTGCTCCCCCGGCTCTCGTCCTCGTCTGGGCAATAGATCAAACACAAGCGAATCGCGCCAATTTTTTTGTTACACAAAGCGCAGGTCGGCGACGGTGCCTTACCCGACAGCTCCATCGTACCCGTCCAAGCAGGTTTGATCCAGTCCCCGGACCGAAAATGCTCGCAGCCAGCTTAAAGGCGAAAGTGTACGCAGCATGGTCCGCTATGGGTTGAACCTGGCCGATTGCTTGCTACTCGACGAATGACGGTTATCGGCGCTAAGGCGTCATCCGATAAGCAGCAGCGCGGGTCGGCTCGCCACCGCAGCGGACCGAGAGACGATCGAAGGAGCGCCGCGAAGGCGCCGCCGCACTGGGTCCGACGATTTTCTGAAGCGGCAACCGCGCCGTCAAATCGCCATCCAGCCGCCATCGACATTGTACGCGGCGCCCGAGACGTAGCTCGCCCGGTCGGAGCACAGCCAGACGACCATTTCGGCGATCTCCTCAGGGTTCCCCATGCGGTGGAACGGCACCTGCGCGAGGATCGCCTCGCCGCGCCGGCGCATCGTCTCCTCGGTCATCGGGGTCTTGATGTAGCCCGGGCACACCGCATTCACTCGGATATCGGCATCGGCGTATTCGATCGCGGCGGTTTTGGTCAGGCCGAGAACGCCGTGCTTGGCGGCGACATAAGCCGACGAGGTCGGCAATCCAACGAGCCCGGCGATCGAGCCGGTATTGACGATATTCCCGCCGCCCTGGGCCTGCATCTGCGGCAGTTCGTGCCGCATGCACAGCCATACCCCCTTGAGGTTGACCGCGATCATGCGGTCGAACGCCTCCTCGGACCACTCGGCGGTCTTCTTGCCGGCCGCCTCGACGTGCCAGCCGGCGATGCCGGCATTGTTGAACGCGCAATCGAGCCGGCCGTAGGCGCCGACCACCCCTTCGATCATGGCGCGGACATCCGCGTCGCGCGTCACGTCACCCGACAACGATATCGCCTGGCCGCCCGCCGCGTTGACCTGGGCGACGGTTTCGCCGGCGGCTTCGGCCGAGACATCGGCGACCGCGACGCGCGCGCCTTCGCGCGCAAAGGCCAAGGCCGTGGCGCGGCCGATCCCGCCTCCTCCACCCGTGATCAACGCCGATTTTCCGTCGAGCAACCCGGCCATCGCTCCCTCCCCTTTTGATCCGCGGCAATCCTGCCATACCGGCTGCGGCCGTGCCCAGGGCCGAAATGAACCACCCCGTTCTGCTTGGGAAGTGTGAGCTATCTCACACTCCGCGGCGGATCAGTGAAGCATGCTGATCACCCGGCAGCATCGGGCAGCAGGGCAACACTCACACGGGGAGGAACGCGTGGTTGACAATACAAAGCTGCATCAGTTTGTCGGACAAATGCTGTCGGATCTCGGCGGCGCCGCGAGTGTCGCGTTGGTGCGCATGGGCGACGCTCTCGGACTCTATAAAACTCTGCACGCGCAGGGTCCGATGACGGTCGCCGAGCTCGCCGCCGCGGCCGGCGTGAACGAGCGCTACCTGCGCGAATGGGCCGCGCACCACGCTGCCTCGAACTATTTGTCATACGATCCGGCGACCCAGAAATTCGCGCTCCCCGAGGAGCAAGCGATGGTGTTCGCAATCGACGACAGCCCGGTCAACATGCTCGGCGCGTTCGATGGAATTGTCGCCTGGCTCGGCAACCAGGAAAAGGTCCAGCCGGCCTTCAAGAATGGCGGCGGCGTGTCGTGGGGAGATCAGACCGCCTGCTTGTTCTGTGCGGTCGCACGGTTTTTCCGTCCGGGCTATCACCACAACCTGATCGGCAACTGGCTGCCGGCGCTCGACGGCGTTGTCGCCAAGCTGCAGCGCGGAGCCAAGGTTGCCGATGTCGGGTGCGGCCATGGCTGGTCTACCGTGCTGATGGCAAAGGCCTTCCCGAACTCCGAATTCGTCGGCTACGACTTTCACCCGAGCTCGATCGAGCACGCCCAGGCTCATGCCAGCGAACACGGGGTCGCGGGCCATACCCGGTTCGAAGTGGCGACCGCCAAAGAGTATCCCGGAAGCGGCTTCGACCTTGTTACGTTTTTCGATTGTCTGCATGACATGGGCGATCCGGCCGGTGCAGCAGCCCATGTCCGGCAGTCGCTGAAGCCGGACGGTTCGTGGATGGTCGTCGAGCCGATGGCCGGAGATCGGCTGGAAGACAATTTGAACCCGATTGGCCGGCTTTATTATGGCGCCTCGACGATGGTTTGCGTGCCGACCTCGTTGGCCCAAGAGGTCGGTGCCGCACTCGGCGCGCAGGCCGGAGAGGCGAAATTGCGCGAGGTCATCACCGCGGGCGGCTTCCGCAGTGTCAGGCGCGCCACCGAAACCCCGTTCAACATGGTCCTCGAGGCGCGCCCCTAATCTCGCTACAGGCGATGCGGGGAGGAAGCAGCCCGGACGCGGCCAGGAAGGCGAAGTCGGAGCCGGCGACCACGCGTGGCGCGAAGTCCGCCCGTCACCCAACTTAACCAAACCCGGTGCGCGTCGCCAATAACGTGCGGCAGAGGAATGATGAGCAGAAGTACCCGAGTCTCGGCACCTCGACGTGACGTAATGTCACCCTAGGCCGACGCTGAGCAGCACCTACGCCCGGCGATACCGCTCCTAATCCTGTTCCGCAAGAATTTGGGCGTAGGTTTTGCCATAAGGATAGAACAGGTCCTTGCGGCCTTGCTGCCACGCTTCCTTGAGCTCGGGCGTTGTGATGTCCCAGTCTGGCCGGCATTTTTTGAGAACGGCACGCAGGTCCTGGCGGAGCTCCTCCAACGTAGGCCGCCCAAAGAACCAATAGCCGTTGTAGATCTTGTAAATGACAAGACCAGGTTCAAGCACGATCACATGGGGGATCATGGGATTGTGATCGGCGTCGGTATATTCCGCTATGTCGAGGTCCTTTTGCACTATGCGCCGCGTGTCCGAAAGGAACGGCCAATGGGCACCGACCCCGCTGCGATATTCATTCGTCTCGACGATGTTGTCTGTGCTGATTGTAACAAGGCGGCAATAGGCAACCTCGAGCTCGCGATGGAGTTCGACAAGCCCTTCGGCCTGCCGACGGTCCTTGGGGCAGTATCCTCCCCGACTGAGGACGAGAACCATCGGATGCTGTCCCTGCAGATCCGAGAGCTTCCGCCGCGTCCCACGGTGGTCGGAAAGCTCGTAGTCCGGGAAGTTAGCCCCTGGAACGATGTCGGCTCGCATATCGACTCCTCCCAGTGATTTCGGAAACCGCCTCCTCCCGAGACATACTCGATGTCGACCGTTTCCGTAAATGTGAAAGCGCCTGTTGCCGAGCGAGGCCGGCAAGCCGCGGCCAAACATTGTGGGACTAGGAGCTTGGCCGGGCGTAGCGGGTAGGCGATCTGCCTGCGAGTATCCTATGTACCTCGTCTGTATACCAGTCAGGATGCTCATGCAGGAATTGCTGGAGTATTGGGCTCTTACTATAGATATCACGCAGAGATCTCTCCCAAACATGCCATGGATACTCCTGCATGTATCGCCGATGTATCGTGAGATTATGCACTGCGTGAAGAAAAAACTCCGCTATTGCAGAGACCCGTACATACTCGGGATCGGACACGTCTAGGCTTTTGCCGTCGTAGAAATATAGTCTATATTCAGGATGCTCCATAAAATATCTCTGCACGGTCGCAAAGTCATTGGCTGTGTTTTGATATACCTGGCTCATTGCCGCGTGGTGGGTGTATTGCGCTTGCCGCCAAATCATCAGCAGCGTCAGTATGAGTATCGGGAATCCGATGATAGCGACCACGCTTTGTGCCACCTGCAGCCACTGTGCTAGATCTCCCAGTTGTGTGATGGTCATAGACCGCCCCCGGATGCAGCTTGTGACGCTATCGCAGTTTCTGCGGGTTTCCGGTCCATCCCGTAGGGAGTGCGACGCGTCATCACGCTTCTAATTTGAGGAGCCTGGCTGTTCCCTTGACATGGTCAACCACGGCCTCGTGATCATCGGCGCAGGCTATGTGTCCTTCAGCGAAGTCCGCCGCAAGGCGGTCCCAGGGGCCCCCTCTTGCCGGGTGATCCGCGACGCCGTCTATATCCATCCCACCTTGGCCGAGGCTGTTGAGAGCGCCGTCGCCGCGATCGATGAGCTGGCGGGCCTAAGTATCGGGCTCTCGATGGGGTGTTCGATCGAATGCTGGGTTATCGACACCGGCTGAAATGCGGTTACGCTTCTGCCTCTCGTGAGATGGGGGTTGAAAACGATGGCGCGGTTGCTCTCAGTAAATGTGGGCCTGCCACGCGACATTGAGTGGCAAGGGAAAACCATCCACACCGCCGTCTGGAAGACGCCGGTTCAGGGCCGACGCATGACACGACGGCTCAACGTCGATGGTGACGGCCAAGGAGATTTGGCGGGGCATGGCGGCGAACACCGGGCCGTCTTTGTCTACCAGATCGAATCTTATCGTTATTGGCAAAACCAGCTCAGTCGAAACGACTTTACCTATGGCCAGTTCGGAGAGAATTTTACGGTCGAAGGACTGGCGGATACTGAAGTGTGCATCGGCGATCATTACCGGATCGGCGATGCCCTGTTCGAGGTGACGCAGCCGCGCGTCACCTGCTATCGGGTCGGCATTCGCATGAATGAACCGCAGATGGCGGCGCTGCTCACGTCACACGGCAGGCCCGGCTTCTATTTCCGGGTCCTGGAGGAAGGCGAAGTCGGCGCCGGCGACGAAATCTTGAAGATCAAGACAGGTCCCGAGCGCATGACCGTCGCCGAGATCAATGCGCTGTTATATTTGCCGGGTCACCCGGCGAGCGGGCTGGAACGAGCGTTGCGCATCCCGGCATTGAGCGCCGGCTGGAGAACCTCGCTCGAGGCATTGCTCGATCGGGAACGGAAAGGCGGTTCAACGACGGGCAACCCCGGGCTCGGCCCGCCGCAGGGCCCACCCCCCGCGTGGCAAGGCTTCCGCCCATTGCGGGTGTCGCGCAAGCTCCGCGAAAGCGACAATGTCACCTCGCTTGTCCTGGAGCCGACCGACGGCAAGCCGCTGACGGCTGCCCCGGCGGGGCAGTTTATCGTTCTGCGGCTAAGGCCACGGCCCGACGAGAGCGCTCTCCTGCGCAGCTATTCGCTGTCGGGCGCGCCGAGCGAGGATCGCTATCGCATCAGCGTCAAGCGCGAGCCGCATGGCGCCGCCGGGGCTTACATCGATACGCGGGTTCAGGCAGGCGATATTCTCGACGTGAGCGCCCCGCGCGGCAGCTTCACGTTGCGGCAGGGCGAACGTCCCGTGGTCCTTGTCAGCGCCGGCATCGGCGCCACCCCAGTCCTCGCCATGCTGCACGCACTGGCCGCCGAGCAAACTCGGAGAGAGATTTGGTGGATTCACGGTGCCCGCAACAGCAGCGAGCATCCATTTGCGGCGGAGGTGCGCGAGCTCCTCAAGACCTTGCCCGGAAGCCGCAGCCACATTCGGTACAGTGCGCCAAAGCCGACCGATCGGCCGACTGTCGATTTCGACAAGGTGGGACGCGTGGGGGTGCCCGTGTTCGAGGAAATGGGCGTCCCGCCCGATGCGGACTTCTACATCTGCGGTCCAGCCGCGTTTATGAGCGGTCTCGTCGACGGCCTTGCAGGCTGGGGGGTCGCCCGTGACCGCCTGCACACCGAGAATTTCGGGTCGGGCCAGTCGATGACGCCGGGCATCGCCGCGGTCGCGCGGCGGCCGCCGCATCCGCCGGGGGAAGCCGCGGAGGTCGGCCCGCTTGTATCCTTTACGCGCAGCAATCTCGCTGTCCACTGGGGGTCCGCATTCCACAGCCTGCTCGAACTAGCCGAGGCGTGCGATGTGCCGGTGCGCTGGTCGTGCCGCACCGGAGTTTGTCATAACTGCGAGACGGGGCTGATTTCCGGCTCCGTCATCTACCGGCCGGACCCAGTCGAGCCGCCGGCCGAGGGCAATCTGTTGATCTGCTGCAGTCAGCCCCAAGGTGACATTGCCCTCGATCTTTGATTGAGAGCTTCGGCCAAAATTCGTTCCATGACAGCGGCTGGGCCTACGGGGCGGGGTTCGCCGGTTGCAGCTAGAGCGACCTTTGCTCCCCGCCTGGCGAATGCGTCGAGGGCCGCAGGACCGCCGCTGCTATTTGGCTTGCGACTGTGGGTTTCGGTCTGCCTCGCGCTCTATCTTGCGTTTTGGCTCGAGCTCGACAACGCTTACTGGGCCGGAACAACCGCGGCTCTTGTTTGTCAGCCACATCTCGGCGCTTCGCTGCGCAGAGGCTGGTTCCGCATGATCGGAACTGTAGTGGGCGCCGTGGCGATCGTGGTATTGACTGCGTGTTTCCCGCAGAACCGTGTCGCCTTTCTCGCGGGTCTGGCATTGTGGGGCGCGGGGTGCGCTTTCGTTGCCACGATACTCCGCAACTCTTTAGCCGTTGCGGCGCAGCTTGCCGGGCTCACGGCGGCAATCATCGCGGGCAGCGAGCTCGGGGCAACCGGGGGCGCAAGCGGCGAAGTCTTTATACTCGCCGTAATCCGCTGCACCGAGATCTGCATTGGCATCGTCTCCGCCGGCGTCGTGCTGGCGGGAACCGATTTCGGTAACGCGCAGCGCCGGCTGGCCGCCCTGTTCGCCGCCCTCGCCGCCGAAATTACCGACCGGTTCACCGGTACTTTGGCGCTGGCTGGCCCGGAACTTCCGGAGACGCAGCCAATGCGGGAGGAGTTCGTCCGGCGTGTCATCGCGCTCGACTCGGTGATCGACGAGGCGATCGGCGAGTGCGCCCAGCTCCGGTCCCATTCGCCAGTGTTGCAGACGGCGGTGAACGGCCTATTCGCCGCTATAGCCGGCTGGCGCATCATGGCGGTTCACTTCGCCCAGCTGCCAAATGACCAGGCTCGGCAAGGGGCGGTCACTGTGCTGCAAGCGGTTCCAAAGGTGCTCCTGTCAAAGCCCGAGCGAGAGGAGTCGGCGCGGTGGATAGCCGACCCCATCGGTCTGGATCGCGCATGTGACGCGGGCGTGCAGGCGCTGATCGCCCTACCAGCAGGCACACCGTCGCTGCGGCTGCTTGCCGATCAGACGGCCAAAGTGTTGGCAGGCGTTTCCCACGCGCTTAATGGGCTGGCGCTGCTCGTTGGCGATTCTGCTCGGCCGGTACCGCGGCATCGCGGCGTTTTGCCTTTCGTGCCGGATCGGCTTCCTGCTCTGGTCAATGCCGGCCGCGCTTTCGTCGCCGTCGGTGCCGTCGAGCTCTTCTGGGTCGTGACCGCATGGCCAAACGGCGCTCGGGCCATCATCTTTGCCGCGATCGGCGCCATCCTGTTCGCGCCGAGAGCCGACCAGGCTTACGCGGCGGCCATGAGTTTCATGGTGGGCATCGGCCTCACTGCCGCTTTCGCAGCGATCATCGGATTCGCGGTATTGCCGAACACGGAGACCTTCGCCGCCTTTAGTCTCGCGATTGGCCTTGTCCTGGTGCCCGCTGGCGCGGGGGTGGCTCAGCCGTGGCAGACGCCAATGTTCACGGGCATAGCGGCGTTTTTTTGCTTTCTTCTCGCTCCGACAAACCAGATGAGCTACGACCCCCAGCAATTCTATAACGGGGCATTGGCGGCCGTCGCAGGAGTGGGCGCCGCTGCGCTGTCATTTCGTTTGCTGCCGCCCGTGTCGCCGGTTGTGCGGGCCCGCCGGCTTCTGGCTCTTACGCTTCGGGATCTGCGGCGTTTGGTGTCGGGCTCGATCGCACTGTCGCCCGATGCTTGGGAGGGACGCGTCTATAGCCGTCTCTCCGTACTGCCGGACGCGGCCGAGCCGCTGCAGCGCTCACAGCTTCTGGCGGCGCTGTCAGTAGGTGCCGAAATCATCCGCCTTCATCGCATCTGTCGCCGGTTCGATCTTGGCTCCCACCTCGACGCGGCGCTCGAGCCTATGGCGCGTGGGGACAGCGCGACGGCGATCGTCCGCCTTGCCCGGCTCGACGAGGCACTCGCCGCTCGCCCGGGTGCCGCCACTCTCCGGGCACGTAGTAGCATACTCACAATGTCCGAAGCGCTCATCCAACATGCCGCTTACTTCGACGCAAGAGCGATGGGTTGATGTTCACAAAGAACGACGTGTCCGGCGGTCGTTGTCGATCATGGAGTTCAGAAATCGGAAGGTCACCCGCTACCCAATACTTCGGCACTTCGTTTGAGCCGGGGCCTTCACGTTCAACGGGTCGAGCGGATGCGTTGAAGATTGGATTGTGCACGCCGGCCATCGACCCCTTGCTCGTGCGGAGCTGCCTGTCTATACCGTCTCTCTCGCCCGTTTTCTCATCGGCAGGATACTGGTGCGGGAAACGGCTGAGGGGCCATCGCATCCCGCGAACCCTCACGGATGTCGGGGCTTGGGCCCGCATTCAATCGCAGCACGGACGAGTGTCTGCCGAATAGCGAATGTTTCTGCCGTAGCGTTCGAGCATCACTTTAAAACAAGGTCCGGAACGGAGGAATACAAGCATGGCAACCCTCGACACCCTTCGCTACACCCGGATTCCCCTCGCGGACGGATCTGGGGCGATCCCCGCCCTCGGATTTGGGACGCCGATCCCCGATCCCCTCGCCACGAAACAGGCAACCAAGACCGCACTGGAAGTGGGATTTCGTCACTTCGATTGTGCGGAACGCTACCGCAATGAAGAAGCAATCGGGGATGCCATGCAGGAGGTGTTCAAGGCAGGGATAATTCAGCGGAAGGACATATTTGTCACCACGAAGCTGTGGAACAACCACAGCAGTCGCGCTGCGACGCAGTGACCGAGAGGTGTGCCAGAGCCCGGCGCGAATTCCCTCGCTTGACGCAACAGTATCTGCTGCCCGACAGGTATTCCCGCGGATGGCGCACATTCTATTTTGGGCCCGGCCCACAGGAAGGAAGATCCCATGCGCACGATCAGCCATTTCATCAACGGCCAGAGCGTCACGCGCGCTGGCGCCGTCACCAGCCCGGTCTACGATCCGAGCACCGGGGAGGTGCAGGCCCGTCTGCAGCACGGTGACGCCGCAATCCTGGCGGAGGCTGTCGCAGTCGCCAAGGCGGCGCAACCAGCCTGGGCCGCGATCAACCCCCAGCGCCGGGCCCGGGTGATGTTCAAGTTCAAGGCATTGATTGAAGAGCACATGCAGGAACTCGCCCACCTGATGTCCTCCGAACACGGCAAATTGCTGGACGACTCCAACGGCGAGCTGGAGCGCGGCTTGGAGGTGGCGGAGTTTGTCTGCGGCGCCCCGCATTTGCAGAAGGGCGAGTTCACCCAGGGCGCCGGCCCTGGCACCAATGTCTATTCGATCCGGGAACCATTAGGGGTCGTCGCCGGAATCACGCCCTTCAACTTCCCCGCGATGATCCCGATCTGGATGCTGGCCCCGGCCATCGCCGTCGGCAACGCCTTCATTCTGAAACCGCCGGACCGCACCCCTTCCGCTGCCGTTCGGCTCGCGGAACTCGCCCTCGAAGCCGGCGTGCCGCCGGGGATCGTCAACATCGTGCATGGTGGCAAGGATGTCGGCGAAGCGATCACCGATCATCCGGACATCAAGGCCGTGAGCTTTGTCGGCTCGACGTCCGTGGCGAAGTCCGTCTACGCGCGCGGCGCGGCCAACGGCAAGCGCATGCAATGCATGGGCGGTGCGAAGAACCACGGCGTCATCCTGCCCGACGCTGATCTTGACCAAGTCGTTGCGGCCATCCTCGCCGGGGCCTTCGGCTCCGCCGGCGAGCGGTGCATGTCCATGCCGGTGATCGTGCCCGTTGGCCAGAAGACGGCCGAGGCGGTTCGCGAGCGCCTGCTGCAGGAGATCCCCAAGCTGCGGATCGGCGTCGCCACTGATCCCGACGCGCAAATGGGTCCGGTCGTCACCGCCGAACACAAGAAGAAGATCGAAGGCTATATCCGGCTGGCTGTCGACGAGGGCGCCGAACTGGTCATCGACGGGCGGGGCCGGAGCTTGCCGGGCCATGAGGAGGGGTTTTTCTTGTGGCCGACCCTGATCGATCACGCCACGCCTTCAATGAAGAGCTACCAGGACGAGATCTTTGGCCCCGTGCTGCAGATCGTTCGTGCGGAGACGTTCGAGGAGGCGCTGAGCTACCCGAGCGTCCATCACCAAGGCAACGCGGTTTCGGTCTTCACGCGCAATGGCGATGCGGCCCAGCGTTTCGTCGCGGAGGTCGCGGTCGGCATGGTGGGCGTCAATGTTCCGATGCCGGTGCCGGTCGGCTATTACAGCCATGGCGGCTGGAAGGACTCAGCTTTCGGCGACCTTAACCAATACGGCGAGGACGGCATCCGCTTTTTCACGCGCACCAAGGTCGTAACACAGCGCTGGCCGCACGGCGGACCTCAGTGACATCGTCATCGATCTTTGAATTATTCGAGAGCCTATGCGGGACACCCTCGCCTGGTTCGCGGTCAAGGTTCCCAACGGAGGAGTACGAGCATGGCAACCCCTGATACCCTTCGCTATACCAAGTTTCCCCTCGCGGACGGATCCGGTGCGATCCCCGCCCTCGGATTTGGCACGCTGATCCCCGATCCCCTCGCCACGAAACAGGCAACCAAGACCGCACTGGAAGTGGGATTTCGACACTTCGACTGTGCGGAACGCTACCGCAATGAAGAAGCAGTCGGCGACGCCATGCAGGAAGTGTTCAAGGCCGGGACAATTCGGCGGGAGGACGTGTTTGTCACCACGAAGCTGTGGAACAACAATCATCGTCCCGACCGGGTCAAACCGGCGTTCGAGGCGAGTCGCCAGAGACTCCGGCTCGACTACATTGATTGCTACCTCATTCACACCCCCTTTGCCTTCCAGCCGGGCGACGAGCAAGACCCGAAGGACGAGCGCGGCCAGGTGATCTATGACACCGGGGTGACATTGCTGGAGACGTGGCAGGCGTTGGAACGCCTGGTCGACGAGGGCCAATGCAGGTCCATTGGACTATCGGATATCAGTTTGGAGAAGGTTGAGGAAGTCGTCAAAGCCGCGCGGATCAAGCCTGCGGTGGTGGAGGTCGAATCCCATCCGTATCTCCCCGAATGGGAGCTGCTCGATTTTTGCCGGCAGCAGGGGATTGTGCTGCTCGCGTTTGCGCCGTTAGCACACGGGATGGAACCGAAATTACTGGACAATCCGGTGATCACTACCATCGCGCAGCGGGTCCACAAAACCCCCGCCCAAGTTGCGCTTGCCTGGGCAATACAACGCGGTACAGCCCTCCTGACCACCTCGACCACGCCCCGCTATATCCAGGAGAACTTTGAGGTCTCCACGCTGCCCGAAGACGCTATGCAGGAGATTCGGGACGGTATCACGACGAGGGTCCGGTTCAATCCCGTCGTGCAGACGGGGGTGCCCGGGTTCATCCCGCAAAGTCGGTGAAGGTGAGACATCAACCCGTCGCACCGGGTTGAGGCGAGAAATACGCCATGCTCGAACGTGAATAACGTGAGGGCAGGCTAGAGCGTCGAGTGGCGAGCCGCCTGCCTACGCAAATCTGGAGGGCTCGGATGGCTGCATATGACGCGATCATCATCGGTACCGGCCAGGCCGGGCCATCTTTGGCATTCCGCCTGGCCGGCGCCGGGATGAAGGTGGCTGTCGTTGAGCGCCATCTCGTCGGCGGCACTTGCGTCAATACCGGCTGCACCCCGACCAAGGCCTTGGTAGCGAGCGCCTATGCCGCCCGGATCGCGCGGCGCGCCGCCGAGTATGGGGTGGTGATCGGGGGTGATATCGGCATCGACATGCGGCGGGTTAAAGCGCGCAAGGATGCGATTGTGGCGGCGTCACGAAACGGGCTTACCTCGGCCCTCGAAAACGCCGCAAACATCACGCTCTACCGCGGCCACGCCCGGTTCGCGTCGCCGCAAGCGGTGGAAATCGCCGGCGAGCGGCTGCGCGCTGGACGGATCTTTATCAATGTCGGCGGCCGGGCGCTGGTGCCGCCAATGCCCGGCATAAACGAAGTGCCCTACCTGACGAATTCGTCGATGATGGACGTCGATTTTCTGCCGCACCATCTCGATCATTGTCGGCGGCAGCTATATCGGCCTCGAATTCGGCCAAATGTACCGCCGCTTTGGCAGCCAGGTAACGATCATCGAAATGGCGCCGCGGCTCGTTCGCCATGAGGACGAGGACGTGTCGGCGGCGATCAAGGACATCGTCGAGCGCGAGGGCGTCGAGGTCAGGCTGAATGCCGAATGCATCAGCCTCGCCAAGCGCGGCGACGAGATCGTCGCCAAGGTCGATTGCACCGCCGGCGCCCCCGAAGTCGCTGGCTCGCATCTGTTGCTGGCCGTCGGCCGTCGGCCGAATACCGACGATCTGGATCTCGACAAAGCCGGGGTGCGCTGCGACGAGCGTGGCTACATCATCGTCGATGACCGATTGCAAACCACTGCGCCGGGCATCTGGGCTCTCGGGGACTGCAACGGCAAGGGCGCCTTCACCCACACCGCGTACAACGATTTCGAGATCGTCGCCGCGAATTTGCTCGACCACGATCCGCGCCGGGTCAGCGAGCGCATCACCGCATATGCCCTTTACACCGACCCGCCATTGGGCCGCGTCGGCATGACTTTGGCCGAGGCACGCAACAGTGGGCGGCGGGTGCTGGTCGGCGAGCGGCCGATGACGCGCGTTGCCCGCGCCGTCGAAAAGGGCGAGACGCAAGGCTTTATGCGCATTCTCGTCGATGGCGACAGCAAAGAGATCCTCGGCGCCTCATTGCTCGGTACCGGATGCGACGAGGCTGTCCACGCGATCCTCGATCTGATGTATGCCAAAGCCCCGTACACGGTCATGCAGCGCGCGATGCACATTCATCCGACGGTCAGCGAGCTGCTGCCGACTATCCTAGGTGATCTCAAGCCGGTTGGTTGAGGGAAGATCGAGATGGAAGACCACGACATCAGAGCGGCCCTGGATCGCCACTGGGCCGCTTCCGACGCCAACGACTTCGAAGCGGAGCACCAGATCTACCGAGAGGACGCGGTGCTCGAATATCCGCAATCGGGCGAGCGCATCCGCGGCCGACGCAACATTCAGGCGTCTCGCGCCGCGCAGCCGAACAGAAAGCGCTTCACAGTGCGGCGGATACTCGGTGCTGCCGACCTCTGGGTCACTGAATTCGTACTCACCTACGACGGGCAGCCGTCTTACACGGTGAGCATCATGGAGTTCAGAGACGGGAAGGTGGCCCGCGAGACGCAATACTTCGCCGATCCGTTTGAGCCGGGACCTTCGCGCGCTCAATGGGCCGAGCGGATGCGCTGAAACCTAGCCGGCATAAGATTGGCCAGCCACCGCTCGCCCGTGCGGAGCTGCCGGTCGATACGGTCTCGCTCGCTCGCTATCTCATCGGCAAGATACTGGTGCGGCAGATGGCCGAAGGCGTCGCCAGCGGCCGCATCGTCGAGACCGAGGCGTATGTCGTCGGCGACGCCGCGGGGCACGCCTACCGCGGGATGACGCCGCGTAATCGGTCGCTTTTTCTCGAGCGCGGGCGCGCCTACGTGTATCTCGTCTATGGCAGCGCATACATGCTGAACGTCTCGAGCGAGATAGCGGGGATTGGGGCTGGGGTGCTCATCAGGGCACTCGAGCCGCGCGACGGCATCCCGATCATGCAGCGAAATCGTCAAATCGAGCGGCTGCGCGACTTGGCGCGAGGGCCAGGAAGGCTCACCGCGGCGTTGCGGGTTGATCGTTGGCTCGATGGGCTCGATCTATGCCGAGAAGGCCCTCTATGGCTCGGACGCTGTGATCGCGAACCGGGCGAAGTCGGACAGAGCATCAGGATCGGAATCGCGCGCGATGCGAACCGGCTCCTGCGATTTTATCTTCGGGGCAGTCCGTTCGTCAGCGGTCCAAGATTGCTTACGGAATAAGCAGCCAGGTCACGGTCGCTCTCCTCCCCTCTTGCAAGGGGGCAGGGATCTTCGAGAGCGTTGAGGAGCGCCATATGAAGATCACCGCCGCGGTGGTGCCGGTCCGGTCAGCTCCGTTCGAGATCGAAACGCTCGACCTCGCGGCGCCCGCCGAGGAAGTGCTTGTGCGGGTCGTGGCCAGGGGCATGTACCACACCGATCTGCATGCCTTCACACGCGCCTTCGCGGGGACGACGACTCCTAAACTACGCCCTGAAATCGGCGGGCAAGCGTTCTCAAGATGTCAGCTCGCGGGGACTGCCTGCCAGCCGGTATTGCACTGGGTCACGTACGGGTAATAGCCGGCGGGGTTGGAGCAATAATACCAGGTCTGCGCCGCGTTGGGCTGGCCGTAGTTATAGTAGGGCTGACCGTAGTTATAGTAGGGCTGGCCGTAATAGTTGCCGTAATCCGGATAGTAGCCGTAGTCGTAGTCGGGGTAGCCGTAATCCCACCCGTACGGCGCGTAAATCCCACCAAACCCGCCGCCGAACCCACCGCGGAAACGCCCGAAGCCATGGTGGAACCCGCCAGCATGAAACCCGCCGCCGTGAAATCCGCCTCCATGGAACCCACCAAAACCGCCGCCGTGAAATCCGCCCCCATGGAACCCACCGAAGCCACCACCGTGAAATCCACCACCACCGCCATGGAAGCCACCACCACCGCCTCCGCCATGCCCAGCATTGGCCACCTGCGGCTGGAGTATCGCGCCGGCACCGAGCAGAGCAGCCGCGAGGCAACCCAAAGCTTTTCTGCTCCTGGGCCGGCCTGCATCGCCGCTAACCGTTTCCATCGATCACTCCTTCTCAAGCGCCGCGGATCGCACGTCTGACGAGCCGAACGCGGCCTTCATCTTGGTCGTCGGTATATGTGGCTGCGGGCCCGCTGCGCCCAATCGATTCTCGGTAAAATTTGGTAAAGCCATGCGCCGCTCCGCCAGACCTCGTGGCGGTCGCCGCGCAGCGCGCGGGTCCCTCCTGTGGACTACCTGGACAAGTCGCCCCGCTCGAGCCTCGGTGCAACCATTAAGCCGGGCAGCGACGGAAGCGCTCATGCAAGGCTGGTGGAACTATGACCGCCTCAAAGAATTGATATCCGGGGGCCCGCGCGGCGCCTCCGCTTTGCGCCCGTTGGCCAGCAAGCTCTCCACGTCATCGGCCACCGGCGTATTCCGCCCCCGTCCGCCGACAATCATGCTGTCCGGTTTGGCGCGTGCCGCCTCGATTTTTGCCAATAACGTGCATATCATATGCATGTTACTAGCGGCTCCTATGCCAGTGAGGTTGATTATGGAGAACACAAGGTCACCCCCGAGCTACGCCGTAAAAAATATCGAAACCGTAGCTAATGGCAGCGACCTCCGAGCGCGGCTTTATACCCTCGCGCCCGGTGACATGATTCCTTGGCACTTTCACAGCCAAATCACCGATTGGTATTTCTGTCTTGGCGGTTGTCTGCGGATCGAGATGCGCGCGTCGCCTGCGGAAGAGCTGCTGGCGGCGGGCGAAACCTATACCATCCCGCCCGGAACCGCTCATCGCATCTCAAACGGCGGCGATGTTGATGATTGTAGATTCCTGCTTCTGCAAGGCGTCGGAATTTACGACTTCAACGGGGTTGGGGATTGACGGAGCGAGGGCTCGTTCAGCGCGATCGGGGACGGGCAGGAAACGGTCCCTTGTGCGGGCTTTGTCACGGAACGAGCAAAGGATCGAAAGGAGGGCAAGGGCTGATCAGGTCCCACGTCGCTGCAACGGTGTCTAACCATTGCGCTGCCGCTTCGACCCTGAACCCACGCTCGGTAAGGAGATCCTCCACGTAGCTCAGTGTGAAGCGGAGGTAGAGCCAGATCGCGTGCTGGATAATCGGCGGCGGAAAGCGGTGGTGGCGATAGGAGCGCAGGGCCATGCCCAGATGCTATTCTATTCACCGTTCTCGCGCTCAACCGTTTCCGTGACAATGCCCTCCGCTTTTTCCGCCGGAAGCCGACCAGTGCCCTCCGTCACTGCAGAACCAGATCCAGGAACAGCATCTGGCGCATTGAAGTCCCAGGAATTCTCGGACAGGCCGATAAAGTCGCGGATCGCCGGATCGGCGGCCCAAGCACGGCGGAGCGCTACACGCGCCAAATCCTCAGGCACGCCGGGTTCCAGAAAAGGCCGGATGTCGGATGCCGCTCCAATCGATCCGCTCGGCGGTAAACTCGCCGTATCGGGGAGAGATTGGGTTGCGGGACGTTGGCTGGGTCGCGCGATGACAGATGTCTGGAGCGTGGTGGTCTTATCCAGTCCGCTCGACAGCATGGGCGGGATAGTTTCCTGTACCTGAGCCAATGCTCCGGCCGCGAGAAAGACCGGCGCGGTTACAGCCGCCAGCATGACCAGCCTGGAACGCGCAATGTTGCCGCAGTACCGTGCTCTTGCACCCCGATAGTGACGATGCAATAATATGGAGCCCATACCTTTTCTCCTGCCTATAGTTGGATCGACTCATCGTGCTCATGCGGCAATGCGGACCGATTCCAAGATGCGCAAAGCGCGGACGCGAAAGCGGCCCACCAATGGCGTCTTGGGAGAAGCTGTCGACGGATGCGGTTCGTAAATACCGTCCACGGCGACAATGTCGCCTTCACGACAAGAGGCTAGGAATCCGCGCGCGACGTCTCCGGCAATGCAACAGGCGACGGAGCACTGTCCCAAGCACTCGAGGGTGAAGCTGGCACGTGTGCCGAACTCCGGGACGCTGAACACCCGCGGGCCGGTGATGCGACCAATGAGAACGTGCTCCTGCTTCATCACTGCCTCCCTCCGAGCCGAAGGATGCGAAAGCGGCTGCGAATGTGCGTGAAGGTCGGCGCTCAGGGACCGGTCATCACCGGGCTTCACTGAGCCGCAGTGGAAGATAGTCGATGACCCGATCCGCAGTGTGTGAGCTGGCTCACAGACGCGTTTTTATTTCCCTCTTCGGTCCGCCCGTCCGTTCGGTCCGCAGATCGACCGTCGAACTGCAATGACAGTGGCAAAGCGGCGTAAACCGGGGATGTCACTGATGTAACAGCGGCGTAAAAATGGCGAGGAGGGGCATTCAGCAAGTCGGAGCGGCGCCCTTTCGAAAGCGTCGCCCGCCTGCTCCGGAGCCGAATTTGTGATGGAAGACGGCTGCTTCCCCCGAGCGCACGATTTTGGCCGAGCCGCGGCGTTGCTCACCGCCAGACCGGAGGGCCAGCAAGAACGCGAACGGACCGCTGACTGTGTCGTCCCACTCCACGCCGGAGTTTGTTTCAGCAATAGGCTCTGACCTTCGCAGGGGTAACGGAGCAGAGCGTTCCGATAGCCTATTGGGCGATCCGAACGGCGGCGAGCGGACACAATGGCCGCGCCATGACTTGGCCGCGGACGAGATGATCGATCTCACCAACACGGGCGCAGTCGTCAGGCCGGATCCGCTCAAGGCGCGGTTGGGACCCCACCCGAGTAGTGCACCGGCACACCGAGCTACGCGGGCCATCGCAAAAGTCGTACGCTCCGCGGTTGGATCTCCTGTTGAGACGGGCGATGAAAAAGGTAATCTCTGGTCTCCAACCCGCTCAAGGAGCCATGACCGATGCGGCTCGAAGCGCTCTTTCGGCCAAAATCGATTGCCGTCGTCGGTGCCTCGGACAAGCCGACGATAGGGCGAAGGCTAATCGCCTCCCTCGATCGCATCGGTTTTGACGGCCCGATATTTCCTGTCAACCCCAATTATTCCACGGTATCGGGCCGACAATGCTATGCGAATGCCGCAGAATTGCCCGAGACCCCCGATGTCGCGGTGTTCTGTGTCGGCCATGCGCGCGTGCTCGACGCACTCCTCGCAGCAGCGGCGCGCGGCGTGCGTGCGGCCGTCATCTACGATGGCGGGTTCGCCGAACGCGGCGAGGACGGGCGTCGGCTGCAAGCCCAGACCGAAGGGATCTGCCGCGACGCTGGCATCGCGCTCTGCGGCCCCAACTGCATGGGAGTGCTCAGCCCGCATGATCGCAGCACGACCTATCTGCAGGAGCTGCGCGACCCGGCCGGCCTCGCCGGCAATGTCGGCGTCGTCTCCCAGAGCGGCGCGTTCTGCATCAGCCTGTTGACCGACATCCGGCGCTTTGGCTTCAGCTATGTCGTCTCTTCCGGGAACGAAGCGGTGGTAGTCGCGGCCGATTATCTTGAGTACCTCGTCGACGATCCGCACACCAAAGTGATCGGCTGCTTTATTGAGACCGTCCGATCGCCGGATTGCTTTGTCGCCGCACTCGATCGCGCCGCTGCGCGAGGGAAACCAGTGGTGGTGCTAAAGGTCGGGCGAACCGAGCGCACGAGACATGCCGTGACGACTCACACGGGCGGGCTTGCCGGCGAGCCTGGCTTTGTCTCCGAGCTGCTGCGTGCGCATCGCGCAATCGAAGTGTCGGACCTCGTCGAGTTTACCGAGGTGCTCGCGGCTGCTCAGGGCGCGCGTCGCGCGGCGGGGCGCCGGATCGGCGTCGTTACTTCGTCCGGTGGGTTGGCCGAGCTGATCCTCGACGTTGCCGGGTCGGCTGATCTTCGGCTGCCTCCGTTGCCGGCCGCGGCAAAGGAAGAAATCGAGCGCCGGATCGGCTTTGTCAGTGGCGACGGCAACCCGCTCGACGCCTGGGGTAACGGCACCTTTGTTGCGAACCTGCCGCACGCCCTCGGTCTGTTCGACCGCAGCCCCGACCACGACATCATCGTCTTCTGCCGCGACAATTGCGATGGTCAGCCCTTCGAGATGCCCGAGCTCCCCTGGAGCTACCTCGAGCTGTTTGTGCGCGCGGCTGAGAATAGCGGCAAGCCCCATTACCTCTTGCACACCCGGCCGGGCGTCATGAACAGGGAGCAGGTTGCGTATCTTCGCGCGGCGAGCATTCCGGTGGTCGGCGGCATTCGCGAGGGTCTCGCGGCAATCGACTGGCTCGCGCGCCATGCGGTTTAGCGGAGGAGAGCGGATTATGGCCGATCCGGTGGTCCGGTACGAAGCAGACGAAAAGGTCAGCGTCATCACCTTAAATCGTCCGGAAAAGCTCAACGCCATCAGTGCGGAGCTGCAGCATCAGCTGCTCGCTGCCGTAATCCACAAGTTTCTAAGCGCTCGCGTCTTACGTTGTTAGGCCGGCGCCTTCTCCCTATGCTACCGGGCAAGAAGGATTGAAACAAAACGGAGGAGCCGCAGTGCCCTACGGTGGAAACGACTGGCTGGCGCTGACCCAGGAACCCACGTTGGAGCCGGAGATCGCGATCTGCGATCCGCATCATCATTTCTGGGATTTCCGATCCGAGCGCATTCCCTACCAGCGGTATCTTCTTGACGAATTGGCAGCCGACGTTAACTGCGGCCACAACGTGCAGTCGACCGTATTCATCGAGGCGAGGGCCATGTACCGTCCGGAGGGACCGCTGGAGCTGCGCCCCGTTGGCGAGGTCGAATTTGTCCAAGGTTTGGCCGCCGCGGCCGCCACCGGGCTCTATGGTCCTTGCCGGGCCGCATCGGCCATCATCGGCCATGCCGACCTAAAACTTGGAGACCGGGTTGAGCCGGTGCTAGAGGCGCTGCACGCTGCCAGCCCCAACCGGTTTCGTGGCATCCGGCACACGGTGACCTGGGATCCGCATCCCGAGATCGAGAACCGTGAAAAGGAAGGCCTACTGACCACTGCCGACTATCGCGCGGGAGCTCAGGTGCTGGCGCGTATGGGTCTATCCCTCGACGTTGGAGTGTGTTTCCCACAATTGCCCGAGTTGGCCGCCTTTGCTGAGGCCGTGCCCAATCTTACCATCATCCTGAACCATCTTGGCGGCCTGACGCGGGTCGGCCCTTACGCGAAGCGGGACGACGAGGTGCTGCCGGCTTGGCGACGCGGTATCGCCGACGTGGCGAAATGCCCAAACGTCAACCTCAAGCTAGGTGGAATTGGAATGCCCCGTTTGGGCTTCGACTGGCATACGCGTGCACGGCCGATCGGCTCGGAAGAGTTGGCCACGTCCATGGCACCGACCATGAGCTACTGCATCGAGCAGTTCGGCCCGAACCGTTGCGTGTTCGAGAGCAATTTTCCGGTCGACAAGGTATCGTTCTCCCATCACGTCCTGTTCAACGGCTTCAAACGGTTCTCCAAGAGCTACTCGGCGTCCGAGCGCGCCGCTCTGTTTCATGACACAGCTCTTCGCACCTATCGGATCGACGACGTCAGATAGGAGATCGGCTATGCGCGACTATCGTTACGACCAAGTCCATCTGCGCAGCCCCGACCCGGATGCGACAGCCCGGTTCTTCGAGACGATGTTCGGGGCCGAGGTCAGGGACACGCAATGACTTGCACGCGCTTTGCCGAAGGGGAAGTCCTCTTCAAAGAGGGAGATCCAACGGACAGTGTTTTTCGCCTACTCAGGGGTGCCGTAAACATAATCCGGGAACTCGATGGCGAGCCCGTCCTTCTTGGCACGGTTGGCGCAGGACAGTTTATCGGCGAGATGGGCGTCCTGGAAAATCGCCCCCGCAACGCAACCGCTCGAGCCGCCAGCGAGGTCGAGGTGGAAATCCTCTTGCCGAACGAGTTCCTCGATCAAATCGCATCCTCGCCGCGGGCCGCTCGTGAACTGATTCAGCGTCTCAGTCAGCGGCTGCGCGAGGCGGACGATCGCATCGTAAGCGATGAAAGGCGGAGTGGCCGAGCCCATGGGACCAACGACGCCGACAGGCAAACAGCAGTAATATTAGTCAATAATGCCCACCTCGCTGCCAAAAACCCATGGTTGCAGCGTCAGTTCCGCACTCCACTCACTCTCGGCGATCGGCCGTTCGTCATTGGCCGGGGAGCGGTTGCCGGGGAAGAGCCACCCCCGTTGCAGCCAGACCTGGAGCTCGGCGACACCGTGCCGTTCAGGTTGTCGCGTAACCATTTCGTTATCGAAAAGCGTGACGGAACTTTTCATGTCCTTGACCTCTGCAGCACGCTCGGAACGATCGTCAACGGCGTGCCGATCGGCGACCATTTCAGCAGCGATGATGTGCCACTGCGAGCCGGCGAGAATGAAGTGATTGCCGGCGGTGTAGATTCACCGTTTGTCTTCTCCGTGTTCATAGCTTAATTCCTGATTGAGATGGCGCCACTCGGTCCGACAGCCGATTGCGCTCGCGCTAGGCACCCGCTAGCTTTGCAAATGGTGACTTTGAACGACTAGCAGTGCCGATGGAGCCTGCTAGACGGAGGAAGGCATGAGGGCGGATTATGTAATCGTCGGTGCTGGCTCGGCGGGTTGCGTTCTGGCCAATCGGCTGAGCGAGGATCCCAGCGCAAAGGTGATCTTGATCGAAGCGGGCGGGAGCGACCGGAGCCCCTATATCCATATCCCCGCGGGCTTTATGAAGCTCCTCGACCATCCGACCTTTACCTGGGGGTTTCACGCCGAGCCCGATGCCGGCACGGCCGGTCGCGCGATCCTCTATCCCCGCGGGAAGGTGCTCGGCGGGTCGAGCTCGATCAACGGCCTCATTTATATCCGCGGTCAGCCCGAAGATTATGACCACTGGGCGCAACTCGGCAACCGCGGCTGGTCGTGGGACGATTGCCTGCCCTATTTCCGCAAAGCCGAGCGCTGGGAGGGCGAGGAGACGGAGGTGCGAGGCAAGGACGGCCCGCTCTTCACCTCGCGCATGGACCGGCCGCCACTTTGTCAGATCGTGATCGAGGCCGGCAAGGAAATCGGCCTGGAATACCGCGAGGACGTCAACAATCTGCCGCCCGGAGCGGGCGACAGCATCGGCTGGTGCCAGCAGACCCGCGGCGGCCGGCGCCGCGCCAGCACGGCGCGCACCTATCTGCGGCCGGCCTTGAAGCGGCCGAATTTGCAGTTGGTGACCAACGCGCTGGTTCACCGCGTGCTGTTCGAGGGCAAACGTGCAGTCGGGGTCGAATTCTCGCGCGGTGGCGGCACCGAGCGGGCTGAGGCGGCCGGCGAGGTCATCCTCTCGGCCGGGGCAGTCGGTTCGCCTCACCTCCTGCAGATCTCGGGAGTTGGCGATCCCGAGCATCTCGGACGGGTCGGCGTCCCGGTGATCCACGAATTGCGCGGCGTCGGCAAAAACATGCAGGACCACTATGTCTGCCGCATGACATATCCGATCCACGGCGCGCGCACCGCCAATGAGCGCGCCCGCGGCTTGCCGCTTGCCGCCGAGGTCGTGCGCTATCTGGTGACCGGCAAGGGCATGCTGACCTACAGCGCCTCACTGGTCGCCGCCTCGGTCAAGGTGCTGGAGGAATTGGCGACACCCGATGTGCAATGCTCATTCGCGCCGGGCAGCTTCAAGGACGGCCAGATCGGCCAGCTCGAGGAGGAACCCGGGCTGACCGGCGGCTCGTGGCAGATGCGGCCCTTGTCGCGCGGTTATGTCGAGGCGAAATCGCCCGATCCGCAGGTCGCGCCTGCGATCAACCCGCGCTATCTTTCGGAGGAGGCCGACCGGCGCGCGGTGATCGGGGGTTTGCGGTTTGTGCGCCGTATTTTCGCGGCCCCGGCCTTGGCGCGCTATGTTGGACCGGAAAAACTGCCCGGTGCGCAGGTGCAGAGCGACGACGAGTTGCTCGATTACGGGCGGCGCAACGGCAACACGGTCTATCACGCGAGTTGCACCTGCATGATGGGGCCAAGTGCAATGTGCGTCGTCGACAGCGAATTACGGGTGCACGGGCTCGAGCGGCTGCGCGTCATCGACGCCTCGGTGATGCCGGCGGTCACATCGACCAACACCAACGCACCGACCATCATGATCGCCGAAAAGGGCGCCGACATGATCCGCCGCGCCGCGCGCACGACCCAGCCGGAGTTCAAGGCCAAGGCTGCGTAATCGAAAAGGGGTATCAGCCGCGCCCCCTTTTACCTCAACGGTCATTAAGGAGGAGCGGGCAGTGATGACTCTTGATCCTCTGCTTCTGTCGCGGCTGTAAATTTGTTTGGGTCGTCGGCTGGCATTTCCTATTGCCGGCGTTCACCCTCAGCTTGGTGTTCGAGCGCGTCGAGCCCGCGTTGACCGCCGATGCGGGACCCTCAGCCTATCGAACTCCAATGGGCGGCGAGTAACATGGGAACTCACTCCTGACGCCAGCTTGGAACGAAGACTTCTTGCTCCGATCAGGCCAGACACTGACGTTCTTCCGCGAACGGCCGTTATCGGACGGCTGCGATATTCGACGCCTCTGTGAGACCTTGCTGGCGGGTTCGGAGCCGGCGGAGTTCGCGTCGGAGCTTCTGTGCGTGCTACGCTGATATCCCTGCAAGGGCAAAATCGTTTCCATAGACGGATCGGCGGCGGAGCGGTCGTCTAAACTCTGCGCCTGTACACATCGATTTGCCGACAGTAGGTATCGCGGCGCACACCCAAAAACATAAGCGAGTTGGGGAACGAAATGTTGAAAGATGGGATCCTTGCCTGCCTGCTGACGTTGTCCGCTATCGCGACTACGCCGATGGCGGTCTCACAGACCGCGCCGGACTACGCTGCGATTGTCGCTACTCCCGACCGAAGCGACGCGGATCGCAAGCTCGACACCAACCGCGCGCCGGCCCAGTGGCTGGCGTTCATCGGCGCGAAGCCGGGCATGAAAATCCTCGACATCTTCGCGGTATACGGGTGGAAAGCTGAACTTCTTGCCCGCGCCGTAGCCCCGGGCGGCACAGTTTATGCGCAAAATTCGGAAGCCGTTTTTGCGCGCGTCAAGGATCGGCTTGATGCACGGCTCAAGACCCCTGCGGCCGCCAATATCGTCTCGGTAGTTCGGCCATTCGAGGATCCTGCGCCCCCGGGTATGCATGATTTCGATCTCATGACGTTTTTCTATGCCTATCACGACATTACTTATCTTGGTGTGGATCGCGCCAAGATGAATAAGGCTTTCTATGATGCGCTGAAGGCGGGCGGCGAATTGGTCGTGGGCGATTACTCGGCGAAGCCCGGCGCGGGCACGAGCGTCGTCCAGTCCCTGCACCGTTCGGACGAAGCGCTGGTCAGGTCGGAGATCGAGGGGGCGGGGTTCAAATTGATCGACCGCGGCGATTTCCTCCGCGTTCCCGGGGATGCCCGCGACGCCCACTCGCATTCCTCGGCTCAACCGGTCGATATTTACATGCTGAAATTTCGCAAGCCGGGCTGACCCGCGAAAGGCGCCGGCTCGCGTTCCGAAACGGGCGCTCTATATTAGGGTCGAACCCAGCGGTTCCCCTGCGAGCCGCCGAACGGCTGGAATCGGCGGCACGCGCAGACCGCGAAGAATCTCCGAACGACAGTGGCGCGGCTCGCGGAGGACGAGGCAGCCTTTTCCCTGCAACTCGGCAATCGCAGCGGTCTCCCCCCGCAGCATGTCGGGACCAATCAAGCCGGAAGCGAAGCCCTCATCGAGACGTCGTTCCGCCGCCAGGATCTCGACGCCAAGAGGCCTGGCCGCTGCACTCGTGCGATCGAAAATTTCCTGCAGACATCATCCACCCGCTTGCGCCGCCAGGTGCGATTTCAGCCCGGGCAGCGCGACGCGCGGCGTGAGCTGGCACCATGCCGCCGTCGAAGGCGAGCAGACCCGGACGCGGGCCGCATCTGACGACATTTCTAAACGCTGCCTTGTTCTCCTCGCGCGGGTTCTCGCGAATAGCTCTGCCGATCCGCCAGTACATGCACCAGTTGCCCCCGACGGCACCGTTTTCGCCGAAAAGATCCTCAAGCGCGGGCCACAAATCCGGCGTGAGCGGTCGAATTGTAGCAGGAATCCGGTTGAATTCCCGCTTTGACCGTACGAGCTCCATAACAGATCGAAATGCGAGAGCCATCTGATGAGCCGGAGAGCGCACCATTATCTCATCTTCGAAACCGCGGGCGGCTTTTGCGGCATCGCCTGGAACAGCATGGGCATCACGCGCTTCCAATTGCCGACAAAAAGCGCCAAAGCGACGGAACGAATTCTGCTGCGACGCGTACCCGGCGCCGAACCCGGCGCGCCTACCCTGGAGGTGGCCGAGGCTGTCGCCGCTGTGAAGCGCTATTTTGAGGGCGAGGAGACAGATTTTTCCGGCTTCAGGCTCGACCTCGGGGAGCAGGATCCGTTCTTCGAGCGGATCTACGCCGCGGCGCGGCGGGTTGCATGGGGCCACACAACGAGCTATGGCGCTTTGGCGAATGAACTCGGTGCCGGGCCGGAGGCCGCGCGCGATGTCGGTCGAGCCATGGCTAGGAATCCGGTGGCGCTGATCATCCCCTGTCACAGGGTTTTGGCGGCCGGCGGTAAGGTTGGTGGTTTTTCCGCGCCGGGCGGTTCGGCGGCCAAAATCCGCATGCTTGAGCTGGAGCGCATTCACGTCGCGCCACCGCGACCGGCTCAGCGATCTTTCGCGTTTTGAGCGTGGCGCGGGGTAGACCAGCAGCTCAGGGCGCCTTCTCGAGAGCAGAAAAGTGATGATCGAGAACCTGACCCGGGAGCAGTCGATACCGTGCTTCGGCAAGACTTTGTCACCTTCGCGGCGCGCTGCTTCAGGAACCTTAACCCCCAGGCGGCGCTGGCGATAAACTGGCATCTCGAGGTCATCGCCGCCAAGCTGACCGCCGCGGGGAGGGCAGCGCGCAGGACCTCGCTCAGACCCGTGAGTTAGAACCCGAGCTTTCTCTTCGGCCTCTTCGGCGACGGCTTGCACTGAATCATAAGCACTGAGGCTCACATGCAACAGGGCGCTCAGTTGTGCTTTAACGGTAACTTTCTCGTTGACCGATCAGAATATCCGCCTCTAGCCTCGCAGATACTGACGAGTTCGGGGGGTGGCGGCCCTGCCCAGACGCCGCGACGCGTATGCTCAAGATGAGCACGGGGCCGCCTTTCATCCGAGGGGCTTGGGGGGGATCCCAAGCACCGAGGCGCAATCCGCCCCAAGCCCCAATGTAAGCTGTCTCGCATGAGCCAGCGGTTAACCATATACACGAACGCCGGCTACAAGCAATCTCCGACGCTATCATGCTCGCACGCTTGGCCTACGACGGCAAATTAGCCGCAAATCTGACCAGAGAGGACAATAGAAGTGGACCGGGAAAATACGACAGGGGGATACGGTGGAAGTCTGGTCATGTGCGCGAGGAGGGCGGACCGCGAGCGCCGCAATGCGCCTCAATTCCAAGTCCAGGTGGAAGAAATCACTTCGCAAGAACGAGACGGCAAATACCTTCCCGCCGCGGCGGAGGTCCCGACTGCGCCGGATTAGCCGAGCTCATGACAACTAGGCCGGCGCTTACAGGGCTTTAGCGTGTCGCAGAGGTGCTTCGCACCGTTCTCATGTGGAGACCACCGGGGAAAGCCGAAAGCTCTTGCGGCGTTACCATCGCGGCTTTGGATTCTGCGTGCTTTTCGCATTGCATTCGCTGCGCTCAAGGCGTGTCCTTTATTCGAGGATAGATAAACCCTAGAATGGTCCGCTAACGCTCCAAGCCGGACGAACTGGCTGGACGCTTCCGATCTACACCGGCCGTGCCGCTCGACCCGAGCCCCGGCACGCGGCAAGGCATCGTCAACGAAAAGGGGGATCTCTCATGCCCGCAATCTATGTTTGCGATCTCTGCGGCAAGCACCAGCCGGTGGAGGAGCAATTGACTGTGGTCGCTCGCGAGCCCGATCCCGAAGAGTGGCATTTTTGCGAGGAGTGCTCTCGAGCCCACATTCAGCCGATATTGGACAAGGCCGCCGAGGCAAAGGTGGGGCGGGGAGACTGACCCATCCACCAAAATTAAATCGCTGTATGCTAATAAAATCCTGTCCCAAACTGCGGCCAGCGGGATCCCGCCTCCGGCGCCCGCGCGGTGCTTGCTGTTGCGAAGGCAGCGGGGGGCGCATTGTCAAGTTAACTGGCGGCAAGCAAACGAGTCGGGAGCCGGATGCGCGATCACGCGGCCGCGACGGCATCCTGCCATTGGTTGGCCGCCTCGGCTCGAAAGATCCGCAGTGTCGATCGCGAAACGAGATGGCGTTGAAGATTGCAGGTGTTATGAACCACGGCATGCATGCTGAGGAAGCGCTGAGCGGATCGAGCCGATTTGAACCGCTGCATCTTGCGCTCTCGTCGCCGTATAGGCTGATGCGAGTTCTCCGCCCGATTGTTGCTCCGAAGCCGCTGTTCGTGCGGACAGCTCAGTCGTAAGTGCCGGAACGCCGAGGCATAGGAGCGCAGCTTGTCGGTCACCAGCAATTTCGGCACGAAGCCTTGCTTCTTCAGCAGCTTGTGCATCAGCCGCAGCGCCGACCGAGTGTCTCGCCGGCGTTGGACCAGCATGTCTCGCCCTCGTCATCCACGGCACGTCACCGATACATCCGCTCACCGGCGATGCGCACCACCATCTCGTCGAGGTCCCAACGATCGCTCGGCCGCGGGCGACGCTGGCGCAGCCGCCGCGTGATGATGGGACCGAATTTTAGTACCCACTGCCGCACCGTTTCATACGAGATGTCGAGCCCTCGTTCGGCCAGGAGTTCCTCAACATCGCGGTAGCTCAGGGTGAAGCGGAGATACAGCCAGATGGTGTGTTGGATGATCTCGGGCGGGAAGCGATGGCGGCGATAGCAGAGCGGGGGACATGCCGACTTCCTAACCGATACGCTGCTGGCTCCCAGCCCGGTTTCCGTGACATTGCGCTCCCGCCCGCTGATCACCAAGGATCAGACCGAGCAGTCCGACGGGTTGCGCATTCCATCCGGAGAGATCGAGCAACTCGTGACCATCCGGATGGGCCAATGGCTCGTCGATCCCGGCAGTATCTACCCAGCGACGCGGCTTTCCGACCCGTCAATGCGCAGCGCCGGCTGATCGCGCGAGCCACGGAAATCGGGAAGACCTGGCCCGAGTTGCCTGAAACACGTCAGCGCGCGTTTCTTACTGCGCTGATCGAGCGGATCGACATTGGGGACGATCAGATCGACATCCATATCGCCCGACACGGCTTGCTGCGCTTCTCAACCTTGCACCTGAATCGAGCGCGGTCGACGACGACACCCAGATCCTTTCCGTGCCTGTTGAGCTGCGCCGATCCGGGCGGGAGATTAAGATGCGGATAGACGGCACTGACCCATTTGCGACAGCGAAATCCGATGCTTGGCTGGTCAAACTGCTGATCAAGGCGCGCCGGTTCAACGCCGCCCTTGTCCGCAGCGACGGTGTGCCGTTTGCGGTACTCGCCGAGCGGGAGGGCGTCAGCCCATCCTATTTTACACGGCTCGTTCGCCTCAGCTGATTTGCCCCGGACATCATCCAAACCATTCTCGACGGCCGCCAGCCCCGCAATCTGATGCCTGACGAGCTGCTGGCCCACTCACGTCTGCCGCGTGCTTGGCAGGATCAGCGAACCGCGCTCGGCTTTGCCTGAGCTCCATTAGCATTCCCTGAGCTCCATTAGCATTCATTGAATCACCGCCTGATCGATATTGGGTAAGCTGCTGGTGCACTCGCGTCCGCCGCTGGCCTGGCGCACCTGACGACCCCGGCCAGCTCTGCCTCCAGAATGCGGTTGAGCAGGGTTGCGCGAACAGGCGGCCGAGTCGCTGACCCACGCTCAACAGGCGGGGGAAATGATCACCATGCTCGGCGAATATCCATCTTTGACATCGGCCCCCTGCTTGACAGCTATCAGCACGATGTCGAGGCGATTATGCGCGAGTCACTGGAGAGCGAAGCGAAAGCGCTCGCACTTTACCGAGAACTGCTCAAATGCGCGGAAGGACACTCGGTCGTCATCGAGGAATACGCCCGACAGATGGTCTATGCCGAGGAGCTTCACGCAAGCGAAGTCGACAAGATGCGCCGTAAACCTGACAAAGTCACTGCCTTCCGTCCTGTCGAACATCTTCCTGGGAACCGCGTCTGGACAGCAGATCCCGAGTTTGATTTTTCGCCACGCTCGGTGTATTCCTTAGGTCAACTCGAATAAGTGGTTTTCCAACCCGGGCCCGGGGTCGGGTGCTATTCCCACCCGAGGCGAGGTCCATAACCGATCCGATAAAAGAGCAGCTCGCTAATGCCATAATCAATGACGCCTGTTTCCATCCAGGGATAATGAGGGTCTGCAGGGTTGATTTGGACGTCGTGACCGGCAAGACCGCGGGGGCGCTGAGCCGAGGCATAGTGCAGCGCTCCGACCGGACCGTCTATTAAACCCATCTTCCCCCGTTCAATGGCTACGGTGGCCAGAAATCCTCCCTTCCTCAACCCTCCCTTTCTGTTTCATAGGTGCTGACGCCGGAGAATCCCTAATGAAGTTGGTTGACAGCAAGGCATTTTGGGACAACTGCATTGCGCGCGATCCAACTCACGAGCATGATTGACTTTCGGCATCTTTGCCGAACTGTTCGACAACGGAGGAGATCCGATGGCGACGAAGCATCTCTTGAGCAGCGTGGCGGTGGTCGCCGCGCTAGCATTCTCGGCGCCGGTTCTGGCGCAGCAAGCCAGTCCGGGCGGAAACCCGATGGGTATGCCGGGTCCCAGCCCCGGTGGGCCGGGACTGACACCTTATAGCACGGGCGCACCTCCTCCGGCGCCCACACCATCGGGCCGGATGCCCGCAGGAGGCAGGGCGACATCGGGGAACGGATTCCCCCTATTATGCCCGCGCCGCCGCCTTCGGCCTCCGATACAACGTCGGCGACGCCCCCGACGCACCGTCACGCGCGCGCCCACCACGCGACGCATGGCACGGCCCATGGCACGATGGCCCATGGCCCGAGATCGGTGACGGATACGGCCGCACAGCTGAACCAAGCAGAGCTCGCCCGCCTGCAGCAGGGTGCTCCCCCGATGGCCCCGCAAATGGCCCCGCCTCCTCCGCAGATGCAAGGGGGGAACAGCATGGGAATGCCTGGGTCGAACATGGGCGGCCCCGGCCTGACGCCATACAGTTCCAGCACCCCAATGGGAACAACCGGGGGCGGGGCGCCTTACAGGCCGTAGTTCTCCGAAGAGCCGAGGATGCGGCCATGTTTCTGGCTGGCTTGTCCGGGCTAGAGCCTAGCTTCGGAGATGCCGCCAATCTGCTCGTGCCCGTAGCCCGGTCAGCCACCGGCGGTCCCGATGTCCCGCCCGCCGATGCAGCCGCCCTCGCCAGATGGGAACAGCATGGGGATGTCCGGTCCGGACATGGGCGGCCCGGGCCTGATGCCCTATTGCAGCGGTGGTGCTTCGCAACGTTGACTCGCTAGCGAGCACGGCGGGGTCAATTCAAGGAAATTGTCCGGTCTAGGATAATTCCACTGTACAGGCCGGAGAACCGATGACCGACCGTCCAAGGAAATGGGCCGGCGACTGTGCACGCTCACCGGCCTTTTCTTTCTGGAGCATAACCGACTTATTTAAATGCAATGTGACCCCAAGGGAGGCCCACGAAATTCGGCAACAGCCCCAAGCGCCGAAAATGCAGCGAGCTTCAGCGGGATCGCCAGGGCTTGTATCATCGAGAGCGAAAAAGCTCGCCCGCAGCGGGCAATCCGGTGCCACGATCAAGCTACTCGAAGCGCGCCTTGAGGAACATCCCACCAACCTTCTTTCTTAATCAAGCTGCGTATCTTTATAAACGGACAGGTAATTCCGTAGAGGCCATTGAATGAGGAGCCTCTATGCAGGGCAGGGTCGCGCCGCCGCTGCCGAACGCGTGCTCACCGAGGGCCGCCGCATCGATCCGCGCGACATGTGCGACGGTCCCGGGTGTTTGGACAGCTTCCGGGGAGGAATAAGCTAAAGGCCGGTAGCCGGCTGCTGGTTTCACCTTCCCCCGAAATCAAATTCAACCTGTCTTGCTGCGGGGTGCTGTGAAGCTTGTGGGCAGCCGCCGACCTGTGGGCAAGGCGGGGGAAACGCATGGCGTTTTCCCCGGCTTGTCCATAGGGGACCGCGCTGGCGCGGTCAGGCGGGGATCGGCGCAGCCGACTGTCCACAAATTCACGGCACCTCCTCGGCATGGCGTCAGGCGGCCAGTACCGTGAGAGCCGTCGATTGGCTGAGGTAAGCCTCGTCCGGTGTTCGCCAGCCGAGCGCCTGATGCGGACGTCGCAGATTATACCAGTCGAAGAACTCGCCAAGGCTACGCTTCTGTTCGATGCCGTTGGCGGCCGGACGCAGGTAGACCCATTCGTGCTTCACGGTCCACCACAAGCGCTCGACGAAGATGTTGTCGTGGCAGCGCCCGCGTCCGTCCATGCTGATCTCGATCCCATGATCTCGCAGCATCTGGGTAAACTCATCGCCGGTGAATTGCGCGCCCCCCGCTTTCGCGAGGGCAGGCTTTGATCGGTATTGAAAATGCCGGGCTTGCCGAACCCGGCGAGCGCCTCGCTCAGCGCCTCGACACAAAACGCGGCCGTGAGTGTATTCGACAGCCGCCATGACAGCACTCGTCGGGTCGCCGAGGCGGTGGCGCCGGGCCAACGCACGCTCGGCTTCATGCTGCCATACACGCCGCTGCACCACATATTGCTCGAAGGGATCGAGCGGCCGATCGTCCTGACCAGCGGCAATCTTTCCGAGGAGCCGCAATGTATCGCCAATGACGAGGCCAGACGGAAGCTCGCCGGGATCGCCGATTACGGATTGTTCCACGACCGCGACATCGTCAACCGCATCGATGACTTGGTGGCCCGGGTCTTGGCCGGCGAGGGACGTGTGCTGCGGCGGGCGCGCGGCCATGCACCGGCGCCGATCGCATTGCCGGAGGGGTTTGCCGCGTCACCACCGGTCCTGGCGCTGGGCGGCGAGCTGAAAAACACCTTTTGTTTGATCAAGAATGGTCAGGCGGTCCTGTCCCAGCACATGGGCGACCTCGAGGATGCTGCGACATTCGCCGAGTACCGCCGCAGCCTCGCGCTTTACCGCGAGCTGTTCGACCATGCGCCCGACATCCTCGCGGTCGATCGCCATCCGCAATACCTGTCGACCCGTCTCGGCGAGGACTGGGCTGCGCTCGACGGCCTCACGCTCGAGCAAGTTCAGCACCACCATGCCCACATTGCGAGCTGCATGGCAGAACACGGCGTACCGCTCGACACTCCGCCGGTGCTCGGCATCGCCCTCGACGGACTCGGCTACGGCGACGACGACACCTTCTGGGGCGGCGAGTTCCTGCTCGCCGATTATCGCGGCTTCACTCGGGTCGGCCGATTTAAGCCGGTAGCGATGCCGGGCGGCGCGCAGGCCCTGCGCGAACCCTGGCGCAACACCTTCGCCCAACTTGACGCCGCGCTCGGCTGGGAGCGCTGCATCAGTGATTATCCGCAGCTAGAAGTCATTCGCTTTCTTCAGAGCCGGCCGTTGGCCCCACTGCGCGCGATGATCCGCAACAACATCAATTCTCCGTCGGCGAGCTCCTGTGGCCGGCTGTTCGACGCGGTCGCCGCCGCTCTCGGCATCTGCCGCGAGCGCGCGAGCTACGAAGGACAGGCCGCGATCGAGCTGGAGGCATGGGTCGATGAGCATGTGTTGGAGACCGAGGAAGGGTACCCCTTCTCGATAGATATTGGCCGGCCTCTGTCGCCCGCTGCCCCTCACCCTCCCGCTCCGCGGGTCTCTCCCTCTCCCCGCGCGCGGGGAGAGGGCCGGGGTGAGGGGCCGGCGACGCTCGACAGCCGGCCGATGTGGGAGGCAATGCTTAACGAGCTTGCAGAAGGCGTGCCGGCTCCCACTCTGGCCGCACGTTTTCATCGGGGTCTTGCCCATGCAGTGGTCGATATGGCCGCGCAACTGGCGAACGGTTCCGAAACCGCGGTGCTGTCGGGCGGGGTTTTTCAGAATCGCGTGCTGCTCGAACTGGTGACCGACGGTCTTCGCGGCCAAGGCTTCCGCGTGCTCTCGCCGCGTCAGGTGCCGGCCAATGATGGTGGTCTGCCACTCGGCCAGGCGGCAATCGCTGCGGCGCGCCAGATCGCCAGAGATAACTCCGCACAGAGGCAGGCTGGCTCATGTGTTTAGGCATTCCCGGGCAGATCGTCGCGATTAATGATGCTGAAAATATGCTGGGGATCGTCGACGTCTCGGAGGTGCGGCGGGAAATCCACCTGGCCTGTATTGTCGACGCCGAGCACCCGATCCAGTCCTGCGTCGGGGATTGGGTGCTCGTGCACGTCGGTTTCGCGATGAGCCGTATCGACGAGGCCGAAGCAGCGCAAACTTTGGCATTGCTTGCCGAATTGGGTGAGCTCGAAGACGAACTCCGGGGCCAAGCATGAGCGCGGACCGGGATGACGCCCTCGCTTCGCTCTACCCGTTCCTTTACGGCGCGCGAAAGGACGAGGCGAAAGAAAACGCCGCCCTTCTGCATTCGGTCAGCCGAAAAGGCTGCCCACAGCATCGCGGTCAAACGGGCGTTCTTCGAGGCGAACCGGGAAACCGTCGTCGCCGCGGCGCAGGGGATTGCCGAAGTCTACCGGCGGCAGGGCCGTATGTTCGCGATGGGCAATGGCGGGTCGAGTTGCGACGCCGCGCACTTTGCGGTGGAGTTTCTCCACCCGATCACCGCAGGGCGCCCGGCGCTCTCGGCGATCAATCTGACTGCCGACGTCGCGATGATGAGTGCGGTCGGCAACGATGTCGGCTTCGCCCACGTCTTTGTGCGCCAGCTGATCTCGCTGGCGCGGCGTGGCGACGGGCTGATTGGGTTCTCGACGAGCGGCAATTCCGCCAATCTGATCGCCGCTTTCGCCAAAGCGCGCGAGCTCGGGATGGCGACGATCGGTGTCGCCGGCATGGATGGCGGTGAGATGGCTCGAGCGGGTCTGCTCGACCACTGTCTCGTCGTCGAAACGGACAGCATCCACCGCATTCAGGAGACGCACGTCACCCTTTATCACATCCTGTGGGATCTCGTTCACACCCTGCTGGCCGACGACCGCGGCGCACTGGCTGCACCAGCGGGAGCCGGAGCGCGGCCATGAAATACGTCGACGAGTTTCGCGATCCAAAAAAAGCCGAGCGACTTCTCCGGGAAATTCGGGTACTGGTCGAGCAGATCCCTATTTGCCGCGTTCGGCCATTGCAGATCATGGAAGTCTGCGGCGGGCATACGCATGCGATTTTCAAATGGGGCCTCGAAGGGCTCCTGCCGGACCGCGTCGAGCTGGTGCACGGGCCGGGTTGTCCGGTCTGCGTGTTGCCGATGGGGCGGGTCGACGATTGCGTCGCGCTGGCCGAGCATCCGAATGTCATCCTCGCCACCTTTGGCGACGCGATCCGCGTGCCCGGCTCGCGCAAGAGCCTGTTGCAGGCCAAGGCGGACGGCGCCGATGTGCGGATCGTCTATTCGCCGCTCGACGCCTTGAAGATCGCGCGCGATCAACCGGACAAAGAGGTGGTGTTTTTCGCCCTCGGCTTCGAAACCACAATGCCGAGCACTGCTTTCACCGTATTGCAGGCCGAGCGCGAGGGCATCCGCAATTTCTTCCTGCTGTGCAATCACATCACGATCATTGCGACGATCAAAGCCATCTTCGACTTCGCCTGAGCTGACATTGGACCGCTTTCTCGGGCCGGGGCATGTCAGCGTGGTGATCGGCACGGCGCCCTACGGCTTCATCGCAGAGCATTACAAAAAGCCGATCGTCGTCGCCGGGTTCGAGCCGCTCGACATCCTGCAATCGATCGTGATGGTCCTGCGTCAGCTGGCTGAAGGGCGCTGTGCGGTCGAGAACCAATACCGGCGCGTCGTGCCCGAACCCGGCAACGGACCGGGGCTGGCGGCGATCGCACGCGTCTTCGAGTTGCGCGAGTTCTTCGAATGGCGCGGGCTCGGCTCGATCGATCATTCCGGGGTTCGTGTCCGGGATGCCTACGCCCGCTTTGACGCGGAGAGCAGATTCTCGCTCCCCGGGCTGAAGATCGCCGACCCCAAGGCCTGCCAGTGCGGCGAGGTTCTGAAGGGCGTGATCAAGCCGTGGCAGTGCAAAGTGTTCGGCGGCGCCTGCACACCCGAGACGCCACTGGGCGCATTGATGGTGTCGAGCGAAGGAGCTTGCGCCGCATATTACAATTACGGCGGCGCGCATCTGGCCGAAAGGCGCCGCGCTGCCAGTCCCGAGGTCGCCGCGTGACCAGCCCCCGCACTGTCCGCCGGGTACGCGACACGCGCATCACTTTGGCGCATGGCAGCGGCGGCAAGGCGATGCACGATTTGATCGAGGATGTGTTCGTCGCCACCTTCGACAATGCCGATCTCGACGCACTCGAAGATCAGGCACGGTTGCCGCTCCTAGAATTAACGGCTCACGGCGACCAGCTCGCCTTTACGACCGATTCCTATGTTGTCGACCCGCTGTTCTTCGCGGGCGGCGATATCGGCAGGCTGGCAGTGGCCGGCACGGTCAACGACCTCGCCGTCGGCGGCGCCAAGCCGCTTTACCTGAGTTGCGCGATCATCGCCGAGGAGGGGCTCGACATCGCGCTGTTGCGGCGCGTCGCCTGCTCGATGCGGGACACCGCGGCGGAGGCTGGTGTCAAGCTGGTCACCGGCGACACAAAGGTCGTGCCGCGCGGCGCGGCCGACAAATTGTTCATCAATACCGCGGGCATCGGCGTCATCCCGAATGGCATGTCGATTGCCGCCGATCGAGCGCAGCTGGGTGACGCTATCCTCGTCAACGGCACGATCGGCGATCATGGCGTCGCCATTCTGCAAGAGCGCGCAGATCTCGGCTTCGCAACCAAGGTCGCCAGCGATTGCCGGCCGCTGAACGGGCTCGTCGCGACACTGCTGGCAGCCTGCCCCGAGGTCCACTGCCTGCGCGATGCAACGCGCGGCGGTGTGGCGACCGTGCTCAACGAGTTCGCCGCCGCTGCCCGATTGTGTCTGCGTATCCGCGAGACCGCCTTGCCGATCCGCGATGAGGTACGCGGCGTATGCGAATTGCTCGGCCTGGATCCGCTCTACATGGCGAATGAGGGCAAGCTCGTCGCGGTCGTTCCGGGCCCCGACGCCGAGCGCGCTCTTGCGGCACTTCGATCGCATCCTTACGGCCGCGAAGCCGCGATCATCGGCGAGGTCGAGGAAGCGCCCGAAGAGACGGTGGTGCTCACCACGCTGTTCGGCGGCTCGCGAATCCTCGACATGCTGGTCGGCGAGCAGCTGCCGCGGATTTGTTGAGGATCGTGGCCCGTGCACGAACTGAGCATCGCCCAGAGCATCGTCGAGATGGTGTGCGAAAGGGCGGGGGAAGCCCGCGTCCACCGGCTCACATTGGTCATCGGCAAGCTGTCGGCGGTGATGCCGGACGCCCTGCGCTTTTGTTTCGATGTCTGCGCCGAAGGCACCGTGCTCGAAGGGGCCGTCCTCGAGGTCATCGAGCCGCCGGGACGCGGGCGGTGTCCCGATTGCGGTCGGGAACAGGAGATGAAGTCGCTTTTCGATGCATGCGCTTGCGGCGCCGCCGGTCTCGACTGCATTGGCGGTGACGAGCTGCGGATCAAGGAAATGGAGATGGCGTGATGTGTACGACCTGCGGCTGCTCCGGAACGTCCGAAGCCTCGGTAATCCAACCAGCCCCCTCGCACGACCACAGCCACGATCATCATCACGATCACGACCATCATCATAGCCACGATCATCATCATGATCACCATCACGACCACGGCGCGGTCGTGACATTGGAGCAGCAGATCCTCGCCAAGAATAATCTGCTCGCCGAGCGCAACCGGGGCTGGTTCGCCGGCCGCGGGATATTGGCGCTGAACCTCATGAGTTCGCCCGGAGCCGGAAAGACAACCCTGCTCGAGCGGACGATCCGTGAACTTGGGAGTGCGCTCGCCATCAGTGTCGTCGAGGGCGACCAGGCGACTGAGACCGACGCCGCCCGTATCCGTGCCGCCGGATGCAATGCGGTTCAGATCAATACCGGAACGGGTTGCCACCTCGATGCCGAGATGCTGCGGCGCGGCCTTGGCGCGCTGAAGCCGCCGCCGGGTTCGGTCGTGATGATCGAGAACGTCGGCAACCTCGTCTGCCCGGCATTATTCGATCTCGGCGAGCGCGCCAAGGTCGTGATGCTCTCGGTCACCGAGGGCGACGACAAGCCACTCAAATACCCTCACATGTTCCGAGCCGCCGAGATCATGATCATCACCAAGGCGGACTTGCTGCCCCATGTCGATTTCAATATTGAACGTTGTCTCGGGTATGTGCGGGCAGTAAATCGCTCGATCAGGACCTTCGTACTGTCCGCAACCACGGGCGAGGGAATTGGCGCCTGGTATGATTGGGTGAAGGCCCAATATTTGGCTGCGGTGGAGCGAACCGGCATGAACGAGCTCATGGGATCCTGAAGAGATCGCCAACGGCGCTGATCCAAAGAAGCTTGGTAGAACAACAAGGATGGCTCACCCTTGACCAACGCGCAGATTGTCTCCGGCACGCGGCGACAAACTCGCCGACGCACCCGATGCGCCACTGCCTTGGGTTTCGACGCGGCCGTGAACGAGGGTAACATCCCAACACTCGGCCGACGGGCTTGGCTCGGACAAGCTTGGCCAAGGAGACGGGAATGAGCGAAAGCAATCTCGAAGATCGTGCAGCGATCCACGATTTCTTCACGCGCTATTGCTGCGCGCTCGACAATGGCGAGATCGAGCCAGTGGTGGATTGCTTCACAGTAGACGCGATCCTCAAGAGCCCGCCCATCGATATCAGCGGCCGCGACGAAATCCGCGCCTTCGCCGGCCGCTTCGCGGCGCACCGCACCGCGGGCACGCAATTTCGCCATATGGTTAGCAATATCGCGGTGACGATCAGCGAAACCGGGCCGCCGCTAGTGCCTATCTGCTGGTGCTCATCTCAAAGGACGGCAGCCACCGTAGCCTTCCGCCCGGCCGCTACAAGTGCGAGCTGATCAAAGAGGACAGCGGCCAATGGCGCTTCTCG
The DNA here is from genome assembly GCA_963695605.1 of uncultured Alphaproteobacteria bacterium. Taxonomy (GTDB): domain Bacteria; phylum Pseudomonadota; class Alphaproteobacteria; order ATCC43930; family CGMCC-115725; genus AP-15. The sequence goes on along the minus strand of CAVOHI010000094.1, from coordinate 32,704 downwards.
CGCCGCACCGTCTTCCATGACCACGACTACACGCTCGATGGGATCGGTCGCTAAGATCGCGCGGCAGCCCGCGGAGGACCATTTCAGCCGCCTCGGTCCCGCCAGCAAGGTCTTCAAAGGCGCACGGCGGTAAAACCCTGCATCAGCAGATGTATTCAGGATTACCGCTGATAGCGGACATCGATCGGAGGGCGCTCTCTTCAGCGAACCCAGCGATGTCGGCGAGCACGCGTCCCGGGTTCGAGCAATTCTATGCTCGGATGGCCCCGACAACGCCACAAGATTATCCGGAATGGAGTGGCTCTGGCCGGCGAAGAGAGCGTGAGTATGGGTCACCGGCGGCGCCCGCCGCCGGGTCCATCAGAAAGTTGTGTGCGTCAAGTTCAGCAAATTGGTCATGGTTGGGGTGCGGTGGTTCATTGAGGTCACTCAGAGGAGCATCCCTTTGTTCGATCGCAAATGACCATCCCTTCGTCCCGACCTGCCTTGTGGCAGAGCGCCGCGCGCAGCGGCAGTCAAGGATGCCGCCGCGACGCGGCGGCACCGGCGGAGCCGGCGCGCAGCGTCCTTGAGCACGGTGCTAGGCTGAACCTTCATAGGCCGCAACCGAAGCGGTCGAGACGATGATCCCGCGCTCGCCCTCGGCCAGCGGATCGAGCGCGATCATCTCCGCCGCGGCGACCCGCAGGATGTTGAAGCTGCCGACAAGATTGACCTCGATGACGCGTCGGAACGCGTCGAGTGGCAGTGGCCCGTCGCCTCCGACGATCCGTCCTGCGGTGCCGATGCCGGCGCAGTTGACGGCGATACGCGCCGGTCCGTGCCGCTGGCGCGCTGCCGCAACGGCGGCTTCCACCCCGGTGGCGTCGGTCACATCGCAGCCGATGGCGAACCCGTGCGTTTCGCGCGCAGCGGCGGCGGCCGCCGCTTCGTTGACGTCGAGGATCGTAACCTTGACCCCCGTCGCGGCCAGCGCCTCCGCTGTCGCCCGGCCGAGGCCGGAGGCCCCGCCGCTGACGATTGCCGCCTGCCCGACGAATTTCATACACTTCTCCTGCCGATGATCATTAGGAAAGCTTATCGCCGCGACGTTCTCGCGGCACGCCTTCGCCACAGCGCGTCAGCCTGGCGACCCGGGCCTCGCGATAAGCGACGTAGATCGAAGATCCGGCGATGATCCCTGCCCCTACCCAGGTCCACACATCGGTCACCTCGCCGAACCACAGGAAACCGACCAACACCGCGAATGGCAGGCGAGCGAACTCGAAAGGTGCGCAGGCGCTGGTATCGACGGCTGCGAGCGCCCGCACTACCGAAAAGTGCGCGATTGTTCCGAGCCCGCCGAGCCCAACGAGTGCGCCGAGGGTCGACGGGTCCGGCCAGCTCCAGACAAACAGCGCCGGCGCCAAGGATAACGGCGTCAGGTAGATCATGAACATCGCGACAATTCTGCCCGGCGGCTCGGTGAGAGCGAGAAATTTGACCGTGCGTGGCCGCGCTCGCTGCCGAGAGCAGCAGGATCAAGAGGTTCAAGTCGAGACGCTCGCTGCCCGGGCGCATGATCACGAGCACGCCGACAAAGCCAATGACGACCGCGCTCCAGCGTCGCAGCCGCACGTCCTCAATCAGGACGAATACCGCCGCTATTGTGGCGAAGAGGGGGGCGGTGAAGTTGACGGCGGTCGCAGTCGCCAACGGCACGACGGTGATCCCATAGAACCAGGTCACCATTGAGACGAGGCCTACCGCGCCGCGCAGCAGGTAGAACCCGCGTGGCGGCTGCGCAACAGACCCGGACCGCCTTTAATGATCCAGGGGATCACGATCACGAGCCCGAAGAAGCAACGAAAAAACGCGATTTCGAACGGGTGCGTCGCCTGCGCCGCGACGCGGATCAGGACACTCATCACGACAGCGCAGATTCCGCTGAGCAGAATCCATAGCGCCGCGCGGGTAGTCGGCGCGAGCCGTGGCGCGGTCAAGGTGACGGGCCGCCAATCGCCATCGCCGGGGCCCGCTGCAGGATCAGCGCAGCGGCACCGTGAGGACAATTGTGGCCAATTCCACCCCCGGGTTTTGCTTTCCGATGCCGGCGTTTGACATGTGATAAAGCCCGACCCCAAGGCGGGTCAAATTGTCGAAGCGATAGTCGAATTCCGCGCCGGTGCGGAATTCGGTGTGGGCTCCGAGGTCGATGCCTGTGCCGTGCTCGAAGTAGCCAACTGCAGCAGTCGGCGTGATTACCCATTTGCCGGCGAAGTTGATGTCAAATCCGAAGCCCCCATAGCCGTAAAAGGCGCCTTTCGCCGTTCCCATAGCGCCGATGAACGGCGCCACAATCCACAGCACATCGCCGAAGCGGTACTCGCCCAGCACCAATCCCGTCCTCCCGGCGCCCGGTTTCTTGGCGTCGGGCAGCACATCGAACGAGCCGCTGCCGAGCGCGACCCGCGGCGGATCGCCAGGGGAGCCCAGAGTTACCAGCGAACCCAAAGTGATTTGGGCGGACGCTGTGTGTGGAACCGAAATGCCCAACGCGAGGAGCAAGAGCATCCCCGTTCGGTATCCAAATGTCTTGCTCAAGTTCTCCCCCCGATCCCGCGATGGCTGCGATTTGCCGACGCTATCCTAAAAGGCAAATTGCGCTCCACAAGTGGCAACCATCCCGCGGCAAACTCAGATCCCCTTCATTCGTTCCGTCGCCACTACCAACTGCTCGCGAATGCTCGGCTCCATCGCCGAATGGCCGGCATCGGGAACGATGATGTATGTCGCTTCGGGCCAGGCGCGAGCCAGCTCGTCGGCGCTGCCGATCGGGCAGACCATGTCGTAGCGCCCTTGCACGATTATCGCCGGCAAATGCCGAATCTGTCCGACGCGGGAGATTAGATCACATTCGCCGGTAAACAGATGGCGGCTGAAGAAGTGCGCTTCGATTCGCGCCAGGCCGAGAGCAAGCCGGTCCTCGTTGAACGCGGCCACCGTTTCGGGGTTGGGCAACAGCGTCGAGCAGGCGCCCTCGTAGATGCTCCAGGCGCGCGCCGCCGGCATGTGGACGCGCGGGTCCGGGTCTCGCAGGCGCTGGTCGTAGGCGGCAAGAATGTCGCCGCGCTCGGTCTCCGGGAGAAATCCCGAAAAGGCGCGCCACGCCTCGGGAAACACTCTGCGAATCCCGTAAAGAAACCACTCGATCTCCTCGCGCCGGCACAGAAATATCCCGCGCAGCACGAGCCCGATGCAGCGGACCGGGTGGGTCTCGGCGTAATGCAGCGCCAATGTCGAGCCCCAGGATCCACCAAATACCAGCCATTTGTCGATACCCAGCGAGGAGCGCAGATCTTCGATATCGGTCAGGAGATGGGCCGGCGTGTTCTCGGCGATCTCGCCGAGCGGCCTCGATCGGCCGGCGCCGCGCTGATCGAAAACCACGATCCGCCAATATTCAGGATCGAAAAACCGCCGGTGCACCGGGGTCGCGCCGGCGCCGGGACCGCCGTGCAGAAAGAGCGCCGGGACACCGCGCGGATTACCCGACTGCTCCCAATACATAGTGTGACGCGCATCGAGCCGCAGAGTGCCCGTGCGGTATGGCTCGATTGGAGGGAACAGATCGCGACGGTTGATCATCGTAAGGTAGTGTAAGAGGCCGTGCGCCGATTACCTAGCTTCCAACGCGGAAGCTGGCCGTCAAAGACACGAATTGAGCAGGCCCTTGAACCGAGCCCGCCGTGCTACATCCTATTGTTCGATGGATTGATGAAGGTTCTGGAACTTTGAACGCGCCTAAGACGCTTGGCGAGCATCCGCCCCGTCCTCGGGTTCACGTCCCGTAGCGGGCGCAGATCGAAGCCGCCGCAGAGATGTTCGGGCGACAAGCACGGTCCGCCGGTGGCCGCCTAAAAACCTACAAAGTAGCGCGTCAACGATCTTGACGGCTGACGATAACCGGGCAACCGCAGATCGGACATTTGGCTGTGAGCGTGCTGGCGGAGGGTTCCTTTGCCAGCTGTGCCTGCAATTGCGCGATCAAAGCTGCGTGGTCCGGAGAACCGGCGCAACGGTTGGCAAGAGCCGAACCGAGAGGGCTCGCGAGTGCGATCTCTTCGACCTGCCATGCTCCGGCGGATCGCGCGGCCATAAGTGTGGCTCCCGCTCCGACCCAAGCGGCAGCAGAGCGCAACAGATGGCGGCGTCCTCGGGCAAAATCACGTGCGAAATCACTCACCTTCCGATCCTTCTGCTAGCGCGAAAGTAGCGACGACATCCGCTTTTCGCCGGCCGGTCCTGCGACGTCGATTTCTTTTGCCAGCTTTTGCGCCATGGCATCGGCAAACGAATTGAAATCCTTGACGACCAGCAGGAAGGCGTTGGTTCCGCCGATCACGTTCTGCCGATAGTAAAGCGGCAATCCGCCGGGTGGCTGAGTGTGGGCAGAGTAGCCCAAATTCGGCTTGTCGTTGATGATTGCCAGCCCGTTGATGGTGACCCCCTGGGAGACCGCCTCATCCCGGGCCTCGGTGATGGGACGGCCCGAATTATTGGTCCCGTCGCCGGAGATGTCGATGATGCGGCGCTTGGCCTGCCATTTCGAATTCGCAAAATGCGCCATTGCGAAGTCGATCGCGGCGCTGATCGACGTCCGCCCCATGAACGAGCGGGGCGCCGCGATGATCGCCGCGGCCATGCTGCCGGCATCTTCCTCGTCGCGTATTTCGGTCCAATCGACAACAACCTGCTGATCCTCGTCCCCCGACCACTCGATGAAACACACGCCGATGGCCGCGCCCGGGCGGCCGTGAATGGCCGCGAGCACGCGGGGATCGGACAGCGCTGCGGCGTAGCCCTTGCGCTGCAGATCGAATTCGGCGTCGTCGATGCTGCGCGAAACATCGGCGGCAAGGATCACCTCGAGGTCGACATCGGCGCTCCGCGCCTCCCCGCCGAGGCTGAAGAGCGCCACAAACGCAATCGCGGCGATGGCAGGTCTCATCGGACTTTCTCCCATCCGGTGCTTTTTAGGATAAGACCAGATCTCGTTCTGGGGAAAGAGGTTCGCAGACCCTCCTGGAGGGGCCCAACAGGTACAAGCGGTCCGCCCTTGCCGCTCCGGCCCCGATTTACCAACTGTCGAAATTAAACGCCGCCGCACAACGCTGCGCCGCGGTGTCCGTGCATTTTGAATACGGAAAGGACGGTGTCCGATGACGACTTGCTCCGCCCCCACCCATTCCGACCATGCGCATCAGCACGGCCCGGGCTGTGGACACTCCGCCGTGCGTCACGCAGGCCACACCGATTACCTGCACGATGGTCACCTCCACCACCCGCACGAAGGTCATGTCGACGAGCACGTGATCGAGGTGTCACGCCAGAACCCGGACAGCTGCACCTCCGACCATCGCTGCGGTGGGCACGACGCGGGTCATGTCCACGGGCCCGGATGCGGCCACGATGCGGTGCCACACGGCGACCATGTGGACTATCGGGTCTCCGGACATCTTCACCACCCGCACGGCGATCACTGCGACGACCACGGTCCCTTGGCGTCTGCCTAGAGAGGAACGCCTCTCGCGGCATCGTCCCGGCGGCTACTGACCGCGCACGCGCAGTTCGCCGCTCGGCCCGAGCGTAACGCCAGGGAGTTGTCGAAGCGATTGCGGGAGGCTGCGGTTTTCGTCGCCTGGCTGATCGAGCAGACGGCGACTGTCGAGCGTGTACGTCGTCGCGCCGAGAGGCGGTGCGATCTCCTCGCGCGCCTGATCCAGCCGAGCAGCGGCCCGGCGTAATCCGGCCGCGGGGCGGCACAAGCGGCGAGGGCGGCGGTCGCGCAGATGATCGTTGCAAGTCTCATAACCCGCGAAGCTGGGACCAGCCCTCGACAACTTCAAGCGGACCGCAAGGCAAGCACCCCTCGCCATTCCCTCAACCCCCAATTGGGGGCTGGGCAAGGGGGCTGCCTGGCGGTGACTAAGGGGATCGGCGTACGCGCAGTGGCTGCGCAACCATTTGATTGAAATCTGCCCTAGTCACGATCTCCAGGGCCGTTATACTATATCAATCGGTCGCCGAATTCGGCGACCGGTGCGGGGGAGGGTAATATCGAGATGCGGGGGGCCGCTCGACGATGGTGTTGATCGGTCGGGCTCGAGAGATAGGGCGCCGGGTTGCTGCGCTGACGGGCGCGTTCGCGATCCTGGTCCAGGCTGTCCTGTTCGGCTGGCATCATCATGCAATTCCCTTTTGCCAGCACGCCGCCTTCGGCGTCATCATTCTGGCGACGCCGACCTCCCCGGCGATGCCGGCCGCGGACGACCACGATTGCCAGATTTGCTTCGCGCTCGGCCACCATGGCGCGGTCCCGGTAGATTTCTTCGCACCGAGCCCGCCCGACCAGGCACGGCTGCATCAGCCCCGGCTGATGGCGGTCGACGCGCCTCTCGCGCCTTATTTCTCTTTCCAGTCCCGCGCACCACCCGTGGCCTGAGGCTTCCTCCACCCGACTGACCTCGCGCAGCAACCTTGCTGCGCACCCCGAACATTTAGAGGAATCCAATGGCCAACCCGGTTTGCGCGGGGGCACGGCGCATTTCCCCCGTCCTTATTACTGCCCTCGCTATATCGTTCGTGGGAGATCCGGCGATTGCACAGCAGACGCCCCCACCTCCCGGGGAGGGCCTGTCGCTCGATCTGGATGTCATCGCCAAGCAGCTCGATATTGCGCGCACCGAGATTCAGCCTGGCCTCGGCGCGACCGTCTACGACTTCAGCCGGCAAGCGATCGAGACTCAGCCGCAGGGCGACAATCAGCCGTTGAACCGGCTCCTGCTGCAGGCTCCGGGGGTCACGCAGGATTCGTTCGGCCAGCTCCATGTGCGCAACGACCACGCCAATCTTCAATTCCGCATCAACGGGGTTCAGCTGCCGGAGGGGATCAACGTCTTCGGACAATCGCTGCAGACTAGACTTGCCAATTCTGTGGCGCTGATCACCGGCAGCCTTCCGGCGCAATACGGGCTGCGCACCACCGGCATCATCGATATCCAGACCAAGACCGGGACCCTCGATCCGGGGGGCTCGGCGACGCTCTATGGCGGGCAGCAAGGCACGTTTCAGCCGAGCGTCGAATGGGGCGGCCGGGTTGGGCAGATCGATTATTACGCGACCGGCGAGTACCTGCGGAACAACGAGGGGATCGAGAACCCCGCCCCAACCTTCAACGCGATCCACGACAACTCCATTCAGCCAAAAGGGTTTGCCTATGTCTCCGGCATTATCGATCCGACCTCGCGGTTGACCGCCATTCTCGGTGCCTCGCGCAGCCAATACCAGATCCCGCAAGTCGCGGGTCAGACCCCGACCCTCGGGCTCACCGTCAACGGCGCCAGCGACTTCGCCTCGGCCTCCCTCAACGAGAACCAGCGCCAGATCAATAATTTCGGGATCGTCGCCTGGCAGAAGCATGTCGACGACATCGATTTTCAGATCGCCGGGTTCACCCGGTACAGCAGCGTCTACTTCTCTCCGGGGGATCCCACCGGTGACCTTCTGTTCAACGGCATCGCCCAGACCGCGTACCGCCAGAGCTGGGCAAGCGGCGTGCAAGGCGACGGCAGCTGGCGGGCTGCGCCCGACCACACGGTTCGCAGCGGCTTTTACATCCAGCGAGAGCGCTCGCCGTTCAGCTCTACATCAAATGTTCTGCCCGTCGACCAGAACGGCGTTCAAACCACCGATCAGCCCCTCTCGATCTTCGATTCGGGCAGCAAGACCGGATGGATCTACAGCTATTACCTGCAGGACGAATGGAAAATAATTCCGTCCCTGACCCTAAATTTTGGCGCGCGTTACGACCAGTTTGCCGAGTTTGTCAGCGAGCGGCAGCTCAGCCCGCGCGCGAATCTAGTGTGGCAGCCGACCGAGGCGACAACATTTCATGCCGGCTATTCGCGCTACTTCACGCCGCCTCCCTTTGAGCTCATCTCGTCGCCGACGATCGCGCTCTTTGCCAATACGACCGGCGCTCCGGCCGGCACGCTCGACTCAGTCGCCAAGGCGGAACGGTCGCATTACTTTGATGTCGGCGCCACGCAGATCATTCTGCCGGGGCTCAAAGCCGGCATCGATGCTTATTACAAGCTCGCCAGCGACCTGATCGATGAAGGGCAGTTCGGTGCGCCGATCCTCTTCACCCCGTTCAATTACCAGAAAGGATGGGTCAAAGGCGTCGAACTGACCCTTAGCTATGATATCGACAACTGGTCGTTTTATGGCAATTTCTCCGCTTCACAAGAGCTCGCAAAAAACATCATATCGAGCCAGTTTAATTTCTCCCCAGATGACTTGGCCTTCATAGCTACTAATGCTATCCACACCGATCACGACCAGACCTACACATCATCGGCCGGCATCAAGTACAAAGTCCCTGTCTGGAATACCCTCTTTTCTGTTGACCTTACTGCCGGCAGCGGCCTCAGAACCACTCTCCCGGGTGGGCCTCCGAACGGGGCCGCCCTGCCCGGCTATCAGCAGGTGAATTTCAGCATCGTCCAGCCGGTCGACACCGGAATCTACAAGGGGCTGGAGCTGCGCTTTGACGTCATCAACCTGCTCGACCAAATCTATCAAATTCGCAGCGGCACCGGGCTCGGCGTCTTTGCGCCGCAATTCGGTCCGCGCCGGACTATTCTCGCCGGCCTGACGCAGCGGTTCTAGCCTGCCGCGGACCCGCCACATTCTTCCTGCTTCAAGCTCAGGTTTCGTGAAGTGAGCATTAGAGGGCGATCGTGAACGACCCCGCCGCGACCCTTTCGATCGTCAAGCTGTTCATGAATGCCGACCCCGTCGTGAAGGGGGTGTTGCTGCTGTTGCTCGCCGCTTCTGTGTGGAGCTGGGCGGTGATCATCGACAAGCTATGGCGCCTCGGCGCAGCGAGCCGCTCCGCACGCGAGCATGAGGCCCGGGCCGCCGCGGCGCGCTCGGCGCAAGAGCTGGCGGCGACGGAGGCTCGCCCTGAAATGCGGGATCCGGCCGGGCTCGTAATATCGGCCGGCCTCGCCGAGAGCGCAGCCGAGCCGCGGCCGCAGCCCGAGACGGCGGGCGAACGTCGCGAGCGCATCGAGCGGGCAATGCGGCTCGCCTTGAACGCCGAGCTGCGGCGCCTCGAACTTCGCCTGCCGTTCCTCGCGACACTCGGCTCGGCCGCACCGTTCATCGGCCTCTTCGGCACGGTCTGGGGGATCATGCGCAGCTTCGAGGGGATCGCGGCAGCGAACAGCACCAGTCTCGCGGTGGTCGCGCCGGGGATCGCCGAGGCCCTGTTCGCGACAGCGATGGGGCTCGCCGCAGCGATACCGGCAGTCGTCGCGTACAACAAGATCACGGTCGACCTCGGCCGCTTTGCCGGGCGCATGCAAGGACTGATCGGACGATCCGGCGGCCTGCTCGCGCGAGCCGTGGAGGCCTGAGGATGGCGTTAGCGCTGCCCCCATCGGGCGAAACCGGCGAGGACCGCTACGCCCCGCTCGCCGAGATCAACGTGACGCCGATGGTCGATGTGATGCTGGTGCTGCTCGTCATCTTCATGGTGACCGCGCCGCTGCTGACAGTGGGCGTGCCGCTCGATTTGCCGAAGTCGCGGGCGACGACGTTGACCGAACCGAAAAAACCGGTGGTCATCAGTCTCAACCGTGAGGCCGAAGTGTTCATCGGCGACGAGCGGGTCGATGCCGACCAGCTCGAGCCGCGCCTCGCCGCGCTGGCTGCCGAGGATCCGACGCGCATCGTCTATGTTCGCAGCGATAAGACGAACACCTATGCGCAGCTGATGGACACGTTGGGGCTGGTCAATCAGGCCGGGTTCTCGAAGGTATCCCTGATCGCCGAGGCCGCCGGTCCGAAGTGAGCGGCATCAAGCTCCCCTTTGCAATATCGCTCGCCGGGCACGCCGGCTGCCTGCTGTTGCTGGCGCTGTTCCTCTCCGCGAAGCCCCTTCCGGTCCCCGAACCGATCGCCAAAGGCGGGATCGAGGTAGTTTTCGAACCGACGCTGCCAAAGCAGGAGGCCGCGCCGGCACCGCCGGAGACATCTCCGCCGCCGGCCGAAACCATGCAACCCCCGCCGGAGCCGGAAGCAGTTCCACCGCCGCCTGAACCGCCGGTCGTTGCGGCCGAACCGCCGCCTCCCGAACCACCGCCCCCCGAGCCGCCGCCGCCCCAGACCGAGGCGCCTGTCGCGGCGCCTGAGCCGCCGCCCCCTCCGCCTCCGCTGCCGGAAAAGCACGTCGTCAAGAAGGCGCCAAAACCTGTCCCGCGGCATCAGGAGGCCCCCCAGCCGACCCAGACTTACCTCCGCCGCCTCAACTCCCCGCCGCACCTGCCCCGTCAGCGCCGCCGCAGACTGCGATGGCCGCAACGCCGGTGCCGGCGCCGGTACCTTCACCCGAGGCGAGTGCCGGATACCGTGCGCTGTTGAGCGCCTGGCTCGAAAGCCACAAGCGATATCCCGACGCCGCCCGTCAGCGCGGCGAAGAAGGTCGCGCGGTGCTCCGGTTCTCGGTCGACCGCAGCGGGCGGGTGCTCGACTTTGCCGTCACCTCGAGCTCCGGCTACCCGGATCTCGACCAGTCGGTCGAAGAGATGATGCGGGGCGCCACCTTGCCGCCCTTCCCGGTCGGAATGCCCCAGCGGGAAATGCAGGTATCGGTGACGATCCGCTTCAGCCTGCGGCGGTGAACCGCCTCCGCCCGACTATAGCGTCGCATCCACCAGCTTGCCCGGCACGAGATAGGCTCTGTCCCAGCGCGACCATCTGCCCGGGACCGGCCGGCCGGGATTCCGGTCGCTGCGCCAGCAGACATCCGCCCCCGGCGGCGCCTCGATGAACTTGGTCGCATTGTTCGGCATCGCAAATTCGAGGGTCGAGACGTAGCCGTCGTCGCGCGCCGCGCAGTCCGGGTTCGCGGTGATCACCGCCTCGACGTTGATCAGCCCGAAATTGGGGTTGCTCAACTGCAGCCTGCCGGGCAGCGGCACCGATGGCTGCGGCGCGCAGGATCCGGCGCAGAGCAAGACGATGGCCAGAAAGGCCAGCAGGTTTCGTGCAGTCGACAATGAGATCCCCAGAAAGGAAGGTGCCGGGTTTTGAGCTTTTTCCGCAACCTGCGATCAGCTTATCATGGCCGGGACCGGGTCAAGAAAGGACGAGATCATGGACAAACGTATTGCGGTGATCGGTGCCGGCGCAATCGGCGGCTACACCGGCGGTCATCTCGCGCATAACGGGTTCGACGTGACATTGATCGACCCTTGGCCCGAGCACATCGAGACGATCCGCAAGGACGGGCTCGCGATCGAAGGCGTGACCGAGGAGGAATATGTCTGCGCCAAGCCGAAGACGATGCATCTGACCGAGGTGCAAGATCTCGCAAAGCATAAACCGATCGACATCGCGATGGTTGCGGTCAAGTCCTATGACACGGAATGGGCGACGATGCTGATCGCCCAGTACCTGGCGCCCGACGGATACGTCGTGTCGTTGCAGAACTGCATGAACGAGGAGCGCATCGCCGGGATCGTCGGCCCGGACAAGACGGTCGGCGTCATCCCCGCGCTGCTCGGCGCCGAGCTCTACGCGCCGGGCCGGGTGCGGCGCACCGCCGCAAAGGGGTCCTCGCCCTACGAGGTCTACCGCGCCGGCGAACTGCACGGCCGCATCACCAAGCGAATCGAAGAGCTCGCGGACATGATCCGCACGATCGACAGCGTCAAGGCGACGACCAATCTGTGGGGCGAGCGCTGGTCGAAGCTGTGCGTCAACGGCATGGCCAACGGCGTCGCGGCCGCCACCGGCATGTCCGGCAACGACATGAACCGGGACGACAAGATCCGCCGCCTCAGCATCCGCCTCGCCGGCGAGGGGGTGCGCGTCGGGCAGGCGCTCGGCTACCAGCTCGAGCACATCCGCATGCACGAGCCCGAAACGATCGCCCGCGCCGCCGAGGGCGACCGCGCCGCGCTCGACGAGGTCGAATCGGCGATCCTCGCCGCCTTGCAGTCGAACACCCGCAGCGAGCTGGCCCGGCCCTCGATGGGTCAGGACATGCTGAAGGGCCGGCGCACCGAGATCGACTTCATCAACGGCGCTGATCGCCGCCAAAGGCCAGGAAGTCGGCCGCCCCGCCCCGACCCACGTCAAGCTCGTCGAAAAGGTCAAACAGGTCGAGCTCGGCAAGATCCCCGCCAAGCCGGATAACCTCTACGCGATCTAGGGCCCCTCCCCCGCCGCCATGAACCTCAACTCGGACTTCAACGCTCGCGCGGCGGTGCATGCGGCCCGGCTGGACTGGACGCCCTCGCCGATCCCAGGCGTGGACCGGCGCATGCTCGACCGCATCGGGGACGAGGTGGCGCGCGCCACCTCGATCGTCCGCTACGCCCCGCACAGCCATTTCTCGCCGCACACCCACGGCGGCGGCGAGGAGTTCCTGGTGCTGGACGGCGTCTTTCAGGACGAGCACGGCGACTATCCCCCGGGCACCTATGTCCGCAACCCGCCGACCAGCCGCCACACACCCGGCTCCGAGCCCGGTTGCACGCTTTTCGTCAAGCTCTGGCAGTTCGACCCGGACGACCGAACACCGGTGCGCATCGATACCTCTGACCTCTCGTTCCTACCGGCACCCGACCTCCCAGGTATCGAATTTGCTGTGTTGTACGACAGTGCCTGGGAACTCGTTCTGCTGGAACGCTGGGCGCCTGGCATCAGCATCGCAGTGCCTATTCCCGCCGGGATCGAGTTGCTCGTCCTGGACGGCGGCTTCACGGAGGACGGGGAGGAGTTCACCCAATACTCTTGGCTGAGGCTGCCCGCCGGGTCGACATTACGAGCCACGGCCGGACCGCAGGGTTGCCGCCTCTGGGTCAAATCGGGTCACCTCTCGCATGAGCCGCGGTCACCCGCGCCGCCGAAAGAAACCGCGCGATAGTCTTCAGGCGTGTCTCTCGCTGTTTTTGCGTCCGGATCGTAGCGCGCCTCACGCTGCAACCGTTCTCGGGGCCAGCGCCGTCCTGGAGGGCGGCCCGCCATTTCAGCCGTACGCCTGCCGTGATCAGCTGCTGTCGCGGGGGATTGGTGCCTACCAGATGACCGCCGTAGCTCGCCACGCTCTTATGAAAGGGCCGCCGGAATCCCGGCCTGATCTCCTCCTGTTTCTGCAAGAAAAATACAGGAGGGCTATTCCTGTCGCGTCGCAGCGGGCCGCTGCGCAAAGCACATCGGCGGTACATAGCGCAGCCATGACCGTCACGCGGCATAGGGTGGTTTACGACAATTTCAGTCAGCGCAGTCCCCGACCGAAGTGCTATTACAACAATTATGCTAGTTTGTCAATGAGCGAGCTACTGCTGCCGGTGGCCGCAGCCACCGGTACCCAGCCCGCCGTTGTGATCATAATGGGCGCGGCGCAACAGCGGGAGGACCGGCCCGTAACTTTCAGTGGTTGTGACCAGCCGACGCTCAGCCGCTCCAGCCGGAACGCCCGTCGGATCAGCCTCTGCCGCCGGGGATCGGCATCTACCAAGTGATCGTGAGCTTGCCGTCCCGCATTTCGTAACCCTGCAGCCGGCTGAGCAAGCTCATGCCGAGCAGCGAAACGTCAAGGTGCTCGAGCACGGAAGCGGACACATCATAAATCGACAGCTGGCCGATGCGGATTTCGCGCAGGGTCACCGGCGCCATCCGCGCGGTGCCGTTGGCGGTTTGGACGCGTCCGCTGTACGCCAGGTTGGCTGGATTGATGCCGGCGGCTCGGGCATCCGCCGGGGTGAGCGTCACGAGGCTGGCGCCGGTGTCGACGAGCATGCGGACCGGAGCCCCGTTGACGACGGCGTCGAGCACGACGTGTCCCCTCTCGTTCGCCGTGTACACGATCGTGTTGGAGGGCGGGGCCGAAGCGGGCGGGGCTGCGATGCCGGCCTGTCCCTCTCGTCCGGCTGGCGGGGCAATTCCCGGCAACAGAGCCGCACCGCGGTCCAGCAGCCCGACACCAAGGAGCGCGACGCCGCAGCACAGCAATACCCAACGCAATGCCCAGCCGATCACGATGCCCGTCCGGTCCCAATTTTCGCCTGTCGCACTCTGCGGGGCGGCGTTTAAGGCTTGGTGAAGGCCCTCACGCGTCCAGCCCCCACCCTAACCCTCCCCCGCTTGCGGCCGCTTGCGGGGAGGGAATGGAAGAGGGTGGCGCAGCGCTACTCGGCGGCCTCGGATGCGTCGGGATAGCTGTTGGCGCGCCACCGGCGGCGCCTGATCCCGGGCAATTCGGTGTCCGCGCCCCAGCTGTCCCAGCCCGGCCGCGGGAAGCGGGCGAACATTTCGAGATAAGGCCCCGCGCATAACGCTTCGATGCGTTCGTAGGCCTCGTCCGGCTTCCGGCTGTGCTCGCGGCGCGGCGAGACGGGATCAGCTTGCGGATGTTGGTCCCACGGCGATGCGGCCTGCCGCGCGTGGCGAGCAGGCACAGCTCAGGGTTGGCTCGCGCTCGCGCGTCTACTCTACGCCGCGGCTATCCCAGCCACCTCGGGTGTTGCGGGCAAAAAGCTCCAGTACGGCCCCTCGCACAGCGCTTCTATCCGTTCATAGACTTCGTCCGCTTACGGCTGTGTTCACGGCGAGGAGATATGATCAACTTCTGCACATTCGCCTTACGGCGGTGTGGGTACCCCGCGTCGCTAATAAACATAATTCTTTGCTCTGTCCAGAACCCAAGCCCGGTAAAAAGCCTCACTGAATAAAGGATCCGGCCTCTTCAACTTTGCCCAATAGAAACCGACCGTCTTGTAAGTAAATCCCCACGCACGGACTATTTCGAACGCCTTCTCAAGCAGACGGATCCGTCGTCCAAAGCAACAGGACGCAATCGTCGGCGGCCCATTCGGGCACCGGCAACGCCTTGATGTCGGCGAGGGACATGCAGTCGTAATAAGCTTCGGGGCTCCTCCCTTTGCCCTTGCGCGAATAGGTGGCGAAGGTCCAGGGTGGGTCGGCGTAGATGACCCTGTAGTGTTTGGACTGGGGAGAATCGGCGGCTCAATTTCGGCGCATGCTCGCGGGCTTCCGACCGCAATCTGCTCCACTCGCGCTTCCTCGCCGTCGCCTTCGTCGGGTCCCTCCTCGGTCGGGATGCTGTAATTGCCCTTTAGCCACCGGCCGAGATCGATCTGCGCGCAGCGCGCCGAGCAGAATGGCCGATATTGCGGCAGCGGCGGCTTTCCGCAGATCGGGCACGGGCGGGGTGCGGGTCTCTCGATCGACGAGATGGAGGCCATTGCCGAGCCGATATAATCAAAGCGCCGAGATTTGAAAACGTTCGCGCTCATAGCCGGGGTCGGTCTCGATCGCGATGTCGCGGGCGAATCGCTGCTCGGCTTGCCGCACCGCGTCCGCCGCGGCCCCCGCCAACGCAGCCGCGACCTCCGGCGCGACGGTGAGGCGCCATCGCCGGCCGGGCTGCGTCCGCGCTGCACGGCGCAGCGCGCGCAGCGCCTCGTGCGAAACCGTGACCGCAGTCTTGACGAGAACGCCGCCCGCGCGCGGCTCGAGCAATGCCTCGGCGAGCGGGCGGTTGCGGCGCGGCCGCACCAGCTCGAAATGTCCGAGCCGCGTCCAGCCGAGGAGCTGGGGGGCTGCCGGATCGGCGGCGAGCGCCTCGGCAAATGCCACCCGCACCTTTTCCCGCGCAGAGCGGCTGTCCAACCCGACAAAATCGACGACGATGCCGCCGCCCAAATTGCGCAACCGGATCTGCCGGGCGATGGTCCCGGCGGCGGCGAGGTTGGCTGTCAGCCCGGTGCGCTCCGGCGACCCCGTTTCCGGAGTCCCCGTGTCCACGTCGATCAGCATGCCGGCCCGTGTCGCCTCGAAATGCACGGAACCGCCGCCGGAAAGGGCGAGCGTAGCAGACAACGCCTCCTCGAATACCGCGTCGAGATCAATCGGCCACTCGGCTTCCGCCTGGGATGTGACGGCGGCGTCCGGAAAAGCGGCGCGGAGTACGGGTACTGCCGCAGGCTCGTCGACGACGATCTCGTCGGACGCCCGCGGCAGCGATCTGGCGAGCGAGGCGGCGAAGGAAGCCACCGGGTCGAGCCGAGCTGGTGGTTCGAGCTGGGCGGCCCGGTCGAGAAATCCGGACCAGCGCTGTGCCAACGCCGCCGCTTCGGCAGCAAGCGCATCACCCGGCGCCGCATCGAGTAACCTCAGCCCCCACCCTAACCCTCCCCCGCTCGCGGGGGAGGGAATTAGAACTCCCTCCCCCGTGGTAACGGGGGAGGGTTGGGGTGGGGGCCAGTTGCGTGAGGAGCGCTGCGCCATCTGCGGAGCCGGGGCGGCCGACAATCAATTCGACGAACCGTCCGCGCAAGCTCGCGGCGATCGTCACCCTCGCGGCTTTGCCGGCCTGGGCCTCGCGGCGAACCTGCACGACGACGCGCTCGCCTTCGTGCAGCCGCCTGCCGCGCGGCAGAACCTCGCTCTGCGGCAGGAAGGCGGGCCTGCCGCCGCCGATGTCGACGAGCGCCGCCCCGAGCGCCGGCAAGAGCCTCGCGAACTCGACCGAGATAAATGCTCCCGGCCTCACTGCGGTCGCCGCGTTCGACGAAGAGCTCGACAGGAACGCCCGTTTCGAGCAGCGCCGCGCGCCACTCGCCAGGGCCCGCGGAGATCAGGAGTTGGCGATCCAACTCGGTCGGTAACCGCGGCCGGCGAGCAGCTGGACGGTCTCGAAAAGCGGCAGCCCGACGACATTGGAATAGGAGCCGCTGACCCAGCGGATCAGCGCCGCCGCCCGCCCTTGAATTGCATAGCCGCCGGCCTTGCCGTGCCATTCGCCGGTGCGCAGATAGGCCCCGATCTCGGCCTCGCTCAGCCGTTTGAACGAGACTTGACTCTCGACCCGGCGCGACACCGACCGGCCGTCAGGGCTCACCACCACTATACCGCCATGAACCCGGTGGCGGCGCCCCGACAGCAACTTAAGGCAGGAACGCGCGGTCGCCTCGTCTTCGGTTTTCGGCAGGATGCGCCGGCCGCAGGCGACGACGGTGTCGGCCGCCAGGACATAGGCGCCGGGATGCCGCGCGGATTACCGCCTGCGCCTTTTCCTGCGCGAGGCGAATCGCATGCGCGGGAGGCAACTCACCGCGGTGGGGGGTCTCGTCAATGTCGGCCGGATCGACGCAGTCGGGCATGAGGCCCACTTGGCGCAGCAGTTCGAGGCGGCGCGGGGATGCGGAGGCGAGCACAAGGGGAGGCCCCGTCACACAGTCACCCCCGCAGGTGGAGCACGCAAATCAGAGTGAACAAGCGCCGGGCCGTGTCGAGATCGATCTCGACCTTGTCGGCGAGCCGCTCGATCAGCAGCGAGGACCCTTCATTGTGCAAGGACCGCCTGCCGACGTCGATCGCCTCGATCTGCGCGAGGCTCGACCGGCGGATCGCTTCGTAATAGCTGTCGCAGACCATGAAATAATCTTTGACGATGCCGCGAAACGGCGCCAGCGGCAGAGTGATCGTTTCGTTCGAGCCGTTCGCCATCGAGCGGATTTCGATGCTCAGCCGGTTCTCCTCGATCGCCAAATGCAGATGGTAAGGCCCGCTGCACCCGGAAACCGGTGCGAAATGGTTCTCTTCGAGGAGGTCGAAGATCGCGACCGCCCGCTCGTGCTCGATGTCCGGGCTGCGTCGGACGACGGTATGCTCGTCGAGAGTGATGCCGGCGATACGCGAGGCGTCCTGCTCGCCCATGGTTTGTCGAGTTACCCCGCGCGCGCCCGACCGAGCCGGATCGACAATGACAATGCGTGCGCGTCCAGCCCCTCCGCTTCGGCGAGACGGATCGCGGACGGGGCGAGCGCCGCGAGGCTCGCAGCGTCGCAACGGACGAGCGAAGTGCGCTTCAGGAAATCGAGAACCCCGAGACCGGAGGCAAAGCGCGCGCTGCGGGAGGTCGGAAGAACATGGTTGGGCCCCGCGATGTAATCGCCAATCGCCTCGGGTGTGTGGCGGCCGAGAAAGATGGCCCCGGCATGATGGACCCGCTCGGCCAACGCGTCAGCCTCGTCGAGCGCCAACTCGAGATGCTCGGGTGCGATCCGGTCGATCAGCGCCGGCGCCTCGTCCCAATCGGACACGATCAGAATGGCGCCGTGCGCCTGCCAGCTGGTGCGCGCGATCTGAGCTCGCGGCAGCTGCGCCAGATGGCGCTCTACTGCCGCTTCGACCTCGGCGGCAAAATCGGTGTCATTGGTGATGAGGATGGCCTGCGCCGCGCCGTCATGCTCAGCCTGAGACAACAGATCGGCGGCGATCCATTCCGGGTCGTTGTGCCGGTCGGCGACGGCCAGGATCTCGGACGGGCCAGCGATCATGTCGATCCCGACCTTGCCGAAGACCCGCCGCTTGGCCGCGGCGACATAGGCGTTTCCCGGACCGACGATCTTGTCGACCGGCGCGATCGTCGCCGTGCCGTAGGCGAGCGCGGCGATCGCCTGCGCGCCGCCGACCCGATAGATCTCGTCGATCCCGACCATCCGGGCGGCGGCAAGAACGAGCGGGTTCAGCACGCCGCGCGGGGTCGGCACGGTCATGACCAGCCGCTCGACCCCGGCCACCTTCGCCGGGATCGCGTTCATCAACACCGAAGAGGGATAGGCAGCGGTGCCGCCCGGGACGTAGAGCCCGGCCGCAGCGACCGGGCGCCAGCGGGCGGCGAGCCGCACACCCACGTCGTCGACATAGTCGATCGGAGCGGGCAGCTGGCGGCGATGGAAGCTCTCGATCCGCTCCGCCGCGACGCGCAGGGCAGCCACCGTCTCGGGATGCGCCGCCGCGGCACCACCGTCGACCTCCCGCGCGGTCAGCCGGAGTCCGCCGGCCGCGAGATCCATCCCGTCGAAGCGGCGCGTATAATCGATCAGCGCCGCATCCCCGCGGGCAGCAACATCCTCGATGATCTCGGCAACCGCGGCGTCGACATCGGCCGCACTCTCCCGTTTCGCCGCGAGCAGCTGTCGGAACCCCGTCTCGAAACCGGGGTCGCGGGTGGAGAGCGTAACCGGCATCAGCGCTCTCCGAAGGGCTGGGCGGTTGCGAGGTTGTCGCGGCCGATCGCTTCGCGAAAGCGCTCGATCCAGCCGCCGACCTCTTCGGGGCGGGTCTTTAATGCCGGACGGTTGACGATTAGCCGGGAGGTAACCTCGGCAATCCGCTCGATTTCGATCAAGCCGTTCGCCTTGAGGGTCGCGCCGGTCTGTACGAGATCGACGATGTGATGGCACAGTCCCAGACGCGGCGCCAGCTCGATCGCGCCGTTGAGCTTGATGCATTCCGCCTGAATCCCTCGCGCCGCAAAATGCCGGCGGGTAACTTCCGGGTACTTCGTCGCCACGCGCACATGGCTCGATCGCCTGACGTCGGCCTGCCCGAGCGAGTCCGCCGTCATCGCGACGGAGAGCCGGCAATGGCCGACGTCGAGATCGAGCGGCGCGTAAATTTCCGAATAGTCGAACTCCATCAGCACGTCATTCCCGGCAATACCGAGCTGTGCCGCGCCAAAGGCAACAAAGGTCGCGGCATCGAAACTGCGCACGCGGATCAAATCGAGGCCGGGCTCGCTGGTCGTGAAACGCAGCTGGCGCGAAGCAGGGTCATCGAAGGCTGGCTCCGGCTCGATGCCGATCTGACGCAATAGCGGCATCACCTCGCCGAGGATTTGTCCGTTCGGCAATGCCATAATCAAGGGATCGTCGCGGATAGGCATAGGCACGGGCTCGGCGGTCACGAAGCTTCATCCAAATCGTGGCAGGGACGCCACGGTGTCGGCCACGGATCGCCGAGGTCCCTGGCGTGGCAAAGGATTCGCGCGACCTCGAGCCGGATCGCCGCACCGCCGGAAAACTCGAGATTAACCAAGCCATCTTCCGGCCGGATCGTCAGCAACGACAATATCCGACTATCATCGGTGCGGCGAAACCCGCTGTACGACACCCCCACCACCTCGCTGAAGGTAACGCCGCACAAGATCCGCTCAAATGGGGCCTCGCCGGGCGCCGGGCGGAGCCCATTTTCCCAGCGAAACCGGTTGGCGACGAACAGGAAGCTGCGCTCTTCCGGGGCGTAAGCAAGATCGCCCACGGCGACGAGCGCGTCCTGCAGGCAAGCCGATATCACCGCCAAGTCTTCGGCGTCTTCGGCGCGCAGTTTCAACGCCGCGCCTTCGTCAGGCGCCATCCCGTAGCCTCTCGATCCGGGCATTGCACCCGGCGAGCTTTTCCTCGAGCCGTTCGTAGCCGCGATCCAGGTGATAGACGCGGTTTATCACGGTTTCCCCCGCCGCGGCGAGGCCGGCCACGACCAATGACACCGAGGCGCGCAGGTCCGTCGCCATGACCGGCGCCCCCATCAAACGCGGCACGCCGCGCACCAAAGCGGAGGCGCCATGGACGTTGATGTTGGCCCCCATTCGCGCCAGCTCCGGAACATGCATGAACCGGTTCTCGAAAATCGTTTCGGTGATCATCGAGGCGCCATTGGCAATCGTCATCAGCGCCATAGTCTGCGCCTGCAGATCGGTCGGAAAGCCCGGATAGGGTTCGGTCATCACGTCGACGCCTTCGAGGCGTTCGGCAGCTCGCCGCACGACCAGTTCGCCAGCCGTTTCCTCGACTTTGACACCCGCGCTTTCGAGGATGCGCACGACTGCCGCCACGAGATCGAGACGCGTCCCGGTCAGCCTGACCTCGCCATTCGTCGCTGCGGCGGCCATGATGTAGGTTCCGGTTTCGATCCGGTCCGGGATGATCGAATGTGTTGCCCCGTGCAGCTGCGGGACGCCGAGGATCCTCAGACGGTCGGTGCCGATCCCATCGATGCGCGCGCCCATCGCTACCAGGCATTCGGCCAAATTGGTGATTTCCGGCTCGCGCGCGGCATTGATCAGCCGGGTTTCGCCCTCCGCAAGACTGGCTGCCATCAACAGATTTTCGGTAGCGCCAACCGAGACCGCCGGAAAGGCGATCTCCGCGCCACGCAGTCCTTTGGGAGCGCGCGCGTCGATATAGCCTTCGCGCAGTTCGACCTCGGCGCCGAGTCGCTGCAACCCCTTTATGTGAAGGTCGACCGGACGCGGCCCGATCGCGCAACCGCCCGGCAGCGATACGCGCGCTCGCCCGCAGCGTGCGACCAGCGGCCCGAGGACGAGGACCGAAGCCCGCATTTTCCGCACGAGGTCATAGGGTGCGGTGCTCGAAGTGATGTTCCCAGCCGACAATTCGACGACGTGTCCCGAATCTGTCCCCTCCTCGCCTCGCATTACCTCCACGCCATGCTGAACCAATAGGTTCGCCATCGTGGCAATATCGGCGAGAACGGGGACGTTCTTTAGCGTCAAGGTCTCCGGCATCAGCAGGGACGCCGCCATCAGCGGCAGAGCGGCGTTTTTGGCGCCGCCGATCGGAATTACGCCTTCGAGGGGCACGCCGCCCTTGATGCAGATCTTGTCCATCGCCTCGATGCACGCGCCGCCGCTCAGACCGGCGGCGGCACCCATTCAATTGACGGTCAAGCCGCCGACGGGGTGCTTTTACTGGACGGCGAAGCGCCGCTCAAGCCGGCGGCTCGCCGTCGCCTCCCGCGCCTTTCTTGGGGAGCTGTTGTTGAGCGCGCGCCTGCTCCTTGCGCCGCCGCAAATTTTCGCGCAAGGCCTTGGCCAAGCGCTTCTCGCGCTCCGCTCGTTCGGTGCCCTGCTTTGCACCGGGCCGTGAAGGTTCGCCCATCCCCGGGATGCAAGCGGGAACGCTTGTTCATGTCAAGGAGAAGCTATTCCTCGATCGGGATCTTCACATGCGTCGCGAGGATCACAGCGACCGCCTGCTTTGCGGCGTATTCGGCGGATTGATCCGGGTGCTGGTGGCGCCACGCCTCCACACCCGCCCGGTAACAATCGTTGTTAGATGCAATCAACCCAGCAACATGGCTCGATCCGGCGTGGTCGTCTAACCTCTCAGTGCTGCTGCTACAGCGTAGCCCACCGTCCCACCAAATGCCAGACGATCCGCCTTTTTTGCCAGCCCTCGGAATGCAAACGCCAGCGCGACACGCAGCAGTGTGGATCAGGATAAGCCGCTCAAGCGACGGAGGTTGCGACCAGGCCTTCCTGCTCCAGCGTGTTCGCAACATCGGATACGGTCGTGCGGTGCAGGACGCGGCGTTGGGTATCGTCGTAGGGGCGGCCGCGGTGCATCGTGCAGCGATTGTCCCATATTACGAGGTCCCCGACGGTCCAGCGGTGCTGGTAGACGAATTGCGGCTGCGTCGAGAAGGCGATCAACTCCTCGATCAGCGCCCTTCCCTCCTCGACGGGCCAGCCGATGATGTGCGAGGCGTGCGAGGCGAGGTAGAAGCTCGTGCGGCAAGAGGCCGGATGATGGCGCACCAATACCTGCGGCACCGGCGGCAATTGCTTGAAGATCTCGTCGTTGAAGTCGGCGAAACCGATCTGGCTGCGCGAGCGGAAGATGCTGTGCTCCACGATGAGCCCGTCGAACGCGCGTTTCCGCGACTGGGGTAGCGCGTCCCACGCCGCGCGCAGATCGGCGAACTCGGTCTCGCCGCCTGACGAAGGAAGCTCGCGAGCCGACAGCAGCGAGCATTTCGCGGGAATTTGCTTGAATGAGCTGTCGGTGTGCCACAGCTGATTGCCGAGATTGAAAAGGTTGCGGCGGTCGTCGCGCGCGAGCACCCGGCCTTCGGCATCGAGGTTCGAGATGTCGGCGACATCGGGGCGCAGACGCATCTTGGCGCCGGCATAATTCGGATTGACCTCGAGCGGGCCGAACAGCCGGCTGAAGGCGAGCTGCTGCTGGTCGTTCACCGGCTGCCCCGGCAAGACGAGGATGCCGTAGCTGTTGAAGGCCGCTTCGATCTCGGCAAAGACTTCGGATGTCAGAGCCCGCGTGAGATCGACCCCGCGCACCTCGGCGCCGAGGGTCGGGTGAAGCGGGGATACCTGGATCGCCATCTTGCTGCCCCGAGAAAGCAGGTTACCGTAATATGAGCGGGGATTCGAAAACGATCAATTCGCTCCCGATGACCGACTGTAATATCAGAGCGATTGTCGATTGGCTGATTGGCGGCGCACGGTCGGCACCGCTGCCGCAGCAGGTATTAGCCCAATTAAGCGAGCGGCTCGTGGCTTGCGGCATCCCGCTCTGGCGAGTCGCAGTGTTCGTGCGAACTTTGCACCCGCAAGTCATGGGCCGTCGATTTATCTGGCGGCCGGGGACTGAGGTCGAGATTTCAGAAGCGCCATTCGAGCTTCTCGAAAGTGCGGATTTCCTCGAGAATCCGATTGCGCAAGTTTACGCGACCGGGCGTGCGCTCCGCCGCAAGCTCGGCGACCCGGATTGTGCTGTGGATTTTCCGGGGCTGTCGCGCAGTCACCTGCGGATCGGCGAGCAGCGGCAAGAGACCGCCAATGCCTGGCTTGCGGATTACTGCACCATTGCGTGTATCGACGCCATAAAAGAAGCCGTCCTCCTCGTGCCAGCATCGCGCTATGGCGTCGCTCGTCCTTTCTTCCATTGCTGCGACTTCCTCGGCACCGGCGACATCTCCGATAGCGGCGAGCAGCGATTGCAGATCCTGATTTGCCCGCTGCAAGATGGCATTGAAGCCGATATCGGCAACTCGGAACGGCGAAATCTCATACAGGCGGTCGGGGCGATAGCCGTTGTCGCGGAATTTGCTGACAAGGTTGATGTAACGGTCGTATTCCGACCCCGTCGGGCGATGCTCGTTGGCGGCGAAGCCAGTGTCCCTCCGCAGATGTGCGACCGACGGGCCCGGTTCGACGGCAGCGAGCGCATCGTCCCAGACCGGGCTGTTGTCCATGCCGCTTTCCCATGGATGGATGATCGACACCAATCCGGTGCCGTAGGGATCGCGCGCGGCATAGCACCAGCGGTGCGAGACGAGCAATTTCGCCACCAGTGCCGTCAGCCGCGCACGGATCATCGGGTCCGACGTGCGCTCGAAAAGGTGTCGCACCACCGTAGCCGCGACAAGCGGTTGCGTGATGCCCGACGAGCGTCTTGTCGGCCCGGCCTGCCATACCGCGGCGTTGGGAAAGTAACTGCGGTCGTCGCCGTGAAACAGGATGTGCGGCACCATCCCGTCCGGCCATTGGCCACTGAACAATGTCTCGATCTCGGTGACGGCGCGCGGTTCGTCGAATTGCGCCAAGCCTAGTGCGACGAGGCACGAATCCCAGTTCCATTGCGCTGGATAAAGGCCGCTCGCCGTCGGCAGCGTATAGCCGCCCTGATCGTTGCGGCGAAGAATTTCAATCGCCTGCTGCTTCAGTTCCAAGCTTCCGACCCTCTCCACGACTGAGGGCGGCGCCGCTGGCGGGATCCATCCAGACCACACGGTCAAGGCGCGGGCGCAGATGCATGGTGACCCCGGGCCGAACAGGATGCTCGGGCGGCACAATCACTCTGACCCGCTGACCGGCGCTCTCTCCGGTCAGCATGATGTGGGAGCCGAGGGGCTCGGCCACGCGCACCACAAAGGGAAATCCCTCGGCCGCTGCGGTCGGCTGCAAATCCTCGGGACGCACGCCCAGTACGATTCGGCCTGTGGACCCCGCTGGCGATGCTAAGCTGAGCGCACCGAGCTGAACCTGGCGGTTCGTGACCGGCAAGGTCAGGAAATTCATTGGCGGGCTGCCCACGAAGCCGCCGACAAAGGTGGTTGCGGGAAGGGCATAGACCTCGGCGGGCGGGCCGATCTGCTGGATGCGGCCTGCGTGCAATACGGCGATGCGATCGGCAAGGCCCATCGCCTCAGTCTGGTCGTGCGTCACATAGATCGTGGTGGTGCCAGCCTCGCGCAGCACCGACTTCAACTCGGCGCGCATCTCTAGCCGTAACAGCGCGTCGAGGTTTGACAGCGGCTCGTCCATCAGCAGCACAGAGGGCTCGATCGCCAATGCGCGGGCGACTGCGACCCGCTGGCGCTGTCCGCCGGAAAGCTGCGCCGGATAGCGATCGAGATTGGGTTCGATGTGCAGCAATGCCGCCGCGCGCGCGACTTGCCGCTCGATCCGCGCCGGCTCAGCGCCCGCCATGCGCAATCCGAAGCCGACATTCTGCCGAACGGTCATGTGCGGAAAGACCGCATAGTTCTGAAACACCATCGCCAGCCCGCGCTTGCGCGGCGCGAGCGCCGAGACGTCGCGCCCGCCGATCTGCACGCGGCCGGAGGATTGTGTCTCGAGACCCGCGATGATCCGCAGCAAGGTGGTCTTGCCGCAGCCGGACGGGCCGAGCAAAGCGACAAACTCGGCATCCGCTACATGCAAGTCGACCCGCTCGAGCGCCACAAAGCTGCCGAACGACTTGGCGACGTTGTCGACGATGATAGCTGCCATCTCAACCTGCGCTCATCGGTTGGCGATGCCCCACATTGAAAAGAGGCGCTTGCGAACGAGAAAGATGAACAGCACCGAGGGAATGATCAGCACGAAGCCGCCGGCGAACTGCACGTGCAGGGGGCTCTCGGACAGAACCGAGAGCAGATAGGCGGTAAGCGTCTTGTGCCGTACCGTCAGCACGGAGGCGGCGAATACCTCGTTCCACGAGATGACAAAAGCAAAGATCGCCGTGGCTGCAATGCCGGGCAGTGCTAATGGCAGCGCGACGCGCAGAAACGCACGCACCGGTGAGCAGCCGAACACCCAGGCAGCCTCCTCGAGCTCTTTCGGGATCGCCTGGAAGAGGCTCGCCGAGACCAGCACCGCGAAGGGCAGCGCGAGCGCCGTATGCATCAAGCTGACGCCGAGCGGAGTGTCGTAAAGCCCGAGCCGGATGAAGCCGACAGTGAGTGGCAGCGCGAGGATTGCGACTGGAAAGGCTCGCGTCAGCAAGACAACCAGGCGGTATGCGGTGGCCCCGGCGAAGACGAAGCGCGCGAGCGCGTAGCCGGCCGGCACACCCAGCAGGATCGAGAACGCCATGCACAGCACGGCCGCCTCGACGCTGTAGAGCGCCGAGGTCCAGACCCCGGCGATGTCCAGGAATTCCCGCATCGCCGCGAAGGACAAATCGGCCGGCGGCAGAAACGGCTTCGGCCAGCTGTTGACAACCGTGCGACCGCCGACGGCGCCGAGTGCGATCAGATAGATCGGGAGCAATGTCCAGACGCTCAGCACTATGATCCCGGTAATGAAGACAGCTCGCCGCAGCGTCATCGCTGTGCCGCCGGCGTGCGCAGCGCCCAGAGATAGATGAGGGTGGCGGCGAGCGAGACGCCCATGACGATCACGGCATAGGCTGCGGCGACGCCGAAATTTTGCTGGGTGTATTGCCAGTTGAAGGCTTCGCTGACGAGGACCGGGAAATTGCGTCCGCCGATCGACAGCACGATTGCGAACATCTCGAACGCCAGCACCGTGCGCAAAATCAGGGCTGTTTGGATGCTGGGCTTGAGCAATGGCAGGGTCACCCGCGTAAAGCGCTGCCAGGGCGTGGCGCCGAACACGTCCGCGGCCTCGCCGTACTCCTTCGGGATCAGCTGCACGCCAGCGACGAGGATGACCAGCACGATCGCGGTCGCCCGCCAAAGCTCGGCGACGACGATCGCGGCAAGGAGGGTCGCGGGTGTTTCGTAGCTGAGCCAGCTTTGCGGCCCGCTCAGCACGCCGAGCCTGACAAGGATCGTGTTGAGGTATCCCTTGTCGGTGAGGATCGCGAGCCATACGAGGCCGGCTGCGAGATCGGAGATGCCGAGCGGGATCGACCAGATCCACAGCACGATGTCGCGGCCGCTGCGCAGATGCTGCAGCATCATTGCCATCGCCAGCGCCAGTAGGAGCTGCAAAGGCACGACAATGATCACGAGTTCGAACGTATTGACGACCGCGTCGGTGAAATTGAGGTCACCGGTCATGCGTGTGAAATTCCCGGTGCTCCAGATCCCGTCGGCCTGGAATGCCAGCGCGACCGTCTGGACCAGCGGCACAAAGAACAATATCGCCAAGAAGGCGAGCGAGGGTGCGATCAGCAGATAGGGGATAACCCGGGCGTTCATTGGCACACTCGGACCGCCGCGCGGCGAGCCGGCGTTATTGCACCTGGCATGGGCCGGTGCCGGGCGGATCGGGCAGCCAGCACGGCGCACCGGTCTCGGTCATCAGGCGCCGCAAGGTCTCCGCCTGGCGATCGAGCACCGCGCGCGGCTTCTGGCCACGCAGCACGATCAGCTGGAAGGTGTCCATGAAGACCTTGTCGAACTCGCCGCCGTGCTGGCCGAGGCCGATCGGCAATAGAGCGGTCAGCGCCTCTTTCGCCGTCTGGGTCTTTTCTATCGCGCCGGCGCCGAGCTTTATGCCGGGGTCGAGGTCCGCCGGCAAATCCGCTTTCACCACCGGGAAGAAGCCGACGCTGCGCGCGGTGGCGATCTGCGTTTCCGGCCGGGTCAGATAGTCGATCAGCGCCGTTGCCCCGTTAGGGTCGGGCGCGCCCTTGACTA
This sequence comes from uncultured Alphaproteobacteria bacterium, assembly GCA_963695605.1. GTDB lineage: Bacteria > Pseudomonadota > Alphaproteobacteria > ATCC43930 > CGMCC-115725 > AP-15. The sequence goes on along the minus strand of CAVOHI010000094.1, from coordinate 5,122 downwards.
CCGCGAGGCCGGCCAGCACCGGCATGTAGCCCCGTCCTTTGGGCCCGGCGGGGGCAGGAAAAGCAACGAACTGGTCCGGCTTTTGACGTAGCGCATCGAGCACCCGGGCGATGTGATCGAAGGCGATCCACACATCGCCCGACAGCAGCGGTTCCTGCATGAAATTATAGCTGGTGGAGTTCGGATTGACGGCCTTCCACAGCGATGCAAACTGCGTCCACATCGTCTCGGCTGCCTCCGAGCGAAACGGCACCACGACGCCGCCGGTATAGGACGGATAAAGGAAGCCCTCGAAAAAGCGATGCATCAGGCCTTGCGGTCCGGCCGGGAAGCCGAGCAGCCGCTTGCCGGTCTTCTCTTGGACCGCGCCTGCCCAAAGGGCCAGCTGCTCGTAGGTGAGTGCATTGATGTCCGCCCCGGCGGGGAGATAGGGCAGAGCCTCCTTGTTGGCGACCATGATGTAGGTCGCCTGCATCCAGGGGATGTATAGCTGGCGGGCGGTGCCGAACTTGCCGAGCGTCATCAGCGCGTCGGGAACGCCCCGCGCCGTCGCTGTTCTGCCAAGGTCATCGAGCGGCACGAGTGCGTCGAGCGACACGAGCGGCTGCAACTCGCCGTGCAATGCACCGACGACGTCGATCGTGTGCGTGCCGCCTTGCTGCTCGGCTTTGATGCGCACAGAGAGCTGCGCCGGCTGCTCGGTGACGTAGTCGACGTTACCCCGGAAATCCTCGAGGATTACATTGCGCATCTTCTGGGCCTCCTCGATCGGGCGCAGCTGGGTAGATAGGAGGACGAGGTTCTCGGTGCCCGCCGCGCCCGCGCTGAGCAGCCCGGCGAGGAGTAGCGCCGAGCCGAGCGCCGATAGTTTTCGCATGCGCCCTCCCTCCCCGGCGCCTGTTGTACAAGCCTTCAGGTCCAAGCAACTATCCGGGTAATCGATAACTACCGCCTCTCCCGTTGCCGTGTCGAGCACGGCGCAGCTCAATTGCCGGCCGGCGCTGCTGTCGCGCGCTCGCCGGCGGAGCCTGGATTGACGCGTGAGTTCACCCGTCGGCCCGGCTGCCCTCGACCACTGCCCCTGGAGACATGACCCTGAACCCCGCTTTATGTGGCACCGACCTTGCCACCTTCTCACGGGTCGCTAGCCCGACCCCCCCGTCGGCGGCCGATACCCAACGGCGCCTGCCGTGGGCGTGGTTGCGCCGAATCCAGGTGTTGCGATATCCGCCAGTTAACGGGGCAGATCGACCCGATGGGTCCTTGCCTCCCCAACGGCGAACGGCTGCATAGCACCGCATTCCGGCCTTTGAGCGCGCACATCCTGCCCCTCCTTAAGTCAACTCCGCCTCTCGCAGGTAGTGACTTACTTTGAAAATCTGGACAGCAAGCCAGATTTCCGAGGTTACGGATCAGTCTCACCGAATTTGGCGGAGCAACGGCTCGGCAGCCCATGGGGCCCGCTTCGTGGAACCGCCGGTTAGGGCCGGCAGCATTGCCAGACTGCCCCTTCGCAAACAGGTCGCCCGGCCTCTTCTGGATGTTTTGGCTGTTTTTGCAGCCAAATAACAGCCAATGCAGTAATTGCCAAATCAGAAATACAAGGATTTCTACCGCGTCCGTGACCCCCATGCTCGGAATCCGGGCGAAGCGCCAGATCGGTCCTTCCAAAGCCGACTTTGTCACCTGTTCCACCTGTTTTATCAGGTGCACATCAGGCTCGGTTCTCTCCACAGCTCTGCTGGCTGCTTTCGCTACTTGCACCCAAATAACAGCCATCGCTCCAGCTCGTCCAATCGCCCAGCGCAGCTCCCTCCATGAGACGCGAACATTGTGGCAATTTTAGTGTTGCCCATATAGTAATGAGTGCCGAGGTTCTCCAACGGGTCGGGGGTTACCCCCGCCCCGAAGGGCGGCGCATTGCTCGGTGCTTCCATACTCGCGGGGGAACTGTAGTCCGCTGGTCTCGACCGCGGCCCAGGTCTCATTGGCGATCAGCGCCGGATCCTGGCCCGGGTAAAGCTCGCTCTTGTGAGCGATCTGACCGGTGTGGATCGGGCTAGGCGGCTCCTGCCCGATCCGAAAGGCACGCCAGTTGCCGGTGGCACCGGCCTTGCTGGCATTGGTCCAACCCTCAATCACTGGCGCGATGGTGGCAATTCAGTTGTGCTGGCTAGTGTGGTCAGGCGGCCTGGGTTTGGACTGAGCTTTCCCCAACACGACCGTTACGGAGTTTGTTCAATGTTCCGTTCCAAAGCCCGATCCGGGCTTTGATGCTGCTACACGCCGCACGCCGAGTCCGCTCGCCCCGATCCGGCGAGTTCGCGATCAGGTCGTCCAGCAATTCGCGCCCCATCGGGCCATGACTGTCGCCATCGAGTTCGATGTGCCGATTGATGTAGTAGATGAAATGGCGCAGGTGAGCGTTGTTGTTCTTGGCGCCGTAGAGCGTGTCGAGAAGCCTGCGGAACATCTCCGGGATGATGTCTTCGCGGCCGTAGAAGAAGGCCGCCAGCACCTCTTCCGTCGAGCCTGAATTGGCGAGCGTCATCGTATGCGCGACAAAGACCTGCACATGGGGCGGCGCACCGATCCGCGCCAGGGCTACTTCGACCGGCATGCCGACCAGGACCAGCGAACGGAACTTCTCGAACTGGCGGGTATTGGCGCCGATGTCCCGCATGGCGCGGAGGTAGAGAGCGAGGTGGCTCATGTAGGAGCCATCGGGACCAACATCCGTCTCCTCGCCGATCACGATGTCATTGATCAGGCGGGCGGCCTTTGCATCATCCGTCGGGAACCACGGCACTGTTATGCACGTCATGTCCTGCTGGAGTTGCTTCAGCAGCGACATGAAATCCCAAACGGCAAAGACGTGATCCTCCATGAAGCTCCTGAGATCGGCGACCGAAACGATGTTGCTGTAAATAGGATGGTCCAGCAGCGCCGCACGAAGGCTGCAAAGGTGGTCATTGTCGTATTGCGACATGTTTAATGCTCCGGGGTTCAGGATGATCTCCGGGCTGCCCACCGGCTTCGGTGGCCCGGTCCGCAAGTTCGCACCGGGAAATACGGGCGGAGCGGATGCTTCTCAATCGCGCTCATTTTGATGAGGAGATGAGAAACATTCATGTATCGTCCAGCATCGGGGGGCGTTTGCGCCCGAGGAGCGTACGGCTACGGCGGGTCCCCGCGGGTTCAATCGGCCGCGAAAGGGATATCGAGGGAACCTTCGGCCGGTGCCGACCCGCGGGCGCCGCGGAGCATATCTATGAGGGCGCGCAACGCGACCGGCACTTGCCGGTGGCCGGGATAGTAGAGGAAGAACCCCTCAAAGGCGGGCGTCCAGTCCTCCAGCACGCGAACCAGCTGCCCCGAACGCAGGAACGGGTCGGCGACAGCTTCGGCCGCGTAGGCGATTCCTAACCCGTCGGCGGCCGCACGAACCGCCAAATCGGTATCGTTGACGATGACCCGGCCATCCACCGATATCCGCCTTGACTTGCCGTGCCGCTCGAATGCCCACTCGAACATCGTGCCGTCGGTCGCCCGGCGATATTGGACGCAGCTGTGGCGGCCGAGATCATCGGGCGTGCGTGGCGGCTGCCGCCGCGCGAAATACGCCGGCGCGCCGACGACCGCCACCCGCATCGGCCCCATCACCCGAACGGCGATCATGTCCGCGGCCGCCCAGTCTTTTGGACCGATCCCGGCATCGAACCCCTTCGCGACGATGTCGGCCGGCGCCGCGTCGAAGTGGATTTCGAGCTGGACGTCAGGAAAAGTCGACAAAGAAGCGCGCCCAGACGGGGGCGATGACCGCCGTGCCGGCGAGGTAGGTCATATAAAGGCGCAGGTGCCCGAAGGGATGCCCCTGTTCCCCTTTGAGGTCATCCAGCCCCCGAGAGATCTGTTCGACCGCCGGGCGAAGCCGATCGAGCAGGCGCAGGCCCGCATCGGTGAGCGCGACGCTCCGCGTCGTGCGGTTCAGCAATCGGAACCCAAGACGTTCCTCGAAGTGCCGCATCGTGTGGCTGAGCGCCGACGGCGTGACGCCGATACGCGATGCCGCCTCGCGGAAGCTGAGATTGTCGGCGACGGCAACGAACGCGGTCAGATCGGCAAGATCGGTGCGGCGCATTGCTGAATTCCTCTCAGCACCCAATGCAACAAATATCGCATCTGATTTGGTCCGTTGGTCCACACATTGAAGGTTCAAAGCCGCGTCCGGCAGTCACAGACGCGTGATATGCGGCCGGCGCAATGGAGTCTTCGATGCAACAGTTAAGCGAACATTGGGCCCGGCCAAGAACGGCAAAGGTTCTGGCAACCGCAGCTGCTCTCTTGTGCGCCAGCGCGCTCGGCCAGCCAAATCTTGCCTACGCCGGGCCACATGGCGGAGGCGGGGGTGGGGGGTTCCACGGCGGCGGGTTTGGTGGCTTCCATGGCGGAGGTTTCCACGGCGGCGGATTTGGTGGCTTCCATGGCGGAGGTTTCACGGCGGCGGATTTGGCGGATTTCACGGTCGCTTCGCCGCTATGCACGAAGGTTTCGGCGGGCGTCACGAGGGTTTCGGCGAGCGTCACGAAGGCCCCGGCGACGTCACGAGAGTTTCGGCGATCGGCGCGGCCGTTTCTTCGGGGGCCTAGGGTTCGGTTACTATGGATATCCCTATGGATGGGATTACAATTACCCTGACTACGGCTACTACGACTACAGCCAACCCTATTCCGCGCAGACTTGGTACTACTGTTGGGATCCCGCCGGCTATTACCCTTATGTGACGCAGTGCAATACCGGCTGGCAGGCGGTTCCGCGGTTAGCTGACGCGGTTGCAATGCGAGAGACAACTACTGTCGGCCCTTGCCAGTCATGCCGCCATCCGCGGGTCGAGGGTGCTGCAGAAGTTGGTCAAAGCCTCTGCAAGCCGGCGGCTGGCTGCGCTGACCTCGGGCGCTGCAACAAGTGCCACTTCGGTATCGGTAATCGGCGGAAAGCCATCGCCCGCGCCGAGCACCGTATGCTCGGGAAGAATGGCGACCTCGGGCAGGATGCTGACGCCGAGTTCCCGCCGAGACAGCGGCCTGAATGCCGAGAATACTAGGGCTCGTGTAGGCGATTT
>CAVOHI010000093.1:0-5156 GCA_963695605.1 uncultured Alphaproteobacteria bacterium | reverse complement strand
ATTGAACAGGATTACGATCAGTGACATCACGGCGATGCCGAGTACGATTTTCGGATAATCTCCGGAAGCCGTGTTCTCGGCGATATAGGCCCCGAGGCCGTGCGCGAAGATCTTGGTATTGCCCCAGGATACCGCTTCTGCGACGATGCTGGCGTTCCACGCGCCGCCCGACGCAGTAATCGCGCCGGTGACGAAATAGGGAAAGATTTCCGGCAACATCACCTGGCGCCACCACTGCCAGCCGCGCATGCGAAAATTGGTCGCCGCCTCGCGGAAGTCGTTGGGATACGCCATCGTGCCGGCGATCACATTGAACAGAATGTACCATTGGGTACCCAGAATGATCAGCGGGCTGAGCCAAATGTCCGGGTTCAGCTCGAAACGGACAATCGCCACGACGAATATCGGAAACAGCAGATTGGCGGGGAACGCCGCGAGGAACTGCGCCAGCGGCTGGATTTTCTCGGCGAGGTGCGGCCGCAAACCGATCTCCACTCCGATCGGGACCCAAATCAGTGAGGCGACGGCGATCAGCACAACAACACGGGTGAGGGTGAACGAGCCGAGCTCGAAAACATCGAGGACGTCAGCCCAGCCCACCCCCGTTGCGACATAATCGATGATCTTCCACGCGGCAAATACCGCCGCCGCTGCGATGGCGATGAACCAAACGGCGTCGATCGCCATCGAGCCCGAAGGGCGCACCCTCGCGGCGCCCTCCCGCAATGGGGCAAAGCGCGATCGCGAGAGCGTTCGCAGCATCAGACTTACCGGTATGGTTGCGGTTTGTAATAGGCGGCTGCGCTGCAGCAGATTGAGAAACCAGGAACCCGGTGCGGTCTGTGCGCCGGTCTGCTCGAACCGGAATTTGTCGGCCCACGCGACCAGCGGCCGAAACATCAGCTGGTCGTAGAGAATGATTACTACGGTCATTGCAAGGACCACCCAACCGACGGCGGCAAGGTTCTTTTCCGCCGTCGCCTGCGCCAAATAGGCACCGATGCCGGGCAATGTGATCGTCTTGTCGCCGACCGTAATCGCCTCGCTCGCCACGACGAAGAACCAGCCCCCCGACATGCTCATCATCATGTTCCAGATGAGGCCCGGCATCGCAAACGGCACCTCGAGACGCCAGAAGCGCTGCCACGCGGAAAAGCGGAAACTCTCCGTCGCTTCCTCGAGGTCGCGCGGCACGGTGCGCAGCGACTGATAAAAGCTGAATGTCATGTTCCAAGCTTGGCTCGTAAAGATCGCAAAGATCGCCGCGGCCTCGGCGCCTGCGACCCGGCCAGGAAAGAGCGACATGAAGAAGACGACGGTAAAGGAAATATAACCCAGCACCGGCACCGATTGCAGGATGTCGAGGAGCGGGACGAGGACGAGTTCGGCGCGCCGGCTCTTGGCGGCGAGCGTCCCATAAGTGACGGTAAAGAGGAGCGACGCGACCATTGCCGCCAACATGCGCAGGGTCGTGCGCAGCGCGTATTCCGGCAAATTGACCGGATCGAGCGAGACGACCGGCTCTTTGAGCGCCGCGAGCGGAGCCAAGGTTTCGCGAGCGCCCTTGGCCGCAAGCAGCAGCAGCCCAAACACCAATGGAAAGGCAACGATGTCCCACCGGTTCGGGACCAGACCGCGTGCGGTCAGGCTGGCATAGCTGATTGCGCTTCCCTGCACTGATTGCCTCCGTTGAGCCGCGCACTCGCACCATGCAGCAGCGCAATAGTCAAGTTCAGAAATGAGCGGCCTCAGTCACAGAACTGAAATATTAATTAGCCATAATTGTGGAGCTTGCCCAAAATTCAGGGGACTAAAAAATATGGCCGACGCTGCGCTGCACGCAGAGGCGATGACCGGCGGCAGACCGGTACGCCCTTCTCTCGACCGCGGGTCTGATCCGCGTCAAGCCATCATATTTCTTCTGCTTCTTGGCGTCGGTCTGTTCTTTATGTCGTACAGCCTCTATTCCGATGTCGCCGAAAGCGGCACCAGGACGACGACGTTTCTGCCATACCTGCTGCTCTTCGTCGCGTTGCTGACCGCGCTCGGTTTCGAGTTTGTCAACGGGTTCCACGACACCGCAAATGCGGTGGCGACGGTGATCTACACCCACTCGCTGCCGGCCCAGATCGCGGTGGTGTGGTCCGGCTCGTTTAATTTTCTCGGAGTGCTGCTGTCGAGCGGCGCGGTCGCCTTCGGCATCATCTCGCTTTTGCCAGTGGAGTTGATCCTGCAGGTCGGAAGCTCGGCCGGGTTTGCGATGGTGTTCGCGCTCTTGATCGCCGCCATTATCTGGAACCTCGGTACCTGGTATCTCGGCCTGCCGGCTTCGAGCTCACACACATTGATCGGTTCGATCATCGGGGTCGGCGTCGCCAATGCATTGGCGCGCGGGCAAGACGGCACGTCGGGTGTCGATTGGGGTCAGGCGACGGCAATCGGCAAGGCGCTGCTGTTCTCGCCTGTTGTCGGCTTCGTTCTTTCGGCTCTCTTGCTGCTGGTCATGAAGGCGCTCATCAGGCGTCCCGAGTTATACCGCGCCCCGGAGACCGATAAGCCGCCGGCGTGGTGGATCAGGGGCCTGCTGATCTTCACCTGCACGGGGGTCAGCTTCGCCCACGGCTCGAACGACGGTCAGAAGGGCATGGGGCTCATCATGCTGATACTGATCGGTACAGTGCCTACGGCGTTCGCCCTCAATCGCGCGCTGCCCGAAAGTGCGATCGTCCAGTTTTCGGCCAACTCGGCGGCCGCCTCGAAGATCGTCGAGGAGAAGGCTGCCGGGTATAATATCCTTGGAGATCCGCGCCCTGCCGTGATGGAGTACGTTGCGCATCACAAGATCAACGAGGGGACATATCCTTCGCTCGCCGTGCTGATCCAGAACATCGACAAGCAGGTAAAAGAATACGGCTCGTTTGCGAGAATCCCGGCCGAGGCGGTCGGTAATACCCGCAACGACATGTATCTTGCCGACGAAGCGCTGCGTAACCTGATGAAGGATAAGGACAACGAGCTCTCGAAAGAGGAGGTCGGGACGCTGAACGCCTACAAGCAGTCGCTCGACGGAGCGACGAAGTTTATTCCGATCTGGGTCAAGGTCTCGGTCGCCATCGCGCTAGGTCTCGGAACGATGGTCGGGTGGAAGCGCATCGTCATCACGGTCGGCGAGAAGATCGGCAAGACCCATTTGACTTACGGTCAGGGTGCGGCCGCCGAACTGGTCGCGGCAGGCACCATTGCGGCAGCCGACGCCTACGGTCTCCCGGTGTCGACCACCCATGTCCTGTCATCGGGGGTCGCAGGGACCATGGCGGCAAACGGGTCGGGACTTCAGCTATCGACGCTCCGCAACATCGCGATGGCGTGGATATTGACCTTGCCGGTGGCAATGATGCTGTCGGGGTTCCTCTACATCCTGTTCCTGCATCTGTTCTAACGACGGGAAGAGGAGGGGAACGTGTGCGCTTGCGAGGCCAATGAAATGATCCCGGCCGATTAGAAGAGGCTTGTCCGCGCCGGCGGGAGAGCCGAATTCTCTATCCGAGTAGCCGCTGTGCTGCCGTGAGGGAATGCGAATGGCGGAATTGGCGATCGACCGGGCGCGTCCGGATACAACAACCGAGGCAGCGCTGCTGCCTCCATCGCAGCGATACATCAATCGCGAGCTGTCCTGGCTCGCTTTCAACGAGCGGGTCCTCGAGGAGGCGAGCAATTCGGCCATCCACTGCTCGAGCGAGTGCGGTTCCTGTCGATCTCCGACAGCAACCTCGACGAGTTCTACATGGTACGGGTCGCCGCCCTCAAGGAATTGGCGGCCAGCGGCGTTCCGGTGAAGAGCGAAGACGGATTGACCCCGGAGCAGCAGCTGGTCGCGATCTCCGAAGTCGCCGCGGGGCTGGTTCAGCGACAGCAGCGCTGCTGGGCCGATCTGCAGAAAAGGCTCCGCGCCGAAGGCATTTCCATCCTCGACCATGAGGCGTTGACCGACGATGACCGCGCCTGGCTGCGGCAACTGTTCATCGATCGGCTGCTTCCGGTGCTCACGCCGATCGCGATCGACCCGGCGCATCCGTTCCCGTTCATCCCCAATCGCGCCTTGGCGATGGTTGTAGAATTGCGCCGAGAGGACGGCTCAGAGATCAACGCGCTGGTGCTCGTCCCCGAACGCGTCGAGCGGTTCATCCGATTGCCGGGTGAGAAGGAACGGTTCACCTTGGTCGAGGAAGTGCTGCTCGCCGTCGGATTGGCGGAGCTGTTTCCCGGCATGAAGCCGCTCGGCCACGGCCTGTTTCGCGCATTGCGCGACAGCGACATCGAGATCGAGGAGAAGGCGCAAGATCTGGTCGTGATGTTCGAAGTCTGCGCTGAAGCGGCGCCGGCGTGGTCAGATCATCCGCATGACGTTCTCGGCCGATACCCCGGAGCGCCTGCGTGAGTTCGTGATCGAGCAGACCGGCACCCAGCTCCGGGACATTGTTGTGCTCGACGGGATGGTCGCTCTGTCGGATGTTCGCCTGCTGATTACCTCGGACCGGCCGGATCTGCTGTTTCCGCCATTCACGCCCCGGTTTCCGGAACGAATAAAGGATTACGGTGGCGACTGCTTCGCCGCGATCCGCGCGAAAGATATTGTCGTCCATCATCCCTACGAAATTTTCGACGTCGTCGTGCAATTCTTGCGGCAGGCGGCAGACGACCCGAATGTAATCGCGATCAAGCAGACGCTGTACCGGACCTCGGAAGATTCGCCGATTGTAGCGGCGCTGGTCGACGCCGCCGAGTCGGGTAAGTCGGTGACAGCGCTGGTCGAGTTGAAAGCGCGGTTCGATGAAGAGCGCAACATCCGCTGGGCTCGGCGCTTGGAGCAGGCCGGCGCGCAAGTCATCTTCGGCTTTGTCGATCTGAAGACCCACGCCAAGGTGTCGCTGGTCGCGCGCCGCGAAGGCGAGGCCCTCCACTCCTACGTGCATTTTGGCACAGGGAACTACCATCCGGTTACCGCCAAGATCTATACCGACCTGTCGTTCTTCACCTGCGACCCAGCATTGTGCCGCGACGCGGCCCGGCTGTTCAACTTCATCACCGGATATGCCCGTCCCCGTCACCTCGAAAAGCTGGCGATTTCTCCCGACGAAATCAGGGCGAAGCTAATA
>CAVOHI010000092.1:0-18989 GCA_963695605.1 uncultured Alphaproteobacteria bacterium | reverse complement strand
ACGCCAAGGGCGCGCGCGTCACCTTTTCTGGGCAGCAGCGCAGCGTCAGGCAGGGTCCCTTCGACAGCACCGCCGAACTGGTTTCGGGCTACTGGATCTGGAAAGTGGATTTGCCGACGAAGCCATCGCGTGGGTCAAGCGTTGCCCGAACCCGATGCCGGAAACGTCCGATATCGAAATCCGCCCGATGTATGAAATGGAGGACTTCACCCAGGCTTGAACGACACGCGCACCAACAAGGGGAACACACACGATGTATAGCGAAGCGACAACAACAGACACTCGGTCCGGCCGTGGCCCGTTGTCGGCCAGTGTTTGGATTGGCCGCGTGCTGAGCGCCCTGGCAATCGCCTTTTTTGCGATGGACGGGGCGATGAAGCTCGTTCAGCCGCAGGTCGTGATAGCCGCAACAACGGAGATCGGCTGGCCCGCCGATCCCGTGACGCTTGCAGTGCTTGGCACCATCCTGTTGGGCTGTGCTGCGCTGTACGCGTTTCCTCGAACCGCGGTTCTCGGGGCAATCCTGCTGACCGGATATCTCGGCGGCGCGGTTGCGTCGCATGCCCGTCTCGGCGATCCCCTCCTCACACACGACCTCTTTGGGGTTTATCTTGGCGTTTTCGTGTGGGGCGGGCTTTGGTTTCGGGACGCCCGAGTTCGCGCGCTAATCCCCGTCAGCGGCTAAGCGCGCCTCCGCAACCTAATGGCGCGACTGTTGTCAATCGGAACCGAAAAGAAACCCGCCGGTTGCATGGATCGGCGGGTTTGTGCAGGGTGATGCGATCGTCTCATCGGCGCTCGGCGCGCCGTCGTCGGACGGCACGTCGGCCCTCGGCAGCAAGGTCGAAAGCGGTCAGTTGGCTATCAACGCGGTTTCAGCCGGCGAGGGCGGCCGACCGGAAACGATCTAGATCCCCACGCGCGGCTTCATCTGCGAGTACGCGAGATAGTACTCGGCCCGCGCGGGTGATGACGCGGTGGCCCGCGCGGAACGGGATCGCGTAAAACGCCATCTCCCAGGCGTGCGTGGCGCTTTCCACTAATACTAATACGATCTCGTTACCGCTCCGCGCCCATCAAGGTGGCGAAGCCGTCATATACATCGGCGATGCGACCCTCTGCTTCGGCCGCAGCCTCGTAATCGCCGATGGCGGCCTCGCGCGCCAGGTGGCTCATCACCGCCTCCAAGACCGGACGCGGCGGCAACGCAGCGCCCGCATTGTTGAAATGGAGGAAGTTGGCCACACCGGGCGTGACCGATCTGAGCTACGGCACGTCGAGCGGCAACGGACCGGCTCGGCGCATGCAGTCAGCCGGGCGGGGGTTGAGCGCAGCTTGCCAGATTCCGCTTCTGGTGCCCCTGCGCATCGAAATTGTCGGGATCGAGCCAGCGTTCGAATCTGGCTTTCAGCGCCAACCATTCGCTGTCGAGGATCGAGAACCAGCAGGTGTCGCGGTTGCGCGCCTTGTAGACCGTCGCTTGGCGGAACATGCCTTCGTATTGGAAACCCAGGCGCTGCGCCGCGGCGCGCGAGGGCGCGTTGAGCGAGTCGCATTTCCATTCGTAGCGGCGATAGCCCAGCTCGTCGAAGACGCGGCGCATCATCAGGTACATCGCTTCGGTTGCCGCCGGGGTGCGCTGCAGGGGCGGCGCGTAATTGATGCCGCCGACCTCGATGACGCCGGCTGCGGGGTCGATGCGCATATAGCTGGCGACGCCGACGGCGCGGCCGCTCCGGCGCTCGATGATGGCGTGAAACAGCGGGTCGTCGCCGGCGGACGCGCGGTCGAGCCAGAGGCGGTAATCCTCGAGCCGGTCGAAGGGCCCGTAGGGCAGATAGGTCCAGTTGCGCCCCTCCCGGTCCAGCGAATTGGCGGCGTGGAGGTCGGCGGCGTGGCGCGCCGGGTCGACCGGCTCGACAATGCAGAAGCGGCCTTCCATTGCGCTGCGCGGCGGGCGCGGGCATGCCGTCCAATGGGGTAACGGAAACCCGATCGGTTGCCCCAATTCATTGAAGTGTTCGGCCATGGCCGGTCCTCTTCCCGCCGCTATACTGTGATCGCGCCTTCGAGATAGAGCACCGCATGGCCGGCGATCGTGACGCGGTCGCCGCGCAAGGTGCAGGTGAGCTCGCCGCCGCGCGCCGAGATCTGCCGTGCCGTCAGCTGCTCTTTGCCGAGCCGCGCCGCCCAATAGGGCGTCAGCACGCAATGGGCGGATCCGGTGACCGGGTCCTCGTCCACGCCGTAGTTCGGCGCGAAATACCGCGAAACGAAGTCGACGCCATCGCGGCCGGGTGCCGTCGCGATCGCATCGGCGCCCTCGACCCGGCGCATTGCGGCAAAGTCGGGCCGCAGCGCCGCCACGTCTTCGGCGCGGTCGTAGACCGCCAGAGTGCGGCCGCGCGCGACAAAGCTCTCGGCCGGCCGGGCGCCGAGCGCGGCAAGTATTCGCGGATCGGCCGGTTTCGCCTCCGGCGGCCAGGACGGGAAGTCCATGGCCAGCAGATCGCCTTCACGGGTCACCTCGAGCGGCCCGGCCTTCAGCGTGTCGAAAGTCACCGAGCGCCGCTCGGGCGCGAGAATACGGGTCACCACATAACCCGAAGCGAGTGTCGCGTGACCGCACAGCTCGACCTCGACCGTCGGCGTAAACCAGCGCAGCAGGTAGCCATCTCCCTGCGGCACGAAGAACGCGGTCTCGGCGAGGTTGTTCTCGGCGGCGATCGCCTGCATCGTCGCTTCCGGGAGCCATTCGGTGAGCGGGCACACCGCCGCCGGATTGCCGCCGAACAGCCGGCTGGTGAACGCGTCGACTTGGTAGAGCGGGATGCGCATGGGAGGCCTCAGGGTTGCCAGAAATGCTTGGCGCACTCGCGATCGACGTCCGAGCGGCTCAATCCGACATCGCGCAGCATGCGGTCGTCGAGTTGTAGGAGCAAGTGTCGGCTCCGCGCGCGTTCCCGCCAAGCCAGAAACCGGCTCAGCAGGTTCGGGAGCAACCGACGCGGAGCGGCGGGCCCGCGGACATTGCGCAGCCGATACCTCGGAAAGCGCCAGCTTGTATCGATACAATCTCTATGGGCCATAGGTGTGACCTCATCTCATTTAGGTCGGCGAAATCAAAATTGACTCGGAATGATTCGTCAATTAGAAACTTGTCACCATGACAAATTGGATGCCCGATCTATCGGGCCGCAATGGACCGCGCTATCGCGCGATAGCCGAGGCCCTGGCAGAGGATGTGCGAGGTCGGCCGGCTGGCCGCCGGCACGCAGCTGCCGACGCAGCGCGATCTCGCCTGGAAACTGCACGTCACGATCGGCACGGTCAGCCGCGCCTATGCCGAAGCCGAGCGGCGCGGCCTGATTGCCGGCGAGGTGGGTCGCGGGACCTATGTGCGGCATTCGGCTGGTGTGGCTCCGGTGATGCCCGGCGACATTCTCGGCGAGACGCCGGATCCCGATTTCATCGACCTCACGATCAATCGGCCCAGCGCCGCCGGGGAGGGGGCAGCGATCGCGGCGGCGCTGCAGGCACTGGCCGCCGAGCCCGACCTCGCCGCTCTCCTCGACTATCAGGCCCCGGCCGGCCGCCGCGAGGACCGTGTCGCAGGAACCGCTTTCCTCGATGCGTTGCGGGCTGGTCACGACGCCCGAGCAGGTGGTGGTGACGGCCGGCGGTCAGCACGCCATGACTTGCGTCATCGGTGCCTTGACCCAGCCCGGCGACACCCTGGCGGCCGAGGCGTTGACCTACCCTGGCCTGCGCGCGCTGGCGAGGCTATTGCAGTTGCGGGTGGTCCCGATTGCCATGGACGAGCAGGGGCTGGTCCCCGATGCGCTCGAGGCGGCCTGCCGCGCCGCGCCGGTGCGTGCCCTTTATACGATGCCGACATTGCACAACCCGACCACCGCCACGATGCCGGTGGCGCGGCGACAAGCCTTGGCGGAGGTAGCGCAACGGCACGGGGTAACATTGATCGAGGATGACGTTTACGGCTTTCTGCTGGATGAGCCATTGCCGCCGCTCGCGCATTACGCGCCGCAGCACGGCATTTACGTCACCTCGACCTCGAAAAGCCTGATCCCGGCTTTGCGCGTCGGCTACGTGCATGCCCCGCGGGCGAAGATCGAGCCGATTGCCGCCGCAGTGCGCGCCACTATTTATTCGGCGCCGCCGTTGATGGCGCGCATCGTCGCGCGCTGGGTCGCCGACGGCACCGCGGAGCGGCTCGCCGCCGAGAAGCGCAGCGAGACGCGGACCCGCAATCGCAGAGCGCGCGAAATCCTCTCCGGCGTCGAGGTCACCTGCGATCCTGCCGCCGCCCATCTCTGGCTGACGCTCCCGGAGCCGTGGCGCGCCGACGATTTTGCCGCGGCGGCGCGGCGGTGCGGGGTCGGGATCGTCCCCGCCGCCGCCTTCGCCGTCACCCGTCAGCCGCCCAACGCGGTGCGCATCTGTCTCGGCGCCCAGACCACAGCCGAGCGGGTGGAGCGCGGCATAGCTCGGCTCGCGGCGCTGCTCGCCACTCCACCCGAGCGCTACTTGTCGGTCGTGTGATCGGCTCAGCCCGCGTAGCGCCGCGAAGCTGTTCTGCGATGCCGGCTCGACCGGCGGTGCCGGCGTTGGGGCGGACGTCGCCAATTCGTCCCGCTCGGCACCAATCCTTGAGCCCGCATACTGCGCAGCCACCGCCACAGACGCCAATTGCGGTGAAAATGGTGCAGTGCGGCGATCGCGCAGATCACCACAACCCAAGCCGACAGCGCCAGAAACGGCAGGGTTAGAATTTCCGATTCATCGGTGCCGGGCTTGAGTAGGCCGCAATCGTCCCGGCCTCCGGCGAGGCTGCGCAGAAAGGCATCGGGGTAAACGCAGGCGGTGGGATCGACGAACATGTCGGATTTGTCGTCGCCGGCAGCACTCAGCTTCAACTCTCTGCCGTCGAACCAGCCGGCGTCGGGTCAGCCTCGGCCGCCGCATCGATCGCGCCCGCTGCGGCTGCGGGGTCGATGGAGTGAGGGTGCGCCGTCCTTGTTTCCGCTCCGGCGAGAGGCGGTGGCCCGAGGAACTCGGCAGGCTGCGCCTCGACAAGCGGGGCAGCGGCCGGACCCGCAGTCTGCATCGACAGAACTGCCGGCAAGGTGGCGGCCAGAACCGCGATGATGACAAGGCGTGGCAGGTCGACCCCCAAAGTCCGGTGATCGGGCGAACCCAACTCTCGGGCGAACCCAACTATCGAGGGCCGCAGAATGGAGGCTTCTACCGAAAATACAATAAAAATTACGCCTATCGGTTGCCGCCGTTTCCTCGGAGCTGCCGATTTCGCGAAAGCTGCGGATCAGATCTGCTGGATGGCGGAGAGCAGCCATTGGCCGCCGCGGCGGCGGACAAAGGTCCACATCTCCTCGGCCTCGACCGGGCGGCGCGGGTCGCCGCTGACCAGCCAGTCCGGGTCGCCCGGCGAACGCCCGAGCCGCACGAGATAGTCGATCGCCCGCCATTTGAGATAGGCGGTGGCGTATTGCAGGTCGCCTTCTTCCCAGCTCTCGGTCAAGTCGCCTTTGAGGAGCTCGACATCGGAGACGATGTTGCGCACCCCCTGGCTGGCGTTGCGGGTCAGCTCCTCGGAGAAATAGCTCAGCATCTCCGGCGTCATCAGCGGCCGCAACCGCCCCAGCTCGCCCGTGCTCCACGCCTCCTGCACCGCGGCGTGGATCGCCTGAAACGCCTGCAGATCGGCATCGGAAAGGTTGATGTCGCGCCCGCGCCCGCTGCCCGCCGGCGCGGCGGCCGCCGCCCGGCCGAGCGCGGCGGCCATCCGCCGCCGCCGCGCCCGCGATCGCGTAAGCGCGTCCGCGGAACAGCCGGACCGCGAAATAAATCAGCAGCCCGATGATCAAGCAGCTGCAACAGCATGCCGAGCATCGAGGCCCCAGACCCGCCGCCCTCGCCTGCCGCCCAGCCGCTGTGCCCGAACAGCCAGGAACCGATGAACCCGCCGGCCAGCCCGGTCAAGAACGGGTGGCGCTGAAAGAAGCTGCCGCCGCCAAAGGCAGGGGCGGGTGCGGCAGGGGCAAAGCCGGGCGGCCGCGACGGCTGGGGCGGCGGGGTGACGCTGCGGCTCAGCGGCTGCGCGCCATTGTTCTCGAAGGTGCGCGATCCGCGGCTTCCCATGCTCGACGAGCGGCCGCCCGCGGAGCTGCCGGCGCGCGCCTCGGCGATCGCCGGGGCCAATGCGAGGGTCGCGGCGATAAAGACCGCCAGCAGGATGCGCCAGTTCAGCATCCGGTTCGACATAGTAGGCTCGTCCAAAAGCTCGCGAGGAAAATCAAGATACGCCCGATATGGGCACGCGCCCATGCTGGCGGAAGCATGGCTCGCCGCAACGGAACGATTTTCGGGCGAAGGCGGCCCCGAGCGCCGCGCCAAGCGGCCGGCTTGCTTGCCCGGCTTTGCTTGATTGTCGGGCTCGCTGGTCCCAAATATTCTGCCAGGTGCATGGTGAGTGACGGGTGCCGAATGGGCCAGCCACCACTCTCGCTCGGTGCAGAGGAGAAAGATGCATGTCGCGGCTGTCGCTGTTCAACTCGCCGCTGCTGTTGGGGTTCGACCATTTCGAGCGGGCGCTCGACCGGGTCAGCAAGGTGTCGGCAGACGGATATCCGCCCTACAATGTCGAGCAGCTGGGCGAGAACGCCCTGCGGATCACCCTCGCCGTCGCCGGCTTCCGGATGAGCGACCTCAGCATCACGGTCGAGGACAACCAGCTCGTGGTGCGCGGCAGGCAAACCGACGACACGCAGCGTGTCTACTTGCACCGCGGCATCGCGGCTCGCCAGTTCCAGCGGTCTTTTGTTCTCGCCGAAGGCATCGAAGTCAGTGGCGCATTGCTCGACAACGGGCTGCTGCACATCGATCTGGTCCGTCCTGAGGCCGAGAGCCGGGTGCGTAACGTCGAGATAAAGAGCGGTCCGACCGCGGCCAAGCGGGCGCCGGTCGGCTCCGGCTCGTGAGGCGGGCCGGCGCTGCCGCGATCCGAGAAAGGGCTACGAAATGAAGGAAATCGAGCGCATCCGGCAGATGTCGTCGCGCGAACTCGCACTCTTCGGTATGCAGGACCTCGCCTACGTAAAGCCGGTGGTCGTCGATGGCGCCAGCGCCTTTGCGGTGCACGCCGCAGACGGTACGCAAGTCACCGTGCTGTCCAACCGCGAGGTCGCCCTGGCGACAGTCCGCCAGCACGACCTCGAGCCGTTGAGCGTTCACTAAAACGAGTGCCCGGCTAGGCTGGGTGCGTGGCGGCGTCGGTGAGAAGGGCGAAGAGCGCGTCGGCATTGTCGGTGCCGCGCAGCTTTTCGCAGACGGTACGGTCTCGCAATAATCGAGATACCAGCGCCAGCGCCTTTAGATGATCGGCGACGGCGCCTTCCGGGGCGAGCAGCAGAAAAATCAGGTCGACCGGCTGGTCGTCGATTGCTTCGAATGGGATCGGCCGCTCGAGCCGGGCGAAGATCCCATAGAGCCTGGTGAGCCCGGGCAGCTTGCCGTGCGGAATCCCGACACCCGTTCCGATTCCGGTGCTGCCGAGCCTTTCGCGTTCGATTAGCACATCATAGATTGCGCGCTCATTTAAACCGCTAATTGCCGCAGCGCGTTTCGCAAGCTCTTGCAGCGCATGCCTTTTGTTTGCCGCGCGGAGTTGGGCAACAACGCTGCGCGGGGTTATCAAATCGGCGATATCCATCACCCTCGCCCCCCCGAGCGATTGCTCAGATTCCCTGTCGGGGCGCGCAACGGGCCAAACCGCGCCCCCGCCAGGCATCGAGTTTCACCGTGATGACAGAGCGCTCGACAGCGCCGATCATTCGCGGCCTATGGCTCGGGAGGCGGTTCGACGCGTCGCGCGCGCCGCGTCCAGTTTGGGGTCGATCCACCCGATATTGCCGTCGGTCCGACGGTACACGAGGTTGAGTTCGCCATGCGAGCGGTTGCGAAACAGCAGCACCGGTGCCTCGGCGAGGTCCATGCGCATGGCTGCCTCTCCGACGGTGAGGTTCGGCAACTCAGTACTCATTTCGGCAATCACCGCGGGTGCGCCGTTGACATTGCCCGCCTCGGCTGCTTCCCCTTCGGCCTCTTCCTCTTCGATCGGCGCCAGCACATAATCCATTGCCCGTTCGCTGGCACCGGCCGGCTCGCGCCCCTTTGCATGATGGTCACGCAGGCGGCGCTTATACCGGCGTAGCTGCTTTGCCAAACGCTCGGCAGCCGCGTCGAACGCCAGGTAGGCCTCTGACGCGGCGGCACGGGCGTTGACCACAATGCCGCGGCCGATGTGGATCGAAATTTCAGCCCGGCTCAAATGCGCCTCCTTCGAGACGATGACGTGGGCCTCGATGGCCGTCTTGAAATATTTGTCGAGAATGGAACCGAGACTACCTTCGATATGGCGCCGCAACGCCTCGCCGATTTCGGTCTGCTTGCCCGTTACGCTGAGCTGCATGGCTCCTATTACCCCTTGCGGGCCGGGTTCGGCTGCCCAGTCGCAGACGTGGGAACGCGGCCCTGCCCGATCAAGCATTGCGCCATCCTCCTCGGCCCACCGTCGAGGCGACGGCTAAGACTGCTACGCCTTTACATTTCGAGCAGCTTTTCCCGGCGGCGTTGAACCGAAGAAGGAATCCGCATCGCTTCGCGGTATTTGGCAACAGTCCGGCGGGCGATGTCCACGCCGTCCTCCCGCAGCAATTCGACGATGCGCTCGTCCGAGAGCGTGTTGTCGGGCGGCTCCGCGCCGATCAAGCTGCGGATACGATGGCGCACCGCTTCCGCCGAATGCGACCCGTCGCCGCTGGACGCCGGGATCGATGACGTGAAGAAATATTTTAGTTCATAGAGACCTCGCGGTGTCGCCATGTATTTGTTGCTGGTGACCCGGCTCACTGTGCTCTCGTGCATGCCGATGGCATCGGCGATGTCGCGCAGAATGAGCGGTCGCAGCGACTGGACGCCGCGCCGAAAAAAGGCGTCCTGCTGACGGACGATTTCAGCTGCGACTTTGAGAATTGTGGTCGCTCGCTGGTGTAAGCGATTTGACCAGCCAATTCGCCGCATGCAGTCGCTCGGTAAGGTAATCCTTTTCCTCCTTCTTGCGTGTCGCCCGCCGGATTTCGGCGCAATATCTGCTGTTGACCAGGACGCGCGGCAGGGTCTCGGAATTGAGCTCGAGGATCCACCCTCCCTCGGGTTGCGCTCGCATCAAGATGTCGGGTACGACCGGCTGGGCTAGCGGCGGATCGAAAGCCAACCCCGGCCGCGGATCGAGGGATTTGATCTCGGCGATCATGTCGGCCACGTCTTCGGCATCGACACGGCACAGCCGGACCAGCGCAGCGACGTTGCGGGCCGCGAGCAGCGGCAGGTTGTCGAGCAAAGTCTGCATCGCCGGATCGAGCCGGTCACGGTCGCGCAATTGGAGGGCGAGACATTCCCCAAGGTCGCGGGCGAAAACGCCCGGAGGGTCGAACTGCTGCAGCTGGCCAAAAACGGCTTGAACCCGCGCGATATCGCATCCGAGGAGTTGCGCCGCACCGTCGAGCCCGGCGCGCAGGTACCCCGCATCATCGATCAGATCGAGGAGGTGGAGAGCGATGACCCGGTCGCCAGGGTCGTTGAGATCGGTCCCGATCTGCTCCAGCAGGTGTTCGCGCAGGGTGCGCGGGCGGGTTGCCGACTGTTCGATGTCCGGCCGGCCCGCGTCACCGGCCCCGTTGCGGCCGTGCCACGAATAAGGCCCGCCGCCAAGATCGGCCGATCCATCCCCCTCCGCACCCGCAGCGGCATGCCAATGTTCGGCCGCCTCAGGGGTAAAATCGCCTGCCATCGCCTCCGGCAAGGGCGGCGCCGGGCCCTCTGCGTCTGCCGCGCCGTTAGCCGGCGCAGGCTGTTCGAGCCGTGGCTCGCGGCGTTCGAGCAGCGGGTTCTGCTGGATCTCCGCATCGATATACTGCGTCAGCTCGAGGTTCGAAAGCTGCAGCATCTTGATCGCCTGCTGCAGCTGGGGCGTCATGACCAGCGTCTGGGTCTGGCGAAGCTCGAGCCGCTGCGAAAAACCCGTCCTGTTCACATCCCGCTCCGTTCAAGAGCGGCTTATAGGCTAAACCTGTCTCCCAGGTAAACGCGCCTCACATCCGCGTCGGCAACGATCTCGGCGGGCGCGCCCTCCATCAGCACCCGACCTTCGTGCAGGATATAAGCGCGGTCGACGATTTCGAGTGTTTCGCGCACATTGTGGTCGGTGATCAGGACGCCGATCCCGCGGTCCTTCAGATGAGCGACCAGCTCGCGGATGTCGGCCACGGCGATCGGATCGATCCCGGCCAGCGGCTCGTCGAGGAGAATGAAATGCGGCTGGGTCGCCAGCGCCCGGGCGATTTCGCATCGCCGCCGCTCGCCGCCGGACAGCGCCATCGCCGGCGCCCGCCGCAGATGGGTGATCGAGAACTCGGCGAGCAATCCATCGAGCATGGACTCGCGTAAATCGGCCGCGGGCTCCGCTATTTCGAGGATAGCGCGGATATTCTGTTCGACGGTGAGGCCGCGAAAGATCGAGGCTTCCTGCGGCAGATAACCGATGCCGAGCCGGGCGCGCCGGTACATCGGAAGATCGGTGATGTCACGGCCGTCGAGGCTGACCGTCCCGGTGTCGGCGGCTATAAGACCGGTGATGATGTAAAAGCAGGTGGTCTTTCCCGCGCCGTTGGGGCCGAGCAGGCCGACAACCTCGCCGCGCTGCACGGAGATGTTGACGTCGCGCAATACCGGGCGCCGTTTGAAGCTTTTGCCCAAACCCTTTCCGAGGAGACCGCGGTTGTCGGCGACCAGGCGCGGCCGGCGCCCAGGTGCTCGAAAATCGGCGGCGGCTGCCTGCTCGACCCGCGACCGGTACCGTTCGCCGCTGCGGCTCACGGTTTTGGCGCGCCGCCGCGGGGTGCCCCGCCACCGGGTGTTTCGGCTGGCGCCGCTTGATCCTGCCGGACGAACAAGCCCTCGACCCGCGTCCCCGTTGCGCCCGGCTTCGCGGGAGCGGCCATCATGCGGCTGATGTTGTTGTTCAGATCCATGACCGCGTACTCACCTCTGACCGTGTTGGGGCCGCGCGTGACGGTGACGTTGCCGAGGAGAGTCGCGATCCCGCTCTCCGCGTTGTAGACGCCGTAATCGCCGCGGCCGACATCGGTCTCGGTCGAAACGAGAACGTGGCCCTGGGCGTCGACGCGGCTGATCTTAGAACTTTCGTCGGTGTCGCCGAGCGGCATCGCCGCGTTCCGCGGCTTTGTCTGCGCCGCCGCCGGCACGGCTTTGTCGGGTTTGCCGGCGGCTGGCGGCGGTTTGTCTTTTGTCATGTGAGCAGTCAGCACATCGGCACGGATGACTTTTGTATTCCTCACCGCAACCGCGTCGCCGCGGGCAACGGCGATCTGTTTTTGATCGTACCATTCGAGGCTGTCGCGCGCCGTAACCACATCGGTGGCAGTCGTCATCTTCAGCGCCTTGCCGGTGACGATGCCGAACTGCTGGTCGACGTCGTAGACGGCTTGATCGCCGACCACGGTCTGCCGCTCGCCCTTGATCGTGACGTGGCCGTCGGCATCGAGGCGGTAGATCTCGGTCTCGCCGCCCGTATCCTCGGCCTTCGACCCCTTGCTCTCCGACGCCTTGCCCCCTGTCCCCTTGATGGGGCGGTAATGCGCGGTCAAGGTATCGGCATGCACCTCGGTTGTCCCGCGTTTCGCCATCGCGTTTCCGCGGGCGATGTAGACCTGCGCGTCCTGCTGCCACTCGATGCCGTGATCGGCCGAAACTTCGATCGGCCGATCTTCGGAGACGTTTCCGAGGCTCAGTCCTTGTGCGGCCGCGCGCGGCGAGCCGGTTAGCCCGCCGACGCAAACCAGGCCGGTCAAAGCGATCGCTTGAACGAAACGGTCAGCCTGCATCGGGCTTCGCCCTGACGGCCACGGGGGGGTTCCCCGAGGGCGGCTTGGCGTAGCGCTTGGCCAAGCCGTGGGACTGGCCGGCGGCATCTGGCTTTGCCGCCGGCGTCGTTGGTGGCGGAGCGGCAAGCGGATTGGCGGTATTCGGAGTTTCGGGCCTGGTAGCCTCGGGCGCTACGGCAGCCGCCTCGAGCATGGCCGCTGTCTCGGCTACCTCGGCCGGAAGGGTCGGAGGGCTGGCAGCCGGGTGGACGCTCGGCTTCGTCCCTTTCAGCAAGAGGTTCGACTTCCCGGTAAAGACGATCGTGTTGCCTTTGTCGACGACACGAAAACCCTGCGCGGTGATGTCTCCCGAGGGGCCATGCCCGGTTACCGGTTCGTTGCCCACGGCGCTATCGGCAGCAACATCGACATGGGCGGTGTTCGTCACGAAGCGCGTGCCGTTCTCGTGGACAAGATTAACGTCTCCGAACAGATCGAGCAGTTGCGCCTGAGATTGGTACATCGCCGTTGCGGCGGTCACCACGACCAGGGCGCCACTGTGCATGGTCATTTCCGCCCGTGGGCGTTCCAGCGACATCAGATCGTCTCGGTTGGATGCTTGCCGGCCGATCGCCGACGTCACGACATAGGGACGGTTTTCGCGGTCCACCCCGGCATAGCGGGGATTGAGCATTCGCAGTTCGTGCGCTTCGCGCAAGTCGATAACCGGAAACCCGAACCGCACGCTCTCGAGCAGCGGACCGAGGCGCGGCCAAATCGCGACCAGCACCAACAGCGCGACACCGATGACGGGCAACAGGCGCCTCAACAGTGCGACACGGCGGCTGTAACGGTCGGTATAGCGCGGGCGCCAACCCGACGCAGGCCGGGGCGGCCTCGGCGATGCGGCTGGCAGCGTGTGTCCCGCTTGGCTGTTCAGCGCGCTCACGGGTGCGCCCGCTGCCAGGTCATGCAATTCCGGCCCGCAGGCAATCGTGCATGTGCAGAAAGCCGGCGGGGCGGCCCGCTTCGTCTACGACAAACAGCGAGGTGATGGCGAACCGGTTCATCACACCCAACGCGTCAGCCGCCAACGCCGCCGCCGCGATGGTTTTCGGGTTCTGATGCATGACCGCTTCCACCGTCTGGCGAAGGAGCGCATCCCCCATGTGCCGGCGCAGATCACCGTCGGTGATCACCCCGACGAGGCGCCCGTCCGTCCCGCACACGCCGACGCAGCCGAAGCTCTTCGCCGTCATGATCAGGATAGCGTCGGACATCGGTGCGTCTGGCGGCACCAAGGGCACCTCGTCTTCCCGATGCATGATGTCGCGCACCCGCAGCAGCCGCCGCCCGAGCCGGCCGCCGGGGTGATAGAGTCGGAAATCGGCGGAGGAAAAGCCCTTGCGCTCGAGTAGCGCGAGCGCCAGCGCATCGCCGAGCGCCGCCATCATCGTCGTCGAAGTCGTCGGAGCCAGACCCATCGGACAGGCCTCGGCGGCGGCCGGCAGCAACAACACGACGTCGGCCGCCGCGGCCAGGGTCGATTGCGCGCCGCCGGTAATCGCGATGAGCGGAATGTTGCACCGGCGCGAATAGGCGACGATATCCGCAAATTCGGTCGTTTCACCGGAATTCGACAAAGCGAGAACGGCGTCTTCCGAGCCGATCATGCCGAGGTCGCCGTGGCTCGCTTCGACGGGGTGGACGAATTGCGCCGGCGTCCCGGTGGAGGCGAGCGTTGCCGCGATCTTCCGGCCGATGTGGCCGCTTTTCCCCAGCCCGGCGACGACGATGCGCCCGCGGACGGCGGCGCAAGTATCGACGGCAGCTTCGAACGTACCGTCGAGCGCTTCGGCGAGGCTTTCGAGCCCGGAGATTTCGGCGCGAATGACGCGTCGGGCGACGGCGAGATCGGCGCTCGCCATAGCCTCCCGCACGCGCTTCTCGGCCACCCGGAAATCGCTCATCGCGGCCGGATGACCCGGTCGGTTTGCAAAATCGATACCCCCCTTGCCCGGCACGCGCGGTTAATGCGCGAAGATGTCTTGCTCCGACCAGCCTCCGAGATCAAGCAAAACGCGATGCGGCAGGAAATCAAAGCAGGCCCCGGCCAGCTGCTCGCGTCCTTCGCGCGCCAGCATCGCGTCGAGTCGGTTGCGCAGCGCGTGCAGGTGCAGCACGTCCGAAGCGGCATAGCGAAGCTGCTCTTCGGTCAGCGTCTCCGCTCCCCAGTCGGAGCTCTGCTGCTGCTTCGACAAGTCGATGTTCAGAAGCTCCTTGCACAGATCGCGCAAACCGTGCCGGTCTGTGAATGTCCGCGCCAACCGCGAGGCGATCTTTGTGCAGTACAGCGGCGTCGCCATGACGCCGAGGTAATGATAAATCATCCCGAGGTCGAAGCGCGCGAAATGGAACAGCTTGGTTACGCCGCGATCGGCCAGCAATTCTCGCAGCCGCGGCGCCGCGTAGGCCCCCGGCGCGAACTGCACGAGATGCGCGTCCCCATCGCCGGCCGACAGCTGGACGAGGCACAGCCTGTCGCGATGCGGATTGAGGCCCATCGCCTCGGTATCGATCGCAACAATCGGTCCGAAGTCGAGCCCTTCGGGCAGATCACCGCAATAAAGTCGATTGGTCATTCCGGGCAGCGGCCTGCCGCACCCCGAGGTGGTGCC
This sequence comes from uncultured Alphaproteobacteria bacterium, assembly GCA_963695605.1. GTDB lineage: Bacteria > Pseudomonadota > Alphaproteobacteria > ATCC43930 > CGMCC-115725 > AP-15. Next base: position 4,330 of record CAVOHI010000092.1, on the reverse strand, counting down.
CAGGAGAAGACTTCGAACTTCCACGAGCTTTCGCCCACTAGAACCTGAATCTAGCGCGTCTACCAATTCCGCCACCTGGGCGTCTCGGGACCGCCGAAATAAGCCCCGTACCCCCCGATGTCAATCTACGACGCTGCCCGGTAGTGTCTCACTTTGAATTGTAACAGCCGTTGACGCGGTGTATCGCCAGTCGCTCCGATCCCATATGCTTGACGGAAAGTAATCGGTGCGACAATGGCGCTATCAATTCATTTCATCTGCCTGCGGGAGGGCACAGGTCTCAAGGGCCTAATCCCCGTTGATCGTGTCGCGCATCTGTACCGATCCTGCTGCTGGGATTTAACCAGCGACGAGGCTGAAAGTCTCGTCGCTGGTTGGCTCTATCTTCACTCCTCAAAGAACACCCCGTCCGAATTCGGCGGCCGAATTACCTGATTCGAACGGACATGGGCTGAGGGGGGCGCAAAGCGACAGGATCGAGTTTGGTTCGAATTCGAGGCCAAACCGGAAGGCCGCGGCCAGAAATGGTGTGGCCAGGCTCACGGGATGGCATACACCAGCCGCCCCGTTGCCGCCGATTTTGCTCATGAATTGAGGTAACCGTCTGCCCGAGGCCCGAAAGCGAGAAGCGCCCCGCCAAGGTGATTGGCAACGCCGTCAAGTCATGCGAATCGCAACCCGGGAGGAAACTGAAGAACTAGAAATTGATCGCGCTAAAAGGGTCGCCGCCGAACTCGCGAGCCGGGGCGGGGAAGTTAGAGCCGTAAATAGGACGTCCGACTGACGAAACGAAATAGCCAGAGCTGCTGCTAAGAAACGTTGGGCAGACGCGGTGAGCCGAAATATGGCCTCCTCATAACTTTATCGTCGAGCATTTTGTCTAGTATTCCCTTTATGATGATATACGGCTGCATGAGTGGGTCGGAGAATCGGTATCTGTACTGTCGCGGAATTCCACGTCTGGTGAGGATATGCCCCCGCCTCTCTGAGATAAACTCGTTCAGATGACGTTGAATTTGTGCGTGGATTTTTGCGCCGCCCATTATTTGTCCGAACGGTTCCAACACTTTAGTTGCCGTAAAGAAGCCAGATTGATCTGTATCCGCCAGAGCGCACGATAACAGAACTTCTCTAAAGAAGTTATCAACCTGATTGCTATCTGTCGCTATTCTATACTCCTCAAAAAAGGACTTTCCACTCTCCTGCGCTAATCGTTGCATGGCGTTCTGCACGTCAGAGTCTTCGATTGTTACAGACCGTCGCCGAACCGCACTCTGGCATGCAAATCTACCTAGAATTTGGATGTAATAAGGTAAACCCAGCGACAGGTTAACAACAGCATCGCGCGCATCTGATGTAAAGTTCAATGGAGTCGCCTTTATGCGTTTGTCAATGATCTCGTTCAACTCAAATCGGTTCATCCTATTAAGTTTTACTGGAGTAATGGTGCGTCGCAGCGATTGATGGTCTGCTATCAATTCTCCAATGCTCTCAGCTACGCCAACTAGAATAACCGTGACATTAACGGTGTAGTCGTAGAGAGATTTCAACACATTTGCGCTTAGTTCTTTCGCCGACTTGTCACGTATTTTATCGAACTCGTCAATGATCAAAATTGGGATGGCGTTCACCCGGCATTTTTGGAGCTCTTGGCGTACGAGATCTGGGGTGACCTGCTGGTAATCGACAGAAATCGGCACGAGATCCGATCGGCCGATCTGCATGCTCACTGACCTGAACTCATCCAAGGTTTTAAGCCAGATCGATGAGAAGTTGTCGGATGGATCGGCTTGAGCGCGGGCAGCGATAACCGTTTGTAATTGAGCGTTGTATCGCTTCCAAAAAACATTGGCGATCGACGTTTTGCCGACCCCGCGCTCTCCGTAGAGAACAACGTGTTTGCCGGGATCCAGCACGGCTTCAAGCATGTGCAAAATTTCACTCGGACGGCCGGCGAATAGGTCTTCCTCGGCAATCGGGGCTCCGCTGAATAACCTTCCGATCTCGAATTCTAGTATCAGCCAGTCCTGCTCCGTGCGGGGGAGGGCATCGGGAGGCCGCTTGGAGGGAGGAGAACGTTTTGAGTGAGCCATGATAGGCTTTTAGTAAGGCCGTATGAGTTATAAGTCAACCCGCTCTCCCTTCAAGTCGGTATAACTGAGCGGCATGAGGACATCCACTCTGGCCCGGCACAGTGGGCTGAGTCTGCCGGAGATATCGTCGGCGGGCTTGGCATGGTCAAGAAATTGCCCAAGTTTGATTGTAAAGTATATGCCACGCAGGCTGACGGCGAGGTTCGGAACGAGGTGACCCACTCAGGCGTTTCAACCGGACGGCGAGTTCTCGCTGCAGACCCGCTGCAGGAGCAGCACGACGTCATATTGAATACAATTTCAGATTGCGGCTGCGCCAGAGACCCGACCTGGCTTCGCGAGGCGAGCCGGGGAGCTATAAGGGACGGCTCAGGCGCGCCGGCGCGTGGGGGAGAACATGAGAAGTCGTCGAACGGCGGTGCTTGGCGGGTCCGGGTTTATCGGCCGCTATGTCGTCAAGCGGCTGGCCGCCCGCGGCGATGTGGTCCCGGTCGGCTGCCGCAACGCCGAAGAGGCGAAGTTCCTGCGGCCGATGGGCGATGTCGGACAGGTCGAGCCGCTCAGTGTCGCGATCGACGACGAGGTCGTGCTGCCCGCCCTTCTTGCCGGGAGCGGTGCGCTGGTCAATTGCGTCGGCATCTTGCGGGAGAGCGGATCGCAGACCTTCGAGAGGGTCCATCACACCGGTCCGGCGGTGCTCGCCCGGATCGCGCGGGACGCCGGGGTGGAGCGATTCGTCCATATCTCGGCAATCGGGGCGGAGGCGCGTTCCGCTTCCGCCTATGCCCGCACGAAGGCGGCCGGTGAGGCGGCCGTACGCGATGCCTTCCCCACCGTGACGATCCTGCGGCCCTCGGTGGTGTTCGGCCCGGAGGACCAATTCTTCAACCGCTTTGCCGCAATGGCGATGATCATGCCGGCGCTGCCGCTGATCGGCGGCGGGGAAACCCGGTTCCAGCCGGTCTATGTCGGCGATGTCGCCGATGCGGTGATCAGATGTCTCGAGGATCCGGCGACCGCCGGGCGCACCTACGAGCTCGGGGGTCCCAAGATCTATACTTTTCGCGAGCTACTCGAACTGCTTCTGCAAGAGATCCGACGCAAGCGCTGGTTCATCGACCTTCCCTTCGGCGTCGCCGGGCTGCAGGCGCGATTGATGTCGATTCTCCCGAACCCGCCGCTGACGCAAGATCAGGTCGAGCTGTTGAAACGCGACAACGTCGTCTCGCCCGGCGCCTTGACCCTGTCGAGCCTGGGGATCACGCCGACCCCGGTGGAAACGATTCTGCCGACCTATCTCGACCGCTTTCGACAGGGCGGCTGGTACGAGCGGCGGCAGTCGGCGTGACCCGCCTTTGACAACCGGACCCGTTTCGCTAAGGTCGCGCCGATTTTCCTGGTGGGGACGACATCATGGCAGCGCTGAGCAAGGTTCTGTGGCTCATCGCCGCGCTCGTTTTGGGAGGCAGGGCGATGGCTGCGGATCTGGAGAACACCCTCTACATGGACGTGCCCGCCGGGCGCGTCGTCATCGAAATGCGGCCCGATCTCGCGCCCGAAACGGTGGCGCAGATCAAAAAGCTGGTGCGCCAGGGCTTCTATGACGGCATCGTATTCCATCGCGTGATCGACGGCTTTATGGCGCAAACCGGCGATCCCAAGGGCGACGGCACCGGCGGCTCGGGCCACAAGCTCAAGGCCGAGTTCTCCGATGAGAAGCATGTGCGGGGCGTCGTCTCGATGGCGCGCGCCTCCGACCCGAACAGCGCCGACAGCCAGTTCTTCATCATGTTTGCGCCGGCGCCGTCGCTCGACGGTAAATACACGATCTGGGGCAAGGTCACCTCGGGCATGGAATACATCGACCAGATCAAGAAGGGTGACCCCAATCGCAACGGCACCGTCACGAACCCCGACAAGATCATCAAGATGCAGGTCGCCGCCGACGCGGAGAAGAAGTCGTAGAACAGCCTCCTGCCGTGTATACGGTAACCGCGCAATATTGCCCTCTCCGCCCGCTGGCGGGGGAGAGGGAGGGGACCCGTCGCGTGAGCGATGGGGAGGGTGAGGTGGGTGGCGCCGAATTCGCGAGCTGCGGCGTCCCCCACCTCACCCCGACCCTCTCCGCCCCCGAGGGCGGAGAGGGAGAATTCGGCAGGTCTCCTCGACAGCGCTGACGGCGCCGCTACGGGCTGGCTTGCTTCGCTCGCCGTCTACCGCGAGCCGCGGCTAATTTC
>CAVOHI010000091.1:0-5824 GCA_963695605.1 uncultured Alphaproteobacteria bacterium | reverse complement strand
TTTTTTGAGAACTGATCCCTCGCCCGACTTTAGGCGTGTCCCCTTCGGGGCCGCGCGCTAGGCGCGATAGCGGCCCGAGCCGCACAGCGTACTCGGCCATCCGGTGACGCCCGCTCCACGCGATCCTGGTTGTCAGAAATCAAGAGAAGCATGTCGGCGCAAGATAGAAACGACACCCGGCGCGCAAAGTAGAGATGACCCTCGCGTTGGCGGCGGACACGGCCAGCGCGACATTGAAGCACAGCTACACACTGGATCGGGATTGTGCTATTATTGTCGGTGACTGGTGAAGCGGAAGCGGGCTCTGCTGGGGAGCAACCTGCCGAGGAATAACCGGTTGGAGACTCACTCCGATGGATTGGGAGCCGATCGGAACTGGCCGGCTCCCGCCAGTCGGCGTTGCCAAGCCACCATCTCCTGGAGCATCGGGGTAGATCTCCCGATCCCTCAAAAACCCACCCTCGCCACGGCGCGCTGGTGGCCGACTTGGGTGGCAACTCCGTTACGCATGACCGAATAAGGGAGGCAGCGGTGGCGGTCAGGCCGGAGCTGCGGCAGTACCGTGGCGTGGTGCCCGGCCCTTCGACGGTAGACCCGGCGCCTCGAGGTTGTTCGGCGGGCGCTGCCGCGCAATGTGCCCGCGCTGGTGCCGCGCCGGGTAGGCGGCCTGTTGCGCCTTGACCTGCTCCAACACGGCCGACAGCCGCTTATTGTCGACGATCGCGCCCGGCTGCACTGTCTGGATCTTGTCGAACACCTTGAAACCGAGCGTTGCTCCGTTGAACTGAACCGCGAACCGGCCGTCCGGGTAGTTTACCACCTCCACCTTCTTGCGCCCCAAGCCACGAGCCAGGGGCGTGGGATCGAGGATCAGCATCATCCGGTCGTAGTGCAGGGTCAGGTTGCGCGTGACCGTGCGCTCTTTCCCGCCAGGCCAAGATCTCGTCGAGGTCATCGGCTGGCGCCAGCGGCCGATGCAGGTCTTTGGCATTCGCCGGGTCGCGGCCGAAGCGCTTGTTGTAGACGGTGATGAACCCAGGCAGCCAGGCGTTCGCCGCAGCAATCGACGACACCCCCGCCAGCCGCAGCTCCTTGACCAGGCGGTCCTGCAACGTGCCAAACGCGCGTTCGATGCGTCCCTTTGCCTGCGGGCTGTTGGCGCAGATGATGTCGATGTTCAGCGCTAACAGTGCGCGACCGAACTGGGTCACCCCGTCGCCGCCGGCCGCCTCCTTGCTGTTCACCCGGAAGATGCCGTGCTTGTCGCTGTAGAACGCGACCGGCTTGCCATGCTCCTCCAAATAGGCGCGGGTCGTCCGGAAGTAATCAAACGCCAATTCCGAGGTGACGAACCGCAGCTGCATCAATCGGCTTGTTGCATCATCCACAAAACCCAGCAGCGTGCATGGCGGGCCGCGATCCTCGAACCAGGCGTGCTCCGAGCCGTCGATCTGGACCAGTTCGCCCAGGCAATCGCGCCGCCGGCGCGGCTGATGCGGCGACGGCAGACGATGCCGACGGTCCCGCCATAGTCCATCTGCAATCATCCAACCGCGCAAGGTCTCACGCGACACCGAGCAGCCGTGATGCTCTGCCAGCTTCTCCGCCGCCAAGCTCGGGCCAAAATCGCAATACCGCTCCCGCACAATCGATAGCGCCAGGGTGCGAACCTCAGCAGGCAGCTGATGGTTGCTGGGTTTGCCTCGGCGCTTGGAAAGCAGGCTCGCGGCACCGTCCTGCTTCAGGCCGCGCAACAGACGAAACACCTGACGCCGCTGTAAGCCGATCAGTACACAAGCGTCAGTAACACGCAGACGACCCGACTGAACCCGCAACAGCACGTCAAGACGGCTGAACTCCTGCTTGCTCATCGACAACACCGCCACGGCGCACCTCCCGGGACCCCAGAACCCGGGGGTGTGTCACCTCTATCTTGCAGAGGGGTGTCATCTCTATATTGCGCTTACAGAAGCAAAGTCGCGGAACGGGTGTTATGGAAACCATCCAACCAAAACTGTGCAGCGACTTTCGCGGCGCTTGCCATAAGGGGGCTTATGCGACTTGCGCGCCGCTTTCGAGAATCGGCATATGCAACGGGTGCTCGATTACGCGCCGACGATCGGCCTACTAGTGCTTTGAGTGATTCAGAGGATTCACAACATCGTCAGGATGTGCGATATTGAGCCATGGTTGGGGATGGAGCCATGGCACAACAGGTATGCGTGATTTTGAGCGCTGCGGAACGCGAGCTGTTGGCGGCGATCGCAGCCGACCGTAACCGGCCGCGCAAGCACATCGAGCGAGCGCGCATCGTGCTCGCCTCGGCGGATCGGACGTCGACGCAGCACGTGGCGCAACGCATCGGCGTCAGTCGGCCGACGGTGTGGCGCTGGCAACAGCGCTTTGCCGAAGTGGGGGTTGAAGGTCTGCTGCGCGACAAGACCCGCAAGCCTGGCAAGGCGCCGATCGCGGCGGAAACCACGGCGCGGGTGGTGGCGCTGACCTGCACCGACCCGCCGCACCAGACCACGCATTGGACCGGCCGGGCAATGGCCAAAGCCACCGGCATCTCGGTGGGTTCGGTGCAGCGCATCTGGCGGGCGCACAAACTTCAGCCGCACCGGCTTCGCACCTTCAAGCGCTCGCGCGATCCCAGCTTTGCCGCCAAGCTCACCGACATCGTCGGGCTCTATGTCGATCCGCCGGCGCACGCCGTGGTGTTGTCGATCGACGAGAAGAGCCAGATCCAAGCCCTCGACCGCACCCAGCCCGGATTGCCGATCAAGCCCGGGCGCTGCCGGACCATGACCCATGATTACAAGCGCCACGGCACGACCACCCTGTTCGCCGCCCTCAGCGTGCTCGACGGGACGGTCATCGGCCGCTGCATGCAGCGCCACCGCCACAGCGAATTCATCCGCTTTCTCAATGCCGTCGAGCGCCAGGTCCCGGCCGGCAAGGTGATCCACACCGTGCTTGACAACTACGCCACCCACAAACACCCCAAAGTCTTGGCCTGGCTGGCGCGCCATCCGCGCTGGACCTTCCATTTCACCCCCACCTCGGCCTCCTGGCTCAACGCGGTCGAGAACTTCTTTTCCAAGATGACGCGTCAGCGCATCCGCCGCGGCGTCTTTCGCTCGATCGCCGACCTGCAGACCGCCATCAACGCTTATCTCGCCGAGCACAATGCCAGCCCCAAACCCTTTGTCTGGACCCAATCCGCCGAGACCATCATGGCCAAACTCGAACGCTGCCCTGTACCAACCGTCTGATTCAGTGCACTAGCTCGATCTCTGTGAAAAATAAAGGCCCTTGGACAGGGCCTAGTTAGCTAGTTTTCCACGAGTAGTCGCGGCCCGATCTTACAGGAAATAGAAAAGTGTTATCTGCCCACGATCGTCATCAGTCGCGAACGCTTCGCCAGCCACCTGGGCGGGTGGAAGGTTCAGAAAGTTAACCGCGGCGGAGCAGTTGGCGAAGGTAGTGCAGTGCCATGTCTTCACGGTCGCTAGAAGGGCGCCCGCCGTTCCTGCCACTCGGTCACGCTTTAATTGTTCTGCTTCGGCTGTTGTGTGTGAGAGTGTTGACTGAGCCATTTCGCTGTTCCTTTCCCTTGCAAATGGACGGCTAGCCCCACCACCCCGAAGAGCAACATCTGCGCCGCAGAGTAGCGACGATGTGACGTCCACGCTGTTAGAATATTATAAAGAGCGTTGTCAGGGGTGTGATGCACCTCACACTTAAAGAAATTTATTCCGACGCTCGCCAGATTTCTCGGCGGGTAGACTTCCGTGAAGCGGCGAGCCGTCTTCGGCGCAAAGGGACCGTGGCGGTGAGGTTTCGCGCATCACCGTCTATCTGCCCAGCGGCGGCCTCCAGTTGATGCCTGGAGGCCGGTGCCGTTCTGGGCGTCACAATCGGCGGGGACGCAAACACTGTCCGGTTATCGCGTGCGGACCGGCTTGTGAAGAGCGGCAGCCTTCGTGAGGTCTGACGAAACGACGGGCGGCTGCAACCGCCCCCTTTTGTTGGGAGATGACCCAAAATCGATTACTCGCAACCGGCATCATCGGCTTTGCCGTCTCGATGCTCGGCTGCGTGACGCCGGCTTTGGTTGCCTTACTCGCGGCTCTCGGCGTGTCCGGCAGCATGGGGTGGCTCGATTACATTTTAATGCCCGGTATGGCCGTGTTCGCCGCCGCGACCGGCTATGCGATCTTTTGCCGGTTTCGACGCCCTGCGAAAGCTGATTAGAGCGCCCCATTCCGCTCGGCGAGAGTGGTGTCACATAATTCGAGACTTTCGGCAAAAGTTAACGCCCTTGTGAAATCAAGGGGTTGCAATTAACGGTAAGATATGACCGAAACTCACCCCGAAAAACGGCTTATCGGTTATGCCCGCGTCTCCACTTACGGGCAGACCCTCGACAGTCAGCTTGAGCAGCTTCGCAAGGCCGGATGCAGCAGCCGCAACATCTACCGCGAAAAGGTGACCGGCGCGCGGGCCGACCGACGCGAGCTTAACAAGATGCTCGGCAAGCTGACCCCCGGCGACGTGGTGACGGTGACGCGGATCGACCGCCTCGCCCGTAGCACCTTCGACCTGTTCGGGATCGTCAAGCGCATCGTGGATGCCAAGGCGCAATTCCGGTCACTCGCGGAGCCTTGGGCCAACAGCGCCAGCAGCACCGGGCGCTTGATGCTCGCCGTACTCGGAGGCCTCGCCGACGTGGAGCGCGACCTGATCCGCACCCGGACAGCCGAAGGCAGGAGCCGCGCCACGGCCCAAGGAAAGGCCATGGGGCGACCCCCTTCCCTCACACCGGCACAGATGAAAGAGGCCACCAGACGGCGCGCGCAGGGCGCTACGTTGAAGGAATTGGCCGAGAGCTACGACCGCAGCATCAGCACCATGCGCCGTGCCACGCGCGCAGCTTGAGGTGCAATTAGTTATGATAGGACAGGCGCGGTTACTTCAGCGACCTTCCGTGTTAGCGGCTATCATCGCCGCAGCCGCGACGCTTGGAGCCGCATTGGCGGGCGCTATTAACGGCTCAATCACATCGTATTTCCAGCATGAGTTTGACATTGCAAAATTAAAATCTCCCTTTTACCAGATATCGTCCGTCTAAATGACTTACAACGGAAAGAGTACACGAAACGTCTAATTCAATCCGGTGTACTATCTGATGAAGATGGTGCAATTTGTAGGGCATTTATAGAAGAAGGATGGCGCTCTACTGTAGGCGCCCGATTAAAATGTCACCCCTGTGCCAGTTTGAAATGACACTCGCGGCGGATTTCCGGGGCTGTTTGTTTGAGGTGACGGTTGCGCTGACGGGCGACGAAGAGCTTTCGCGGCTCGAAGAGCGGACAGCGCAGGAGGCGGTGCGGCGCTGATGCTGAGGGCGAGGCCATACAAGCGCGCCGTAGGACATCCCGTAGGCCTCTACAGATCCGTTCTGGAAGGACGCGAGTAAGGAAGGCTACCTTGGGTGCCCGCCTAGCGCCCGTCAGGCCCGTTTGCTACACGACTCCGCTCAATCAAATTTGGACCCCTCGGTGGAGCCCGGCTCGAACCCTGACGTCCGACCCCAAGAAAAGCCCGGCAGTCTCCTCGCGCTCGCCCTTCTGGCGCTGATCGCGGGCGGGGCAGCGGGGCTGATCTGTGCGGCATTCAGGCTGGCGCTCGAGGAAGCCGATCGCCTCCGCGACCGGGGGGTTGCCCTGGCCCATGACGGCGGGTTCGCGGGCTTCTTGCTGGTGACCGGCGGAGCCGGGTTGGCGGTGGCGGCCGCGGCGTGGCTGGTCCGACGGTTTGC
>CAVOHI010000090.1:0-15215 GCA_963695605.1 uncultured Alphaproteobacteria bacterium | reverse complement strand
CAGCGCCAAAGCGTGGGTTTACATCGCCTCAGTGCAGTTGCTCGCAAGGAGATTAGCTTGAACCGCGCACTACCATCATGAGTAACAATACAACTTACGCGATTAAAATTCGGACACTAAGCGATGCGGACCTCGATGGCGCGGATCTCAGTGGAGCGAACCTCAACAGGACAAATCTCAGACTGGCGAATTTGCCAGGGATCGCTGGTATAGTTAACCTTGCCATGTTCGGGAGATGGAGACAGCGATGCCCAACCCGGTGGTTTTCGTCCATGGTTATTCGGACAAGGGCGCCTCTTGGGCACCCTGGCGTGAGAATTCTGCGTCCCCGGCTCGGCCTCAACGACGCGGATATACGCACTTGCACCTACGTCTCGTTGAACAACGAGGTCACGGTGAAGGACCTGGCCGAGGCTTTCGACCGTGCGCTCGCCACGCAAGGGGGTCTCGATCCCGAGGCGCCCTTCGACGCTATGGTCCATTCCACCGGCATGCTGGTCGTGCGCTCATGGCTGGCCGCCGATCCGCTGCGCGGCAAGCGGCTGAAACGATTGATCGCGCTGGCGCCCGCGACTTTCGGATCGCCGCTGGCCAAACAAGGGCGCAGCTGGCTCGGTTCGGTCTTCAAGGGCAACAAGCAGCTCGGCCCCGATTTTCTGGAGGCCGGAGACCGCATTCTCGACAACCTCGAACTCGCCAGCTCGTTTACCTGGCGGCTCGCCGAGGAAGACGTATTCACCGCGCCGCCGCGTTACGACGGCGGTCCCGAGACGCCCTATGTGTTCGTGTTCTGCGGCACCGGCACCTATTCGGGTCTGCGCAAGCTCGTTGACACGCCTGGCACGGACGGGACCGTGCGACGCGCCGGCTGCGGCCTCAACGTCCGCGCGATCGAGCTCGACATGACCGAGAAGGGCATGGTCGCGCGCCGTACGGCGACCGACACCGCCGGGGCCGAGGATCCCCGGCCGCACCGGGTCGTGGCCGATAAATGGCTCGACGTGTCGATCCCGGTGCATCTCGTCGGTGACCCCGCCGGAGCGGACGAGGTGAACCACGCGACAATCCTCAGCAATCCGCCCACAGAACTGCAAGACCTCGTCGTCGCCGCCTTCGAGATGACGGCGGTGGCTAGTGATGTCGACGCCGGCTACCGCGCATGGCTCGAGAAGGCCGACGCCGAAGGCCGCTTCAAGAGGATCCGAGAACAGTACCAGCAATTCATCATCCATGCCGTAGACGAGCGGGGCGATCCGATTACCGACTACAATCTGCAGCTGTTCCGCGGCGATGAAGCGGAGGCGCAGATCGCCGAATTCGACGCCGAGGTCGACGTCTACAGCAGCGATCCGAGCTATCGATGCTTCCATGTCGATGTCGCCGATCTGCTCCCCCAGCAAGGGCGGGTTTCACCCGGACTGACAGTCCGCATCATCGCCTCGTCCGGCACTCCCTATGTCGGCTACATCGGTCACGGGTACGAAGAACAGATCGAGCCGGGCTCGTGGGACGCCTCATTGCATTTCGAAGGGGCCGCGCTGGACCAGATCGCGTTCTTTCGCCCCTACACCACGACGCTGATTCGACTTTATCTCGAACGCCAGGTTTTTCCGCCGAATCGCACGATCCCTTGCGCACTGCTGACGTGGGACAGCTTGGCCTAAGAGCCAGCCGCAACGGAGGAGGAACGTCGTGGCAGACCACAATGATCCCAACGCCGTAAATTCGATTTTTTCGGATATCGACGTCAGTGCAGCCGACCTCTACGACATCTTCGGATTTCCGAGCGGCGACACTTCGCCCGAGGAAAAAGTCGTTATTGCTCTGACCTTTGCTGCAGTACCGCATGCCGGGATATTGGATTCGGACATGCTCTACCGGATCATGGTCGCGCCCGACCGCCGGGTGGTGCGATCGGCCGGTGAGGAAGCAAGTCTCGACGGATTTCTGGCGTATCTGGAAGCCGTCAAGAACAAATATCTGAGCGTATTGAAACCATCCGAAGTTCGCGTGACCGTCGATCGCGATAACCAAGTCCACATCCGCTTTCTGAATTTTCCGGGTGGAAACTTCTCCGCGGTTGTTGCGACCAATCAAAGCGTCATATTGCAATCACCTAGTGGCCAGCCGCTCAAAATCTTCATAGGCGGCAGGGATGATGCCTTCTTCAATGATCTGCCGGGGTTCTTTCGGTCGATCAACTATGCCCCGCAATTTTATCACGTGCCGCACACGATGCCCGATCTGAGGGAGCTCAGGATTCCAAAGACATTTCTGGAGCTCGAGGGCAACGAGCTCTTCAACTATGACCCGAGCCAGCCCGAATGGGGCCATGGGGTCAAGCGAGAGTTGCCGCCAGGACCGCTCACCTGGAACGGCAACCGCTTCAAGAAGGACGCCAACGGAAATTTTCGTTTCGTGTATTCGGGCAAGGACGCGAGGGCTGGTCAGAATTGCAATGCGATCATTCTCGAATTGCCATTGGCTTTCCTGACCGACAGACCCGACGACCACCGTATTGTCAATGCCTGGGGCGAAAGCTGGGTGCTGAAGGCCTCGAGCAAGGTCGACACGATTCCCGACGATCCCCTCTGGATCGAACATCCGCATGTCCTATTGGATGCGTTCACGCTCGACGATGAACTGAAGAAATACAAATTGGTCGACACCGACGGTCAGGCTTTCGCCGACGCGGCGCTGAGCGAGCGGGAGGACAATCGCCAGCTGGGCGCCAACAATTTCTGGTTGGCGCCGCATTTTATCAAGCGGCTGGGCCATCTCGGCTGGGGGTTCGGCCCCTCGATCACCGCGCTGGGGCTAGCCTCTGCATTCGATCACGACAATTCCTCAGTCTCCGTTCATCGAACCTACACTCACGTTGTGGACGCTTTCCCGCGGGTCAAAAAAATCCTGTTTCAAGAACTCAACATGCCGGACGATTCGTGGAACCCGAAAGGATTGCAGATACCGTTGCGGCGCCCTGTCGACATCTTCATCCCCAATGTTAACTCGATCGACATGGATACGACGGGCACATGGCCGTTCGGGCGTCGATTGGAGGATCAGGTGGCGACGCGTTTTCTGTCGACCTTTCTGGACATGGGCGCGAGCCTCAACGGCAAGAGGTACCATGTCGAGCTATTGAACGACCCGGCCCTCTGGAACAGTGCCCCGATCGAGCCGAAGACGCCGCCCAATCCGCTGAAAAACGACAAGGAGTTTCTGCGCGAATTCCCTTATCTGGCGGAGCCATGGTGATCTTCGGTGGTGATAACAAAGTCTCGAAAGAGACTTATGCTTTAGTGACTAACAGCGATGGCGGGATATCGGACCGAACTGCAACGCATCGAGCGTGACATCGCCGAGCTGAACATCGCCGACCTGTTCGCGGTGCCGATTAACCCGGAGCGGTTGACGCGCTACGTATACTTGCTCTACCAGCGTGCCTCGATCACCGGCGATCTGGTGCAATTGAGTGCGGTCGAGCGGGCAATCGAGTGCGCCGTGCCGTTGCTGACGCATCCGGGCGATCTTTACCTACTGAAGGCGAATGTCGCCTTCAAGCTGCACCGGCTGGCCGATGTCGAGGCAGCTCTTCTGGCTATCCCGGCGGCCGGCCACTGCATGGAAACGCACCTGCTTCACGCCGATCTGGAGTTTCAACATGGACACTACCGGAAGGCCGAGACGGGGTACGTTGGAGCAATCGAGGCGGAGCGGTCGTGGGGTGGTCTTGGCCGCCTGGCGTATTTTCGCAGCAAGATGGGCGATTTCGAAGATGCCGACCGGCTCTATCGGGAGGCCGAAGACGAACTGACCGCCAAGGAAATGCGGTCCTACGCTTGGCTCGAAGTGCAGCGGGGTTTTCTCGCGTTCCGGCAGGGCGCTTACTCAGCTGCGCGATCTCATTATGACAGAGCCGACAGAGCCTATCCGGGATACTGGTTGGTCGATGAATACAAGGCCGAATTGCTCGGCGCCGAGGGCAGGTACGCCGAGGCCATCGAGATGTTTCAGGAGCTCGCTTTCACGAGTGACCGCCCAGACTTGCAGCAGGCGATTGCGGAACTGTATGAATTTGCCGAGCAACCCGATGCGGCGCGACACTGGCGGAACAGGGCGCTAGGCGGCTATTTGCAATCCGCGCAGCGCGGCGAAGTGCATTACTATCACCACCTTGCGGACTATTACGCCGACGTGGCGCAGGACGGCGCCGCGGCGGTCGCTTGGGCGCGGGCAGATCTGCAGCTGAGAGAGAACTTCGCAACGCAGGCAGCGCTTGCCTGGGCGCACTACCGCAATGCCGAATTCGATGAGGCGCGCAGTTGGATTGACCGGTCGCTCGCTTCAGGCGTCACCGATGCGCATATGTTCTCCCGCGCCGCAAAGATATACGGTGAAGTCGACGGCGGGCATTTCCTGGAACGTGCGAAAAAACTCAACCCGCTCGTCGAGAGCTTCCATTTTCATCATTGAGTGCCAAGGATCACGTCTGCCGCTTTCTCGGCAATCATGTATACGGCGCTGACGATGAAAAAACCCGGAATACGCGGAAACACCGACGCGTCGACAACGCGCAGCCCTTGGGTGCCGTGCACCCGGAAGTCGCCGCTCAGCACGCCGCCGCCGTCACGCGGCCCGATCGGGCAGCTGCACGAAGCATGGTGGCCCCACGCCGTGCTGCGCACATAATCCTTCAGTTCGTCGTCGCTTTGGCGCGCCTCGCCCGGCTGTTCCTCTTCGGCAATCGCACCTTCGGCTTTGAGTTTGGCGGTCAGCTTGCGCGCGAAACGGATGCCGGCGACGACCGAGTCGAGGTCCTCGCCCGCCTTGTCGCTGCCCTCCTCGAAATAATGGAAGTTGATCAACGGCGTGTCGCGCGGGTCTGCGCTGCGCAGCACGACTTCGCCGGCGCGGTTTTCGGTATGCGCCTTCAGGATCGCCCAGGTCAGATAATTGGGCTTGGTAACCGCGAGTGAGGAGTAGCCGGGGAAATACCCGCCGAACAGTCCCACCAGCGCAAAGCAGAACAGGTCCGGCAACGGGCGCTCGGCGCGTGACTTGAGGATCGCCGCCAGCACCGCGCCATTGCTGGTGTAGAGGCCTTCGCGCTTCTCGGCCCATTCGCGATAGGCCGCGTCACCGTGGCTGAAGGTGACCCCTTCGAGGATGTTCCAGCGGTCGAAACTCATGCGGTTGACGACGCCGACCTCGTAGCGGTCCTGCAAATTCTTGCCGACCCCGGGTAGCTCCACCTTCACTGGAATGCCGAGCGCCTCCAATAGGTCGCGGCGCCCGATCCCCGACAACATGAGGAGTTGTGGCGTATTGAACGCGCCGCCGCAGAGGATGACCTCGCGCGTAGCCTGCACCTGGCGGAGTTCACCCTCCGTGGTCGCGGGTTGGCCATGAGCGCGGTAGAGCCGCTCGCCCTTGAGATATTCGACGCCGGTTGCACGGTTGTTTTCGTCGAGCAGCACCCGCGTGACAAGCGCGTCGAGTTCGATCCGGAGCCGGTCCGGGTATTTTTGTGCTGTCTCCAACGCGCGCTCGCGCGCGCCCATCCGCGCGTGACCGCGCGTCGCGAGGGGTGTATAGCGCACGCCCACCGCATTTTCTGTCACGAGCCGCCAGTCATTCGGATCGGCTTTGGACTCCACGAGGTCGAGAAGACGTTCGATCGGCTGTCCGATATCGTCGAACGCCTCGTGCGCCGAATCGAGCAATACTTGCACCAGCCCGAAATCTTCCACTGCGGCCTTTGGGATCGCGATCTCCGACTGCAGCCAGCCATCCCAGCCGTGACGCGACGGGTTCGGACCCACCGCCGCCAGCGCGCGTTCGAGCGGCCGGTAATGACAGTTCTCCAACCGCGTGAAGTACCGCCGCATATTGTCGGCACTCCATGATTGGTCACCGGTCAGCTGGGCGATCCCGTCCCAATCCGCATTGTGCGGATAGACCAGGATCATCGCGTTGTGCGCCGTGCAACCGCCGAAGGTGCCGGCGCGCGGATAGAGCACTCCGTCCACCGGGAACGCCACGATAATCCTTGCGGTATTTCGGGTCCTTCTGCTGCATCTCGTCCGAGGCATAGTGCCGGACAAAGAAGTCCCACCGCATTGCGTCGTTTTCGCTGGCAAAGCCGTGCCACGACGGCACGTCGTAATCGTCGGGGAGGCGGTTGATGCCGGGCTGGTCGTCATTGGTGCCCGACAGTTGCCGCGGATCACCGCCCGCCTCCAGCAGAAGCACCGAGCGCCCGCCCTCGGCCAGCCGCGCCGCAAGCGTTCCGCCTCCGGCGCCGGAGCCGACCACAATGTAATCGAACGGACCGCCATTGCTCATTGAAACCTCTCCGGCCGCTGTGACGTCGGCAATGACGAGATTAGACTGGTCTCGGCGGCGTTACATACTCCGCGGGGTGTCCATCGGGCGTCCGACAGCGGATTTGTCAGAACGTCTTCAGGAACGCAATCAGCGCCTTCTTGTCGGCATCGCCGAGATTTGAGCCGAAGTAATGGCCGCGGTTGACGACGTAATCCGGGCACTTGCTCAGTGCGAAGAGCTGATCGCCGACATTCGAGAATACCTGGCGCGCCTGCTCGTCGGTGGCGCCCGGCGGCAATGCCTTCAGGTCGCGCACGAGCTGCACCACGACCTTCACCACCGCCTTGTCGTGCGCCAGACGTTCGCGGAAATTTGTCGACTGCGGGAGCGGGTCGAAATTGGCCAGCAGATCGACCGGCGTCCCCGCCGGAATCGGTCCGATCTCGAGCCCGCCCTGATCGAAGAGTTTGGGAGCGATCAGCTGCAATACATCCTGCGTGTCCTTGATCACATCCGGCAGATAGCCGGTCGGGACGCGCAGCCAGCTCGTCGCGTTCGTACGGTCGATGACGCCCGGTAACTTGTCGCCCAGCACGGCATCCTTCTCGCGCTTTTCCGGCCACAGCATTTTGGTGATCGAATCGTTGAAGGAAGCCATGCGGGCTTCGACCGAGGGGCTCGGGTTGAAAGTGCCGACGCTGTTGTTGAGGAGAAACGGTGCTGTCGACCAGACACTGACCAATGACGGCACGCGGGTGTAGCCGCGCCCGCCCGCCGGCATTTGATATTGCTGCGGCGTCCCGGTGAACGGGTTGTATACGGTGATCGCGCCGACCGAGGGCAGATCCTTGTACGAGGCCGACGAGAAATTGTCCCAGATGTTGCCGGCGATTGCATTGGTCGCCAACGGGGCGCAGGCATTGGTCTGCAGCAACGTCACCGGCACGCGCATGTCGTTCGACATGTAATTGTTGGTCGAGAAAATCGTCGGCGTTGACGATCTGCCGCATTTGCTGCTTGAAGTCGCTGGTTCTGGTCCATTCCCAATAGCGGTTCCAGCAGTCGAGATAGCCTGAGCCGATGCATGCGGCCGGGTTGGTCGCGGCCGGCGGCTGCGGCGCCTTGCTGGAATGGCAGGCCGCGCAATTTTCGGCAAAGACGGTCTTGCCCTGATTGACCACGTCCGGCGGGTCGTTCAAGTACGCGGCGCCGCCCGGCGCGTTCTTCAGCTTGTGCGGATACGACGCCTTCAGCAGGAACAGCGCCATGGCCGGGGTCTGCAACTCTGTCGCATCCCAGTACGCCGAGTTGGCGCGTGCCGTCGTGATCTCGATCGGAGTGACCGGCTTGCCGCCGAGGATCGGGTTGAAATGACGCAGCCATTCCTCGCTGAACAGACCGATATTCAGGTAGACCCGGTTCAATGCCCCGAGCGCGCCGACCGAATCGGCGCCGTCCTTCAGCACATGCGGGGTCCACACCGTATCGGGCGGCTGAAAAAACTGCGTCAGCGGACCCTGGGTGACAAAATCGTTGAACTGCTTGTTGGCGAGGTTGTCCGGCCCCAATGTCTCGCGGCCCCAGCGCTTGGCCGCCTCCAGCCGCGTGGGGAGGTTGTAAACCGCGTTCATCGTGCGCGGATTGTTGATGTTGTCGCTCGACACCAGCGACGTATCGAGGGACCCTGGCCGGGCGGTATGCAGGAACTGGAAGAAAAAGGTCGATTGGTCCGCGTTCCACGCAAAGATGCGGTCGACCCAAAAATATTGCGCGCCGACGGTCGAGCTCAAATTCTCCCATTGTGGCGCCTCGGGGTTCGCCGGCGGCTTCTCGGGGTTCGGCCCGACGTGACAGAAACCGCAGGAAACGCCGACGCGGTAGGGCCGCACCAGCTCCTTCGACAGGTAGTAGTTGGGATCGTTGTAGAACCGCTCGGCATTCCATTCTTTCGCCGCGGCTTCGTCGAAATCGGGGTTGGGAAAGAGCCGCAGTCCGACGATCCCGCTTGGGTATCCGTAATACGACCCCGCCGGGATGTTCTTGCCGCGCGCGCCGACCGCGACGCCGGGGTATTTTTCTGCATTCTCGAAAGGGATCAGCCGGGCAATTCGGATCCCGCACATCGAGCCACAGTCCATAGCGCTGCGGGTTGGGTCCCGCCGCCTTGGTGAAACACGGCTCGTTGACGAGGCCGAAATAATTCCACCGGTTGTCGCGACTGTATTTCAACCCTGGGTATGAGGACAGGATTTTCAGCAGATCGAAATTTCCGAAGGTCAGGTTGGTCAGATCGTCCCACAGCCGGTCGTCGCCGCCGGTCCAGACGATCCACATGTTGCGCCCCTTGACCTCGTCGGGGGTGAGCGCAATCCCGCCATCCATCCCCCGGAAGTAATCCTCGTCGGCCGCCGGGAACGACTGCGCGGAGCGCCCCGCCTGCCGTGCCTCGTCGACGACCGCCTGTGCCCGCGCTTCCCCGGCGAGCCAAATCCCCGCCGACAAGAGCGCGATCGCCAGCAACAGCCGCGTTCCCCAGGACTGGCGATTTGCCATTCGGCTCCCCCCTTCCGTAGCCGATCCGCCATGCTGCAGCTCGGCATCGGGCAACTCTTAACCATAGGCGTAGCACCCGCAAGCGCCAATTTGGGTCAATGACCACGACTTAGTGGATAGAATCTGACGCTTGGTACCTGCACCGAATTCGGCTCGGGGTGGTGAGCGGTCCTTCGCCGGCACGGGCCCAGACGGCGAGGTAGCGCCGACTCCAGACCTTCGTGCCCTCGCCTCGGAGCGGGTAAGTTCGACCCAAAGCGGTCACTAGCGCAGCCTGCCACTTCGGGCGCTGATGCCCGATACCTGCCGTTCACGATAACCCGTCGGGGTCGGCACCCGAACCCCTTCGCATGAACAACAGTTACCGCTGCGGCCCGCAGAGCGCGCCGCAACCGGAGATGAAGTCGCTCGGCGAGACCGCTGGCGAAAATCCGCCTCGCATTGCAACTGACAAGGACCGCCCCGCTTACCCAATCAGGGGCTCGCATCGCCGGAGGCCCGTCGCGCGAGCTAACGTTTCTCAATACGGGGCGGGACGTAAGTGTTGTCCTTGACCGTTCCCTCCGGACCGTAGACGCGGAGCATTATGTTGAACGCCCCAGGCGGTATCGGCAGCCAATTGGCCATCGGCACGCCCGCCGGCAGCTGCCGAGCCATGTAAATCGACACCGGGCCCTCCGTGTTGTTAGGCTGCAGCCCTGGCGTGTAGCTGGCGACCGCGTATTTGTCAGCAGGGTTATCGACCAGTTCTATCGCCTCCGGAGTATATGCGGTGACGGACCAGAAGCGATCTGCCTCGGGGAGCTGTCCCTGCGGAAAGGTCAGGACATAGCCCCGCGGGTTACTCCCGTCGAGCGGCTTGCCGTTGGCATCCTTGAATACATGATAATACGCCGCCGCTTCTCTGTTGTTGGCGTACTGGATGAATTCGGTGATCGACGACCGCTCGATGACCTGATTGCCCCAGTCCCCAATATTGGTGAAATGGATCCAGTTTGTCGGAGTACGCGTCCAGTCCGTATGCGTAAGATAGCGGTCCAAGATCAACTCATGTGCTGCCTGAGCGCCGTCACTGAACTCGGACCTGTTCATATTCCCGTTGCCAAACAAACTGTTGAACCGGTTCGATAGCGCCTGTTCGTACGGCGAGAAGGGCGGCGTCTTGTCGGATTCAACCGCTCGTTGCAGCTGCCGCAGGAATGCGATAGGGGCATGCGCGATGAGGTCGTCGGCCGTCGTTTTGAAGGGCGCGGCGAGGAGAATCTCTGGCACGATCACAGTCTTCGTTCCCCCGGAGGGGTTGTTGGCATAATCGATAGGGGTTTGCGTCTTGAGTGACTTGCGGAACGCGTTGGCCTCTTTAGTCTGGTCCTCGCCAGCTGGGGAGAATTTGTCTGCCCTGAAGATTAAAGTCGAAAAATCGAGAGGCATTGCGATGGGAGTGACCTCTTCGGGAAGCGCGCCGGTAAATCCCGGTCCGGTGAGCGCAAAGTTTCCCGCGGTCTGGGGCGGAATGCCCGCGTCGAAAATATCGCCGTAGGGGTCCAGCATCAGTATCGAATACCTGACCGTTGTCGGAGGGATCTTTAGGATCACTGGTTGAGCGGTGAGATCGAGGAAGCTGCTGGCGTACAGCGTATCGACGTTGATGGCCACCACATAGTGGTAGATCGGAGAAATCCGGTTAGGTCCGGCTAGGCGGTTGGGGGTCGCTAACAGCGACTGATAGTACGTGAACCATAAGGGGTAGAATTGAACGACATACGCGACCGTCGTGTTAAACGGACTTAATTGTGAGACGGCTCCTGGGTTCCCAGAGATTGCGTCAGGATCCACAACCGTTTGCGCCCCCCCTGGAGAGATGCTGGCGGTCATTCCGAGACCGGTGGAAAGCGCCGATACCAAGCAAAGTCGGCGCAGATAATCGTAAACTCGAAGCCGTTCGTTCTTCATGGCGAGTCTCTCCTGAACTTTTAGCTTACCGGCGCAGTTGGTGGTTCGCGGACGGCCTGGCTGGCGATCCGTGCGCCCGCCGCGCCAAACGCGACTTAGGGTAACGAAATGGGCCCGGAGACGGGGTGCATGGCGCAGAACTCTTCGTCGCCTTGACCGGCCTGCGTCAAAAACGCGGTGTGCGGTGGAACCGCAGTGCCGGCCAGCGATTCTCCGATCGGACAGTGACAGGTCACTACCGGCGCATTGTTGATATAAGTCTGCAAATCGCAGAGGAAGCTGAAGCAGTTGACCAATTGATTTCCGAGACCGAGGCGCTTCGGGCAAAAAAGCGGCGGTGCTGGCGCCGGCACCCAGTCGGTGAGCGCCTGCGGAATGTTCGGTCTGGGCTGATAAGTCGACCAGATTGTATCCGGTCTCGGCGGCTCGCAGGAACCTTGCATGTTGCCTCCGGCCAAATTGGCGATCGACGGACCGAGAACGACCGGACACGTACAGTCCGCCTCCGGGAACGTCGCAGTGCCGCCGGTTGCGGTTTTGACCGTGATCTGCTTCCCGGTCGGCGTGCAGGTCGAAGCAGCGCAGAGCGCGAAATATCCGTGGCAAATCTGGAAATCGTACACCTCTGCAGCTCCGCCGGATCGCGCTGTCGGCGGCGCAAACAAAAGGAGCACGGCAGCCAGGCCGAGTACTATCTTTGAGAAGGTCGTTGCCGCGTACGGCTGATGTGTCCATTTCCTCCCCCCATTATAAGGTTAACGCGTTGCGGAACGTCGGCTTTTCGCCCTCGGCGGATAGCACAACTTACGCGTTCCGACAAGCGATCTGCGCTTCCGGTAGTGTCTCGCTTTGAATTGTAACAGGCTATGGAGCTAGGATTGAGGAGCGGGGTCGAACGGTTGACCAGAGCCGAGCGATTTGATCACATGCCGACCTAATCGCCCGCAGCCGAGCAGACATGGTCGGACGCGGCTCCGATCCGCTCTCCGAGTCAATGTCGGCAACGAAGCAAAGCGCCCGATCCGCTTCGCCGAATTCGTCTGCATGGGCATCGAGAAGCATCTCCAGCATGGCGACCATGTATCGGGCCATTTCCCGGCGGTGATCACCCCGGCTTTTGCGCGTCTCTTCCAGCCGACATCCGATTGGACCGGGCGCTCTAGCCAACCTGAATATCGCCGCTCCGATGCGCGGCTTGCCATCGGCCCCGGCGCTGCGAATCAGGAGATCCGGGTCGGACCGAAAGCGCAATTCCGGCAATAGCCATTTCTGGAAACCTGGGGGCATTCTCGGTAGAGAATTCGCCGTATCCCGAAAGCGTTCTCCGCCCGCTCAAATAACTCGATCGCTTCGACACATCGGCGGGCCTCATCGCGCGCAGACGGTCGCAACGTATGATCCCCCCGCTTTCGCGGATAATGCGCCCTTCACGGCGGCGAGGATCGCCAGCGAGCGATGAAGGTCACAGTTATAGGTCCGCAAACCACGAAGAGCGTCTCCGTAGGCGTTGACGATAGGCGGTCTGGAAAATCGGGGAATCATGTAATACTGTGTCCTGTTGGTCCGGTCGGAGGATCAGATATTCGGCCAACGCCGTTGCAGACATTCGGGGTTGGGGACGTTCGCGAACGGATGGATGAAGGGCAAGTGCCATGGATGACCTATCAATCAGATTGGATAATTGCAGAACGCTATGGCTGACCGAGATATCGCGCAAAACGTTTGAGGATCAAGACTTGGACCAGCTCGAAAGCGATGGTGGGTTGTTCGTCGTTCTCGAAGATCATTCCGAAGGTCGCTTCGAGGTGCTCGCGAAGGCAGCGTCTATTTGGGCTGGCCAACCCACTACTCGCCCCCTTGGCCTCAACGTTCAGCAACAAGCCACATCTCGTTTCAAACTAGAGCCTTACCCAACAAGCAGAGCGCCTGACCGAAAATCCTCGCGTCGTTCGACTAACCGCGACATCCTCCATCGACCAAAGCCGAGTTTCGATCCCCGCCGCCATTGCTGGGGTCATCCGCAGCGTCTTGTGAATCCGAACGAAATTGTACCAGAGCGCATAGAGCGCGACCATGTGCGCGTGGTTTTCGAGCTTCTTCCTGAAGGCGTTCGTCAGCCGGTAAACCGCGCGCATCGCCATCCGCATTGTCAGGTTCGCCCGCTCCACATAGGACGTGCTGACGTGCTTCGGATCGGGATTGCCGGTGATCTTTCTCGCGTCGCGTCCCGACGCACTCTGACGGGCTGTAGCGTCGAGCGGCTTCCGGCGAGGATGGCGGCTCGCCGTAGAGCTTGATCAGCATGCTGTAATCGATATCCGCTCCGAACGCTTCCTCGACCGCGCCGCAGATAGGCTCGATGCCCGTCCGTCGTCAGCTGCACCCGATTCGCCAGCCGGCCGCGAAGATCGTCCATCAGCATCAGGGCGAATTCGGCATCGCGACCGCCGACCAAGATACTGATCAGCACTTCGTTGTCGGCATCGATCGCCGTCCAGGTCCAGCAATCGCCGATCGTCGGGTCCCCGGCGCGCTGCTCTTGGGCGCGTTCTTCGCCTTGGCGTGAACGAAGCTCCAAATTTCGTCGCACTGCACCCGTGTCGCCTTCACGCCGCGCACGTGCTCATCATGATAGGCAAGCGCAACCTCGCCAGCGTCGCGGAGCAGCTTATCGACGGTGTTGATCGAGCATCCGACAATCCGCTCGATCGACCGCATCGACGATGCCTTCGCAGAGCAAGGGTGAGGATTTGGGCGCGCTTGGCGAGGGGTAGCTTGTTCATACCGTCAATATATGAACTTTCATGCTTTCCCGCAAGCATAATATTTCGGTTTCTGTTATGGGTCGCGGTAAGACCTCCTTTCGAGTTAGGTTGCCGTGCGCCCAAGCGCCGCATGAGCGGCGCATATAGGATAATAATTTTCCTGTAGGAAAATTAATTTCCCGATGGTATCGTCGGCGCAGAGCGCGAGAGCGAGGCAAACCTCGCGCATCAAAGTGCGCGGAGCGAGGCGATGGCGATTTACGATGATGTGCGTCGGCTACAACGGAAGTGGAGCGGCGGAATTGGTTGGCCGCAACGTTTAGAATGGATTGAAGTGAAGGGCATTCGCGGATGGACCGGACAACGCTTGACGTTCAGCTTTCCGATAATCGCGCTGACCGGAGAGAACGGCTCGGGTAAGAGCACATTGCTACAGGCGGCAGCGTGTGTTTACCGATCTGAAGAGTCAGATGTGACGTTCTTCCCGTCCGAATTTTTCCCTGACACTGCTTGGGATCAAATCCGCGATGCTTCCATCAAATACGGCTACCTTCAAGGCAACGACCGCGGAGATGGTTCAATCAGAAAGCCTACTACGCGGTGGCTTGGGCACGGAGAACGCCCCGTGCGCCAAATCGAATATATCGACTTAAATCGAATTCAGCCGGTCGCCACTCGGGTGGGCTACGCGCGAATTGCAAACGCGCTCCACGAGGAAAAGCTGAGCCGCAGCATTTGATGAGCAGCAGGTTGGCCGACTTTCCTCGGTTATGGGAAGAACCTACGACTCCGCGCGAATGGCGCTTTCAAGCATCGACGACATCAGAGACGTTCCCGTTATAAGTCAGCGTCGTCAGGAATATTCCGGTTTTCATCAAGGCTCTGGTGAGATGATGGTTACTGAGCTGCTGCAAGCATACCTTCCGCGATACGGATTGATCTTAATAGACGAGTTTGTATTCCTCCCTACATCCGCGAGCGCAACGACGACTGATTTGTGACTTGGCGGAACAATGTCGGCAACGAGAGTTCCAGATAGTGATATCGACGCATTCACCTTACATTCTTGAAGAACTTCCTCTAGAAGCTCGCATGTACATTCTTGAAACGCAAGGAGAGAAGAAAATTGTTCCCGGGGTGAGCCCACAATTCGCGATGACTAAAATGGACGACGATGCGCATCCGGAGTGCGATATTTATGTCGAGGATAATGCCGCTAGCGTAATGCTAGCAGAATTGCTGGCCCTACACGGAAAAGAGTTTTTCCCACGCCGCGCCATTGTTCCATTCGGTGCCACTAGCGTCGGATATGCGTTGGGCCAGATGGTTGCTAACAGAAGGTTCCGAACGCCCGTCCTGTGTGTTTCTTGATGGCGATAGTGCCGAGGGGCAAGGATGCACGGTACTTCCTGTGGGGATGCGCCTGAGAGGGTCGTCTTCAGGACCCTGCGATCAGCCGCGCCAAAATGGGGTGACCTTTGGACCCGGATTGCGCGCGATATTTCTCAGGTAGCTGATGCTTGCACTAATGCGATGACGCTCGGTGATCATCACGATTGGGTTCGATTCGCGGCCAATCAGTTACTATGCGGCGGTGATACACTTTGGCAGGCA
>CAVOHI010000089.1:0-30275 GCA_963695605.1 uncultured Alphaproteobacteria bacterium | reverse complement strand
CAATTTCCGCCGCATGGTTCTGGAGCTCGACCGCCGCTTCCCCGGCCTCGGCCACCAGATCGAAGAGAGCATGGCGGTGGCGATCGACGGCGAGATCTTCCAAGACGCCTACCTCGCCCCGCTCAACCCCGAGAGCGAAATCTACCTCATCCCCAAAATCGGCGGCGGCTAAACCCGGCGACAATTTGCGCCGCCGCGCTCGACCACAACATTTGAATTTCGAGCGGGAAAAGAATGGGCCAGGTCGGCCCCGCGTCAATTTGGTCTTCGCTTCATCAGTCTCGGCCGACGCTCTGCCTAATCCTTGGTCACGATCTTTACCTCAGGAGAAAGGTTAAGGATCGCTTAGAGCACATCCGGCGTTTTCAGCGCTAGGGTTGAGAACGCGGGAGCAGCGGTAATGGTCGAGGCGGTCTGGGGACGTTTGCTCCCGATCAGTCGGCGACATCAGCCCGACCCAGGCCAGTGGATCCGTTGGCTGCTTCGCATTGTAGCGATGCTGCGCTGGGCCACGGTACTCGCGCTATGTTCTCTGCTGGGCTGGGGTATCACGACCGAGGTCCGGACCTCGTACCTGCAGTCCCGTTTGCTGTCGCGCTGGGCCACGGATATGAAATTCACGGTTCAACCAGGCCCTAGCGAGGACATCCACTTCCCCAAATCAGGGCCCTATGACGAGCGGCTCGGCTATGCGCAGCTGCCGTCGTTTGTCGAAGCCCTGACCGCCCGCCATTTCGCCGTCGCCCGGCAAGCGCGCTGGTCGCCGCCGCTGGAGCGGTTTGTCGATCGGGGAGGGTACGCGATCTACGGCGAGAAAGCGCGAGCCGGGGTGAAACTGTTCGACCGCGATCAGAACCCACTCTATCAGGCGAGCTATCCGGAACGGGCCTACAACGATTTCTCGTCGATCCCGCCGCTCGTGGTCGACAGCCTGCTGTTCATCGAGGATCACGAATTGCTCGATCTGCAGGACCCAGAGCGCAACCCAGCCGTCGAATGGGGCCGGTTCACGCTCGCCGCGGTAGGGCGGGTCGCCAGCGTCTTTGATCGCCGCTTCAGAGAAGGCGGCGCCAGCACTCTCGCTACCCAGATCGAAAAGTTTCGCCATTCGCCGGGCGGCCGCACAGCTGGCATCGCCGAGAAATTCCGCCAGATGGTCACAGCTTCGGCGCGAGCTTATCGCAATGGCCCGCAGACGGCTGCAGCCCGGCGCGACATCGTAACCACCTATCTCAACTCGACGCCGCTCGGGTCGCGGCCCGGTTACGGCGAAATCATCGGCGTCCCGGAGGCCCTGTGGGTCTGGTACGGCACCGATCTCGCCGAGGCGAACCGGGTGCTGAACACGCCGGCGGCAACCAAGGCTCAATGGGCGCTCAAGGGCGAGATATATCGCCAAATCCTCGGCCTGCTGCTCGCCAACCGCCGGCCGGCCTATTATTTGAACGGCGACGGAGCCGCTCTCGCCGCCTTGACCGATGGGTATCTGCGCCTGCTGGCAGGGGCAGGGATCATCGATCCGGCGCTGCGCGACTCGGCCCTAGCCGCCAAGCTGCATTTCCGCACCCAGCTGCCGCCCCCCGCGGCGATATCTTTCGTTGGAAACAAGGCGACGGATCGCCTGCGGGCGGAACTGATGACACTGCTCCACCTGCCCGACCTCTACGCCCTCGACCGGCTCGATGTGACGGGATATGGCACGGTCGATACGCCCGCTCAGAAACGGGTCACGGAGGTGCTCGAGCGGCTCGGCGATCCCGCCTACGTCAGATCGCTGGGGCTCGTCGGCCACAATCTGCTCGGCGGAGAAAAGCCGGGCAGGCTCGCCTGGAGCGTCGTGCTTTACGAGCGCGGCGCCGAGCGGAATTACCTCCGCATCCACGCGGACAGCCTCAACTCGCCCTTCGACATCAATTCCGGCGCGAAGCTGATCCTCGGATCGACCGCTAAATTGCGCACCCTCGTCACCTATCTGAATATCGTCGACGAGTTGCACCGCAAGCTGGCGCCGCTCCCGCGGCGCGATCTGATGGCCATGGCGGCGGCGAAAGATGACCCGCTAACGGCATGGGCGGCGGGTTACCTCAGCAAAACGGGTGATCACGGCCTTCAGCCGATGATCGACGCAGCGATGCAACGCCAATATTCGGGCAGTCCTTCGGCATTCTTCACCGGCGGCGGCGTGCACGCCTTCGCGAATTTCGAGAAATGGGAAAATCATTCGAACCCGACGGTGCTCGCGGCCTTCGAGCATTCGATCAACAATTCCTTTATCCGCATCATGCGGGACATCGTCCTCTACTACCAGGCGCAGAGCGGAATAGAGACTGAGAAGCTCCTGTCGGACGTCGACGACCCGAACCGGGAAGCCTTTCTGCGGCGGTTCGCCGATCAGGAGGGACGCCGCTATCTCGGCCGGTTCTGGAACGACTACAAGGGTCTGACGCCGCAAGAGGCGGTGGACCAGCTGGCGCGCCGGACGCGCCCGGCAGCGCGGCGGTTGGCGGTTGTGTACCTCACGGCGCGGCCCGAAGCGACCCGGGCCGAACTCGGCGACTTTCTCGCGCACCACTTGCCGCCCTCATCGGTGGATAACGACGAGCTCTGGGATTTATGGAGGGAGTATGGGCCAGGCCGCTTTTCGCTGCAGGACCGGGGCTACATCGCGGGAGTTCATCCGCTGGAGCTGTGGCTCGTCGCCTATCTCCAGGACCATCCGAACGCGCCACGCAACGAGGTCTTCGAGGCGAGCGCGGATGTGCGGCAGGACGTGTATGGGTGGCTTTTCAAGAGCCGCAACATGCACAAGCAGAACACGCGTATCCGCATCCTGCTCGAGGAGGACGCTTTCGACCGGATCCTTCAGGATTGGCGGCGGCAGGGTTATCCTTTCGGACATCTCGTGCCGTCATACGGTAGTGCCATCGGCAGCTCGGGCGATCGGCCGGACGCGCTCGCCGATCTGATGGGCGTCATTCTCAACGACGGTGTGCGGCAACCTAACGCCGACCTGCAGCGGGTCCATTTCGCGGCGGATACACCCTACGAGACCGACATGACGCTCAAGCCCCAGCCGCAGCGGGTCATGGCTCCCGAGATCGCCAAGACGGTGCGGCAGGCGCTGATGGGCGTTGTCGTGGAGGGGACCGCCACGCGGTTGCGCGGCGCTTACCCTGCGGCGAACGGAACCTTGCTGCCGGTCGGCGGCAAGACCGGGACCGGCGACAATCGCCTGGACCGCTTTGGCCGCGGCGGCCAGCTGATCTCCCAGCGCGTCGTCGACCGCACCGCCACCTTCGTGTTCTTCCTCGGTGATCGCTTCTTCGGTACGATCACCGCTTATGTCCCCGGCACGATCGCCGGCACCTACCATTTCACCAGCGCTCTGGCCGTGCAATTGCTCAAAGCCCTCGAACCGCAGCTCGAGCCGCTCATCGAGGAACCGGCGGGCGAAGCTGCGCCGATACCTATCAGCGAAGCACCGCCCGCTGTCACTGGGCTGAGGAAGAGCAGTGAAGGCAGCGCCGACTAACTGCTAAGACGCCGACTAAACTAAACGCTAAGACGACCGGGCGAC
Source organism: uncultured Alphaproteobacteria bacterium (assembly GCA_963695605.1). Taxonomy (GTDB): domain Bacteria; phylum Pseudomonadota; class Alphaproteobacteria; order ATCC43930; family CGMCC-115725; genus AP-15. Next base: position 26,698 of record CAVOHI010000089.1, on the reverse strand, counting down.
GCTTTGCAGCAGGTCGGTCTTGCGGTTCAGCGCCATCACGAGACCGTCGACGCCCTCGCGCCGCAGGATCGAATAGAACTCCGATCGATGCACCGCCAGCTGGCTGATTGTGCCATCGAGATACACGTCGGAGATCTGCCACGCCCCCTGATCGGGGCGCATTAGATAATCGAGCTTCGTCGTCTCGCCATTCGATTTGACGATCTTCGTTTGCACCATGATATCATCGCCGGTTTGCCGCTTGCCGGTGACTTGCAGTTGTTGCCCTGAATAGCTGTCGAACTGATCGGCATAAGTAGCGGTGACATAATGCGCAAACGCCGCTTGCAGCCGTTGCTGCTCCGCCGGAGGGAGGGTCGCCCAGGCTGGGCCGACGGCTAGCCGGGTCATCAAGGGGATGTCGAAGGTACGGTCAATGACTGGCGCCAGCTTGGCGTAACGCCCGCTTTCCCCGAGCATTCGACCTTGCTGCATGTTGCCGAGCAAAACACCGTAGAAGCTTCTCACTGCCTCGTCGGGATTGGCAACCGCCGCCGATGCTGGCGTAATGAGGCCCGCAGCGGCAAAGATTGCGAGGCAAAGGGTCCCTGCTTTTCCTCGCCAGGCATATCGCATCTTTCGCTCACTCATTGCTCGTCTCCTCATGAACTTGTACTAACCCCCCTCTCCGCTGATCCTAAGGGCACAGCACTACAGCCAATTTTGCTATCTTTTTGTCCCCTGCTTCCGTGACGACTCGTAAGATGGGGAGTTGGGGCGAGTTATCGTCGGATGCAACCATTTCGGCTTAAAGCCTCCTCCTGTTTATGAAGGAAATCCCCGAGATTAGTTAGAAGATCAACAGCTTACGTTAAGATCAATCTGTGGATTGGTCGAACTCCGATTGCAAATATGTATCTCGTTGTACGCTGAATAACGCCTATAACTTCAACTTATCGGATTGCAACGAGACCTCTGAAGTGGATAACTGAACGATTCCCTTTGGTTCATGTTTATCAGCCATGGAGAGACTTGAACAGGAGCGTGATAAATGCAGAAACTGGCAACAGCAGCGGTTGTCGGGCTCGGGTTGCTCGCGGGAGCTGCGACCACGGGGCACGCCCAGTACTATAACTATTATGGCGCGCCGAACACCTCTTCGTGGTCCCCTTACAATTACCCGGGGTACCAGACCAGCACTTCAGGAAACCCATGGTACTATTATTATCCGGGGTATGGGTACGCGTACAACTACCCGACTTATAACTACTATGGCGGATCACCGTTTCCGGCCCCCAAGGCGTATTGGGACCCCTACGTTGCCCAGCGCCCGTATTCCGACAATGCCGGTCCGAAGGCCAGCGGTCACGGCAGCCCCTAGTCTCGATTACCGCTGAGTGGCGGCTCGGGCCGGCAAGCGGCCGGCCCGAGCCCCACCGGGCGCTCTCGTCAAAGCTGCGCTGATCCCAGGGGCAGCCTCAGTAAAGAAAGTGCGGCCACCCGCTTCATCGGACCGATATCCTGAGCTATTCATTGCGGGAAAAGGGCGGGAAGGTCATGGCAGCAACCCAGCGGATCGAAGATTATGCGCTCATCAGCAACTGCGCTACGGCCGCGCTGGTTGGGCGCAATGGATCGATCGACTGGCTCTGTCTGCCGCGGTTCGATTCCACAGCCTGTTTTGCAGCGCTTCTCGGCGAGCCTGAGCACGGGCGTTGGCTGATTGCACCGGTCGACTCCTCGCATAGAGTCGAGCGCCGTTATCTGAACGGCTCGCTGATCCTCGTCACAATGTTCGAGAGCGCCGGAGGCGCAGTCGAGGTGGTCGACTTCGTCGGACTGCGGCACGGTTTCTCCGACATCGTCCGGCTCGTCCGAGGCCTGCGCGGTCGTGTCCCCCTGCAGACCGAATTCATTCTGCGCTTCGACTACGGTGCCGTCGTGCCTTGGGTCGAACGGCTGCCGGAAGGCGGGATATCGGCCATCGGCGGCCCGGAAAGAGTGGTGTTGCGCACGCCGGTGCCGCTTCGCGGCGAGGATCTGAAGACTGTTGGTGAATTCGAAGTCAACGCCGGTGAAACGATTCCGTTCGTGATGACCTATGGGCCCTCCCACCTTCCGCGGCCACAGCCCGTCGACGCAGAGCAGGCCTTGCACAGGGTCGAGACTTTTTGGCGCCGCTGGTCCTCACGATGCAGTCCCGCCGGTCCTTGGACGAATGCAGTCAAAGGTTCTCTTGTCGCGCTGAAGGGCCTGACCTTTAGCGCGACCGGCGGAATTGTCGCGGCCCCGACCACCTCGTTGCCCGAGCAGATCGGCGGCTCGCGAAATTGGGATTACCGCTACTGCTGGCTGCGCGACACCACCTTCACGCTGCTGGCCTTGATGCATGGCGGGTTTTATGACGAGGCCCGCGCATGGCGGGATTGGTTGCTGCGGGCTGTTGCGGGCAGCCCTGACCAGTTGCAGATCATGTATGGGCTTGGGGGCGAGCGTCGGTTGACGGAGTGGGAGGTGCCATGGCTATCCGGATACGAAGGGTCGCGACCGGTGCGGATCGGCAATGCCGCGGTGCAGCAGACACAGCTCGATGTGTATGGTGAGGTCCTCGACGCCCTCTACGTGGCTCAGTGCCACGGCCTGCCGACGGTCGACCGCGCGATTGCGATCGGCAGCTCTGTGCTCGGCCACTTGGCGCGAATCTGGCGCCAACCTGACGAGGGCATTTGGGAAGTACGCGGGCCGCCGCAGCACTTCACACATTCCAAGGTAATGGCATGGGTTGCCTTCGACCGGGCCGTCAAAATTCGCGAACAAGTCGGCGACCAGGTGGGCGGCGCGGATGAGAGCGAGGCGTTGCGGCGGATACGTGACGACATTCACCAGGATGTCTGCCGGCGCGCGTTTGATCCGGACCTCGGCAGCTTCGTCCAAGCCTACGGGTCAAAATCGCTCGACGCGAGCCTCCTGCTGCTGCCGCTCGTCGGCTTTCTTCCTCCCACCGACCCGCGCATTGTCGGGACGGTCAAGGCTATCGAGCAGCGCCTTTTCGTTAACGGTTTCGTCATGCGTTACGACACCGGAGAGGTCGCAGACGGCCTGCCTCCCGGGGAGGGGGCCTTTCTGGCCTGCAGTTTTTGGCTGGCCGACAATTATGTCCTGCAAGGGCGTGTCGACGAAGCCCGCGAGCTTTTCGAGCGCCTGCTATCTTTGCGCAACGATGTCGGACTGCTCGCCGAGGAATACGACCCGCACCTCTCTCGCCAGGTCGGAAACTTCCCGCAGGCCTTCTCGCACGTTGCGCTGGTCAACACCGCTTACAACCTGACCCGTGCGCAGGGGCCCGCGCAGCAACGCGCGGATCGCCGCAAGGCGAGGCATCATCTCGCCTCATAGACCGATGGGGGCCCTCAGCGCAAGTGAGGGGCTATCGGCCCAGCGTCTTGGACAAGGCTGCGGCACAATCGCCTACGGCGCGGCGTGCTGCGGCGATCAGTCGGCCATAGCGGATGAAGCCGTGGTTCAGACCTTCATAAACCTTGAGTTCACATGGCACCCTGGCGTCTTTGAGGCGCGCGGCGAGGCGGTGGCTGTCATCGAGCAGCGGATCGAGACTGCCGACGATCAGACGTGCGGGAGGTAGGCCGGAGAGCTCGGCGAGCGCTGGTGCCGCGCGCCAATCCTTCTGCTGCTCGGGGCGTTCGAGATAGGTTTCCCAGATCCAGCGCATCTGGGACTGCGACAGACCGGTGCCGCGGCCGAAGCGCTGCCAGGATTCGCTTTCGGTGTCGGTCGAGAAGCAGCCATAGATGAGCAGCATGAAGCCCGGCGCGCGCTCGCCGGCGTCCCGCAGCGCGACAGCGGCTGCCAGGGCCAGGTTGGCGCCGGCGGAATCGCCGCCGACCGCGAGCCGTGTCGGATCGATGCCGAAACCCGAGCCCTCGCGCGCGGCAAGACGGACTATCGCGACCGTTTCGTCGAAGGCTACCGGAAACCGGTGCTCGGGCGACAACCTATAATCGATCGAAAGCGCAGCGACGCCGCTTTGGCGGACGAGTTCGCGCAGCATCGCATCCCAGCTCGGCAGGCTGCCTTGCATAAAACCGCCGCCATGCGCGTAGATCATCAGCGGCGGCCGTTCGGCGTTGTCCGGCAAATAGAGCCGGCACGGCACTTGGCCGTGCGGTCCCGGCAGGCTCAGATCCCGCTCACGCCGGAGCGGGACGGACCCTTCGCCGAGAAACGCCCCGATGCGATCAGTTGCGGCGCGGACTTCACTCAACGACGCCTGCGTGCGGTCCGGCGCGACGAGGCCGCGGCTCTGCAGCAGCTGCCCCGCAGCGACGAGCTCAGGATCGATCCAGGGTGTCGCGTCGTTCATGGTTCCTCTCCTTGTGCTACTCAGCGGCGCGGGCAGGCTCGGCGGGCAATGTCGGTGTGGCCGCTGGCAGGCGAGGCAGAACCTCCTCGGCAAGGAGCCTGATCCCTTTCTCAGCCTCTTGGTGGTCGAGAAAGCCCGAGCGGCCGATAAAAATGAAATGGCCGAAGCCGCCGACTTTGTCGTAAATCTCCATTATCTGCTTATAGACCGTATCAGGGTTGCCGGCGCACAGAATGCCGCGGGCGATCGCCTGCTCGGCGGTGATGCCGATCAGGCTGTCAGCGGGGCGTCGCATCGCTTGCGCGCCAGGCTGGGGCTGGGTGCGATAGTTCTGCGCCGTGACCTCCGGAGGCATCCGCCCTGGCAAAAATTTCGACATCTGCGGCGACTGCTTGAGGCTGGTGTTGAGGAACCACAAGGTTTTGCCGCCGATCCGCAGTCCTTCCTCATCGGTGTCGCCGACATAGCATAGGGCGGCATAGGCGAAACGGTCGGTGCCGGGTGCCGGCAGACCCGCCTCGCGCCTTGCGTCTCGGTAGGTGTCGAATGCGCGCTTGCTTGCTTCGGGACCGCGCAGAACGAGCGCGTTGACCATGCCGCGCCGGCCGAGCTCGGCCGATGTCTCCGGATCGCCGGTCGCCGCCCACATTGGCGGGTGAGGGCGCTGATAGACCGGCGGCCAAATGTTGACGTGCCGATGCGTGTAGTGCTTGCCCTCCCACCTGAAGGGTCCGTCATGCGAGGTCAGGGTCTTCTGGATCAGGTCGATCGCCTCCCAGAAACGGTCGACATAGCCGACCGGGTTGGCGTTGCCCGAGACCATCTCGCTATCGCCCGATTTGACAAAGCCGATCTCGAGCCGGCCGCGCGAGATCACGTCCGCCGTCGCGTATTCCTCGGCGACCCGCACTGGGTCCGGGCGGACGGTGATCAACGTCCCGAGGCTGAGGATGCGCACCTTTTTCGTCTGGCGCGCGAGAATGCCGAGGATCATCGGGCTCGCGCCATAAAGGCTGTTGATCCCGGAATGATGCTCGATCGACACTACGTTGACGCCGAGGTCGTCGCATAGCAGGTGCTCGTCGAGGCATTCTTCGAACAAATCGGCCGCGATCTTCGGGTCGCAGTATTTGTTGGGAAGGCTCGCGCGCACCGAGTCGGCCCGGTCGAGGACCTCCTGCGGCACAAAGGGGTAGACGTTCTCGCAGTGATACCATGCCTGCATGGCCGTTACTCCTCGAGGAAACGGGAGACCCGCTCGACAAAGGCTTCGGGCCGCTCGATCTCAGGATGGTGCCCGGCCCCTTCGATCAGCTCGAACCGCGAACCCGGGATCAGGCGGGCTGTAGGCGCGGCCGTAATCCGGCGTCACCACCCGATCGCTCGCGCCCCAGATCAACAAGGTCGGGACCTTGATCCGGTTGAGCCAGCGCGGCAGCTGCGGGTTGTACATATACGGGTGCCAGGCATAGAGGCAAAGCGCCTCGCGGTTGCGGGCGTAGTTGATCAGCGCCTCGTCGGACATTGCATCGAAGTCCGGCGCGAACCTGTCCGGGTCATGCCAGCTGCGCCGCCGCACCTCATCCGGTGATTTTTCGAAGACGTCCAGGATGTCGGGTGTCTCACGATTGCTGATTTTGATGCCGACCGGATCGACGAGAACGAGTTTGTCCAGCCGATGGCAGCACGCAACGGCCATCTCCGCGGCCAGCCACCCGCCAAAGGAAAACCCCAGCAATGTCGCGTTTTCTCCGGGCAGGCTTTCCAAAACTTCGAGATAGAGATGCACGAGATCGTAAACGGTGTCGAAATCATTCGGCCGTGGCGAACGGCCAAACCCCGGGCTCGAAGGCGCGATCACTTCGCCATGCCGGGCGAGAAGGTCGAGAAAGCGCGCTTTGGGATCGACGGTCTGGAAACCGTGCACCAACAGCATCGGTCGACCGGAGCCTCGACGCACAACCTCAAGCTCGATCCCGCAAGCCGTGAGCCGCTCGCTTCTCGCCATCACATACTTCCGTCGGGCAAATTATGGTCAGATGTATAGCCTCGAACCATACCGAGCCAACAGCTCCCTTGACGACTATTGTGGGCCATAGGATCGCGGTCACGGCAGCAGGAGATCCTAATGCGGAATTTGCAGGTCAATGGCGAGCGGCTGTGGGCGAGCCTGATGGAATTGGCGCGGATCGGCGCAACGCCGAAAGGCGGGGTGTGCCGGCTCGCGGCGAGCGACCTCGACGGCGAGGCACGGCGGCTCTTCATTCGCTGGTCCGAGGAGGCCGGCTGCACCGTCCGGATCGACAAGATCGGCAACATCTTTCGCGCGCCGCCCCGGCCGGGACCCGAAATTGCCGCCTGTCATGACCGGTAGCCACCTCGATACGCAGCCGACCGGCGGCAAGTTCGACGGCGCCTACGGCGTGATGGCAGGGCTCGAATTGATGCGTACGCTCAACGACCTCGGCTACGAGACCGAGGCGCCGATCGAGGTCGTCGCTTGGACCAATGAGGAAGGCTCGCGCTTCTCGCCGGCGATGGTCGGCTCGGGAGCGTTCGCAGGCGTCTTCGACCTCGCCGAAGGTTTGGGACGGCCGGACAACGTGACCGGCGTCACGCTCGAAGCCGAGCTCGAGCGGATCGGTTTTGCCGGCTCGGAGCCGGTCGGCGGCCGGCCTGTCGCCGTCTATTTTGAGGCCCATATCGAGCAGGGGCCGATCCTCGAAGCCGCACAAAAGCCGATCGGCGTCGTGACCGGCGCGCAAGGCCAGCGCTGGTACGAGATCACCGTCACTGGCCAGGAGGCGCATGCCGGCCCGACGCCAATGCCGCGACGCCGCGACGCGCTGGTCGGCGCCGCGCGAATGATCGATGCCGTCAACCGCATCGGCCACGCGCATGCGCCCTACGCCTGCGCGACGGTCGGGTTTGTTCAGGTCAGCCCCAACTCGCGGAACACGATCCCCGGACGCGTGTTCTTCACGGTCGATTTCCGCCATCCCGAGGACGCGGTGCTGCGCGTTATGGACGGCGAGCTGCGGCAGGCCTGCGCCGCCGCTGCTGCCTCGGGCGGCCTCGAAGTCGAAGTCAAGGAATTCTGGTATTTCCCGCCGACGCCCTTCGATCCCGACCTTATCACCGCAGTCCGCGAGGCCGCCGAGTCGCAGGGCTACCCGCATCAGGACATCATCAGCGGCGCCGGCCACGACGCTGTCTATTTGGCGCGCGTTACCCCGACCGCTATGATCTTCGTACCGTGCATCGGCGGCATCAGCCACAACGAGATAGAAGACGCCAAGCCCGACGACCTGACCGCCGGCTGCAACGTCCTACTGAACGCGCTCCTCGAAACCGCCGATCGCCCTCCGGCCCCACACGGCCGATGAGTTGATAAGGTATATCCCGACCGTACGATACGGCCTCGGCTTGGATCACTTGCCCGATGTCCGGCCGAAGTGACCCGCTGAGCTCCCATGCGAGCCGAGACTTGCGTGCGCCCGCATCACCGACGATCACAACGGCGACGGAAGCACCCGTGGGAACGGTCTGGGCGAATGTGGACAATTCCGCCAGCTCAATGCTCCGCCCGACACACGGGCTCAGGCCGCGCGCAACCGATCCATCGGAGCGAAAGACGCGTTGGCGGATGCCGACCAATGCGAACACCTCGTGCTGTATACCGAAACCACGAAGCGCGCGCGGTCCGAGCGCGACGAAATTGGCAGCGGGCCAGCGAGCGAGCGCGTGCTCCTGGCGCAGAGCGTCGTTGCACGCCGCGCCAGCGCTTGCAGTCCCGAGGCGAGATGGATCGTAGCTCCGAAAGCGGGATAGGTTCCGGCGGCGCCTTCCCCCGACGTGCTGAGCAGCATAAGGCCCGACGCGAGGCCGACGGGCGAGTGCGCTAGCGCGACTGGCTCGTGCACGCTGAATACCGCACAGCATGTGCACAACGCTTGATCCTCCTGACTGAGTGGCGCGCCGAAGCCCTCCCGAACCAGATCGATCAACGCGTCGCCGCTGCGCAAATCCAGCGACATTTCGGGATAATCATCAAGGAGGCCGGTGACGCTATTGCCACCAGTGGCTTACGAGGGAACCGACACAGAGCTGTCGCGGGTCTATTCCGTTTCATCTAGCAACGGCGGCATCGCGACAATGCCCTCGACCGGCCGGGCGCCGGTTTCGCGTCCGGAGCACCGTGGGTCATCTGGCGGAGCGCGTACCGCGCCGACGTCGGCACCGGCGCCGCGTATCCGGGTGGCAGTCGGCTAATCGTCCTGGTGCTCGGCGAGCCATTTGGCGATCACCGTCTTAGGGATTGAGAATGACGCCTCGAGCACATCGGCGCTGACCACCCGGTCGGTGCGGAAATGGCGGACATCGTTGCGCAGCTCGCACCAGGCGCAGATCAGCGTCGCTCCCGTGTAATAGGCGACGGCAAAGGGCTGGATTACCCGCTTTGTGCTGCGCCCGTCGCCGTCCTGATAGGCGATCCGCATCTTGCGCGTAGCGCGGATCGCGCGGCGGATCGTCGACGGCAGGTCGGGCCGAGCAGGAACCGGCGCGCCGCTCTTCGACACATAGACTGGCGCTGTGGTGAGGTAGTCGCGCAGCGGATCAGGAACCACCAATGTCACCTTCGAAAGGACGCTCTTGGCTGCCTTCTGCAGGCCGGGGTCACCGGTGCGGGCGAGCAGACGCACCCCGACCGCGATGGCCTCGGCCTCGTCCTCGGTAAACATCAGCGGCGGCAGCTCGTACCCGCGCCGCAGCACATAACCGACCCCGGCTGCGCCCTCGATCGGGATGCGCCGCGCCTGCAATGTCGCGACATCCCGGTAGACGGTGCGCACTGTGACCTCCAGCTCGTCGGCGATCGCGGCGGCGGTCACCGGCTGCGAAGCGGCGCGCAGGATGCGGATGATGTCGAACAGGCGGTCGGCGCGGCGTAGCGGCACCCGATTACTCCTGACAAATCGCTGTCAGTAGGGGGAGCCTATAGTATCCGCGACGGATGGCAAGGGAGAGCGCGATGACGAGCGCGCGAACCGCCCCGCACGATGCCTTGATCGATTGGATCGGGATCGCTGATCCAGGCAACCGGCTCGAATATTCGATCAATCCTTCGGCCGGAACCGAAGCAATTGATGCCCTCTGTCCAGTAGTGTCCCAAAGGTGAGGGCGTCAAGCGTCAAAATTATGTCGGTTGTCACTGAGTGAGATCGCAACAAACGGGTAGAAGCGCAACACGTAATCTATAGATCATCGAGACAGCTGCTAAGGAGTAAACTGATATGTCTGCGATCGTTAAGGAAGATCGGGTTAAGCAACCGCTTTCTTGGAGACTGAAGACGAGAGCCGAATTGCCGCTGGCAGCGTCCTGCTATGCGGATCGGATCCCACAGGGAGACGCAGTGGCAGGCATCTCCGCACCGGCTGGGCGGCTTTCTGAATGGCGTGCGTGCGGCGTTGCGTGAATGGCGCCGGCGCAGGAACGGTCGGCTCGAGCTTGCTCGGCTCGATGAACGAATGCTCCGCGATATCGGACTGACCCGCTTCGACGCCGAGTACGAAATCAACAAGCGATTTTGGAGGGAATGATGGCGACGAACCCGGCTTTAGTGGCAAGGACAACGCTTGTCGCCGAGGAGCCCTGGAAAGCATTATTGCGCCGCAGGTTGCAGGCGGTAACAGACGCGCTCGACCGGCTGCTCCCACAGCAGCCGCTCAATCGGCAGCTCGAACTCCCCTCTGAGTGGTTCAAATATCCTCCTATCTGAGCGACGCATGTTCCTTGGCACCTCGACCGCGCAGTTTCTGGATTGGTTCAAGAAAGCCCTTTCCGGGCCAGGGATACTACGAGTGGTTGCGGACGAAGTGTGAGCGCTTGCAAAACCCGGGGAAGGGATCGCGAGCGCCATCGGGTTCTCCTGGAAGGGCGCCCCAGCTCCGCATCGAATCCGTTGGCAGAAACGCTCTGACGCTGGTCGCGCTCCGTTAGCGGATCAGCCGCGAAAACATTATCGCGATTGCGCCCTTTGTAGGTGCGCGGCATATCATTCCGGGTCGCATTATAGGAAGGGGACGCAATGGCGATCAAACGCGAGAAGATTCAGCCGCAAGGCATTCATGTCCGCATGGTCGACGGCCAGGCGAGATACACCCAAGTCGTTACCGTCAGCGGGACCGGGAAGATGATCTTCGTCGCCGGGCAATTGGCGCGCGACGCTCGAGGTAATTGCGTCGGCAAGGGCGACATGCGCGCGCAGATCCAGCAGGTCGGGGAGAACATCAAGACCTGCCTCGAGGCCGCCGGCGCCACTCTTGCCGACATCGTCAAGACCAACACCTTCGTCACCGACTACGAGGAATTCGCCAAGCACCCCGACATGCGGATGCGGTATTTCGGCCCGGCGACGCCGACCTCTACGACGGTCCAGATCAGCCGCCTGGCCGATCCCGACGCGATGATCGAGATCGAGGCGATCGCGGTTATCGACAATTAAACGAGCGGTCAGCGCTCGTCCGCCGGGCTCGGTCTCGAGCCCAGCGTCGGCCAGTTCCTTAAAGCCGCCTGCGGGAATTGACGCGCCCTCTCGGCCTCGCTCGCGACGAAATCGGCCACATCGCTGCCGGTCTCGCACGGTATAACCGAGCGGCGGGCTGTGGACCATCCCGAATGCCCTAAATTTCCTTGGCACCAGGTTGGTGGCATTCGCTAAAGCATCGATTCTATCGAGCCACACGTGGCGTTGCCCGCGCTGAGTAGCGAACGCGGTCAGATACGAAAATTTCGCGCAATGTGAACCGGCTCACACATGCCTTCGAACCGCTGAATAATAATAATCGCTTCGAAGCACGTCAAATCAAGGGGTTGCAGACGGGCTCCAGCCGATGAGTGGCACCGAAGCGACCACCAATCGAGTTTTTACGCGGCCTTTATGACGAGGATCTCTGCGTCTGGGTCGCCAGCGTAACGCTTCCGCCGGGTTGCTTTGGGCCACATCTCTTCCGGTACAATCCAGATGTTTGCCGGCAAATTTGAGGGCGCGTGATGGACATAGCGGTCTGGCTGCGTGACCTCGGCCTCGAGCGATACGAGCTTGCCTTCCGCGAGGATGAGATCGATTGGGAGGCACTTCCCAAGCTGACTGCGGAGGATCTGAAGGATCTCGGTGTCGTGCTCGGTAGCCACCGCCGCAAATTGCTCGCTGCGATCGCTGCCTTGCAGGGCGACGCCCCTCCTTCAATGGAACGAGCGTCAGCTGCACCGGCTGCGGAACGGCGGCAGCTGACGGTCATGTTCTGCGATCTCGTCGGCTCCACCGAACTCGCGTCCCGTCTCGATCCCGAGGATCTGCGCGAAGTCGTCGCCGCCTATCAACGCGCCGTCGCCGAGGCGGTCGGCGGGTTCGACGGCTTTGTCGCCAAGTACATGGGCGATGGGGTCTTGGTCTATTTCGGCTACCCGCAAGCCCATGAGGACGATGCCGAGCATGCGGTCCGGGCGGGGATTGACTGCATCTATGCCGTCGGTCGCCTCGATGTCGGGTCCATCGAGCTCCAAGCGCGCGTTGGCATCGCCACCGGATTGGTGGTCGTCGGCGATCTGATCGGCGAAGGCTCGGCGCAGGAACAATCGGTCGTCGGTGAAACGCCGAACCTCGCTGCCCGGCTGCAAGCCCTGGCCGAGCCGAACGCGGTGGTCATCGCCGCCGGCACGCGCCGGCTGGTCGGCGATCTCTTCGAGTACCGCGATCTCGGCGCGGTCAAGTTCAAGGGCCTTGCCGCGTCGGTGCCGGCTTGGCAGGTGTTGCGTCCCAGCGGCGTCGCGAGCCGGTTCGAGGCGTTGCGCGGCTCGGCATTGACTCGGCTGGTTGGCCGCGACGAGGAGATCGACCTGCTCTTGCGGTGCTGGGCGCGCGCCAAGGCCGAGGAGGGCCAGGTCGTGTTGGTGTCGGGTGAGCCCGGTCTCGGCAAGTCGCGCATCACGGCGGCTTTCGAAGAGCGCCTTCGTACCGAACGGCATCTCCCCTTGCGCCATTTCTGCTCGCCCTATCGCCAGGACAGTGCGCTGTTCCCGTTCATCGACCAGTTCGGTCGCGCATCGGGGTCCGCGCCAAACGATCCGCCTGCGTCCCGGCTGGAGAAGCTCGAGGCCCTGCTCGCCCGCGTGGCCACGCCGGAAGAGGATGTGGCGTATCTCGCCGATTTCATGTCGTTGCCGGGCTCGGAGCGCCACAAATTGCCAAAGCTCAGTCCGCAACAAAAAAAGGAAAGGACACTGGAGGCGCTGATCCGGCAGCTTGAGGGTCTCGCCCGCCGACGGCCGGTGGTAATGATATTCGAGGACGCTCATTGGATCGACCCGACCTCGCACGAGCTGCTCGATCTCACCGTCGAGCGGGTTCGCAGTCTGCCGGTGCTCTTGATCGTAACGTTCCGCCCCAAGTTTCAGCCGTCCTGGATCGGCCAGCCGCACGTGACGTTGCTGGCGTTGAATCGTCTGGATCGGCGGGACCGGACGGCTCTAGTGACGCAGATCGCCGGTGGCAGGGCATTGCCGGAGGAGGTTGTTGCCCAGATCGTCGAGCGCACCGACGGCGTGCCGCTGTTCGTCGAGGAACTGACCAAGAGCGTGCTGGAGAGCGAGCTGCTGCGCCAGGAAGGGGATCACTACGTGCTCGACGGCCCGTTGCCGCCGCTCGCGATCCCGACGAGCCTGCACGCCTCGCTGACAGCGCGGCTCGACCGGTTGGGCTCGGTGCGACAGGTGGCGCAGATCGGTGCGGCCATCGGGCGCTGGTTCCGCTACGCGCTTTTACGCGCGGTCTCTGGTCTTCCCGAGAACGAGCTGCAAGCCGCACTCGCCCGGCTGGTCGCTTCCGAACTGGTATATGAAAGCGGCGCAGCGCCCGATGCGATCTATACCTTCAAGCACGTGCTGGTTCAGGAAGCAGCCTATGGCAGCTTGCTGCGACATCCCCGGCAGCAATTGCACGGGCAGATCGCCGATGCGCTGGAGGCTCATTTCCCGGAGATGATGGAGAGTCAGCCCGAGGTCCTGGCGCGCCATTACGTCGCAGCTGGGCTCGCTGAAAAATCGGTTTTCTATTGGAGCAAGGCCGCTCAGAGGTCCGCCGCCCGTTCGGCGATGGCTGAGGCGGCTACGCAATTTCAAAAGGCGCTCGACCAGCTGAAATTTTTACCGAACGATTCCGCACGTCAGCACCAGGAGCTCGAATTTCGCAGTTCCTTGGGCGTGGCGTTGCGCTTCGTCAAAGGCCTGGCGTCGCCGGAAACGGGCCGTGCTCTTGCCCGCGCCCGAGAACTGTGGGGGCAATTGGGTTCGCCCTCGAAGTTCGTTCAGGTTCCCTACTGGCAGTCACTCCATCACCAGAACCGCGGCGAATTCGGTCTGGCGCAGCGTTTGGACGAGAATTTGTTGTGTCTGAGCCGGAAGCGCAACGATTCTGCTGGGCTCATTCTGGGTCACCTGTCCGCCGGCCGAACCCTGTGGTTAACCGGCAGGTTTGCCTTATCCCGATCGCATCTGGAAGAGGTGCTTGCGCCTGATGATCCAATTCCCCATCGCTGGCTCGCCGATCAGACCGGAACACACCCCCACGCAATAGCCCAAGCGTATTTGGGGAATGCCCTTTTCTGTCTTGGTCACCCGGACCAGGCGCTGGAACTGAGTAATGCAGTCATCGCCAAGGCTCAGAGGTCGGATAATGCGACGTTGCTGGCTAGCAGCTTGTCCGTCGGCATCAGGTTGCTTTTGCTCGTCGGCAACCTTCGAGCCTTGGATGATTGGGCAGGTCAGCTGATTGCGGTCGCGACCGAGCAGGGTTTCCCGCACTGGCGCGGGGAGGGAACCGTCTATCGCGGGTGGGCCAAGGTCAAAAATCGTGAGGTGGCGGAGGGGATATCGCTCCTCCGCAGCGGTGCGAGCGCTTACCGGGCCACCGGCGCGGAGACATTTATGCCCCATTACATCGCCCTCCTGGCCGGGGCATGTGAGATCTCTGGCCAAATTGAAGAGGCCGGGACCCTATTGGACGATGCGTTGCAGATCGTCGAAAGGACGGGGGAGCGCTGGTTCGCAGCGGAGCTGAACCGACACAAAGGCCAGCTCCTCCTGCGGCAAGGGCATTCCGAGGCCGCCGAGGAGCTGTATCGCAAAGCCTTCAGCATCGCCGAGGAGCAGGGGGCCAAGCTGTGGGAATTGCGCGCCGCCGCGAGCCTCGCCCGGCTCCGCCGCGACCAGGGCCGCCGACCCGAAGCCCGCAATCTTCTCGCGCCGATCTACAGCTGGTTCACCGAGGGCTTCGATACTCCCGATCTGAAAGAGGCGAAGGCACTACTCGGGGAGCTGAGCTGACCACCAACAGGCCATGCGGCGGTTCGCCCCGGAATGATGGCCAATGCACATGAAGGATTGCCGCGGAGACACGCTAGATAATTCTCAAAGGACTACACCCCTTAATCTTCAAAATGACGAATGTCCCCTTGCTCGCGATTGGCAAAATCGCCACCGAGCTTCGCTTGGTATGAGTGGCTTACGAAGCCACAGTCTCGGTTTCCTCCTGCAGCGACAGCAGGGTGGCGTTGCCGCCGGCGGCGGTGGTGTCGGTCGAGACGGTGCGCTCGGTCGCGAAGCGGTGCAGGTAGCGGGGGCCGCCGGCTTTGGGGCCGGTGCCGGAGAGGGCTTCGCCGCCGAACGGCTGCACGCCGACGACCGCGCCGATCATGCTGCGGTTGACATAGCTGTTGCCGACCTTGAGGCGCGCGAGGATGTGGCGCACGGTCTCGTCGATGCGGCTGTGGATGCCGAGGGTGAGGCCATAGCCGGTCGCAGCGATCTCGTCGAGCACCGCATCGAGCCGGTCGGCGTGCCAGCGCACGACATGGAGGATCGGCCCGAAGACCTCGCCGGTGAGCCGCGCCGCGCTGTCGATCTCGAAGGCTTGCGGCGCAAAATAAGTGCCGTGCTCGATGCCGGACGGCAAGGTGCAGCGATAGATCAGCCGGCCCTCGCGCTCCATCCGCGCCGCGTGATGCTCCAGCGCCTCCTTTGCCGCGGCATCGATGACCGGGCCGACATCGGTGGCGATCAATGCGGGGTCGCCGATCACCAGCTCCGCCATCGCTCCCGCCAGCATCGCCAAGAGCCGGTCGGCGATGTCGGCCTGCACATAAAGCAGGCGCGCCGCCGAGCAGCGTTGCCCGGCGCTGTCGAAGGCCGAGGCGAGGACGTCGGCGACGACCTGCTCGGCGAGCGCCGAGGAATCGACGATCATCGCGTTCTGCCCGCCGGTCTCGGCGATGAACGGCACGATCGGCCCGGGACGGCGCGCCAGTTCGAGGTTGATATGGCGCGCGGTCTCGGTCGATCCGGTAAAGGCGATCCCGGCGACGCGCGGATCGGCGACCAGCGGCGCGCCGACCGCCTCGCCGGTTCCCGGCAGCAGATGCAGAACCTCGCCGGGGATGCCCGCTTCGAGCAGCAGCCGCACCGCGGCGGCGGCGATCAGCGGGGTCTGCTCGGCGGGCTTGGCGACGACGGCGTTGCCGGCGGCGAGCGCCGCCGCGATCTGGCCGGTGAAGATCGCCAGCGGAAAATTCCACGGCGAGATGCAGGCGAAGACGCCGCGCCCGCGCAGCTCGATTTCGTTGCGCTCGCCGGCGGGGCCGGGCAAGGGTGTGGGTCCGGCAAAATCCGCCCGCGCGCGCACCGCGTAGTAGCGCAGATAATCGACTGCCTCGCGCACTTCGGAGAGCGCGTCCGGAATCGTGCGGCCGCCTTCCCGGATGATCAGCGCCATCAGCTCCGCCATGCGGCTCTCGTAGAAATCGGCCGCGGCTTCGAGCAGCGCTGCCCGCTCGCCTGCCGGGGTGCGGTCCCAGGCGGGGGCGCTGCGCACCGCTCGCGCCAACGCGTTATTAATGTCTAATGCACAGGCTCCGACCACCTCGCCGATCAGGCGCTGGCGGTCGCTGGGGTCGAATACGGGCTCGGCGGCACCAGTCTGTTCGATGCCGCCGATAATCGGCGCCGCTCGCCAGGGCCGCCGCAGCGCCGCGGCGAGTTCCTCGCGCAGCTCCGTCAATGCCGTCGGATCGTTGAGGTCGAGCCCGGCCGCATTCTCGCGCTCCGGCCCGTAAAGGTCGCGCGGCAGCGGGATACGGGGATGCGGCTTGACCGGCAGCTGAGTGAGACGGGCGATTGGGTCGGCGATGATTTCGTCGATCGGCTGCTTGTCGTCGACGATGCGGTTGACAAACGAGGTGTTGGCGCCGTTTTCGAGCAGCCGCCGCACCAGATACGGGAGCAGATCCTCGTGGCTGCCGACCGGGGCGTAAATACGGCACGGCCGGTCGAGATGCTCGGGTCCGACGATCTGTTCGTACAGCGCCTCCCCCATGCCGTGCAGGCGCTGGAATTCGTAATCTCGGCGATTGCCGGCCATTTCGAGAACGGCGGCCACGGTGTGCGCATTGTGCGTCGCGAATTGCGGATAGAGCGCGGCGCCATGGGCGAGCAGCCGGCTCGCGCAGGCGAGATAGGAGACATCGGTCGCGACTTTGCGCGTGTACACCGGGTAGCCGTCGAGCCCGCGCTCCTGCGCGCGCTTGATCTCGCTGTCCCAATAGGCGCCCTTGACGAGGCGGACCATCAGCCGGCGCCCGGCCGCGCCCGGCCAAATCGGCGAGCCAGTCGATGACCGGCAAGGCTCGCTTCTGGTAGGCCTGGACAGCGAGGCCGAGCCCGTCCCAGCCGGCGAGGTCCGGGGCGAGCGCCAAATCCTCGACTAGATCAAGTGAGAGTTCGAGGCAATCGGCTTCTTCAGCGTCGATCGTGAAGCCGATGCCGGCTCGCCGCGCATGACGCGCCATATCGAGCAGGTGCGGCGACAGCTCGCGAAGCACCCGGTCGCGCTGCGCCATCTCATAGCGCGGGTGCAGTGCCGACAACTTTACGGAGATCCCCGGAGCCTCGGCGATGTCCCGGCTCGCCGCCGACCGGCCGATCGCCGCGATCGCGTGATCATAGGCTGTGAAGTAGCGCGCGGCATCCACCGCGGTGCGCGCCGCCTCGCCGAGCATGTCGTAAGAATGGCGGTAGCCGCGCCGCTCGGCCTCGCGGGCGTGCCCGGTCGCCTCCTCGATCGTGCGTCCGATGACGAACTGGCGGCCGATGATGCGCATCGCGGCGGTCACCGCCTGGCGCAATACCGGCTCGCCCGAGCGAGCGACGAGACGGCGCAGGGCGCCGCGCAAATCGTGTTGCGCCGGTTCGGCGTGCAGCAATCGGCCGGTCAGCATCAACGCCCAGGTCGAGGCGTTGACAAAGATCGATTCGGACCGGCCAAGATGACTTTCCCAATTCGCCTCGCCGATCTTGTCGCGGATCAGCCGGTCGACCGTCTCCGCATCGGGCACCCGCAGCAAAGCCTCGGCGAGGCATAAGAGGGCAACCCCTTCGGGCGAGGACAGCGCATATTCGTGCAGAAACGCGTCGATGCCGCCCTTGCCGAGGCGTTCGCGGCGCACTGCGGCGACGAGCCACCGCGCCTTGTCGGCGATCCGGTCGCGCATCTCCGCCGGGAGCGCCGCCGCGGCCAGGATGCGCGCCACCGCCTCGCGCTCATCGATCCGGCAGCTGTCGCGGATCGCCGCACGCAACGGCGGGGCCGACGGGAATGGTGTCGCAGTGACAATCTCCATGCGGAAGATATTGGCATGGCGCTGGCAGAATGCTCTTTATCCGGCCTGCATCTCATGATCCCACGAAGGTAAATGTCGTCTGTAGTTGCCGAGGCCGGTGTAGCCGCAATCGAACTCAGAAGAAGGGGCGCCGCGTGAGTGGCATGTGCTCGGCCGTCTCGAAAAGACGACGATCGGGGTGCGTGGCGTCGGCGGGGTCACTTCAGTTCGCCGCAGAGAACCGGCAGGCTGTCTCCTCTTTGGGCCCTATTGGCAATTGTCCGCCGGCTTCTATCGGCTGAGTTTCCGCTGCCGGCCGGGAAAACCGCGGCTGCCGAGCGAGCCTGTGCTCGGGGTCGAAGTCATCGCGATGAACCGGGTTCAACTGGCCTGGCTCGATCTGACAGCAGCGGAATTGCACGACGGAACCGGCTCGCTCGATTTCGCGGTGCCGTCCATTCTGGGCCTCGGAGCCGGCGACGAAGCACGGCTGGAATTCCGCTTTTTCCATCTCGGCAATGCCGATCTGACGATCGCCGCGGTCGATCTGCAGGAGATCAAGAAGGAGGAGGCGCGTTCGGCCCCAACCAGGACCTGGCGGATGCTGCGGCGGCTTAACGCCGGCCGGCCCTTACTGCAGCTGCCGGCGGGGCATTACCGCCTCGAAATCCGCGGCGATGCCGGGACCCCACGAATGGCAGCCGAGCCCGTGCTGGGGGTCGAAATCACCGCCCGGCGCCGCTGGCAGCACGGCCGCTGGTGGAGCTGGAATTCCCTACTCGGCCTGCCTCCGCGGGGTGGCGTTCAGCTGGCCTGGCGTGATTTCACTCCGCCGAATTGAGCTGCGGAGCGGCGTCGTTCGACTTCGAAGTGCCCACCGAGCTGGCGCTCGAAGGGGGCCAGGACATCGTCATCGGCCTGCGCCTCATTCGGTTCTGCAATGCCGGTCTGACCATCAGATCCGCCAATTTTCGGGAGATAGCCGAGACCGAACCCGTGCCTGCGGCGTCGCGGGAATGGCGGTTGCTCGGCCGTCTGGCAAAGGGCCGGATCGGAGTGCGCGAAGCCGACTGCGTGACGGTCCGGCATTCTGACCCGGCGGGCTGGTTCCTCCGCGGCGGCCGGCCCCGATTACAGCTTCCAACGGGCCGATACCGGCTGAACTTCTGTTGCCAGGCCAGGCAGCCGCGAATGGTGTCGCAGCCTGTTCTCGCGGTCGAGGTGATCGCCAGGACCCGATCGCTCCGTATCCCTGCCCTGCGCGGGTCGGGCGAACTGCGGGCACGATGCGAGTTCACCGCGGAAGCGCTGGCGCGGGAATGGGCCTCGCTCGATTTCGATGTCCCGCAGGAGTTGAGCTGCGAAAGCAAGGACGAGGTCGGCTTCGAGTTCAAATTCTTGCATCTGGGCAACGCCGATCTCACCGTCAGCGCGGTCAACCTGCACGAGATTGGCGGAGAGGACCCGCCGGCGAAGTCAACGAGATTCCCGGTTTCGCCCCAAAAAACCAGAGTTTTGATCGTTGGCAACTGCCAGGCCCAGACGGTTCACGAAGCATTGGTGCGCTCGGGTGAGTTCGATGACCGCCTGGATGTGAAATATCATTTCGTCGCTCTACAACAAAATCTGCACGAGCAGGGTAAAGCCGAGCTCGAAACCAGCGACGTCCTGCTGGTACAAGACATCAAGGATTGGGATGATTATCCTCTCAGGCCTCATATTCGGGACGATGTCCGGGTTATCAAATTTCCACTGCTGCATTTCGCCTCGTTGTGGCCGTTCGACCACTACAACGGGCCGGGTGACAGGGAAGCTTACGAACGCGAGTGGCCGAACCTGACTTTTCTCTATCACGACGGGCTGCTCGCGCGTCTGCGCAAGGAGATCCCCGACCGGGAAGAGCGTCTGCTCGCCTATCGCACGTTGTCGGTTGGCGGCATCATCAATTTCGCCCGACTGCACGATTTCGAGAAACGGCGCCTCACAGCGATGGATAAGCAATTCGGCTGCGAGATCGGCCAGTTCGTCTTGGATAACTTCCAGAGACGAAAGACTATTTTACACGACAAACCACCCGAACGGGCAAATCATCGGGATGCTGATGCAGTTTCTGTTGCGGCAATTGGGGATCGATCGGGCTTACCGGTCCACTCGGCATTCTCGACCATTTGAAGCGACTGCAGGTGCCGGTGCATCCGAAGGTCGCCGAGGCGCTTGGGGTCAAATGGGCCGACGCGAACACTAAATACTTATATTGCGGCGAGCAGATCACCTGGGAAACCTATGTCCGGCGCTATATCGAACACTACGGATGATGCAGTCCCCATCGACAGCGGCCGCTTGTCACAGACCATCGTCCGCGAAGCCCCCGACGCGATCGTTTATGCCGACGCCCAGGGCATCATTCGTTTTTGGAACCTTGGTGCGGAGCGGGTCTTCGGCTTTGCCGAAGCCGAAGCATTGGGCCAATCCCTCGACATCATTATTCCCGAGGGCCTGCGCGCGCGTCACTGGGCCGGCTATTCCGCGACGATGCAGAGCGGGAGCACGCGTTACGGCGCCGGCGAAATTCTGGCGGTGCCGGCGATGCGAAAAGACGGGCGGCGCATCTCGATCGAGTTCACGATTCTGCCATTCCGGGACGATGCGGGCCGAATGGAAGGGATCGCGGCGATCCTGCGCGATGTAACGGTCCGTTTCGAGGAAACGCGGGCTTTGCGCCGACAGCTCTCGGAGCGCGTCTATTCCGCCGCCTGCGGCCGGGTGAGCTCCAGGGTCCGCTGGGCAATCGCCGCCGTCGCGGCGTCGCCTTCACCGGCGACCTGGACCGTCGGGAACGCAAATTTGATGCCGTTTGCGTCGAACGCCTTTTTGATCATCGCTAGCGCCTGACGCCGAATGACAAAATTCTCGCCGGGCAAGGTCATCATCTTCATCCGGATCTGGACTGCGAAATCGCCGAATGCGTCGACCCCTTGCATCTTCAAAGGCTGGAGGATCAGCGGCGCAAATTCAGGGTCCTTCGCCAAGTCGAGACCGATCTGCTTGATCAGTTTTCGGGCCTTCTCGATATCGCTGTCGTAGGTGATGCCGACCATCAGCTTGTCGATGACCCAGTCGCGGCTCTGGTTCTGTACGGCTCCCAACAGACTGAACGGAACCGTGTAGACCGCGCCGCGTTGGTGCCGCAGCCTGACCGAGCGAAAGCTGAAACCTTCAACAGTGCCCTTATAGTTGCCGCTCTGGATGTATTCGCCTACCCGGAAGGCGTCGTCGAGGAGATAGAACACGCCGGCAATGACGTCGCGAACGAGGGACTGGGCGCCAAAGCCGATCGCGACGCCGAGGACGCCCAGACCGGCGATCAGCGGTCCGATCTGGACGCCCAATGCCGCGAGCGCCATCATCGCCGCCAAGACGATGACGACGACGAACAGGATGTTGCGAAAGATCGGCAGCAAGGTGCGCAGCCGCGCCCGCCGCCGCGCCTCGGCGGTGTTCGGCTGACCGAGATCGGCGGCCTCGGCGAGCTTGCGATCGATCGCCGTTTTCGTCGCGTGCCACAGCAGGTCGGCGACGAGCAGGATGACGACGGCGCTCAACACGCCATCGGCGAGGCGGCCGAATAATGTCTCCTCCCCGTGGAGGTGGGCGAGATCGACGCCCCAGCCCCAGGCCAGTACCGCAACCGCACCGATGATCAGGGCCGCCCGGATCCCGCGCTCGATGAAGACGGCGAGCACGCTCGGCGCACCATCGGCAATTTGCGGCGAACCGGGAGGTCGAAGCAGATGCTCGACCGCGCGGCGCGTGATGCCAATCGCGAGCGGCAGGGTGATGATGACCAGCGAGCAGCCAAAAGCTCGCCATCGCGTGGGCTACCCAGAGCACCCACAACAGCACGATGCCGACCGACAGCGTCACGTTGAGCGCCCCATGGCCGAAACGGCGGGTCACGGGCGACGACGCTTCGGTGCTCTCGTCGAGCGGGGCGGGCCGGCGCCACACCACCTCCAGCGCAATCGCGAGGAGCCCGAGGCCGAGCACGTAGGCGACGAGCTGGCGTCCTTCCAACGACCACCCGAGAGTGCCGAGCAGACCGACCAACACCCAGCCGAAGGCGAACCAGCCGACAAACATAACGAGCCGCCGGTACCAGAAACGCGCGGCCACCGTATCCATCGGGATGATGCGGAACCGCTCGTAGCGCGGGGCCAGCAGGAAGCGGCCGATAACGATCGCGACACGCAAAACGAGAAAGGCGATCAGCAACCCGAACAGCATCTCGCGTAGCAGCGGCGGCCAATCGAGCGCGAGGAAGGGGCCGACGCTGCCAAGGGCAAAGGCGATCACCATGCCGACTGCAAAGGCAAAGCGAAGGGCGACAAGATGCACGCGGCTCGCGACGGTTCCCAGGGGAAGAGCATCAAGGTGGCCGCGACTCCTCTCCGTCGCCTTGCTGAAGAGCCATTCGATACCTGTTCCCAGACCGACAAAAACCGCCAACAGCAGCAAGACCTTAGCCCTTCCGTGTTCGCCGAGGTCCGCGGTGACGCGGGCAGCGCCTCGCTCGAACTGGTTCGGGAGATCGGGGATCGTTTGGGCGAGACCAACAATGTGCTCGCGGATCGCGCCCAGATGAGAATCGAGGGCGTGCGAAACCAACTCTCCCCCACTATCTCGCGCCGATGCCGCAGCGGCCTCCGCCTTGCTCTGCTGCTTCAGCCATGTCTGAACCTTGGGGTCGGCGAGCAATGTCAGAAATTGCTGGATTTGCGGCGGCGTCGCCTCTTCCCCGGCGGCAGCCGAGCGGTTCGCAGCCGCCGCCGATGCCGCGACTGTCCCCGACAGCAAAGTCGCGAACAGGATGATCGCTGCAAGGCAACCCCTCAGGATCCGCAAAATCCTTACTCCCACGGCCGAGCCGACCCGGCTGATCACGCTCGCCCCTCGGCTCCAGGCTCGGCAGATCGAGTCGAGCTTTATTAAGCAAAAATTTCTTTATCACCAAAGGAGAGCGCATTCAAGCTGTACGACCTCCTGGTTGTAGCGTATCCGTTTAAAACGAACTTGCACTCCTACTTGCCCGGTAAGTCCTGCCGCAGCGCGGCGGGCAGTTAAGTTTTACCGAGCACCCGGTCGAGCGCGCGGATGGCGTTGTCGGGGCCGGGTTCCTTCTCGGCTTCGGCCTCGGCGAGATAGGAGTACAGGCGGGCGATTGCGGCGTAGATGTCGCGCGACGGCGGGTTCTTTTCGAGGAAGTCGGAAATTTCCTCCATCTCGGCGACCCACCGGTACGCCTTGTCGTACATCCGCGGAATGCCGTCGCGAAAGCGCGCAAGCATCTCGGGCTGGCTTTCGGTGAGTTCGGCGATCAGCGCCTCGGCGCACCCAAAGCGGGCCGCGCCGAGCAGCATTGCCGAGGCGATCGCGGTCGTCCCCTTGGTGATCCCGGCATAGGACATCTTCAATGCCGACGCGGCGCCGATCGGCCCGTCGATGACACGCCAGTCGATCCCCCAATCGCGCAGCACCGCGGTCTGCCCGGCCGTCGGACCCGAGGCATAGATCGTCGGGCTGTAGCCCGGGCGGGGCGGCCCGCCGATAATCCCGCCATCGACAAAGTGGGCCCCGGTGGGCGCGACAATCTCGCCGATGCGGATCGCGGTTTGCGGACTGACCGCATTGCAGTCGACATAAACCGGCTTGCGGTCGAGCGCCTTCAACACGGGCGCCAGACGTTGCGCCAGCGCTTCGGCCTCGCCGGGCGGCAGGATCGAGAGAAAGAAATCGGCACCGGAGAGCAGCTCGCGCTCGCTCGCCGCCCGCGCCATGCCGGCCTTTCTGGCCCGCTCGGCGCTGGCCTCGCTCCGCCCCGTCAGCTGGGTACGAACCTCGGCGCCGCTTTCATGCAGTCGGCGGCCGACCCCGGCACCCATCATGCCTTGCGCGATTACCCCGATCACGGCCATCGGCCTACCTCCAACAAATACTGTTGGCGCCCAGGGTACTGGGCGATCGAGGTTGTGAAAAGGGGCCCGCTCAGGCAGCGCCCTTTTGGGGCTCGGCGAGGGCGGCCTGCAACGCCGGCATGCCGATGCGGTGACAGAAATCGCCAAAGCCTTCGCCTTCGACACGGGCGGAGGCATAGAGCGCGAAGAGCGCGTCCAGCACCTCGGCGATGCCGTGCAGCGGCACCTTGTCGGCGAGCGCCGTGTTGAGCCGGGTGCCTTCGAAATCGCCTCCGACAAACAAGGCGTAGAACCCCGGCATGCGGCCGACGATGCCGATATCGCCGGTATAGGGGCGCGCGCAGCCGTTCGGGCAGCCGGTGATACGGATGCTGAGCCGTTCGCGCTCGAGCCCGTAAAGCCGCAGCTTCTCCTCGACCGCGGCGACGATGCCGTCGCGCACCCGCTCAGCTTCGGTCAACGCCAGTCCGCAGCTCGGTAATGCCGGGCAAGCGAGCGCCCATCGTTCGGCCGGAAGCATGTCGCCGGCCAGCCTAACGCCGTGCTCGCGCAGCGCGGCCTCGATCCCATCCCGGTCCTCGGGCCGGATCTCGCTCAAGATTATGTCCTGGCTCGGCATCAGGATCGGGTCGCAGCGGAAGCGGCTGACGATTGTCCGCAATGCCGTCCGGATCTTGCCGCCGATGCGACCGCTCGAGACCGGGATGCCGAGATAAAGCTTGCCGTCGCCTTGCTCGTGCCAGCCGAGATGATCGGGCACGATGAAAGCCGGCATCTCGCGGCACGGTTCGAGCGGTTTACCGAGATATTCCGAAAGCCGCTCGCGGGCCCATTCTTCGCTGTTCTCGGCGATCACGTATTTGAGCCGGGCATGGCGCCGATTGCCGCGGTCGCCATGGTCGCGGTGGAGGCGTACGACGGCGGCCGCGGCGTCGAGCAGATCCTCGGGCTCGACAAAGGCGACCGGGGTGGCGAGCCGCGGGTAAGTCTTCGGGTTGTTGTGGGTCATCCCGTGCCCGCCGCCGAGCAGGAAATTGTAGCCGGTGAGCCGGTCGCCCTCGAACAGCGCCACAATCGCCAGATCGTTGGTCAGCACGTCGATCGTGTTGTCCTCGGGGATCGCGAGGCCGATCTTAAATTTGCGCGGCAGATAGCGCTCGCCGTAGAGCGGGTCGGGCTCGTCGTCGGCGCCCGCGTTCTCCTGCCACGGCGCGCCATCGACCCAGATTTCGTGATAGGCGCGGGTCCGCGGCAAGAGATGATTGGACAGCCGGCGCGTTTCGGCTTCCAGCTGATCGTGGACCCGGTCACGGATCGGCGCCGGCGTCGTCGTCACGGTGCGCACGACGTCGCCGCAGGCCGCCAATGTCGTCAGCAGCGCTGTATTTATCTCACCGATTGCCGATCTGAGCCCGGGTTTGACGACGCCGTGAAACTGGATGCTCTGCCGAGTCGTGACCCGCAGCGAGCCGTCGGCGTAACGGTCGGCAAGCCCGTCGAGGGCAAGATATTGCTCGGCAGTGAGCCGTCCGCCCGGGATGCGAACGCGGACCATGAACTGCCAGATCTTGTCATCGCCGCGCTGCTTGCGCTCGGTGGCGCTGTCGCGGTCATAACCCTGGTAAATGCCGTGGAATTTTAGAAGTGAATAGCCCTGGTTGTCGAACGGAACAGTGGTATCCGCGAGGTCGCGCGCAATGTGACCCCGCAATTGCCGGCTCTGCTGCTTGACCGCTTCGGCCTTCGAAATAGAGTTGATCTGAACCATATCGGGGCCCTTTGGAGGCGAAGCGGCCCAACCCCGCTTCCCGGTGTGGTTCAGATAAGTACACCACCTCTAACATGTCAATTGTACCGATTTAACAAAACTAACTGGTATAATCTGCTTGGCGCCGGCCGGTCACGATGAGCGGTTAGAGACTGGTCCAAAATGATCCGGTGAATTCGAGGGTGTATGCGTCATTCCCGAGCAGGCGCAGGACTGTCCGGGGAAATTTTTGTTGCACGTGATCGGATGCCCTCCAGTCGCCCGCACAACTTCCTCTCCGTGGCCGGACTTGTTCCGGCTACTCATGTCTTCGTCGCTCACTTCACCGGGGCAAGAAGGCATGGATGGCCGGACCAACTCTGACCAACTCCGGCCACGACGATCAATTGAGAAAATTACGCAGTGCAGCGGCGAGGTCTTTCGGGTTGTCGCCCTGCACCGTGTGACCGGCTTGGGAAATCGTGATGTAGCGACCATCCGGCAGCCGCGCCGCCAGCCGCTCGGCGTCCTCTTCATGGAAGACGTCGCTTTCGGCGCCGCGCACGACCAGGGTCGGGCAGGTCACTTTGGCGAGCCCTTCGGCAAGCTTGCGCCGCTCCGCAGTGTGCGTCTCGCCCATCTGCTGAAAGCGCTTGCGGTCGTATTTCCAGGTCCAGTTTCCATCGGTCTGTTGACGCAGGTTGTGCATCAGGCTGCGGCGCAGGACTTTGGGATCGCGGCGCGGGTTAAAGGCCAGCGCCCGCTCGATGATCGCATCGAGCGATTCCGGATGGGCGCCGCCATTGACGAAATCGCGGATGCGGTGCGACCCCGGGCGCCTGACCTCGGGACCGGCGTCGATCAGCACCAAATGGGAGAGCCGCTCCGGGTAGTGGATGGCGAAGGCGA
>CAVOHI010000088.1:0-45794 GCA_963695605.1 uncultured Alphaproteobacteria bacterium | reverse complement strand
GCGACCATCGCAGCAGCCTGAATCATCGACCCGCTGTTCGAGATGGTCATGATCTGATTGGCTTCACTAAAGCTGTTGCAGCAAGTGTCGCTGATAGTCCCCCCGGTTTCCATGGTTTCTTTCGGCACGGTTTGCGAGATCGAAACCGTCTAAGTTCCCGTTTTCCCGGTTCCCGATCCCCAGAGCGGTGACTCGTGTCCCCTTGCTGACCCCCGGCACCTTGAACAATCTGTCCGACAATTACCCCTCCCTGACGACACGGACGCGACCGTCATGGTCGTGCCTGAAATTGAGGCCGTGAGCCGCGCTGGAGCAGCGAGGCCCTGACTGGCCCAACTCATCCAACGATGTTTGGCGTGCCATTCAGGACCGCTCCAGTCTGCGCCATAGAAGCCATCCGGGGTGCGCTGGTTGGTAATCGACTGCGCAGTGTTGATAAAAGCCGCCTTGAATACTCCGCTTCTATCCACGCCCGCCAATGACAGCACGTCGTAAGCAAAGTTCTGAGCAAAGATGTCATGACTCCACCCGTCCCGCTCATTCAAGAGGACATTTCCGCTCAGACGGACATTAGAGCCAGGGCGCAGAAAGGTTCTGGTCTGAAGCATCGTCGACAGGATCGAGTTTATGTCTTCAAGATAATTCGTCGCTCCGGTCAGCAGGTTAGAGTTGCGCCGATAGTGACACCACGGCCATCGTGCCGGCGATGTAAGCGACACTTGCCCCTCGGGTAATCGCGCTCGGCTCGGTGCATTGGACGCCCGGAGTGGTTTCCAGTCTTTTCTGAGGAGGCGAGCTCGCCAGTACAATAATCGCGCGAGATGCCGTCTTCCAGCTCCCAGGCCGGCCACCTGATTTTCTCGCGGACGAGACTTCGATCTCATCCGACATTCCCCCGATCCGGGTGGGTTGTGGAGCTGCGATCACGGCTTCGGGCCGTCTGGGGCAATGGTAAAATCGATCTACCGCGTGCACGGCACGAGCTTAACTCAGGCAGTTGAAGTGCGCGAGGCGCCGGAACGCTTCGCTTGCCTGCATCGGAACGCACCTCTCCTATCGTGGTCTGTCGGTTCCGACCCGCAGCACCGCTCATGCCGAAGCGGACCTCCCAAGGGGGTCTCTTAGGGTTCTTGCCATCAGCGGCCGCGGAAGTGCTTGTAGAAGTCGACGACCTCGGGGCTCTGTTGAAAGCCGAGCAGCACGTTGAGATCGGAGGCCTTGCGGCCGTCGAGGGGGATGGTTTCCTCGATGTGGTCGGTGACGCCGGCGCGTTTCTGGGCGCCGTCGAAAACAATGCGGATCGCGAATGGCCGCTTGCTGATTATCGATTGATCGGGTCCCGTGACGGCGACGAAATACGGGAGATCCACGACGTCTCCCTTCGCGGCCGGGCCGCGTTCGCCGACGATCACCGCGTCGAGAGCGATCTTCACATTGCCGCCGCTGTAATCGCATTTGAGGTCGGCTTCGCTGAGGAGCCCATAAAATGCGACATTGTCGGGGCGACGCTCCGGGGCGGATCCGAACACGGCCGTGTTGGAGAGCGGCCGCAACACGACCGCGCTGGGGCAAGCCTCGGCCTGCTTCGAAGAAGAGGACGAGAACGAACCACAACCCGACAGAGCGAGAATGCCGAGGAGCGCAGCCCCCTGGGCAGGCCGCAAGCGACTTACAGGGTGTTGTGCGTACCGTCGCAGAACGGCTTGCCGCCGGTCGCCTTGCACCCGCAGAGCCAAACCTCCTCGCTCGCCTCGGCGGTAAACGGGATCGGGGTCAACCCGGTGCCTTTATGCGAGCCGTCGCAGAACGGCTGCGATGCGCTGCGGCCGCATGCGCACCAGAAGTACCTTTGCCCGGCCTCGACGTTGACGCCGTAGGGCTCCTTTTGCGCGGGTATCGGACTTTCCATACTTTCTCCCCTGGCTCAGCCCTTGCTAGTGTCATAGTGCTCGGCGGCGGTTCGCCGCTGCCCGGACTGTATGCGAGCCGCGCCGAGCAGACAAGCCGGCCGGGCGCCGACTCCAGATAAATGACGCGACAAAAAAACCGATGGCTGTATATACCGACGTTGCCGATGACGAGCTCAGAGCCTTTATCGCGCTTTACGACATCGGCGAGGTGCTGGCGTGCAAGGGCATCGCCGAGGGTGTCGAGAACTCGAACTTTCTCGTCACCACCGAGTGCGGCAATTTCATCCTGACGCTCTATGAAAAGCGGGTAGCGGCCGAGGATTTGCCGTTTTTCATCGCTTTGATGGAGCATCTCGCGGCACAGAACGTCGCCTGCCCGACCCCGATCAAGGGCCGGGACGGCGCTGCCTTGCGCGAACTGTGCGGCCGCCCGGCGGCATTGGTGACCTTCCTCGCCGGAATGTGGCCGCGCCGTATCCAGCCCTTTCATTGCGCGGCGGTCGGCACCGCTCTCGCCGGGCTGCATCGCGCCGGCGCGTCCTTCGGGATGACCCGGGCGAACGATCTCTCGGTTGCCGGGTGGCGGCGCTTATACGAAGCTTGCCGCTCCCGTGCCGCCGAAGTGCAGCCCGAGCTCGCCGGCGAGCTGGAGGCCGAACTTGCGCTGGTCGAGGCGGAATGGCCGCACGACCTGCCGGCCGGGGTGATTTACGCCGACCTTTTTCCGGACAATGTCTTCTTCCGAGATCGCGAGGCTTCCGGCCTGATTGACTTCTATTTCGCCTGTACCGACTTTCTCGCCTATGATCTGGCGATCTGCCTCAACGCTTGGTGTTTCGAAGCCGACGGCAGTCTCAACGTGACAAAGACGCGGCTGTTGCTCGAAAGCTATCGGCGGGCGCGGCCGCTCTCATCGGCCGAACTCGCGGCGCTGCCGTTGCTGGCGCGCGGCAGCGCGCTGCGCTTTCTGTTGACCCGTCTGTTCGATTGGCTGAACCAGCCGGCAGGGGCGCTGGTTCGCCCCAAGGATCCGCTCGAATTTCTGCGCAAGCTGCGTTTCCACCGCGGCATTACCAATATTGCAGGCTACGGGCTCGATGCCTGAGCTTGCGGAAGTCGAGATTTTTACCGACGGCGCGTGCCGTGGCAATCCAGGGCCAGGAGGCTGGGCCGCGATCCTGCGCTATCGCGAGGTCGAGAAGGAACTGAGCGGTTATGAGCCCGCGACGACCAACAACCGCATGGAGTTGATGGCGGCGATTGCCGGTCTAGAGGCGCTGAAACGGCCGTGCCGCGTCCGGCTCTACAGCGACAGCCAATATCTGCGCGACGGCATCACCAAGTGGATCCACGGCTGGAAGCGGCGTGACTGGCGGACCGCCGACAAGCAGCCAGTCAAGAATGTCGATCTGTGGCAGCGGCTCGATGCCGCCGCGGCGCGGCACGTCGTCACTTGGGAATGGGTGCGCGGCCATTCCGGCCACCCCGAAAACGAGCGGGCCGACGCTATCGCGCGGGCCCGCATCGCCGAAGAGAGCTGGGGAAAGCAGCGCCTCGCGCTAACCCGCGGGTAGAACGACTGCCGAACCTGGCCTAGAGGGCCCGCAGCATCGCCTCGGCGCCGGAGCCTTCGACCTGGCCCGGCGACTGCTCGACATTGAGCGACTTGACTACACCGTTGTCCACCAGCATCGAATACCGTTTCGAGCGGGTGCCGAGCCCCATCTTGGAGAGGTCGAGCTCGAGCCCGAGCGCGCGGACGAAATCGCCGCTGCCGTCAGCCAGCATCCGCACCTTGCCCTCGGCCCTCTGCTCCTTGCCCCACGCCGTCATGACAAAGACATCGTTGACCGCGACGCAGGCGATTTCATCCACGCCCTTGGCTTTGATGTCGGCCGCTTTCTCGACGTAACCGGGGAGGTGGCGCTGCGAGCAAGCCGGGGTGAACGCCCCGGGCACGGCGAAGAGGGCAACCTTCTTGCCGTGGAAGAGTTCGTCCGTAGTGATGTCCTTCGGTCCCTCCGCGGTCATCTGTTTGAGCGTTGCCGATGGTATCTTGTCGCCAACCTGGATGGTCATTGGAGAATCCCTCGGGTGGTGTTCGGGGGGCGGAGCGATAACACATGAAGCCCGGCTGGGCAAACTGCGCTGGCCGTTCGCCTGGACCGGATTTTTGAGCGCGAATCGGCAAACAAAGGGACCTGCAAAGATGTATACCTACCGCGGAACGAAGCACATGATCGGCGGTCGCTTGCGTTGCGAGGCAAGGTGATGTCACTGACGGGCCAGCTATTATTGGCGATGCCGCAGATGCTGGACGAGCGTTTCGCGCGTTCGGTCGTCTATGTTTGCGCGCACAGCGGCGAGGCTGGAGCAATGGGCCTCGTCATCAACAAGCCGCTCGGGTCGTTGACAATGGGCGAACTGTTCGCCCAGCTCGACATTTCGCCGAGCGGCGCCGCCGGTTCGCGGCCAGTGCATTACGGTGGTCCCGTAGAGGCGGGCCGCGGCTTTGTCCTGCACACCGCCGACTACAACGAGGACGCAACCCTGGTCGTCAACGACAATATCGCCCTGACCGCCACTCTCGATGTCCTGCGGGCAATTGGGCAAGGCCGGGGCCCGCGCCGGAGCCTGTTTGCCCTCGGCTATGCCGGCTGGGCCCCGGGTCAGCTCGATGCAGAGATCCAAGCCAATGGCTGGCTTTCGGTCCCGGCCGACGACGCGATCATTTTCGATCCCGACCACGACCAAAAATGGCAGCGGGCGATGGCTAAACTCGGCGTCGACCTGACGATGCTGTCGAGCGAGGCAGGACACGCCTGATGCGACCGCGCGGACGCGGCATTAGTCTGGTGCCGGTGTTAGTTGGCGGGCTGCGCTATGATCGCCGCGCAGGATCGCGAACAGCAGATGGTCCTGCCATTTCCCGGCGATGCAAAGGTATTCGCGCGCGTAACCTTCCTGCTGAAACCCGGCCTTGGCGAGCAGCGAGCGGCTGGGGGTGTTGGTCGGTAGACAAGCAGCTTCGAGCCGATGCAGTCCGAGGCGCTCGAAAGCAAAGTCGACGACGAGAGGCAGCGCCGACGTCATGTAGCGCTGCCGTGCAAAGGGCTCGCCGACCCAGTAGCCCAGGCTCGCCGTCTCCGAAACGCCGCGCCGAATATTCGACAGGCCTATGCCGCCGATCAGGGTCTCGTCATGCGCGAAGATAAAAAAATTATACGCCTGGTCGGTGCGCCAATCTTCGGCATAACGCGCCACTCGCGCTCGAAAATTCGCTCGGCTGAGTGCATCGGGCGGCCAATTCGGCTCCCACGGCGAAAGGAAATCCCGGGAGCCGGCGCGCAGGCTCGCCCATGCCTCGTAATCGCCGCGTTCCGGCGGGCGAAGAAAGACCCGATCGCCCGTCAGCCGATACGGATCGGCCCGGGACAGAAACAGGCGCGGGAAGGTTTTCCGTTGCGGCGCCATCTATTCCCGGTGCCTGCTAGGCGACGAGGCGGCCCTGCAATTTGTCGTAATCTTCCAATCGGCTCAACGGCCCCAGCGCGGCGACGGTGGGCGGCGCCGAACGCCAGCGTGACACGACCCGCCGGATAGCAGCATCGTCGACCGCCTCGATGCGCCGCACCACCTCGGGCGGATCAAACGGCGTCCCGTAAATCAACAGGTGCTGGGCCAGCTGTTCACAGCGGGCGGAAGTGCTCTCGAGCGACATCAGCAGCCCCGCCTTCATCTGGGCCTTGGCGCGGCTCAGCTCGATCGGCGTCAACCCGTCCTGCAATTTCAACGCCTCTTCGCACAGCACCGGCGCTAGCTCGGCGGCGGCGTCTTCGCCGGTCCCGGCATAGATCCCAAACAAGCCGCCGTCGCGATAACCGTGGACAAAGGAGTGGATCGCGTAGACCAGCCCGCGCTTCTCGCGAATTTCTTGAAACAGCCGGGAGGACATGCCGCCACCGAATGCGGTCGACAAGACCGAGGCAGCGTAATAATCGGGATCTCCGAGCGTCACCCCGGGGAAGCCGAGCACGAGGTGGAGCTGCTCGAGGTCCCGGTCCTCGCGCCGGTCGCCTCCTGCATAGCGTGCCGGCTCTGTGCTGACCGAGCGTTCGGCCGGGAAGCTCGCAAAGCAGCTTGTCGGCGAGATCGACAAGCCGCTCGTGCTCGAGATTTCCGGCCGCCGCCAGCACCATCCGGCGCGCGCCGTAATGATCGCGCAGATACGCGACCACCGCGTCGCGGCGCAATTCGCGGATAATCTCCGGTCTTCCGAGCACGGGCCGTCCCATCGCCTGCTCGGGATAGGCACATTCCTGAAAGTGATCGAAGATGATGTCGTCGGGCGTGTCGTTAGCCTGGCCGATCTCTTGCAGGATCACTGTGCGCTCGCGCTCGAGCTCCTCCGGGTCGAAGGTGGAGTGCTGCAGGATATCCGCGAGGATATCGAGAGCGAGCGGCAAATCTTCCTTCAATAC
Organism: uncultured Alphaproteobacteria bacterium; assembly: GCA_963695605.1. Taxonomy (GTDB): domain Bacteria; phylum Pseudomonadota; class Alphaproteobacteria; order ATCC43930; family CGMCC-115725; genus AP-15. The sequence goes on along the minus strand of CAVOHI010000088.1, from coordinate 39,403 downwards.
CTTGGCGTAGTAAGCGGTGCTCTCGCGGGAGGTATACGCATTGAGATGACCGCCGACCGCCTCGATCTCCTCGGCGATCGCGCGGGCGCTGCGCCGTTCGGTGCCCTTGAAGGCCATGTGCTCGAGAAAATGCGCGGCGCCGTTGGTCGCCGCCGGTTCGTGCCGTGTGCCGACATCGACCCAGATGCCGAGCGATACCGTATCCACGGTTTGGATCGCGTCAGTGGCGACCCGCAATCCGTTCGCCAGTCGCGAAACCGGGGCGCTCATGCCGCAGCCCCGGTCCGCCGGGCACGAGCGCGGATGAAGCGGCTCACCGCGCCGATCTCGTTGGGCAGAACGACAATCCGCTCGTGCCGGTCGAGGAGATCGGCCAGCGGCGGCGGCAAACCGGGGCGCAGGCCGGTGGCGCGCTCGACCGCATCGGGAAATTTGGCCGGATGGGCGCAACCCAGGGCGATCACCGGTGTGCCACTCCCATCGGCGGCGATCTCGGCTCGCGCGGCGGCAACGGCGACCGCCGTATGCGGGTCAATCAGCGCTCCGGATCGGGCGTAAGTTTGAGCAATGGTTTCCATGGTCTCAGTGTCATCGACTTTGTGGGCAGAAAACAAGCGGCGCGCGGCGCGCCACGCATGGTCATCTTCGGGAAGCGAGCCGGTGCGCCGGAAATTTTGCATAGCGTCGCCGACCGCGGCACCACTGCGGCCTTTCAGCTCGAACAGCAGTCGCTCGAAATTGCTCGACACCTGGATGTCCATGCTCGGGCTGAGGCTCGGCTCTACTGCGGCGAGCGCCATCCGCCCGCTCGCAAAATAACGGGCGAGAATATCGTTGCGGTTGGTGCCGATTACCAGCTGATCGATCGGCAGACCCATCTGGCGGGCAACGTGCCCGGCATAGACATTGCCGAAATTGCCGGTCGGCACGCTGAACGAAACCGATCGCTCCGGCGCTCCCAGCGCTACTGCGGCCACCACGTAATAGACTGTTTGCGCGGCGATTTGGGCCCAGTTGATCGAGTTCACCGCCGACAGGTTCAGCTCATGGCGCAGCTCTGTATCGGCGAACAGCGCTTTGACGAGATCCTGGCAGTCGTCGAACGTGCCCTCGATCGCGACCGCATGTGCGTTGGCCGCTTCGAGCGTCGTCATCTGCCGGCGCTGCACCTCGGAGACGCGCTGATGCGGGTAGAGGATGAAAATGTCGATCGCCTCCCGCTCGCGGCATGCTTCGATCGCGGCGGAACCGGTATCGCCCGAAGTCGCGCCGATCACCGTGACGTGTTCGCGGCGCCGGGCCAAGACCGCATCGAACATCGGCCCGACCAACTGTAACGCCAGATCCTTGAAGGCGAGGGTCGGCCCATGAAAGAGCTCGAGGAGCCAGAGCCTCTCGTCGATCTGCACCAACGGGGCCACCGCCGCATGGCGGAACCGGCCGTAGGCCGTGGCGGTGAGCTGCCGCAATTCGCCCGGCGGGAAGGCGTCGCCGACGAACAAGGCGACGATGCGGGCGGCGATCTCGGCATAAGGGAGTCCGGCAAAGCCGGGAATGTCGGCCGCCAGCCCGGGCATCCGGTCCGGCACGTAGAGCCCCCCGTCCTCCGCGAGACCGGCAAGCAGCACCTCCGCAAACGAGCGGGTCGACGGCGCAGCGCGAGGGTCGCGGGTGCTGAGATAACGCACCACCATACCGGATCCTGTCAGTGTGCCCGGAGCCTATCGCCGCATTGCGGCGTTCGCAACCGCAGAAAATCACTAAGAACACGTTGTTATTTCGGGACATAAAAGGAGCCGAAGGCGGAGCGCCGCGTCACGTCATAGTATTGATCGATGGCGTAGAGCACTTCGTCGGTGAAACGATCGACCTTTTGCCGATAATGCAGGATATGACAGGACTGCGTCGTCGGATCGTCACAAATATCGGCATGAAGCTGAATGACGGCAAATTCGCGGGCGGCAATGCGCCGGATCAACTCGCCTTGATCGAGCCTGCCCGACAACATGGATTGCCGCGAGTTGAACGGATCCAGAATGAAAGGCTGGCCGGCCATATAACAGAGCAGCAGACTTTCGCAAATGGCCGGTCCTTGCTTGTCGGCAACAAATTTAGCGTCAGCCAAGAACGTCTCTTGCCTTCTTCGGTCCGCATCTAAAAGAACTGGGGCATGATATACTTGTACGGCAATGTCGGGGGCTCTCGCCAGAATCGGCTGCGCGACGAGAAAAGGCAGAGCGCTCGCCAGCACCCTTGCCAACCGGCCGCGAAACTCGGCCTTGCGCACCTCGGACATGATGACGCCCGCCGCGACCCCGAGGAACACCGCGGCATCCTGAAACATGTTGTAAGACGTCCCTTCGAAGCCCGACACGATAGCCGCGCCGATGATCGAGATCGTTCCCCAGCCCGCTAGGATCATTCGATCGGCAGCCAGAACCAACGATGAGCTCAAGGCCATCGCAGTCAGCGGGAATTTAAAAAGCCGCAGATACTTCATCAGGTGGTACCGAGCGCCATACCAGCCGAAGCGCCGCGGCGACATCAGATGATCGAGGAAATCGCCGCCGGCGACGATTTGCGTCAGGCCGAGAAAGCCTGTCGCGAAACCGGTGCACGAAGCGAGCCAGAACACCACCCGCCGCGGCGAGCGAAAGGCCAGGTCGAGGGTGATCGCGATCGGGATCGCCAAGAGGTTGTGCTTGATGAAGCCGCCGAGCACGACGAGGAAGGCGGTGCGCAGTAGTTTGAGGCGATCGGGCGGACGGCCGATGTAACTGACCAGGGCGCCGAGCATGACGGCTTCGCCCAGAGTCTGCGGGTCATCGGCGATGATCCAGGCGGGCGCCATCAGATAGCAAAAACCCGCTGCGCAGCCGGCCCCAAACACTGCGTCGGTTCGTCCGCCGCCGAAGCGCCGGACTGCTATTGCCGCGAACACCGCGATTGCAGCAAAGGAGACCAGCGCGACCAGTCGTCCGCTCAGCAAGAGATCATGGATCAGAACGTTGGCGCCCGCAATAATCAGAAATGACCCGATCGGGTAGTTGTTTATCCTCCAGTAATTGTCGTCATAAACGATTGCACCGTGGATCAGCCTGTCTGCGTTGTATACGTTCCACCCTTCGTTGTAGTTGATTTCGAACTTGAAATCCAAAGAAAGAAGGTTTCCGATCGGCAGCAGAACCGCACAAACAAGCACGAAATAGGCGAGACGCGGCGAATAAATAGGGTTGAATGGCACTTTGCTTTGCCTCGCGCAAAACTCCGCCAACGCGAGGGGCGCCGCGTCCCACTCGCGACGGTTCGGAACAGCAATCTGCTTCAATACGGACTGCAGTAGCTCTTAAAGCCTAGCCCCTCTCCGCCCTTCAAGGGGGGAGAGGGAGGGGTCCGTCGCGAAGCGAGGGGAGGGCGAGGTGGGCGGTACCGCAGATGCCCCGCCGGCCCTCCTCACCCTGCCCTCTCCTCCCGGCCCGGCCGGAGGAGCGGGTCAAACGCGACCGCGCCTAGCGCAGCGCGCTGACATCGTCCGGGTTGACGAGGTCGGGCGCCGTCCAGCCGTCGAGGTCGTATTCGGCCATGCAGCTGTCGGCGAAGCTCTTCCAGCGCTCGTATTGGCCCGACGCGACCGCGGACAACAGTGCGAAGCGCCGGATTTCCTCGTGGCTGCCGGAGTAATTGATCTCGTAGAGCTCGTGGCGGGCGCCGAATTCCGTGCCGATCGAGTCCCATAACAGCTTCATCAGTTTGACGCGCTCGACCGCGGTGACGCCGCCGGAACCGCGGACATAGCGGTCGAGGTACTTGCGCAGCTCCGGGACTTTGAAATCGTTGGCATGCGAATTGAGGTAAATGAGGCTGCTGGCGACTGTCTTCTCGATCTGATGCTTGACCTGGACATAGGCCTCCGGCCCCAGCACGTGATAGGCGGCGCCCGGCTCGGAGCCCGGCAGCACGAAGCCATCGGTCCACGGCTCGGGGCTCTTGGCCATCGCGTCCGACAACGCCCACATCGCGTTGCGCCAGGTGATCACCTCGCCGATATTGGCTTCGACGCCGCGGAAGCCGCGCGTCCCGGCGGTCTCGGTCGCCTTGATCAAGAGTCCGGTGATGAAGTCGAGCTTGACCGCCAGCCGCGTGCAGCCATGCAATTGGAACCGCGGCACAAACCCGCTGCTCGGAAAAAAGCTGTTGGCCTTGTCGATATCGCCATAGACGAAAATGTTCTCCCACGGGACGAATACGTCGTCCATCACGAAGATCGCGTCGTTTTCGTCGAGGCGGCTCGATAACGGATAGTCGAACGGCGTGCCGAGGACCGCAGCGCGCTGCTCGTTCGAGACGCGGCAGATGAACTTGACCCCCGGCGCATTGGTCGGGACGAGAAAGACCACGGCGTAATTCTTGTCCTGGACCGGCAGCAGCCCGACATGCCCGACAAAGGTGAAATGGGTCAGCGCCGATCCGGTCGCGACGACCTTGGCGCCGGTCACGCGGATCCCGGAGTCGGTCTCTTTGGTGACGTGGGCGTAGACATCTTCGGGACCGCCCGGCGCGCCCGGCGCGATATTTCGGTCGACCGGGGGCTGGACCAGCGCGTGGTTGACGAACGGCACCCGCTCCTGGCTGTAGCGGTACCAGCGGCGCGCATTGTCCTGGTACGGGGCATAAAACTCGGCGTTGGCCCCCAAGGTCGCAAGAAAAGCCGCCTTGTAATCGGGCGACCGCCCGAGCCACCCATAGGTCAGCCGCGACCAGGCCGCGATCGCGTCGCGGCCGGCGACCAGATCCTCGGCAGAACGCGGCGCGACAAAATACCGGTGGGTGAACCCGCCCCATTCGGTCGGGCAGGTCAGCAGATTTTTCTTTTCCGCATGATCGCGATGCAGTGCGTCGTAGAGCCGGGCGATCATCCGCGCCGTGTTGCGGAAGGCCGGGTGCTCGGTGATGTTGTTGACGCGCTCGCCGTAGATCCACACCTCCCGCCCGTCGTTCAGGCTGTCGAGAAATTCCTTGCCGGTGTAGGGAAGCAGGCTGTCCATCTTTGATGTCCCCCTGTCCAACGACGATGCTAGAGTTGGACGATATCGACCGTCAATTGGACACCGCCCGGCCGGGTCGAGCGCCGGATTGAGGGTAAAGTTGCAGATACCGAATACATTTCGCGGCGGGCCGGACGAACGCGGCCATTTCGGCAGTTACGGCGGGCGCTTCGTCGCCGAGACTTTGATGCCGCTGGTTCTCGCGGTCGAGCAGGCTTATGCCGAGGCGCGTCGAGACCCCGGCTTTCAGGCCGAGCTCGACTATTACCTCGAGCATTATGTCGGCCGGCCGAGCCCGTTCTATTTCGCCGAGCGGCTGACCCGTCATTTCGGCGGCGCCAAGCTCTATCTGAAGCGCGACGAGCTCAACCACACCGGCGCGCACAAGATCAACAATTGCCTCGGGCAAGTGCTGCTGGCGCGCCGCATGAAGAAGCGCCGGATCATCGCCGAGACCGGCGCCGGCCAGCACGGCGTCGCGACGGCGACGGCCTGCGCGCTCTTCGACATCCCTTGCGTCGTCTATATGGGCCACACCGACATCGAGCGGCAAAAGCCCAACGTCTTCCGCATGAAATTGCTCGGCGCCGAGGTGGTGCCGGTGCATTCGGGGACGGCGACCCTGAAGGACGCGATGAACGAGGCCTTGCGCGACTGGGTCGCCCATGTCGACGACACGTTCTACGTGATCGGCACGGTCGCCGGGCCGCACCCCTACCCGATGATGGTGCGCGACTTCCAGTCGGTCATCGGGCACGAGACGCGGGCGCAGCTCGAAAAGGCCGAAGGCCGGCTCCCCGATACCTTGGTCGCCTGCATCGGCGGCGGCTCGAACGCGATGGGCTTGTTCCATCCGTTTCTCGATGAGCCTGATGTCGCGATGATCGGCGTCGAGGCCGGCGGGCACGGCATCGAGACCGGACTGCACGCCGCGTCCCTGACCGGCGGCGAGCCCGGCGTCTTGCACGGCAACCGTACCTACCTGCTGCAGGACGAGGACGGGCAGATCCGCGACGCGCATTCGATTTCCGCCGGTCTCGACTATCCCGGCATCGGCCCCGAGCACGCCTGGCTGCACGAGCTCGGCCGCGTGCAATACGTCTCGATCACCGACGACGAGGCGCTCGACGCGTTTCAGCTTTCGAGCCGGCTCGAAGGCATCATCCCGGCGCTCGAGCCGGCCCATGCGCTGGCCCATGTCGCGAAGATCGCGCCGACCCTGCCGCGCGACCACCTGATCGTCATGAACATGTGCGGCCGCGGCGACAAGGACATCTTCGCCGTCGCCGACCATCTCGGCGTCCGGCTGTGATTGGCGCAATCACGGTGTTCGAATTTCACCCTCTCCGCCCTTCAGAGCGGAAAGGGAGGGGACCCGTCGCGGCAGCGACGGGGAGGGTGAGGTGGACGGCTGAACCCAATTGGGCAACCCCCACCTCACCCCGGCCCTCTCCGCCCCCCGGGGCGGAGAGGGAGAGCATCATTGGGGTGCGGTCGTGAGCCGGATCGAGCGGCGCTTTGCGGCGCTGCGGGAGGAGGGTCGCGCCGGCCTCGTCACCTATCTGACCGCGGGCGATCCCGACCCCGACACCTCTGCCCGGCTGTTCGGCGGCCTCGCCGCAGCGGGCGCCGATCTGATCGAGATCGGCATGCCGTTCTCCGATCCGATGGCCGATGGCCCGGCGATCCAGGAGGCCGGCCAGCGTGCCCTGAAACAGGGCATGACCTTGCGCCGCACCCTGGCGCTCGTCCGCGAGTTGCGCCGCGCCGACGAGACGACCCCGATCGTGCTGATGGGGTATTACAACCCGATCTACCGCTACGGACCGGAGAGCTTCGCGCAGGACGCCGTCGCCGCCGGGGTCGACGGGGTCATCGTCGTCGATCTGCCGCCGGAGGAGGATGCCGAGCTGACCGAGCCGGCGCGCAGAGTGGGCCTCGATTTCGTGCGCCTCGCGACGCCCGACCAGCGACCAGCACCGCCTGCCGCGCATCGTCGAGCACGCCAGCGGCTTCATCTATTACGTCGCGGTCGCCGGCATCACCGGTACCCGCTCGGCCGATGCCGCCGATGTCGCCGCCGCGGTCACTCGTCTCCGCCGGTTCACGCAATTACCGGTCGCCGTCGGCTTCGGCATCCGCACCCCGCAACAAGCCGCCGAAGTGGCGCGCGCCGCCGACGCCGCCGTCGTCGGCTCGGCCCTCGTCCAGCGCCTCGCCCTCAACCTCAACCCCGACAACACCGGCAAACCCGGACTGGTCGAGGCTGTGCTCGCCGATGTGCGGGCTCTTGCATCGGGCGTGCGGCGGGCTCGCGAAAAGCATTATTGATAGATACTGAATACAAATCTGCCGCATCCGGAGAGAACTCGTGCCCGAGACTACACAAGAGAAGGCGGAACGTGTTGCTGAATTTATTCGCAGACTTGGCAGCGATTTCAAGATCTATACAGCTATGATGGACAGTATCTGGCAGTATATGGAGGCAAATCATGATCACGGTCAAAACCCGTATCCGTGTCGCACCTGACGGCATACTCACCGGCCGGGCAGGCGGTCTCCCGCTGGGCAAGCACGAGGCCGAGATCGCGCTGATCGATACTGAGAAGGGCGCCGCCCGGCTGGATGCCGACACGCTTCTCGCTCGGGTGCGCGCAATCCAGGAGGAAATGTCACAATTACCGGTGCTTGATGAACGAAGCGCCGATGAGATCATCGGCTATAACGAGCGCGGTCAATTTGACTGATGGTCATCGACAGTTCAGCGCTTATTGCATTGCTGCTGAGCGATCCGGAGGCCGCCGATCTCGTAGCGGCGATAGCGGCGGCGTCAAGCCGAGTAGTCAGCGCGCCGACCTACCTTGAGGTGGCGATCGTGATATTGGCTCGATCAGGGCCGAAGCCGCAGGAGAAGCTCGATCGCCTCCTCAATGATCTTGAGATCGAGGTAGCGTCATTCGCGCGTGATCAGGCGGCCCTCGCCGCCACCGCGTACCGACAATACGGCAAGGGAACCGGTCACGCTGCCGGATTGAATTTCGGCGACTGCTTCAGCTATGCGCTGGCCAAGCTCCGTAACGAGCCACTGATGTTCAAAGGTGACGACTTTTCGCGTACCGATCTCGAGGTTGCCGTTGCTCGGTAGTACGGGCAGCCGGCGTCATCCGTAGTCTGCCTGGCTGAAGGCAATGAGCAGGAAACGATCAAGAGGCTTTGACTTGGCAAGCTTAAGAAACACGGGATTGGCCAGACCGTACGGCGGCGGGAGGATTTCCGGCTGCTGACCGGCAAGGGATGCTATAGCGACGACTTCAATTTACCGGAGCAGGCTTATGCGGTGATGGTTCGGTCGCCGCACGCGCATGCGCACATTCGTTTAATTGACACGACCAATGCGGTCGCCGCGCCTGGAGTTCTAGCGGTACTCACCGGACGGGATCTCCTGGATGACGGAACCCAGGCGATCCCGCATTCGGTCGGAACCCGGCACCCCGCCGACATCACCCTCGAAAACAAGGACGGATCACCGCCGTTCATCCCGCCGCATTTTCCGATAACGGCGGACGAGGCGCGCCATTGCGGAGAGATCGTCGCAATGGTCGTCGCGACGACCCTCGCGGCGGCGAAAGACGCCGCTGAGCTTGTTGATGTGGATTATGAGCCTTTAGCGTCGGTCACCCACTCGGTGAACGCGGTCGGAGCAGCCGCGCCACTCGCGCGCGGCGATGCGACGTCCAACATTTCCATCGACGCCGAGGTCGGCGACCCGGCCGCGACGGCGGCTGCATTTGCCAGCGCAGCACATGTCGTCAAGTTCGAGACCTGGATACCGCGCATTGTCGGTGTGCCGATGGAGCCGCGGGCGGCTCTCGGCACCTACGACCGCGACACCGCGCGGTACACGCTTTATGCCGGGATCGGCGGCGCCGTCCGGCCGAAGCAGGAGCTCGCCAAGATTCTCGGCATTGCCGAGGACAAGGTGCGGGTCGTCATGCACGAGGTCGGCGGCAATTTCGGGACGCGCGGCTCGTTCAACCCGGAATTCGCGCTCGTCACCTGGGCGGCTCGCCGTGTCGGCCGGCCGGTCAAATGGACCTGCGAGCGCAGCGAGGCGTTCCTCTGCGATTACCAAGCGCGCGACCTAGCGGTCGACGCCGAGCTGGCGCTCGACCGCGACGGCAATTTCCTCGCAATGCGCGGCTCCAACATCGCCAATGTCGGCGCCTACCCTATCTCCTACGGGCCGCTCGCCAAGGGTGTGGAGATCATGTCGAGCATTTATCACGTGCCGGCAGTGCATTTCCGCGCTCGCGCCGCGATCACCAACACATTGCCGACCCGGCCCTATCGCAGCTCGGGGCGACCCGAAGTCATGTTCGTCATGGAACGGCTGATCGACCTCGCCGCCCGGCAATACGGGTTCGACCGGCTGGAATTGCGGCGGCGCAATCTGGTGCCGGAATCGGCAATGCCGTACCGCAACCCGTTCGGCATGGTATATGACAGCGGCGCCTACCACCGCGTTATGGAGCGGGTTGTCGCGCTCGGCGACTGGGCGGGGTTTCCGGCGCGGCGCGCAGAGGCCAGAAGCCGCGGCAAATGCCGCGGCATCGGCGTCAGCAATTACGTCGACACCGCGACCGGAACGCCGCGCGAGCGGGCCGAAATCACCGTGCTGCCGGACGGCGTCGTGGAAGTCGTCGTCGGGACCGTGTCGAACGGCCAGGGGCACGAGACCAGCTTTGCGCAGCTGATCGGTGAATGGCTCGGTGTACCGATCGACTGCGTGCGGCTAGTGACCGGCGACACCGATCGCGTGTCGGTCGGCGGCGGCTCGCATTCCGGCCGCGCATTGCGCCTCGCCAGTATTGTCATGCTGAACGCCTCGCGCGATATCATCGCCAAAGGCCTGCAGATCGCGGGCCATGTACTGGAAGCGGCCCCCGCCGATCTCGAATTCGAGGATGGCCGCTTCCGGGTCAAGGGAACCGACCGTTCGCTCGGGATCTTTCGAGGTCGCGGCCGAAGCATTGCGGCGCAACGATCTGCCCGACGAATTGCGCGGGCCCGCTGACAGCCGAGAGTGACGAGACCGTGAATCTCGCGAGCTTCCCGTACGGCTGCCATGTCTGCGAGGTTGAGGTCGATCCCGATACCGGTGTCGTCGAAATCGTGCGCTATAACGCCGTCGACGATGTCGGGCGCGCGGTCAACCCACTGATCGTGCACGGCCAGATCCATGGCGGCATCACCCACGGCCTAGGTCAGGCGCTAAGCGAATACTGCGTTTACGATCGCGAGACTGGCCAGCTGTTGTCTGGCTCTCTGTTGGATTACGCGCTGCCGCGCGCCGATAGGCTGCCGTTTTTCACGACCGAGCTCAGCGAAGTTCCAACCCCGACTCACCCGCTCGGCATCCGCCCGGCCGGCGAAGGCGGCACGACCCCGGCGCTCGGCGTCGTGATCAATGCGATTGTCGATGCGCTCGCCGAGTTTGGCGTCACCCACATCGAAATGCCGGCGACCACCGAACGCGTCTGGCGCGCCATTCACCGCAACGGCGTCAGCGCCCGCTCACCCGGGTGAAGCCGTCGGCGCTCCAATCTTCGCTGCCGGCACCGTGATGCACGAAGAAGAGCCCGGCGGGGTCGAATTTCTTCTTGATGGACAGCAGTCGAGGATAATTCGGGCCCCAATACGAGGTCTGCCAGTCGGGCTCGAAGAAATCGCTTTCGGCAAAATAAGAGCCCCCTCCAGGTGCCACGCTTTTCAGCTCGCTCATCGCCTTGCCGATCGCGCGAGCATTTCGGCGCTCCACCTCGAGATCCGGCTCATGACTGGGAAGCGCGGGAAAAGCCGGCGGGGCTTCGCCGCCGATGATTGCGAGCGCGAAGGCGCCGAGCACGTCCGGGTTCATCGCCGTCTCCCTGGTGGCAGACACCGCCTCTTCCGATCCTCCGGCCAGCCCCTTCTGGAGATGGAGTTCAACCGGCCAATGCCTGGCGGCGGCGAACAAGGCGTCGGCGAGCGCGCTCCGCCGGTCAGATTGCAGCAGCGAAGCGGGCAGCCAAAGCGATTGGAAGCCGGAGAGAAAATGACCCACCTCGGCCAGATTGCCCGACCAAAAGATATTGTCGCTCGGCGCTCCGGGCCGGTCGTCCGACAGCACGGCGCTGGGAAAGTGTTTTTTGAGAAAAACCGGGTCCCAGAGATTGCGAGCCGGCGCTGCGATGATCCTGGGCGTGACCTGATAGGTAAAATCCTGCGGTGATCCGTTGACCCAATGAAAAAACGGCTGCCAGACCGTCTGGGCCTGTTGCTGGTCGAGTCCCTGGAAGGCCATCCGGATCTCGAGGCGATTGCCGAGCCGCAAGGTGACGATTTCCCCCCAGTGTGGATTGAGGAGATTGTCGGCATAGAAGTCGATCAACTGCCCGATCAGCCGGCGAAAGGCGGTGTCGGAAAAGGCGTGGATCGTCGTCGAAACCGCGCCGAAGAACGACGGCAGTTCATGGGTCTTCAGGGTGAGCCGGGTGACGACGCCGAGGCTGCCGCCACCGCCGCCTTTGAGCCCCCAGAACAGGTCGGGATTGGTGCAAGCATTGGCGATGCGGGCCTCGCCATCGGCGGTGACGATTTCGGCTTCCAATAGCCCCGCCGCGGCCGTGCCGAAATTCTTCGAGAAGCTGCCAAAACCGCCCGCCTGAACCAAACCGGCCACCCCGACGGTGCCGCAGCCGCCGCCTTGCACATAGCGGCCACCTTTGGTCGTTACGGCATTGTAGGTATGCATCCAGATCGCGCCCGGCCCGACCGTAACGGCGGGTTGGGGCGGTTGCCGTGCCGCGCACCCTTGCGGGGTGAAATCGTCGTGCAAGGAGATGGCGTTCATATGCCGGGTCCAGATCAGCAGCGAATCCGGCGCATTCGATCTGCCGAGATAGCTGTGGCCGCCGCCTTTGACGACCAGCCGCAGATTATTGTCGCGAGCGAAATTGACTGCAGCGACGACGTCACCCGTCTTGTCAGCCGCCACCGCATAGACGCTCGGCTGCGATTCCCAGGCATCTATCCAGCCCGCGGTCTGCGTCAAGGCGACGTTGTCGCCGATGAAATAGGGATTCTTGAGTTCCTTGAAGAGATCGCCGCACGCCGCCCCATCGGGTGCTTCGCGACAAGCACTCAGCGGCGAGTTCACCTTGATGAGCCGGCCGCCGACAGCATCATTTAGCTTTGCCCAGCTCGCCTCGCTTGGCCATGAGGGGTCGCCGGGGCGCACGCGGCGAGCGCCGGCGTTCTCGGCCAACGCAACCTGCAAGGGTCTTGGCAATGCCGGCAGCACGGCGAGCGCGGCAGCGCGCCTGAGGAAGCTTCTCCGGTTCATCCCGAGGATTTCAATAGAGCAGCGGGATCAGCGCGGCCGTCTGCTGGCGGTATCGGGAATATTCCGGGAAATTCTCGCTCATGCGCTTCTCCTCGACCTGGATTTTCCGGAGAAATCCGATCAGAGCACAGATGACCGCTAGGACCCCTCGCCATTCGCCGATCGCCATAGCTGTACCAGTCAAGGCGAGCAACAAGCCGGTATAGATCGGATGGCGAACGGCCCGATAGGGGCCCGTGCGCACCAGCGCATGATCCTCTTTCACCGTGACGATGCCGCTCCAGTTCCGGCCCAAGTGAGCGCGTGCCCACGCGGCGAACCCAAGGCCGACCGCGACCATGACTGCCCCGAGCAACGGAATCAGGCGACCTGCAGACACGACCCGCGCCGACAGGATTGGCGGAAGCCAGTGCGGCGCCACCAAGAGCACTGCACAGGCAAGGAGCGGGACCACATGCAAGACCCGCGAACCGATCGATTCCCGCCAGCGCGCCGGCTTTGTGTGGCGCGCGGCGACGGTCCAGAAGACCGCCCAACCGAGCCACATGGCCGGGATGAGGGAGCGAAGAGAAACAGCCAAAGGGTCAGCCTCAAGGCATTGAGAAATGCGTTCTGATGAGTTCCATCAGGAGCGGCAGGAGGGCGGAACCTCAAATACTTCCGCGAAGGTGCGCCCCAGCGCAGTGTCGACCTCCTCCATGGTCGCGGCGATTCCGAGCTCGGCAAGAGAGGTCACGCCGTGCTCGGCGATCCCGCACGGGACGATCCCGCGGTAATGCTCGAGTTCGGGGTCAACATTGAGCGCCAGACCGTGATAAGTGACCCACTGACGCACGCGCACGCCGACCGCCGCGATCTTTTCCTCGTTCCCTGAAGACCGCACCACCCATATGCCGACGCGGCCGTCGCGCCGTTCGCCGCGCACCTCGAACCGCGCGAGTGTCCGGATGATCCATTCCTCCAGCTGGTGCACATAGCAGCGCACATCCTGCCCGCGCTTGCGCAGATCCAGCATCACATAGGCGATCCGCTGGCCGGGCCCGTGATAGGTATAGCGGCCGCCGCGGCCGGTGCGATGCACCGGCAGGCGCCCCGGCTCGAGCAGCTCCTCATCGCGCGCGCTGGTCCCGGCGGTGTAGAGCGGCGGATGCTCGAGCAGCCAGACCAGTTCGGCAGCCGCCCCGGTCCGGATCGCTGCGACGCGCCCCTCCATTTCCTCGACCGCAGCGGGATAATCCACCGGCGTTTTGCTGGCCCGCCACTCGATCCCGCCGGACTGCATCACCATCTCAGGGTCCATGCGGCTTGATATAGTGGGCCGGATTTGCTAATCACGCCGGCCCTGTCGTGCGGTCGTGGCGGAATTGGTAGACGCGCAGCGTTGAGGTCGCTGTGGGGGAAACTCCGTGGAAGTTCGAGTCTTCTCGACCGCACCAGACCGCAGCCGCCAACCGCTGACCCATGCAGAACACGCGGCTTTCGTCCCTCGATTTTGATCTTGGCCCCGAGATCGACATGCTGCGGACCACGGTCCGCGGCTTTGCCGAGGACCGGGTCGCACCGCTCGCCGCCGAAATCGACCGGACCGACCGCTTCCCGATCGAGCTGTGGCCCGAGATGGGCGCGCTTGGGTTGCATGGGATCACCGTCGAGGAAGAATATGGCGGCGCCGGAATGGGCTACCTCGCGCATTGCGTGGCGATGGAGGAGGTCAGCCGCGGCTCCGCGTCGGTCGGTCTTTCCTACGGCGCCCACTCGAACCTATGCGTCAACCAGATCCGGCGCAACGGAACCGAAGCGCAAAAGCGCAAGTATCTGCCGAAGCTGATCTCGGGCGAACACCTCGGCGCGCTGGCGATGAGCGAGCCCGGCGCCGGCTCCGATGTCGTCTCGATGCGGCTGCGCGCCGACCGGAAAGGCGACCACTATGTCCTGAACGGCACGCAAGTTGTGGATCACCAACGGCCATTACGCCGACACTCTGGTCGTCTACGCCAAGACCCGGCCCGATGCCGGGCCGCGCGGCATCACCGCCTTTCTGATCGAAAAGGGGTTCAAGGGGTTCCGGCCGGCGCAGAAGCTCGACAAATTGGGCATGCGCGGCTCGCCGACCTCGGAGCTGGTCTTCGAGGATTGCGAGGTGCCGGCCGAGAATGTGCTCGGCGCGGTCGACGAGGGCGTGCACGTGCTGATGAGCGGCCTCGATTACGAGCGCGCCGTGCTGGCGGCGGGTCCGCTCGGCATCATGCAGGCCTGTCTCGACGTCGTGATCCCCTACATCCACGACCGCCAGCAGTTCGGCCAGCCGATCGGCGAATTCCAGCTGATCCAGGGCAAGATCGCCGATATGTATACATCGATGAACGCCTGCAAATCCTACGTCTATGCGGTGGCGAAGGCTTGCGATCGCGGGCAGACGACACGCAAGGATGCGGCGGGCGCCATCCTCTACGCCGCCGAGAAGGCAACCGCGATGGCGCTCGACGCAATCCAGATCCTCGGCGGCAACGGCTACATCAACGACTATCCGACCGGCCGCCTGCTGCGCGACGCCAAGCTCTACGAGATCGGCGCCGGCACCTCGGAGATCCGCCGCATGCTGATCGGCCGCGAAATCTTCACCGAGACCGCCTGAATGTCGCATTTCGGCTACACCCGCGAAAGCCGGTGCCCATTTTTGCCATGGGTCCCGGCCTTCGCCGGGAAGGCAAAGTAAGGGTGCTGATATGCGCCGGCTGATTTCCTCCGGGTCGACTTTCGAGGCCGAGGCCGGGTATAGCCGCGCCGTCGTTGACGGCGAGTGGATTTTTGTCGCCGGCACGACCGGGTTCGATTATGGGCAAATGACCATTGCCGATGACCCGGCGGCGCAGGCGCGCCAGGCCTTTCGCAACATTGAAACGGCACTCGCCGAGGCGGGAGCCAGCACTCGCCGATGTCGTACGGGTGAAATATTACGTCCCGGAGCCCGCGGACTGGCCGGCGATCGTGCCGGTTTTGGGCGAGGTGTTCGCAGCGATCCGCCCCGCGGCAACGGCCTTGATCTGCGGCCTCGTCGATCCGCGGATGAAAATCGAGATCGAGGTCACCGCCAGACGCGGTAGTGGATCACCATGAGGCTCACCGACGAGCAGCGCATGCTGCGCGATGTCGCCCGCGACTTTGCCCGCACGCGGCTCGCCCCTTATGCGGCGGAACGGGATCGCGAGGAGCGGTTTCCGGCCGAGGCGGTGGCCGAGCTCGGCAAGCTCGGCTTTATGGGCATGCTGGTGCCCGAGGAATATGGCGGGGCCGGCGCCGACCATGTCGGCTATGCGCTGGTCATGGAGGAGATCGCCGCCGGCGAGGGCGCGGTCGCGACGATCCTCAGCGTGCAGAACTCGGTCGGCTGCATGCCGGTCCTGCAATACGGGTCGGACGAGCAGAAGCGGCGGTTCCTCGAGCCGATGGCGAAGGGCGAGATGCTCGCCTGCTTCTGCCTGACCGAGCCGCAGGCCGGCTCCGACGCCGCGGCGATCAAGACGCGGGCGCGGCGCCACGGCAACCGCTGGGTGCTGAGCGGCACCAAGCAGTTCATCACCTCCGGCAAGAATGCGCAAATCGCGATCGTCTTCGCGGTGACCGATCCCGAACAAGGCAAGAGGGGCATCAGCGCCTTTCTCGTGCCGACCGACAGCCCCGGCTTTCGCGTCGCGCGGGTCGAGCACAAGCTCGGCCAGCGCGCCTCCGACACCGCGCAGCTCGTCTTCGAGGAGGTCGAGCTGACCCCCGACCTGATGCTCGGCGCGGAAGGCGAGGGCTACAAGATCGCGCTCTCCAACCTCGAAGGCGGCCGCATCGGCATCGCCGCGCAGTCGGTCGGCATGGCGCGCGCCGCCTATGAGGCCGCGCTCGCCTATGCCCGCGAGCGCGAGGCCTTCGGCAAGCCTATCATCGAGCAGCAGGCGGTGGCCTTCCGCCTCGCCGACATGGCGACCCAGATCGCCGCGGCGCGCGGCCTGGTGCTCGACGCCGCGGCGCGGCGCGACGCCGGCGAGCCCTGCATCAAAGAGGCGTCGATGGCCAAGCTCTTCGCCTCCGAGATGGCCGAGCGCGTCGCCTCCGACGCGATCCAGATCCATGGCGGCTACGGCTATGTCGCCGATTTCCCGGTCGAGCGCATCTACCGCGACGTCCGCGTCTGCCAGATCTACGAGGGCACCAGCGACATCCAGCGCCTCGTCATCGCCCGCGAAATCGCCAAGGACTGACCGAGGCTGCAACGGCATCCTGCGTGCTTCGAGACGCGCCCTTCGGGTGCTCCTCAGCATGAGGGAAGACTTCGATGGCATCAAGAAAACCCCTCATCCTGAGGAGGCGCCACCGGCGGCGTCTCGAAGGACGCACCCCGTCGCCCAGCGATCGGTCAACTGGGCTCGTCTTCCGCCAGCACTTCGGCGAAGAGGGCGCGGTCGATGTTGCCGCCGGATTGGATGACGGCGACCCGCTTGCCGGCGAGGCGACCGCGTTCCTGCAGGGCGGCGGCGAGGGCCGCGGCGCCGGCGCCCTCGGCGACGTTGTGCGTGTCGCTGAACAGGATGCGCATCGCGCGGCGCATTTCGGCTTCCGAGACGGTGACAATCCGCGCGGCGCCGCGGCGGATGATGTCGAGCGCCTCCGGGTCGGGCACCCGCACGGCGAGCCCGCCGGCCATCGTGTCGGCGGAATTGGTGCTGACCGGCGTGCCGGCGGCGAAGGACAGCGCGTAGGTCGGGGCATTGGCGGCGACGACCCCGACGATCTCGGTGCGAAGCCCCAGCGCGTCACGCGCCGCGATCACCCCCGAGATGCCGCTGCCGAGCCCGATCGGGACATAGACCACATCGAGATCGGGAACCGCGCGGAACAGTTCGAGCCCGTAGCTGGCGACGCCGCGCACCAGCAGCGGATCGTAGGAATGGACGAAATGCCGCTTTTCGCGCTCGGCCAATTCGGTCGCGTGCTCGAACGCGGCCTGGAAGTCGTGCCCGGCCTCGACGAGCCGCGCGCCGAAACCTGCCATCGCCCGGTTCTTCTCGATGCTGTTGCCGTGGGGCACGACGATCGTCGCATCGAGCCCCAGCCGCGCGGCGGCGAGCGCGATGCTCTGACCGTGATTACCCGTGGTCGCGGTCACGACCCCCCGAATATCCGGCTGCGACCGCCTGACCGCGTCGAGGTAGACGAGGCCGCCGCGGATCTTGAAGGAGCCGATCGGCGTGTGGTTCTCGTGCTTGACCCACAGCTCGGCGCCGAGCCGCCGGGACAGCAATGGCCAGCAATATTGCGGGGTCGGCGGCACCACCCGATGAACGAACGATGCCGCGGCCTCCAAGGTGTCGAGATCGATCACTGCTTCCTAGCCTCGGACCCCGTGCTCTCGACAGGTCCGCCGGCGTGCTCGGCGGGCGGGCCCTTGTAGGAAATCCGCCAGATCGTGCCGCCCGTGTCGTCAGCGACGAGCAGCGAGCCGTCCCTGGCGACGGCGAGCGCGGCGGGGCGGCCCCAGACCTCGGCGCGCTCTTCGCCGGAAGCCCAGAAGCCGGTCGCGAAATTCTCGTAATACCCCTCCGGCCGGCCATCCCTGAACGGGACGCGCGCGATTTTATACCCGGTCGGCACCGAGCGGTTCCACGAGCCCTTCAGCGCGACGAACAAGCTGCCCTTGTATTCTGACGGAAACTGATCGGCCTCGTAGAACACGAGGTCGAGCAGTGAGGAATGGGCCTGGAACAAGAGGTCGGGCGTGATCGTCGCTTCGACCTTGTCGGGCGCGAGCTGCGCAAAGCCCGGCTGCGGGTGCTTGCCGATATAGGCGTAGGGCCAGCCGTAGAACCCGCCCTGCTGCACGCGGATCAGATAATCGGACGGCAGATTGTCGCCGAGCCCGTCGCGCTCCTGCACCACGGCCCACAACTCGCCGGTCTGCGGCTGGAAGGCGAGCGCCGTCGGGTTGCGCGTGCCCGAGGCGACGGTCGTCTGATTGGAGCCGTCGGGATCGAAGCGCTGGATCGTCGCCTTGGGCTCGGGCTCGACGCCGAGATTGCCCGACGAGCCGACCCCGACATAGAGGCCACCGGTTTTCGGATCGATCGCCAGATGCCGGTTCTGGTGGCCCACCGCAATGCCGAAGACGCCCTTCTTTGTCAGAAGTTCGGCGCCATAGGCGCCGGGCACCGGCTTGCGCTGATCGGGCGGCACGTCCTCGGCCTTCTGCGGCGGGACCGGGCGGCCGGCGCGCAATGCGCCGACGATGTGTGGCACGCGCCAGATCGCGTCCTGGTCGGCGACGAGGATCTCGTCGCCTCGCAACGCGAGGCCGTAAGGCCGGTTGAGGTCCTCGACATGCCGGTCGATCCATCTGGCATGGCCCTCGCCGTCGTCGCGCAACAGGGTCAGGTATCCGGCGCTCTGCTCGGCGACCAACACGTCGCCATTGGGCAGGACGAGCAGCCGGCGCGGATTTACAAGACCGGTCACGAAGGGGGCCGCGGTGAAGCCCGGCGGCACCTCCAATTTCTGCCCGTCATAGGGCACGACCAGCGAGCGGTCCGCGACGATCGGCCCAGTCTTTGGCGGCGGCAGATCATTGGGGTCGAAATGATAGCGCCGCCCAATCTCGTGCTCGGCCTGGAAATTCTGCGCCAGCTCTTCCTTTGTAACAGAGCCTTGTCCCGGCGCCGCCGCCTGTTGCTGTGCGGAGGCGGGCGACAGCGCCAGCACGGCGGCGGCGCTTGCAGCCAGGGCAATCAATGAGATGCCGGATTTCATTGCCGTGTCCCTCTCCAACAGAGTTACGGACAGAACCGTAGCGTACCAGCAATCGAGCCGTTGTCGAAGTTCGGCCGGGCCGATCACTCAAACGTGACGGCGCGCTGTCCTCAAACCGCGACGCTCACCTTCTCCATACGAGAACCGGGACGGCATGATTAATTAGCAAGGTTCTGATTGTGCGCCGCCCATAGGGAATGGTCCAGATCTGCGACGCACTGGCCGAAGACCGGACTGCCCGGGTCAATACCCACATCGGCACAGGCCAGACTGTCCTGTACCCAGGCGCTCTTCTGGGCACTCTCGGCGGCATCGGCGCTCTGAGTAGCAGCTGCCGCGAGCGTGGCGGCAAAGGAGCAAATTAGGATGATGCGTGACATTGCAATCTCCGATCTAAGAGGTGTATCAGGCTCGGTTGTGGTTGGTTCACCGGATGGGGCCCGACGCCCCATAACCGGCGGGCATTCACTGGGATTGTTCTGCTTTTACGACGCAGACTGCGAAAGCTGGCGTGCCGGGCTGGAGTTCCTCCTGGGCACATGTGTCGCGGTCCGTCGAAACGAGTCGCGCATAATCCCATTCGGATAAACTTCTATCGAGACTTCTCATGCAGGCGTCATAACGGCGCCCCGATGGATCGAGGCTCAGGAGGACCGCACAAGCATGCTGCTCCTGTGCCGTTCGCACCGGGTTCTCGGCCGCATTGGCAAGGTTGTTGGCCGCGGCGAGCAGCGCGATAGCGGCAGCGCCGATGATTTTAACCGAATGCGAAGCGCGACGGCTGAGTCGCACGGATGAATTGCGCAATTGCGCCCGGGTGACAGTGGACGAGGTCAGCGAAAACATGTGGTGATCTCCTTTTCTGTTGCGGGCCGATTGGGTCCGATGGATCCCGCACTGCCGATATAGTCCTGGTTGATCGATCGAATTAGACTATTGAATCATCACATATTGTTAGTTTATAACGAATGGTCCGAGGGCGGGGCTATAATCCCGGTGGCCGGAGTTCGTGCGATCGTCAGGTCATGAGATCCAGGGCTCCGCATTGCCCAAGGACGGTGTATGACACTTGATCAGTTGCAGATCTTCATCGCGGTTGCCGAACGCGAACACGTAACGCGCGCGGCCGACGCCCTCGGACTTGCCCCTCCCTCAGTATCGGCGGCAGTGGCGTCGCTCGAACGGGAGTTCGGCACAAAACTGTTTCATCGTGTAGGGCGGGGCATCGCCGTAACCGAAGGAGGCAAGTTGCTGCTTGATGAAGCGCGCGACCTGGTCAATCGCGCCGAGGCCGTGAAACTTGCAATGCGCGAGTTCACGGGCCTTGCTCGCGGGCGTCTCGCGATCAAGGCCAGCCAAACGATAGCGAGTCATTTCCTGCCACCGAGACTGGTCGATTTCCACCAAGCCTATCCCGGCGTGGCGTTGGTCGTTTCCGTCGGCAACTCGACCGAGGTCGTCGAGGCCATAATCCGCGGCGAAATCGAACTCGGCTTTGTCGAGGGTCCCGAAGAGGAATTCGGGGATCCTCGCCTCGCCGTCGAAATGATCGCCCGGGATGACCTCGTCATGGTGGCGAGCGCCAATCACCCTTGGGCGAGTTGCAAGAAACTCTCGGTCGACGATCTGAGCGCGGCCAAATGGGTTCTGCGAGAGGATGGCTCCGGAACCCGGGCCGCCTTCGTCAAGGCGCTCGACGCGCTCGGCGTCCCGTACGGAAATCTAAATATCGCCATCGAACTCCCGTCCAATGAGGCGGTTCTCGCCGCGGTCCTCGCGGGCGCTGGCGCCACCATTTTGTCCGAGCGCGTCTGTGCCGATGCAATCAGGGCGGGGACCTTGAAGCACCTGCCGATCTCGCTTGCGCCGCGGGCCTTTTACGGGCTGCAGCATGCTGACCGCTATCGCTCTCGAGCGGTTTCGGCACTCCTGGAAATCCTCCACACACACGCCGCATTGTGATTTTCACCGGCCGGTGTGCCCCGCGGCCTTAAAAAGAACATATCGTGAATATACATTTCGGCCCTTGTTGGCTTTGGAGCCCCGCCGATGCGGAAATCGTTGCCGATCCGCCTACGCCTTCCTGTTATCACCTGTTTCACGGGACTGGAATCCAGGAATCTCAACGACTTGGTCCTGATCGCTCTTCGCTTCGCGCGCGCGGCGCGCGCGGGATTGCGCGCCGTCACACGCCGTGCACGATTCTCGTATTCTAAATTACGCGGCCTGCCGCAGATCGCGTTCCGACCAGATGGTCGTGAGGGCCCGGACCAAATGGTCGATGTCGGCCTCGCTGTGCAATGGCGAGGGGGTCAGGCGCAGCCGCTCGGTGCCGCGCGGCACGGTCGGGTAGTTGATCGGCTGCACATAGATTTGGAACTCGTCGAGCAGCCGGTCGGTGATGTGCCGGCACAATACCGGGTCGCCGACCATGACCGGCACGACGTGGCTCGGATTGTCGAGGTGCGGGATTTGGGCCGTGTCGAGCCGGCGGCGCAGCAGCCGGACATGCTCGTGCAACTGGCGGCGTTCCGCGGAGCTGGTCTTCAGGTGACGGATGCTGGCGAGGGCGGCCGCCGCTACAGCCGGCGGCAATGCCGTCGTGAAGATGAAGCCGGAAGCGAAGCTGCGCACGAAATCGCACAACGCCGCCGAGCCGGCGATATAGCCGCCGATGACGCCGAAGGCTTTCGCCAAGGTGCCCTCGATGACGCTCAGCCGATGGGCCAAGCCGTCGCGCTCGGCAATGCCGCCGCCGCGCGGACCATAGAGCCCGACCGCATGCACCTCGTCGCAATAGGTCATCGCCCCGTGCGCCTCGGCGACGTCGCAGAATTCGGCGATGGGCGCGATGTCGCCGTCCATCGAATAGACCGATTCGAACGCGACCAGCTTCGGCGTGGCGGGATCGAGCGCGGCCAACTTGCGGTCGAGGTCGGCGGGGTCGTTGTGCGCGAAAGTCTGCTTTGCCGCCCGGCTGTGTCGAATGCCCTCGATCATCGAGGCGTGGTTCAATTCGTCGGACAGCACGACGCAGCCCGGCAGCCGCGCCGCGACCGTGCTCAATGTCGCCCAGTTCGACATGTAGCCGGAATTGAACAGCAATGCCGCTTCGGTGCCGTGCAGATCGGCCAGCTCGCGCTCCAGCAGGACGTGATAGTGGTTGGTGCCGGAGATGTTGCGGGTGCCGCCGGCGCCGGCGCCGCACCGATCGATCGCGGCATGCATCGCCGCCAGCACCGCCGGGTGCTGGCCCATGCCGAGATAGTCGTTGGAGCACCACACCGTCACCTCGCCGCAGCCCTGCCCGTTGTGGTGCATCGCCCGCGGGAAATGCCCGGCCCGGCGTTCGAGATCGGCAAAGACGCGATAGCGTCCCTCGCGCCGCAAGTCACCCAGCTGCCGTTGAAAAAAGGCCTCGTAATCCATCATGCCCCCTTATCCGCTGCCGATTGCGATGCCGGTCGCGAAGACGAGCAAGCCGCCGACGAAGACCTGAAACGCCGCCGACAGGAGCGGCGTGTCCATGTAGCGGTTGCGGACCCACGAGATCGCTGCGAGTTCGACGACCACGACCGTGGCGGCGATCGTCATCGCGACCGTGAACGAGGGCGCCAGGAACGGCAAGGTGTGCCCGAGCCCGCCGAGCGCAGTCATCGCGCCGCAGACGAGGCCGCGGGCCCAAGGGCTGCCGCGCCCGGTCAACGAGCCGTTGTCGGACAATGCTTCGGCGAACCCCATCGAAATCCCGGCGCCGATCGCGGCTGCAAGGCCAACAAGAAAAGTCGGCCAAGTCGCCCGCGTTGCAAAGGCGGCGGCGAAGAGCGGCGCCAAGGTCGAGACCGAACCGTCCATCAGCCCGGCGAGGCCGGGCTGCACGATCTGCAGAAGAAAGAGCCGCCGCTCGGATTCGCCCTCCTCCTTCTCGACCTCGCCCGGCACATATTGTGCCTCGAGCTCCTCCGCCCGGGCTTCGTGCCGGCGCTCTTCGGCCGCGAGGTCGCCGAGGAGCTGGCGGATGGCGGCGTCGGTCGACTGCCGCGCCGCCCTTTGGTAGAAGCGCTTGCTCTCCGCCTCCATCAGCTCCGCCTGGGCACGCACTTTTTCGAGGCCGAGCGGCCGTGCGAGCCACAGCGACTTGCGCTCGAGAAAGCCTTTCACGTCTTGCCGGCGGATCAGCGGGATGTGGTCGCCGAACTTCTCGCGGTAGAGGTCGAGGAGGCGGTGACGGTGGCCGTCCTCCTCCGCCGCCATCGCGGCAAACATCCGCGCCGTTCCGGGATAGCTCTCGCGCATCGCATCCGCGAGGTCGCTGTAGGTGCGGCTGTCCTCCTCCTCGAGAGCGATGGCGAGCGCCAACAGCTCCTGCTCCGTCAGATCCGAGAAGTTCTTCATCGCTCGGCCTCCTTGCCGTCTCTTATTTCGGCAGTCGGACGCAGCTGGGCCTCAGCCGCGTCCGGACGCCTTTCCGTGGAAATCAGGCGAGGTCAAAGCGATCCAGGTTCATCACCTTGTTCCACGCAGCCACAAAGTCGCGCACAAACACCTGCTTGCGAGTCGGCACAGGCATAGACTTCCGCGAGGGCTCGCAGCTGGGAGTGCGAACCGAAAATGAGATCGACACGGGTGCCGGTCCACTTCAGCTCTCCCGTCGAGCGATCGCGGCCCTCAAACACGTCCCCGGCTTCCGAGACAGCCTTCCAAACCGTGCCCATGTCGAGCAGGTTCACGAAGAAGTCGTTGGTGAGCGTCCCGGGGCGCTTCGTGAAGACGCCGTGCTGCGACTGTCCGAAGTTCGCATTCAGCACGCGCATACCGCCGACGAGAACCGTCATCTCTGGGGCGGTCAACGTCAGGAGTTGCGCCCGATCGACCAGCATCTCCTCTGGCGAGGTGTATGCGGCCTTGAGGTAGTTGCGGAACCCGTCCGCGGCCGGTTCGAGCACCGCGAAGGACTCGATGTCGGTCTGATCCTGCGACGCGTCCGTGCGGCCCGGCGTGAAGGGAACCTGCACATCATGCCCGGCCTTCTTCGCAGCCTGCTCGACGGCGGCGCAGCCACCGAGGACGATCAGATCGGCGAGCGAGACTTTCTTCCCTCCGGTCTGCGCGGCGTTGAACTCCTTTTGGATACCCTCGAGGGTCTCGAGCACGTTCGCCAGTTGGGCCGGCTGGTTGACCTCCCAATCCTTTTGCGGCGCGAGGCGGATGCGCGCCCCGTTCGCCCCACCGCGCTTGTCGGAGCCGCGGAAAGTCGCCGCCGACGCCCAAGCGGTCGAGACCAATTGGGAAATCGAAAGACCCGATGCGAGGATTTTACCCTTGAGTGCGCGGATGTCCTGCTCGTCGATCAATTCATGAGTGACGGCCGGGACGGGGTCTTGCCACAGCAACTCCTCCTCAGGGACTTCCGGGCCGAGATAGCGCGAGCGCGGGCCCATGTCGCGATGCACCAGCTTGAACCACGCCCGGGCGAACGCGTCTGCGAGTTGATTCGGATTCTCGTAGAAGCGCCTCGAAATCTTTTCGTAAACAGGGTCGACGCGCAAGGCGAGGTCAGTCGTCAGCATGGAGGGCCCGCGACGCTTCGACGCGTCGTGCGGATCCGGCACGGTACCGGCGCCCGCGTCGCCCTTCGGCTTCCACTGATACGCACCGGCCGGGCTCTTGGTCAGTTCCCATTCGTAGCCGAACAGGTTACCGAAGAAGTTGTTGCTCCACTTCGTCGGCGTCTCGCTCCAGATGACTTCCAGACCGCTGCCGATCGCGTCATCGCCTTTGCCGCTGCCATAGGTGTTCTTCCAGCCGAGCCCTTGCTCCTCGATGGACGCGCCTTCGGGCTCGGGGCCGACATACTTGCTCGGATCGGCAGCGCCGTGGGTCTTGCCGAACGTGTGGCCGCCGGCGATGAGCGCGACCGTCTCCTCGTCGTTCATGGCCATGCGCTCGAACGTCTCGCGGATGTCCCGCGCCGCGGCGAGCGGATCCGGCTTGCCGTTCGGCCCTTCCGGATTCACGTAGATCAGACCCATCTGCACGGCGGCCAGAGGATTCTCGAGATCACGGTCGCCGGTGTAACGCTCGTCCGCCAGCCACTTGCCTTCGGCGCCCCAGTAGATGTCCTCTGGGGGCTCCCAGACATCCTCGCGCCCGCCGCCAAAGCCGAATGTCTTGAAGCCCATCGACTCCAGCGCGCAGTTGCCTGCGAGGATCATCAGGTCGGCCCAGGAGATCTTCTTGCCGTACTTCCGCTTGATCGGCCACAGCAACCGGCGCGCCCTGTCGAGGAGCACGTTGTCCGGCCAGCTATTGAGCGGCGCAAAGCGTTGCGTGCCCGAGCCCGCGCCACCGCGGCCGTCACCGATGCGGTAGGTGCCCGCGCTGTGCCACGCCATCCGGATGAAGAGCGGCCCGTAATGTCCGAAGTCGGCCGGCCACCAGTCCTGCGAGTTGGTCATCAGCGCATAGAGGTCTTTTTTCAAGGCCTGGAAGTCGAGCTTCTTGAATTCCTCGGCGTAGTTGAAGTCCTTGCCCATGGGATTGGACAGGGGAGAGTTCTGGTGCAGAATTTTGAGGTTCAACTGGTTCGGCCACCAGTCCTGGTTCGACCTGCGCCTGAAAGTCGGGTTGGGGCGAACACCATGCACTACCGGGCACTTGCCGGCGTTTGCGACATCACTTCCGTCCATATTTCTCTCCATTCGGCACGATGAATAGGTGCTAAGCACTCAGCAGGCCGGGCTGCGCGGGCCGGCGGTCAGGCGATTCTGCTTGTCGCCGACCGGGATACCGGCCTCGTAAGTCAGTTGGGTCTTCGTAATCCACGCTCAGCTCCTAAAGCCCCTGCTGTTTAGAACCATTATAATCTGGCGCGCGCCGGCCGATTGTCAATGCCGCACGCTCGCGCTGGCATGTTTACGCCAAGATTGTTGACGGTGAGGCCGTGCGCGAACGCGACGGGCGGATCATGGTTAACACCGAGCGCGATTGCCGATGAAGATCAGCGAGAAGGTGCCAATGAACTCGGCGGTCAAGGCCCGCGCCGAACCGGTTGCTGTTCAGTCACTGACAATTATCTCCAAACATGGTCTGGCGACTGGATATCAACCATCGGGGCCGATTTGCTGGCCCTATCCCCCAAAACCACACGGCTGGAGCTTAGATACAGCGCGGTCCATTCAGTGCCAGTGAATCTGCGTAAATCGTCGTAAAATGTGCTAACAGCCGGCCCGGTAAATGGCGGCGGGTCGCCAGAGGTGCTTTTTGACAAGAGTGACACGATGCCGTTTGCAACCAGATCCTTGCGCTCTCGGAAACTTGGCGCGAAAAGGGTCGGTCTAACTAAGTCTTACGGGATGTTACTCGGATTCGGCCCACTACCGGCCCAAGTGCAGCGGCGTGGATGAAGCACTAACAGCCGGAGGCGGCGCGGAATGAGCATTCCCTCAGCCACCAGCTCGCGTCTGCTGAATATGGTGTCCGCGGCAGCTGATTTCGTCAGCCGGGCCCTCCCGTTCGTTTTGAGCCTGATTGCCGGATCCACCGACATAATCGGTTTCCTGGGCCTCAACGGGCTCTTCACTTCCCACATCACCGGCAACCTGGTCGTTCTGGCCGCCCATATCGTCGCTGGCGACCCGACGATATTCTCATACGTTCTATCGGTCCCGGTCTTTATGCTGGTGCTGTTTCTGACGCGCGTGCTCGCCGGTGGCCTCGAGCAAATTGGGGTTTCGACCTTGCGGCCGCTGCTGCTACTCCAGCTGTTTTTCCTCGCTGCGTTCCTCTCGGTTTGCCTTGTGGCGGGTCCGTGGCGCGACGCCAACGCAATACTCGCGGTCAGCGCGGGCATGTTCGGCGTCGCCGCGATGGCGGTGCAGAATGCGCTCGTGCAGATTTCGCTGACGAACACTCCAACCACTGCGGTGATGACGACGAATGTTACTCATTTCATGTTGGATCTGGGTGAAGCCTTGGTTGGCCGCGATGATGCCAAGGTCGCCCGGGCGCGAGCTCATGCGATGCACACCTTGCCGGTAATTGTCGGCTTTACCATCGGGTGCGTGTTCGGCGCGACTTTTGAAGCTGCTGCCGGCTTGTGGTCCCTGACTCTGCCCACAGGGCTTGCCGTGCTCGCCTTCGCAATGGGTTTTGGAGAGCGGCGCCGCGCCTCGTAAAACTCCGGTGACCGGCTGCGGCGCGGTTCATTTACCGAGCTTGACCGCGCTTTACTCACAATGGCGCGGAATCAGCAACAAATTATCGCCCGCAGTAATCACAGGCTTCACGCGAAGACGGTGAAATGAAAATAGGAATAATCGGCGCGGGCGCGGTCGGTTCCGCGTGCTTGACGGCTCTGGTTTCGCGCAGCTGCGCACGCGAAATCGTAGTGCTGGACCGGGATCGAAAAAGGGCGGAAGGTCTGGTAACCGATGCCCAATACGGTGCCGTGTTGTGCCCTTATGCCGAGCTGCGCGCCGGTGACTATTCAGATCTCAAAGGCGCCGCGTTGGTGATGATCACCGCCGGGGTGAACGAAAAGACTGGCGGCGCTACCGATAGGAACGACCCTGCAGGCAGGCTGCGGCTGCTTGAAACCAATGCCACGGTTTACGAGAGCATCGTTTCGCAGCTTCAAGCAGTGGTGCCTCAGGCGCTCGTGCTCGTCGTTACCGATCCTCCCGACCCGCTCGCCGATGTGGTTCGCATGTTGGGCCACGAGCGCGTACTCAGTACCGGGACATATCTCGACAGCTTGCGGTTCCGCTTTCACCTGGCGAGGGGGCTCGGGGTAAGCCCGGCTTGCGTCGATGCACAGATCGTCGGGGAGCACGGCACGACCGAGGTGTTTCTGTGGTCTTCGGCCCGCATCGCGGGGAAGCCGGTGTTAGAGGTACAAGAGCGAGCCTCTGGACAAAACCCGGAAAAGTTTCGACACGAGATCGAGCGGCAAGTCAGGTACGCCAACATTGCCATAATCGAAGGCATTGGAGCTAGTCAGCACGGTATCGGAATGGCGTGCGCGCGCATTGCGGAGATCTTTCTGCGGAATGAGCCAGCGGTCATTCCGATCGGCTCGTACAACGCGGCATACGGGGTCACGCTGTCTTTGCCGAGCGTTCTCGGAGGCAGCGGCGTGCTCAGGATCCTCGAGCCGCCAATTTCCGATGATGAGCGTGAGGCGCTGCACCACAGCGCTGATGCGCTTAAATCGGCATTGGCAAGGATACAATTCAGTCTGTCCTGAACAAGACTGCCGCCGTTACCGGTGATTTACCAATTTTGACCCCAGTTTACTCGGGACGCGTTCGCGATCCGCCCATATTGAGCGGGACGGGGATCTCCGGAGATCCCATTATCCCGGCTGTGAAGATGGTTTGTAACGGCGAGCTCTACATTAAGGTCAACCGACCCGGTGATGCTCCTCCCCGCACCGGGTCGATCGGCGGCCGGTCCTCGCATCAGGACCGGCCGCATTCCGGTGCAGTTGGCAGGAAGTCACCAAAGATGGTGAGAGAACCGCAGGTCCTGATTTCGACCTCGCTGGCCGCCGCGGCATCCGACAAGAGGCATACCGAGCGGCTTTCGCCGCGTGCAGCAATCTTCTGGATTGGCGTGATCTCGCTCGCCGCTTGGGCGGCGATCATAGCCTTGGCTCTGGCGCTGTTTTAATCCCCGGCCTAGGTGGGTCTGCGATCGGCTGCTCGCGTAGGAGGTAGGAGAAATGAGATGAAATTGCACGCCTTATGTTTGGCTGGTGCCCTTATCGCTGCGGCAATCCCGCTCTCTGCGGGAGCGGTGCCCGTTGCAGCGCATCACGAGGCAGGCGCCAGCGCTCCGTACACTTGCCCTCCCGGTTATTATTGGGAGCCGGACGCTTATGCCCCGCACGGCAAGTTTAGGCCGGCGCATTGCGCGCCCCGCTGGTGAATAGCCGACAATCAAGCTCGCAGACATGCGGATCAATTCGGTGCGGCAAATTAGACAATCCACAGCAGGCCTGCTGCTGATCAATGTCCTCTTAGCATCATCTGCCGCGTTGGCCGCCGGCGACCCGACGGCCGGCGAAAAGGTCTTCGCCTCGCACTGCGCAGTGTGCCATGCGACGACGCCGGGCGAGAACAAGGTCGGACCATCCCTCGCCGGCATCGTCGGGAGCAAGAGCGGCACGGTTGCGGGGTTCGACTTCTCTGCCGCGATGAAGAATGCGAACGTCACCTGGGACGACGCCAATCTCGACCAATTCCTCGCAAACCCGGCCGGGTTCATTCACGGCACCAAGATGTTCGTCAATCTCCCCAGCGAGACCGACCGGCAGAACGTCATCGCCTATCTACACACGCTGAAGAGGTGAGACGGCTCTCTTAGCTAGCAGCGCCGCCAAGGGAAATCCCATGCCACAGATCACAATCAATGGCGTCGAGCACACCATCGACGCCGACCCGCAAATGCCGCTCTTATGGGCCATTCGCGACATCGTTGGGCTGACCGGAACCAAATTTGGCTGCGGCGTCGGCGCCTGCGGGGCTTGCACAGTCCATCTCGACGGTCAGGCGGTCCGCTCCTGTCTGACGACTTTGGCCGACGCACAAGGGCACCAGGTCGTTACGATCGAGGGCCTGAGTGCCGACGGCAGGCATCCGATCCAGCTTGCCTGGCAAGCGGACAATGTCCCGCAATGCGGCTATTGTCAGGCCGGCCAGATCATGCAGGCTGCCGCACTGCTCAAAGATACGCCGAAGCCGAGCGATCAGCAGATCACGGATGCGATGTCGGGCAACATCTGCCGCTGCGGCACCTATCAACGCATTCGGCAGGCCATCAAATCGGCAGCGGAGGCAGTGTAATGACTGCGATTACCAATGTCAGCCGGCGTGATCTGTTCAAAGGAGCCGCCGCCGCTTCCGGGCTCGTCCTCGGCTTCCACCTCGGGTTCCGCAAGCTTCCCTTCGCCGAAGCCGCCGAAACACCGAACTTTGCACCCAATGCCTTTCTCTCGATCGACGAGACGGGCCTCGTGACGATTGTCGCAAGCCGCTCCGAGATGGGCACCGGCATCAAGACCGATTTGCCGTTGGTGCTCGCCGACGAGCTCGAGGCCGACTGGAACCAGGTCAAGGTGGTCCAGGCGCAGGGTGACCCGAAATACGGCGACCAGAACACCGACGGCTCGCGCAGCACGTGGCAATTCTTTGGGCCGATGCGGCTGGCAGGCGCGACCGCACGGCAAATGCTCGAAACGGCCGCGGCGCAGACCTGGAATGTCCCGGTCGGCGAATGCCGGGCGCAAAACGGCTTTGTCGCGCACGCCTCTAGCGGGCGCAAGCTTGCCTTTGGTGATCTCGCCAAGCTCGCCGCGGCGATGCCGGCGCCGCCGCCGGACCAGGTGCGGCTAAAGGACCGCAAGGACTGGCGCTACATCGGCAAGCCCTATCCGGTCGTCGATCTGAAAGACATCGTTCGCGGCCGCGCAACCTACGGCATCGACGTCGTCGTTCCGGGCATGAAATATGCCTCGGTCGAGCGCTGCCCGGTCTATGGCGGCAAGGTCAAGTCGTTCGACCCGAAAGATGCGCTATCGGTCGCCGGCGTCGAACGGGTGATCGAGATCCCGGCGACGCCGATGCCGTCGGGTTTCAAGCCATTGGGCGGCATCGCCGTCATCGCCAATAATACCTGGTCGGCGCAGCAGGGACGGCAGCGGGTCAAGATCGAGTGGGATTACGGACCCAATGCTGGCCACGACAGCGCCGCCTACCGCACCGAGCTCGAAGCGACGGCCCGGGAGCCGGGCAAAGTCGTGCGAAACCACGGTGATTTTGACGGTGCGATCGCGTCAGCCGCCAAGCGCGTGTCTGCCGACTATTTTGTCCCCCATCTGGCGCATGCTCAAATGGAAGTGCCCAATGCCGTTGCGTATTGGGTCGCCAATACCTGCCAGACCTGGTCGCCGACGCAGAACCCGACGCAGGTGCGCCAGACCGTGGCGCAGGTGCTGGGTATCAACGAAACGGACGTCACCGTCAATGTGACATTGCTCGGGGGCGGCTTTGGCCGCAAGTCGAAGCCGGACTATGTCGCCGAAGCCGCTGTGCTGTCGCGCATGGTCAGCAGCCCCGTCAAAGTAACGTGGACCCGCGAAGACGACATCCAACACGACTATTATCACGCGATCTGCGCGCAGCATCTCGAAGCGGCGCTCGACCAAGACGGCCGCGCCAATGGGTGGCTACATCGCACCGTCTTCCCAGCGATTGAGGCGACATTCAAACCGGATATCGTTTACGGCAGCGGCGGCGAGCTGGGCCAAGGCGTTGTCGACATGCCCTACGACATTCCCAATGTGCGCTGCGAGAACGGAGCCGTGACCAACCACGTGCGCATCGGCTGGTACCGCTCGGTCTACAACATCCCCCATGCCTTCGCGGTCTGCTCATTTGCGGACGAGCTCGCGGTGGCGGCGGGCAAGGACCCGGTCGAGTATTTGCGCGAGCTGATCGGACCGCCGCGCCTGCTTGATTTAAAAGCGCTCGGCCTCCTCGTCGATTATCCAAATTACGGGGTCGATCAGCTCGCTCCGAAAATCGCCGATCAGTACCCAATCGATACCGGGCGCTTGCGCGGCGTCGTCGACCTCGCCGCCGCGAGCAGCAACTGGGGTCGGAAATTGCCGCCGAGGCAAGGCCGCGGCATTGCCGTCCATCGCAGCTTTTTGAGCTATGTGGCCGTTGTCGCGCATGTCGCGGTCGGCGGCGACGGCCAGGTGACGATACCGCGGCTCGACATGGCGATCGATTGCGGCACCGTGGTCAATCCGGACCGTGTGCGCGCGCAATTGGAGGGTGCCGCGATCATGAGCATCGGCAATGCGCTTTACGGGAATATCACCGTAAAGGAAGGGCGGATCGAGCAGAGCAACTACACCGATTATCTGGTCCCGCGTATCGACATCACGCCGGACACCCACGTCTATTTCGTTGAAAACGATTATCCCCCGGGTGGCGTCGGCGAACCCGGCGTGCCGCCGACTGCGCCGGCAATTTGTAACGCG
The DNA here is from genome assembly GCA_963695605.1 of uncultured Alphaproteobacteria bacterium. GTDB lineage: Bacteria > Pseudomonadota > Alphaproteobacteria > ATCC43930 > CGMCC-115725 > AP-15. The sequence continues at coordinate 7,134 of CAVOHI010000088.1, read as the reverse complement.
ATCTATGCAGCCACTGGCAAGCGCATCAGGGCGTTGCCGGTCGATCCGCAGCTGCTGAAGGCCTAAGGCCCGACAGGTGACAACACGCTGAAGGAGGACACCCCAAAGATGATAGCGCGAACGATAAGACGGCTCAGCCCCGCTGCGGTTTTATTCACAGTCGCCGCGAGTATGCCCTCGCTCTGGGTCAACGCGGCCGACGACTCGAAACCTTACAGCATCAAGAATGGCGTCGTCGATCAGAACACCTTCATTGGTTATCTTCACTACGAAGGGACGTGTTACTGGTGTCACGGGCAGGATGCGACCGGCAGCACTTTTGCCCCGTCACTGGTCGATGCATTGAAGACACTCAGCCACGAGAAGTTTGAGAACATCGTCGTCAATGGCGGTGTCGTCAATGGTCACCCGGTCGGCTACCCCACGAGCAATAACTTCGTGATGCCGGCAATGGGAACCAATCCGAACGTCATGTGCTATCTCGATGACATTTATGCCTATCTCAGAGCCCGTTCCGATGGGGTGATCGGGCGCGGGCGGCCGGAGCACGAACCGGTGACTCAGGCGGCGATTGACCAAGGGGACGCTTGTCTCGGCTTCGCCCCATCCCCGACATCCCAACATGCTTCCACCCGTCCATAAGCTTTGACCAGGAATCTCAGATGCCTTCCAATCGAGGTGTCGTTTTATCTCGGACCGGGAAAGGTCGAAGTACAAAATATAGACCCTCCTGCGTTCCGAAATCCGGCAGGAAAAAAGATCGAGCACGGCGTCATACTAAGCTGATGCAGGCGATCCTGTGGGGCCGGCTTTCGCTCGGCAACATCGTCAACGTCGAGATGATCAGCCTCGACCAGGCGCCCGAGGGCTACCGTAATTTCGATGCGGGGTGCCGGATAAATCCGTGATCGACCCCCATGGGCTGGTTCCCAAAGCGGCCTAGCATTGGAGGACAATGTGCTGATTACTCTCAGTGACGCACGCCGCGTAATCGCCGCTGCCGAAGCCAGGGCGCGCGAAATCGGCCAACCGATGAACATCGCCGTAGTCGATGCCCGGCGGAAATCTCGTGAGCCATGTCCGCATGGACGGCGCCTGGATCGGCAGTATCCATATCTCGATCAACAAGGCGTTCACCGCGAGCGCTTTCGATATCGAGACCGCGCAGCTCGCCAAAACAGCCCAGCTGGGCCAGCAATACTTTGGCATCCACGGATCCAATAACGGGCGCGTGATGATCTTCGCCGGCGACATCCCGTTACAGCGTAACGGATCGGTCGTCGGCGCGATCGGTGTCAGCGGCGGCAGTGGCGATCAAGACCAGGCGGTCGCCACTGCCGGCGTCACGGTGTTCAACTGAACACCTGGCTCCAATGGGATTCTGTGCGCGGGATGACCAATAGATTTTTACCCGGACTTACCGGAATTTACTCTTCTCTGAGCCCTAAACAGACCAACTCCATGCTCAGGCACACAACCTGGCTGTTCGGCAGTGCCACCCGGGCTATGATTGGGAGCCTGCTGGATATCTCGGGGGGCGGCACTTGGCGCGATGCGCGTCGCGCGATCGAACAATAGACTTTTAACTCAATAGCTGGGAATGCGGGGCGGAAGGCAACGTCCAGCAAACCGCTTCGGAGGCAGTTCGAAACGTGGATGTCACGATTGACGGTGGGCGTCGCCAGCACCGGTCCCTAGACGGAAGCATCGGCTTTCTCGGGCTGGGTCGCATGTGCAGCCGCACGGTACTCGGAATTTCGACTGGTCGGCCCTAAGTCTAATCGCAGCCGAAGCGGCGGGAATCGAAGACCGGGCAGACGCTAAGTGAGGCTCAAGGCTGCGTCCGCCGCTCGGGCCCCGATGTTGGAGAATGACCATGACAGCGAACATCAATGTGGAACAGGCGACCATTGCAGGCACAAGCTTGGCCGTATCGCGCGTCGGCCTTGGAACTTGGGCGATCGGCGGCTGGATGTGGGGCGGGACGGACAACACCGAGTTGGTCGCGACAATTCATGCCGCGATCGAGCGCGGCGTCAACCTGATCGACACCGCGCCGGCTTACGGATTCGGCCGCTCCGAAGAAATCGTCGGCCGCGCGCTTACCGACAGTGGGCTGCGCTCGCGCGTCGTCATCGCCACGAAAACCGGGCTCGAGTGGAAGGACGGGAAGGTCTTCCGCAATGCCAGGCGAGACCGCATTAGGCGTGAGATTGCGGATTCGTTGCGGCGATTGCAGACTGACTACATAGACATTTATCAGGTGCATTGGCCCGATCCGCTCGTGCCGATTGAAGAGACGGCCGAAGCGATGCAGACGCTGTTCGACCAGGGAAAGATCCGCGCTATTGGCGTGAGCAATTTCTCGGTTGCGCAGATCGAACGGTTTCGGCGCGTCGCCAAGCTGCACGTGGTGCAGCCGCCCTATAATCTGTTCGAGCGCAACATGGAGAAAGAACTCCTGCCCTATTGCCGGGAATCGGGTCTTGCTACCTTGACCTATGGCGCACTGTGCCGCGGCCTTCTGTCCGGCAAGCTGCGCGAAGACGTGCACTTTGACGGCGACGATCTTCGCTTGACCGACCCAAAATTCCAGCCGCCTCGCTACACGCAATACCTCGCTGCAGTTCGCCGTCTCGATCAGTTCGCCCACCACCACTACGGCAAGCGTGTCATCCATTTGGCTGTGCGCTGGCTCCTCGATCAGGGCGCGACGGTGGCACTCTGGGGAGCGCGTCATCCCGGCCAGCTGCAGCCGATCGACGAGGTGTTCGGATGGTCGCTCGATGCCGCCGCAACGACCGAGATCGACCGCATCCTGCGAGAGTCGATCACCGATCCGGTGGGCCCCGAGTTCATGGCGCCGCCCTCGCGTTCCAACGCCCGGATGTTGAAAGCGGCACAATAGCGTGCTGGCGTCGGCGAGATTTCTAATCAGCAGACAATCGCCGCGGCCGACGGGTATCGGCCTACGCCTCCTGTGCGCCGGAAGTGCGATTGGCGGGCGGGGAATACGTCGAGACACCGCCCGACTGGGCGATCCGCGACGGCAATCTGGTATCCGGTTTCGCCTGGCCGGCGCATCCGCAATTCCTGGCATTGTTCCTGGAAATCCTGGGAACGCGCATTTCCCTCTAGCTCTTGGGTGCATTCAACATGACGGATCGAATTGTCGCGGAAGACGCTCTGCTATTGCCCGGCCGGCGGCAGGTCCTGCTCGCCTCATTGCTTGGGGCCCTGCCGCTCGGATTGTCCGCGCGGCGAGCGGAGGCGATCAACCCTGCCGAAACACAGGTGACTTTGCCCGACCAGATCAAATGGACGGCGTGGACTGCCGGGCCGCCGAATAGCGCCGAAATGGCAACGCTGTTCGGCGGTCTGGACAAGCCCGGCGAATACGTCGTCCTGATGAAATGGTACCCGGGCTACATGAGCGCGCCGCACAGCTACGCCACCGACCGGTTGTGTCTGGTGCTGTCCGGCACCTGGTGGGTGAACAGCGGCAGCGATTTCGACCCGGATGCGACCGTTCCAGTGCCGGCCGGCGGCTTTGTCCGGCGCGTCGCCCATACGCCGCATTACGACGGGGTCAGGAAAGGCGCGAAGGAACCGGTGATTATTGGAATCTTTGGTATTGCGCCAGTCGATCTGAGATTGGTCGACCCCAGCAAGCCGCCGTGGCGGTTGGTCTAGGAGTTTCCCAAGATGACCCGAATTGCGATGCTTGGTTTCGCCCTCGCGCTGCTGGCCCTAGCTGCCGGCCCAGCTAAAGCCGACGAGCAGCCGAAGAGTGTCATAGCAATGGCTTCGCAAACCGCTTCGGCCTGGAGTCCGGTTGACTTCAATTTCGTCGCCCAGGCCAATCTGGGCGCCCCCTTCCAGATCGCTTCCGGCCGGATTGCCGAAGAGAAGGCCACCAACGCCAACATCCGCGACTACGCGCACCTGATGGTGGTGAGCCATAAACCAGTGGTCGATGCGCTCGATGCAATCCTGCAGCGCGAGCGGGTTACGGCACCCCCCAACACGTTGTTGCAAGGTGCCTACGACGCGATGATTGCTTCGCTCAAGGCCGACAGAGCCGCGACATTCGACCGCGACTATGTGGAGGGCCAGCTCGACTATCAGAAAGGCAACGCCGCACTTTTCAGATACGAGATCCAGAACGGCACCGACCCGGACCTCAAGGAATTTGCACAACACACCCTTCCCAAGATCGAGGACCACCTGCAGCGGGCCTTGAAATTGGCTAAGAGCGCCGAAATTGCCAGGGCTTCCTCGCAGTAGTCGCTGGTGTCACCCAAGATCGAAGAGAAGACTGCGATGAGAGGCGTGCAGCCTTTGGCCTTGCGCTCGGGGCAGTCGTTCTCCTTGGCGCGGGCGGCGGCGCTCTTCAAGAAACCCAGCCAGGCGCTTGAGGAGGCGATCAACCGGGGTCGTTACGCGGCGATCACCGCGCGAGCTTCGCGACCCCAAGGAAGACGAACAGGTTGCCAAGGCAGGACTTGCCGGCCTCGGGCAGGGAGCAAAGCGACGCGTCGCCTCGGAAGCCGAGGCCGAAAAGCCGGCGCTTTACGGATCTTTACCTGATTTCACTCGGGTCGGGTCACTGCAGCATTTAATCTGCCGGCTATGCCCGCGGCAATCCGAGACAAGGAGCAATAGGATGGCGACCGTTGCAGACCAATTCGCCGAAACTCTCACCGCGGTCGGCGTCAAGCGGATTTACGGCATCGTCGGCGACAGCCTCAATGGACTGACCGACTCGATTCGGCGCCAGGGCAAGATCGAATGGGTGCATGTCCGGCACGAAGAGGTAGCGGCCTTCGCGGCGGGTGCGGAGGCGCATTTGACGGGTGAACTCGCCGTGTGTGCGGGGAGCTGCGGGCCGGGCAATTTGCACTTGATCAACGGCCTGTTCGATTGTCACCGCTCGCGCGTGCCGGTGCTGGCAATTGCCGCGCAAATCCCTTCGGCGGAGATCGGCGCCGGGTATTTCCAGGAAACGCACCCGCAAACGCTGTTCAAAGAGTGCAGTCATTATTGCGAGCTGATTTCCGGCGCCAATCAGATGCCGCATGCGCTCGAGGTCGCGATCCGCGAGGCCGTCGGCAAGCGTGGCGTATCGGTGGTGGTGATCCCAGGCGATGTCGCGCTGCAGCCTGCATCTAATGCGGTGCCCGTCAAACTCTCGGGGCTGGTGCCGGCTGCGCCGGTCGTGACGCCCGCGAAGCGGGAGCTCGACCGCCTGGCAGCGCTGCTGAACGGCGCGAGCCGCATTACGATCTTATGCGGCTCAGGATGCCACGGCGCGCACACCGAGCTTCTGGAGCTGGGCGACCGCCTCAAAGCGCCAATGGTTCATACCATGCGCGGCAAGGAATACGTCGAGTGGGAGAACCCCTACGACGTCGGGATGACTGGGCTGATCGGGTTTTCGTCCGGCTATTATGCGATGCTCGATTGCGACGTCTTGCTGATGCTCGGGACTGACTTCCCCTATCGGCAATTCTACCCGCAGGGAGCGGGCGTGCAAATCGCGCAGGTCGATATCAGGCCGGAGCAGATCGGACGGCGGGCTGCGGTCGATCTAGCCGTCGTGGGTGACGTCCGGGCGACGGTCCAGGCGCTGCTGCCGCTGTTGACGGTGAAACGCGACGCGACGCATCTGACGCAGGCGCGGGAGCATTATGCCAAGGCGCGCAAGGGACTGGACGATCTTGCCATTGGCACACCGGGCAAGGGACTGATTCACCCGCAGCAGGTCGCCAAGGCGATCAGCGATCACGCCGCAGCCGACGCTGTCTTCACCTGCGACGTCGGCCTGCCGACGGTGTGGGCCGCCCGCTACCTGACGATGAACGGCGGGCGGCGGCTCATTGGTTCCTTCTGGCACGGTTCGATGGCCAACGCACTGGCGCAAGGCATCGGGGCGCAGGCCGTCTACCCGGGCCGGCAGGTGGTCTCGCTTTCGGGCGACGGCGGGTTCGCAATGCTGATGGGCGACTTCCTCAGCCTAGTGCAGCTCAAACTGCCGGTGAAGGTCGTCGTGTTCAACAATGGCGCTCTCGGTTTTATCGAGCTTGAGCAGAAATCCACCGGTTTTCTTCCATTCGGCACCGAGTTCAATAACCCGGACTTCGCGGCGATGGCCGAAGCCGTCGGCGTCCGCGGGATAAGGCTCGAAGATCCGGCTGACGTCGATGAGGGGATCCGCGCCGCCCTAGCAGATGAGGGGCCGGTGCTGGTGGATGCGGTCGTCAATCGAACCGAGCTCGCCATGCCCCCGTCGATAACGATGGAGATGGCGAAAGGCTTCACGCTCTACATGGTGAAGGCAGTGATGAGCGGGCGTGGCGACGAGCTGATCGATCTCGCACGCACAAATCTGTGGCGATAGCAGAAAATTCGGATAGACGCCGCGGCGCTTTTCGAACGCCTTGCCGGCGCGAATTGGTTCGGCGTTTTGGGCGCGCAAGGTGCTCCGACCATTGCGCGCACGAGGATCCTGGACCGGTATCAGAATGCCGGGCTTTCGGCCGCGCCGGTTCACGTCAGGTCAAGGACACCAAGACGTCCTTGGCGGCGTCACCGTCCCGATCGTGACCGGCATGACCTTCATCTTCATGGGCGACGTGCGCTGATGAAGTCGTAGGCCCGTCCGCCTTCGCATGCTAGCGGGGTGACGCTGGCGGAGGGGGCGCTAGCATATCGGTGGTGCCAACGAGCGCGCCCGCGGCGGTGCCGAGCGTTCCGCCGACGATCGCGCCGACGGGACCGCCGTTTGCATAGCCGCTCGCCGCCCCGGCCGCCCCTCCTGATGCCGCGCCGGATACTGGGTTCGAATACCCCGGCGACGACACCGGTTGGCAGACGCCGCCATAAAGGGCGTATCCTGGCCCACAGGGATATTCCGCCATTGCCGCGCTCGACGTGCCCGCCGCCAAAGCGGCTGCGACCGCAAAAACCTTTAACTTCGTCAGCATTGCTGCCTCCAGTAAGCATCGAATGAGCTCGAATTGGCTCGCCCGAGACTTAGGCGCGAAGTGCTCCAATCCGAATGAAATACGGTTAAAATCAGTGAAGTTTTAGCGATGCTTCGCTTGCTCCAGGAAAGTCCGAGCTGAGCTCCCA
>CAVOHI010000087.1:0-5899 GCA_963695605.1 uncultured Alphaproteobacteria bacterium | reverse complement strand
TGATCTCAGCTCGCTGCCGATCCCGCACCGGCACTGTCGTCGCGCGAGCGCGGCGGCTCAGTTCTGCAGCCTCTGCCGGAGCCAGTTCGATCCGTTGACGCGCCATCACCAATTCCCCCCAATCGGCACGCCCATGATATCATTCGTATGTCGGATTTGGAACTCCATTTTAGAGACAGGACACTAGCGGGGACCGAGGGTTCGAAGCCATCTCCCCACCTCCGCTGTCTTCGCCGGCCAAACCATTCATTTTCTGCCAGTCGTTTATGCGCAGTTGCAATAACGCGACGAATGAGGTGGACCCCGTTTGTGAGACAGCCGGAGCCGCTTGTTAAGGTGTAGCCCGGCCGGTTTGGATGTCGGCTCCGATCATTGTGGGTGCAGTGGCTGGTGCAAGGCTTCTGTTTTTCGAAGCATCAATATCGATCGCTTTGTTGACTGTTGTGCCTGTGGGTATGTGGGCGAAGGTGAGCATTTCCCCGCCTTCCGAGCTCGCTCGGGAAGCGGGGGAAGCGCAGCCGGTCGGCAACGCCGATCGTCCACATATCCACAGGCCCTCCTGGTAAACTTGCCACGGCGTGCGATAGCCCAGGCTCTGATGCTGGCGCTCCGTGTTGTAAAAGTCCAGCCAGGAGCTGATGCCGGCCTTGGCTTCGGCTACTGTCGCATAAGCGTGGAGGTAGACCTCCTCGTATTTGAGACTGCGCCACAGCCGCTCGACGAAGATGTTGTCCATGCACCGGCCCCCCGCCTTCGCGGGGGCAGGCTCTTGCCGTCCATGCTGATCATGATCCCGTGCCGTTTCAAGGTGCCGGTGAAATCGTCGCTAGTGAACTGGCTGCCCCCAGCCTTCGCTGGGGCAGGCTCTGGTCGGTATTGAAGATCTCCGGCCGGCCATAGCGTGACAGCGCTTCCTCGAGCGCCTCGACACAAAAATCGGTGCCGAGTGTGTTCGATACTCGCCACGCCAGCACCGCGCGGCTGACCCAGTCCATGATCACTACCAGGTAGAGGAAGCCCTTGGCCATCGGGATGTAGGTAACGTCTGAGCACCAGACCTGATTGACCCGTTCGATCGCCAGCCCGCGCAGTAGGTACGGATAGATCTTGTGCGCCTCAGCCGGCTTGCTCGTATTCGGGCGCTGGTAGATCGCCGCCAGTCCCAACAGCCGCATCAGGCGCTGCACCCGCTTGCGGTTGACGCGATGGCCTTGGGTCGCCAGCCATGCCGCCATCCGGCGCGATCCATAATAGGGCCGGGCCAGATAATGCCGATCGATCAGCGCCATAATCGCAAGTTCCTCCGCGCTGACCGCGGCCGGCCTGCGGTACACTGACGAGCGGGGCAGCGCCAGCAACCGGCATTGCTGGGATATTGGCAGCGCCAGGTCCATGCGCTCGATCATCGCGCGCCGTTCCGCCCGGCTCAGTTGCCGAGCTTTCGTACCAAAAAATCATTTTCGACCTTTAACTGGCCGATCTGCCGGTACAGAAGATCGACCCCCGCTTTCGCGAGGGCAGGCTCTGCGCTTCATTGGTGCCTCCCTCCGCCGACGCGCCCCCTTCGAAGACGCTCACCGCACCATCCAGCAGTTGCTTCTTCCAGTTGTAGATCTGGTTCGGGTGCACCCCGAAATGCACCGCCAACTCGGCGATCGTCCGGTCGCCCCTGATCGCCGCCACCGCTACCTTCGCCTTGAACGCCGCGCTGTGCTTCTTCCGTGTCCGCTTCATGTCCTGCTCCCGCGCTATCCGCGCTTTCTAGGGGCACGGCTCCACCTTAGCCACCTGTCTCATTTTCGGGGTCCAGCTCAGAATGACTGCATCCGTCAACAATGATGGTGACCGAGGTCGAGAAGCAAAGAGTTCCGCCGCGTGCCCAGAATTGATGGTTTCTTTCAGCTGCTCTTCATCTTTATCCGGCCCAGTGCCGTCCCGATGCGTCTGCAAGTGGACGGGAGCACACAGCACACCATGCCGAACACTACCTCGCCCTTCGGAGCAGTCGAACATTTCGAGTCACCGGACGACCCAACATCGAGCGCGGCGCCGGAGCGGCGTGAATCCGAGAAAGTTATCACCGATTGGGAAGAGGAGACGCGGCGGCTCGGGCGCGCACTCGCCTTGATGGAGCTCGATTTCTCGGCGATGTCAGGCCCGAGGTGGGCCCATCGTTTCATCATCAGCGTTGGTCGGGTCGCCGAAGACTGCGTCTTGCTCTTTTACGGAGCCAGATTCGGCGCTCTGATGGGGCTGCCCGCCAATCCCGAATATTCTGTCCCTATGATGGCGCATCTCCCGGCGCGATACGTGCCGGTGTTCGCCAAGGGTTGTATGGACGCGATGTTGCAGGGCGGCCCCGTCCGGATACAAGGGGCGGTCGACCGCGAGGATGGACAGCAGGAGCTCTACCGGGCAGCGTTCGTCCGCTGGAGCATCGACGCGAAGCGTCTGCAGCGCCTTGCGCTCGGCGCTTTCAACTGCCGAGTGACCGAACGGCGAGCCTGAGCGCCCAGCCGTTCGTTAACCGGCTCAGCCTCGAACATTCGCGTTGATCGCTGTCCGCGTCATTCGCTCCAGCGCTCACTCCGATGCGGCGATCGATCCCCGGTCCGATTTGGTCCGCGGCTATCAGAAAACGCCGCTCTCACGCCGTGATATCGTACGCACGCGCGCCCTGATCGCGCTCGAGAGGCGGTCGAAATCCCCGATCAGCGGCACCATCATCCCAGTCTCCGCACCCTCGTTCGCTCCAAAGGGTAGCGGCCGGCGCACGGTTCTGAAACACTGTGCGGCATGGGTGACTCGAGATGCGGGTTCCGCTTCGAACATCGTCGGGGAGATGGGGGCATGGGCAAGCTTGAAGGGAAGGTCGCGCTGGTCACCGGATCGGGGCGCAATATCGGTCGTGCGACGGTACTGAAGTTGGCCGACGAAGGTGCGCATGTCGTGGTCAACGCGCGCTCCAATCGTCAGGAGGCTGAGGCGGTCGCGCGCGAGGCCCGTGATCTCGGGGTCAAGGCCGTCCCCGTGCTCGCCGACGTCGGCAAAAAGGCCGAGGTCGAAACGCTGGCCGACAAGGCGCTGTCCGAGTTCGGCCGGGTCGACATCCTGATCAACAATGCCGCGATCCGGCCGCATAAGCCGTTCACCGAAACGACCGAAGCGGATTGGGAGTTGGTCCGGAGCGTGGTTCTCGATGGCCCGCTCTACCTGACGCGCGCACTGATCGAGCCAATGGTCAAAAATCGCTACGGGCGCATTCTGTTCTTCGTCGGCGACGGCGCGATTTCCGCTCGCGGCAGCGGTCGCACTCATTTATCTGCAGCCAAGATGGGGTTGATCGACATGGCGCGCGGGCTCGCCTCCGAATTCGCGCCGCATAACATCAGGGTTAATGTCGTTTCGCCGGGCAGCATCGATACGCGGCGCGACAATCCCGAGTGGTATCAGGGTCGCCTGCCGAACGCCGACGGTATCCCGCTCGGCCGACAAGGCAGCGTCGACGAGATCGCCGCCACCTGCCTGTTCCTAGTCAGCGAGGACGGCGGTTTCATCACCGGCCAGACGATCCACGTCAATGGCGGCGCGCACTATTACTGATTTGCAGCTGTCGGCGCCGAGCAGGCTGGATGCAACCCTTCCTGGTGCCCAAAACGTAAACTTGACAAAACCCTACTGTTACGCGCCGCGGTTTTAGCGCGCCAGCTGGACGGGTGCGGAACCGATGAAATATTTCATCGAGGCGAGATCTGTCCTACCATACACTCAAAACTGGAACCTACCGGCCCGCAGAGCGGAGGAGGAACATGGGCTCATTCGCCGGTCGTCATGGAAATCATGACGCGGGCGTAAGTAGATCTGGCATCACACGCCGGGAGGCTCTCGCTCTCACTGCGTTCGGTCTCGTCGCTGCACCCGGCTCCGCGTTCGCCGCGGACCCGGAGGGTCAGCTCACCTGGGGCGTGCACATCTCGCTGGCGCCAATCTGGTTCGATCCGGCCGACATCTCCGGGATCATCACCCCCTTTATGTTGCTTTACGCGCTCCACGATACGGTCGTAAAGCCGATGCCGGAGCAAGCGCTGGCGCCGAGCCTCGCCGAGTCATGGTCCGCGTCAGAGGATGGTCTCAACTACGAGTTCGCGCTGCGACAAGGCGCCAAGTTCCACAACGGCGAGCCGGTGACCGCCGAGGATGTCAAGTTTTCCTTTGAGCGCTATCGCGGCACGGCGCGCGATCTGATGAAGGATCGAGTGGCCGCGATCGAGACTTCCGATCCCCGTCACGTCCGCTTCAAACTCAAACAGCCATGGCCAGACTTTCTAACGTTCTATGGGAGCGCGTCGGGGTCGGGCTGGATCGTGCCGAAGGCCTACCTCGAGAAGGTCGGCGACGAAGGATTCAAGAAGGCACCGGTCGGCGCCGGGCCCTACAAATTCGTCTCATTCACCCCCGGTATCGAACTGGTCCTCGAGGCGTTCGACCAGTATTGGCGCAAGCCGCCGAGTGTAAAGCGGCTGGTCTTCAAGGTGATCCCGGAAGAGACCACCCGACTTGCCGCGTTGAAGCGGGGCGAAGTCGACATCGCTTACTCAGTCCGCGGTGAGCTCGCCGAAGAGCTGCAGCGCACTCCCGGGCTGACCCTGAAGCCCGCGGTCGTCCAGGGGGTGTTCAACATATATTTTCCCGACCAATGGGATGCCAAATCACCTTGGCATGACGAGCGGGCGCGGCGGGCCGCCAGCCTCGCGATCGATCGGGACGGCCTCAACCAGGCGCTGACCCTCGGTTATTCTTTGGTCACCGGCAATCCGGTCGTCGCCGACAATTACGAATTCTTCTGGCAGCCGCCGGCGCCGGTATACGACCCCGAAAAGGCCAAGCAGCTCCTTGTCGAGGCCGGTTTCCCGAAGGGCTTTGATGGCGGTGATTATTACTGCGACTCGTCCTACTCAAATATCGGCGAGGCCGTGCTCGACAACCTTCAGGCGATCGGCATTCGGATGAAGCTGCGGCCGATCGAGCGGGCCGCGTTCATCAAAGGATACGCCGAGAAAACGTTCAAAAACGTCATCCAGTCCGGCCCCGGCGCCTTTGGCAACGCTGCGACCCGATACGAGGCCTATGTCATCAAAGGCGGCCCTTTTGTTTATGGCAGCTACCCCGACATCGACGCGCTCTATCAGCAGCAGACGGTGGAGCTCGACCATAAGAAGCGAGAGGCAATCCTGCACCAGATGCAGCAGCTGGTGTACGAGCGCACGGTCTTTGCCCCGATCTGGCAACTCGCCTTTCTGAATGGTGTCGGACCGCGCGTCGGCGAGTCAGGGTTCGGCCGGATCGCGCGGTTTCCCTATACCGCCCCCTACGAGGACATCACGCTGAAGAGCGCGTAATCGGCGCCGATCAAATATTTCCGCAATGTGAGATTTGTCCTACCTTCCGCGCAAGGCTCGAACATATGAGCCGCAGAGGCGGAAGGTCGGCTCATTTGCCAGTGATCATGCGAAACGTAAATCGGGCCTGAACAGGCTCGCCATTACCCGCCGGGAGGCTCTGGCCCTTACGGCGTTCGGCCTCGCCGCTTCGCCTGGCCTGGTCGAAGGCTTCGAAGACCAGCTCGACACCGAGTGTGAAGATCCACCAGGGGCCCTGCGGGATGAGCGGCTTGAGGGCCCTTCTCCTTCCCCGCTACGCTTGGAAGCGTGCCCGCAATAGTGCGGGGACCAGTATGTCACCAGCTCCCCCTCCGGCATCCATGGCATCACCGTAACGATCCAGCTCGACGCCAAAATATTCCCATCGACTGGTGCCGAAATCCTCCGCCATGCCATCCTGAATACTCAGCCGATTCTGGCAACACCCGCCCCATCGGTCGGAGTGAAGTCGATTACTG
>CAVOHI010000086.1:0-17211 GCA_963695605.1 uncultured Alphaproteobacteria bacterium | reverse complement strand
GAATGATCAGCACGAACCCGCCAGCGAACTGCACATGCAGCGGGCTTTCCGACAGAACAGAGAGCAGGTAGGCCGTTAGCGTCTTATGCCGCACTATCAGCACAGAGGCGGCAAACACTTCGTTCCACGAGATCACGAAGGCGAAGATCGCTGTCGCTGCGATGCCCGGCAGCGCAAGCGGCAGCACGACGCGCAAGAACGCGCGCACCGGCGAGCAGCCGAACACCCAGGCAGCCTCTTCGAGCTCCCTCGGGATCGCCTGAAACAAGCTCGCCGAGATCAGCACCGCGAACGGCAACGCCAGCGCGGTGTGCATCAGGCCGACCCCGAGCGGCGTGTCGTCAAGCCCAGGCGGATGAAGCCGACCGTCAGCGGCAACGCCAGGATCGCGACCGGGAAGGCGCGCGTCAGCAAGACCAACAGACGGTAGGCGTGGCCCCGGGAAGAGAAGCGCGCGAGCGCGTAACCCGCCGGCGCGCCGAGCACGATCGAGAACACCATGCAGAGCACCGCCGCGTCGACGCTGTAGAACGCGGTGTTCCATACCCCATGATCTCCAGGAATTCCCGCAGCGTCCCGAAGACAGTCGGCCGGCGGGAAGAACGGCTTCGGCCAGCTGTTCACGACGGCCGGCCGCCAACCGCGCCCAGCGCGATCAGGTAGATCGGCACCAGCGTCCAGCGCAGAGCACCACGATACCGGTCACGAAGCAGGCGCGCGCAGCGTCATCGACTGTGCCGCCGGGGTGCGCAGCACCCGCAGATAGATCAGCGTCGCCGCGAGCGAGACCGCCATGACCACCACCGCATAAGCCGCGGCGACGCCGTAATCCTGCTGGACGTATTGCCAATTGAACGCCTCGCTCACCAGCACCGGGAAATTCCGCCCGCCGAGCGACATCACCATCGCGAACATCTCGAACGCCAGCACCGTGCGCAGGATCAGCGCGGTCTGGATGACGGGCGAGCAGCGGCAACGTGACCCGGATGAAGCGCTGCCAGGGCGTCGCGCCGAACACCTCGGCCGCCTCGTCGTATTCCTTCGGCACCAGTTGCACGCCGGCGACCAGGATCACCAGCACGATCGCGGTGGCGCGCCAGATCTCCGCGACCACGATGGCGACCAGCAGTGTCATCGGCGTCTCGTAGGTCAGCCAGCTCTGCGGGCCGGTCAGGATGCCAAGACCTGAAGAGCCGTATTCAGGTAGCCCCGGTCGGTCAGGATCGCCAGCCACACCAGGCCCGCCGCGAGATCGGAGATGCCGAGCGGGATCGACCAGATCCACAGCACGATGTCGCGCCCGCCGCGCACGATGCCGCAGCATCATCGCCATCGCCAGCGCCAGCAGGAGCTGCAGCGGCACGACAATGATGACGATCTCGAACGTATTGACGACCGCGTCGGTGAAATTGAGGTCGCCGGCCATGCGTGTGAAATTCCCGGTGCTCCAGATGCCGTCGGCCTGGAATGCCAGCGCGACGGTCTGCGACCAGCGGCACCACGAACAGCACCGTCAGGAAGGCCAGCGACGGTGCGATCAGCAGATAGGGGATATCCCGGGCGCCGCATCGGACCGCCGCGCGGCGAGCCGCGTCGGCCTACTGCACCTGGCACGCGCCGGTGCTCGGCGGATCGGGCGGCCAGCACGGCGCGCCGGTCTCGGTCATCAGGCGCCGCAGGTCTCCGCCTCGCGCTCGAGCACCGCGCGCGGCTTCTGGCCGCGCAGCACGATCAGCTGGAAGGTATCCATGAACACCTTGTCGAACTCGCCGCCATGCTGGCCGAGACCGACCGGCAGCAGCGCCGGCAGCGCGTCATTCGCCGTCTGGGTCTTCTCGATCGCGGCGGCGCCGAGCTTGATGCCGGGATCGAGGTCCGCCGGCAGGTCCGCCTTCACCACCGGGAAGAAGCCGACCTGCGCGCGGTGGCAATCTGCGTCTCCGGCCGGGTCAGATACTCGATCAGCGCCGCTGCCCCGTTCGGGTCGGGCGCGCCCTTGGCTACCGCGAGGCCGGCCAGCACCGGCATGTAGCCGCGTCCCTTGGGCCCGGAGGGCGCAGGAAAAGCAACGAACTCGTCCGGCTTTTGGCGTAGCGCATCGAGCACCCGGGCGATGTGGTCGAAGGCGATCCACACATCGCCCGACAGCAGCGGTTCCTGCATGAAATTATAGCTGGTCGAGTTCGGATTGACGGCTCTTCCACAGCGCGGCGAACTCCGTCCACATCGTCTCGGCCGCCGCCGAGCGAAACGGCACCACGACGCCGCCGGTGTAGGACGGATAAAGGAAGCCCTCGAAGAACCGGTGCATCAGCCCTTTCGGTCCGGCCGGGAAGCCAAGCAGCCGCTTGCCGGTCTTCTCCTGGATCGCCCTGCCCCACGGCCAGCTGGTCGTAGGTGAGTGCATTGATGTCCGCCCCGGCGGGCAGGTAGGGCAGAGCCTGCTTGTTGGCGACCATGATGTAGGTCGCCTGCATCCATGGGATGTACATCTGGTGCGCGGTGCCGAACTTGCCGAGCGTCATCAGCTCGTCGGGAATGCCGCGCGCCGTCGCTGTTCTGCCAGGTCGTCGAGCGGCACGAGCGCGTCCAGCGCCACCAGCGGCTGCAACTCACCGTGCAATGCGCCGACCAGGTCGATCGTGTGCGTGCCGCCCTGCTGCTCGGCCTTGATGCGCACCGGAAGCTGCGCCGGCTGCTCGGTGACGTAGTCGACGTTACCCCGGAAATCCTTCAGGATCACCTCGCGCATCTTCTGCGCCTCCTCGATCGGGCGCAGCTGCGTCGACAGGAGGACGAGGTTCTCGGTGCCCGCCGCGCCCGCGCTGAGCAGCCCGGCGACGAGTAGCGCCGAGCCGAGCGCCGATAGTTTTCGCATGCGCCCTCCCTCCCCGGCGCCTGTTGTACAAGCCTTCAGGTCCAAGCAACTATCCGGGTAATCGATAACTACCGCCTCTCCCGTTGCCGTGTCGAGCACGGCGCAGCTCAATTGCCGGCCGGCGCTGCTGTCGCGCGCTCGCCGGCGGAGCCTGGATTGACGCGTGAGTTCACCCGTCGGCCCGGCTGCCCTCGACCACTGCCCCTGGAGACATGACCCTGAACCCCGCTTTATGTGGCACCGACCTTGCCACCTTCTCACGGGTCGCTAGCCCGACCCCCCCCGTCGGCGGCCGATACCCAACGGCGCCTGCCGTGGGCGTGGTTGCGCCGAATCCAGGTGTTGCGATGTCCGCCAGTTAACGGGGCAGATCGACCCGATGGGTCCTTGCCTCCCCAACGGCGAACGGCTGCATAGCACCGCATTCCGGCCTTTGAGCACGCGCATCCTGCCCCTCCTTAAGTCAACTCCCGCCTCTCGCAGGTAGTGACTTACTTTGAAAATCTGGACCGCAAGCCAGATTTCCGAGGTCATGGATCAGTCTCACCGAATTTGGCGGAGCAACGGCTCGGCAGCCCATGGGGCCCGGTTCGTGGAACCGCCGGTTAGGGCCGGCAGCATTGCCAGACTGCCCTTCGCAAACAGGTCGCCCGGCCTCTTCTGGATGTTTTGGCTGTTTTTACAGCCAAATAACAGCCAATGCAGTAATTGCCAAATCAGAAATACAAGGATTTCTACCGCGTCCGTGACCCCCATGCTCGGAATCCGGGCGAAGCGCCACATCGGTCCTTCCAAAGCCGACTTTGTCACCTGTTCCACCTGTTTTATCAGGTGCACATCAGGCTCGGTTCTCTCCACAGCTCTCCCCGCTGTTTTCGCTATTTGCACCCAAATAACAGCCATCGCTCCAGCTCGTCCAATCGCCCAGCGCAGCCCATCGGCGCTTTCCCGAAGCTCCATGAGACGCGAACATTGTGGCAATTTTAGTGTTGCCCATATAGTAATGAGCGCCGAGGTTCTCCAACGGGCCGGGGGTTATCCCCGCCCCGCCCCGAAGGGCGGCGCGTTGCTCGGTGCTTCCATACTCGCGGGGGAACTGTAGTGTCCGCTGGTCTCGAACCGCGGCCCAGGTCTCATTGGCGATCAGCGCCGGATCCTGGCCCGGGTAAGGCTCACTCTTGTGAGCGATCTGACCGGTGTGGATCGGGCTAGGCGGCTCCTGCCCGATCCGAAAGGCACGCCAGTCGCCGGTGGCACCGGCCTTGCTGGCATTGGTCCAACCCCTCAATCATCGGCGCGATGGTGGCAATTCAGTTTTGCTGGCTAGTGTGGTCAGGCGGCCTGGGTTTGGACTGAGCTTTCCCCAACACGACCGTTGCGGAGTTTGTTCAATGTGCCGTTCCAAAGCCCGATCCGGGCGTTGATGCTGCTACACGCCGCACGCCGAGCCCGCTCGCCCCGATCCGGCGAGTTCGCGATCAGGTCGTCCAGCAATTCGCGCCCCATGGGGCCATGACTGTCGCCATCGAGTTCGATGTGCCGATCGATGTAGTAGATGAAATGGCGCAGGTGAGCGTTGTTGTTCTTGGCGCCGTAGAGCGTGTCGAGAAGCCTGCGGAACATCTCCGGGATGATGTCCTCGCGGCCGTAGAAGAAGGCCGCCAATACTTCTTCCGTCGAGCCTGAATTGGCGAGCGTCATCGTATGCGCGACAAAGGTCTGCACATGGGGCGGCGCACCGATCCGCGCCAGGGCTACTTCGACCGGCATGCCGACCAGGACCAGCGAACGGAACTTCTCGAACTGGCGGGTATTGGCGCCGATGTCCCGCATGGCGCGGAGGTAGAGAGCGAGGTGGCTCATATAGGAGCCGTCGGGACCAACGTCCGTCTCCTCACCGATCACGATGTCATTGATCAGGCGGGCGGCCTTTGCATCATCCGTCGGGAACCACGGCACCGTTATGCACGTCATGTCCTGCTGGAGTTGCTTCAGCAGCGACATGAAATCCCAGACGGCAAAGACATGATCCTCCATGAAGCTCCTGAGATCGGCGACCGAAACGATGTTGCTGTAAATAGGATGGTCCAGCAGCGCCGCACGAAGGCTGCAAAGGTGGTCATTGTCGTATTGCGACATGTTTAATGCTCCGGGGTTCAGGGTGATCTCCGGGCTGCCCACCGGCTTCGGTGGCCCGGTCCGCAAGTTCGCACCGGGAAATACGGGCGGAGCGGATGCTTCTCAATCGCGCTCAATTTGATGAGGAAATGAGAAACATTCATGTATCGCCCAGCATCGGGCGGCGTTTGCTCCCGGGGAGCGTACGGCTACGGCGGTCCCCAGCGGGTTCAATCGGCCGCGAAGGGGATATCGAGGGAACCTTCGGCCGGTGCCGACCCGCGGGCTCCGCGGAGCATATCTATGAGGGCACGCAGCGCGACCGGCACCTGCCGGTGGCCGGGATAGTAGAGGAAGAACCCCTCAAAGGCGGGCGTCCAGTCCTCCAGCACGCGAACCAGCTGCCCCGAGCGCAGGAACGGATCGGCGACAGCTTCGGCCGCGTAGGCGATTCCTAACCCGTCGGCGGCCGCACGAACCGCCAAATCGGTGTCGTTGACGATGACCCGGCCATCCACCGATATCCGCCGTGACTTGCCGTGTCGCTCGAATGCCCACTCGAACATCGTGCCGTCCCCCGCCCGGCGGTATTGAACGCAGCTGTGGCGGCCGAGATCATCGGGCGTGCGCGGCGGCTGCCGCCGCGCGAAATACGCCGGCGCGCCAACCACGGCCACTCTCATCGGGCCCATCACGCGAACGGCGATCATGTCCGCGGCCGCCCAGTCTCTTGGACCGATCCCGGCATCGAAGCCCTTCGCGACGATGTCGGCCGGCGCCGCGTCGGCGTGGATTTCGAGCTGGACGTCAGGAAAAGTCGACAAGAAGCGCGCCCAGATGGGGGCGACGACCGCCGCGCCTGCGAGATGGGTCAAATAAAGGCGCAGGTGACCGAAGGGATGCCCCTGCTCGCCCTTGAGGTCGTCCAGCCCCCGAGAGATCTGTTCGACCGCCGGGCGAAGCCGGTCGAGCAGGCGCAGGCCCGCATCGGTGAGCGCGACGCTCCGCGTCGTGCGGTTCAGCAATCGGAACCCAAGACGTTCCTCGAAGTGCCGCATCGTGTGGCTGAGCGCCGACGGCGTCACGCCGATACGCGATGCCGCCTCGCGGAAGCTGAGATTGTCGGCGACGGCAACGAACGCGGTCAGATCGGCAAGATCGGTGCGGCGCATTGCTGAATTCCTCTCAGCACCCAATGCAACAAATATCGCATCTGATTTGGTCCGTTGGTCCACACATTGAAGGTTCAAAGCCGCGTCCGGCAGTCACAGACGCGTGATATGCGGCCGGCGCAATGGAGTCTTCGATGCGACAGTTAAGCGAACATTGGGCCCGGCCAAGAACGGCAAAGGTTCTGGCAACCGCAGCTGCTCTCTTGTGCGCCAGCGCGCTCGGCCAGCCAAATCTTGCCTACGCCGGGCCGCATGGCGGAGGCGGAGGTTTCCACGGCGGCGGATTTGGTGGCTTCCATGGCGGAGGTTTCCACGGCGGCGGATTTGGGGGCTTCCACGGTGGCGGATTTGGTGGATTTCACGGTCGCTTCGCCGCTATGCACGAAGGTTTCGGCGGGCGTCACGAGGGTTTCGGCGAGCGTCACGAAGGTTTCGGCGAGCGTCACGAGGGTTTCCGCGATCGGCGCGGCCGTTTCTTCGGCGGCCTAGGGTTCGGTTACTATGGATATCCCTATGGATGGGATTACAATTACCCAGACTACGGCTATTATGATTATAGCCAACCCTATTCCTCGCAGACTTGGTACTACTGTTGGGATCCCGCAGGTTATTACCCTTATGTGACGCAGTGCAATACCGGCTGGCAGGCGGTTCCGGCTAGCTGACGCGGCTGCAATGCGAGAGACGACTACTGTCAGCCCTTGCCAGTCATGCCGCCATCCGCGGGTCGAGGGTGCTGCAGAAGTTGGTCAAAGCCTCTGCAAGCCGGCGGCTGGCTGCGCTGGCCTCGGGCGCTGCAACAAGTGCCACTTCGGTATCGGTAATCGGCGGAAAGCCATCGCCCGCGCCCAGCACCGTATGCTCGGGAAGAATGGCGACCTCGGGCAGGATGCTGACGCCGAGTCCCGCCGAGACAGCGGCCTGAATGCCGAGAATACTAGGGCTCGTGTAGGCGATTTGCCAGGCCCGACCCACCGTCTCGAGCGCATGGATCGCGCGATTGCGGTAAAGGCATCCCTGCTCGAATACGGCGAGCGGCAATGGCTCCCGGCGGAAATCGACGGGGCGACGGCGGCTGGTGATCCAGTGCAGACGCTCGGGCCAGGCGGCAATGCCGCCAGTCTCTTCCGCATCGCGTTTGAACAGCGCAAGGTCGATCTCGCCGCGTTCGAGCGCGCGTCGCATGCGATCGCTCTTTCCGCAGCGCACGTAGAGGTGTAAATCCGGGCGCGAGCGGGCGAACTCGGATAGCATCTCGGTGAGACGGTAGGCGGCGAAATCCTCCGGCAGGCCGAGCCGGACCACACCGTCTCCGCTCGGGCGCGACACCACGTCGCGTGCCTCCTCGGCGAGTGCGAGAATCCGCCGCGCATAGGAAAGCAGCCGCTCGCCCTCTTCGGTCGGCCTGATGCGTTTTCCGTCGCGATGCAACAGCGGACGGCCAACGTCCTCCTCCAGGCGCCGGATTTGCTGGCTCACGGTCGACTGGGTGCGGTGAACGCGTTCGCCAGCGCGGGTAAACCCACCGGCGTCGACAACCGAGACAAAGCTGCGAAGCAGATCGAGATCGAGCATGTTCCTAATCATTCGTGTTTCCACTGAAAGGTATTTTATCATTTAATTTTCAAATGGCAATCGGCGCCCTAGATCAATTTTCGATGTTGCCGCTGCGGGTCCGATTGCGACGTTCTGCCTCATGTGGAGTCCGCTTTCAGTGTGGCCCAGGTCACACTGGCCAATTACCCGCCTTTGCTATTTCTCGCGGGCGGTTTCTTATTAGCTAGCGGATCTGGCGCCAGTTTCTGCCTCTTCACAGGATGTCGCGCAATGAATCGTGCAGCGAGCGGTCCTAGCCATCTGAAAGACGAGCTCGCCCCATATCTCGACCGAGGTGGGCGAAACGGAGGCCCGGCATTTGGTCAATCCGACTCGGGCACGGGCACGGCCAACAGTCAGCCGGCCCGCCTCTTCATTGTCGAGGACGATCCGGTCATGCTGCGCATGGTCGGCGACTACCTGGAGCAACACAATATGCGGGTGGTCTCGGCATCTGGGCGGCAGGAGATGGTGCGCCATTTCGCTGCCCGCGAGCCTGATCTCGTCATCCTCGATCTGCGGCTTGGCCAGGAGGAGGGCTTCGACCTGCTGCGGGAAATCAGGTCTCGCTCTGACGTCCCGGTGATCATCACCACTGGCGACAGACGCGACGAGATCGACAGGGTGGTCGGGTTGGAACTCGGCGCCGATGACTACATCACCAAGCCGTTCAGCCTTCGGGAGCTTCTGGCGCGCATCCGCGCCGTGCTACGACGGCAGGAGGCGGGACGCGCGGCGTTTCAGCGGGATCCAGAGCGAGGCCGGTGCCGATTTGGTGACTGGCAGCTCGATCGGCGTATCCGGCGTCTTACTGATCCTGGCGGAAGCCAGGTCGCGCTGACCAAGGGCGAGTATGCTCTGCTGACCGCCTTTCTCGACGCGCCCCAGCGGCCGCTCAGCCGCGAGCAACTGTTGCAATCAACTCGCGTGCATGAAGATATTTTCGACCGCAGCATCGACGTGCAGATCCTGCGCTTGCGGCGCAAGCTGGAGCCCGATCCGAGCGCGCCGCGGATTATTCAGACCGAGCGCGGTGTCGGCTACGTGTTTGCATTGCCGGTCGAGACGCTCTGATTTCGGGCGCACTACGATCGTAACTTGTTTTCGCGATGCCGAAACAACGCCGTAGCGCGCAACCGGTACGATCTCTCCATCAGCACGAACTTTAGGAGAGATCAATGCTCTTTGAGACTGAGTCGCCTGGCGATACCATCGCCGCACCCATCTGCCATACGAACGATCGTGAAGACGCGTTGTCGCGGAACCGGGTCGACAGTCACTCGGACCAGGCTGACGCGGAGCCGACCGCCGTTCTACTGGAAGATTGGCGCGACACGGTCATAAAGCCGGCAGCAGGGTGTTCGGCGCCGAGCTCGCAGCGACAACTGCTGCGCGCCGGGGTCAATACCGATACTGCACCAGCCGATTTTGCTCGCTGGCGCGCATGTATCAACTCGATTGCTTCGATCGTTGCCGAGCTGTGGTCTAGAATGCGCCGTGAGCGCCAGATCCGCCGCATCGGCGCGGCCTGGGCGACGATCGACGACCGAACGTTGAAGGATATCGGAATTTCCCGTTTCGAGATCGAGTATGCAAGAGATCCACGACACCGGAGCTACTGTAGCCGCCGAACATGTGGCGAGGGCTTAACCGGAAATCCGGCCCGCCGGTGGCAACGGTCACAGGCCGTTCATTGACGGATGCCTTGTGTCTTGAAAGTCTTGCGACACCGCGTGCCGACCGGTTCGTTTTTCCGTCGCCGGAGGATAGGAAGGTGTCTAGCGTTGCTGCTTGTCATCGCGGCAACGGCTGCGGCAGCACCCCAGCCTCAAACCCCTAGCCTACCCGCTGCTGCCGACCAAGAGCCGATAACGCCGGTGCCGCTGCCGCCCGCTGCCGACCCCCTGAAGCTCGCCCTCGGAGAGCGCCTTTTTGCGGATCCCCGTCTATCGCATGACGGGCAGCTCACTTGCTCGTCATGCCACGACCTGCATAGCAACGGTGCCGACGGCAAAAGACAACGCGTCGCAGGAGACGGTTCGATATTGCCATTCAATACCCTCACCGTCTTCAATGCGGCACTCAGCTTTCGTCTCAACTGGGAGGGGAATTTTCGGACGCTCGAGGCGCAGGCTGAATCCTCATTGGAAAATGCCGCGAATTTGGCGACGAATGCCAACGAGGTTCTCAAAAAACTGGATGCCGATCCGGAGGTGGTTCGTCAGTTTACTCGGGCCTATGGGCATCCGCCGGACCGCACGAGCCTGCTCGACGCGATCGCGACCTACGAGCGGTCGCTGGTTACTCCCGGAAGCCGGTTTGACCGCTGGCTCGAAGGGGATACCGGGGCGCTCTCGGAGGAGGAGCAGAACGGCTATCGGCTGTTCAAGTCGCTCGGCTGCGTCTCCTGTCATCAGGGTGTCAATGTCGGCGGCAACTTGTTCGAGCGGCACGGCATCTTTCACCCGCTGGCCTCGCCGAAACCCGAGATCTTGCGGGTGCCGAGCCTGCGCAACGTAGCAACGACCCCACCCTATTTCCACGACGGCAGCGCACCGACTCTGCGCAAGGCGGTACGCAAGATGGCTTTAGCTCAGCTCGACGAGACGCTGTCCGACCAGCAAATCGAATCGATCGTGGCCTTTCTGAACACGCTGACTGGGACCTATCGCGGTGTTCCCCTGACCGCCGCACCGCCATGAAGGCGACGCCGGCCGCGGCGGCCGTTTCGGCACTACTGGTGCTGCTAACCTGGCTGGCCAGCCGCGCAATCGATACGGATGCGGAACGGTATGATCGCGCGCTCAAAGCGCTCGACCGTTTCGCGGTTATCGAAATTACGCTGCATCGAGATGTCCTCAGCGCGCGAGCCGGGATGTTGCGCAACTATGATCCGCTGGTGCAGGAGGTGGACGACCTGCGTGAAGCACTCGGTCGTTTGCACGATAATGCGTCAGAGGATAGAGAAGCGGCAGCAGCAATTGATCGATTTGCGACAGCGGCTGCCCTGCAGGAGCAACTGACCGAACAATTCAAGAGCGACAATGCTCTATTGCAGAATTCTCTCGCTTTTTTCCAATTGCTGAGCACCCGTCTTTCCGCATCGGATGGGAGTGGCCCGCTGGCTCCGGCAGTGGGTGGCCTCACCGCAGCTATGCTGCAGCTGACCATCGACACTTCGTCGGCGGCAGCGCGCGAGGTCGCGGATCGATTGAACGCGCTCGCCGCGCAACCTGTAGCTTCCGCCGACGCCGGCGCGGTTCAAGCGCTGATGGCGCATGGAGAACTGCTTCACGACCTGCTTCCGGTAACTGACGGCGTGCTTAGGGCATTGCTCGCCGCGCCGAACAAACGGGAGCTAAAGGCCCTCCGGACGATGATCCTCACGCGCCAGACCGCCTCGAGAGCAACGGCACGAGAATTCCGGCTCTTGCTATACGCGACCTCAGTGCTTCTGCTCGGGGTTCTCGTCCATCTCGGTCTACGGCTTCGAGCGCGAGCCTTTGCGCTGCGGCGGCGCGCCGCGTTCGAGCACGTGATGGCGGGCATCTCGACACGCCTGATCGACGCCCAGCGCCACGAGATCGACGCGCAAATCGACCGGGCGCTGGCCGAGCTGGCAAAGCTTGTTGACGCGGACCGCGCATATATCATGGTCTCAGGTAACCTGAACCGGATGTATCGTTGGTGCAGAGAGGGGATAACCTTTCCACCAAGCTGGCCCGATCGGGTGCCGGCGCTGGTAGCGCGGTTAGGTGAGACCGCGGAGGGCATCATCCATGTCCCGAGCGTAGACCGGTTGCCTCCCGGCACGGACAAAGACGTCCTTGCCGCCGCCAGCCTGCGCAGCTGGGCGTGCATCTCGAGCATGGCGGAGCGCGGCTCTAGTAGAAAAGTCCTCGGCTTTGACGTTTTGCGGCCTGGCATCGTCATGCAATCGGCTGAACTCCGCTTGTTGAGCATGGTTCTCGACGCCGTCGCCAATGTCGTGACCCGTGATCATCTCCTGCAGGAACGTGCTCGCCTTGAGACAAATCTCCAGCACGCTCGTCGCATGGAAACGGTCGGTGCTCTCGCCAGCGGTATCGCGCATAATTTCAACAATATCGTCGGCGCGATCCTCGGGCATATCGAAATGGCGGAGGTGCAGCTCGCGCCCGGCAGCCAACCGGCCCGCAACCTCGGTGAGATCCGCCGCGCAGGGGAGCGGGCGCGCGATCTCGTCGATCAGATCCTCGCTTTTGGCCGGCGCAGGGATGTACAGCGTAGGCCAGTAAGTATGAAAGGATTGGTCGCCGAAACGAGCTCGCTGCTTCATGCCTCGCTTCCTTCGGGAATCGAACTGGCGATCGGCGAGGTATCGGATGCAGCCGTCATATCCGGTCAGCCTGGACAGCTGCAGCAGGTGATCCTCAACCTTTGCAACAACGCCGCGCAGGCGATGGATCAGGTCGGGCGCGTCGAGATCGAAACTGAGGTGCACCAAATAACGGGAGCGCGATCGCTCACCCATGGCGACCTCCGGCCAAGTCGTTATGTGCGCATTGCGGTAAGCGACGCCGGGCGCGGCATCGACGAGACGGTTTTGGAGCACATCTTCGAACCGTTTTTCACCACGCGCCTAGCGGGCAGTGGCTTGGGGCTCGCGACCGTGCGCGAGATTGTCCGCGAGCATGGCGGCGCGATGAACGTCTTGAGTACACCGGGTGCCGGCAGCCGTTTCGAAGCCTGGCTGCCGTGCATTGCGGCAACCGCGCCGCAGCCGCGCGACGACGTGCCCGTTCTCCCGTTCGGGCACGGCGAGACGGTGCTCGTGATCGACGATGCAAGCGAGCGGCTTATCGCCGACGAGGAAATGCTTGCCGCGCTCGGCTATGAGCCGGTCGGGTTCACGCGTGCCAGCGCTGCTCTGGCGGCCTGCCGGGCGACACCGAAAAGGTTCGACGCGCTACTGGTTGGCCATCTCGCCTCTGCCGTTTCGGCCCTTGATCTCGCCGTCGCACTGCACGAGATCGTGCCGGACGTGCCAATTCTCCTGGCTATGGCCTCGACCGACGATAGCGGTGCAGAGGCGTTGCTGGCCGCCGGCATCTTCGAGGTTGTGCATCGGCCTCTCATCTCCGCCGAGCTCGCGTATGCTCTGGCACGCTGCCTGACGGTCTCCGAGATTTCGGTCAGCGAACTACAGCCGTAACACGTTTCTCCCTGTCGGACCTTCAGTGACTGGATTCTCGCAGAGGTTGGCTCCTGCCTGCCGCAAGCGCTCTGCTTCAGAGCACAGTATGTCGGACGTAGCGCCCGGAGGCGAAGACGAGCCCGATCGTCGTCGCGATCGAACCCGCGCGCTCGAACAGGTCCCAGCGCCCGGAGCGATCGGCGAGCCACGCGCAAAGGAACACCGGAAACACGGCGGAAAGGATAGCGACGAGTTTGAGGAACCGGTGCGCGATATGCGGCGGCAAGCACGAAACCGCCGGAGCGGCCAGAGGCGGGTGATCAGACCGAGCCGTCGGGCATTTTGGCCTCCCTGTAATGCGGGCGGCCGCAGTTCCTCGCAGCAGTTGGCGGATGCTCGCGGGATTGGTGCGATCGCGACGCATAAGCTGTTGCACTATCGGTTCGGCTAACAGCTGATCGAGCGTCGTCTCGCCGGCCGGAGGAGCCTTCGCGCCGGCGGCTGACGCTCCGGTAGGCATAGCGACCTCTCCGCCTGGCCGGTCCAGCGCCCCCACGGCCATCATTCCGTCACCATCGTGTGGTCCGCACTAGTGGCCAATGGGAGCGGCGCCGCCGAGCTTGACCTTGCGCAAGGTCAACGCGAGCGGCACGGCGGCGAGCGAGATCAGCGTCAGCAACCAAAACGCGTCCATATAGCCCAGGTACGAGGCCTGCGCCTGCACCTGCTGTCCGATCCATTGGATGGCCTGCTGATGCGCCTGGACCAATGAGCTGCCCTGAGCAATGAAATAGTTCGTCATCTGGTGCAGCGTGTCCTGGTACTGAACGCCCGACGGGATCGCCTGGTCGACGAGCATGCTCTGATGGAACTGCTCGCGGTCCCACAGCACATTCTGGACGAGCGAAATGCCGATTGAGCCGCCGGTATTGCGCGCCGCATTGAGCATGGCCGAGGCCTGGTCGGTCTTGCCGGGCGGAAGGCCGTCGTAGGAGGCGGCGATGATCGGAATAAAGATCAGCGGTACACCGACACCGAACAGCATCCGCGAGCGGGCCATGAACCAGAAGTCAAGATCGCCATACACATTGGTCAGCACGTACATCGAGAGCGCGATCAACACCGCCCCGACGGCAATCAGGTATCTGGGTTGGACATGGCCCGACAAGCGGCCGACGACGAACATCATCAGCATCGTGACGACCCCGCCCGGCGACAGCACAAGGCCGGCCCAGGTCGCGGTATACGCAAAATCCTGCTGCACCAGCTGCGGCAGGAACTGGGTCGTCCCAAACAGCAGGGCGCCGGTCGCCAGCATCACCAGAAAACAGGCGCCGAACTGGCGCGTCGCAATCATCCGAAGGTCGAGCGCCGGGTTGCGGCGGCTGATCTCCCACGGGATCATCAGCACAAACGCGAGCGCGCAGATGACCGCGACCCCGACGATAAAATTCGAGCCGAACCAGTCGTCCTCGAGCCCGCGATCGAGCATGATCTCGAGCGCACCGAGAAATGTCGCGACGAGGACAAAGCCGCCGATATCAAACCCGTCGCCCTGCTGGCGCTCGCGCCGGCGCTGCGCAGCGGCAGCCGCCGGTTCGCGCAGGACCAGCGCAATCAGCCCCATCGTGATCAGGCCGACCGGGGCGTTGATCAGAAAGGCCCAGCGCCACGAATAATTGTCGGCAAGCCAGCCCCCCAATGTCGGCCCAACCACCGGGGCCACGACAACGGCCACGCCGAAAAGCGCGAAGCCCTGGCCGCGCTTTTCCGGCGGGAACGCATCCGCCAGGATCGACTGCGCAACCGGCACCATGCCGCCGCCGCCAAGCCCCTGCACGATGCGGAACAGCAGCATCGCCTGCAAATTCCAGGCATAGGCGCACAGCACCGAACTCAGAGTGAACGCCGCCAGGCAGATCACGAAGAAGGTCTTGCGGCCGAACCGTTGGGTGAGGAAGCTGCTCGCCGTCAAGCTGACGGCATTGGCGACGAGATAGGTCGTCACCACCCAGGACGCTTCGTCCTCGCTGACCCCCATGCCGCCGGCGATGTATTGCAGCAACACATTGGCGACGGTGGTGTCGAGCACCTCCATGAACGACGCGACTGCCACGAGGATGGCAATCAGCCAAGGGCTGGTGCCCGCGCCGCTTGCCGCAGCGGGAGCGCCCGCTCCGGTTGCGGTGCGGCTCATAGCCATCCCCTCAGCTGCTCATAGAGCGATGGGTTTGGATTGACCCGCGCGCTGGTCTCGACGGACATGCCCGGGCCGAGCGCAACATCGGTCGGCGGATTGTCCATGACGATCTTGACGGGAACCCGCTGCACGATCTTGACCCAATTGCCCGTAGCATTCTGCACCGGGAGCAGCGAAAACGCGGTTCCAGAGCCGGGCTGCACGCTGACGACATGGCCGTGGATCTTGCGCTCCGGATAGGCGTCGATGTCGATCGTCACCGGCTGACCGGGCCGCATGTGGTCGAGTTGCGTCTCCTTGAAGTTCGCCCAGATCCAGATGTCGTCCGGCACGAACATCGAGAGGTTTGTGCCCGGCTGCGCGTATTGACCGACCGCGGCGCTGAGCTGCACGACCCGGCCTGGCTGGTCCGCCGTGACGGTCGTATAGCCGAGGTTGATTTGGGCTTGGTCCCGTTGCGCCCTGGCCTGCTTCAAGCTCGCGACGGCGCTGTCGCGTTGCGCGTTCAGCGCATCGATCTGCCGCTGCGCCAATTTGAGTGTCGCTTGCGCACTGTCGAGCGTAGCCTGGTCCTGTTGCTGCTGCGAGGTGTATTGCTGGGCGTTCTGAACGGTCCCCGCGATCGTGTGCGCCAGGTATTGGTAGCGCGACGCCTGCTCTTGCGCGAACACCAGCGCCGCCTTCGCCTTGTTCACCTGTGCCTGGTCAGCGGCGATCTGGGCCTGCTGCACATCGATCTGCGCATCGATGTTCTCGATATTGGCATTTGCAGCGGCCACTTGCGCCTCCGCCTGGGCAAGCGCCGCGCGGTATGTGCGATCGTCAATGCGCGCGACCACCCCGCCGGCCTTGACATGCTCGTTATCGGTGACCGGGACAGCCGTGAGATAGCCCGACACCTCGGGGGCGATCGCGAATTGGCGCGACGCAATGTAGGCGTCCTCCGTATACTCGAAGTGGCCGGTGTAGTCCCAGTAGAGGTACCCGATTGGCAGCGCCGCAAGCAGAAGCAAAAAGCCAATGGCAAACGCGATCGGGTGTCGCCGCAGCAGGCCCTTGCCCCGTTCGCCGCTGTCTTCATGATCCTGCTCGGGGTGCTGGTCTTCGCGCTCACGTGGCGGTTCGCCGCCCGGGGGACGCTCCAGCGGCGGGCGATTTGCGGCGGGCGTTCCCGAACTGGGGAAAAATCCGCCCGCGCGTCGGCCGACGGATCCTGATGCCTGGCCGCTTCCCGATCGCGCATCAGGTGCTCGGCTGGTTCTCGACCTCGGGTCTCGAGCGACATGATTCGCACTCCCAGAACGATACGAAACCGTGTCGTTCTTTTATACTTGGAGCACCGGCAGCACTAGATCAAGGGGGTGCGAGCGTTTTGCGGTTCGCCGCCGGCACCGTGCAGGTAGCCCACACAATAGGAAACACGCGATGCGAAGGCCTATCCCTACAAAGGAAGTTCTTACGGCGCGCCACGCTGTCCGCTCAGGGCGGCCGCCCCGTGAGCTTGCCGGCGAGGTCGATGCTCGCATCCTCGATGCGGCGCGTGAGGTTTTTCTCGAACGCGGGCTTGCCGGCGCCAGTATGGACGAGATCGCTGGTCTTGCCCGCGCCGGGAAGCCGACCATCTATGCCCGCTTCCCGAGCAAGGAGGCACTTTTCACCGCTGTCGTGATGCGAAGCATGGCGGACAAGATCGCCCAATTTGAGAATTACGTGCCAACTGGAGAAACGGTCGAGGAGCGCCTTGCGAGCGTCGGCGCAACAGTCCTTCATTGGGTTCTGGTCGGCGACACCATCGGCTTAATGCGGCTGGCCATCGCCGAGTCGCGCCGGTTTCCGGACTTGGCGAGCGGCGTTTACCGGATGGCGCGCGAGCGTGCGAGCGAAGCCGAGGCCCGGCTGTTAAGCGAGGTGGCGCAATCCGACGAGCCCGGCACATTGCCGCCTTTCGCGCCGGAGCGGCTCGCGACGACAACCCGCTTCTTTCAGGACTTGGTTCTCTTGCCCTTGATCATACGCGCCTTGTTCGGGGAGAAGCTCGAGGCGCTGCGTGCCGAGATCGAGCCCCATGTCG
>CAVOHI010000085.1:0-24986 GCA_963695605.1 uncultured Alphaproteobacteria bacterium | reverse complement strand
GTGGACCGATTTGGCGGCAATGCCCGTCGCGGAACCCGCCGCCGCGACTGAGAACGGTCGACCGCACAGCCTCGCCAGGCTTGTCGATTTCCTCCACGCACGGACCATCCTAGACGCTCTCCTCAGCCGCGTCGAGAGCCCGCGGCCCCACCCTGCGACTACAGAGGAGAGCTGTCGTGCAACTGACTCTGGCGCTTCTCGAGCTGCCCGCGCCGCCGGCAATGCCGGGCGTGGCGCTCGACCCCGAAGCCCGCGCCAAAGCCATTGAGATCCTCGCGCGCATGATCGCGCAGACCCTCGCGACCTCCACCCAACCGCAAAACGAGGTGGCCGATGAGTGACCTCACCAAGATCAACAGCACGCATCTCTCCCGCCTCGCTTGTGTCTATCTTCGACAATCCAGTGCGGCACAAGTCGAGCACAATCGCGAATCGACCGCGCGCCAATACGCCTTGGTCGCCAAGGCGGCCGATCTCGGATGGCCGGCGCAGCAGGTTCTGGTGATCGATGAGGACCTCGGCGTTTCCGGCTCAGGCATTATCGAACGCAGCGGCTTTGCGCGGCTCACCGCGGAGGTCGCACTGGGCCATGTCGGTATCGTGCTCGGTCTGGAGGTCTCGCGTCTGGCCCGCAACAACGCCGAGTGGTACCGCTTGCTCGATCTCTGCGGCCTGACTGACACTCTGATTGGCGATGCCGATGGGATCTACCACCCCGCGATGTTCAACGACCGGCTGGTGCTTGGTTTAAAGGGAACCATGAGTGAGGCCGAGTTGCACATCTTGCGGGCTCGCCTGCTCGGCGGGATTCGTAACAAAGCCGCTCGCGGCGAACTGCGTCGCGGTCTGCCTGTGGGCTTCGTCTGGGGCGAGGAGGACGGCGAGGTCCGATTTCACCCCGATGCGGCGGTGACCTCGGCGATCCGCACCGTCTTTGCGCGCTTTGCTGAACTCGGTTCGGTGCGTCGGGTCTGGCTTTGGCTGCGCAGCGAGCGCCTGACCTTTCCGATGCAAACCCATTATGGTGCAGCGATCCGGTGGATCGATCCGAGCTATACCGCTATTTATCATGTGCTGACAAACCCGGTTTACGCGGGCGCCTATGTTTACGGAAAATCCCGGCGTCAGATCACGCTCGATGCGACCGGGCGGCGCAAAAGGCAAATCCGCAAGCTGCCACGCTCCGAATGGTCGGTCCTCATCCCAGAGCATCACACCGGCTTCATCGACTGGGCGACCTATGAGGCCAATCGGTCGCGCATTGCCGCCAACGCCCATCCCCAACCGCATCACTCAGGCGGTGCCGTGAGAGAAGGAAGCGCACTGCTGCAGGGACTGGCCACCTGCGGCGCGTGCGGGCGACGGCTGCGCACTCATTACACCGGACGCACCGCGTCTCCGGGCTACCACTGCGCCGGCAAAAACATCGTCGATGGTCGCGGCATCTTTTGTCTGAGCGTCGGCGCAGTGCAGATCGACGACGCGGTTGCACGCGCCGTTCTCACCGCGCTTGCTCCAGCGGGTCTCGAAGCCGCTCTCGCCGCCGCCGAACGGCTCGAAGCCGATCGCGACGATGCGCTCGCCCAGTGCCGGCTCGCCGCTGAACGTGCCCGGTACGAGGCACAACGTGCCGAACGCCGCTATCGCGCTGTCGATGCCGAGAACCGTCTCGTCGCCCGCGGCCTCGAGAGCGAGTGGGAGCTGCGCTTGCGCGAGCTCGAGCAGGCCAAAGCCGAGCTCGCCCGGCGTGAACGCGAACGACCGCGAGTACTCAGCGCCGAAGACCGGCGCCGCCTGCTCGCGCTGGGCGTCGACTTGCAGAGCGTATGGGAAGCGTCGACCACCACGGCGCGCGATCGCAAGGAGCTGCTGCGAACGCTGCTCGAAGAGGTCATCGTCACCTTGTTTAAGGCCCAGCACCGCGCCCGCCTCACCCTGCGGTGGCGAGGTGGAAGCCTCACCGATATCGATGTCGATCTGCCACGCCAGAAACCGGCGATCGTGCGCACCGACGAGGACACAATCGCGCTCGTTCGCCGTCTGGCCGCGCATTACCCAGACGCCGTCATCGCCGGTATTCTCAACCGTCAAGATCGTCAGACCGCTTACGGTCACCGCTTTACCGCCAACCATGTGGGCAGTTTGCGGCGGCAGTGGAACATCCCGCGCTTCGAGCCGCCCGCTACCCTCCCCGAGGGCGAGTTGCTGACTGTCAAACAAGCGGCCGCGGTCCTTGGAACCGCTACCTCGACCGTCCACCGTTGGCTCAATGATGGCTTCATCCGCGGTGAGCAGTTGACCCCGGGAGCTCCCTGGCGCATTCGCTTGACCGAAGATCTGCGCGCCGGCTTTGTCAAAGAAGCGCCGCAGGGCTACCTCACGATGTACCAGGCGATGCGCCGCCTCGGCGTTTCCCGCCAAACCGTATTGCAGCGTGTCAAGCGCGGCGAGCTCGATGCCATTCACGTCATGCGAGGAAAGAAGAAAGGCTTGCGGATCAAGGCGATACCGGCTCATCCCACGCTGTTTGACCTCACTCCATAAGTTGGGGGGCAGTATGACGCAGCTTCCAAGAAATCCGCGAGGTCGGCGTCGACGACTTCCCGGTGTCCGCGAAACAGCAGCTCCTCCACCTCGACCGCCGCCTGCTGGGCGTTGCGCCCCGGCCGGTAGGCGTAGTTGTTCCGGTGGAAGGTCGGCTTCAAAGATCGGTTCCAGCACCAGCGTCGCCGCCGTCATGCAGACCCGATCCCGCACGCTCGAGATGCCCAGCGGCCTGAGTTTGCCGTTGGCCTTCGGTATGAACACTCGTCTGATTGGCTCCGGTCGGTAGGTCTCCTGCCTGAGCGCAAGCGCCAGTTCAGCCAGCCACCGCTCGCACCCCGTATGCCTCGATGTCCGCAAAATCCTGGCCGTCCATCCCCGGCGCGCCCTTGTTGGAGCGGCACTGGGCATAGGCATGCGCCAGAATATCCGTCGCGGCTGATCTTGTCGTACAGAGCGTAGAAGCGATAGCCGGCTTCTGCCTTCGCTTTCGCGTGTAACGCCATCTGCAGCTTCTGAACACTTTTCGGAGTTGCTAGGTTGCCCAATCTCCCGGTCCCTCACCGCTTGCTGCGTTTGTCTTGAACTGAGGCCCCTTCCCTCCCCCGGCATTACCCGGCTTCAGCGGTACTACGAGCCTCTCCGCCACCCCAGCGCGCCCGGCCTGTCCCTCACGGGCGTCCGGTTGATCATCCCTGATCACGCAGTGGGGTTTCCCGTGTTGCGTGCGCTTTCCTTGTGTACATGCTGCCGCCACTACCCCGGTGCAGCAGATGGGGTACTCCTCGCTCAACCTTGCCCCATCCGTATCAGCCTTCCCCGATTCCACTGTCGGGTCGGCCTGCACATCGTCCTTTTCGAGGTTTGCTCGGCGTTCACTCGCGTTACGGCCTGCACACTCGCGCAGTCACCAAATTCGTGACCGCTATCCGGGGGCTTCAGACATTTCGTCACCTCCATGCCTGCCCCAGTTGCTTCCGGCTGGAGCGAATCGCCGGGTGGGCCTTGCACCCACTGGGAAAAGCGCCGCCTTGTCATGGCGCACATGGAAACCAGACCGTGCGCGACGCACCTTCGAGTGACCCCGTTGTGCCGACGCCGTTCAAAGGTCGGGTTTGACGTAATCGCGTTGGCGGGGGCCGGCAGTTCCAGGGGCGGCGCCGGCTCGTTATGAATTACCAACTGCACGTCCCTCGTCTGCACGTCCCTGTCTGCACGTCCCGGGCGCGGATCTCGGATGAGGAGATGTCAAGCCGGAAACGGTGCGCGGGGATCTCGGTGAAGAGATCGGCATAGCGCTGCGGCACGGGGATGTCGTTCAGCGCGCGGACGCGCCCCGCCGCGTCGAGGCGCACGGCCACCAGAAAGCGGCTCCCCGAATTGGCGATTTCCTCGAGCGCATCGTGCATTCGAGCCTCGTCGTCGCCATAATATTTCGGCGCAACCAACCGCTCTGCTGTATCCGCGCCGATCACGAACGTAGTCCTTGGAAACAAGCGCGACTTTTCGAGGAAGGTGGGGGCTCGCGTGAGTTCGACCGGCGATTTCCAGGCGAATTGCGCGAGCCGGTGCCTCACCGTCTCGCCCGCCAGCGGCGGCTTGTCGACGTTTGTGACGGATATTTCGAACGCCAAGGGCTGCTGCGTGAGCTCTTCGGCGACCCGCGCCAGCAATAAGTGTCCTTCATGCAGCGGGTTGAAAGACCCCGGGAACAACAACCGGGGCTGCGGCGCCGACAGCATCTGTTGGCCATCGGGTTGGACGGTGACGCGATCGAGTTCGCCCGCCAACAGTCGATCGATCGTGTCCACGGCCGCGACGCCCGTCCTTGGATAAACCGTCTCCGCATAATGTTCATCCGTATCGATGAGGCTCTTCGGCGACGGTGCGGCAATCCCGCAGGCGCGGGCCAGCCACAGAAGGATCGCGCGCGCAACGAGGTCTTCTTCGGCGGCGCGGTCACGTCGGCCCTTGGCCAGCACGCAAGTGCAGTGCGCCCCGATGGAGTTGGGGCCGGCGGCGTTTGCGAATGCGACGTGAAATCGATGCTCGCCTTTACGCGGGCGGTCGCTCACCAGTGCCGCCGTCGCGCCGAGGCCCACCAGATCGGTGCCCGCCGGCATTAGCCTGGCTGCGCGTGCCCGTGCGGTTTGTGCCATCGCGATCGCGGTATCCGAGCTGCACGCCTGTGCCGGCGCAAAGCCGAGAAACGCCGCAAGCGCCTGCGCGTCGTAGGGAACCTGCGCCTCGATCAGCAGCCGAGAGCCGCCGGGAACACGAAGCAGCTCAGCGATAGCCCCACTACCGCCCCCGGTAATCGCGAGCGTAGCCTTGCGGCCGGACCCGTGCAATGCGGAGATCAACTGTTGCCACGCGGCGTCCGACGGGCTCATCGTGCGTGTGTGGTCCGAAGCTGAAAAATACCTCGCGAACGGTGAAAGACAGTTCGGATCGAGTCGAACAGAGTTGCCTTGCGGAGGAAAACAATGAACGACCTGCCGCTGCGCCCCGCCGCCGATATCGGCGCCGTCGAGGACCGGTTCTTCACGTTGCGCCATTTCCCGCTCACCGACGGCACGGTCATGCCCGAGGCGACGATTGCCTACGAGACCTATGGCCGGCTCGCACCGCCCAATGGGCCAAATGGCGGCCGCAACGCCATCCTGTGCACGCATGGCTACACCGGCAGCCACCATTTCGCCGGCCGCAACCCGGCAAACGGCAATCAGCCGGGCTCGTGGGACGGCCTGATCGGGCCGGGCAAGGCGATCGATACCGACAAATTGTTCGTCGTCGCCTCGAACATGCTCGGATCGTCCTTTGGCTCGACCAATGCCGGCAAGTATCAACCCGCAGACCGGGGAGGCCTATGGCCCCGATTTTCCGAACATCACGATCCGCGACATCGTCGCCGCCCAGAAAGCGTTGCTCGACCATCTCGGCGTCCGCCATCTGGTCGCGGTCGCCGGTCCCTCCTATGGTGGCTACCAGGCGTTTCAATGGGCGGTCGCCTACCCCGATTTCATGGATGCGATCGTGCCGGTCAACACCGCGCCCTGGGCCTCGGTCAATACCGACAAGCAATTGGCCGAGGTACAGGCGCGGCTCGCCGGCGACCCCGAATGGCATGGCGGCCGCTATTACGGCAAGGCGGCGTGCAAGACGGTGTTGACAGACATCCGGTTCGAGACATTGAAGCGCTACGGCATCGAGACCGCGCTGACGCCGCGTTTCCCAGACCCGGCGGCGCGCGAGGCGGCGATCCGCGAGCAGGCCGCGAACTGGGCCGCCAAATGGGACGCCAACTCGCTGATCATCTTGCGCCGCGCCCTGCTCGGCTTCGACACCAGGCCGGATTTCGCGAGGATCAAGGCCAAGGTGCTCTATATCCTGTGCCGCACCGACGCGCTGTTCCCGCCGAAGATCGCGCCCGATGTCATCAAGGCGTTGACCGCGGCCGGGGTCGAGGCGCGCTATTTCGAGCTCGACAGCGATCTCGGCCATTCCTCCAGCGGTCCCGAGCATGCCAAATGGTCGCCGGTGTTGCGCGAGTTCCTGGCGCCGCTGGTCGCCCGCCTGGACTGAGGCATGCCTCCCGCGCCGTCTCGGCGCGTCAAGCTGTGGAACGAGGCCAGCGCGGGTCGGGCCAAAACCCCTTCTCGTTGCGCCTTAGCCGCACCACGACCTGCAATGGAGTTTACGACGCCGCGTTGCTGCGAGCCGACGACCGCGGCCTCGTCTCGCACGGTGGCATGCCCACTCAAGTAAATCGCACCACTATCAAGTAAACTGTCACCGCCCCCTCGACGAGGACGAACAACGGCAAGGTCAGGTGGTGTACTCCTAACCGCCGCAATAAGCCTCGATACGATACCCGTCGGGGTCGACTGCGAAGGCAGCGTAGTAGTCGGCGCCATAGTCCACACGCAAGCCGGGCGCACCGTTGTCGGTGCCTCCGGCGCCGAGCGCCGCGACATGGAATTGATCGACGGCTGCGCGTGTTGGCGCGGCGAAGCAGAAATGGAGGTTTGAGCCCGGGTCGGGCGGCACCGGCCGCAGGCGCCTGTGCGACACTGACCGGGGCGACAAAGCGATAACCCTGGCCCGCAGACGTCGCGATGTACCGCCTGCCAAAAAGATGGCGCCGAGCCGAAGCCCGACGCCAAGAGGGGGACTAGCTTGGTACAGCGAGACAAAGACCAAGCTGCATTTATTCTTAGGCGCCCGACGCGGGCGGCATCCCCTGGGCCAGTTCAATAGCCCCATCGTGCCCGAGGCAGTTGATGGAAAGCCTCGCGGCCGAGGACCGCCCCGTCCGGGCGGTGAGGTTGTGATCTCTTGGCGCCTCACCCCGGTCAGCACGAAGTCGACCTTTTATCTAGCCCGCGCCCAGCCCTAACCTCGACCGCGCTGCGGCCGCGACTTACCTGTGGCCTGCGCCGCCCCTTCCAGCGCCGACGCGCTGGTCTCCCGCTCGGTTTCGGCGACAGCTTCGGCAACAAGATCCCCAATCCCTTCGATCAATTCAGCCGCGCCCTGGTACGCCAGAATGCCGCCTTTGATCCCAGCCTTCGCCAGCGGCCGGAGGACCGGGGCAGCCAGCGGCAGAATAATCACGGCGCCGACACCGATTGCCAAGCCGGTCACCCAATTTCCGCTGAGAATGTCGTCGAATAGAGCCATCCGATCTCTCCTCCAACGGCGCAGATCATACCCCCACGGGTGCGCAGGACGAAAAAACGGCGCCGAGCAGGAACTCGACGCCAGTGGCTGGACTTGGCACAGGGAGAGAAAGACGCCAAGCCCCGCTCATTCCTACGCGCTCGCCGAGCATGGTGCAATCCTCCCCGGCTGTGCCTGGCCCTGAAGCTTTCAGCGCCCAGTCGTCAATAGCTTCGACCGTCGGTTCTTGACGCCCACCGAACGCGATCAGTCAGGGTCAAGGTTGATTAGCTCCTTGGCCAACTCGTCGCGACAGAGCTTCATTCCAGTAGCGGCTTTGTCGCGCAGCTCGATTGCTTGCTGCTCGATGCGGTCAAGCTGTTCCGACAGTCCGGCATTAACACCGAACGGTGTCGGAACATTGGGCACCTGAGGAAGCGACGTCATAAATTGACCCGCGAAAACCTCGATTTCGTTGTCGAGTTGCAGAAATTGTGTGCTCAGCGGCCCACCAAAGTGAACAAAGGCGCTACGTAGTTCGGTAAAGCCCGTCCGCTTGACGCGCTGTCTCACCGCATAGGCCTGGGTCGAATGCGTCCCGGATACCGGAGGCGGCAATTCCCGTGCCGCGCCAACGTCCTCGATGATAGCACCCATCGCCGCTTCTAACATCGCGTGAAAGGCGTACCCTTCCCGCGAAATGCGGCGGCGTTCGAGTTCACGCGTGACCGCGGTTTGGCGCTGGGCGGCTTTGGTTTGCTCTTGTGCCGCTGCAATCTCGCGGTTTGCCGATTTGACCGTGGCCCAGATAGCTCCCACACCCGCAGCCAGTGCCAGCAGGCCGGCGATAAAGGTTTGCCAATGATCAATAAACTGCCAGAACCGGTCTTTGACTTCGTACATGTCCTTGATCTTTCGGCGTTCTGGACGTCGCTTTTTCCGTAGTGTGCCATCCGCAGGGCGACGGCTACATCAGATAAGCCGGGTAACTCTTTGGCGACCCGGTCTTGCCATCCCCAAGCGTCCCCAGTCACGACCCCATACCGACATTGTGGCTCCCCACTGACCGCGCACCAGCCTCGCCGCCCAATCCAGTAACGTGGTTTCGACGCCGTATCTCTCCACCATTGCGGCCCGATCGGGCTCGACCTAATGCTGACAAGCTCTGCACCATACGACCAGCCGCACACGCACCGCGGCGGCCCCGAGCGTCATCGGCGGGCCACGGTAGGGTTTCATCGGTGTAGAACTGCCAGGAGAATGCCGACAATCACCACCGCAGCAAGTACCCACAAAAAGCCTGGCCGGATGGCCGCCGTGCCCTCCCGCCGCGTCTGCATCGCAATGAAGACCACACCCAAGGCGATAATGGCGAGGAGGGCGATGATCATTTGTCTATCCGCGTTGCCGATACCTCCCCTTGCTCGGCGGCACGTAATTCCGTAGCGGCGGCAGCGGCGCGCGAGCTGGCTCCGGCCGCAACTGCGCCAGAATGCTCCGCAGCACGGCAATCCGCGGGCTGAGCGGGAACCGATCGCTGTCAATCGCCTCGCGGATCACTCGCACGAGCGCCTGGGCTTCGTCGTCGGTCAATTCAAGGTTCTTCATGGCCGGGATATGGGCCTGCGGCGCGATCATTTCAGCCTGACCCCGCGGCCCCCGCTCCGCGTATCCCCCGCCCCGCTCCCAGGGCAACCGTCCCCGGTTCGTGACCCCGTGGAGGGGGAACGCTCCTCGAAATCGGCGCGGACCAGCCCGCTTGCCCGCTCCAGCCGTCGGCGGCTCGTTCCTGGGGCTCTATTCGCCAAAACATGACCAAGCCATGCTAATGAACCGGTGGCAATGGGCGGCGGATCTCCCGAGTGGCCGATAGGATCGGCTCTGCCAGTAGGAGAGGCGGCCGAACATGGAATATTTCGCCGGCTTGGATGTCTTGATGGAAGAGACGTGTGTGTCGCGACCAATGGCGTTAGCTAAGCTAAAAGGCAGATCGCGGCCTCGATCCCGGCGCGGAAGTTGCGCAGCTTGCGATAGACCCAGCGGCTCTTGACCATGATCTTCGACCGCCAGGCCGCGCTTCTTGTGGAAGGCGACATCCGTGACGCCGCGCGCCTTGGCGGCGGTGAGATTGTCCTGACTGGCATAACCGCCATCGGCGGCGGCGCGCCGCAGCGGGCGATCTGGCGCTCGAGCATTGGCAGGAAGCGCTCGGCATCGGCAGGCATTGCCGAGCCTCGATGCACGACATCGAGGATCAAGCCGCTCTGGCCGGTGGCCAAGTTGAAGCTTGTGTCCATACTGCACGTCACGGGAATGCCTTTGACGATGATGTCGGCATGCGGCTCGAACAGCACTTACCAGCTCTCGCTGGCCGGCACCGTCGGCCGTCAAGGATGCGCCGCTGGCTCTGGGCGAGAATGCGCTCGATCAGCGGCCGAAAGTGGCCGAGTTGAGCGCGCCAGCGCTCAGCCGCGATCCCGGTGCAGGTGGAGCCAGCCGTTCGCCGGCGTTTTGCAGCGCTGCCTGGGTGGCCCGAGTAGCGGCAATCAGTTCGCGATAGAGCCGGCGGCTGCGTGATCTGCGCTGCGGCTGTACTCGATCGCCTGCGCGCGCTTGTTGGCCAGGCGCCGGCGATCGCGCCAGTGCAGCGCGGGCGCTCCCGGCAACGTCGTCGCTTGCCGCAACAGCCGCGTCATGAGGCGCACGGCATCCCACAACAGCGCACTGGTCGGCTCATGCATCAGCGCCGCGGTCACCGTGCTGTCGATCCGCACCGTGGCGCCGCTTTCCAGCTTGTCCTGTTTGGCGCTGGCCAACACTGCCCGATTGACCGCCTCCCAGGTCTGCGGCCGGATCGCGCTGATCGTCTGGTGCAGCACCGATTTCTTCGGCGACCAGGACAGCGGCAAGCGTGCAAAGGCTCGAAACGACGCCGATCCTCCAAGGTGAAAGGCCAGCTCGTTCGTAACTCAACTGATCCGCTGCAACTTGCTCTGCAGCGCTACAACGCGTTGCCACCCGAGAATCTCACGCCGCCAGACCTCGGCGGCTGCGCTTTCGCGCTCAACGCCGTGACGACGCAAATCGCCGGCCACCATGCTCACCAGCGCGCTCTGCCGATCCAGCCACTGCGAGATCGCCTTCAACCTCGCAGCACGATCTCGTGCTCGGCAAAAACCTCGAATAGTAGTGGCCTGGATGGTGCGTTCCTGACGCATTGTCGCCGATGCGCCGGTAACGATCGCGCTCTGCCAGTCAATGGAGATGCATCCGCAGCCTGCCGAATATCTCGCCGGGCTTGCGCATGTCTTGATCGCGAATGCCTAGACGATGTCCAGTCAGCTTAGAGCCAATGGACGGACACTAAGCTAGGGGAAAAACGTGTCCGACGATGCGCAAGCGACGGATGGTCTTCCAGACGATAATACAGTGCGGTGGACGGCCCGCCGAAAGTTGGCTGTCCTCCGCGCTGCCGCGGCCGGCCAGATAACCGCCGAGGAAATCGCGCGCCGATATGCTATCTCGCCCGAGGAGCTTGATACCTGTCTCGCGATTACGCAGAGCGGGGGCTCTTCGGCCTTCAAGAAAAAGGCTGGATGGCGCGGCGCCGCCGGCCCCCGTTCAGCGTAGGAGGAGATCCTTAGGGTCGCGGTGCCAGACCTTCAGCCCCGGCCCCATAGCGCCCGCCCGATCCGGCGGGCGGCAGCCGACTGACCTCCTGCCCTTCCCGGGTCGCGCGCGGAGAGGCGACGGAGCGGTAATCCAATCCTCGCTTTTGCGGCGCGATCGACAAGGGGCACGGGCCGGCTTTCCAAGGCAGTGTCATCGCCAATTGGCAGAGGGGTGACATTTTGGTCGGGCGCCCGCATGGCCTTATGGAAAATTGCCGCTTGAAGACTGACCGACACCACCGGTGACTTCGTGTCCGTCGGTATCACTCCTTTCGGTCGCGCGGGTGCGTGTACCGAAGCCGGCTTCTCCGCTCCGGTGGCTTGCCGCCCGGAGGGGGGTCACCCGCTGGCTTTGGCGGCGGATCAATCACCTTCTCGCGTTCAAGAACCTCTCGAACTTGCTCGAACGCGGCTTTGATGTTACCCGGCGGGAATGGAATGTGGCCAAGACCGTGTGCATTGGAGAATTTGTCGCACGTTTCCTCTAAAAGGAGGAACGCCTTATAAAAGCCAAGTCGCCCCTGAAAGAGCCCCGCTTCGTGAACAACGTTTTCGCGGGCGCGGAGTGTTCCATCGGCCTGTTCATCTTCAGCAGTCAAAATCAAA
The DNA here is from genome assembly GCA_963695605.1 of uncultured Alphaproteobacteria bacterium. Lineage (GTDB taxonomy): Bacteria > Pseudomonadota > Alphaproteobacteria > ATCC43930 > CGMCC-115725 > AP-15. The sequence goes on along the minus strand of CAVOHI010000085.1, from coordinate 13,503 downwards.
AACGCAAAGGCTGCATTATAGAGCATTTCCTCCAGACGATGGGAGGTGGCAACGCCGGCAGTCGAGACACTATTGAATTCGTCAATCGTTAGGTGAAGGCGGTCTTGCAGAAAGTCCTTTAACTCGCGCCACACAGGCGAATGCCCGTGCCCGATGAAAATCTTTTGCCCGGCTGTTGTCATCTTCTGTCTTTCGTCGAGCCCGTTCGCTGGCGTGGAAACGGGGGTAAACGCTGGCCTCAACCGCTCGATGTCAGAACGCCGAAATTTGACGCCAAAGGCTCGCAGATGGATGGCATCAATGCCACGACCGACCCATGTATCGAAGTCACTAGTCGTCCAATTTTGATTGAGCGCCGCCCCGCCTTCTGCCCACCAAAATTTAGCAGGAATATCGACGTTATCGAACACCCTTCCGTCGTGGATAAACCGCTCGGCTCGCGCCTGGATCAATCCGGCGTGTGCCCGTTTGCAAATCGTGCCCGTACCGAGCCCATATTTCATACCGAGCAAGGAAAGCGCACTCGCGGCGCTAATCCATTCCTCGTCCTTTTTGGCGGGTTGGTCGATCAATAGAGCATCAGCCTCGAAATCGTGCTTTTTCCTACGTCGTAGCTGCACGTCAGTTCGGCAAGCGTAGCGCCCTGCGCACTTCGCCGAGCGTCGCGGGCAACGTTGTTGAGCATTTGGCGAGGCTGAATACTCCGCTTTGCCACAAATTACCAACGGGGAGGCGATCATCTCGGCCGATGGAACCATTATCGATAGGCCCGTCTCAGCCTTCGCGACGGGCACTCTCGGCCCCATATCGGGGGTTATGCATCTTGACCTATCAGACGAAAAAGCGCCGCTCTTACCCAAGAGCTTCACGACATCGTCGAGAGCGACCGTTACCCGTTCTCGCCTCGCATCCGCACGCTGAGGGGATCGGTGATCGCCTTCACCTTCCGCGTCGATACCCCTTGCACATACATCTCCGCCAGCGCCGCCACCAGCGCTCGCTCCGAGCGCTGGTACCGTTCGAACAACTCGGTCGAGAACCGCCCGGCGCGGTCCTGTGGAACCCGCAGCTCGAGCTTGCCAATCCGCGTGATCAGCGTCCGCCCGTAATAGCCCGACCGGTAACCCTGCCGCTCCGCTGTCCGCTCGCCCTTCTCGGCGCCCAGCGCCTCCGTCATCTCAGCTTCGAGCACCTCCTGCAGCGCCGTCCGCACCAGCGCCCGCAAGAACTCCTCGTCCTCCCTCAGAAGCGCTTTGACGTCGATCGTGCCGGACTTACCTTGCCTTTTGGTCATGGTGTGCATCCTCGCTAAAGGATCCGGTGATTGCGCATCACCCGCATACCATGACCATCCGCCGCGCCGGCTTTTGCTGAATTTCCCCGACACTATCCCCGGATGATGGAGCTCTCATATCGACGCCACCGGTTTCCGCCGGTTGTCATCCAGCATGCGGTCTGGGTTTACCTGCGCTTCACGCTCAGCTACCGAGACGTCGAAGATCTCCTTGCCGAGCGCGGGCTCGACGTCTCCTACGAAACCATTCGGAGCTGGGTGTTGAAGTTCGGACCGCTGATCGCGCAGCGGTTACGGCGGCGCCGTCCTCGCCCGAGCGATCGATGGCACCTGGACGAGATGGTTGTGCGGATCGCCGGCAAGCGGATGTATCTGTGGCGTGCCGTCGACCACGAAGGCGAGGTCCTCGACATGCTGGTCCAGAGTCGCCGCGACAGCCGGGCGGCATTGCGGTTGATGCGCAAGCTTCTCAGAAAGCAAGGATTTGTGCCAAAATTGCTGGTAACCGACAAGCTGCGCTCCTACGGCTCGGCGTTTCCGGCAATTGAAGCTGACCTGCCCTCAAGAGCAAGCGCTCTGGAAGAATAATCGCGCCAGAATTCACATCAGCCTGTGCAGCGACGAGAGCGCAAGATGCAGCGTTTCAAATCGGCTCGATCTGCCCAACGCTTCCTTAGCATGTATGCCGCGGTCCATAACACCTTCAACGTTCAACGCCACCTGGTCTCGCGACCAACGCTGCGGATCTTTCGCGCCGAGGCGACGAGCGAATGGCGGAATGCAGTGGCGGCAGTGTGATCGCGCCATCCTGCTTCGGGCTTCTCTGATCGCGATAAGTTAACCTGACAAAGCCAGCAAGCGAGATACCAGTCGCGGCACGTGGCCAGCGCTTGCCCTAAGGGCAGCCATAGCTTGCACGGTGCAAGCGCCGATGGCACCCCTCGACGGACCATGGTCGATTTCCGGACGAGGATCATCTTGTGGCATGACGCCGCCACTCTCGCCGTGCTATCTGGTCGGTTCGGCCTGAGACCAACAACTGGCCGCGGGGAGGACGGATGCGCTTCGGCTTTTTTGACCAATTGCCGTGTCCAAGCGGGTTCTCGGAGCGCCAGCGGTACCGCGACTTTATTGCGCAAATTGAGCTGGGTGATGCTCTCGGCTTCGATACGGCTTGGCTTGGGGAAATCCACTTCAGCCGCGCATTCTCTATTCTGGCGGATCCGCTTATGGTGCTGGCCGCAGCGGCGCAACGCACGACTCGCATTCGCCTCGGGACGGCGGTGACCTTGTTGCCCTTGCACAACCCGATAAAGATCGTCGAAGAAGCGGCAACCGCCGACATCCTCAGCGGCGGGCGCTTGGAATTCGGAGTGGGTCGGGGCGTCGCGTACCAGTATCCGGGCTACGGCATACCCCAAGAGGAGAGCCGCGGGCGGTTCGAGGAAGCGCTTGATTTCATCGTCCAGGCTTGGACGAACGAGCCCTTTTCGTTCGAGGGGAAGTATTTTCGGGCGCGAGATCTCAGCGTCGTGCCGAAGCCGCTGCAGTCGCCGCATCCGCCTGTGCGTATCGCGGCCAACAGCCCTGACACGTTTCCTTTTTCCGGACGACGCAAGTTGCCAATCTTCGCCTCGCCGCTAATCAATCCGCCCGAGAAGCTCAAAGCGGGGCTGGCAATCTATCGCGACACGCTGGCCGGTACGTCGGGCGACACCGCGCTGGCTTTTCCGGTTCATGTCACGACGAGTCGAGCGCAAGCGCGTCAAGATTGCGAGGCGGGTCTGATGCGCTTTCTGCGCGTGGCCGTCGAGCTGGTGCGGCCCAAAGATCAGTCTGACTTCAAGACCTTCGAGGCTTTCCGCCAGGTCCTCGCCCGCTTCGAACAGGTCAAGTACGAGGACTTCGACCGCGAGATAGGGGTATTCGGCGATCCGGACTACTGCGTCGAGCGGGTGCGGGCGCTCCAGCGCGAATACGGGTTTGACGAGTTCATCTGCTCTTTCAACCAGGGTGGGATCATGGACCATGCGATGGTCAGACGATCGATGACGGCTTTCGCCCGAGAGGTGATGCCGCACTGCCGCTAGTCACAGGTTGTGATCTGACCTGGGCGCCGGGAGTTCCGCGACGGCGGAGGTAATCGAGACCCGTTGATCTGTGGAATTGGGCGGGCTTGATCGCTGGCGGCATTGATATCTTCGCCGCGGCGAAACCGTTGAGAGCCTCGCTGATCGCGCATACTGTCTAAGCTGTTCTACCGCACGTCTGGTGATTATATGCTCCTGCTCCGACGCGCCACTCGACTGATATTTGCAAGAAGGTTTTTCTTCGCTTATTGGCTGGTGACTGCCGGGTACATAGTCACCGGTAACCTCGCGCTGCTCCTTGCGGTTCCGCCCGGCTACGCGTCGCCGATCTTTCCCCCCGCCGGTATCGCCATCGCCGCGATGCTAATCGGTGGTCCGGCGACCCTGCCCTGGACCTTTCTCGGCTCATTCCTGCTTAATTTTTGGACCGCCTCATCAGTTGGTTACGGATCCGCTACGACCCGGTTGGCGGCGGCAGCCGTCATCGCCTCCGCATCGACGTTCCAAGCCGCGATCTCCGGGACGGTTTTGCGGCGTGCGGTCGGCTATCCGGCGCCTCTCGACAATGGACGCGACCTGTGGCGCTTTTTATCTTTGTCGCCAGTCTGTTGCCTGACGAGCGCGACGTTGTCGTTGGGCGGCCTGTTGGCTCTCGGTACGGTGCCGCTGCCCGATCTCGTGACAAATTGGGTTTCGTGGTGGATCGGCGATACCCTCGGCGTCCTCGTCGTGCTGCCTCTGATGTTCGTTATCGTCGGAGAACCAAGACATCTGTGGCGCGGCCGCGCCAGGCCGGTAGCGGTGCCGATGCTTTTGTTTTTTGCGCTATTCGTCGCTATTTTCGTCCGCGTCAGGACCTGGGAGCATGACGAGGCCCTGCTCGAATTCCGCCTCCTCTCCCAACAGATCGTCGATAAAATACATGCCGGGCTCACAGAGCAGGAAATCTTCCTCGAACAGTTAGAAAGATCGTTCAGCCGGCCAGCGGCGCTTTCGCGGGCCGATTTTCAACATCTAGCCCACAACTTGTTGCGGCGCTTTGCGACGATCCAAGCCGTCAAATGGGCGCCGCGGATCGATTTTTCCAATCGGCAGGCTTTCGAAGAAGCGCAGCATGCCGACTTGCCGGGGTTTGAGATACGAGAGCTGGGTCCTTCAGGCCAACGGGGACGTGCCGCGGAACGCGACCAATACTATCCTGTGACCTATGTCGAGCCCCTCAAAGGCAATGAGCATATTGTCGGCTTTGACCTTTTCTCGGAAGCCGGTCGAAGGACTGCAATAGAGCAAGCGATAGCCACCGGGAGCGTCACCACAACGCCGCCAATTCGCCTCGTTCAGGAGAGCGGCGACCAGCCCAGTATCCTGCTCATTTTTCCGGTGAATGAGGGACGCGACGGGCCCGGCGTGGTCTCGGTTGCGCTGCGGATGGGGACGTTCGTGACCGGCATCGTTGACCCGGCAGGTTCGATACTTAATGTCCGACTCGTTGACGTTGGGCAGAACAAAGCGCTCTACAGCGGCTTTGCTCCCCTAGGGAGTGGTGCAGCCTCCTACGATGACACCTTCGACTTCGGCGGGCGTCATTACCGTGTCGAGACTGTACCGACCGCGTCCTACCTTGAGCAGCATCGCAGATGGCAGAGCTGGGTCGTTCTCGTCGCGGGGGTCGTCAGCACCGGTCTTTTGGGTGCGTTGCTGCTCCTCAGTACCGGCTATACGCGCCGGGTCGAGATGGTGGTGCATGAACGAACTCGAGACCTGGAGACAGTCAACCAACGGCTGCAGCTCGAGGTGAAGGAACGAGAGCAGGCCGAAGCCGCACTACGCCAAGCCCAGAGAATGGAAGCCATCGGACAGCTCACTGGCGGCATTGCGCATGATTTCAACAACCTCCTTACCGTGGTGAGCGGGAATGCCGCATTGTTGCAGGATAACGCGCCGGATGACGTCGTCGAGCGCCGCGCCTCGGCGATCGTCCGCGCCGCCGAGCAAGGCGTAAGGCTGACGCGGCAGCTGCTCGCGTTCTCGCGACGGCAGACGCTGCGGCCAGAGGCCGTCGACTTGCGCCAACGAACCCATGAAATCGCAGAGATGCTATCGAGATCGCTGCGGGAGGATATCGAGGTAACTGTCGAAATCCCTGAAGATCTTTGGCCGGTGACAGTCGATTCCGCTGAATTCGAGCTCGCGCTGCTCAACCTTGGGGTCAATGCCCGCGATGCGATGCCCAATGGCGGCCGGTTTCGTGTTGAAGCGCATAACGCCTCATTCCGCTCTGGCGACGCTCGGAGCGAGGGGCTGACGGGTGACTTCGTGACTATCACGCTATCGGACACTGGTACTGGGATGACCGCAGAGGTTCTCGAGCACGCATTCGAGCCCTTTTTCACAACCAAAGAGGTTGGTCTGGGGTCGGGACTCGGCCTCTCGCGGGTTTACGGCTTTGCCAAGCAGAGCGGCGGTGCCGCATCGATCGAAAGCGAAGTGGGTCAAGGCACATCGATCACGCTGTTTCTACCCCGGGCGACCAAGATTTCCACCGAACCCCGCTCTGCCGCATCCGATGCCGTTCTGGTGGCCGGGCCAGCCTGCATCTTGCTCGTCGAGGACGACGATGACGTCGCCGGAGCAACTGCGGAAATGTTGCGGGACATCGGGTTTCAGGTAGTGCAGGTACGCGACGGCAAGGCCGCTTTGGCAGCGCTCGATCGCAGCCCTACAATCGAGCTGGTGATGTCGGACATCGTCATGCCGGGCGGTATGAGCGGCCTAGAGCTGGCACGAACGCTGCGGGAACAACGTCCGGAACTCCCGGTTGTCTTGGCGACCGGGTACAGTCAATACGCTCTCCAGGTGGTGAAAGAGGGTTTTACGCTCGTCGAGAAACCATACCGCCGAGACGTCTTGGCCGCCGCACTCCGCTCAGCCACCGAGCGCAGCAGGCGCGCGGGGAGCGAAGCCCAGCCGCCGCTCTCTCCAACTTAACCATCTTCGGCAAATCGCGGAGCTCGTCCGAAGTGCAGACCGGCTACCAATACCGGCACAGCAGTGCTCCCGTCGGCCTGCCCGGCTCAACGCAGGTTAGCTCATAGTCTCGTGGCGGTGTCTGCCGCCGGCGCAGAGCCGCGAACAGACCTTCAGGGCCTTTTGAGGTGCGGCTTAATGTTTCCGCCCACAGCCGAATTGTCTGCCTGACCGAAGAGACCGTCGAGACCCTGTACTTGCTCAACGAGCAGGACTGCGTCGTCGGGATCTCCGGTTATGTCGTGCGCCCGCCGCAGGCTCGCCGCGAAAAGCCGCGCGTGAGCGCCTTCACTTCAGCGAACATCGACAAGATCGTCGCACCGCCCGATCTCGTCTTGACGTTCTCCGATCTCCAGGCGGACATCGCCGCCGATCTCATTCGCCGCGGGATCGAGGTGCATGCATTCAACCAGCGAACTGTCGCTGGGATCCTCGACGAACTTGCTCGTCGCGCCCATTGCCCACATCAGGCGCACGCGCGTGCGGAAGCCAATGCCGCAGATGTCGCGGGCCAAGCGATACGGGTTTTCTGAGATCAACCGGATGGCCAAAGCGGAGCGCTTGCGCGCCGCCAATCTTGCGGTTGCGGGACTGAAAGTTCGCTGACTCTCTCCTGGAGGGAGATGGATTCGTACTCTCGGTCCCCCGTCAGCGCCGGGACACGCCGCTGCCTGCATTTCGGAAAATGCGCGTGCAACCACGATGACCGCAACAACCAATTCTGGACCTCGGCCGCCCGCCGAGTGAAGCGGATCAGCGCTCGCAGTTACCAAAATTGATGGCGCTTTACCCGAATTCACTAAGCTCACTCTGGATACGACCGAGACGCGATCCATTTGAAGCCCGACCATTGACTGAGAGGGACCGATGGACAGGCTCAGACTTGGAGTGGCAGTCGTTGGTTTGGCAATGCTACTCGCCGGATGCGCGTCGGCGGTCGGCGATGCCGATGTGGGACCGAACCCCGGCGGCGGCTTCTACACCGGCCCAAACGTTAATGTGGGACAGATCAACCCGCCGTCGTTCTACCAAGGCCAGGAGCTGGCAGAACGGCCTCTATGATCGCTAAGGTGATCAGCCGCGATCGCTGGCCTTGTTTCTAACGGCGGCTGGCTGCAGATGGGTGTCGGCGCTCTGCGTTACCGGCTGCCGGTGACAGATACCCCGGTGCGTCTTCTTCGAAAACCTCGGCAGCCGGCCCTTTGATCGCGCCGTGAGGGTTCCGGCTGACCCACTCTGCGCGCCGATAACCGAAGCAGTAGGTCGTTCTTTTCAAGGCCTGAGCTATGCGCGCCCAGCCCGCGTGGCGTTTCTACGCCCCCTGTCGTTCCGGGGCCCATTCTCGATCTCACATTCCCTCCCGCCGGGTCGACGCGTGCTCCTTGTTCACCGCGTTACTCTTGCAGACAATTTAGGCCAGTCCTGGAAATCAGCATATGCGGGCCGAGCGGGACATCGCCTCGCACCCTTCCGCGCGGAACCGGAAGTTCGAAATCAACTTCCCTCCAGCGGCGAGTCGCGTGCGAACATTAAGCGAAGTGCCAGCGCCGACGAACAGGCTCGGCGTGCGCTCCGGGGGAGAAGGTGGCACGACGCCTGCCCTGGCCGCAGTCATCAACGCTATCGTCGACGCGCTTGCCGACCTGGGAGTATGCCATATCGAAAGGAGCCCTTGCTGGGACCTGCGGTCGGCGAATTGACCTCAAACCCGGCCGGCAGCAATTTCTGCACCACAGCGTCCGACACCTTGAAGGTCAATGCAGTACGGACGGTAAGACCGGTCGCGATAGCTTCTCCTTGTCCTGGGCGAGCGCCGGTGAAGCAGCAAGCATCAATAAAGCGATCACCAAATTGCGCATAACTTTCCTTCTCCCGTTGTGACCGTGCAAAAGTCCGGCATGTCTCAGCCCGTGAAATCAGCGCGTGCCGTGCCGACTTCAGACGTAGAAACCGCTGCAAAACAGGTTTATGTTGTCGCGAATGCTCGCCCGATGGCATCGACGCGGTCACCGTAAAGCAGACTTCGGCACGTCCCGCTGGCCGTTCGTGGCACCGCCTCGCCTGATCCAGATCACACAGCGGACACTTTTACGACTGGACACCCCCTCCCAGTGTGTCATCCTCTACAAGAACGAACCAGGAACATCAGCACCTGGCGAGTCACCGGGACCTCATCCATGGCGGAAAACAGCAGCATCGAATCGACCGACACGACTTGGGTCACGGGCTGTACAAAGATCAGCCCAGGATGCGACAACTGCTATGCTGCCCGATTTTCGGAACGATTTCGCGGCGTGCCCGGACAGCAAGCCGTCATGGAGCTGCCGGATATAAGTTGATGCGCCAGGCGCTCGGTTAGCACAAAGTCGATCGACCCCGCTCAGTGAAAAATGCCGCGAGAAACAGCTCGCGACCATCTGTGTTCGCGCTACGCGGCTGTCATTGCCGCGCGCGCTAGAACCACGTCCCGCTTGACACCAAGGCCCTCATATAAATCGTTTTCGACCTTCAACTGGCCAATCTGCCGGTACAGCAGGTCGACCTGGGCCTCATTGATGGTTGCCTCCGCCGAAGCGCCAGTCTCGAAGACGCTCGCCGCACGGTCCAGCAGCTGCTTCTTCCAGTTATGGATCTGGTTCGGGTGAACTCCGAATTCCCCCGCGAGATCGGCGACGGTCCGGTCGCCCCTCATGGCCGCTAACGCCACCTTCGCCTTGAACGCCGCGCTGTGCTTCTTCCGTGTCTGCTTCATGTGCTGCTCCCGCGCTATCTGCGCTTTCTAGGGGCAGGGCTCCACCTTAGCCACCTGTCTCATTTTCGGGGTCCAGCTCAGTCGCCTTCTACAACCGGCGCGGCACAGCAGAGCAATGGATCAAAGAGGGAAAGGGTGCGATCAAGTGGACTCGGCTGTCGTGCCGTACCTTCGCTGCCAATGCCGTCCGCCTGCGGCTCCATGTGCTGGCCTACAACCTCGGCAACTTCATGCGCACGCTGGCGATGTCGAACGCGGCGGAGCCGTGGTCGCTGACCAGCCTGCGCGAGAAGCTGATCAAAATCGGTGCCAAGGTCGTCAGCCACGGCCGCTACGTTACGTTTCAGATGGCCGAGGTCGCCGTGTCGCGGCTCATGTTCAGGGACATCCTGATGCTTATTGCCCGGCTTCGGGCGCCGCCCGCACCAGCGTGAGAGGTGCAGGATCGAATGCGACAAACAACGACGGCAGGAGTGCGCCATGACGGAGGCAAAGCACCAAGTTTTATGCGCCACCAGGCGGGAACCCATCGATTCCGCTGCCCCGCGGCACCCATCGCGATAAGGGGCTTTTCTGCCATGGACGCCCAAAAACCAGACCATGGCGCTCGCCTATCCCGTAATCCGAGAAAAAACGTTTTCCTAAGTGAACTACCTCACACTTCTCGACCGATTTCCTGAACGATGCTGCTTGAGGATGGGCGGGTCGGGGCGCTCATCTGGCGAATGCCGGTTAAATTACGTCGACGAACCACTGAAAGTGTGGGTCCGTTTCTTAACAAGGAGAGACATCATGACAATCTTCCGTCGCACACCAGCCGGCCTCATTGCGTCAGGGGTGTCCATCCTCGGGCTGTTCTACTTCGCAGGCGCTGTAACGTACGCTCAACCAATCACCAACCAACGTGTGATGCTCATCAACGCCCAGACAGGTAAGTGCCTGACGATCGCTGGGGGCCGGAGCACCGACAACAACGTGACGGCTCTTCAGTTCGACTGCGACGGCGATCCGTCTCGCGCCTGGAACATCAACGCGACCGGGGGCGGCGTCTACCAGATCAGGAATGTTCAGACCGGCAAGTGCCTGACGATCGCTGGGGGCCGGAGCACCGACAACAACGTGACGGCTCTTCAGTTCAACTGCGACAGCGATCCGTCGCGCACCTGGAGGATCAACGGGACCGGCAGCGTCTACCAGATCAGCAACGTGCAGACCGGCAAGTGCCTGACGATCGCTGGGGGCCGGAGCACCGACAACAACGTGACGGCTCTTCAGTTCAACTGCGACAGCGATCCGTCGCGCACCTGGAGGATCCGCTCGGCTGGACAGAGAATCGATTAACCCAGCCGGGTTGGCGGTACCTAACTTGATTTGATGACCTGTGGCTACCGAAAATCGTATCCGGGCTGGCGCAGATGCCGCGATGGGCTATCCCCGCTTCGGGATGCTTGACCTCTTGAAGCTGCTCAGCGGAGTGCTCGTCGGATTGTTCAGATCGCATGCGGCTCGCGAAGCCGAGACGGCATTTCTTCGCCAGCAGCTTGTCGTCCTGCAGCGATCCGCGCCGGCGCGGCTCAGGCTGCGCACTGCAGATCGCTTGATCTTCGTCTGGCTCTATCGGCTGTTCCCCTCCGTGCTCGAAGCCGCGGTTGTCTTCAAGCCTGAGACGCTGGTGCGCTGGCATCGCAGCGGCTTCCGTCTGATGCGTGGCGCACCCCACAGCGGGTTGTCGCGGCTGATTGTCCGGATCAAATCGCGGATGTCGGCCGGGACCGCAGGCCGGCCGACACGACGGCGCGACTTCCAACGCCAGTACCGATCGACGAACAACCCGGCGACCGGTCCAACGGTGCCGCCCGCCAGAAAGGTAAACTGCCGTAGATGACCGTGATCGGCCCACGGCCTGCGTCAAAACTCGATTGCAGCGCCGGCACGAAAATCGCGAAGGCGTCGCTACGGAACGGCTGGCTACGCCAAGCGCAAAGCACAACGCCACCAGCGCCCAAGGCTCGTTTGCGCCGTTGCGGGCTGGAAGACACCGTCGGTCACGGCGGCGCCTGCGGCTGCGCAATAGTCTGTGGCAGAGGGTTGTTGTGAGGCTGCCGGCGATGCAAGGGTGAGCGGCGATGTGCCGTTTCGTACCGAAGTTAGGCTAGGTGTGCCCATCGACCTGGTCTATCTGGATCTAGGCGTAGTGCTAGGAAACCCCGTCTCTTGCACATCGAGCCTGACCAACCGGGCCGTCAATATGCACGTCAGCGAGCCCATAAACGGCAGATGGGACTCCGCCACTTAGGAACCGAAAGTTCGCCCGACTCTCTCCTGGAGGGGAGTGGATTTGAACTTTCAGTTCCGCGCCAGATAGACAACGGTTTCGAAGCTTTGTCCGAGACCGGCCCGAGCGGCTATCGGCGCAGGGGTCTCATCCGAGCAGTTGCTGGCCGAATACCCCGACTAAAGGAGTTGGACGGATTTCGGCGTACCCGCACTTTCCTCAAGGCCGCTGGTAGATAGCAACAGCGTGACCTTCATGTCCCGCTGAGTTCGATCCCGTTCTCCGCGCACCACTCCCGCAAAGCCGCCTCCTCGGACTTGTTCGAGAAATCGTACCACCGTTCGAGGGCGGCCCGCCGCACCAGCAAATCCTTATATCGGCGGTAACCACCTCTTCGGCTGAAGACGTGACGGACTTCGTCGTAGTCGTCGGGTAGGAACTCACGAGCGAAATCCAAGACCAGAGGCTTGCCGAGATCGAGCTCTCTTTTGTCCGGAATTGAAATGTATTTCTCGTCGTCGATATCGTCGGGCAATTCCTCGTCGTTATCGCCGAACTCGGAATGCCAATAGATCTTGCCGGACTGCCGGTCGAGATAGGCTTCATTCTCGCCCATGCCGCCACTGCTCACGAATTCGAACGCGAGCTGTACGTCCGAAAAGCTGACAGGCATCGTGCCACCTCAGAGTATCTGTTCAAGGACGTGGATAGGGCGCCCGGCATTCGAGGCCAGCCCGGCTCGGCGCACGGTAAAACCTGCCCTTGTGATCGTCAAAACCCGGTTTTGGCTACCGGCCGGTTTCTTAGTCGCCGGTTTCCGGGGTGGTCTCGAAAAAATGCTGTCCTCAAGCTCCATGGATAATTGCAAAGCGGGTGAAGGCGAAAGAGCGGAAGATCACGGCTTTGTCTGGTTCTCGGTCATGGATCACGTGATCCAGATCCCCCGCGTGGGCGCGCCCGATGAGCCGGTACTGGAAGGCTGGACCGCAGCGATCGTCGCGCGTCGATTACGACGCGATCGCGGAACTCTACGACAGCACGCCGCATCGCGAGAAATCGGCCGACCCCGAGGCTGCTCATGCCGATCTACGAACGGTTCACCGAGGGGTTTGACACAAGCGACCTCAAAGCTGCGAAGCCGCGCAAAACAGAATGTAAACGGCGACCGCGTAGCCCGAGCCGAATTTCGCGAGGAGTGCCGTCGCGATCAGCGGTGCCGGTCAGCTGCCGGATTACACAAACCGCGATATCTCGGCCGCGTGACGCGAACGCGCCGTAGCCTCGTCGCTTCTCGGGGCGAAATTTCTGAGGCGGAAGGGCTGAACCAAATCCTACCGACTCTCCCATAGTATCAGGATAGCGAAGCGGGCGGGGCTTAGCGCCCCGCCCGCTTTCATTTTATTGATTACAGCAAAATGCGGTTCATGCGAGACATTCGTCTCGCACGGACCGCAATGCCGGATGAAGATCGCCCGCGATATCCGGTCTACTTTCGACTGGCTTTAGAGCGTCCGGGAGTTTGGCTCTGCTAGTCGGAGAGCCTTTACGATTTCGTGAAGTGCAGTCATTAAGGGGGCTTGAACTGTGGGAAAACTTCGAGCCCGGTGAACGAGATCCCAAATACGCAAGAGTAGATCCTCGGGGGTCGACACTTAAGAACACTCCAGTTTCAAGAGCGTTGAGGCACACGGCTACTTATCATGAGCCAATCTTAGAAGACAATAACATAAACTTTGTTATGCTCATGCCTCCTCGCGGCGTGACGTGGCACCATATCAGTTGGGGCTGGGGCCAGCCAATCGTCGGAGCAGGCGCCGCTCGGGACCGTCTCGGCTAATATGCAGTTTGGCCAATCAGACGGGCGACACATTACGGGCTTGTGACCCGTGTCTCCCGTGGTTTCCTGCAATGGAGAAAGTGGCGCGGACACCCGATAAGATCCATTCATGGCGTGAGATCAGAGGGCACGGAACCCGCCTTTCGCGCCGGAAACCGAGGGGTCCGAATTTCGATTTCCGGCAGCGAGTTGGGCGAACTCCGAAGCTCGGTTCCCGCACAATGCGGA
>CAVOHI010000084.1:0-88389 GCA_963695605.1 uncultured Alphaproteobacteria bacterium | reverse complement strand
ACTGGATCAAATCTAACACTTGGTACCCGCTCCGGGGGTCGGCTCGGGGTGGATTTCCGGACGGTCCGCTTTCCGCCGACAATTCGCGAAGTGGACATCCCGCCTCTTATGAAGCGGGTGCCTGGAAGGCGCCTGCTACCACAGCGGGTAGCTCTTCTGCTCCGCGTGCCTGCGCCACAATCAGCTCGCCGACGGCCACCGCCAGAACTACTCTCGATGACAAAAGGCGGATCGCCGCGGCGCCGACAAGATGACGCGCCGACACCCGCGCTGGACGAGGAAGAGCTCACCCGAAAGTGCGCGTGATGAAACAGGGCATGATGCGAGTGTCCTGCTGACCGGAGAGATCAGAATCATATGAGCGTTATCACCCCACATTACCGGACAGTGCAACAGCTTCTGCAAAGCCAGTCCTTCGCGATTGACGAATATCAGCGCGAATACAAATGGGAGAAGAAACACGTCGACGAAGTTCTCGACCTGCTCGACAAGTTCGAGACCGGCCACCGCGAGGGTGACAGGACCGGGCGGTCTGAATTTACCAGGAGTATTTCCTCGGTGTGCTCGATCATTGTCAGCAAGCGCAATGAACTCATCCGACCGACGGGCAGCAGCGTGCCACCTCGCTGACGCTGCTGCTGATTTCACCCTCCACCCTGAGGCCGTAAAAGAAAGAGCTGCCGGTTACCAACACCATCGCGCCGCTAATCTTCAGCGACAAATTGGCAAGCGCGTTTTCAATCTCGACATCCCGGAGCGGCTCGTGGTGATCGAGGCACTTTTCTAACGACCGCCTTTAACTGCGACCGGAAGGACGAGTTCGCGTGCGCTGGGATGGATGCGCGTTACGCTGACACTCGAGCAGAATGAAATGCATCGTCGAACTGGGCAATGCCCTGCCGCATTTCGCCTACTCGGCTGCTGATGTGTCGGGCTGATCGAGATCGCAACGAGCAACGACAATTATGCCTATGCGATCTTCGAAACGATGAACGATCTCGCGGCAAACCCTTAAGTCCGGGGCTCGACACGCTTAAGGCTATCTTCTTGCGCCGATCTTGATGCCGCCGAGCAGCGTCGCCGGCCAATGAGCACTGGAAGAGAGGTGCTCGATCCTCACTTTTGGCAAGGAACAGGAGGCCGACCGGACGCGACCCGCACTAGGTTGGCTGCGCGCGCAGCATGCTGACACGATCCGTGACAGAAAGGCAGGCGCAACCGACCGCGACTGGGAATTGGTCGATGTTCCATTGCTGGGTAAATGCGATAACAATGGGCGCCTGAAAGTCGGTAATGCAGCAAGGCAATCTTGTGTGGGTAACTCGGGACTTTCCGTTCTTTGCTAGCGCTTACAAGGCAATATTATTGGAGCATCTAAACCCAGACGGTGGTGGTTGAGGTGGGTTCCCACAATGTGGACAACGAATCCACGTGGCAGGACCACAGTGCTGCTCGCACCTCTCCAGCCGACGGATGACGCGGAGACGGTGCGCAAGAAAATCGCAGCGACGGCGACCTACCTCGAACATCTGGCTCATGCGCCGCACTGGAAATTACATCCGCGTCGGCTATTCGTCGACCTCTACGCGATGTACCTGGTCTGTCGAGCATGTCCGCCGGAGATCTGAACGAGCTGGTCCAAATGCTTGTAGTACAAGCTCGCGGCTCATGATGTCACGTTCAAGGGCAGCGCACAGAAGACCGCGGCGGGATCGACCATGACTTAACCAGTTCAGTCGGCGCTACATTTCCACTTCTGCTGGCCGAACGGATTACGGCATTCGCGGATGTGGAGGCTCAGGTTGGCTATTTCGTTCCCAACTCTTGCCTATCGTGACCAAAATATCTCTTCCACATCTGGGCGAATGATTACAGCCTCCACGATGGCATCTTCTGAAGCGACAGCAGGTTTGAGCAGTTAAGGGATACGGCTCCTGGACTCCGTGCCTGCCGATGCTCAATCGGAGCCTTCAGGATAGGGCCATAACAGCCTACAAACTCCAGAAATACGCCACCCATAACCTCTATACGGGTGTCTCGCCCCAGTGCCTACGTTAACCAGCTGGGAGTTCCAGGCTTTTTGAGGGCTGGGATGCTCTAGCTTTAAGGCGCATGAAGGCTTTCGGCAAGGTGAATGGGCAGGAGCCGGTAGTGGTGGTAGCGCAGCTTGTTGAACTCGTCTGGTTTCTGAGCGGCTCAAAATGCGTACGCGCCCTGATCAAGATCGGCGAGCCGAGCCGCCGATGTACCAAGCAGCCAAGAACGTCCGCTTTAAGGCAGCAGGATGTGCCCGCTCTGTAACTGACTAGGGTCGAGAGGGGGCTCCAAGCCGGGTACCAAGCGTTTGATTTGCACCACTAGCCCCTTTGCTTCGCCGCGCTGCCTCAGTGATTGCGTAGCGCGTAAGGTCAAGCAAAATCCGCGACTATTTGCCTGACACCGATAGCTGAATATTCCTCACAGCGCAGTCATACCGCCGTCCACGAACAGCAGGGCGCCGGTGACGTAGGAGGCATCGTCGGAGGCCAAAAACAGGATCGCGGCGGCGACCTCCTCGGCCCTGCCCGGGCGCTTCAGCATGGTGCCTTGTGCGGCCTTGGCGTTGTACTGCTCGACGGTCTCGCCGGAAGCTGCGATGCGGCGCTGATGGAACGGCGTGAAGATCGGGCCAGGGCCGACGGCGTTCACACGAATGCCCTCCGGCGAGTGGTCGGCGGCGAGCGCCCGCGTCAAGCCCGCGACCGCGGCCTTGGTGGTGTCGTACTGCAAGTTGCCGCCGCCTGCTACGACGGAACGCACGGAGGCGACGTTGACGATGGCGCCGCCCTTGTTGCGGCGCATCAGCGGAACCGCCGCCTTGGCACAGAAGACGTAGCCCATCAGGTTGACGTCGAGGATCTCTTTCCAGCTCGCGGCACTCGCCTCGTCGACCTTCTCGTATTTGCGGATGCCGGCATTGTTGATGAGGATGTCGAGGCGCCCGAACTTTTGCGCGGCACCGTTGACGAAGTCGAGGCATGCGGCCTCGGTACCAACGTCAGCCTGCGTGAAGGCGACCTTGGCGCCGGCGGTCTCGAGCTCGGCCGCCACGCGCTGGCCGCGCTCGCCGTCCCGGTCGCAGAATGCCACGCTCGCGCCCTCGGCAAGAAAACGCCTGACCGTCGCCTCGCCGATCCCCGATGCTCCGCCCGTCACCGCTGCAACCTTGCCGTCGAGCCTACCCATGTTCGCCACCTTTCACTGCATTGCGAAACGCGCATCCACGATACGCCCTATCCCTCCGGCGGGCACCGCCCGTGTTGGCCCGGCCTGGGTGTCCGACCTTAACAGGCCGCCGAAGCTTCAAGCGTCCGCTTTCGGGACCTTTCCATAAACGATTTTCTATTAGGGCGTCTCGGTCGAGTCGGAACCACGCTGCTACCATTCAAGCAGCAGCTGGCGTGACCTCGGCCTCGATCTTCGCCGCGAGTTCGGCTTCGGCGCGCGCGAGGTCATAGGCCACCTGAACGCGCAGCCAGATCGCCGCCGAGCCGCCGAAATAGCGGGCGAGGCGCAGCGCGGTTTCCGGCGTAATCGCTCGCTGGCCGCGAACGATCTGGCTGATTCGCGAGGCCGGTAGGCGGAGCGCGATTGCCAGCGCGTGGGGGGAGAGGCCTCGCGCCTCCAACTCGTCATTGAGCATCTCGCCGGGATGCGGTGCGGGTCCGGCCAGCGGCCGTGTTCGGGCAATTGCCATGGTGCGATGCTCCTTTAGTGATAATCCACGATCTCCACGTTCCAGGCGTGTCCGTCCCGGAACTCGAAGGTGATCCGCCAGGGTCCGCCGGCCGAGATGGCCCACCGGCCTCGGCGGGCGCCTCGGAGGCGGTGCAGGCCCACTGACGCCAATCCGGTCAGGTCTTCAAGTCGTTCAGCCTCATCGAGCAACCGCAGCCTTCGGCGGGCCAGGGCTTCGTCGAGGCCGGAAAAGCGGCTCTTCCCCTCCTCCGCAAAGCGCTGAGTGGACCGGTTGGCCCATGATTTGATCATGCTCCGAATGTAGACCGTTTAGCGCTAAACGCGAAGCGATTAACGTGCGCCGGACGGCTTCGAGGCCCTCTCACATCCCGCGCTTTCCGCTTGCCCGGTCTGGCCGAGACGGTAAGGTCCGATTACGAATGACGGTTCTCACCACCTCACTCGACCGGCGCTCCGAGGCCTTCGCGGCGAATGCGGCGGCGATGCGGGGGCTCGTCGAGGATCTGCGGGAGAAGGTGGCGGCGATCCGCGAGGGCG
Organism: uncultured Alphaproteobacteria bacterium; assembly: GCA_963695605.1. Classification (GTDB taxonomy): domain Bacteria; phylum Pseudomonadota; class Alphaproteobacteria; order ATCC43930; family CGMCC-115725; genus AP-15. The sequence goes on along the minus strand of CAVOHI010000084.1, from coordinate 84,114 downwards.
GCGGGGAGGCGGCGCGGCGCCGGCACCTTGCGCGCGGCAAATTATTGCCGCGCGAGCGGGTGCGGGCATTGCTCGACCCGGGGTCGCCTTTCCTGGAATTGTCGCAGCTCGCCGCCTTCGGCATGTATGACGGCGAGGTGCCGGCGGCCGGGATTGTCACCGGCATCGGGCGGATCATGGGCCGCGAATGCGTCGTCGTCGCCAATGATGCGACGGTCAAGGGCGGCACCTATTTCCCGATGACCGTCAAGAAGCACCTGCGCGCGCAGGAGATCGCCGGCGACAACCGGCTGCCCTGCCTCTATCTCGTCGATTCGGGCGGGGCGTTTCTGCCGGCGCAGGACGAGGTCTTTCCCGACCGCGACCATTTCGGGCGCATCTTCTACAACCAGGCGCGGCTCTCGGCGGCCGGCATTCCGCAGATCGCCCTCGTCATGGGCTCGTGCACGGCGGGCGGCGCCTATGTCCCGGCGATGTCGGACGAGTCGGTCATCGTGCGCGGGCAAGGGACGATCTTTCTCGGCGGGCCGCCCTTGGTGCGCGCCGCGACCGGCGAAATCGTCACCGCCGAGGAGCTCGGCGGCGCCGAGGTGCACAGCCGCATCTCCGGCGTCACCGACCATTATGCGCTCGACGACCATCACGCGCTCGGCATCGCGCGCCGTATCGTCGGCAATCTCAATCGCGCGCAAGACCATCCCGGTCGAGGTCGCGGCGCCGCGCGAGCCGCTCTACCCGGCCGAGGAGATCTACGGGATCATCCCGCCCGACACGCGCCGGCCCTACGAGGTGCGCGAGATCATCGCCCGCATCGTCGACGGCAGCGAGCTCGACGAGTTCAAGCGGCTCTACGGCCAGACCCTGGTCTGCGGCTTTGCGCGGATCTGGGGCTACCCGGTCGGCATCCTCGCCAATAACGGCATCCTGTTCTCGGAAAGCGCCTTGAAGGGCGCGCATTTCATCGAGCTGTGCGCGCAGCGCGGCATCCCGCTCGTCTTTCTGCAGAACATCACCGGCTTCATGGTCGGCCGCAAATACGAGGCGGGCGGCATCGCCAAGGACGGCGCCAAGATGGTGACCGCGGTCGCGACCGCCGCCGTGCCGAAATTCACCGTCATCATCGGCGGCAGCTTTGGCGCCGGCAATTACGGCATGTGCGGGCGGGCCTATTCGCCCGCGCTTTTTGTGGATGTGGCCCAATGCGCGGATCTCGGTCATGGGCGGCGAGCAGGCCGCCTCGGTGCTGGCGCAAGTGCGGCGCGACCGCGACAGCAGCTGGAGCGCGGCGGAAGAGGAGGAATTCAAGGCGCCGATCCGCGCCCAATACGAGACGCAGGGCCATCCCTATTATGCGAGCGCCCGGCTGTGGGACGACGGGGTGATCGACCCGGTCGACACGCGGCTGACCCTGGCATTGGCGATTTCCGCCAGCCTCAACGCGCCGATCGAGCCGACCCGCTTCGGCGTCTTCCGGATGTAAAGCTTGTTCAGCAAGATCCTGATCGCCAATCGCGGAGAGATCGCCTGTCGCGTCATTCGCACCGCGCGGCGGATGGGGATCGCAACCGTCGCAGTTTATTCCGAGGCCGACCGTAACGCGCTGCATGTCGAGCTGGCCGACGAGGCATGGCCGATCGGCCCGGCCCCGGCGCGGGACAGCTATCTGAACATCGCGGCGATCCTCGATGCGGCGCGCAACAGCGGTGCCGAGGCGGTCCATCCCGGCTACGGTTTCTTGTCGGAGAACGCCGAATTCGCCGAGGCCTGCGAGGCGGCCGGCATCGTGTTCATCGGCCCGCCGGCATCGGCCATGCGGACGATGGGGTCGAAGGCCGAGGCCAAGGACCTGATGCAGCGCCACGGAGTGCCGCTCGTCCCGGGTTATCACGGCGCCGACCAGAACCCGGCCCGGCTGCTCGACGAGGCCGAGCGGATCGGCTTTCCGGTCCTGATCAAGGCCTCGGCCGGCGGCGGCGGGCGCGGGATGCGGGTCGTCGGCGAGCGCCGCGGAGTTCGCCGCGGCGCTGGCCGGCGCAAAGCGCGAGGCGGAAGCTGCTTTCGGCGACGGCCGCGTGCTGCTCGAGAAATACCTGCCGCGGCCGCGGCACATCGAAGTCCAGATCTTCGCCGATCGGCACGGCAACACGGTGCATCTCTTCGAGCGCGACTGCTCGATCCAGCGGCGCCATCAGAAGGTGCTGGAGGAGGCGCCGGCGCCGGGGCTCGACATGGCGCAGCGCAACGCCATGGCAGAAGCCGCGGTGGCCGCCGCGCGCGCCGTCGGCTATGTCGGCGCCGGCACCGTCGAGTTCATCGCCGAAGGCGGCGAGTTCTACTTCATCGAGATGAACACGCGCCTCCAGGTCGAGCATCCGGTGACCGAGGCGGTGACCGGGCTCGACCTCGTCGAATGGCAATTCCGGGTCGCGGCCGGCGAGCCGCTGCCGATCTGCCAGCCGGACCTCGTCTTGCACGGGCATGCGATCGAGGCGCGGCTCTATGCCGAAGATCCGGAGCGCGGGTTTCTGCCGCAGACCGGGACATTGCACGGGTTGCGCTTTCCGCCGCCGGAACTCGCTCGGGTCGATACCGGCGTGCGGCAAGGCGACACCGTCACGCCGTTCTACGACCCGATGATCGCCAAGATCATCGCCTGGGGAGAAGATCGCGCGGCGGCTGTCGGCCGGCTGCGCCGCGCGCTCGCCGAGACCGCGGTGCTCGGGGTCGGGACAAACCTGGAGTTTCTGGCGCGGGTCGCCGCGCATCCGGAATTCGTGTCCGGGGCGGTCGACACCGGCTTCATCGAGCGCAATCGCGCGACCCTGATTCCGCCCCGGCGGCCCGCCCCTGACACGGTCCTCGCGGCGGCAGCGCTCTCCCGGCTTCTGGCGCGCGAAGACGCGGCAAAGGCCGCCGCCTCCCGCTCGGGCGACCCGTTTTCGCCCTGGGCCCGGGTCGATGGCTGGCGGCTCAACGGCCGCGGTCACCAGGAGCTGATCTTCCGCGACGGCGCGGAGGAGCGATTGGTTTGCGCGAGGGATCAGGGTGGATCTTGGCTGCTCCAATTCGACGACCGCGCAATTCTCGCGCAGGGCGAGCGCCGGGCCGACGCCGCGCTGTCGATGCTGCTCGACGGTGTGCGGAAGCAAATCACCGTGCTGGATCACGGAGCGGAGACTGCGGTGTTCCTCGATGGCGAAAGCTGGCGGCTCACCGAGATCGACCCCCTCGCGGCGCGCGCCGGCGAGGACCCGACCGCCGGACGGCTCACCGCACCGATGCCGGGGCGAGTGACGCAGCTGATGGTCGAGCCCGGCACGAGTGTCCGGCGCGGGCAGCCGCTGATCGTCATCGAAGCGATGAAGATGGAGCATACGGTGACCGCCCCCGCCGATGGCGTCGTCGAGGCGGTGCGGTTCGCCCCCGGCGATCTGGTCGAGGAAGGAGCAGAGCTGATCGCTCTGGCGCCGGAACATCAGGAACCCGGCTGACCGGCTCGACGCCGTAATGCCGCTGCACCTCTTGAAGCTCGCGGTCGGGATCGACGATGTCGACCAGCTGCGCCGCATCCGCGCGGCCCGAGCCGCAGAGCGCGGCGGCAGCTGGGTCTATACGAGAAACCATCCGCGCCGCGCGGCGGAAGTGCTGGCGGGCGGCTCGATCTACTGGATCATCCGCGGGCACATCCGGGTGCGCCAGCTCGTCTCCGGATTCCGCAGCGAGCGTGACGACAACGGGCGACGCTATTGCCTGATCGAGGTCGACGACGAGCTCGTCCCGACATTGCCCCGGGCTTGGCGGCCATTCCAGGGCTGGCGCTATCTGGCCGCCGAGGATGCGCCGCCGGACCGCTCCGACAGAGGGGAGCCGCCTTCGGATCACATGCTGGCCGAGCTGCGGGCCCTGGGGCTGATCTAACGCCGTTCGGGTTAATTTTTGTGATGTCCGCTCTAGACAGGAGGGGCCATGGTCATTACGTATAGCGGTCGCCGCGCCCCTCACAATTCGTATGTCGGCATCGCCGATTGAGTGTTGACGCGGGTGGCGGGCGGGCTTATAAGCGCGGCCCCTCTGGTGGCACGGCCATCGGGGGATGTTGTTTGAGATTGTGGAGAAGAGGGAAGGGATGCGCGGACGGCGGCCGAGGGTCGCCATGATGTTCGCGCATTATGCGAACGTTTGGAGGCCCTTATATTGGGTCCGTACCTTTGAGAGGATGGGCCTGGGATGAACTTGAGAGTTTGATCCTGGCTCAGAACGAACGCTGGCGGCATGCCTAACACATGCAAGTCGAACGCTTTTGGGGCTTCGGCCCCAAGGGAGTGGCGCACGGGTGAGTAGCGCGTGGGAACCTGCCCTGTTGTGGGGGATAACCGAGGGAAACTTCGGCTAATACCGCATGCGCCCGGCTGGCTTGAAAGGCTGCGGGGAAAGATTTATCGCAGCAGGAGGGGCCCGCGTCGGATTAGCTAGTTGGTGGGGTAACGGCCCACCAAGGCTGTGATCCGTAGCTGGTCTGAGAGGATGATCAGCCACACTGGGACTGAGACACGGCCCAGACTCCTACGGGAGGCAGCAGTGGGGAATATTGGACAATGGGCGCAAGCCTGATCCAGCAATGCCGCGTGAGTGATGAAGGCCTTAGGGTTGTAAAGCTCTTTCGCCCGCGACGATGATGACGGTAGCGGGAGAAGAAGCCCCGGCTAACTTCGTGCCAGCAGCCGCGGTAATACGAAGGGGGCGAGCGTTGTTCGGATTTACTGGGCGTAAAGGGCGCGTAGGCGGCCCTCCTTGTCGCGTGTGAAAGCCCCGGGCTCAACCTGGGAATGGCGCGCGAAACGGGGGGGCTGGAGTTCGGGAGAGGAGCGTGGAATTCCCAGTGTAGAGGTGAAATTCGTAGATATTGGGAAGAACACCGGTGGCGAAGGCGGCGCTCTGGACCGAGACTGACGCTGAGGCGCGAAAGCGTGGGGAGCAAACAGGATTAGATACCCTGGTAGTCCACGCCGTAAACGATGTGTGCTAGACGTTGGGGAGCCTAGCTCTTCGGTGTCGCCGCAAACGCTTTAAGCACACCGCCTGGGGAGTACGGCCGCAAGGTTAAAACTCAAAGGAATTGACGGGGGCCCGCACAAGCGGTGGAGCATGTGGTTTAATTCGACGCAACGCGAAGAACCTTACCAGCTCTTGACATGCCCGGTATGGGCGGGAGAGATCCCGTCCTTCGGTTCGGCCGGCCGGGACACAGGTGCTGCATGGCTGTCGTCAGCTCGTGTCGTGAGATGTTGGGTTAAGTCCCGCAACGAGCGCAACCCCCATCTGCAGTTGCCAGCGGTTTGGCCGGGCACTCTGCAGAAACTGCCGGTGACAAGCCGGAGGAAGGCGGGGATGACGTCAAGTCCTCATGGCCCTTATGGGCTGGGCTACACACGTGCTACAATGGCGGTGACAGAGGGCGGCAAGCGGGCGACCGTGCGCCAATCTCGAAAAGCCGTCTCAGTTCGGATTGCTCTCTGCAACTCGAGAGCATGAAGTCGGAATCGCTAGTAATCGCGGATCAGCATGCCGCGGTGAATACGTTCCCGGGCCTTGTACACACCGCCCGTCACACCATGGGAGTTGGCTTTACCCGAAGGCGGTGCAGCAACCCCGGTCGCAAGACTGGGGAGCCAGCCGACCACGGTAAGGTCAGCGACTGGGGTGAAGTCGTAACAAGGTAGCCGTAGGGGAACCTGCGGCTGGATCACCTCCTTTCTGGATTTCCAGAGGTCAGAGATCAGAGGTCAGAGATCAGAAATGGTCGTCTGGCGCGATCCTCCTCCGGTTTCCACAAACGCCGGAGGCTGGCAGATCTGATCTCTGTACTGATCTCTGATCTCTGATCTCTGGCAACAGGCCGCCGTCTGCGCATCCCTTCTCCCGAGCGTCGGCGAGCGCTCGCTCTGCTGGGCTTGAACACCTCGGGGCTAGTAGCTCAGCTGGTTAGAGCGCGCGCTTGATAAGCGTGAGGTCGGAGGTTCAAATCCTCCCTGGCCCACCAGTGCCAGAGATCAGGCGCCAGAGATCAGATGATCAGAATTCTGATCTCCTGATCTCTGATCTTCTGATCTCTGGAAGGGGGTGTAGCTCAGCTGGGAGAGCGCCTGCTTTGCAAGCAGGAGGTCATCGGTTCGAATCCGTTCACCTCCACCATCCGGGGGCACCATCGGCCACCGATCCGGCGTTTGGAGAAGATTTGAGAGATCGCGGTCCGGGGCCACCCGGCGCGGCGCGTGTTGTTTGAAGGGTGAAGAGAGAGTTTGTCATGTGACCGAGGCGGACGCGCCCGGCGCAAACGCGCTGGATGTGTCCGAAGAAGTGTCTTCATGTGAGGCCGCTGTGCGTATGGGTTTTGCCCCTGTGCGCGGCGGTTTTGTGCGGCGTTTCCCGACGGATGTTCCGCCGCGGAAACGCCGGGGATCAAGCGCAAAGTAAGGGCATCTGGTGGATGCCTTGGCACTGAGAGGCGATGAAGGACGTGGCACGCTGCGAAAAGCCCGGGGGAGATGCGAGCGATCGGTGATCCCGGGATCTCCGAATGGGGCAACCCACCCGGTAACGGGTATCCTCGTCTGAATTCATAGGACGAGGAGGCAAACCCGGCGAACTGAAACATCTCAGTAGCCGGAGGAACAGACATCAACCGAGATTCCGCAAGTAGTGGCGAGCGAACGCGGAACAGGCCAGTGGCATGGTTTTCGGTACCGGAAGCGCCTGGAAAGGCGGGCCGCAGCGGGTGACAGCCCCGTACGGGAAACCGGCAGACCGTGTCCTCGAGTAGGGCGGGACACGTGCAATCCTGTCTGAAGATGGGGGGACCACCCTCCAAGCCTAAATACTCCTCAGTGACCGATAGTGCACCAGTACCGTGAGGGAAAGGTGAAAAGCACCCCGACGAGGGGAGTGAAACAGTTCCTGAAACCGGATGCCTACAAGCAGTCGGAGGGTTCAGATGACAGAAATCAGAGATCAGAGGTCAGATCTGATCTCTGATTTCTGATCTCTGTCGTCTGGGCTGACGGCGTACCTTTTGTATAATGGGTCAGCGAGTTGGTCTTGGCAGCAAGCTTAAGCCGCTAGGCGTAGGCGCAGCGAAAGCGAGTCCGAAATGGGCGCCGGTCTGGAGAACCAGACACAGTTGCCGGGATCAGACCCGAAACCGGGTGATCTAGCCATGGGCAGGTTGAAGGTGCGGTAACACGCACTGGAGGACCGAACCCACTACTGTTGCAAAAGTAGGGGATGACTTGTGGCTAGGGGTGAAAGGCCAATCAAACCCGGAAATAGCTGGTTCTCCGCGAAATCTATTGAGGTAGAGCGTCGATTGCTCACCGCCGGGGGTAGAGCACTGGATGGGCTAGGGGGGCGCGAGCCTTACCAAACCTAACCAAACTCCGAATACCGGCGAGTGGAGGTCGGCAGCCAGACGGCGGGTGCTAAGGTCCGTCGTCGAGAGGGAAACAGCCCAGACCGCCAGCTAAGGTCCCCCAGTCGTGGCTAAGTGGGAAAGGATGTAGGACGGCCAAGACAACCAGGAGGTTGGCTTAGAAGCAGCCATCCTTTAAAGAAAGCGTAATAGCTCACTGGTCTATCAGCTGTCCCGCGCCGAAAATGTAACGGGGCTCAAGCCACGCACCGAAGCTGCGGGTGTTCAGAAGACAGAGATCAGAGATCAGATGACAGATGGAACAGAAATCAGAGGAGCGAGTGGGTCGACGGGTTCGAGGATCTCGAGGTGTTCCGGCGGGCCTATCGGGTGTCGCTGGAGGTGCATCGAGCAAGCCTCGAATTCCCGCGGATCGAGCAGTTCGCGCTGGCCGATCAGGTCCGGCGGGCGTCGAAATCGATCTGTGCCAATCTCGCCGAAGGGTTCGGCCGGCAGCGTCAGTCGCGGACCGGAGTTTCGTCGCTTTGTGATGATGGCGATCGGCTCGGCCGACGAGATGCAGGTGTGGACCATCTACTGCCGCGATCTCGGCTATATCGAGGCCGAGGACGGCCGAGCGCTGGCAGGGCGAGTATCGGGAGATCGCCCGGATGCTCACGGGCCTGCATCGCGGCAGTTCTGATCTCTGATTTCTGATCTCTGTCTTCTGAACGCGGTAGCGGAGCGTTCCGTAGGCCGGCGAAGCGGGCGCGCGAGCGTCCGTGGAGGTATCGGAAGTGCGAATGCTGACATGAGTAGCGATAAACAGCGTGAGAAACGCTGTCGCCGAAAGTCCAAGGGTTCCTGCGCAAGGTTAATCCGCGCAGGGTTAGCCGGGCCCCTAAGGCGAGGGCGAGAGCCGTAGCCGATGGGAAGGGGGTTAATATTCCTCCGCCTGCCGGAATGTGACGAAGGCCGAAAGTCGTCTCCCCTTATCGGATTGGGGGGGCGGCCTGGGACTTCCGGGAAACAGCACCGGCATCAAAGACCGTACCCCAAACCGACACAGGTGGACTGGTAGAGCATACCTAGGCGCTTGAGAGAACGGTGTTGAAGGAACTCGGCAAAATGCCCCCGTAACTTCGGGAGAAGGGGGCCCCGTCCTCTGCGCAAGCAGGGATGGGGGGCACAGACCAGGGGGTGGCGACTGTTTACTAAAAACACAGGGCTCTGCGAAGTCATCCAGACGACGTATAGGGTCTGACGCCTGCCCGGTGCCGGAAGGTTAAGAGGAGGGGTGCAAGCTCTGAATTGAAGCCCCGGTAAACGGCGGCCGTAACTATAACGGTCCTAAGGTAGCGAAATTCCTTGTCGGGTAAGTTCCGACCTGCACGAATGGCGTAACGACTTCCCCGCTGTCTCCAACACCGGCTCAGCGAAATTGAATTCTCCGTGAAGATGCGGAGTTCCCGCGGTCAGACGGAAAGACCCCGTGCACCTTTACTACAGCTTTGCAGTGGTGTTAGGGAAGGTATGTGTAGGATAGGCGGGAGCCTATGAAGCCCTGGCGCCAGTTGGGGTGGAGGCACCCTTGAAATACCGCCCTTATCTTCTCTGGCATCTAACCGCGGCCCGTCTATCCGGGTCCGGGACCCTGCATGGCGGGTAGTTTGACTGGGGCGGTCGCCTCCCAAAGAGTAACGGAGGCGCGCGATGGTGGGCTCAGGCTGGTCGGAAATCAGCTGCGGAGTGCAATGGCACAAGCCCGCCTGACTGCGAGAGCGACAGCTCGAGCAGAGACGAAAGTCGGCCATAGTGATCCGGTGGTCCCGTGTGGAAGGGCCATCGCTCAACGGATAAAAGGTACGCCGGGGATAACAGGCTAATGACGCCCAAGAGTCCATATCGACGGCGTCGTTTGGCACCTCGATGTCGGCTCATCGCATCCTGGGGCTGGAGCAGGTCCCAAGGGTATGGCTGTTCGCCATTTAAAGCGGTACGTGAGCTGGGTTTAGAACGTCGTGAGACAGTTCGGTCCCTATCTGCCGTGGGTGTTCGAGACTTGCGAGGCGCTCTCCCCAGTACGAGAGGACCGGGAGGGACGCACCTCTGGTGTACCGGTTGTGGCGCCAGCCGCACCGCCGGGTAGCTAAGTGCGGACGGGATAACCGCTGAACGCATCTAAGCGGGAAACCCTCCTCAAAACCAGGTCTCGCCGAGAGCCGTGGAAGACCACCACGTCGATAGGCCGGAGGTGGAAGCGGGGCAACCCGCGCAGCTGACCGGTACTAATCGCTCGATTGGCGCTTGAACCCAACACAACACCGCCCGCGTGCAGCGGCAAGACCCGACCCGCACGCGGCCCACCCGACACTGCGGCCTCACTCACAGACACTTCCTCCCCCAGTCACATGACATCCCAGCGGCCGCGGGGACAGGCTTGCCGGCCTGGTGGCCATAGCGAGGGGCCAAACACCCGATCCCATCCCGAACTCGGCCGTGAAAACCCTCAGCGCCGATGGTACTGCACCTCAAGGTGCGGAAGAGTAGGTCGCCGCCAGGCCCGCATTCCCCTCTCTCTCCCATCTCCCTTCCCGATCCGCCACGGATCGAGGTGACCCGACTGACGCGGGGTGGAGCAGCCCGGTAGCTCGTCAGGCTCATAACCTGAAGGTCGTAGGTTCAAATCCTACCCCCGCAACCAGCCGAACTTCTGTTCTGTCGGACAGACGAACGGAACGATCAGGCCGGAGCCGCCGCTTCGTCAGATGTCAATCCGCGCCGTGGGCGGGGGAACCTTGCGTGCCGACAAACGCCCAGAAACTGTCGTCCATGGCTTTCGAGCGGCTCGTGAGATACGGAAAATGGCCATAGACCAGAGAAAGCTCTCGGTCGGCTTGGTCCGCGCTCACCCCCTCCCCGGCAAAACGGTAGAGCGCCGAGACTAGTCCCGCCCGATCGGCTCCCGACTTGCAGTGCACCAGAAGCGGTTTCGGCGCATCTCGGACGATGCCGAGCACCTCGCCGATCTGCTGTCTCGTCACGAAGCGGTGGGCGGAAAGACCGTAGTCATAATGCGCGACGCCGAGCGCCTGCGACACGGCGAGCTCTTCGTCATACCAGGCTTGTCCAGGATGAGCGCCCCGCAGATTGAGGACCGATCGGATTTTGTGTTCCCGGATCGCGCTCTGCAGCTCGTCTTTGCTGAGCTGGGCGGATCGGTAAAACGCGCCTTCCTTTACCGCGTGGAAATTGCCCTGGTATTGGATCGCGCCCCAGTATGCGCCGCAGGAGCCGGCGGTCAGCCCGACGGCAACGATCCCAATCTTGATCGACCGAATCAGCACCGCTGGGCACCTCAAACTGAGCAAACTAAATTTGGCGCGAACCGGCGAGGGCCGTTTCAGATCGGTGGTTATAATATTTTCCGCGGGATTTCATCGGCCATTATGAGCAACCGGACAGCCTGGGGCGATCGGTTGCGCTCCATCGATAAGCGGGGTAGCCGCCGCCGGCGGCGCCCCCCGGATTCGTCCTCCAACTGCGCGGTCGCTCAAGTGTCATCTTTCGGCTGTGCCGATTGGGACGGCGGCTCGTCAGCTCGCGGCAGCCAGAGCTCGACGGTGGTCCCCTCACCAACTTTGCTTTGTATCCGCACATCGCCTCCGGATTGAGCGGCAAAACCTTGGACCATCGGCAACCCGAGGCCGGAACCACTGCCGATTTCCTTCGTGGTGAAGAACGGCTCGAACGCCTGCATGAGCGTCGCTTCGTCCATGCCGGTCCCGGTATCGTTGATCGATACGACGACATATTCCCCAGGCGATGGGTTGGATGCCCAATCGTAATTCGCAAGGCGATTCTGAAGGCAGATCCGCAAATTGCCGCCGTCGGGCATCGCGTCGCGGGCATTGATCGTCAAGTTGAGGATTGCGAGTTCGAGCTGGTTGGCGTCGACCCGAGCCGGCGCGAGATCTGCTTCTGCGGTGATGACGAGGCGGATCCGGTCACCCAAGGTGCGGCGCAGCAAGTCTTCGATGCCGCCGATCAGGCGGGTCAGATCCACCGGTCGCGGATCGAGGCGCTGCTTGCGCGCGAAGGCGAGCAGGCGCTCGATCAGCGCCACTCCGCGTTCGGCAGCCTGGCGGGCGCTCTTAAGCAGCGGCAGAATGGCGGGAATATCGTCTGCCTTCTCGATCGCCAGCACCAGGTTGCCGATCACCACGGTCAGGAGGTTATTGAAATCATGAGAGATCCCGCCGGTCAGCTGACCGACCGCCTCGAGCTTTTGAGCTTGACGCAAGGCAGCCTCAGTCGCCTGGCGTTCTGTGATTTCGGCCTGCAGGCGAAGATTGGCCGCACCCAACTCGAACCGCAGCCGCATGGTTTCGGCAAGGAATCGGTTGAGATGCAGCCCCGCTAGCGAGAGCGCGGCCGCAAAGACTAGAATCATCGTCCCTAACCCCGCCGCCATCCTTGTCTCCTGGCCGAGGAACAGGACCGCCATAGGTAAGCTGGCGGAGAGCAGGAAGGCAAGAAGGCTCGGTAGGTGAGAGGCGCTGATTACCACTGCACCGGCGCACATGCCACCAATGACGAAAGTCAGAAAGATCTGCCCGAGAACCGGCGTGATCGGGAACAAGACCAGCCCGCCGAGGCCCCAGCACATGCCGGCCAGCAGCGATCCGCAGGCAGCGAGCCACGACCATTGCGCCACGGCCGTGATGCTGGAGCGTAGACGCCGATATCGCAGCCACAACGCCCAGCGTCCGCTCGTCACGAGCGCAACGACACAAACCCAAGCGAGCGGACGCGCAAGGTCTATGAGCTGCTGCAACACAATGAAAGTGATAATTGCATTGACGGCATTGACAGCAAGCGCGATCGGCATCTGCCGAAAAACGGCGCTCACCTGCGCAGCACGAATTCCCTCGCGGACCTCGTCGGGCTCCCCTCTCAGTCTGAAAAGACCCCGCATCTCCCTTCCCAAGGGCACGAGTGGAATGCGGCGGCGCGACAGAGCCTCAAGCGGTACGCAGGTGGAGCAAAGTATCCTGTTGCGGCCCACCGGGCGAGCAGCAATTAAAGATGCTTTGGTGTGTCATCAATGTGGCACCCGACAATGCTGCTATTATGCTGAACTTCAGGACAAGGTATTGACGATCAACTGACGACGGAGGTCTACCACCCGCCGCGCGTAGGCACGCGAGGAGCACCTCGAGCGCCGTCATTCCGTGCCGCCCGGGCGCACATTGCGCTTCACCTTTACTGCAGCAGGCCCGACGTCATACTCCGCCCCGCGAAGCCAGCACACCGATGGAACCTACCCGACGCGACGAATGAGCTCGGCCCAACGGTCGAGGGTCGGCAGAATGGTGTCGCTATTCGCTGAAGGCAGCATCACGACGACCCGCGCGATCGCCTTGTCGCGATAGCGCGCCAGCCGGTCGACGTCTTCGGGGACGCCGAAGAGGGTGACCGGCACCGATTGCGGGTCGCGTCCGGCCTCGGACAGCATCTGGTGAAATCTCGGCAGGAGCTCATCGACATCGCCATCGGGACCACGTCCGGCAATCGGAGCCCAGCCGTCACCGTAGCGCACCGCGCGCCGCGCCGCTTGCGGGAAGGCGCCGCCCACGAGAATCGGCGGGTGCGGCTTCTGGACCGGCTTTGGCCATGCCATCATTTCCGGAAAATCGACCATTTCACCGTGGTACTCGGCCTTGGTCTTGGTCCAAACCTCCTTCATCGCCTCGATGCGCTCGCGCACCAGCTTGAAGCGCGTGCGGAACTCCGTCCCGTGATCGGCCATTTCCTCTGCATTCCAGCCGCCGCCGACGCCGAACAAGAATCGGCCACCGGAGATTTGATCGATCGACGCGACGAGTTTTGCGGTCTGGATCGGATCGCGCTGCTGAACCAAACACACGCCGGTCGCGACCTTGAGCGTCTTTGTCGCGACCGCGGCGGCGGTCAACGACACGAATGGATCCATCGCCTCGTAATACACCTTGGGTAATTCCCCACCGCCCGGCCACGGCGATTTGCGCGAGGTCGGGATATGCGAGTGCTCGGGAGCCCAGACCGACTCGAATCCCCGCGCCTCGAGCGCCTGGGCGAATTCCGTCGCCGGGATCGCATGTTCGGTAAAGAACATCAACGCGCCGAATTCCATATTCCCGTCCTCCCGGCCCTGCCGAACTCTCGCCTCAGCATACAGCTTAGTTGTGATCCGCGGAGCCGGCTAGCGAGTTTGCAACGTCGGCCCCCCCATCCGGCCGGTGGTGCCGAGTATCGACCGGGACCATTCTCCAGGCTAAGTCGAATAGGAGAAAAGATCATGGCCGATGTTGCTGAAAACCCTCTGATCAACCTGTCCGAGGCGCTGGCAGAGCGCGTGAGGCTCGCGCGGCCTTTGGTTGCAGGTATCGCCGTTCCGGGGCACCGGATGCGTTCCGGAACGCTCTGGCGCAAAGACGTCGTCGTGGCCTCGGAGCAAAGATTCCCCGACGTTGGCGACGCGAAAGTGACATTGGCCGATGGAAGCGCCTTTACAGCGCACGTCGCCGGCCGCGATCCCGGTACCAACATCGTTGCCTTGCGGGTAGACGGCACCCCCGATCCGGCGCCGCTTCCGGCGGGCCAGCCGCAGCCCGGGGGGCTCGCTCTCGCCATCGGCGCAGATGACAGCGGCATCGCAGTTAGATTGGGTATCATCCATTCGGTCGGTCCGTCATGGCACAGCCGCGCGGGGGGCCGGATCGATCGGCGCATCACCCTGGACATTGGCGTCACGCCCAGGGAGGAGGGCGGGCCGGTGCTCGACGCGGGCGGCGGTCTTCTCGGCATCTCGACCTTGGGACCGCGCGGGCGCGTTCTGGTCATCCCGGCCGTTACGGTTGAAGCGGTACTCGACCCGCTGCTCTCGAAAGGACGGGTCGAACGGGGCTGGCTCGGCCTTGCGCTGCAACCCGTCCTCGTGCCGGAAGCGCTGCAGGCCGAAGCCGGCCAGTCGCGGGGTCTCATGGTGATGAGCGTCTCGAAGGACGGCCCCGGAGCCCAAGCAAACCTGCACGCCGGCGACATTGTCGTGAAGATCGGGGGCGAAAGCGTCACCAACCCGAGCGCAGTTGCCCAATATCTCGGCCCGGATTCGGTCGGAAAGCAGGTCGAACTGCGGCTGATCCGGGCGGACAAGCCCCTCTCGATTAGGGTAACCGCAGGCATCCGGCCATCGAGATGAGCGCTCCGGCTGGTCGGGTCCCCGACCGGCTTCGGATTGCCGTGCTGGCGTCGAGCGCGGCGGCGCAAGACCGGCTCGCCACGCTCGTTGCACGGTGCGGGCATCAGCTCGTAGAGGCGGCCGCGTCTCCGGATGCAGTCCTGACCGACGGCGCCGCCGATGCCGTTCTGCCGGCTGCAGCCGTCGCGGTCGGCGCCGTTAGCGGAGAGTTTGCCGGCTGGCTCCCGCCCGACGCAGCCACGGCTCAAGTCGATGCCGCGCTTCGCGCCGTCGTAGCGGGACTGACAGTACGTGCAGCGCCTACAAAAACTCGAAGTTTCGACTCGTTGCCGGAGGAGCCGCCGGTCCTATTGACGCCGCGCGAAATCGAGGTGCTTGGCGCTCTCGGCAACGGCATGACCAACAAGGAGGCGGCGCGGCTGCTCGGAATTTCGCCGCATACCGTCAAGTTCCACATCGAATCGCTATTCCGAAAGCTCGGCGCTGCATCCCGCGCCGAAGCCGTCGCCAAGGGAATGCGGCAGCAGATCGTTGAGTTTTGAGCCCGGTGCGCCAGCTCATCATCCCGGACTAACCGAGCTGGGTTTCGCCCTTGGGGCCGAGGCGCGCTTCGCGGTGCACGCCGACGTTCAGCAGCAGACCGAAGCCGAACATGACGGCGAGCATGGCCGTGCCGCCGTAGGAGATCAGCGGCAATGGCACGCCGACTACCGGGATTAGACCCATGACCATTGCCGTGTTGATAAACACGTAAAGCGAGAAATTCGTCACGATGCCGAGGCCGAGCAGGCGGCCGAAATGGTTGCGGCAGCGCAGGGCGATCACAAACCCATAGCCGATCATCAGCGTGTAGAGCGCGAGCAGGCCGAGGCCGCCAATAAAGCCGAACTCCTCGGCCAGGGTCGTGAAAATGAAATCGGTCTGTTTTTCCGGCAAGAAGCTCAGATGGCTCTGGCTGCCGTTGAGAAAGCCTCTGCCGAAGAAACCACCCGCGCCGAGCGCAATCTTAGATTGCAGGATGTGATAACCGGCGCCCAGCGGATCGCTCTCCGGGTCGAGAAAGGTATAGATCCGGTTCTTTTGGTAATCGCGGAGAAGATGCCATCCGGCCGGCAGGGCGGCCGCGGCGCCGAGGGCCATCAACGCGAAGAACCGCAGGCGCACGCCGGCGATGAAGAACAGTGCAACCCCGGTTATCAGCAACATGACCGCGGTGCCGAGGTCCGGCTGTTTCAGTACCAACGCTGCGGGTATCAGAACCATCAGCGCGGGCGGGATCAGGTATCGCAGACGGGCGATGTCCTCGTCGGAGCGGGCGTGAAAATAACGCGCGAGGGCCAGCACCAACGCGATATTCATCAACGATGACGGCTGAAGCTGGATCAGCCCGAGGTCGATCCAGCGCCGCGCCCCCATCCCGACAAAGCCGCGCAAATCGACCGCCACGACCAGCGCCAGCGCAACTGCGTACATCCAATACGCCGCGCGGTACCAATGTCGGATGCCGAGGAGCGCCGCGCCGATCATCGGGACGAGCGCTATACCAAAGCGAACCATCTGGGTCGCTGCCCAGGGCTGCATATCGCCGTCGGCGGCCGAATACAGCTCCGCGATACCGCAAGCCGCCGCAATGAAGACCAGCAGCACCAGCCCCCAGCTGATGCTGCGGAGCTTGTCTAAAAAGCTGAGCTCGTGCCTGAAATCAGAGGCCAGACCAGCCACTGTTCAGCCACCCGGTGCGTTCACCTGGGCTACCGCCTCCGCGCCGGGGACCCGCCGGGCGGGATCGCGCCGTTGCACCTCCAGCAAGACGTCGTGGCAGATCGGCGCCGCGACGGCCGAGCCGCCCCCGCCGCTGTTGCCGCCGTGCTCGACCACCGTTGCGCAGACATATCGTGGCGCGCCAACCGGCGCGAAAGCGAGGAACAGCGCGTGATCGCGCTGCTTCCAGGGGATCTGCCGGGCCTTGCGGACGCCGCGCGACCGCTCGTAGTCGCTGATATGGCGGACTTGCGAGGTGCCCGACTTGCCGCCCATCGCAAAACCAGGCTCGCGGATACGCGCGGCATAGGCGGTGCCGCCCTGCTCGTTGACGACCGCGTTCATTCCGTCGAGTACCAGGGCAATAGTGTGTGGGTGGAGACCGAGAGAGGGGAAGTCCGGCGCGGGGCTGCCGCCTGGCCGCATCAACCCGTCAGGGCGAACGAGCCGAGGTGTCACGGCCCGGCCGGTGACAAGCCGCGCGACCATCGTGGCGAGCTGCAGCGGTGTTGCCAGCACCGACCCCTGGCCAATGCCGGCGATCAGTGTCTCTCCTTGAGTCCACGCGCTGCCGCTGGTCGCGAACTTCCACTCGCGGCTCGGGATCAGGCCCGGCCGCTCGCCCGGGATGTCGATGCCGAGGACGCCGCCAAAGCCGAACCGGCGGGCCATCGCCGCGAGCCGGTCGATACCGACCCGCCGCGCCGTCTCGTAAAAGAAGACGTCACAAGATTTCTTGATGGCGTCCCGCAGACGCAAGGTGCCGTGACCGCCATGCCGCCAGCAGTGGAATGTCGTGTTGCCGAATTGGAGATATCCGGGGCAGGTAAACGAGGTCTGGGGCGTCAGAACTCCGGCGGTCAGCGCGGCTGACGCAACCACCGGCTTGAAGGTCGAGCCCGGCGGGTAGACGCCGGCGATCACTTTATTGGAGAGCGGCTTGCGCGGATCGTTGGAAAGCTCCTGCCACACCGCCGAGCTGAGCCCGGTCGAGAACGGCACCGGATCGAAACTCGGGCTCGAGACGAGCGCCAGGACGTCGCCGGTGACCGCGTCAAGCAGTACGCACGCGACGCTCTGCTCGGCGCTGCAGCGGCGGGTAACGAATTCCTGCATCGCCATGTCGAGACTGGTGACCGCGTCCTGGCCCGGCCGCCCGGCGACGCGGGCGAGCTCGCGGGCGACCCGGCCGAGGGCATTGACTTCGACCTGGCTCGTCCCTGCGGTGCCGCGCAGCTCCAAATCTTGCGACTTCTCGACCCCACTCTTGCCGACGCGGAAGTCCGGCAATTCGAGCAGCGGATCGCCGTCGAGTTCCTGCTCGGATACTGCAGCGACATAGCCGACGACATGCGCTGTGGTTTCGCCGAACGGATACTGGCGGGTCACGCCCTGATCGATCGACAGGCCGGGCAGTTCCGGAATTGCGACCTCGATGCGCGCCATTTCGTCCCAACCAAGATTGGCGCGGACAATAATGGGAACGAAGGAATGCTTGCGCCGCATCTCGCGCAAGACGCGGCGGCGGTCTGTCTCGCTCACCTCGATCAGCGCACCGAGCGCGTCAAGCGTCGCAGCGACATCACCGGCCTGCTCGGGGACGATGACAAGATGGTAGTTCTGTTGGTTTTCGCCGAGTGCGATCCCGAAGCGATCGAGAATTCTCCCGCGCACCGGCGCTATCAGCCGCAGGCTGATGCGGTTCTCATCCGCGAGAACCGTATAATGCTGCGACTCCAAAATCTGCAGCTGGTACATCCGCCCGCCAATGGCGGCGAGAAGCATTGCTTGACTGCCGGCGAGTATTGCCGCGCGCCGGGTGAACAGCTTCTGGCGAAGTACATCCCGCCGCATTGCGGTCAGTCCGCACCGATCAGCGCGCGTTGACTGCGGCCCAATAGAAAACTGGCGATCGGGAAGACCGCGATGGTCAGCACCGCACGGAGAACCGGTCCTCGCAGATCCAGCAATCCTCCATCAAACAGCGAGTGCAACGTCCATGAGAACAACATCGCCCCACCTGTCAGCAGGGTGAAGCCGGCCCAGATGACCGGGAAGGGCCGGTCTACAAAATAATGCCGATGGGGTAGCACGATCGCCCGGGCGAGCAGCAGCGTAACCGGGGTCACCCCTGGCAGTCCGCCCGAGAGCAGGTCTTGGACCGTGCCGATCAAGAACAGCCACAGAGCCGGCAACAGATCCGCCCGGTAAATCGTCCAGTGGAAGGTGGCCATCAACGTGAAGGCGGGCGTCAGCGCCGCGTAGCGGTCAAAGTGCAGCGGCTCGATCGACAACAGCGCCGCCAGTATCGTCGTTGCGATGGGCAGCACGTTGATCATGCCTTTTTTCCGGCGTCCAAGCGATGCTGCTGAGCGGCGCCCCGCTCAGCGTCGCAGCGTCGGCGGGCCGCCGCCCCCCGATTCCGCGCGCTTACCGCTTCGCGCAGCGATGGACAGCGGATTGGGCAGGGTGTCGGCGAGACCATAGTCGACGAGCCGAAGGTAATCGACCCGCGATAACGCCGCGTAGGGCTCGACCCTAGCGCCTTCGCTGTCGACGCTGGCAACGACACCCACAGGAAGCTCCGGCGGGAACACGCCGCCTTGGCCCGAGGTGACGATCCTGTCGCCGATCCGCATAGTTCCGCCCGCGTCCACGTAACGCAGACTTGGTCGCGCAGAGTTGTCGCCGGCGAGGATCGCCCGCTGGCGGGTGCCATCGACGATAACCGGCACACGCGAGTTCAAATCGGTTATCAGCAGAATTCGCGCCGCTCGGCTTCCGACCTCGGCGACGCGGCCGACCAGACCCTCTCCGGTCATCGCTGCCTGGCCACGGGCCACGCCGTTGTCGCGACCAGCATTGACCATCACACTGCGAGCGTAGGCACCGCCCGAATCCGCGATCACCCGTGCCGTGACAAAGGAAATTGCTGGTTCGGGCACCAGTTTCGCCAGGTCGCGCAACTCTGCGTTCTCCGCGGAAAGTCTGAGCGCGACCTGTTGCCAGCCCAGCAACCTCTCATTCTCCTCAGCGAGCCGAACGTTGTCGCGATAGACGGCGATGAAGCCGCGGAGGCGATCCGCGGCGGCATCGAGAGCGGCGGCCGGGCGCGAGAGCATGTCCAGGGCCGGAGCAGCGCCGTCCATGACCGAGTTCCTCAACGACTGGAACGCCACCTGATCAGCCTTGCCGACGACGATCATCGCCGCCGAGATTACGACCAGCAGAGTAAGGGACGTCCGCTCTATCGCGGCACGGCGGGCTGGCGAGATCCGCATCATACTGACTCCGGCCGGACCGTCATCAAAATCACCCCTGGAACTGGGTCCCTACCACGTGTTGATCAACACATTTCTCAGGGTTTTCATCTCTTCGAGAGCGCGACCCGTGCCCAGCGCGACGCAGCTGAGCGGGTCGTCGGCGATCGAGACCGGAAGACCCGTCGCATGACGTAAGACCAGGTCGAGGTTGGTCAGCAAGGCACCCCCGCCGGTCAGCACAATCCCCTTGTCGACGATGTCGGCGGCGAGTTCGGGTGCGGTATGCTCGAGCGCAACCTTGACGGCCTCGATGATCGCGCCCACCGGCTCGGCGAGGCTCTCGGAGATTTGCCGTTCGCTGATCACGATTTCCTTCGGCACACCGTTCATCAGGTCGCGCCCCTTTATCTCCATGACCCGCCCCTCGCCATCCTCCGGCATGCAGGCCGAACCGATGTCCTTCTTGATGCGCTCCGCGCTGCTCTCGCCGACCAGGAGATTATGGTTGCGGCGAATATAGGCGATAACCGCCTCGTCCATCTTGTCGCCGCCCATCCGAACCGACCGGCAGTAGACGATGCCACCGAGCGACAGCACCGCGACTTCGGTCGTGCCGCCGCCGATATCGACGACCATCGAGCCGGTCGGCTCGGTCACCGGCAGGCCGGCGCCGATCGCTGCCGCCATCGGCTCCTCGATCAGAAATACCCGCCTGGCGCCGGCGCTTTCCGCCGATTCCTGGATCGCCCGCCGCTCCACCGGGGTCGACCCCGAAGGAACGCACACGACGATCTGCGGGGTGGCAAAGCCGCGGCGGTTGTGCACCTTGCGGATGAAATGTTTGATCATTTCCTCCGTCACCTCGAAATCCGCGATGACCCCGTCGCGCAGCGGCCGGATCGCCTGGATGTTCCCGGGAGTGCGGCCGAGCATGAGCTTCGCTTCCTCACCGACCGCGAGGACCTGTTTGCGGCCCTTGACGCTGGCGAGCGCAACCACCGAGGGCTCGTTCAGCACAATGCCGCGCCCCTTGACATAGACCAGCGTGTTGGCCGTGCCGAGATCGATCGCCATATCGGCGGAAAACAAACCCAGCATTCTTCCAAACATCGGAGCGCGAACCTCAAGATGCGAGAAATCCTAACCGTCGCCCTCGTCAAACGAGCGTCCCGATTATCGGATCGCTCCTAAAATGGCATCCTGCCGCAAATGCCTCAACGCCGCGTTAGCGGAAAGCGGGATTGCGCCGCGGCAGCAGCCGATTAAACTGCGCGCCGGGTCCGGCGGCAGTTTCCGCGAGTGGAGGCTTCAGAGGCGATGATCATCAACCTCAACCAATACCGCAAGAAGCGCCGGCGCACCGAAGCCGAGACCCAAGCGAAGGAAAATCGGGTCCGTTTCGGGCGCAGCAAAGAAGAGCGCACCGCGGAACTGCGCGAACGCGAGCGCGCAAAAAGGGAGATGGAAAACAAGCGGCTCGACTAGCGATTTGGGCTTGCTGACAAAGCGGTTTCGGGACGCGGCAGGCCAAGTTGTTCGCGCACGCGCGGCGCCAGGCAGGCGTGGCGACCTACAACCCTTTTTACGAGCGCTATGGCGATGGCGCCGCCCAGCAGCATAATGATCCCGCACATGAAGAAGCCGGTGTTGAACCCGTCGAGCGGTGTCGTGGCGGTCGCAATAACACTCCCATGATATAGGGTGCGAGCAGGCCGGCTGAGCTCGCGACTGCGGTGCCGATCGCGAGCAGCGCGCCGCGTTGCGCCGCCGGGGTGATTTCACCGACGACAGCGATCCGCGCGCGGTTGCGGTCGTTAGCGCGCATTGGACCAGCCCTCCATCCGCCTGCTGTTGTCCTTGTGCAAGTCGAAGGATAGGAAGGAGATCAGCCGGCGCATCGTCGGATCAGCTGGCGCAGCGACAGCGCGTGCAGCAGGATCGAGCTTGGCACCACGAAAGCAGGGGTCAGCACACCCGGATAAGCGCCGGCGCCGATGCTCGGCACATCCGGAACGATCAACTGGAACCGGCCGGGCGAGGTGATCAGCCCCGAGGTGATCGCGACGGCGAAATCGGCGAGGCCGAAAATGTTCCAGGCGATCGCGGCCCTCCGTCCCTGAGCCGTGCCTGTCGCCACGGCGATCGCCGCCGGCACGGCGAACAGGCCGGTCAGCATATCGCCAATTCCCGCCGGCACGCCGAACACGCCGGGCAGCGTCCCGCGCAGCCCGGCAGCGAGAGCCCAGCTGCCGAATACGCGGTAAAGCTGAAGAGCGACGAGCCAGCTCGCCGGCATCGCATCGAGCACCTGCCCCACCCGCTTCGACAACAGCAACAGCGGCGCGCCGATGATCACCGGCAGGAAGATCGCCAACGGCAGCAGCCGGTAAGGCTGAGGCGCCCGTGCGGAAGACGCCATTGATGGCCGCGCTCCAGGCGACGGCGAACCAAAGCGTGTATGGGATCATGACCGCCAGCCAGGTCGTGCGGCGTTGGCCCGGCGTCAGGTCGGTGCTTTCGAGGCCGAGCCACAAACCGACCGCGATGAGCCCATGGGTCATCAGCCGGACGGCCGTGGTCGGAACGCCGCTGGCCGGAAATCGCCGGCTGCCAGTAGATCAACACGATCCACAGCACCGTGACCGGGACGATCCAAAGCAGGCTGCGCCAAGCGGGACGCGGCGGAACGATATCAGCGGGAACAGCGGCGGCGGTCATCAGCGGTTCTCCATGTGAATCCGGGTCTTCGTGGACGCGGCCTCGAACACCGCGGTGAGAATACCGAGCCGGCCTTCCATGAGATTGCGTCCCAAGTTGGCGGCAAGCTGCGCGAAGTCCGGCCCCATCACCACGCCGAGATTTGGCGAGGGCGGCGGCCCCGACGCGCGCAGCTGGGCGAACCAGGCCTTGGCGGCCTCGGTGTCGTCTTGCCATGCCAGCGTGCGGAAACCGGCCGGTTCGATCGCCTCGCGCGTCGCGGCGGCGGTCAGAAGAAAGCTCGTGGCCGGCGTTCGTGCCCAGGGAACGGGATAATGCGGGTCGCCGCTGTTCAACACGACGTCGAAGATCGCAAACCTGCCGCCTAACTTCAGCACGCGCCGGATCTCGCGATAGAGCCGCGCCCGGTCGGAGATGTTCATTGCCACATGCTGCAGCAACACGACGTCGAAATGGCCGTCGTCGAACGGAAGCTCCAGCGCGCTGGCGGTCTCAAACGACACCCGCTCGCTCTGTCCCGTCCGCTCCGTCAGATAGCGCGCGGCATCGACGAATGGCTCGCTGAGGTCGACGCCCGTAACCTGGCAGCCATAGGTCGCAGCCAGAAAGCGCGCCGGCCCGCCGACGCCCGATCCGACATCCAGAACCGACATGTCGGCGGTAATCCCGGCCAACTTGGCAAGCTCGGCGGTCGCTGCGAGCCCGCGGGTGTGAAACTGGTCGAGGGCAGCCAGTTGCTGTGGCGTGAGCCGCTGATCGTCCGGCCCGAAGGCCGTGAGCGCCGTCTTCAGCCGCTCGGTCAGGCCGGTCGCGCGATAGTGGTCGCGCACGCCATCAAGGACATCGGTCATTGCAGCGTTCCTCTGAGGCTTCGGGTCCTCTGTCGCAGAGATACGACGCGCTTCCCGCGAGCGACTATCCGCGATAATGTCGACAGGCTATGAAGCAGAACTTCACAGTCAGGCAGGGCGCGCTCGACGGCGTGGAGGCGTTCCTGAGCGTTGCCCAGCACCGCAGTTTTCGCAGAGCGGCGGCGGAACTCGGGGTGACGCCATCGGCGATCAGCCAGGCGGTACGCGCACTTGAGGCGCGCGTCGGCGCAGCGCTCTTCATCCGCACAACGCGCAGTGTCGGCCTGACCGAAGCCGGCGAACGATTCCTTTCGCGCGCAAAGCCCGCCTTCGAGGAACTCGTCGCCGCCAGCGAGGTCGCGCGTGACCTCGGACAGCGGCCGGCCGGACTGTTGCGCCTCTCGGTGCCGCGCGCGGTGGTGCCGATCCTGCTGGAGCCGCTGATCGCATCCTTCTGCCAGGCCTATCCCGAGGTCGAGGTGGAGATTGCCGCAAGCGAGGAGCTGGTCGACCTCGCGGCCGAAGGGTTTGACGCCGGCATCCGTCTGGGCCAGTTCATCGCCGCCGACATGGTCGCGGTGCGGCTGACGCCGCCGTTTCCGTTCGTGGTCGTTGGCAGCCCCGATTATCTGCGCCGGCGGAAGCGGCCGGAGCGCATCGACGATCTGCGTCAGCACGCCTGCCTGCGCATGCGCCGCTCGAACGGGTCGATCGCGCCCTGGCCCTTTGTCGACGGCAACAAGGCGGTCGAGGCAATCGTCTCCGGGCCGCTCATCGCGCACGACTACCCCACACTCCTCGGAGCGGCGATCCAGGGGGTGGGACTTGCACAGGTGCCCGGTCCGCTCGCCAAAGCGCCGATTGCTGACGGCCGATTGCAAGCGCTGCTGACGCCCTTCGCCGTCACAACGCCGGGCGTTTTTCTCTACCACCCGGGCAAACGTCAGGTCTTGCCCAAGCTGCGCGCATTCATCGAGCACGTCAAGTACCGGAGCGACTATCCGCGCGGCAGAACAACTGCGCGAAAATTGCGCAAAATCGACATTGCAAACTCTTGATCCAGAAGCTGCGTTCAGCTCATCCCTCTTCACGGGGCCGTTCCTTTACTACCTCACGAGCGCGACTCCTGCCGCCGCGGTTGCGAGCGTTTGTCGGTTCATCAAATTGCGATACAAGCGACCGATCCCGACCTCGTTTCGTTGCCGTATCGCGAAGGTCGGAAATCGGCGCTAACCTGCTGCTAATCCGGCGACCAACGAACGCGCAGGATTGCCCCAAAGCGGACCGCTCCCCGCCTTTGCCCGAACGCCTTGCCGTCACAGACGAGTGGGAGAGATTTTGCTCTTCTGCCGATCGTCGGCCTGTCATACTGTCCGGCTCGCGAGCCCCTTTCCGCTTACGGGCGGAGGCGCGGGAGCGCGCAAAAGTGCTCATAAAGGAGAAAATGAAATGTTCAGCCACATCATGATCGGCAGCAACGATATTGTCCGGTCGAAGAAATTCTACGATGCCCTTTTTGCCGCAATGGGCGCTCAACCTGGGACAGAGGACGCGAGAGGCCGCCTTGCCTACTCGCACAATGGCAGCCGTTTCATGGTCTCCAAACCGATCGACGGCAAGCCGGCCAGCCACGCCAATGGCGGCACGATCGGCTTTGTCATGAAGGACGCGGCGCAAGCCGAAGCGTGGCACAAAGCCGGCGTCGCGAATGGCGGCACGTCAATCGAGGATCCGCCTGGCAAGCGCCCGAATGGCGCTTATCTCGCCTATCTTCGTGACCCTGATGGCCACAAGATAGTCGCGGTTGCACGGTAAGCTGGCAAAAGACGCAAACTGGATCGCTGACGAAATCCCCCTCACCCAGCTCCGAGTAAGGCTCGGCGGAGTTTATCCTCGGGCCGGCCTTCGGCCGGACCCGGGGGCCTCGCCAACCCTTCACAACCCTCTCCCCCAATGGGGAGAGAGGGAAGGGTGAGGGGGTCGGTAGTCCGCCCAACGCCTAACGGACGGAGTTGTAGACGTCACGCCAACGCTTGATGGCTTCGATGTGGCCGTCCACCGTGGTGAGGTTCGCGCCCATCGTCACGACCGATATGTGGCTCCCCCCAGCCTCGCGCCACGCCGCAATATCGCCAGGCCATTGGTTGTCCCCGCGGCTGTATTGCTGGATCGACTCGAAGCCGAATGCATCGGCATCCCTTTCGAGCGCGCGCAGCTTGGCCACGATCCTCGCCTTGATTTGGACTGCCTCGGTTTGAGTGCGGCCCGAAAACAGGAATCCGTCCCCGATCCTGGCCGCCCGGTCGTAAGCGGCCTCGCTGAAACCTCCGAGCCAGATCGGGATCTGCCGTTTCGGCCGCGGCAAGATCCCGGCTCTGTCGATCCGGTGGTCGGAATCCTCGTATTCGACCACCGGCTGCTCCCACAGCTTACGGATCAGGGCAATCTGCTGCTCCTGCCGCTTGCCGCGGCGGCGAAAATGTCGGGACATTTCGAGACCGTCGTATTCCACCCAGTTCCAGCCGACCCCGACGCCCAGGCGAAGCCGGCCCTCCGAGAACAGGTCGACATCCGCAGCCTGTTTGGCGAACAGGGCAGTCTGCCGCTGCGGCAGGATGATCACGCCCGTTACCAATTCGAGCTTCTTGGTGACGCCGGCGAGATAAGCGTAGGTGATCAACGGCTCGTGGAACGGATCGGTTTCTTTATACGGGCCGGTCAGCTTCGGTTCTCTGCCGGCATGAACGGCGCCGAGGACATGATCGTAGATCACAATATGGTCGTAACCCAGGTCTTCGGCCGCCTGGGCAAACGCCTTGACCGCCCCTGTATCGCCGCCAAGTTCGATCTGCGGATAAACCACACCAGCTTTCATCGTCCACTTCCCCTTTCCCGATGTGAGGTCTTGCGCCGGATGCAGGCCATTCGCGTCCGGTCCGGAACCGGTCAAAAAGGCTCAATATTTCCAGAACATCTCCTGGATTTTCTTGGTGTCGTTCGTCTGCGTTAGCGCAAGCATCAACAGGATGCGGGCCTTCTGCGGATTGAGGTCGTCGCTGACGACCCAATCGTATCTGTCGTCGGGCTGTTCGCCGTTGCGCGCGATGATGCCCGAGCCGACCCGCGCTGAGCGGACGACGACCACTCCCGCCGCGCGCGCGTCCTGCAGCGGCTTGACCATTTGCGCGCCCACGGAACCGTCGCCCGGACCGGCATGCACGATACCCTTCGCGCCGGCTTTGACGAAAGCGTCGAGCGCGATCGAATTATAGTTGCCGTACGCATAGACGATGTCGACCTGGGGCAGCTTGTCGAGCCCGGAAACATCGAATTCGGTGTCGGCCGTGTTCGGACGAGTCGACGCACGATAGAAATGTGGCTTGTTGTCCTGCATGTAGCCGAGCATGCCGAGATCGGGCGTGCGGAACGTATCCGCCGTCGAAGTATTGGTCTTGGTGACCTCGCGCCCAGCGTTGATTTCGTCATTGAGGCAGACCAGTACTCCTTTGCCCACGGCCTCTTTGCTACCCGCCAGGATCACCGCATTGTAGAGATTGATCGGACCATCGGCGCTGATTGCGGTAGCCGGACGCATGGCGCCGACCACGACCACTGGCTTTTTGCTCTTCACTGTGAGATCGAGGAAGTAGGCCGTCTCCTCGATCGTGTCCGTGCCATGCGTCACGACGATACCGTCGGCGTCGTCCTGCGCGAGCAATTGATTGATACGTTTGGAGAGCGTCAGCCAATTATCGTTGGTAATGCTCTCGCTCGCGATCTGATAGACCTGCTCGCCACGCACGTTCGCGACCTTCTTCAGTTCCGGCACGCTGTCGACGAGCGTGTCGCAACCGATCTTTGCGGCGTTATAGCCGACGGTGGTGGTCGTTGTCGCGCCTGTGCCGGCGATCGTGCCGCCGGTGCAAAGGATGACGACGTTGGGGAGCTTGGCCGGAGCCGCCTCCTCCGCCGACGCAAAAGATACGTGTGCGAACGTCGCGAGCGCTGCACATAAGACAACAAGTTTCGACGCCATGCTTAGTCCCCTGACTCGGTGCGGAAGATCGTAGCTGCATGATCACGTTCCGGTGAACCTGGAATGTCAATTGTGATCAGCTGCCCGCGTCGAGTGGGCTTTGAGCAGCTTCCACACAGTCGCCGGGCGGAGCGGCGTCGAGGTAACGCGAGCGCCCGTGTGGGCAATCGCGTCGGCAACGGCATTGCAGGTTGCCGTGGCAGATTACGCAGATTACGGTGACAGTTTTCAAGATCGCGCAGACTTGCCCACCATGTCATCCAGCGCGTCAATCGCCTCGAATCCGTGTTTTTCGAGGCCGACGACTATCGCCTCTGCGCCGCCTTAGCATCACGGCGGCGCGTCGCGCCCGCCATGAAAAGTTAAGTAAACTGTCACCGTAATTTCGTCACCGTAATTTCGCCTCGAAGAATACGCCAAAAGTCACGTGGACTCTGGGAATTCACAGGAGACTGGATGTGTACGATAACGCAAAAAGAGTCTTCGAAATATCTGTTTATTCCTGCTCCAAGGATGCCTATGAGAGATATTGGGACAGGCGACGAGAGGCGTACCTAAGAATTGCCAAGCAGGCAGCGACTCAAGATGAAAAGGTATGGCAAATACCCATAACCTCAAAGCGAATTAATCCAGATATGATGAATTGGGAGCACGCAAACATTTTCCCGTGGGAATATAACCAATGTGTGGGGTTTATACGCCTCTTTGTGAGTAGAAGGCACATCGGAGCAGATTTATTTCTGACAACAAAACGAGTATCGAAAACCATGCTTCGGAAGTGCATGCGTCATGCGGGCGATCTGTTTGACGATGTGATATATGAAGATTTGTCTTCACAACAGATATACGCTTTCATATTGAACCAGCTTAACCATACATCAAAACTATGGCTATCCAGGAACCGTCACATTGACCTATCGACTTTTAGAATGCTCGCGCCTTTCGTGCAATGGCGCGAATTACTACTTTCCACGTGAACATACCCAAAGAAAGCCGCCGTTGTGTCCTGCGCTCGGCTTGTTATAGCGTTATTGGTCACTATGATTCTAGAGCTTTGGAGTGGCAACGTACAAGCTTACGAAGCTCTTCTCAATATACCATGTACCATTTCTTACCATCGCGGTCTCCCGATTCACATGGATTGCCTTGTTCGTAGCAGTATGTCTCAGGGAATGCTCAGAATTGTAAAGACGCCCGACGGGAAAACCTTCAGAATCGAGAATGACAATACGGGCAAGTGGCTTTTAAATCGTAAGAGGGCGATAAAGACCTCGGATGAGCCGCACCCTTGTTACCGGAATCCGGAAGTAGAAATCTGTTTCGATGAGTGATCCGGGGCCCTTACGGATTGTCAGCGCCTGCCTTATTTCGGAAGGCTTCAGGCTTGCAGAAGTCTCGATTTCACACGCTGGCCGAATGCCGAAAAGGGGTCGACGGCGGTCTATCCGCGATTGGCTCGGGAACGGCAGCGGTCGGGTGCTTAGCCGACCTTCGCCGACCTGATGGCGAACGGCTAGGACGCGCCGAACACATTCGGCGATCTCATGACATTTTCTCGGTGGACAGGGCGCGGCGTTTGCACGGCAGCCGCGGCGCAGGTTCGCACGATCGGAAATCATGGGCTGGAAAACGCAGGCTCTGTGTGCCACGTTTGAGGACGGAACAATTGGAGGTGTGCCATGAGCCCGCTCGATGTCGCCGACAACAAGGTCGCGGACCCGCATGACGGTACGGTCGCCTATCTGCCGCCGCTTGAGCGCACGGCAGGACAGCCGGAGCCGATCGCTGCGCATGGCGGTCTGTCCTACATGGCGTTCGCCCGCGACGGCGATGCGGGAACCGCCGTAGCGCTCGACGACGCGCTCGCGGAGATCGCCTCGGGCGAGAGCCAGCGCGTTACCGACATGATCGACAAGGCGCCGCCGGGCCCGATCAAGACCAAATGGGGCATCGCGTTCCGCGAGCTACGACGAATGCCTCGAGTACATCCGCCAGTCGAACAGCATCAAGGCTCCGCCGGGCGGCGTGGCGCTGCCGCTGCCCTATACGGTCTACGAGCGGCCGAGCTACTCCGTCGTGCCGTCCAACGCGATCTGGCGGGACCCGGCGCGCGCCGAGACAGCCATGATCCTGCGCACGAACGAGCGGGGCAACCGGCGCCGGGACCTTTATTTCCCGCAGGTGCTACGCGATGCGCGGCGGATCGGCGAGTACTACCCGGGCCTCTCGCCGAACAGCCCCGAATGCATGGACAAGCTCGGCGTGTCGCTGGCGCATCTCGAGTCCAAATGCACGAACATCTACGATGCGGCTGAAGTGGAGCGGGTGTACTACCCGGAGATCGAGAAGCTGCTGCTCGAGTTCTTCCCGGACGCGACCGACGCATTGGTCTACAACCACGACGTCTTCGACAAGGACTACCAGGGCGACCGCACGGAGGATCAGGACGGCAAGAACCCTGGCGTGAACGCCAATTACGCCAACCTGGTGCACAACGATCTGAACGACAACAGCGGCCGCGTGCGCTGCCGCGAGCTGCTGACGAAGAACTTGCGTAATTTCGGGCGCCAGCAGCACTACACCGAGGAAGAGGCCGACGCGAAGATGTCGCGCCGGTTCATGTCGATCAACCTCGCCAAGCCGATCGAGACAGTCGAGCAGTTCCCGTTTGTGCTCTGCGCCTGGCCCTCCTTCGCCGACCAGCCCTACATCACCAACTACCGGATCTACGACGACCGCGTCGGCGAGACCACCCGCTTCACCTACCGTCCCGACCACGAGTGGTACTGGTTCCCCCAGCAGAAGCCGACCGAGGTCTCGATGCTCAAATGCTATGACTCGGTGACCGACGGCTCCGTCTCGCGCTGGTCGTTCCATACTGCCTGTACCGACCCGACCGCGCCCGCCAATGCGCGATGCCGCAAGAACGTCGTCGTCCGGTCCTTCGTCTTCTTCTAGGAAGACAGGAGACGGCAGAGGCATTTATGAACTTAGACGGTGCCAGCGGGGCTCCGGCTTAGAGGCCCCGCTTCTGGAAGAGGCGGTTCGCGGGGCGGGGCAATCCTAAATGCTCGCGCAGGGTCCTCCCCTCGTATTCGCGGCGGAAGAAGTTGCGGCGCTGCAGCTCGGGAACGCTCGATTGCGCGCTCGCGGCCGCTCTTGCTCGCGTTGCTCTCCGGGCATTCAATGGGAATCTGCTGCGGAGCTGGACCCGTCGAGTTGCGAAAACGGAGGCGTTCCCAGACAGACACGTCGTGTTCGATGGCGCAGCTGCACCCGAAAACGGCCGAATTCGAGAGCCGCGTCGGCGCTTGCCGAGCTCGACCGGTTGGCGCCCTGCAGCAACGGTTTTTTTGCGCCCGAGCACGGGCTTTGGATCTGTATTCGTCTTCATTGCAGGCCATCGCTTTGGATGTGGCGGTTTGCAATTGGGCGGGCCGTTCAGAAACTCTACGGTCTCGCTATCGCTGGCATGGGCTATTTGGCGAGCTCCGGCACCTCGAGGCCGCGGGCGCGCAACTTCGGCGCCGTAGCCCTCATCGGCGCGCAGACAATTGGCGATGTGCCGCTCTTTGATGTGCTGCCGCGCGTCGCCCATCGCTCGTGTCGTGTTCTCGAACAAAGCCTGCTGCTGCGCCGGCGTCATCAGCCGGAACAGATTGCCGGCTGTTCCCAGCGGTCGTCGTCGGCGTAATGGTCGTAGTGGGCCGCCTCGCCTTCAATGGGCAGGGGCGGCTCGGCGAAGTCGGGCTGATTGTCCCACAACCCGGCGCTGTTGGGGTTGAAGCTGGTGGTGCCGCCGAGATTGCCGTCGACCCGCATCTTGCCGTCGCGGTGGTAGCTCATGACCGGGCATTTCGGCGCATTGATCGGGATCTGGTAGAAGTTGACGCCGAGGCGGTAACGAACCGTATCGTTGTATGAGAACAGGCGCGCCTGCAGCATCCGGTCCGGAGAGAAGCTGACGCCGGGGACGACGTTCGACGGCCCGAACGCCGCCTGCTCGACTTCGGCAAAATAGTTGTCCGGCCAGCGGTTGAGCTCCATGACGCCGACCTCTATCAGAGGGTACTCGGCCCTCGGCCAGACCTTGGTCAGATCGAACGGGTTGTGCCGGTGCGTCTTCGCCTGCGCCTTCGTCATGACTTGGATGAACAGCGTCCAGCGCGGAAATTCGCCCGCTTCGATCGCGTTGTCACAAAATTGGCGGCTAGTGCGCACCCCAATGTGCCATCAGCCGAGCGCGAGGTAAATGCTGCACCCAGCTACAAACAACGCCAGTGCCGCGGACGACAGAACCTCTGCGCGGCCGACGCTCGGCGAATGAACTTCCTGGTCATCGAGCAGCCGCTCGGTGCGGACATTACGCGTGGCTGCAATCACAACTGGGACGAGGCCAAAAAGGATCAGAGCGAGCCCGTCGTAACGGCCAAGCGGCCCCGAGAGCCTTTCGAGCTGCAATCGACGTTCCGCGTCAAGCGAGTTCGCATTTGCCACCGTGAGCACAAACAGGTTGAATTTCTCGATGACGAACCCGAACGCTATCACGGCGATGGCGGTACGCACCCAGGCGAGAAAGGTCCGCTCGTTGGCAGCATGATCACTGTAGCCGCGGATCATCGATACCTCATCGCTCGTCCCAAACGCCCGACAACGTGTCGACCTTAATCAGAGAGGCGTCCGTCCGACCGGGGCAGCTCTTCCGGCCCTTTTCTCCATCCAAAGTGAAGCGCAAGATTAGCGCCCATAGTAGATGGTCGAGACATGCGTTGCCTCGGCGAAAAAGAGCCAGCGCTCGACGAACAGGCCGACCAAGCGCTAGAGAGCGCGGCCGCGGTGGCGGCGACCGCCGGGGCGATACCCGAGGCGGCGAGCAATGCGAGAAGGGCCGGGAGCAGGAAGGCAAGCGTCAAAGCGATCCAGCGCAATTTGACCGCGTGCTTGCGAGCGATCTGGTAGCCCATCTCGCGCAGGACATAGTTCTCGGCGAAGTGTGGCTGGTCAAGCGGGCGCACTGTACCAAAGGCGGCAAGCCCGGTTGCCGAGGCCAAAGTGACGAGCGGCTTCTGTGTCTCGATGAAGTGCCAATAGGCGAACTTCGCGGATGCGGCAGCGACCGCTGCGATCAAGGCCGCGATCGCGAGCCCGTGCGCTGCGCCAAACCACAATGCCCAGATAGCGGCGAGCAGCACGCGCGCCGGAGAACACCGCGTAGATCAGATAGTCCGGCACCGTATGCGGGTTATGCCATTGCCGGATCGGCTTCAAGCTTGCGTAGATCATCGCGGTGCAGCCGACAGTTATCAGGCCGAGCACCGCCGCGACGGCCCCAAATGTGCGCGTGGCGGGCGCATCCGGGCCGAGTATCCACCAGAGCGCGGCGAAGACGCTTTGCGCAAAAAAGGCGGTGAGAGACTGCGACTGATCCCGACCGGTGTAGAAGGCGAGCTGATTGGGATCGGTCTCGCGGATGCGGCGCAGCCGATCTGTCGCAATCGTCAGAGCCTCGTCCCAGCTGATCTCGGCAAACTCGCCGGAGCCGCGCGGCCCGATTCTCTTCAATGGCGCACGAAGCCGGGCCGGCGACAGGACATTCATGATCCCTGCCGATCCCTTGGCGCATAGCACGCCGCGATTGACCGGGTGATTTCGGTTGCCTTCGATGTAGCGAAGTGTGCCGTCCCGCAAATGCACCTTAATGCCGCAGCGACAAGCGCACATGTAGCACGTCGTGTACGCAACCTGATCACCGACCGGTTGCGAATATTCTATGTGATCTCGTGGCATCGGAGCCTCATCGTCAACAGCATCGCCATAAATACGAACTCAGCCGAGCGTCGACAGCTGGATTTATTGTTAGTGTAATTCTCTATCATTAGTTCTGCCTGATTTGAGTAATCGCGGCGAACGAAACTGTTCAGCTAACAGTGAGCATCAGTTTTGTTCCAGATTCTGCTCGGCCCACAAATTATTATGTAGATCGGTGACACAGCGGCTGAAGAAGTCGCTTCCCGGGGAGATACCCACATCAGCGCAGGCCAGACCCTCCTGCGCCCGAGTGTTTTGAGCGCCGCTCTGGTAGTCAGTGGCACTCGGGGCGCCACACGCCGCGAGCACGTAAGCAAGGGAGGAAATTAAGATCATGCGCGACATTGCTATCTCCGATCTAGGAGGGCGTATCAGGCTCAGTTGTGCTTCGTTCACCGGAGAGGGACGCCTCCCCCATAACTGCCTGCATCCACTGAAGATTGTTCTGCGTTTACCACACAGACTGCGAAAGCTGGCGTACCGGGGGTGAGCCCCTTCTGGGCACATGCGCTTCGTTTGCTCTCATCCAGCCGCGTCGCCAGCCGCGCCTGATCCAGTTCCGATAAGCTTTTATCGAGGCTACTGACGCAGACGCTATAGCGGCGCCCTGACGGATCGAGCCCCAGGACGACGGCGCAGGCATGCTGTTCCCGCGCCAGTCGGGCCGGGTTTTCTGCCGCATTGGCAAGGGTACTGGCCGAAGCCAATAGCACGACAGCGGCAGCGGCGATGATTTCGACCGAAAGCGTCGCCCGAGAGGACAAGTGACGCAATTGTGCCCAAGTGAGATTGGGCGAGGTGTAGGAAAACATCTGCTGATCTCTCTGCCTGGCTTTGAGCGGTTTACGCGAAGATAACGCGCGAGCAGGAGCGAACTGTGGTGAAGCCCGGTAAATTTCCATAAAGCACACCGGCCGCGGACGCGGCCGGCGCTGATTTCACTTGAGCCGGCCTTGGAACGGACTGCAGCAATGAACCGCTAACCGCGGCCGAACTCGGTGCGGATAAAGTCGCGGTCTTCGCCGATAGCGTAACGCAATCACGTCGAAGCGCGGCAGGGCGCAGTGCGCACAATTCGGATCGCGCTATGCCGCTTCGACGCGACTGCCGATGCCGGTTACTCCGCCGCCCGTTTGAGGTCGAGCCCGAGCGCCCGTGCGACCCCCTCGCCATAGGCCGGATCGGCGTGCCAGCAATTTCGGGCATGCCGCTCCTTGATGTGCTGCCGCGCGTCGCCCATCGCTCGCGCCGTGTTCTCGAACAGAACCTGCTGCTGCGCCGGCGCCATCAGCCGGAACAGATTGCCTGGCTGCTCCCAGTGGTCGTCATCGGCGTAATGGTCATAGTGGGCCGCCTCGCCTTCAATGGGCAGCGGCGGCTCGGCGAAGTCGGGCTGGTTGTCCCACAACCCGGCGCTGTTGGGGTTGAAGCTGGTGGTGCCGCCGAGATTGCCGTCGACCCGCATCTTGCCGTCCCGGTGATAGCTCATATACGGGCATTTCGGCGCGTTGACCGGGATCTGGTAGAAGTTGACGCCGAGGCGGTAAAGAGCCGCGTCGGGGTACGCGAACAGGCGCGCCTGCAGCATCCGGTCCGGAGAGAAGCTGATGCCGGGGACGACGTTCGACGGCCCGAAGCGCCGACTGCTCGACTTCGGCGAAATAGTTGTCCGGCCAGCGGTTGAGTTCCATCACGCCGACCTCGATCAGCGGGTACTCGGCCTTCGGCCAGACCTTGGTCAGGTCGAACGGGTTGTGCCGGTGCGTCTTCGCCTGCGCTTCGGTCATCACCTGGATGAAAAGCGTCCAGCGCGGGAAGTCGCCGGCTTCGATCGCATTGAAGAGGTCGCGGCCGTGGCTTTCGCGGTCCTTGGCAATGAGAGCTGCGGCTTCCTCATCGGTGAGATTCTGGATCCCTTGCTGGGTCCGGAAATGGAATTTGACCCAGACGCGTTCGTTCGCCGCATTGATCATCGAGAAGGTGTGGCTGCCGAAGCCGTGCATATGGCGGAAGCTCCGCGGGATGCCGCGGTCCGACATCGTGATCGTCACCTGGTGCAGCGCTTCCGGCACCAATGTCCAGAAATCCCAGTTATTGTCGGCGCTGCGCATCCCGGTGCGCGGGTCGCGTTTGATCGCGTGGTTGAGATCGGGAAAGCGCAACGGATCGCGGATGAAAGAAGACCGGCGTATTGTTGCCGACCAGGTCCCAGTTGCCTTCCTCGGTGTAGAACTTCAACGCAGTGCCGCGGATATCGCGCTCGGCGTCGGCGGCACCCCGTTCGCCGGCGACCGTGCGAGAAGCGGGCAAACATAGGCGTCTGTTTGCCGATTTCGGAAAAGATCTTCGCCTTCGTAAAACGCGTGATGTCGTGCGTCACGGTGAAGGTGCCGTAGGCGCCCCAGCCCTTTGCATGCATGCGCCGCTCGGGGATCACCTCACGGTCGAAATGCGCCAGCTTCTCGATCAGCCAGATGTCCTGCAATAGCGCCGGGCCGCGCCGGCCGGCGGTCATGATGTTGGTGTTGTCGGCGACCGGTACGCCGGTGGCGTTGGTGAAAACCTTTGTTGTGGACATGAGGAGCCTCCTTGGGTGGGTGGAACCGTGGGTGCGGCGCGGATGTGCCTATGCCGGGCCAGCCAGAGGCGCGGATCACGCGGCAGAAATTCTCCGGCCGGAAGGAGGGATCCTTGTCGGCGAGCACGTCGGCGTTGACAGTGCCGAAGGTCGTCTCGGGCTTGCGATGGAAGCCGTCATAGAAGGCCTGGATGATCTCTTCCTTAAAGTGGCCGGGGCGCGGGTGGGCGCGGACCACCGCTTCGCGCTCGGCCTCGGTGAACTCGGAAAAAGCGATCCCGAGCACGTCCATCTCGACGCCGGCGGTAACAAGCGCGACGACGGGATGCATGAGCGGTGGGACCCCAGGCGTGGTGTGCAGCGCGATGGCGGTCCAGACCGTCTCGATCTCGCGCTCTGCTATGCCGTGGCTGCGGAGGAAGTCACGGGCTGCATTGGCGCTGTCGACCTCGAAACGCTCATGTGCGCTTGAGTGCTTGGGGGTGAGACCCATGTCATGGAACATGGCGCCCGCGTAGAGGAGCTCGGGATCGAAGCGAAGCCTGCGACGCTTGCCGATGAGCGCGCCCCAGTAATAGACGCGGCTCGAGTGATGGAACAGCAGCGGTGGCTCGGTATCCCGGACGAGTTCCGTTATTTCCCGCGCGAGCTTGCTATCGGGAATAATTACGCCGACGACTGTACTCGATTTTGCATTGCTTGCGGATGAAGTGACTAATGCCATAACTTACTCCTGAAACACGGTTTCATCGCCTGCTGTGGTCTTGCATAGCGAGTGGCGATCGCGCTCATAAGTCCTTCCTTTCGCAATAGAGGTGTTCAACCCTCTTGGCGCATCATCGCGAGCAACCTCGTAGGTCCAAGACCAAATTGGTCGCCTCAATATCTTACAGGTATCAAGTGGAGCCTCGGTCGCCGGCCCAATTTTCCGTGTAGGTGCGAGGTGGCCCATATCCGCAAACTTAGGCGTGTGGCTCGACTCGGCCTATTGCCTTGGCAGGTGAGAGCTATGAACTTTGGTTTAGCAGCGGAAGCGGAAGCGGTTCCAATGTCGGCCCGCTTCGGCGGCGGGGCTCACGAGACTCGATAAACGGCGCAGTCGATGCGATCGCAACGGCGCGCCGCCGCGACCGATGAGCTTGAGCAGGCGGTATGAGTGTGCGTTCAAAGGCAGCGAATTGCGGTGGTTCACGCCGCCCCGAATTCAACAGCGCTGAGCAGCCGCTTACGTCTTTTCTGATACCAGCTTGAGTTTGTCTGCCATTCGGCCAAGCTCAGGGAGGGAGCGGACGCCCATCTTCCGCATCAGATTGCTGCGATGGACCTTCACTGTGACTTCTGAGATACCGATGTCGTAGGCAATCTGCTTGCTGAGGCGGCCCTGCACGACCTGGATCATTATCTCGCGTTCCCGTCGAGTGAGCGATGCGAAGCGCGCCCTGAGCGCACCCAAGGCCTTTTCATTCTCGCGCCGACCACGATCGCGAGCGAGGCCGAGGTAGATCGCGTCGATCAGGTCTTGATCACGGAAAGGCTTGGTCAGGAACTCAATGGCACCGCCTTTCATCGCCTGTACAGACATCGGGACGTCGCCGTGGCCCGTTATGAAGATGATCGGGATTTGGATATCCGCAGCGGCGAGCTCGCGCTGAAGATCCAGACCGCTCCGCCCCGGCAATCTGATGTCCAGGATGAGGCAGGTGGGACCGTTCGGGCGGTCGGAGTTGAGGAAGTCGGGAACGGACGCAAATAGCCGAGCTTCCACGCCGACAGATCGCAAAAGCCGCCCAACGGATTCTCGCAGCGCCGGATCGTCGTCGATAACCGAAACAAGGGGGTCGGATTCAGGCATCGCCTCCCCCGGAAAACCGCTTTGGTTCCGATTCGCAAGTGCGACGACATCGGAGTTAAGCACATTCCATTGCAGAAATAAACCCTCCGCCTGCCAAACGGCATAAACCAAAGTTTAGCGGCGCCGGGCTTGCCACGGCGGCTTTCTTCGTCACCTATGGACTTCGCATTGCTGGCGCGACACCGTTTGAAGCGCCCGTGTTGGGGTGACTTCGCGCGAGCCCCGGAGGGCCGATTGTCAAAGGCGCCATTGATCGCGATCGTCGAGGATGATGAATTCTTTCGCCAGTCCATGAGGAGACTGATGCGGTCGCTGGGTTACACCACCGAAGCTTTCGCGTCCGCAGCCGATTTTCTGGCATCTCGCAGTCTCGACGAGACCGCCTGCTTGATTGCTGACATCCAGATGCCCGGAATGACGGGAATCGAACTCTACGCGCGCTTGATCGAGGCGGGGCATCAGATTCCAACCATCCTTGTTACTGCCTATCCCGACGAGGCTATACGGGCGCGGGCTCTGAAAGACGGTATCGCTTGTTATCTTCTGAAGCCGTTTGACGATAACGATCTGATGGATTGCGTCCGGAAGGCTGTCGAGGGCGGCAAACCGGCGGCAGGGAATTCATGAATCCTAGTTTCCTGCCGGCAAGGTGAACTGAAATGCGGCGCCCCTAGGTTCATTCGCAGCTGCCCACAACCGTCCCCCATGTGCGTCGATGATGGAGCGGCAGATCGAGAGGCCCAACCCCATTCCGCCAGGCTTGGTGGTATAGAAGGAGTCGAAAACGCGTTCGAGATGTTCCGGATCAATTCCCGGCCCAGAATCACGCACCGCGACCAGGATCTCATCCACTCCCCTTCGTCCAGTGCCGATCGACAGCTCTCGGCGCGCGTCATCAACCGAGCTCATCGCTTCGACAGCGTTCAGGATCAAGTTTAAGACGACTTGTTGCAGTTGAACCCGATCCCCCTGAATGAGCGGCAAACATTCCGCCAGTTGCATCTGCACCGAGACACCGTTCTTCAGCGTTTCGCCACGGGTCAAGACAATCACCTCGCGGACCGCCTCGTTGAGGTCCAAGCAATCATCCCGTGGTGCTGGCGCTTTCGTGATAAGATTACGGATCCCGCCGATGACATTGCCAGCTCGATCGACGTCGTTCACAATACAGTCGAGCGCTTCGCGCACCTCCTCCAAATCTGGCGGATCTCTGGATAAGAACCGCAGGGCGGAAGCCGCGTTGTTGCGCGCCGTGGCGATCGGCTGGTTCACTTCATGAGCGATCGAGGCCGTTAGCTGCCCCATGGTCGTGATGCGATTGGCGTGCGTCAGCGCTTGCCGTTCTTCCTCCGCACGCCTGCGTTCGGTTACATCCATCATGGTCCCTACGAATTCGACCACATCGCCGGATGGGCTCAGAACAGGGTGGCCAATGACGTGGATGTCTCTGATTTCGCCGCCCAAATGCACTAGTCGATAGCCATGGTCGAAATCTGCCTTTTCGCGGATTGCTATCCTGAAGTGTTCTTTCGTTCTGGCCCGGTCGTCGGGATGGATGCGCTGCTCGAATTCTTCAAATCGCGGCGGCCCCCCTGCGGGATCGAATCCCGTTAGGCGGAAGATTTCCTCGGACCAGTAGCCATGTTTGCCGGTCGCCGGGATGAATGCCCAACTCCCCGTGTGACTCAGCCTCTGCGCTTCGGCCAAATAGGCCTCGCTGCGTCGCAATTCGGCGGTCCGTTCCGCCACCTTCGTCTCGAGTTCGTCGCGGGCTTTTCGAAGCTGTTGTTCGCTCTCGCGCAGCGCTTCTTCGGCGCGGCGGTGATCGTCGACGAGGCGTGCCATCCGAAATGCCGTCGCGGCATGATTGGCGGCCACGGAGAGCAGCAACTGGTCGATCTCGGTCGGAAAGTCGGCGCGATCGCAGGCCGCGGCAACCACACCGCCCTCGGCATCGACGCCGATGGGAATGACGATGCCGCAGCCGCGCTGCGCGCCGCCGCCAATCTCGCGGACGATTTCCCTACGCGACAGCCGGCCGTTGACGGAGAGATATTGCTGCAGCCATTCAGGAAATGCCTGCCATGCGCTTCCCCGTGCGATTTCGACCGCGGCACCCCCCGTTCGGATCGCACAAACGCACAAAAGCGAAGTCGAGGTACAATGCGTTGACCAGCACGTCGACGAGCCCGGCGGCGATGGCGGGCGGTTCTCTGCCGGCCCACACAGCCGGGACGGTAGAGACAGCCACGAGGTCTCGGAGCGCTCTTCGCAGCCGCAGCGCGTCAGCCTCGAAACCCATCGGCATTGGGCTCGTATTATTGCGCTCGTGGGGACCGCCGTCGCTCCCGGAGTTCGAGCAGAAACTGGTCAGGTGGAACGAAGAACGGATTCTCCTGCACTACCCCGCCGATGATCACGACCGGGTGCGTCCGCATCATGTCCATCACCATGCTGGCGCTGAACTTCGACAGATCATAGGTGCAGATGACCGGATCGTCATACTTGGGAACCACGTAATTGACGCGTGTCTCGTATTCCAACCAGCTATCTACGCCTGCTTTGTCGACCAGTGCCGTTTCCACACGCGACACGAACCGGGTCAGCGGATAACCGGCCGCCTCCCCCGATTGGAGCACCTCTTCGAGCAAGGCCAGCATCGCGTCCTGATCGAAGCGATCGTTGCGCAGGTAAGCGTCTTGCCAGCGCCGCAACTCGAGCTGGCCCGTACCCATCGCCTGCGCCACGTCGATGCCGGCTTCGGCGAGCTGCCTGAGATGATCTTCCCACAGCTCGGGGTCCACGATGTGGAAGGCTTTGTCCCCCCGATCGAAGCCCTCTTTGATGAACGAGCGAAGCACTCTGTGCTGCTCGTCGAAGTCGTTGAAGAAAGCGCAAATATGACGGTGCTGGCCGAGCGTGGCCCCGGCACAAATCACGGAACCGCCGTTCGTCGCCATGTTTCACCTCCTGCCGTTACGAGCGGATGTCAGAGCCGAGCGGACGCAAGCAAGCGGATCATCCTCCTTAAGGGGCTTGTTCAGCGGGCCAATGCCACCGGCGGAGAGTTCGCGCTCCCGAACGCCATTGCCAGCATACGCCGTGACCAGCACGGCTGGAATAGACCTCGCGAGGTTGACAGACGGTGATAGAGCTTCGAGAGCTCGGGCGGAAGCCTCGGGCCGTGCCGGGCAGATCGCCGACGGGCTCGTCATGATCGAGGAGGCGAACACACGCTCTGAGCGCACCGAAGAATGCTGGCCGATTGCCGAGTTGCTGTGCGTCAAAGGCGAGCTGCTTCTGCTGCAGGGCGCGCCCGGAGCCGCGGTGGTGGCCGAGGATCACTTCCGGCAGGCGCTCGATTGGGCGCGCCGGCAAGGTGCCCTCTCCTGGGAACTGCCCGACGCCGCGAGCCTCGCCCGGCTGCTGAGCGATCAGGGCCGTTCCGCAGATGCCGTGGCCCTCCTCCAGCCGGTCTCTGACCGGTTGACCGAGCGCTTCGACACGACCGACCTCAAAGTCGCAAAAGCGCATCGCGACGCTCTCTAATAATGGGTGTCATGCGTCCGGTTTCGGCGCGAAGGCGCCAGCCGATGCGCAGCAGCACAAGGTCAGCTCGCCGCCCAACTCGCACGGCGGCAGACGTCTGAGCCTTAGCGGGACTGAAATCAAACGGCTCTCGGTTGCAAAAGGTGGACATCGTAATTTAGACGGCACCAGAGGTGCTGCGGGTTAGAAGCCCCGCTTCTCGAAAAACCGGTTCTCGGGGCGCGGCAGACCGAGGTTCTCGCGTAGGGTCTGGCCTTCGTATTCGCTGCGGAAGAGGTTGCGGCGCTGGAGTTCGGGGACGATGCGGTCGACGAAATCGTCGAGGCCGC
Source organism: uncultured Alphaproteobacteria bacterium (assembly GCA_963695605.1). Lineage (GTDB taxonomy): Bacteria > Pseudomonadota > Alphaproteobacteria > ATCC43930 > CGMCC-115725 > AP-15. Next base: position 42,721 of record CAVOHI010000084.1, on the reverse strand, counting down.
CGGGGACCCACGGGAACATGATGTTGAAGCCGTCGCAGGCGTCGCTCAAGAGCCACTCCTCCATCTGGTCGGCGATCATCTTCGGCGTGCCGACCATGGCGAGGCCGCCATAGCTTCCGGCGATCTGCGCCAATTGGCGGACCGTCAGCTTGTCGCGCCGGGCGCGCTCGATGACGCGCTCGCGGCCGCTCTTGCTGGCGTTGCTCTCCGGGATCTCGGGCAGCGGGCCGTCGAGGTCGAAGACCGAGGCGTCGTGGCCGAACGCGATCGACAATGAGGCGATGCCGCTGTCGGGGTGCACGAGGCTGTCGAGCAAGGCCCGCTTGTTGCGCGCCTCCTCCGCGGTCTCGCCGACAACGACGAGGCAGCCTGGCAGGATTTGGATGGTGGTCGGGCGAACGCCGAGCAGGCGTGGCGGGCTACAACCATTCATTGAAGCGACGCCTAGCCGTTTGCTGCTCCTGCAGCAAATCAGCAGCAAAATCGCCCGCACTGGTTGCAGTCTTCGTCGACCCGCTCGAGATCGCCGGACTGGCCTTGCCGAACCGCCAGCACCCCTGTTCCGCCTGTTTTATCAGGTCGAGATCAGGCATCACCAAATTCCCTCATCGAAAATCCCTGACCCGCTCACAGCTGCTGACACCCGCGACAATACAACGAGATTGTGGCAATTGCGGGGTTGTTACGTAGAAATTGCTGGATTGCCAACAACGTTCCGGTAGCCGACAAGCCGTGTTCGATCGGGGCCGGGCGAGCATGTGACTTGTTTGGTTAATAGCAATGTGCGTAGTGGTGGTTTACTCGCCCGGTCACGAGGTCACTGCCCGATGCGAAGGAGCGCGAACGCTCCAACAGAGCCGAGCCGCAAAACGACAGCTTGACTGAGGCGTCGCTGACACGCTCGGCTCGGTTGAATCTAAGAGCCTTGCAGAGCCTGTCGGCCGCTCTCGGACCCATATCAGCCGCCCGCATCGATTGACGGCAAACGCGGTAATCCCCTAAGCATTGTCGGTCGGCGCTGCGAAATGTCCCCAATAGCTCCTATCACTCGGCCCCACCTTACGCCAACGTAAGATGGTGCAGGCGTTGCCAGCGCTCGTCATGGCGAAGCTCTGGGGCTGCGTCTGCGAGCCGCGTCAGAACCTCGGGGAGACCATATGGCCGATGTGGTTCTGTTGGGTCGATGATTTTGCTGAATACCGTCAGCGTATCGTGCGGGAACCAAGTCTGAAGGTCGGCATGACCGTGATCTCCATAGTTCCCGAAAATATCAGCGTTGCGCGATGGGACGAGGAAATCGGCGGTTAAGCGCACTCCTTCGGGGAACCGATCGCCCAACTCGCTGAGGAATAGGACGAGCGTCCGTGTGGTCCCCGCGGTCTGAAATTTTCGTTCTCGCGGCCACACATTGCGAAAGAAGGGGACGATGACTTTATTCCAGGCACGTGCCTCGCCGATGCGGCCGCGAAGAAAAAAGAGCGCTTCATGCCTTACGTCTGAACTCGCATTTCGTAATGCAGCTCGAGCCTCGGAATTCGTTAGCATTGCTCGGTAATGTGGGGGAGCTTCAAGCGCCAAGACCAACATCTGCCCCAGGTTATCCAGTCCGTGACAGGTCCAGCCAGGCGAAGCGGCGAATGCTGCCAGAAAGTATGTTTTCAGCTCGCGAAACAGTGGCAGGCTGGGCATCCGGGCCGCGGATAAGAACCCGCTCCAAGCCGCCTCGGCCGCCGCCTGGGCTGGATCGAAGCACGGTAGCAGCACGCGCCGTGTCCACGCGGGATCGATCACGAACAGTCCGTGTAGCTGCTGGGCGATCATCGTCAGGGCGTGATTTCCACCTTCGCCTGGGAGGGAAAGGAGACGATTTATGCGAAGCTGCAAATCGTTGGGCAGCCCTTGGTTACGCTTCGGCTTGCGTGCAAAAAGCACATTGACGAGCGCCTGCGCGAGGTCACCGGTTGGACTGTTGATGGCGTAATCCACACCCATCCTATTGCTCGGAATTTCGACGCCGCCGACCGACGTCGTCAAAATCCCGCTCCTCAGCGCCTCTGTGCCTTCCGCTTCGAGAGCATCAATGATCCTGTCCAGACACCGCAGACCTGTTTGGGCATCCAGCCGGTCGATTTGCCCGAGATGGCTGGACATCCACCTGCCTAGTTCGTGGCTAATGCTGGCGAGTAGATTGGTCGGCAGATCTGAGAGAGTTGCGGCAAGCAAGAGCACGCGGCGGGACGTGGCCGTTTTGGGCCAAGCACTTAGCAGCCCCGACCAGTAGCGCTGCGGATAGCTGCCTCGACGGGCCTGATACGCCAGCACTGCCATGGCCCGCTGTGGCGAGGAAGCGACCAACCCATGAAAAGGATCGCGGTCCGTGAGGCTCTCAAACTGACGTTCGGCGAGTTGATCGCAGCGAGAGATTACTTCGGAGACAGGCAAGTTGGCGATGGCTGTCGGGTCGGTCTCGTGTCTGACCCACCCGGTTCGAATTTCGTTACTCCTATCGGCAGTCTTCGCCCAGCTATCACGCCACTGAGGGGTGGCCGCTTTTAATGCCGGCAGCTTCGTTATGGCAGCTCGGCTCAGGTTGAGCCCTGCATCCTGCATCCAGACCAGCCGCGCGGCCGAAGAGCTTGCCTTGCGCTCCGCATATTCCGTCTGACCTTCGTTCCTGTACTTCTCGCGGCCGCGCAAAATCTTCGCTTCGATCGCGAGACGATCGCGCCGATGAAAGGAAGGCCAGCGCTCCCTTATTGCCCAAAGCAATTCCCGAGAGTGGTCGTGACTCCAAAAAACTTCGCGGTTTAGCCCTCGTAGTTCGCGAGCGGCTTCCGTAGCCGGCACGATTTTGGGATTGGCGATTGCCCATAAGCGCAGCGGTAAGAAAAAACGGCAAGAACCATCCCAATGCAAGTATTCGCGGCGCGCGGCGCGCGGATCAAATTCAGACAATCTCATAAATAGGCGTGCAAAGATCATGTAATATGCTTCGTCGTCCAGATTGTGATGCTCTCCTGCTTTGTCTTCTGGATAGAGTGTTGGGAGCCGTAAAAAGACCTTCCCAATTTCTTTTTCCAGAGTGGCTGCTAATTTCAAATTTTCTCTAATTTTCTCTAAAATGCCGGCGAGACTTTGATCAGGAACGTCGTCTGCCTTTTCCAAGAGTGTGGGGTAGTTCACGTCGAATTGTCCGATCCTCGAGAGGGGAACCTCGGTATCTCCCTCAGGCGGGATCGGGGCGTACGACCATGGCCGCTGCGCCGTCAAGCGTGGCCGCGTGGCGGACGCAAACTCACGCAGTGTCCGGGAAGTCCAGCCCTCGTTCTTGATCTGTGCCTGAACACCCCACCAGCCGTCGCCCAGGCGATCGTGAGTTGGAGCTGCAGCTTCCAACGCCAGCCGCCACGCCTGACGCACGACCGGATCAAAATTAGCTGAGCTTGTATCTAGTGTTCGTGAGAGCCGCTCGTGCAGAAAAGGATGTACGCTGCCGCGGCTGACCAACCACCACACTGCTGTAGGGGAGGCCATGACAGACTGTATCCAGCGCGACATCTGAAACAGTCGCGCATTGAGCGTGCTCGAATGCCAATGTCCTCCCGAGATCATGCTGGCCTCGCGAGCGACAGGAACATCCGTTTCCAGGGGTGCGAGAAGATCAACTCCTGGAGGGCGTGCCTCTCGGACGCTCGCCGGCGGTCGGGCTGGGTCGTCGTCGAGGCAATACTCACGGAGAGGGTCAACTTCCTGTGACGGCTCTGTGCCGATTGGTTTGCCTGGCTTCCAATAACGGCACGTCGCGTCGAAGACACACAACCAATCGGCGGGAGGCGACGGCGTCGCAGAGGCGAAAGCCTCTGCGCCCTCAGTCGAACTGCACAGCGCCGCGACCTGGCCGCGTTCACACGGTTTGAGTTGGTCTGGGCGCGCGGTTGCGAGAGCGACGGTCTTGGTGCGCCAGGCGGCCGGATTGCGGGCGCGCTCTGCCCACTGAAAGATACTATCCCAAAGCTCTTTGTGTTGCTCCGCCGGATTGTATGCTATTGCAGAGACGCCGCGATCGCTCCAATCCACTTCAACTTGCGCTGGTTCTCCCGCCGCAAACGCATAGAGGCGGCGTTCGCGAATTCGCCCGGAGAGGTTCAGCCCTTGGAGAAGATAGCTTACCGGCGGGTCTTCGGCGCTATATCCGAGAAGCACGACGATATGCCGATCAAGAAGATCGCAGATGAAACGGGTTGCCCAAGCGTCCGCGAGATAGGCCCGCCCGAAATCGCCGCTGCTCAGCACCAGCCCCAGCGGATTTCCCGAATACGTTCGAGGAGCTTGTCGGCAACACGCCGTGAAGATGCACAACTCCATCGAAACCCTCTGGCCGCGATAGGTCTGGGAAATGCGGGGCTGTGTAGGTATGCAACCGCGGCTGCGCCTTTTGAAACAGCCGATCGAAATTGGTCGTGATGAGGCGCTGCCTGCCATCGGGACCACGGGCGAGGTCGAGAAGCGCGCGATGGTGTTCGAGGTTGGCTCGCCGAACCGCTGTCAGAACTCCCAATACTTCTTTTTCGACCTGAGGCACGGTGAACGTGCGTTCCAACTGCGCGAAAATTCGATCAAACGAAATGGGCTCCCGTAAAAGCATCGCGCCACCGCTCGCCCGGCGCGTGCGCTCCGCCTCTATCAAAGCGCCGCTAGGGGAGGAGGGCTCGACACCGAGACGGCGAGCTACTTCGGTCGTAAGCTTGAAAAAATCCGGCAAGCCGGCGGGAATTGAAACACCAGCGCCGCAGATAAACACCGCGTCACCCGCATCTCGCGCGTCGAGAAGATGATTGGGAATGCTCGGACCATGCTCAGAAAAGCGCATGAGCGACACTTCAGGATTATCAAGTCGTCGGAAACAGATGGGTTGGCCGTGCTCCCCTAGCTACCCGGTAAAACCAAGGATTGTTTGTGTTATCGGGGTACCAGCGTCGGTAAAGTGGACGAAGCCCGATAGGGAAGTAAGACAACATTAAAACCCACACGAACGATTCCGAGCGGGCTGGATAAAATGAATGACCGCTTTCGCCCCGCGAAGGCGTCAGCCATCCCGCGGCAGCCCAAAGGCCAGCTAGTCACCCAACTCGCACGGCGCAGAGTGTCTGAGCTGCAGCGCGACCTGAAATAAAGCGGCTCTCGGTGTGCAAAGGTAGGCATTGATATTTTAGACGGCACTAGCCGGCGCCGCGGCTTAAAACCCCCGCTTCTCGAAGAAGCGGTTCTCCGGCCGCGGGAGGCCGAGGTTTTCGCGTAGGGTTTTGCCTTCGTATTCGCGGCGGAAGAGGTTCCGGCGCTGCAGTTCGGGGACGACGCGGTCGACGAAGTCGTCGAGGCCGCCCGGGACCCACGGGAACATGATGTTGAAGCCGTCGCAGGCGTCGCTGTAGAGCCACTCCTCCATCTGGTCGACGATCATCTCGGGGGTGCCGACCATCGCGAGGCCGCCGTAGCTGCCGGCGATCTGGGCCAATTGGCGGACGGTCAGATTGTCGCGCCGGGCGCGTTCGATGACGCGCTCGCGGCCGCTCTTGCTGGCGTTGGTCTCCGGGATCTCCGGCAATGGGCCGTCGAGATCGAAGACCGAGGCGTCGTGGCCGAGCGCGATCGACAATGAGGCGATGCCACTGTCGGGGTGCACGCGGCTGTCGAGCAAGGCCCGCTTTTGCCGCGCCTCCTCCGCGGTGTCGCCGACAACGACGAGGCAGCCGGGCAGGATCTTGATGTGGTCCGGGTCGCGGCCGGCCTTTCTCGCCCGCTCCCTGACATCGGCATAATAGCTCTGCGCGTCGGCGAGCTTGCCGCCGCTGGCGAAGATCATCTCTGCGGTCTCGGCGGCGAGCTGGCGACCGGCGTCGGAGGCGCCGGCCTGGACGATGACCGGCCAGCCCTGGATCGGCCGGGCGATGTTCAACGGGCCGCGCACCGACAGGAATTCGCCCTTGTGGTCCAGCACATGCATCCGCTCCGGGTCGAAATAGAGGCCGCTCTCGACATCGCGGATGAAGGCGTCCTCGGCCCAGCTGTCCCACAGCCCGGTCACGACGTCGAAGAACTCGCGGGCGCGGCGGTAGCGCTCGCCATGCTCCATGTGCTCGGTCAGTCCGAAATTGAGCGCCGCGTCGGGGTTCGAGGTGGTGACCAGGTTCCAGCCGGCGCGCCCGCCGCTGATATGGTCGAGCGAGGCGAAACGCCGCGCGATCATGTAGGCCGGCTCGAAGGTGGAGGAGGCGGTGGCGATCAGCCCGAGATGCTCGGTCACCATCGCCAACGCCGGCAGCAAGGTCAGCGGGTCGAAGGAGGTGACCGTGGCGCTGCGCTTCAGCGCCGCCATCGGCATATTGAGGACGGCAAGATGGTCCGCCATGAACCACGCGTCGAACCGGCCATGCTCCAGCTTCTGCGCAAAACGGACCAGGTGCTGCAAGTTGAAATTGGCGTCGGGGTAGGCGCCGGGATAGCGCCACCAGGCGGTGTGGATGCCGACCGGGCGCATGAAAGCCCCCAAATGCAATCGGCGTGACCCCGTCATCGCTGCTGCTCCTCAGGTGGTGGACAAGCCCGTGCCGTGGGCCGATGCTGGAATTGGCGCAGACTGTCGCGAAATCAAGTCAAGGGGTCCCGATGGCCGACGATCAGCACGCAACCCCGTCACGAACCGATTATACCGTGCACAAGGGCGACGTCTCGCTCGCGGTCTACCGCAAGCGCCTAGACCCGGCTGCGGGCCAGCTGCCCCGCCCGGTTCTGTTCCTGGTTCACGGCTCGTCGAATTCGGGGCTGTCGTCCTTCGACCTGACGGTCCCGGGCGCCGGCGAATATTCGACGATGAACGTGTTTGCCGGGCTCGGCTATGACGTGTGGACGATGGACCATGAAAATTACGGGCGCTCGTCGCGGACCTCCGGCAATTCCGACATTGCCAGCGGTGTCGCCGATCTCGTTGCCGCAACCGAGCTGGTGATCCGCGAGACCGGCCAGGAGCGGCTCCATTTCATGGGCGAATCCTCGGGCGCGCTGCGCGCTGCCGCCTTTGCGATGGTTCGGCCCGAGCGGGTCGACCGGCTCGTGCTGAACGCGTTCACCTACACGGGCCGGAACTCGCCGACGCTAGCCAAGCGCGCCGAGCAGCTCGACTACTTCCGCACCCATAACCGCAGGCTGCGCGATCGGCAGATGATCCGCAGCATTTTTACCCGCGACCATCCGGGGACGAGCGATCCCGCCGTCGCCGACGCGCTGGCCGATGCCGAGCTCGTCTTCGGTGATCAGGTGCCGACCGGAACCTACCTGGACATGACGGCAAACCTGCCGGTCGTCGATCCGCGCGAGGTGCAGGCGCCCGTCATGATCGTGCGCGGCGAGCACGACGGGATCGCGAGCGAAGAGGATCTGCTCGACTTCTTCCGGCAATTGCCCAACCCCGATCGTCAGTTCCTTGTCCTCCCGGGAGCGGCGCATGCCCTCGTCTTCGGCCACAACCGGCACCAGCTGTGGCACATAGTGCACGCTTTCCTGACGATGCCGGCGCGCCGCGATCGGCAGTAACTCCGGTATCCGCGCTACTCATCCGTCACCTCGAAGGCGAGGCGGAAATGCGGCAGGTCCTCGCCGGGATGATCGGCCGCGTAAGCGAGCTGCGGGATCAGAAAATTCCGCGGCCGCTGCTCGTCACCGCGGTAAATCGCCGGATAAAGGTCGATGAAATGCCAACCGGGGTCGCCGGTCGCCAGCAAGGGGGATCTCGACATCGCCCTTAGCGGCGACGGTTGCCGGAAGGCCTGGTGAACCAGCGGCCCGCCAGATTCTCGGACTGCACGCGTTCGCGATGCTCGGCGATCCACGCCTCGGCGGCGGCTTCGGTGCCGAACGGTTTGACCGTGGTCGGATAGTTCTCCGGGATGCTGACCTCAACGCCGAACGACCCGTCCTCGAGAGGGATCACCCGGTACGTCGCTTCGGCATGGGGGTGTGTCTTTGGCATGGGCGGCATCCGGTCCTACCGAGCCCTTACGCCCGATCGATCAGTTGAGAGGCGCCTCTTCGCGGGGATAGGGAGCGCCCGGCGCGGTCGGGCAGGCGCCCGGCGGCGGCAAGACTTCGACCCCCGGCCCGTGCTGGTAGATCCGCCCATCCCGAATATAGACGGTGATACCGAGCGCATGCGCGAGATTGCGGGCGGCGTCGGCTAGTTCATTCGGAGTCATCGGCCATTGTGCCTTTGGGGATCAAAGGTAGTATATTGGGATCGCGACAGCAATTTAACAGAGCCCGTCGCCGATCACAGCCGCGGAGCCGAGCCACGGGACCCGCCAAGCTAAGTCCGGCGCGCCAGGAAAATCTGCTGCGATCCGTAGGACAGCCAGACCCGCCGCGAGCCGAGGAAATCGATGCCGAGAACGAGGTCGGCGTCTCTGAGGCTGACGTCCGCAACGATCAGCGCCGGACTGCGGACGACCTCTCCCCCGACCTCCATGTGGGAAAAGCGGTGAAGGTGGGAGTTCAGCCGCTCTGCCGCCGCACCGAGCGTTACCGTCGCACGGTCGCGCGACAGGGCCGCCTCGGTCACGCCGAGAGCCAGCGCGGCTTTGCTTGAGAGCACGCTCAGTTGCGCGCCGGTATCGATGAAAGTGTCGATCTGGCGACCATCGAGCTGCGCCGGAAAGGAAAGGTGGTTGCTGAAGGTTTTGCGCACCGCGATCGTTGCGTAGGGCTCGGCCCAGGCCGGTGCGGCGCTCGGGCAGGATTGCTTGCCGTAGAACACCATACGGTGATGCGGCAGATCGAGGTCGATGTCGAAACTGCTCAAGGTGTCGGCGCCGAGGACACCGTCGAGCGAACCGGAGAACACGCTCGGCATATTGAGCGGCGCGACGCGCACCCGGCGCCACGGTATCGCGGTCTGGCCGGCGGTGAAGCTGCGCAATTCGACTTCGTTGGTCGCCAGGCTGCCGGAAAGGCCGCGTATCTGCCGCTGGAACTCGATGCGCGGAGTTTGCGCGCCGACGCGCTTGGCGGCGCCGGGTGTCAGGATTGTCCATTCGGCGCCGGTATCGAGCAACAAGGTGACCGGTGCCCCATTGGCGACGACGGTGACGATCGGGGAGTTGCGCAGGGTCGCAACGGTAATCTCGCCGATCCGACTGGTACCGCACCCGACAGCTCGCGTATCCGCTGCCGCCGCCACACCCCCGAGAGCCAACGCGAGCGCGACGGCGCCACACAGAACTGGACGCGAAAGGCGGGCCAATAACATCAACCCGTTGATAAAATCAAAGAGCGAGCCGGGGCCGTGCGTTGACGGCCAGCACGCGAATTCCGAAATCGTCGATCTGGATCGTGCTGATCGAGGCGAGCCCGACCTCGATCCGGGAGTAGAAATCAAGCGGCATCCCGAGCGCGAACAGCAATGCGGCGCGGATCACATCGCCGTGGCTGACGATGACCACCGTCCCGTCGCGATGCGCTTCCCGCAATTCGAGCAAGGCTTTGACCGCGCGTTCCTGGACCTGGCGCATGCTCTCGCCGCCGGGGACGCAGGCGATGCTGCGGCAGGTACTCCACAATCGCCACCGCTCGTCCGCCCTGACGGCATCAAAGGTCAGGCCGGTCCACTCACCGAAATCGAGTTCGAGCACATCTTCGCGGTACGCAATCGGCAGATCCAGCCTCTCGGCGAGGATCTCGGCCAACTCGCGGGCGCGCTGCAGCGGGCTCGAATAGAGCGCGGCAATCTCCTCTTCGGCGAGGCGGTCGGCGACCGCAGTGATCTCGGCGCGGCCCCGAGCCGACAGGCCGACCCCGGGCGTACGCCCAGCGAGCACGCGACCGCGCAGCACGTGCTCGCCGTGCCGCAGCAGATGAATAACCGTCACCGCGTGCAACTCCTTCCGTAGCCGTGCCCCTCTTGTAGGGAGCCGCGCCGGCTCCGGTCAATCCGGGGCCGCCACTGCCGTTGCCCCCTTGCGCGGTCGTCCCCGCCCGCGCAACGCTGCCGGCCCACCCGCACGAACCTGGTCTCGCCACGCATACAAAAGCGGGCCCCGCAGTTCAGATCGCCCGCAACCTCACCGATGCTTTTCCCGTCCACCACGCGCGCCACCGCGGCCTGCTTCAACGCCATCGGATATTTCCGGTGTTTCGTCATCAGTTCCTCTCCTCGAGAAACTGTCCCCTATTTCTCGTGTCTCACCTGTGGAGTGCACCACAATCAGAACTGCACTCGCTGGGTCAGCGCGCCGTCGACGATCAGATTGGTGCCGGTGATGAAGCTTGCGCGGGGGCTCGCGAGAAATACCACCGCATTCGCGACCTCGGCCGGCGTGCCCATGCGGCCCATCGGATTGCGACCGACCATGGTCTGAAACAGCTCGGGGTTGTTCTCTTCGACGACATTCCAGACGCCGCCCTTGAAATAGACGTTGCCCGGCGAGACCATGTTGGCGCGGATGTTTTTGGCGGCAAGGTTGCGGGCGAGCGCTTTGACATAGGGCACCAGCGCCGCCTTTGCCGAGGCATAGGGGCGCGGCGGACCGGCGATCTCGATGGCGCCGGTCGTGCCGACGACGACGATCGCGCCCGCCGTCGATTGCTCGAGGAAGGGGACGGCCGCCTCGACCCCGGCGACGGTGCCCATGATGTCGATCTCCAGGCTGCGCCGCCAGGAATCCTCGTCCATGCTTTGTGCTAGTGCGCTGACATTGGCAACGAAAATGTCGAGCCCGCCGAGCGCCTCGGCTGCCTTCCCAACCCAGGCGCGAAGTCCCTTTGTGTCGGCGACATCGATCCTACCGCCCCAGCTTCTGACCCCCCGGGCAGCGAGCGCCGCCACGGTTTCGTCCACCACCGCCTCGTGGCGCGCGCAGAGCGCCACATTGCACCCCTCGGCCGCCAACAGCTCGGCGATGGCGCGGCCGATGCCGCGCGTGCCCCCGGTGACGATTGCATTCTTGCCCTTGAGATCGAGATCCACCTTCCGCTCCTTTCGGCTGACGTACCGATACTATATTGGAGGTCGGGGTTCAGTCGCCTCGATGCACAGGAGGGGTTCGCCGTGGCTCTGGCAAACGAGCGCGTCGCTTGGTTCAACGGCAAGATCGTCGGCGAGAGCGAGGTCTTAATCCCGTTCCGCGACCAGGGCTTTCTACGCGGCGACGCGGTCTTCGACATGACCCGCAGCTTCAACGGCACGGCATTTCGCCTCACGGAGCATGTCGCGCGGCTCTACCGCTCGCTCAGATACCTCGAGATCGACCCGGGCATGCCGCCCTCCGAGATGGCCGCGATCAGCGAGGACGTGCTGGCGCGTAACCGCCACCTGCTCGGCCCCGGAGAGGATTACTGGCTGGCCCAGCGGATCAGCCGCGGCGTCACTCGCGTACCGGGCGACAACTGGGGCCATTACGGGCCGAATGTGATCATCGAATGCGTTCCGCTGCCATTGCGCGACCGGGCAAAGTATTTCCGCGACGGAATCGAGGTGGTCACTCCTTCGCTGCGGCGCACGCCGCCCGACTCGCTGTCGCCGCGCGCCAAGATGCACCAGTATCTGAACCTGGTGCTGGCCGACCGCGAGGTGAAGGCGCAAAAGCCGGACGCCTGGGCGGTATTGCTCGACGTCAACGGCAATCTTTCGGAGGGTCAGGGGAGCAACATCTTCCTGGTGCGCGACGGCGGCCTGTTGACTCCGAAGGAGCGATATGTGCTACCCGGCGTCAGCCGTCAGGCGGTGATCGACCTCGCCGGCAGCCTCGAAATCCCTTTCGAAGAGCGGGACATCGATCTTTACGACGCCTATACCGCCGACGAGTGTTTCCTGACCTCGACCAGCCTGTGCATCTGCGGCGTGCGAAGCCTCAACGGCCGCACTTTTGGCGCCGGAGCGGTTCCGGGGCCGATCACCCGGCGACTGACCGAGGCCTACAAAGGACTGGTCGGCTGCGATTTCGTCGCGCAGTACCTGCGGCGGCTCGACGGCTGAATGGCTGCTCCGATAAAGGGTTTGGCGCTGGCACTACTGTCATTGCTGATGCTGCTCGCCCCGGCGCGAGGGCAAACGGCGACCCCGATCGAGCATCTGATCGTGGTCGTCGGAGAAAATCTCAGCTTTGACAACCTTTTTGGGGTCTATCGGCCGCAGTCAAATGCGAAAATCCGCAATCTGCTGTCACAGGGCATCGTCAACCGCGACGGCAACCCGGGACCGGAATTCACCAACGCGGCTCAGCGCCGCGCCGAGGTGCGCGACACCTACCAGGTAACGCCGCAGATTGTCGGGACCTATGGCGAGCTGCCGCGGCCTGGCACGACCTACGCACCAGGGCTGCCGCGCTTTGCGCCGGACGCGAGGTTTCCGGCATTGCTGGCGAACGGGCCCTTCCAGATCACGAAATACGTCGATTACACCGCAGCGGTTGGCGACCCGGTGCACCGTTTCTTCCAGATGTGGCAACAGGTCGACGGCGGCAAGCGCGATCTCTTCGTCTGGGTGGACGAGACCTCGGGCGAAGGCTCGCAGAACCGGGCGGATCCGGATTCCGGCACGAACCAGGGCGCCGTCGCGATGGGGTTCTACAACATGGCCGCCGGCGACGCGCCTTATTTCCGCCAGCTCGCCGAAAATTATGCGCTCAGCGACAATCATCATCAGCCGGTAATGGGCGGCACCGGCGCGAATTTTCAGGCGCTCGCGACCGGTCACGCGATCGCCTACTGGAGAGACGGTATTCTGGCGCACCCGCCACCCGGCCAGATCGAAAATCCGAACCCGCGGCCGGGGACGAACAACTGGTACACGCAGTCGGGCTATTCGAACGGCTCCTACACCAACTGCTCCGACGCGAATGCGCCTGGCTCGAAATCGATCCGCGCTTATCTCACGGCCTTGCCGTACCGGCCCTTCAATGACGGCAATTGCGAACCGGACGCCTATTATCTTGTGAACAATTACCGTGCCGGGTTCCTTGCCAACGGCGAGCCGGCGCCGCTGGGACCTGAGATTTTTCGTGTGCCACCACAGTCGCAGCCGACTATCGCCGAGGCGCTTTCAGCGAAGGGGATCACCTGGAAATGGTATTCCGGCGGACGCACGGCCGGCGGCGTCACGTCGGAGGAATATTGTGGCGTCTGCGATCCGCTGACCTATTCGAGCGCGATCATGACGGGCCCGCTCAAAGCCAACCTGCAGGACCATGCGGCGCTGTTCCGCGATATCGACGACATTTACGCGATGCCCGCCGTGGCCTTTGTGATCCCGCCCAATACGCAATCCGGCCACCCCGCTTCCTCGACCGTATCACGCTACGAAGCGTTCCTTCGCACGCTGATCGACAAGGTCCGGTCCAATCCGGAGCTGTGGGCGAAGTCGGCGATCCTGGTGACCGTCGACGAGGGCGGCGGTTATTGGGACAGCGGCTACATCCAGATCCTCGACGCCGTTGGCGACGGGACCCGCATTCCGCTGATCGCCGTCTCGCCCTTCGCCCGCAGGGGAGAGATCGACCACACATACACCGACCATATCTCGATCCTGAAATTCATTGAGGCGAATTGGGGACTGCCGATTTTGTCAAAACGCAGCCGCGACCAGCTCCCCAATCCGATCGAAGACAGCGCCGATCCGTATATCCCGGCCAACCGGCCGGCAATCGGCGACCTCAGAAGCCTCTTTCGGTTTTAAGCAGAGCCCTGCCTCCGCGGGGCCGACTATCGCGAGCGACGATAACAACGCCTGACCCAGTGCCGAGAACTGGCCGGATCGCCCGGGTTGGGGTAGACTGGCCGCTGCGGTCGGCGCAAGCCGCAACGGGATCAGCGCCAGACCGCGCAACACCCAAAAGGGAGGTCGAACATGCCGCTTTATATGTACCAGGCAGCTTACACCGCGGAGTCATGGGCCGCCCAGCTCAAGAACCCGCAGAACCGAATTGAAACCGTCGGCCGTCAGGCGTGCGAGGCCGTCGGGGGTAAACTCGTTGGTGGTTGGTATTGCTTCGGCGAGTATGACGCCGTCTTCATCTGCGATGTGCCGAACAACGAAAGCATGTCGGCGATCGCGTTGGCCGTCGCTGCAGGCGGCGCCGTCAAGGCCAGCAAGACGACCACATTGATGACGGGCACGGAAGGCGTAGGGGCCATGAAGAAGGCAGACGCCGTCGCCAAGACCTATAAGCCCGCCCGATAGCCGGGTCGTCGCGAGACGGATCGGGGCGCCCGGCGTCAACCAGAGCTGAAAAGAACTCCGGACGGACGTTTCATTGGGCTCTAAGGCCGTTCGCCCTCGCGAGCGGCGAATGGGTCCTGGGTCGGGATCGAAATCGCGCCGCCGCGGTCGGAGCTGAGGATCGGCGACGCGGCCTTGCGTCCAAAGGCTTCGACCCGAGGGATGTCGGCATCTGCGACCGGCGGCATGCGCGGCTTGCGTGCCAGTGCGGCCTGTATATAGGGGGCTAGCTCGCGCCGCTTCTCCGCCGCGCGAGCCTCTTCGCGTTGCTTGAACTCCGGCATGACCTGAGACGCAAAAATTTCGAGCGACGCGCAGATGTGCTCATGCCGATTGGCGCCGCTCTGCTGGACGAACATGACCTGGTCGATCCCGGCCTTCTCATACCGGCTCAGATGCTCTCGCAATTGCGCGGGGGTGCCGATGCCACCGCGCCCGGCATTCTCCGGCAACTGGTCCTTGACTTGCAGAAAGCGCTGCCACAGGTCGGCCCGTCCTGGCCTGTGCTCGCCGAATACCGCGTAATAGCCGAGCGAATAGCCAAAGAAGCGGAAACCGTCGAGCCCGCGGCGGACCGCTTCGGCCTCATCCGGGTGACACGACATGCCGGTGACGATCGCGAGGTTCGGATTGACGCTGTGGCCGATCGGGACGCATTCCGGCGATTTGATGATGCTGTAATATTCCTCGACCCATTTCGCGGCCTGCTCGGGTTCGAGAAAAGCGAAGGCCAGCGCGCCGAGCCCGGCTCTGGCGGCCCGGTGGATCGTCTCGCGCCGCGAGCACGCCACCCAGATCGGCGGGTGCGGCTTTTGCACCGGTTTCGGCACGAGGTTGCGGCACGGCATGTCGAACCAGCGTCCCTGAAATCCGGGATAGGGCCGCATCGCGAGCATGTTGGCGGCCTGCTCGGTCGCCTCCTGCCACATTGCCTCCTTTTCCTGCGGATCGACTCCGAAGCCGCCCATCTCGACGGCCGTCGCCGACTCGCCGGTGCCCCACTCGACGCGACCGTTCGACACCAGATCGAGCGTCGCGATGCGCTCGGCGACGCGGGCCGGATGATTGTATTTGGGCGGCATCAGGGTGATGCCGTGGCCGAGCCGGATCCGCTTGGTGCGCTGCGAGCAGGCGGCGAGGAACACCTCGGGCGCCGAAGAGTGCGAATATTCTTCGAGGAAATGGTGCTCGACCTCCCAGACGTAGTCGATGCCGAGCCGATCGGCGAGCTCGACCTGGTCGAGCGCCTGCTGGTAAAGCCGCAGCTCCGAATCCTCGGCCCAGGGCTGCGGCAGTTGATGCTCGTAGAAAAGTCCGAATTTCATCGGCAGGCTCCGGCGGGCGGGCGACGCTCGGTCAGGCGGTCCAGCGCAGGATCGCCGCGGCGACCTCGTCGGGCTTGTCGAGCTCGGCAAGGTGGCCGGCACCGGGGATCGTGGTGATTTCGGTGCGGCCGGCAATCGCGGCGGCGAGCCGGTCTCCATAACTGCGCGGCATGATGCGGTCCTGTTCGCCCCAGATGAGCAGGGTCGGCGCCTCGATCAGCGGCAGGCGCTTTTCGAGCCGCGTATTGCCAAGCGGCCAGAAGGCGCGTGCGGCGGCCTCGTTGGCGCGTGTCTGCTCGATCGGCCATTCCGGCGAGTTGGCCCGTTCCGGCTCGGTTTTGAGCTGGTTCCAGCGCTCGGGGTCGGCGCACAGCAGCGCCGGCACGTCGGGCGCCCGCTGCGCCCAAGGGTCGGTCATCGGGTCTTTTTCGTCGAAGAGACCCCAGGGCGCGATCAGCGCCAATCGGCGGACCGCAGCGGGCCAGATCGCCGCCACCTCGGCGGCAAACGAGCCGCCGACCGAGCTGCCGGCCAGATCGGCGCCCTCCAGCCCCGCTTTCTGAAGGAGTTGACGAACTGCGAGCAGCCAATCGAGGTGGCTGTCGAGCACGGTGTGCCCGCGGTCGCCGCCCGGGAAACCCGGCAATGACGGCACAATGACCGTGCGCTCGCGCGCCAGTGCGTCGAGAAACGGGACCCACCGCGGCAACCCGCCAAAGCCGGCGAGAAAGCCGAGCTTCGGCCCCTGCCCTTTCCGCCACACCCGGGACGAAAAGCCGTTGACTTCGACGGACAGCTCCTCCGGTTCGCTCACGACCACCCCTCCCATTCCGATTGGATCAGCTGGGTGCGTCCTTCGAGACGGCCGCCCAGCGGCCTCCTCAGGATGAGAGCTGTCCTTCGCGCCATCATGCCTTCCTCATGCTGAGGAGCGCCCAAAGGGCGCGTCTCGAAGCACGCAAGCACTCACTCGGCGGCCATCGCGGATTGCCGGAATGGCGCCGATGTGGCTCGCGTCTCGCGCGCCATCGGCTGCGGCCACCAGTGGTCCTCCCATTCCGAGAACACATCGGTCAATTGCGGCAGGACCTTTTCCGCAAAGAGCTTCGTGTTGTACTTCGCGAGCTCCTTGCCCATGTTGCCGAACTGCATCAGCAGCATCAGGTGCCCCACGTTGAGGTCGGCCGCCACCTTCTTGAGCTGGTCGGCGACTTCGTCCGGCGAGCCGACGATGACGTAGCCCTTCTCGACGATCGCATCCATCTCGCGCGCCAGGGTATCGAACCGGCGCATCCGTGCCACCTGGGCGACCTGGCCGACGACACCGGCCCGCTGTGTGGCTTCGCTCGTATAGCCGGGCGCGGCGGCGAAACGCGGGTCGACGTGGAGGCAGCGGCCGTAGAAGTACTCCGCGGGTTCCCGGTAGAGCCGGTAAGCCTCTTCGCGGGTGTCGGCGACGCCGACGAATTGCAGAAAGCCGGCGCGGTACGGGTTCCGGTCCTTGCCGAGGCGGTCCATTTCTTTCCAGAAGCCGTCCATCGTCGCCTGCCCCGCCAAGTAGCCAAAATACGACAGGTAAGCGTAGACGTGATCGGTCTCGGCACACCAGCGCCAGGTCTCGACCGAGCCGCCGCCGGGGATCCAGATCGGCGGGTGCGGCTTCTGCACCGGGCGCGGCCAGATGTTGACATAGCGCTGCTGGTTGAACCGCCCGTTGAACGCAAAGGTGTCCTGCTCGGTCCACGCCCTTAATACGAGGTCGTGAGCCTCATAATACCGCTCGCGCAGCATGCTCGGGTTCTGTCCGTAGGCAAAACAGGTGTCCATTGGCGTCCCAACCGGGAACCCGGCGATCAGCCGGCCGCCCGAAATGCAGTCGATCATCGCGAATTCTTCGGCGACCCGAGTCGGCGGGTTGTAGAGTGCCAAGGAATTGCCCATCACGCACAGCGCCGTGTCGGTGGTGCGCCGCGCCAATGCCGAGGCGATCAGATTGGGCGACGGCATCAGGCCATAGCCGTTCGAATGGTGCTCGTTGACGCAGACCGCGTCGAACCCGCATTCCGCCGCGAATTCGAGCTCGTCCATGAAGTCGTTGTACATCAGATGCGCGCGCCGCGGGTCGAACAGCGAGGAATGGATGTCGACCCACACCGAGGGATGATTGTCGCGAAAATCCTCCGGCAAGTTCGGTGTACGGCATCAGGTGAAACCACATCAGCTTCATGGCTCTACTTCCTCCACGGCGGCGATGTCGCAGACTGACCGCGAGCCGAGTGCGCGTCAAGGCAGACCAAACGCTCGGTTGGTGATCGGCCGATGACCTGCGAACCGAGAGTTCGGGTAAGATCCGGCGGAGCCATTGCGGAGGAAAACCCATGAGTGACGAACTGCCGACCGCCGCCCGCGTGAGCGATCCCGGTATCCGCGCGCTCTATCGGCTGGAGAACCGCTGGCAGGCCTGGCTCGATGTCGAGGCGGCGCTCGCCAAGGCGCAGCAGGAGCTGGGAATAATCCCGAAGGGCGCCGCCGAGGCGATCGGGCGTGCCGCGCACCTCGAATTGCTCGACCGTGCGCGCATCGACGAGGGGTTCGCCCGCACCGGCCATACGATCGTGCCGTTGGTTTGGGAACTGAGCCGCGTCACCGGCGAACCTCATGGCGGCTGGGTGCATTGGGGCGCGACGACGCAGAACATCACGCAGACCGGCGACTTGCTGGTACTGCGCCAGGCGCACCGGATCTTATTGGGGCTGATCGGTCGAGGCGCTATCGGCGATGGCCGATCTCGCCGAGCGCGGCGCCGATATGCCCATCGCCGGGCGCACGCACGGCCAGCACGCGCTGCCGGCGACCTTCGGCTACAAGCCGGCGGTGTGGATCGACGAGATGATCCGCCATGTCGAGAGGCTGCGGCAGGCAGCGCCTCGCCTCTTTGTCGCGATGCTCGGCGGCGGCGCCGGCACCTTTGCCTCGCTCGGCGCGCAAGGCCCGGCGGTGCAGGCGGCGATGGGCAAGCATCTCGGCATGGAGCCGATGCGGGTGCCGTCGCGCACCATCGGCGACCATCTCGCCGAGAACATCTGCCTGTTCGGGCTCCTCGCCGCGACCTGCAGCAAGATTGCGCGGGAGATCTACACCTTGATGAAGACCGAATTCGGCGAGGTCGAGGAGCCGGTGCCGCCCGGCACGGTCGGCAGCTCGACGATGCCGCAGAAGCGCAACCCCAAGCTCTGCCAGGACATCATCGCGGCGGCGGCCGAGGTGCGCGCCAGCGTGCCCTTGGCCCTGGAAGCGATGCAGACCGAGCACGAGGCCGACCGCACGACGAGCCTGATCATGGACGCCGCCGAGGCGCGCGCCTCGATCGCGCTGGGCGACGCGTTGAGCCGCCTCGTCGAGGTCTTGCGGGGCCTGCGCCTCGACCCCGAGCGCATGCGGCGCAACCTCGATCTCGGCGGCGGCCTGATCATGGCCGAAGCCGTCATGCTCGATCTCGGCGCTCAAATAGGCCGCCAGCACGCCCACGACGTCGTCTACGACGCCGCGCAGTCAGCCTTTGTCGAAGGCCGGTCCTTCGCCGAGCTGTTGGCGGCCGACCCGCGCGTGACCGCGCATCTGGATGCAAAGCAGATCGCCGCCTTGCTCGACCCGACCGCCTACACCGGCCTGTGCGCCGAAATGGCGCGCGACGCCGCCGCCCGCGCCCGCGCCACCGCCGCCGAGATCGGCCGAGGTGGTGCCGTTATCGCCTAGGACCCCGTGCCCGCTTGTCCCAAATCTGACACAGCTGCCCGCGAGGAACGCGATTTGCGGCCAGATTGTTCTGAATAGTAGCTCGACGATTTACCAACGTGCGAAACACGGGAGATGACTATGATCCGAAAATTGATCCTTGGCACGGCTTCGGTATTGGCATTGGGGATCGGCGGCGCCGCTCTGGATTTTTCGGCGGACGCCGATAGCGTCTCGAATGCGGTAGGGAACATGCCCTCGCGCCCGGAACATCGCAGCATTGGCTGAATGCCGCGAATCTCTCGAAAGACGACATTCGGTGGGCACAAGTAGAAGCTTCACATGATCGGGCTCTACAATGGCTCGCTCGACGGCGTCATAGGCCCGGAGACAAAGCAGGCGCTTTTGGGGTTCCAAAAGAGCAACGATCTCGCGCGGACGGCGACGCTTGATCAACAGACCGCGGACGCGCTGATCGGCAACACCGGCGTGGGCGTAGGGATCCAGCATGCCGCCGAAGGGTGCGAGGAGCTGGATCCATGACAAATTCCGCCGGCACGAGCGATTTCGGCAGCCGCACGGAGCAAAAATAAGATCCGGGCGCCAACTGCTTTGCGCCAATCAGTGGGGGACGAGCAATAATGCGAGAGAACCATGAAAACGCCCAGAAAATATCGGGAAGATGCAGAGCGTTGTCGTGAACTTCTCGATCGTCCGGTTGAACCGGAACTCAGAATTCAGCTCCGCTTATGGGCGGCTGAGTTAGAGGATATTGCCAACGCGATTGAGCGCGGAGGTGAAGAGTCGGCCCGGAAGGAATTTGCGACGACCATTGTAAGACCGGTTCGTGGCTTTGCCAGAGGCATTCCTAGACTGTTCTCAACAAGTGCCACACCCGGCATGGCCGAGCCGCAAACCGTCGCCGTCTACACCGACTACAAGAGCCCCTACGCCTATTTGGCGAAGGACCTCGTCTATGAATTGGAACGGGGCTTTCCGGTGCGCATCGATTGGCTGCCCTATAGGCTCGACATCCCGAGCTTTCTCGGCTCCGCCAAGCTCGACGATAATGGCCGCGTCATCGAGGAACAGCGCAACGCCCATCAATGGCGCCGGGTGCGCTACAGCTACATGGACTGCCGCCGCCAAGCACGCAAGCGTGGACTGGTGATCCGCGGCCCGCGGAAGATCTGGGATTCGACCCTCGCCCTATGCGGCATGCTGTACGCGAAGCGCCAGGGTGACGCAGTCTTCCGCCGCTATCACGATATGGTCTTCGAACGCTTCTGGAAGCGCGAGCTCGACATCGAGGATGTCGGCGTGATCGGCGCGGTATTGGCGGAAGCCGGGGCCGATCCGGCGGGGTTCCCAGATTACTCGGCAGGTCCGGGCCCTGACGAGCTGGAGGGCATCTGCCGTACCGCCGAAGCGATCGGGGTTTTCGGCGTGCCGAGTTTCCTGCTCGACGGCGAGCTGTTCTGGGGTCGCGAGCACCTGCCCGAAATCCGTGAGATACTCGGAGCTACGGCTTAACTGGTGCTCGCGGTTACCGGGTCCGCTCGGAACGGCAGAGATAAACAACGGCGGTGGCCGTAAGGAGCAGCATAAACGCCTGAGCCCCGACCTCTGGCACCACGAAACTCATGATCAGACAAAATATGCCATATCCGCCGAGGATTGCAGAGAGTAGCCGTAACGCCAGTTGCGACAGCATGAAACCCAGCATCAACGGCCGCCTTCCATGAAACTGGATTTGGCGGCCCTGGCGAAAGCGACGAAGAACCGAGCGCGCATCTCCATGCAGCTGCGAATGACGAGCAGACCGACCGCAGCATCCAGCGCCAGAGACAATAGCAGCGGCGCGGTGATCACGCCAAATACCGTGATCAATGCGTCGACCACGACGAACCACCCGAAAAGGCGCCAGAACCGCCGCAACTGCCTCTCCTCAGCCGAACCATTAAATTCTAATTAAATTCGGCGCGCCTTTCTCCGAAATTGATAGTTAAGTCGGTCGAGGGCGAGCGAAAAGTTCGGCTGCACGTGTGGGGACACGCTGGCCGCTCCGGCCTCAGTCGGAAATGTCGGCCGCCTGGCGCGCGGCCGACATCATTTCGGGCGGCGGACCGAAGGGGAGCGTCTCGGGTGCGACCCGGATTTCGGTGGTGAATTTGAACGGAAAGGGGCCGAGGCTCGGGAAGGTCAACTCGACAAAATATGCGACCCAACCGCGCGCGGGCTCGGGCACTCTCGCCCTGAAGGTCCCGTCGCCATCGGGTTCCAAGGTCGAGCGCCGGTAGGCAGGCCCGATCGTCTCGAGCCGGAAGTCCCGCGCCTCGGGGTTTATCGCCTGCCATAGTGCTGCAGCGAGCGGCCGCGTGGCAGTCTTTACCTCGATCACGCCATCAGGCGCGAAGCTCCAAGAAAACTGCGGGCGGGGTTGGCCCGCAACGATCGCATGGTAAAACGCCAGCACGCTTTCCCGCGCATCGCTGCCCTTGAGCGAGTGATCGGTATTGGGCACGTAACGAAGGTATTTCTCGCCGATCAGCGCGTCGAAATAAAACCTCGAAGAGTCCGGCAAGAAATATTGGTCGCCCGCAGAATTGATCACGAATTTAGGCATGCTGAGCCGGTCGCGATAGGCAAACGGGTCTTCTATCTCGAGGAGCGACGCCAGCTCGGCAGTGCCCGCCCAGCGCATGATGCCGGAAGCCTGATAGGCTGCAATCGCCGGCGCCCAGAACCCGTAGGCGCGATAGTGGTGCTCGAAGGAGGTCTCGATGTTGAGGAGGTCGATGACCACCGGAAGGACCGCGGCGACGCGTCTGTCGACCGCTGCGGCGGTCCAGGCCGTCCAGCCGCGCTTCGACGCTCCGGCGAGGACAAACCTGGCGATTTCGACACCGCCGCCTGCGCGGCTGCGGCAGAAGCCGGTGATCGCGTCCATCGCGCGCACGACGCTCTTCGTCATCGGCAGACGCAACGGCCAAGTCTCGTCGCCGGTCCGCAGGTACTTGTCCCAGCTATAGGCGATGATGCCGTCCTCGGCGCGTGGATCGGTCTCTCCCGCGAAGGTCAACGGCTGATTTGGCACCATGCGCAGTTCGGCAGTGACCGATCGGGTCATCATCGCCGCAATGCGCCAGCAGCGGGTTCGCCTGAGCTGGCGCCGGCTTGTCGTTCGAGCCGCCGGCGATAACCAGCAATGCCGTATCGTTTGCGATCTCGTCGGGCACGACGAGCCTCAACTGGTGCTGCCAGCGCGGCCGGTCCACCTCGCTCTCATCGCGCCAGCGCTGCGACACCAGTTCGATCAGGTGAGTGGTGTAGCCGTTGCCCGGCAGCGCTGCGATCGCCTTCCACCGATAGCTCGGATCCGGCAATGCGACATAGCGTTCGAGCGCGTTCAAGCCGACACGGGAGGTGCTGAAACCATGACGCCGCTAACGCGGCTCGACGGAGAAGTTCTTGGACGACGCGCCCGGACCAAATTCAACCGAAGTAGGAGCCGCCGTTTACATGCAAGGTCTGGCCGGTCACAAATCCGGCGTTGTCCGAGGCCAGAAAAACCGCGGCGTGCGCGATTTCCTCCGGACGGGCCATGCGCCCGAACGGAATTGCCCGCGCCGCCTCGGCGAGCTCCGCCTCACTGCTGCCGTAGCGCGGCTGGGCGGTGTCGGTCAGACCGGGCGCGATGGCATTGACCCTGATCCGGTACGGAGCCAGCTCCAGCGCCATCGCCCGCGTCATCGACAACACGCCGCCTTTGCTCGCGACGTAATGCACGCCGCGGGGCGAGCTGCGGAATGCTGCGCCCGAGGTCAGATTGATGACGACGCCGGGCCGTCCAGCCGCAACCATCGCTCTGGCGACAGCCTGCGCGCAGAAGCACGCGCCCTTCAGATTGACGTCGAGCACGTAATCCCAGTCGCTTTCCGCCATCTCCAGGAACGGGACGCGCGGGAACACTCCGGCATTGTTGATCAGAATATCGATCGGCCCGAGCCCCTGCTCGGCGGCGGCCACCATCGCTTGCGACTGCTCGATATCCCCGACGTCCGCCTTGACTGTCAGCGCGCGCCGTCCGTTATTGCGCACGTGATCGGCGACTCTCTCCGCAGCGCGCTCGTCATCGAGCCAGTTGATCGCAACGTCGGCGCCCGCAGCGGCAAATTCGATCGCCATCGCGCGGCCGATCCCTTGCTGCGCTCCGGTGACCAAGACCACCTTGCCGGCGCATTGCATGTTCAGATCTCCCGGGCAGCAGGCGGGCGCGGTACCCCTAGTCCCAGATCTTGTCGGTCAACGGCAGGCCGCGGATATCGTCGGCGGCCGAGCGGACGGTCGGGGGCGACGCCGGCCTGCTCCAGGATCGCGGCGATCTGCCTTGTATGCTGCGCCGAGTGCCAGACCGTGCGCTCGAACATCTCGTGGCGCGAGGTCTCGCCGAAATAAGTCGGCACCGGACGCGCGAAATCCTCGTCTCTGACGCGCTGCCACCAGGCATTCATGCGCCGCCGCACGCTGTCGCCGAAATCGGCGACCGCGGCGCTCGTCCGCATCTCGGCAGGCGGCGGAACGACGAGGCTCTCATAGGTCAGGGTTCCGCCGGTGTCCTCCATGTCGAGATACGCGGTCGGGATCTGGAAGATGTGGTGCATCAGCATGCGGTACGAGCGCGGCCGGTGCGGCAGCTGGTCCTCGAGCCTGGTCGTCCGGCATCTGCCGCACCAGGCGGATCGCCGTCTCCAGCACATGATCGTAGCGCGCGTGCAGCTCGGCCGGCGACAGTGCTGGGCCCGTCTTCTCGTCGAGACCCAAAAACTCGACGACATCGCTGATCACCTGGGCAAATACGAAACGGTCGCCGCGCGACACGACCGGCACCGAGCGCGCACCCAGCCGCCGCAGCTCCTCTAGGCCGCCCTCATCCGCCAACACATTGATCGATTGGAACTCGATCCCACGGACCGAGAGGTATTCCTTAACCCTGAGGCAGCTCGTTCAATGCGGCTGCCAAAACACCTTGATCGGATCGCTCATCCCTTGCCCTCTCGGCATTTGTCGACCGATCCTAGGGCGCGATTTCGGGCTTTGCAACTCGGTGCGAGCCGGGCCTATTCTCCGACCGAATTTTCCACCCGAACGGAGGAAGCGATGACGGTTGTACGGGCAAGTGCACGGGCGACGAGGCGCGGCGCGGCTGAAAATTTCACCGGCGAGGTGTTTCAGGACGAGGTGCTCGTCGGCCAGGCGCCGTCGCGCATGCGGGCGACGGTCGTGTCGTTCACTCCAGGCGCCCGTACCGGCTGGCATTCCCA
This sequence comes from uncultured Alphaproteobacteria bacterium, assembly GCA_963695605.1. GTDB lineage: Bacteria > Pseudomonadota > Alphaproteobacteria > ATCC43930 > CGMCC-115725 > AP-15. Next base: position 18,074 of record CAVOHI010000084.1, on the reverse strand, counting down.
TCCAGTCGGCCAGACGCTCTATTGCCTTTCCGGCGTCGGCCGCATCTGCATCGGCAAAGGATCGCGGCCGCAGGCGATCTATCCCGGCGACACCGTGATGATCCCGCCCGATACGATGCATTGGCACGGCGCCGCGCCGGACCGCCTGTTCGCCCATCTGGCGATGTCGGAAAACGGTGAGCAGGGCCAGGGCACGACCTGGGCCGAGCACGTCAGCGACAGCGATTACAAGATGGAACCCGCCACCACCTGACGGAGGCGGTCGGTTCAGCCGAGGGTCCCCGCCGCGCGCAGCGCCGCGATCTCGGCCGGTTCGAGCCAGCCGGCGAGCGCGGCCTCGGCCTCGTCGCCGCGGCTCGGCGGCTGGGGCGGGATCGGCAGATCGGGTATCGTGCGGCTGAACCGCGGCGCCGGCGCCGGCTGCGCGATCCCGTCGATCTCGACATAGGTTTGGCGCGCCGCGTTGTGCGGGTGCCGCGGCGCCTCGTCGGTCGTCAGCACGGGGGCGAAGCAGGCGTCGGTGCCTTCGAGCAGATCGCACCATTCCTCGCAGGTCCGGGTTTTGAACAGCGCCGCCAGCCGGGTCTGCGCCGCGGGCCACTGCTCGCGGTCCATTTGCGGCGGCAACGTCGCCGGATCGATGTCGAGGCGGCGCAGCAGTTCGGCGTAGAATTTGCCCTCGATCGGCGCGATCGAGATCCACCGTCCATCGGCGCATTCGTAGACATTGTAGAAATGCGAGCCGGTGTCGAGGTGGTTGGTGCCGCGCTCGTGCGTCGCGAGACCGGCAGCGACCATGCCGTGGAATGCCGTCATCAGCGAGGCGGCGCCGTCGACCATCGCCGCATCGACGACCTGTCCCCGGCCCGAGCGCTGCGCCTCGAGGATGCCGCAGACGATCCCGAAAGCCAGATAGAGGGCGCCGCCGGCGAAATCGCCGATCAGGTTCAACGGCGGGGTCGGCGGCTGGCCGCGCCGCCCGAAGGCGTGCAACGCGCCGACCAGCGAGATGTAGTTGATGTCGTGCCCCGCCGCGTGCGCCAGCGGCCCGTCCTGCCCCCAGCCGGTCACCCGGCCGTAGACGAGACGCGGGTTGCGGGCGAGGCAGTCATCGGGGCCGAGGCCGAGCCGCTCGGTGACGCCGGGGCGGAACCCCTCGATCAGCGCGTCGGCGTGCTCGACGAGGCGCAATGCGAGCGCCTTCCCGTCCGGGCTCTTCAGGTCGACCGCCAGGGCTCGGCGGCCGCGAAGTAAAAGGTCGTAGCGCAGCTCCCGCATTAGCCCGAGGCCGCTCGGCTCCGGCCGGTCGATGCGCAACACCGTCGCGCCCAGATCTGCGAGCAGCATCGCGCACATCGGCCCGGGCCCGATGCCGGTGAGTTCGACGACCTTGATGCCGGCGAGCGGTCCCATGTTTTCCTCTTCATTCGATCCGATGATCCGGGAGTCGAATAGCATCGACGATGACGATTTGGCCACGCTCTCGCGGGCTCGTATGGATCCCACCCGAAGCAAAAGCATAAAAGCCTTGACTAGAAAGCTTTTGACGGCGTTGGCGCAGCCGGTTCAATCTGACGCGGCCGTCGGCGGTTTGCGGGCGGACCCGAGATCTCACAACGGACCCCCCGCGATGGATCTGCCTGCCAGCGTTACGGACCTCGGAGAACAGCTCCGTGGAGACGGTGAAATCGTGCCCGCTTCGGCGTTGTTTTCCGACCCGCAAGTATTCGCCGCGGAGCGGGAGCGGATCTTTCAACGGTCCGTCATGGCGCTCGACCACGAGACGCGCCTTTCCGAGGATGGCCGTTGGTTTCGCTGCGATGCCGCCGCGCGCTCTATCGTGGTGACCAGAGAGGCCGGGGGCCGCCTCAATGCGCTGCGCAATGTCTGTATTCACGCCGGCTACCCGGTGTGCGAGGCGGAGGAGGGTTCGGCCGAGCGGCTGATGTGCCTTTATCACGGGTGGGAATACGCGCTCGACGGAAGACTGGTCGAGCCCGAGCTGTCGTCGCGGATCGACCCTGCGCGGCTGCGTCTCGCCAGCTACCCGGTACGCGTCTGCAATGGCCTCATCTTTGCCGATCCGCCCGGCGCAACTGCCGCTGAGGTGAACTTCGTGCCCGCTTGGCTGACAGCGGCGACGGTGATGCGGCGGGCGCGCTACAACACGAACTGGAATTGGAAATATCTGCGTCATTTTTTGCAGTCGTCGCCGCACCTCTTTTTCGACGGCTTGCCCGATGACTGCCAAGAACTCGGCCCTCTCGATTTGCTGTTCGCGCAGTCGCGGCGGGCGGTTCTGCTCCGGGTCATTCCCAAATTTGCCGAGCAGACCGATTTTCAGGTGATCGAGATGATGGCAGGAGAAAACCGGCGCAGCCCCGAACCCGAGACTGGCTCGGATCCGCTCGCCGAGCGGCTAGGCGCGGCAGGCACCTCGTTCTCGTGGTTCGATCGTAATATCGCCCAATGGTATTGGTCGCTGATGTCCGAGGAAGTCTGAAGCCGATCCGCTCGGCTGATCGCGTTCACAAATGTGGGTAGGCTTGACCGCTCTCCGCGGCGGCCGGATCTCTTCGACGTGCCGGGCGCGGATGGGGAACCCAGGGCCGGTCTCCGCGGCTCTCATTGGCGCTTTCGACGGTGACGCCGTCCCGGTCGAGCCATAACGCGACGGCGCCCCGGCGCCATGAATCGATCCGATCGATGACCGGCATCAGCGACCGGCAGCGGAAGCCGGCGGGCACTTGGCTGACGATCGCATCGAACCCGGTACATCTGATCGGCATCGCAGCTTCGCCGGTAGCGATTGCAACACGGCGGCCGCGCGCCGCGTAGACGCACAACTCACCGGCGCAGTCGAGGTCGCCTTCCGCCGCTCTCCCCGCGGCAGGCCAAGCCCGCAAGGCCGCGCCGGTCTCGGAGGCAAAAAAAGAGCGCACGATCTTCTCGCCCTTGTCGGCGGATATGAAATAATCTCCGTCGGAAGCCTGCGCGGCCACAAAGCGCCCGCCATCTGCAATCAGGATATCGGGTGGCCGGGTCAGCAACATGCTGGCGAACCCGGCGGTGATGGCGACCATACCCCAGCGCCGCCAAGGCCCCTGCCACAAGCAGAGCCATAACCCGCCGAACGAAATCAGCAGCAGACCCTCCGGCGGCAGTCGTGGCATCGTCCAGACATCGCCCGGCAGGGCAGATATGTGCTCTGCGACCCAGATCGTAATGTCGATCCCCCACCCCATCGGCACCAGCGCCAGCCGCTCGAGGCCGAGCGGCATCAACAGGCAAGTCACGACACCCCAGGGCAATGTCCACATCGCGCTCAGCGGCACTGCAATGACATTGGCGAGTGGCGAATAGAGCGCCAGATGATGAAAATGGTAGATCGAATAGGGGTAGGTGCCCAGTGTCGCGACCACAGTCGTAACCGCCACGCCACCGCAATAACCCAGCACCTTTCCCGACACCGAGCGGCTGTGCAACAGCCGGCCGAGCCGCGCGCCATAGGTCTCGTATACGGCAATCAGCGCGACGACCGCGCCGAATGACATCTGAAAGCTCACCCCGACGAGGATGGAGGGGTCGATGACGAGCACGACCATGGCGGCAATTGCGCAGACTCGCATCGAGATCCGCAGCCGATCGATGATGATCGCCCCGAAGACGAGGCCATTCATGACAAAGGCCCGCTGCGTCGGGATCGCGGCGCCCGAGAGCAGCAAATAGCAGGCGAGCACGAGCAGCGTGGTGCAAGCGGCGATCTTCTTGATCGGATAGCGCAACGCGATCGGCGGGATCAGCGCCAATCCGCCACGCACGGCGAAAAACACAAAGGCGCCGACGAGCCCGAGGTGCAAGCCGGCGATCGCCAGCAGATGGGACAGACCGGTATCGCGGAAGGCTTGTTTGACCTCTTCTGTGATCGCGCCGCGCTTACCGGTAATCAGCGCCGAAGCCACGCCGCCGGTCGAGCCGGGAAGGACGGCGGCGATCCGCCGCGTCATTTCCGTACGAAGCTGCCGCAGACTCTCGCGCCATCCGCCTTCGCTCTCCTGTCCGGCGACCCGATGCGCGCCGCCAAAGGTGTACCCGACCCCGCCGATGCCGGCGAAATAAAGCTCGCGCTGGAAGTCGCGCCCGCCCGGCAAAATCTGAGCGGGCACCGGATAGAGCATCGCCTTGAGGCTGACGCCGTCGCCGGGGTTGAGCTCGTCGCTGCTTGGCGGAATATGGACGCGCAGACGTCTCGGTTGGTCGACGGGATCGAGCCCGAGCAACGGATCGGCCTCGATGATGATCCGCCAGCCCTTCTCCATCAAATCGATATCGACAACCCGTCCGGTGACGGCGACTGGCCCGAGGTGCCGCTGGAGCATCGGCGTCTCGTGCTCCCAAGCGGTCTCCCGCATTAACGCAAAGCCGGTCGCAAAGACAGTGAATGCGAGCGCCGCTTCGAACCACACGCGATACCGACGCACGGCGATCATTACGCCGACGCCGGCAATTGCCGTGGCAATACCGGGCCATAAAGGGGGCTCGACCTTCAGGAGAAAGTAGACGCCGATCCCGGCGCCGAAAAATACCGGGACCCACAGAAGGCGCCGCTCGCCTTCCGCGGCGAGCCTGTCGGCAAGCCCACCAAAAAGCCGAGCGCGCCATTCCGACAGCGGGCCGGTCCATCCGCCCGCAAGCGCCGCATCCGCCATCATTACTCCGCCGCTCGCGCATTCCGAGCCTAGCGGAGTAAAAGGTTAATTTATAGTAGTATCTCCGCTAATTTTAGCGGTATCGCGCGAACGCGGTGGCGTTCACGGAAATTCTGCCTTCTTGAGCCTTCCAGCAGGGGTTCGCGGACCTCCTGAGTGCCGAATTATCCGGCGAAAATCCGTGCATCAAAAAAGGGGGAAAGAGGCATGATGATCGCGCGCTCGCCCTCGGCATCTTGATTTCTTCCCGTCTCGGCGTACGCGGCCGCGAGAAACGAATGGGTGATCATTTGGTTGCTGCGTCCGGGGCCACGGGAGAGAGCGCGGTCAGCGGCCTCGACGGCTTGGTTGTAACGGCCGAAGAAATAATACGCCCAGCACAGACTGTTCGCTGTCAGCAAGTGGCCGTGGTCAAAGCGCAGCGCGCTCTCGAGCCACGCCAAGGCCTCCGTTGCCCTGCCCGCCCACACCAAGATGTTTCCTCGCGTATAGTAACCATCGACATCGCTCGGGTTGATCTCGAGCGCGTGGTCGATCTACCCGAGCGCGAGATCGTAACGTCTCTTGTACAAGTTGATAAATGCGAGCCGCCGAGCGCGGCATAGGCCTCGGCTTACTTCGGGTCAAGGTCGATCGCGGGCTGGAAAAGCGCGGCAGCCTCGTCGTTCTTTTCGCGGCTTGCATGCGACAAGAACTCGCGCCTGCGCAGCACGTATTCGTGAGCCGCGAGGTTTTCGGTCGGCTTCGTAAGAATCCGCTTCCGCTCGAACCGGGTGAGCTTCACAGCGGCTGCAGCGACGACGCGTCGCGCGATGTCGTCCTGCACGGCAAATGTCTTTGAGTTCGGCATCGTAGGTTTCAGACCAGACATGAACGCCCGTCGCGGCCTCGGTCAATTCGACATTCACGCGAAGACGATCGCAGGCGCGGCGAATACTACCCTCAAGCAGGTAGCGTGCCATCCAGCAGGCGTCCAATTTCCGCAGGCTGGGCTTTCGAATCCTTGAACGGAAAACTCGCCGATTTGGCGATGACAAGCAGGTTCGAAAAGCGGCCGAGTGCGGTGATGACGTCTTCGGCAATCCGTCACTGAAGAAAATCCTGCCCGGCATCCTCTGATGGATTCTTGAAGGGCAGCACCGCTATCGAAGGGTGGCCCGCGAGACGCGTCGGCGCGGCGAAGGTAGCGACATCGACTGGTTTGGACGCGACGCCGAGCCCCAAGAGCTCCCGGCCTGCGTCCTCGTGGAGCGCCCAAACGACAAGGCCGGCTACTACCAAAGCAGCGATCCCTACGGCAGTGGTGAGAAGTCGCCGTCTTCTCCCTAGAGGCGGTGCCGCGGCCGGTACCCCTACTGCGTAAGCACGCACCGGTTCGATGATGTTCTTGACGCGATGGCTGCCGAGCGGGCGGTAAGCGAGATCGAGCTTGTTCCTGACCTGGTCGTAAACGGTCTGCGAAATGCACACGGTGCCGGGCTGAGCCAGCGCCTCGAGCCGGGCGGCAACATTGACGCCATCGCCGAAGATGTCGTCACCATCGACGATGACGTCGCCGAGGTTGACACCAATCCGCAATTCGAGACGGCGCTCGGATGGAATGGGATCGTTGATTGCGCGCGAAGCGCGCTGCATCTCGACAGCGCAGTTCACCGCGTCGACGACACTCGAGAAATCCGCCAGCAAGCTGTCGCCTGCCGTCCCGACGATCCGCCCGCCATGTGCCGCGATCAACGGGTCGACAGCGCGGCGGAACTCGCCAAGCGCCCGATGCGTGCCTTCCTCATCCTCTCCCATCCAGCGGCTGAAACCGACCACATCCGCCTGCAGAATGGCGGCAAGTTTCCGCTTCCGAGTGCTCGGTTCGAGGATCTCGGCCATCGGCCTTCAGATGATCAGCCGAAGATTGGAGCTACACACACCGCCGATGCGTTTGACCCCACTATGTGCAACGCGCACTATACCGTGCTTCGTCAGCGCGACGAAACGGCCCGAGAGGCGGTACTCGCCGGAGGAGAGGGCAATGTCGGAGCGGTATCCATCACGACTAAAGGCGTCGGCTGCGATGGTCGGGTTAATGTTCCTAACTGTGCTTGTACCTTCCGCGCGAAGCGAGGAGCCCAAGCTTTCGATCAGCGGCTACGATCCAGTCGCTTATTTCACCGACGGAAAACCCGTTCAGGGTAAGTCCGAATTTTGAGTACTTGTGACACAAGTTACGCTGCGCTTTGCCGACGGCGCACACCGCGAATTGTTCGTCAAGGATCCGGACCGTTACACGCCACAATACGACGGCTACTGTGCGATGGGCGTGTCGGCTGGCGAGGCGGGACACAAGGACACGGTCGATCCCGAGGCTTGGAGGATCGTTGTCCCAAACGACGGATGCTTGGCGCCAGAACTCCGCCGAATACATCAAACGAGCCGACGCAAACTGGGCAGCTGTCAAGGATCTGGCGGAACCGGTGATCCTCGGACCACCTTGCGCCGCGTCCCCGCCTTCGACGCTCGTCGCGCTGCGAGGCGGCGGCCACTGGGCGTCGTCGGCCCTAGACCAGGTCGCTTCCGTGACGAAATGGGCCCGGCGATATCATGCGTGCTTCGAGACGCGTCTGATGGACGCGCCTCAGCATGAGGGAGGCTCGCGATGACGTTAAGAAAAACTCTTCGTCATGAGGGTGTGAAAGAAACATCCATCTCTAGTTTATTCGTTTTCCCAGCGAAACCCGGGGCCCATCGTGCCGCGCCATGAACCGACTCTCGCTGGCAAGGTATCGCGATTACTTTAGAAATTCCGAACGGCGGGGAATGGGTCCCAGACTTCGCCGGGAAAGCGAGGGGAAGATTTACCGATTACATGCATGTCCCTGCGCGATTTCTTTACATGCTCTTAGCATGAGGAAAACCGTTTGTGGCAGTCAGAAAATTCCTCATCCTGAGGAGCGGCCCTCCAGGCCGCGTCTCGAACGACGCACAGCGCTGATCCAGTCGATCGCTGTGGTATTGCTCCTCCTCGGTGCGCCTATGCCCCGCGCCGAGGACACTCCGACGCGCGCCGACATATGGAGCCTGAGGCTCGGGACGCCGGCATCGGCGCTGCCGCGCGATGCTTTTATCGATTATGCCTGCGGTAGTAATGGCGGCCCGCCGCAGCAGGCTCTCGCGGGCTGGTCCGATTACGACAAGTGTTCGCCCGATACGAACGGGCTGCGCGAAGTCTATTTCCGCTATGACGACGAGCTCGAATATTGGGCAAAGGCGCATCGCGCGAGGACGTTGATCGCCCAGTATGCCGGCACGAAAGTGCTGGATTTCCCTGTTATCTTATCGGGGCTGTTTGACGCGGGCGGGACGCTCGCCGGACTGCGTATCGTCACCGATCCGCAAGCGAACCCGCAGGACCGCAAGCAGGCCTACACTTTGAGCAACTTCTTCAAGGCACGCTACGGGGGTGACGGTTGGGAGTGCGCTGACACCCCTCCGGCACCGGGCGAGACCCCGGTCGGGACCCTCTACATCAATCAGCGCTGCGCCAAGCTCGTGAAAGCCGACATGCGTGCGGTGCTCGAGGCCCGGTTTTTCCGCAAAGCCGGTCAGGCCGAGTTCAGCAGCTCCGGCAAGCTCACGGTCGGTCAATTCGAGAGCTCGACGCGCTTGGAGTTGTTGCGGCCCGATATTCCTGTCGAATGAGCCTCGATTACTCGTGCGCTGCCCCGTCCGGCATGATGGTTCCCGCCAGATCGGCACCGTCGAGCTTCGCGTCGGACAGCTTTGCGAGCAGCAGGCGGGCGCCTTTGAGGTCGGCCCCCGACAAATCGGCGCCGGTCAGATCAGCCCGCATCAGGTCCGCGGAGTGCAGATCCGCGCGCTTGAGATCGGTCCCCCTGAGGTCGGCGCGGGCGAGGCTGGCCGCCTCGACATGAGCCCCACTAAGCTCGGCGCGGCGCAACGTCGTCTGGCTAAGATCAGAGCGGGACAGATCGGCGCCCTTCAGCTTGGCGCCGTGCATTTGAGCATCGGCGAGGTCGGCGTCGGCGATGTTGGCGTCCTCGAGCTGGGCGAAGGTGAGATGGCTCGATCCCATCATCGCACCGGCGAGGTCGGCGCGGGTCAAATCCGCCTCACTCAGATCTGCCTCGTAGAGCATCGCCTCGCCGAGCCGCGCGCCGGCGAGGTTGCTACGGCGCAAATCCGCCTTATTGAGATTGGCGCCGGTGAGATTGGCGGCGGTGAGATTGGCGCCGGTGAGCTTGGCGCGATGCAGGTTGGCCCCGGTGAGATTGGCTCCGGCAAGGTCGGCTCCCGTCAAGTCGAAGCGCTTGAGATTAGCGCCGGAGAGATTGCAGCCACGGCAATCCTTGCTGCGAGCCGCCAACAGATCGGCCGGATCTCCCGTGCGGGCGGGTTCAGCAGGTGCCGGCATAACCCCGAGGCCGAGGACCAAAAGGGCCGAGAAGATCAAGGACTTCATGCCGGCCCTCCGCTATCATTTTCGATGATGATCGGGAAGGCTCTCTTTGTGGTAGCAGCGGTTGCGGCGGCGGGTCTCGGGTCGCAGGCAGTTGCCGATGAAGTCCCGGTCTATCGAGGCCAAGCCGAGGTTGTCGGACCGGCAATGCTGAGCCTCGCCGGAAAAAGGATCGTGCTGTATGGTGTCGACGCGCCTGTGAAAGGCCAGCCCTGTCACGCGGGCACTAAGGTTTGGGACTGCGCGACGGCATCGGCAAAGACGCTCCTCAACCTTGTTGGGACGCAAGAGATCGCCTGCGAGCAGCACCGCGTCGACGGGTTCGGACGAGTGTTCGCGGTCTGCAAGGCGGGCGAGGTCGATCTCAACCGGGCGCTTGTCGAGGCCGGGATGGCGGTGGCGCTGCCCAAGGAAACGCCCGATTACGTCGCATCGGAAGCGGCAGCTAAATCGAAAGGCGTCGGCGTCTGGCGCGGGCCGTTCATCGCGCCAGCGGATTATCGCGAGATGCTCGCGGGTCATCCGCAGGAAAGGTGAGCGCGCGCGAATGACGCTCCGCCTGTTCGCCAGCGCGCTTGCGGCCCGCGATTACTTCCCTCTGCTGAGGTGGATGATCTTTACCGGCGTGACCGTGTTCGGCTTCGCGATCGCGTGGCGTTACGGTCTGTTTCAGTTGATGATGGCACAGGACCAGACGCGCATCTCGGCGTTCATCTGCATTCTTTATGCGGTGATCTCGGCGCATTGCCTTGTCGCCATCCTCGCCATTTCGCGCGAGATCAACACCGCGCACCGAGTGCGCGAGCGCGTCGCTAACGGGGTAGGTGGCTATCGAATAGAGGGACGCCGGGTCTTCACCGACGACGGGAACCCGTTGCCTGCAGGCCGCGTCACCGACTACATCGGCAACCTCGTCGTGAAGGCCGAGAAGCAAGGGCCGGAGCGGCGGCTCGATCAGACCTTGCTGCTGCGTGGCCTCGCCGACAAATTGAGGTCGCCGATGCAGTTCGGCGCCTTCGCCGGGGACGCCCTGTTGAAACTCGGCCTGCTCGGCACGATCGTCGGCTTCATCCTGATGCTGTTCCCGATCGCCACGCTTGAGAATTTCGACCCGACATCGATGAAGTCGTCGATGAGGGTGATGAGCGGCGGTATGGCGGTGGCGATGTACACAACGCTTGCCGGGCTCGTCGGTTCGATACTGGTGAAGGTGCAATATTACATTCTGGATAACGCGTCGGCGTATCTGTTCGACGTGACTACCGACCTGACCGAGGTCTTTGTCGTGTCGGCGCTCGAGCGGCAATAGACGGGCGGCAGGATGATGGAAGGGTTTAGCAACTGGGACCGCGAGGAGCCGTTCGACCCCTTCACAGTCATGCTGTTCAAGGGGCTGCAGGTCGTCGCCTTCATGTTCTTTTTGGCCTATCTCGCGATCAACACCGACGCCAAGCAGGGCAAGGTCGATACCAAGGCGGAAATGCTGGTGACCGTGAGCTGGCCCGACAACCATCCCGACGACATCGACACTTATGTCGAGGATCCGCAGGGCAACATCGTCTGGTACCATGTGATGGAGGCTGGATTGATGCACCTCGAGCGCGACGACCGCGGCGACTACAAGAACACAATCGTGGTCAACGGCGCGACGATCCGCAATCCGATCCGCGAGGAGATCGTCGCGCTGCGCGGCCTCATCCCCGGCGAATATGTCGTCAACGTGAACCATTACTTGGCGACCACACCCGACCCGGTCCCGGTTTCCGTCAAGGTCGAGAAGATCAACCCCAAGGTCGAAGTCGTGTATTACGAGCGACTGTTCCTCGACCATACCGGTGATGAAAAAACCGCAGTGCGCTTTACGATTGGCGCTGACGGCAAGGTAACCGACATCAATACTCGCCCGAAATCACTGATCCGGGAGACCCGCAAAGTCCGGTCGAACATCATCCCGGTGACCGGTGCTGCTCAGCACCAATAACGCGATGACATTGCCGCTGGCCGGTATCGTCGCTTCCTACGTCCTCATCGCGGTGCTGCTGTTGAGCCTCAATCTGGCCTCGCGTTGGCATTGGGGGACGAAGGCCACAGCGATTGTGATCACGACCGGCTTTTTCGGCGTCTCTTATCTCTCGACCACCGGGCTGATCGGCTGGCCTAGCGAAGCGCGGGTGCCGGAGCATTTCCAGCTTCACTGGGCAACCGTGGTGGAGCCCGACAAGCTGAACGGCCTGCCCGGCTCGATCTACCTTTGGATCGAAGGCCTGGACGAGAACAATATGCTCGCCGGCACGCCGCGTGCGTTTCGGCTACCCTATAGCCGCGAACTCGCAGACCGCATTGGGCATGCCAAAGAACGCATTGAGCAGGGCGCGGATCAGCTCGGCACAGCGCGCGAGCTCGAGATGCCGGAGAGCGAACCCGACGAGGATCGCCGCCTCGCCGGTGCGCCCCGGCGCCAGGACGAGCCGGGCAGCACAGGAGACCCCACTGCATTTATCCAGCACAAGCCTTCGATTGAATTCGAGGATATGCCGCCGCCGGCGTTGCCGCCAAAGCAGCCGCGGTGAAGACGCGTCGGCGAGTCATCCTGCCCGCCCTCGTCTTAGCGCTCGTGTTGTCGGCGCAGGCGAGGGCGAAGGACACGGGCTATGTATTCGTCAGTCACGAGAAAACAAACAACATTGCGGTGATCGATCCCAAACAGGATTACAAGATAATCAAGTGGATCCCGACATCCCACCGTCCTCGAGATATGAAATTTCGCGATGACCACAGACTGCTCTATGTGGCTTGTGGAGATGACGACGTCATCGATGTGATCGACGTGGCAACGCTCAAAGTCGCCGATCACATTCCGACGGGTCCGAGCCCCGAGATGTTCGACCTCAGCCGGGACGGAAAGGCGCTGTATGTCTCGAACGAGGAAGGTTCCTCGGTTCAGGAGATCAGTATCGCCGATAAGATCATCGTGCGCGAGATTGCGACCGGCGCCGAGCCCGAGGGCATCGCCATAAGCAGGGATGGCAAGACCCTTTATGTGACGTCCGAGGTGACTGACATGGTGCACGTGGTCGACGCCGAGGCCGGGGTCGTCACCGACAACATTGTTGTCGGGACGCGGCCAAGGCGCCTCCTCTTGCTGCCTGACGGGAAGGAACTCTGGGTCTCGAACGAATTGTCCGGACAGGTCTCCGTGATCGATCGCGCGGCCAACCGGGTTTCGACGACGCTCGATTTCTTGCCGCCTGGATTCCGTCAGGTCGATGTCACGCCCGTTGGCATGACCATGACCCGGGACGGGAAATCCGCCATTGTCGCGCTCGGACGCGCGAACCACGTCGCCTTCGTCGATACAGCGACAAGGAAGGTCGAAGACTATGTGCTGGTCGGAAGCCGTGCTTGGGGCGTCGCGCTAAGTCCCGACGAAAAGACGCTTTATGTCGCCAACGGGCTGAGCGATGACCTTTCGATTGTGGACATGGAAAGCCGCAAGGCGATCCGGGCGGTGCCGGTCGGCCGCGTGCCGCATTCGGTTCTCGTCGATGATTAAGGGCGCGCGCGGTCTCGCGGCGGCTGCACTGGCGGTGGGGATAATAGCCGCGCATCCTGAATTGCCGGACGCGGGCGCGATGAAGCTCGGCTATGTCGAGCTGGCGGACGACCCACGTTACGCCAACAGGGGTGAGCATTCCGGGATTGTCTTCACCGATCTCGGTCGTCCTTATCAAGGTAGTCAGGTGGCACTGGAAGATGCGCGGGCGATCGGACGGGTTATCGGGGTAGAGGTCTCGATGGAGAAGTCGACCTCTAAATCCCTCGACGAGCTCGCGCAGCGGATCTCGGACTGGGAGGCGAGCGACAGCATTCGCTTTATCCTTGCCGACCTCCCAGCCGCGGCCTTGAAGGACCTCGCACGCAGGCTCGTAGATCGCCCGATCACGCTCTTCAACATCTCAGCTCCGGATGATTCGCTGCGCGGTGCGGATTGTGCGAACAACGTCCTGCACACTTATCCGAGCGAGGCGATGCTTTCGGATGCGTTGATGCAATACCTCGTGGCGAAAGGATGGCTTCAGATCCTCGTCCTGCAGGGACCAGCGCCCGAAGACGCCGCTATGGTGGCCGCGCTGCAACGTTCGGCGAAAAAGTTCCGCGCGAACATTGTCGAGACGAGACCCTTTCTGCTGACCAACGATCCTCGCAATCGGGAGCAAACCAACATCGTCCTCATGACGGGAGGTGTGCGTTACGACGTCGTCTATGTCGCCGACAGCAGTGGCGAGTTCGGCCGTTATGTCTCGTACGAGACCAGCCTTCCGCGCCCTGTCGTCGGAAGCGCCGGGTTGGTGCCGACGGCATGGTCCTGGAGCTGGGACCGGGATGCCGCGGTGCAGCTGCAGCATCGTTACGAGAAGGTCTCGCCGCCGCGCCGCATGAACGGCGCCGATTGGGCGGCCTGGGAAGCCGTCAAGGCGGTGACGCAAGCGGTCATGCGGACGCGCTCGACCGATTTCGACGCAGTGAAGGCGTTCCTGTTGAGCGACAAGCTCACCCTCGACACGGTAAAGGGCAATCCCGGCTCATTCCGGGCATGGGATCATCAGCTCCGCGCGCCGGTGTTGCTGAGTACCGCCGACGCCGTCATAGAACGGGCTCCGTTGCCGCAGTACCTGCATCAGACCAATGTGCTCGACACCCTCGGCGTCGACGCGCCGGAGACGGCCTGTCGGTTCTGAGTATTCGACGGGAGCCTGTAGTGACCCCAGTGGTGCGCTTGGCCGAATGCTTTGCTTTCATGCTGGTCTGGTTGGCTCCGGTCGAGCAAATCGCAGCTCAGGACCGGCCGGTGCGGCTCAACGTCTGGGACATCCATATCGGCGAGGCCGCCTCCGAGATCCCGGACGGGTTCATCAATTACGCCTGCGGCACCGACGGCGGGCCCCCCTCGGTCCCGCTCAAGAACTTCGCCGATTTCAAGAAATGCAGACCCGATGCCAATGGACTACACGAGGTCTATTTCGAGTACGACGACGAACTCGAGTACTGGGCGCGCGCTCTCGACCTCAAGGAGGAGATCAGGATCTACGCCGGAACGACGGCGTACGAATTCCCCGTCGTGGCCTCGGTGCTGTTCGACGACGCGGGACTGGCCAAAGGCATGCGCCTGGTCACCGACCCGCGCCAGCAATTGTCGCGCGACCGCAACGAGTTCTGGATACTGGCGGATTTCATCCGCCATCGCTTCGGCGACGGTGGCTGGCAATGCAAGGACTTACCGCCCGAGGAAGGGGAGAGCCCGGCTGGCTCCAATTACATCAAGAATCACTGCGAGAAGACGGTGGAGGGCCTGCACCTCGTGCTCGAACAACGTTATTTCCAGAAAAAGGGCCAGCAATTCCTGGATCCCTACACCGGGAAGCCCCGGATGGAAGATTACGAGAGCGGAACCCGCTTCGAGATGTACGATGCCGCATTGCTTCTCCGGAGGACCGGCATGAACTGACGCTGGTCTCTCACTGCCCGATGGTGCCGTCCACGAGCAGAGCGCCGCGCGTTTTGATGCCGTCGGTAATGGCGCCGTCGAGATCGGCCTGTTGCAAGCGGGAACCGCGGAAGTCCCCGTTGGTCAGGTCGGAGCCGGAGAGATCGGCCTCGTAGAAATCGGCTTGCCTAGCCGAGACGCCTCTCAACTTGGCATCCTTCACCCGGGCTCGGACGAAGCCGGCGCCGTCGAGCACGGCAGATGTGAGGTCGCAGCGGCTGAGGTTCGCGCCACTGAGGTTCGATCGCTTCAGACTGGCGCGAGACAGATCGCTGCCTGTCATCTCCGCGTCCATGATTGTGGAGAGCGAAATGTCCGCGCCGCGCAGGACAGCTTTGGTCAGCCGCCCATGCGCCATATGCACCTGTGTCATGATGGCCCCTTCGAGCTGCGCCCCGCTCAGGTCCGTCCCATAGAGGAGCGCCCCGGTGAGATCGGCACCTGTCAGCGAGGCGCGTTTCAGGTCAGCCTTGTTGAGGTTGGCGTCTTGCAGCTTGGCGTGATCAAGCCTGGCGTTCCCGAGCTTCGCGCGATGCAGCACGGCACCGGCGAGATCGGCGCCGGTGAGATCGGCGCCGCTCAGATCACGGCGCTTCAACTTGGCGTCGCGAAGGTCGCAGCTCCGGCAGTCCTTGGCTGTGCCCGCCAGGAATGCTTCACGGTCGGGCGCGCTGGTCGGCCCCGCCGGTTGATCCCCGGTCATCGTGGCCCCGGCTGCCAACAGAAGCACGAGAACTGCCCCGATCCCGATTAGGAAGCAGGCGGTTGGCGTGGCCGGAGTGGTCGTTCTACGATGCATGCGGGACCACTGGACCTAATTGCATTCGATCAATCTCTTGCCGGGGAGGAAAGATGATCAGGGTGCTCCTATTGCTGGTCATGGTAATTTTCGCGACGCCGGTTGAGGCAAACCAGATCGCCGGGCCGGCCAAGGCGGTCGATTCCACGGTAATCGAGGTCAACGGCCAACGCATCATGCTCTTCGGCATCGACTCGGTGATGCGCAAGCAGAATTGCACGATCGACGGCAAAATCTGGCAATGTTGGGCGGCGGCGGTGCGCGCCCTCGAGATCTTGGTCGATCAAGGCCCGGTGACCTGCGACGTGATCGGCGAGCCCGACGTCTACGGCCGCGTCCTGGCTCGCTGCAACATCAACGGCCAGAGCCTCAACGAACAACTCGTCCGCAAAGGCTACGCTGTCGCCAGGCCCAGCGAGACGACGGACTATGTGGCAGCTGCGGCTGCGGCCAAGGAGGAAAGGCTCGGTCTTTGGCAGGGAAAGTTCCTGATGCCGGCTGAGTTTCGCAGGGCTGCCGGCATTTTCGTGGATCGTCCATGATCCGTGGCAATAGCCGTTTTGGTGCGGCAATGGCTGCGCTGGCGATGGTGATTGGCTTGGCAGCGGCGCCCATGGCCGTAGGCGAGGATGCGGCCAGCGGACAACGGATATGGAAGAGTAAGGGCGGGTGTCCGACGTGCCACGGATGGTCGGGGGACGGCTTCCCGTCCGGCTTCCACTCCGAAGGCAACGCGCCCTCGCTGCGCGAGACGCAGCTCACCCGCGATCAGATTCGCGAGACCATACAATGCGGGCGGCCGGGAACGCCGATGCCGCATTTTGACCGCTTCGCCTATACCGACAAGCGTTGCTACGACATGACCGCCGCGGATCTCGGCGACCTGGAGCCGATCCGTGCCCCAACCACGCTGCAATCTTATGAGATCGATGCCGTGGCCGACTACGTCGCCAGCAAGATCAAGGGAGCGGGCGCAGTCACGCGGGCACAATGCGTCGAATTTTTCGGCGAAGCGGGATCTTACTGCGATAAATATCCCGAGCAGTGATCGTACCGAGATTGCGTCGCTACGCTCGCAATGACACCCTCTGGTCATTGCGAGGAGCGCAGCGACGAAGCAATCTCGATACCTGTTGCACCGCTTTAGAGGCTGAACACGAACAGCATCGAAGTGTTCTGCATGTCCTTCAAAGAGGGCGTCTTGTTCAACAGGTCCCTCGTCTGCGCGTTGCCGCCGATCAGCACGGCGACATATTGCTTGCCGTTGACCGCATAGGTCATCGGCGGAGCCGAGCTGAAGGAGCCGGTGCTGAAGCTCCACAGAGGCTTCAGCGTCTCGTCGTCGAGCGCGTAGACCGTTCCGTCCGTGCTCGTCGTAAACGCGAGGCCACCGGCCGTCGTAGTGACGCCCGAGGCTATGCCATGATCCGTCGTCAGCTGCGCGGCCTTCTTGCCCGTCGAGGGGTTCATCGCGGTCACGCTTCCCTTGACGTCCTCCGCGTTCGCGTATTTGCCCCCCAGCCAAAAGTCGCCGGCGTTGTCGTTGAGCGGATCGACGGTGACGAATGAGCAGGCCTCGAGCCCACCGCCGTAGGAGAGGTGGGTCCGCTGGCTGTAGGATGTCGGGAAGTAATTGACGCCGCCTTGGATATTCGGGCAGCCCTGCAGCTTCCCTTGCTCACGCCTCGACGGTTTGCCGATCTTGTAGACCTGAAGATCCTTCTCCGGGTGGTAATCGACCGGCTTGCCGGTCTTGGGATCGATGCCGTCCGTCCAATTGATTTTCTGGGCGTACTGCTCGGCTGAGATGAACTGCCCGTTGTTGCGGTCGAGAGTGTAGAAGTAGCCGTTGCGGCCGAAATGCGCGATGAGGTTGCGATCCTCGCCGTTCACCTTCGCGTCGATCAGCTGATTGATCCCGACCTCGTCATAATCGAGGAAGTCGCCGGGCGTGTATTGGAAGTACCAGACCATTTTCCCGGTGGCGGCGTCTAAGCCGAGCGTGGAGTCGGTGAACAGATTGTCGCCCGGCCGATATTCCGGATCGAACATGGGGACCGGCTGGCCGGTGCCCCATATCGTCAGCTTGGTCTTCGGATCGTATGAGCCTGTGACCCAGAAGGAGCCGCCCCCGTGCTCCCAGGCATTGGTGTCGCCTTTCCAGGTCTCGCTGCCGGGCTCGCCGGGTGCCGGAACGGAGTAAGTCCGCCAGAGCCGGTCACCGGTATCCGCGTTCAGCGCATCGATATGGGCGCGGGCGCCTTGGTCGCCACCACTGCCGCCAACGATAAGCTTGTCGTCGATCAGAAGCGGAGCCGACGTCAATGTGCAATGGGTGCGCTTGGGATCGTCGAATTGGACCGTCCTGACGAGTTCGCCGGTATCGGCCTTGGTCCACAGGACCTTGCAATCGGCCGTGACGGAAATGACAAAATTCTTATACAGCGTGACGCCGCGGTTCGTGGCAACCATGAAATCGGCCTTGTTGGTCCCCGGATCCATGATCCAGGCGATCCGGGCCTTGGCAGGGTCCTTGACGTCTATCCTATAAAC
>CAVOHI010000083.1:0-13642 GCA_963695605.1 uncultured Alphaproteobacteria bacterium | reverse complement strand
GATCTCGACAGCGCTTCTGGGCCTCGACGGCTGGCTCGGCTTGCACGGCTGGCAGATCATGTACATCGCCGAGGCGGTTCCGACCCTACTGATCGGCGTCGTCACGCTGTTCCTGCTGACCGACAGGCCGGAGCAAGCAAGGTTTCTTACGGCGGCAGAGAAGACCTGGCTCGCTGCAAAGCTGGCAAGCGAGCGGAGGGTCAAGGATGCCGTGCGGACCTTCAGCCTGTGGCAAGCAATGTTCGATCCTAAGGTGCTGCTGTTGTCCTTGAACTATCTTGGCATCGTCACCGCTAGCCTGGGGATGCTGTTCTTTATCCCGCAGATCATCAAGTCCCTGGGCAATTCCAGCAACATGAATGTCGGTTGGCTGACGATGATCCCCTATATTTGTGGCGGGATCGCCATGGTGGGATGGGGTCTCCTCTCCGACCGCATGAACGAGCGGCGGTGGCATTTGCTGGTGGCTTGCACGGTCTCCACAATCGGGCTCGTCATTGCCGGCATGACGATGGGAACCTGGTGGGCGCTCGTCGGCATGTCGATCGCCGCGATGGGGTTCTACGGCTCCAAGGGACCGTTCTGGGCGATGCCGCCGATGTTCCTGACCGGCACGGCGGCGGCTGGCGCCATCGCGTGGATCAATTCCCTCGGCAATCTCGGCGGCTTCTTCGGTCCCTGGTATGTCGGGCTAATGCAGGACCTGACGGGCAGCTACGCCGGCGGGTTGTACGGGCTGGCCTTGTTCGGTCTGATCTCCGCGTTCATCTCGGCGTTCTTTCTGCACATCCCGAACCCTGCCGCCTCCGCCTCCGTCCCGGCTTTGGGAGCGTTTGAGGCAGCGGAATAGGAGCAAATGGCGGCTGGTCTCATGAGAAAGCCGGCATGATCGCCACACTCCGGCATAGCCGCGCTCGCACCGCGGCATCGCCCCGCGCACGGGCGACAAGTTAAGCTTTTGCCAGCCTGCACTCAGGTTCGTGCGAGGACTACGCCGTGCAGAATAGCTGCGTAGTGACAGCTGGCTGCCACCAGCACGAAGCTGTGCCATATTGCGTTGTGGAATGGCAGCGTCCGCCAGAGGTGAAAGGCGACGCCGATGGAATAGAGCACGCCCCCAACTCCGATCAAAATCGCCGTCAAAGCGTCCACCGAGGCGAGCATGGGTCGCATCCCCAGCAGGATCATCCAGCCCAGCGCCAGGTAGGCAACGATCGAACCTGGCTTGATACCACGTGGACAGATCAGCTTTATGGCGGCTCCGGTAATTGCTCCCGTCCAAACCGCGGCGGTCATCCCGATCGCCCAAACCCCGTGCAGTCGGCATGTCGTGAATGGGGTGTAGGTACCGGCGATCATCAGAAAGATCGCGGCATGATCAAGCTGGCGGAGAAACCCTCGCCGGGATGCACTGGCGGCGAGGTTGTAGGCTGCCGAGCAGCCGAGCATCGTGAGAAGGCAAATGGAGTAAACGAGGCTTGCCAAGAAAATCGGCCGTTCGGCAATACCCACGGCGATGCCCACCAGCATGACCGAGCCGACCACGCCGGCGAAATTGCCGATCGAATGTATGAATTCGGTCCGCTGCGAGTTCGCCGCCTCGATATCGCATGAACCCAGTTGCGGCCCTCATCGCAACCAAACCCTAATCGCGAATTCCGGCACTTGGTAAGTAGTCACGCCGGCCAGTTTGCCAGATTGCAGGTTTGCAACGGGACGAATTTTTATTCCCGCTCGACGGCAGTTTTTTCCAAACAGCGCAGCACCTCCGCGACGCTCCAGGCCTGGGCGATGCAGCCGCGCGGCGTGAACGGTGGCTCGGCGTCGAAGATCTCGCTGATCGTGCCGATGCCAGCTTCGCCGAGGTGCGGCTCGAAGCCGTCGAGGAAATGCCGCGCCATCGCGCGATCGTCGGGGTGAGACCTTCAGCCAGGCGTCGATGAACGGGCCGATCAGCCAGGCCCAGACCGTCCCCTGGTGATAGGCGGCGTCGCGGGCGCGCAGGTCGCCGAAGTAGCGCGGCTTGTAGTCGGGCTCGCCCGGCGCCAGCGAGCGCAGGCCGACCGGCGTCAGCAGCTTTGCGTGCACTGCGGTAACGACCGCCTCCCAGCGTTCCCGGTCGAGGACCGGGTGCTCGAGCGAAATCGCGAAGAGCTGGTTGGGCCGGCACGCAGGGTCGTCGCCGTCCTCGCCGTCGACCACGTCGTAGAGATAGCCGCCCGCCGCGTACCAGAAGCGGCGATTGAACGAAGCGCGCGTCTTGTCCGCATGGGCTGCGAGCTCTTCGGCGCCCGGGTCCTGCGCTTCGCGCAGCCAATCCGCCAGCAGGCGCAGGGCGTTGTACCAGAGCGCGTTGATCTCGACCGCCTTGCCGCGGCGCGGCGTCACCACCCAGTCGCCGACCTTGGCGTCCATCCAGGTGAGCTGAGTAGCCCTCCGCCCCCTGGTGCAGCAGGCCGTCGTGCGGGTCGACGCCGATGCCGAAGCGGGTGCCCTCGAGGTGGTGGTCGACGATGTCGATCAAGATCGGCAGAAGGAGCGCCAAGGTCGCGCGGTCGCCGGTGATGCTCGACGTAGCGGTCGAGCGCGTGGAAGAACCAGAGCGTCGCGTCGGCCGTGTGGTAGAGGCCCTGCTTCTGTCCTTCGGGGAACAGGTTGGGGATCAGGCCGTCGCGGACGTAGTGGGCGAAGGTGCGCAGGATGTAGCCGGCCTCGATCGCTCGGCCGGTCGCCAGCGTCAGCCCTTCGAGGCTGATCATGGTGTCGCGGCCCCAGTCGGTGAACCAGTGATAGCCGGCGATCACGGTGCGCACTTCATCGCCCGCGGCCCGCGCCCGGGCCGCGTCGGCGACGCGTCCGACCGGGGTGATGACGAAGGTGTCGGCCGCCAGGACGAGCTCGGCTGCGACGCCGATCTGTGCCGGTGCCGCCGCCATCCCAACGAGACGACGGCGGCGCTCGCCTTCAAACGTCAGCGCATCGTCGGGGCTCAGCGCCAGCACAGTATGCCAAGCCTCGGTTGCAGCGATCAGCGTCAGCGGGCAATCCTTGCGGATCTCTCCGGCAAAGTAGCCGGGGCTCCACAGCCAGCCCCGAGAATCGTAGCCGCGCTGCGCCTCGATGTCGTAAAAGCGCTCGCGGCGCACGCCGCCATCGGCGGTAAAGGTCGCGCCTTCGGCGCCCTCCACCGCCAGTCGCAAAGTCGGCAGATCTGGCCCGGCGCTGACCTCGTATCGGTCGCCCCTGATGGTCAGCGTATAGCCCGAGGACAGCGCCTCACCGACCGGCGCCTCGAGCGGACGAAAGTCGATCAAGGGTCTCACCCGCAGGCGGACGCGCCTGCCGTCGCCGAGCGAGCGAAACGTGGAATGCACGATGTTTTGGCGCGAGGGCACGGCAATCGACTTCTCGATGACGAGGCCATCGAGCTCATATCGCCAGCTCGGCAGGCCCATGCTCAACGTGAAATCGAGGAATTGGCCTCTCTCTCGCAGGTTCACGACACTGCCGTCTTCGAGCTCGACGTCGACCTCGATATCGTTGAGGACCACCATGCGGCCGAGCGGAGCCGGCTGGGCGGCAATCAGGAAGCCGTGGTAGCGCCGGGTGATCGCTCCCGTTACCGTCGCCGACGCGTAACCGCCCAAACCGTTCGCCACGAGCCATTCACGCGGAGCCTCCGGTAACGGGTTCTCGTCGCGGCTGGCGCGGCGCAGCTCAACCATTCGCTTCTCGGAGATGGAAGACGTTCTTCGCCTCGGGTATCGTAGTTGAGGACCCGGGGGTGAGGACGATGGCGCTTTGGCCCGAGATGAGCCAATCCCCTACGGCATCCTGCGCCGGGCCCCCTGAACCACCGTAAACCGGAGCCTCGCTGGACCATAAGAGCCGCCAAGCCTGGCCTTCGATCGGTGCCAGCAGCGGCTCGGGTGCGGGGCCAAGCAGGAGATCGCGGCCGAGATTGACAATCAGCAAACGATCGGCGCCGCTCTGTGAGAAAAAGCGCAGCATCCAGGCTTCATCCGTGAGTGCGGCACCCTCGATCCGGCATGGCCGCTGTCCAAGCACCCGGTCCGTCCGCCGCAGCTCCAGAAGGTCTCGATGCAGCGCGTAGATCGAAGCATGCCGTTGCCGTTCGCCGAGATCGAGCACCGATCGGCGAAACGTGTCGATGTCGCTGGGATCGGCGAGCTCGGCCCGCATCTCGCTCGTAGCGAGACTGGGAAATTGCGCAAGGGAGCGGCGGCGCCCCTCGCGGACATCGTGCGACAGCTCGACCTCGTGATCGGCAAAATAGAAGAAGGGGCTCGACGCGCCGAACTCCTGCCCCTGGAAGAGCATCGGGATGCCCGGCATCAGCAAGAAATAAGCGGTCATCGCGCGAAGCCGGCCAGGGCTCGTCAGCGCGTGACAGCGCTCTCCGGTGCCGGAGTTGGCGATCTGGTCGTGGTTCTGCAGAAAGACGACAAAGCTTTCCGCCGGGAGGTCGAACGTCGGCGTGCCGCGCGCGTTCCGCTGCCACTGGTAGCGCTGCCCCTGATAGAGGAAACCGTGCTTGGCGGCGGCAACGAATTCGCGCGGGCGACCCCGATAATCCGAGTAGTAGGCCTCGTGATGTCCGGTCAGCGCAACCATGGCGCTGTGATGGAAGTCGTCGTTCCACAAGGCGTCCAGCCCGTAACCACCCCGCTCGGCCGGCCGCACCAGCCTGGCGTGCTGCGGCTCGTTCTCACCAACGACAAAGGTGATTCTGCCGCGCCCCGCCGATCGCACCTGCCGCGCGACAGCGGCGATAATATGATCTTCCGATCGATCGAAAATTGCCTGCGTCGCGTCGAGCCGCAGCCCGTCGAGATGATACTCGTCTATCCAATACCCCGCATTGGCGACGAAGAATTCGCGCGCCGGGCCGGAATCGGGACCGTCGAAATTGATGGCCTCACCCCATTCGTTGTCGTAGCGATCGGTGAAATAAGCCGGGGAGAACAATTTGAGATAGTTTCCGTCCGGGCCGAAATGGTTGTAGACGACGTCGAGGATGACAGCGATCCCGAGAGCATGGGCGCGGTCGACGAAGCGGCGAAAATCCATCGGTCGGCCGTAGAGCCTGGTTGGCGCGAAGAGGTTGACGCCGTCATATCCCCAGCCGAACCGGCCCGGGAATTCCGCCACGGGCATAACCTCGAGGCAGGTGATACCGAGCTCGGCGAGAGCCGGCAGTTCACGCCAAGCGGCTTCCCAGCTTCCATCCGGCGTGAAGGTGCCGACGTGCATCTCGTAGATGACGAGCTGCTCGCGCGCCCGCCCGCGCCACACACCGTCGGTCCAAGCGAAGTCCCCAGGATCGACGATTTCCGAAGGTCCGTGCGGTCCTTCCGGTTGAAATCTCGACGCCGGGTCGGGAAGTGCCTTGTCACCTCGATCGAGACGAAAACGATAGCGCATGCCGGCCTGCGCGGGCAGGCTCCACAGTGAGAAGTAGCCATCAATCTCGGATTGCAGTGCCGCCGGCTCGAAGCCTTCGATCTCGACAACAACCTCGCGGCAGTGGGGCGCCCAGACGCGAAAATGAACGCCGCCGTCGGATTGCGGCTCGGCGCCGATCGGCAGACGCCGGACGGGCGTCGCTTCGGTCAAGACCGGATATTTGGTAGCGGAAAGCTCCGGCGTCGTCGCCGGCTCCTGTCGCTCCTTGGTGAGGCCGAGGCCGGCGCGAGCGTCCACGTCGCGACCTCGCGCTTCGCCTATGAGCCTCTCCCGTGCACCCCCGGGCGCCTGACGACTTCCGCCGTGATCCGGTCGTCCCCTTCGAACTCCGACGGGACTCGATCCGGCAGCTTTATCGTCGTGGTAGACCGGACCACGTCGCGGATGGCTGTCGCGATTTGAACCAGGCGAGCCGCGTATGCGTGGTCTTTTTCGAACAGCTTGGAGGCTCGGTGTTGATGCCGCGTGGCTAGATCGGGATGACCCGCTGCGGAGGCGCAGTGTTCCGGGCTTGTGCGCGCTACGGTCATGTTTCCTCCGAGCTTGCGATGCTTCTCTAAGCATCGTGGGCGGAACGAAGGTTCTAGCCCACCACACTTCGACGGCGGCAGGCTCGGAAACTACTCAGGCCAGAGATCCAGGCCTTTATCATACCAATGGAATGGAAGGCGCCTGCCCACAGTTGCACTTGAAGGCTCTGCTGCCTTCCTGTTCACCGGCAGAGGTGGTGTTGTTGGCAGCTGCTCCATCATGCGCTCCGCTGGCCGAACTCGCCGCTAAAGAGCGCCCTGTCGAGCGCGCCGTAGAGCTCCTCCGCCTGAAACGGTTTGCGAAGGAGCTGGAGCCCATGCTGTGCGGCGAAGCTTATCTCGTCGTTGCTCCCAGAGATCATGACTACTGGAAGGCCAAGGTCTTTCGCATGACGAGCAAGCGACGCGCCGTTCTCTCCCGGTGTTGCGGCATTGAGGACGATCGCGTCAACCCGGTCGTCAGTCCGCAGGAAATCGCGCATTGACGCGCCAGCTGACACAGTACTGACGCGGTAGCCGCGATCCTCAAGCATGTTGGCTATCAGTTCTCGCATGGGGTCGTAATCTTCTACGAGAAGAATGTGCTTGGGCTTGGATTTGCCCATGACCGCCCTCCCGGAGGCTGTTGTGCTTACTTTTACGCTGGCGAGCCAAGATCGGAATGGCAACTCCACGATATCGTTCAGGAGTCGCGCACGTTCGGGGAAGTTAGGAACGGGCGTGCCACAGAAGTCACCGAGGTTGCCGCCGGACAAGTCGGCGTACCGCAGATGACGATCTCGCGGTTTGTGCTATCCGCCGAAGAGGCACCGGTAAATTCCTCCGGACCGACCCACATCGGGCCATTATTCCTAGTTGCCGTATCCGTAGTAGCCAGATCCATTGTAACCAGATCCGCTGTAGTCAGATCCGTAGTATTGGGCCCGTAGGCTCCGTATCCGTTATAGCCAGATCCGTAGTAGCGGGGTCCGTAGGAGCCGTACCTGTTGTAACCAGATCCGCTGGAGGCGTATCCGTAGTAGTCAGGCGAAGGCGTAGTGGCAGCGCCGCCCACTGCGCCCAGTGCTCCGCCGATCAGCGCGCCGGTTGCCGCACCACGGCCGCTTCCGGCGATCCTGCCGATGGCAGCTCCGGTGCCTGCGCCGAACAGGCCGCCGCCGATCGCGCGCTGGCCCGGATCATACGGATCGGTACAAGCCGACACGCCCATCGCCAATCCCACGACAAATGCGCAGGAGGAAATTAGCTTTTTCATTGCCGTTCCTTTCCCACCCCCACGGTTGCCTCAGATCAGGCTAACGCAACTCGAGACGAACAAGTCCCCAGTCCTGCAGGGTTGCTCCGATAAGGTTTCATCGGAAATTCCTTCCGTGTCTCGTGGAGCACGTTGCCCGAGCCGACTTTAGAGTGCGCGATGGAGATGCGGCTAGCCTCGGAAATTACTCACGTTACCCCTTGCCGCGGGATCTACAATATAGATCTCAGGATCTATGAGTATAAATACTCATAGTACTATCCCTCATTGTAAGTCGATGCTTGAGACCCGACCTATAAACCATCGACTTTTGACTCGGCCGTCACTCCACAGCCGGCTCGATCGGCCCCAGTGGACGACTGCCAACGCCGCTCGGCACGGATTGCCGACGACACTGATGAAAGACCGACCGATGGAACTGGTTCTGATCATCCTGCTGCTCGTGGTCCTCTTTGGAGGCGGGTTTGGGTACTACCGCGGCGGCTATTACCGTCAAGGTGGGCCCTTTGGGATCGGCGGCATACTCGGGTTGGTCCTGGTCGTCCTCGTGATCGGGTGGCTGGTGCACGGGCACCTCGGAAGCTTCTATCTCTGAGCTTCGAGAGAACCTCGTTGGGTCATGGCGTAATCGGGCGGGAGCGGGGTGTGCAGACGCTAGCTTCGGCCCGTTGCGCAGACTGGCTGCGTCAAACCGACTCGTACCCCAGCACCCCCATGAAACTGTTATAAGCTGAATTTTACTTTCGCTCTTCCAACAAAACGAATGATATGAGCAGTTTATAAAAACGATTCGGACTATTATTTCCGAAGAAAAGCAGAATGGGCTACCATAAGTAGAAATTATCCCCATATCCTTTTCAGATAAGCCACCAAAGTGGATAGCTATGATGACAATTTTTTTGAAGGCTCGCGGCCCAAACGGCTTCACGAAATGGTCCATCGCCCACCCGCCGAACGCCAACGATGATGATGAGCCAGGCGGCGCCTCACCTATGGCAATCTCCGTCCCGGCCTTCGATGACGAGCCGATAATCGCTGTGTCCGAACCGCCGGATCGTCCGTGGCTCGCGTGGCTCATGCCCAGGGTGGGGCACCCTCCCGAGCAACGCCGTCCGGCCAAGCGGCGGGTTGGCTCGAATTCCTCACGTTAGGGGCGGGACGTCCGTGAGCCATGTCGCACCGTATAAAGGACTAGCCAAATGACAAATTTAGACGGATGCGAGGTTACGTTCCCCGTCATAGGTGGAATTTTCGGTGTCGGTCGGCTCGCGACCAAGCTGAAGGCGCTTGCAGACACGGAGCAGATTGGCCGTGGCACATCGGCCAATGGACTGACTTCAAGCATACTGCAATCCGAATGCGATTTGCCTCCATTGCCGATGGTGAGCGCGCGAGAGAGACCTGTACCGGCGCAGCAAACTGAGTTTGCCAGCGTCCTGATGACGGCTCACGTGGTGCTGGGTGGACTCGCCGGCTGTTCGCAAACCGTGAGCACTGGGGCCTGGATGCCTACCGCGGGCTTGCGGCCGGCCGACCTCCAGCAGTTCCCTTAGTGCTCGGTTCAATGCGCCGGACGCGGCACATCGTACATCTATCGGGTTAAGCCGAGTACATCTATCGGGTTAAGCCGAGCCTTTCCGCTACAGCCCTGGGATTTACGGTCGAGACAGACGGTTGACGGAGGAGAGGGATTTCGAACCCACAGTCCCTCGGCAAAGGCCCCACTTCTGGAGACGACCTTCTGAAACCTCA
Organism: uncultured Alphaproteobacteria bacterium; assembly: GCA_963695605.1. Taxonomy (GTDB): domain Bacteria; phylum Pseudomonadota; class Alphaproteobacteria; order ATCC43930; family CGMCC-115725; genus AP-15. The sequence continues at coordinate 4,618 of CAVOHI010000083.1, read as the reverse complement.
CGCGGCCGGAGCGGCTGCCGGCTTCTCGGCTGGGATTCGGGCGCTCGACCGTCTCACAACCCCGTCCACTCAAAGGCCGAATCCTCAAGGGCCTCAATTTTTTCAGCCGCGCGGAACAGACCCTGCTCGCCGCCCTCCAGCGACCCGGCTTCAATATCGCTGGTCTCCGCCGCGCCGACCTACTGCCCCTCCTCTGCCAATCCTCTCTGCGTGCGCGCGAGCGCGGCTGCGCGATCGATCGGCCCGCATTGCCGAAGGCGATGTCCTCGGTACCGGGCGCGATTTCATAGCGGCGCTGCGGCGCGCCGGTAACAGGGTCGAGCCGGCGGCAACTGGAAGATCCGGCCGGCTGCGGGGCTTTCAAGGGGCGCGGTGTGCTGTCGTCGACGCGGTCCCCACGGACCTCGACGGGTCGTCCGTTGTAGGGATCTCGCCGCCACCGAAAAGACCGAGTTCAACGACCCCAATGTCAAGAATAATGATCCGGGCTTGATCGATTGCTGCCTAGAGGCGGGAGGCGGATCCCCATTTTCCGCCGCTTGTGCGAAGGCCTTCTAGTCGTCTCCAATCATCGCATTGATACGGGATCCAAGAGCTTCCATAGTGAAAGGCTTGACCATTACCTCCATGCCGAGTTCGAGTTGGATACCTCTGAGCGCGGCGTTCTCGGCATAGCCGGTAATAAACAGCACTTTCAAACCCGGTAGAATCTGACGCGCCGCTTCTGCAACCTGGCGGCCGTTCATGCCGTTGGGCAGTGCGACATCGCTTATCAGCAAATCGACCCGAGCTCCGGACAGGAGGATCGCCAGTCCGGATGGGCCGTCGATAGCCTCAATGGCCTCGTAACCAAGCTCGCCAAGAACTTCCGCGATCAACATCCGCACCGACGGCTCGTCATCGATCACCAGCACCGACTGGAATCGTTCCGCATGCGGCGCGTTCTCCAGGCCCGGCGAAGGGATGTCCATCTCGGGTACGCCCACATGCCGTGGCAGGTAGATCGATACTTTGGTGCCGTGTCCCACTTCCAACTCGATCCGCACCTCTCCGCCCGATTGTCGGACAAACCCATAGATCATCGAGAGCCCGAGCCCGGTGCCTTGGCCCAGCGGCTTTGTCGTGTAAAACGGGTCGAACGCGCGCCCCTTTACCTCCGGTGTCATCCCGGCGCCTGTATCAGACACGGCGATTAACACATAGGAGCCAGGCGTGATCCTCTGTTCGCGAGCGGCGCTTTTGTTGATGGTCTGGTTGGCGGTTTCGATGATCAACGTCCCCCCGCCGGGCATCGCGTCGCGGGCGTTGATACAAAGATTCACGATGGCGTTTTCAAGCTGGTTCGGGTCGCAGAACGACAACCAGAGATGTGGCGCCAGCGCGGTTTTCAGGGTTATCGAAGGGCCGATCGTGCGGCGAATTAAATCCTCCATCCCGGAGATCCGATCGTTTGCCCGGATGGCCTTGCCATCGAGCGTTTGCTGCCGAGCGAACGCCAGCAGCCGTTGAGTCAGGGAGGCGGCGCGATCCGCCGCCGCGCTCGCTGTTTTGATGTAGCGATCAAGGTCGCCAAAACGTCCCTGGCTCAGGCGAAGCAGCAGCAGTTCCAGGCTGCCCTTGATTCCGGTGAGGATATTGTTGAAATCATGGGCGAGCCCTCCCGTAAGCTGGCCGATCGCCTCCATTTTCTGCGCCTGGCGCAGGAACTCCTCGACCCTCGCTCGGTTCGCGGTTTCAGCCTTAAGTGCCTGAAGTGCGTCACTCAATTCCGAAGTGCGCTCGGTTACCCGGCTTTCCAGTAGCCGGTTGCCTTCCTGAAGCGCTTCGGCTGCACATTTCTGGTCGTTGATGTCCGTCGCGGCGACAAACCACTCGACGATCCGTCCCGCTTGATCGCGCACCGGCTCGCCTCGCAAGAGGAACCAGTGAAAGGCACCGTCATGACGCCGGATGCGGTGTTCCTGGCGATAGCGCGAACCCACGTTCAGGCCATCCTCGAGCGCTCTGGTCAACTCATCGCGGTCCTCAGCGTGGATAGCATCCATCCATCCCTCGACGGTATCCCCAAACGAAGCTTGACCGGTGTAGTCATGCCACCTGTAATTGCACCATGCGACTGTAGCGTCCGGCGCAATGCGCCAGAGAAGGTCTGGCACTAGGTCCACGACGGCACGGAAGCGTTCCTCGCTCTCGCGCAGCGCGATCAGCGCTGTTGCTCGCTCCGACGCGCCCCGCGTCTGATCGGCGTCCGCCGGATCGAGCAGCAGCTGCGCCAGCTCTTCGTGCCGCTCCATTAATTGGACCATGTCCGGCTCGTACTCGATGTCGGGGTGCGTTTCGGTCCAGTAATGAGCTACCCGGATGAAGGCGAGATAAGCGATTAGATATTCGAAGTTTGTTTCACCTACCGCAGCACGCATCGCTTCTCGTGCGCGCCCGGAAGCAAGAGGGGCGAGAAAGAGGATCGTCAGTACATCGAACAGTTCGTACTCAAATGACGTTGCCGGGGCCGGGATTTCCTCGGGAACCGGATGGTCAAGGAGGCGGGATACGGCCCGGTCGAAGGCGGCTGAATCGGCGACCGGCCGTTGCAGCAGCGACAGAACCTCGGCGACGGTCTCGGCAGAGGCTGTCGCGTCGCCCGCCGGTCGGCCGGCGCCCATCAGAAAGCCGACGTGCCGGACGATGCAATAGCGGACGGGACAGAACCGGGATAGGTGAACGAATAATCTTTCCTTGAATAAGGATGGCAAAGGACTGTCGAGATAAGCGGATTGCGCGAAATCCCAGAGCCGCTCGATGAGCCCGGGCGCCGCACTGGCCGAGCAGAAGAAATTGGGCAGCACGCCAAACCGATCGGCGACGTTGGCGCGAAAGGCTGCGTGCTGATGATTCGCGCCGATGTCGTTCATTTGTCGCCTCTTCTGCCCAGCATGTCCGCCCGAGCATGACGGATTGGATCATCCACATCGAACAACAAGAGGCGCCAACGAGAAGATCCAAAGTTATTTTCGGGAGACGAACTCGGCGGGCGAATGAGGCCTTCAAGTCAACAGGCGACTTCGCTTGGCCGCGCACGCGCGACCAATTCCGGATATCCGGTGAGCTCCGACCTTCTTTAAACTTTTGCCGTACACTGTACCCGGCGCGAAGCCCCAGCGCGATCTTGAACTCGTGCCGTGGCCCTTCTAACGCCGGAGCAAAGACAAGCTGAACAAAGCCGGCTGAATGCGACATGTTGAGGTGTACCTTCCCGACATCACTGCGAGCGTACCCGCTCGCGATCAGGGTGGAACCGTGAGTTCGCATCCGGCTTCCTCCAGCGGTGAGTCCTCCAGCGGTAAGTCCACTGCGAACTTGCCCCCACAGTGGCCGCGGTCGAATCTCCACGGGAATGGCCGCTCGTGCCGTTCTGGCGTCACCCGTTACGTACCGTAAGCCTGCGCTGACCGTTTCGATGTGCCACCGGCGGGGACGGCCGGCGCGTAGCAACCCGTAAGGGGTCCGAATAGGTGGGGACCAACATGTCTGAACGCTTCACCGAGATATTGCGCGCTGCGAGCGAGCCGGCCTGGTCGGATGCCGTGAGGCATCGTTTCGTCAACGAGCTGTTCGCCGGAGCCGTGCCCGATGCGGTGATGGCGCGCTATCTCATCCAGGACCACCACTTCCTCGATAGTTTCTTGACGCTGCTCGGCGCGACGCTCGCCAGCGCCGACACGTTCGAAGCCAGGGTTCGGTTCGGTCGCTTCATCGGCGTGGTGTCGGGCGAGGAGAACACTTTTTTTCTCGGCGCGTTCGAGGCACTCGGCGTCACCGAGGATAGGCGCACGGCCGATCCCGATACGCAGCCCACCGCCGGCTTCAAGGCGATCATGCGCGAGGCCGCCGAAACACGCAGCTCGTCCGAGGCTTTGATTACCGCGATCGCATCGTCCCCTACAGCCAAACGTGATGGTCGCGAAATAGCCGCCATGTCCGCTCGCTCCATTTTACTAGCCTTGGCGACGGTACTCACTACCGTTGGCATCGCCCCGTTGCGCGCCGCCGAACCGCCTGCGTCTGCATCTATTATCGTCGCTGGACCCTCGCATTCGCCGATGAGTTCTCAGCATCGAAGAACTGGCTCACCTGCCAACGGTTTCAGATGTGGAGGGATGCCCGGTTTCAGCATTTCAGCGGTGTACGGTTTATCGAGAAAGTCACCCGGGGGAGAGCGCCGGGTGCTCGCTCGCCGAGCTGATAGACGATCCCTTGACCGGCCTCGTCATGAAGAGCAGCGGGGTCGACCGCCGCGAACTTGAGCTTCTACTCGAGCAGGTCGCGCGCAAGCGATTGCTGGCGACCCAACTCGCAAACCCTTGTCGGCCTAGCCTCTTTGACCGCGACGGCGCCATGCTGAATCCAATGCGGCTCGCCGGGGCGTCCGGACGAGGGGACAACTCTTGACGCCGGTCCACGTTGGGTTTGGCCGCGCCCTATCATTTGCCAAGCCGGCTTTGAGCCTATTCCCTGGCGCTGATCAGCACTGATTCCTGCAAAAGCGCAATCCCGCGTGCATCCCGCAACCGCCTCACGGACTGAAAGTTCGGCCGACTCCGTCGCCGCTCTTTGCGCC
>CAVOHI010000082.1:0-99056 GCA_963695605.1 uncultured Alphaproteobacteria bacterium | reverse complement strand
ACCCGGACGAGTACCGCGCCGAGAACATCTTCTGGGTGCCGCCGGAAGCGCGCTGGTCACATCTGAAGGGCGCGGCACCGCAGCCGACGATCGGCCAGATCGTCGACGACGCGATGGCGGCGATCGAGCGCGACAACCCCTCGCTCAAGTCCGTCCTGCCAAAGGACTACGCCCGTCCGGGCCTCGACAAGCAGCGGCTCGGCCAGCTCATCAACCTCGTCAGCGACATCGGCCTCGGCAGCCCGGCCGACCGCGCCCGCGACATCCTCGGGCGCGTCTACGAATACTTCCTGTCGCAATTCGCCAGCGCCGAGGGCAAGAAGGGCGGCCAGTTCTACACGCCGTCCCATGTCGTGCGCGTGCTGGTCGAGATGCTGGCGCCCTACAAGGGCCGGGTCTACGACCCGTGCTGCGGCTCGGGCGGCATGTTCGTGCAGAGCGAGAAATTCATCGAGGCGCATAGCGGCCGCTCGGCGACATCTCGATCTACGGCCAGGAATCGAACTACACGACCTGGCGCCTCGCCAAGATGAACCTCGCGATCCGCGGCATCGACGCGCAGATCGCGCATGGCGACACGTTCCACAACGACCAGCACCCCGACCTCAAGGCCGATTACGTGCTCGCCAATCCGCCGTTCAACGACAGCGACTGGCGCGGCGAACTGCTGCGCAACGACAAGCGCTGGGTCTATGGCACGCCGCCGGCCGGCAACGCCAATTTCGCCTGGGTGCAGCATTTCATCCATCATCTGGCGCCGAACGGCACCGCCGGGTTCGTGCTCGCCAACGGCTCGATGTCGTCGAACCAGTCGGGCGAAGGCGAGATCCGCAAGGCGATCGTCGAGGCCGACCTCGTCGATTGCATGGTCGCGCTGCCCGGCCAGCTGTTCTATGCGACGCAGATCCCGGTCTGCCTGTGGTTTCTCGCGCGCGACAAGAAGCAACGGCCGCTTCCGCGACCGCCGCGGCGAGACCCTGTTCATCGACGCGAGGAAGCTCGGCACGATGGTCGACCGCGTGCACCGCGAGCTGACCGACGCCGACATCGCCAAGATCGCCGGCACCTATCACGCGTGGCGCGGCGACAAGGATGCGGGCGAATACGCCGACGTGCCGGGCTTCTGCAAATCGGCGACGCTCGACGACATCCGCAAGCACGGCCACGTGCTGACCCCCGGCCGCTATGTCGGCGCCGGCGCGGCCGAGGAGGACGACGAGCCGTTCGACGAAAAGATGCGCCGGCTCGTCGCGACGTTGCAGCGAGCAGCAGGCCGAAGCGGCCAAGCTGGACGCGGCGATCGCCGCCAGCCTGCAGGAGCTCGGGTATGCCGGATGACGGCTGGCTCGACGCGCTCGACGATTGGTCAGGTGCAAGCCGTTGGGACGAGCGCCGCTGTCAGCTTTGGTCGCGCGTCACATACGGGTTCACGGAATTCCAGTCGTACGGTGGATGAGCCATTTCGGTAACCGGAATGACATCGGTTGGCCGACAGATTACTCGATGCGACAAGGCCGAGGAAGCTCCGGCGATGACTGACCGGCATCGGCGAGAATTCTATCGCTCGCCGACGTGCAAGCAACTGGCAGTATTGGTACGTCTCGCAGTCCGATGACCGGCAGCGTTTGCAATCAGCCAGTCCGTGCACTGAACTGCCAAACGGCAACATACTTGCTCGGTTCGTGTACTATCTTTTCGGACACCGCAGTACCGATGTCGAGTGGATGAATATCCGGACGGCGCAACGATCAAATGCAATATTGTATCACCGCTGTTCCCGATAGTTGCGTCCGCCAATCGGCGAGCAACGCGCCATTGCCGGCATCCTTGGCGCGCTGGACGACAAGATCGAGCTGAACCGGCGAATGAACGAGACGCTGGAGGCGATGGCGCGGGCGCTCTTCAAGTCGTGGTTCGTCGATTTCGATCCCGTCCGCGCCAAGGCCGAAGGCCGCGACCCCGGCCTTCCCAAGCCCATCGCTGACCTGTTCCCGGCCCGCCTCGTCAACTCCGAACTCGGCGAAATTCCCGAGGGCTGGGACTGTAATGCTATGGACGACCTCGCGCGTTTTGTAATGGCCTCGCGCTGCAGAAGTATCCGCCCGCCTGATGGAAAATCGCGTGCCGGTTATCAAAATCGCGCAGCTTCGCATCCCGCAGTACCATTGGCGCCGACCGAGCCAGCGCTGATCTCAGACCCAGACTACATCGTGCAGGACGGAGACATTCTGTTCTCGTGGTCTGGTTCGACTGCGAATGCGTGTTGTGGGCGGCGAGCGACCGGGCGCACTGCAACCAACATCTCTTCAAAGTAATTCCAAAGCTAGCTACCCGGGCTGGCTTTGCTATCTCGCGATTTCGATCTGCCATCTCGAAGCACTTCCGACCACATCGCGGCGGGAAAGCGACGACGATGCGGGCACGATCCGGCGGGATCATCTCTCGGATGCCAGACTGGCAATTCCCCCGCCCGCGCTGCTGAGCGCTGCGAGGACAATAATCGGACGCCGATTGTCGAGAGTGTGCGTCGCGAAGTGACAGTCCCGCACGCTCGCCGCTATTCGTGATGCGCTGCTTCCGAAGCTCATCTCCGGCGAGCTGCGGGTGAAGGAGGCCGAGCGCGTCGTCGCCGAGGCGGCGGGCTGAACGCAGGGTATGGAGCGCGCCTTGATGCAGGTGGTTTCTGTAGCTACATGATGGCCGATGCGGATCACCTTCGATCCGGCGAAGCGGGTGGAGACGCTTCGCAAGCGCCGCATCGATTTTCTGGACGCCGAACGGGTGTTCGCCGGATTGACTTATACGATCCCCGACCAGCGGTTTCCATATCCGGAAGAGCGGTTCATTACTGTCGGATTGCTGTCGGGCCGCATGGTGATCGTGATTTGGACGCCCACCGAGGACGGCCGGCGCATCATTTCGATGAGGAAGGCCAATGCCCGAGAGCAAGCGCGCTATTCACACAGACTTGGCTAAACTGGACGCCCATGAAGTTCAGCCGGAGGAATACGAGGATATTCCGGAGCTGACGGACGAGTTTTTCGACAACGCCGAAATCCGGATCGGCGAGAAGCTGATCCGGCCGGCTCGACGGCCGGGCCGTCCCCAATCCGAAAACGCAAAGCAGCTCGTTTCGCTCCGGCTCGACCCGGATATCATCGAGCGGTTCCGCGCCACCGGACCCGGCTGGCAATCGCGGATCAACGCGGTGTTGCGCGAATACCTGCAAAAGGGATGACTTGTCGCTGAGCCAACATGATTAACGAGATCGAATTGCATCGCGAGGAGTTGCGGGCGTTGTGCCGCCGCTTTCACGTGCGGCGGCTCGATCTCTTCGGTTCGGCGGCGCGCGGCGATTTTGACCCCGAGCGCAGCGATATCGATTTTCTAGTCGAATTCGATCACGAGCATCCCGAAGCGCTCTCGTTCAACACCTATTTTGGCCTCAAGGAGGCGCTCGAGGCTCTCCTTGGTCGCCCGGTCGATCTCGTTGAGCCCCGCGCAGTGCGCAATCCCTATCTTAAGACGAGTATCGACGGCTCGCGGGAGCCGGTCTTTGAGGCGTGATCCCGACAGCTCCGACGGTGGGCCGGCGATCAAGGTTGACACGACCTCGCTCGGCAACGCTGTGCGACGCCTGCGCGAAGGCCTCGCGCGTCCCCAGCAAGAGCCTGGTGACGAGCAGGTCCGCGACGGTCTGATCCAACGCTTCGAATTCACCTATGAGCTTAGCCACAGGACATTGAGACGATATCTGAAGGAGGCCGCGGCTTCGGCCGACGAAATCGAACGGATGTCGTTCGCCGATTTGATCCGAACCGCAAATGCTCAAGGGCTGTTGCGCAGCGATTGGCCGATGTGGCGAGGCTTTCGCGAAATGCGTTCGCGCACGAGCCATACCTACGATGCCCGAGTAGCCGAGCAGGTCGCCTCCGTGATCCCGGCGTTTCTCGAAGAAGCCGAGCAGCTTTATACCGAATTGCAGCGGCGGCTCGCATGAGCCGAAGCTCGGACATCGATTTGCCGGCGGATCACAGGCGGATGGTGCTCGACATCCTTCATGCGAATTTGCCGCTGAATGCCAAGGCGTGGGTGTTCGGCTCGAGAGCGACCGGCCGCGCCAGCCGCTACTCCGATCTCGATTTGGCGATCGATGCCGGCCGGCGACTGACGCTCGACGAGACCGCCAGGCTGGCCGAAGCATTCAGCGACAGCGACCTGCCCTACCGGGTCGATCTCGTCGATTGGCACGACATCGGCGATCGGTGGCGGCAGACCATCGCGGGCGAGCGCCTGGCCCTGACCGAGGTAGGGTAGGCCATGCCTGCCGGCTTCGCCGAGTCGGATGCCGAAGAGGCCGCGCTCGGCTGGCTGGAGACCCTGGGCTACACTGTCCGGCATGGACCGGATATCGCGTTCGGGGTCGATGGCGGCGAGCGCAGCGATCCGGGATACAACGACACGATCCTGCAGAACCGGCTGCATCGGGCACTAACCCGGCTGAACCCGGGATTGCCTGCGGCCGCGGTGTTCGACGCCTATCGCAAATTGCTGCGGGTCGAGGCCCCGAATCTGCTCGCCCGCAACCGCGCGCTGCATCGTATGCTCGTCGACGGCGTCAATGTCGAATACACGCGGTCGGACGGGTCGATCGCCGGCGCCCAGGCGCAGGTCATCGATTTCGAGCGGCCCGAGCAGAACGACTGGCTGGCGGTCAATCAGTTCACCGTCGTCGAGGGGCAGCACAGCCGCCGGCCGACATCGTGATGTTCGTCAACGGGCTGCCGCTCGGCGTCATCGAGCTGAAGAACCCGGCCGACGAGAATGCGACGATCTGGGAGCGCCTTCCAGCAGCTGCAAACTTATCAAGAGCAGATCCCGGCGCCTGTTCACCTACAACGCGGCGCTGATCGCCTCCGACGGCGTGCAGGCCCGCATCGGCGCGCTCGGCGCCGGCAAGGAATGGTTCAAGCCCTGGCGCACGATCAGCGGGCGCGAGGATGCGGCGCCCGGCCTCGCCGGAACTGCAGGTCGTGCTCGCGGGGGTGTTCGAGCAGCGCCGGTTTCTCGATCTCGTCCGCCATTTCATCGTGTTCGAGGATCTCGGCGGCGGCGCGCTCGCAAAGAAGATCGCCGGCTATCATCAGTTCCACGCGGTCAATGTCGCGGTCGAAGAGACGTTGCGCGCGGCCAATCTCGCGCCGGAAGCGGAGGAGGCGGCCGGAACCTATTTCGCCCGCCACAGCCCCGGCGGCGAGCCCGGCGACAAGCGGGTCGGCGTCGTCTGGCACACGCAGGGCTCGGGCAAGAGCCTGACGATGGCGTTCTACGCCGGGCGGCTGATCCTGCACCCGGCGATGGAGAACCCGACGCTCGTCGTGCTCACCGACCGCAACGACCTCGACGACCAGCTGTTCGGCACGTTCGCGCGCTGCCACGAGCTGCTTGCGGCAGTACCCGGAGCAGGCCGAGAGCCGCGCGGATCTGCGCGAGAAGCTGCGGCGCGGCTCGGGCGGCGTCGTCTTCACGACGATTCAGAAGTTCATGCCGGAGGAGAAGGGCGACCGGCACCCGCTGCTGTCGGAGCGGCGCAACATCGTCGTGATCGCCGACGAGGCGCACCGCAGCCAGTACGACTTCATCGACGGCTTCGCCCGGCACATGCGCGACGCGCTGCCGAACGCGTCGTTCATCGGCTTCACCGGCACGCCGATCGAGAAGACCGACGCCAACACGCGCGCCGTCTTCGGCGACTACATCAGCGTCTACGACATCCAGCGCGCCGTCGAGGACGGCGCGACGGTGCCGATCTACTACGAGAGCCGGCTGGCGAAGCTGGAGCTGAAGCGACGCCGAGCGGCCGAAGATCGACCCGGAGTTCGAGGAAGTGACCGAGGGCGAGGAGGTCGAGCGCAAGGAGAAGCTCAAGACGCAAATGGGCGCAGCTCGAAGCGATGGTCGGCGCCGAGAAGCGGATCGAGCTGATCGCGCCGCGATCTGGTCGAGCACTTCGAGGAGCGGCTGGAGGCGATGGACGGCAAGGCGATGATCGTCTGCATGAGCCGGCGCATCTGCGTCGACCTCTACCGCGAGCTCGATCGCGCTGCGCCCGGATGGCACGACGAAGACGACGACAAGGGCGCGCTCAAGGTCGTGATGACCGGCTCGGCCGCCGATCCGCCGACTGGCAGCCGCACATCCGCAACAAGCGCGGCGCGAGGCGCTGGCGAAGCGGTTTCAAGGATCCGCGACGACCCGTTCAAGCATCGTCATCGTGCGCGACATGTGGCTGACCGGCTTCGACGCGCCGTGCCTGCACACGATGTACGTCGACAAGCCGATGCGCGGCCACGGGCTGATGCAGGCCATCGCCCGCGTCAACCGCGTCTTCAAGGACAAGCCCGGCGGCCTGGTCGTCGACTACCTCGGCCTTGCCGACGAGCTGAAGCAGGCGCTCGCGACCTACACCGAGAGCGGCGGCAAGGGCGAGACCGCGATCGACCAGGAAGAAGCCGTCGCCGTGATGCTGGAGAAGTACGAGGTCTGTCTCGGCTTGTTCCACGGCTTCGACTGGTCAGCCCGTGGATGCCGGGCGACGGCGCAGCAGCGGATTTCGATGCTGCCCGCGGCGCAGGAGCACATTCTCGCGCAGGAACGACGGCAAGGAGCGGTTGCTGCAAGCCGTGACGGAGCTGTCGGAGGCCTTCGCGCTCGCGGTGCCGCACGACGAGGCGCTTCGCATTCGCGACGACGTCGGATTCTTCCAGGCGGTCCGCGCCGTGCTGCCGAAGCACATCGGCGGACGACCGCAAGCCGCCCGAGCTGCTCGATCACGCGATCCGCCAGATCGTCTCGAAGGCGCTCGTCTCCGACGAGGTCGTCGACATCTTCGCCGCCGCCGGGCTGAAGAAGCCGGACATCTCGATCCTGTCCGATGAGTTCCTTGGCCGAGGTCCGCGGCATGCCGCAGCGGAATCTCGCAGTCGAGCTGCTGCGCAAGCTGCTGGTCGAGAGATCAAGACCCGCTCGCAGCGAAACGTCGTGCAGGCGCGCTCTTTCGCCGAGCTGCTGGAGCAGTCGATCCGCCGATACCAGAACCGCGCGATCGAGACCGCGCAGGTGATCGAAGAACTGATCGCGCTCGCCAAGGAGATGCGCGAAGCCAACGCGCGCGGCGAGGAGCTCGGGCTGTCCGAGGACGAACTCGCCTTCTACGATGCGCTCGAAATCAACGACAGCGCGGTCAAGGTGCTGGGCGAGCCGACCCTGAGGACGATTGCCCGCGAGCTGGTCGCAACCGTGCGCAAGAACGTGACGATCGACTGGACCGTGCGCGAGAACGTCCGCGCGCAGCTCCGCGTCCTGGTCAAGCGCATTCTACGCAAGTACGGCTACCCGCCCGACAAGCAAGAGAAGGCCACACAGACGGTCTTGGAGCAGGCGGCATTGCTCTCGGAGGGCTGGGCAGCCGCCTGACACGTCCCGAGAATAGCCGTAATGAGGTGATATCACTCTGGTTTGAACCGTTCATAGTTAGGGCAAACATGCATTCCCTGTTATTTCACCAATGCTGCTTCAAAAAACCGAGGATTTCAGCGGGGAGGTCGAAGCCCCCTCCTGTTTTTCTTCTGTATTATCAGGAGACTTCTCCGACCCCTCCACGCCGTCGAAGCCGGGTGTGCCGGCCGGTCTCTTGTTGGGGACAATCGCCGATCGATCTTTCGGCAGATCACAGGCAGCTGGTGTTGGCAGTCCTTCGCACACACCTGCCGCAAGGCATCCAAGCATGGGTGTTTGGCTCGCGCGCGACGGGGCGCGCGAGGCTCTACTCCGATCTCGACTTGGCAATTGATGTCGGATGTCGTCGATTGGCAGGACCTCGATGGTCGCTGGCGGGCGATCATTGAAGCTGAGCGCATCTCTTTGATAGACGCACATACTTCGGCGGACTTGGGGGGTCCAGGTCCGGTGACGCGATCCTGACCCGAAAATAGCCCCAATCTCCCGCTATCTTCTCTTCTGAGGGAGCAAGCAGCGAGGCGGTTTCGTGGTGGGTGGGTATGTCAGACCGATCGGGCTGTGGCCTCGTCCCGGCAGAACCGTGGGCAGATACAGCCAGGTAACAGCGGAGAACAGCCAGCGTGTTGGCTGTTATTGAGCTGCAGAGACGGCCGGAAATCGAGGTTTTTCGGGGTGTTGGGACCGACGCTGGCTGTTTTCTCTCTGCAAATAACAGCGATAACAGCCAGCTATCGCGGCTGAGTTGGACGAGGAGGGTCGAGATGGATCTGGAAGGGGGATGCGCTTGCGGCTCAGTGCGATACCGTTTGACGGCGCCGCCGTTGATCGTGCACGCCTGTCATTGCCGCGACTGTCAGAAGATGACCGGCAGCGCGTTCGTGCTCAATATGTGGATCGAGAAGAACTGCGTCGAAGCCGATCACGACGCGCCGAAATCATTCATGCTGCCGGCGGGGAGCGGCAAGCCTCACGAGGTATTTTTCTGCGGCAATTGCATGACGCGTCTCTGGAGCAAATACCACGCCGCACCCGGCGATACATTGCTCGTGCGGGTCGGGACCCTCGATCACCCGGAACGGGTCGAGCCCGACGTCCACATCTTCACCAGAGCCAAGCTGCCTTGGTTCCGATTGCCGCCGGATAAGCTCGCCTTCGAGGCGTTTTACAAGATCCCGGAGGTCTGGCCGGCCGCCAGTCAGGAGCGGCTGCGCAGCAACATAGCCGGCCAGAGCTGATCGTCGCCCGCTAATTGGCGAGCGGGTCCGGGCGGAGCTGAAAGCGCACGACCTTGGGCGTTGTCCCCTTGCCGGTTTCGAGGTGGAACATCGTTCGGGTAGCGTAGGTCGTCCACAATGCCCGGCCCTTCCAGCCGGCACTGGCGTCGTCGATGCGCCCGTCCATTCCCTTCGTGAAATAATCGTTTACGTAGGGGACGCGCATGGTCACGAACTTGCCGTCGACGAGGGCAAGCAATGCGCTGTTGAGGTTGCCGGTGGCGATCGGCACGTCCTTGCCGAGACCCAATGTGTTGTGCTGATCGACCCAGACGTAATAGCTCGACTCGGCGCTGCCGGGATCGCTGACGCCTTTGAACTGCGGTCCGGGGAAGGGGTACAGCGTCCAGCCCTCGGGGCAGTGCTTGCCGGTCGCGGTCGGGCCGTTCAACACCTTGCATTTGCTGCGGTCGAAGCTCGCCAGATGACCGCTCGCCAGCGACGCCCAGAAGACGCCCTTCGTGTCGATGTCGCCGCCGCGCGGCCCGAAGCCGGGTAATGGCGGGGCATAGATTTCGGTCAGCGCCGTGTGGGTCGGATCGGGTCCCGGGTTCACGCGAACCACGTATCCAGGGTATCCCAGAGAGGTACCCCAGACCGTGCCGTCGACCGGATTGATGGAGACGGAGTAAAGGCCGGCGACGACGCGTTTGTCCTTGGTCGGATCGACCGGCTGGTCGGGCTCGACATAGTCGTCGCGCTTGCCGTTGCCGTTGGTGTCGAGGATGAACGGCGACCAACCCTGCGCTTTCTGCTCGTCGCCGGTCTCCTCGAACATCTTGCGGTCGAGCCAGCCGACGACCGGCGTCTGCGGACCGCCGGCGCTGGTCCACAGCGTTTGATTGGCATCCGTCGCGAAGTTCAGATGGTGCGTCGGAAAGCACGTGCTGATCAACGTGAACTTCCCGGTCGCGGGGTCGTACATCGACAAATGGCGGCCGGACTCCTGCAATGGGAAGACCTGCGCCGACGGATGATTCGATCCCCGTTTGCAGAAATCCGGGTTTGCCGGCGCGCGCACCCTGGCGGTGAACCAGACCCGGCCCTTCTCGTCCATCATCGGGTTGTGCGTGGTGGTCTGGCTGTCCCAGATGGGCTCTGCGCCCCAATAGGGCGACGGCTCCATTGGAGCGGTCTTCGAGGTTGGCGTATTCGGATCGCGCACCGGATGCTTGATCTCGCTGACCGAATTGTGTGCGGGGTCGAGCACCGGAATGTAATCGGTGCTGTCCTCGGTCGAGCCGTAGAGCTTGCCGTTGGCGTTGATGGTCGGATTGCGCCGGTCTGTCGGAGTGAGGTCGTGCATGTATGCCGTCTCACGGCTCCAGTCCCACAATGTCAGCACGATATTGCGCTCGACGCCCTGAGGCCGCGGCGGTTGCGCGAACGGCAGTTCACCCTTTGCAATCCGATCGGTCCAGTCGCCGAAATACTGGAACGCCAGTTGCGGGTCGAGGCGGCTGATCGTGCCGACCATGCTGGTCTCCGCCTGTCCCGACTGGATGCGCCGCGCCCATGCGTCTGCGGAGGTGTCGAAATGCCCGAGCGCGGCAGGGATCGCGCGCGTGCCGGGAGTGCCAATGCCATGGCAGGCGATGCAGCCGGTGGTCTTGATAATATTCAACCATGCCGTGTGACTTTTGATGTTCTCCGGCATGTTCTCGTCGCGGTTCGGGCCGGAAAAAGTGCCCTCGTCGGGGATGTTCAGCATCGAAAACCAGTAGATCGACGGATAATACTGCGCAGCGGTTGCCTCATTCGGCGCAGGCACGGCCGTCAAATTGACCGTCTTCCCCGGTGTCGTCACGACCCGCGGCGAGTTGACGAGCCCGTAACCGCGCACCCAGACATCGTAATTGGCCTGCGGGAGGTCGGGAATGACGTAGCGTCCCTGGTCGTCGGTGACGACGATTTTGGCGAATGGCGTCGGCAGCCCGCTGGTCTCGGCAATCACCCAGACGCCGGCTTCGGGTCCGTTTTTACCGGTGACCGCCCCACCCAGATCATGCTCGCCAATGCGGATCGCAGCCTGCTGGGTCTGCTGCGCGCTGAGCGGTGTCGGCGCGGCGGCGAGCAGCGCAGCGACGCCGATCGCAACAGCAGCACTCTGCAGGATTTGGATTTTCGTCGTCATCGCATTGTCCTCCCTTTGACGACCGAGCGTAACACGGGCCGGCGCCGCTTCGCGCCGAACTCTGCATGCGGACCGAGGCTTAGGCAACCGCTTGTCATAAGTCGCTGCCGAGCCATCGAATTTCCGATGATCAGCCACGCGATCCCGCGCGGCGACGGTCCCGATCGATGCTTTGCAAACTCATCAGCCTTGCTTATCATCGATAAAGGACAGTTGTTGCGTTGACGGATGAAGGCGGGTGAGGAGCGAGGCGCGGGCGCCGGTGGCAAACCGGGGGATGATCACGGCTTCGATCATGCTGGCGACGATCATGCAGGGTGTCGACAACACGATCGCCAATGTCGCCTTGCCGCACATTCAGGGCAGCCTCTCGGCGGCCCAGGACCAGATCGCCTGGGTACTGACCTCGTACATCGTCGCAGTGGCGATCATGACACCGCTGACCGGCTGGCTCGCCGGGCGCCTCGGCATCAAATATGTATTTCTGATCTCGGTAGCCGGGTTCACCCTCGCCTCGGCTTTGTGCGGCAGCGCCACCAGCCTCACCCAGCTGGTGATTTATCGCCTGCTGCAAGGCGCGTGCGGCGCGGGGCTCGTCCCGCTCTCCCAATCGGTGCTGATGCAGATCAACCCGCCGGAGCGGCACGGCCAGGCAATCGCGATCTGGGGCATGGGGGTCATGCTGGGGCCGATCTTCGGCCCGATGCTGGGCGGCTGGCTGACCCAGGATTACAGCTGGCGGTGGATCTTTTACATCAACCTGCCGGTCGGGCTGATCGCCAGCCTCGGCATCCTGATCTTTATCCGCGAAACGCGGCACACCCACCGCGAGGCCTTCGACTTCTTCGGCTTTGTTACCTTGAGCATCGCCGTCGGCGCGTTGCAGATGATGCTCGACCGCGGCGAGCTCAAGGACTGGTTCAACTCGACCGAGATTTGGGTCGAGGCGCTCGTCTCGGGCGTCTTCTTCTATCTATTCATCGTTCATACCGCCACGGCCAGAGATCGATCTTTTATCAACCTCGACCTGTTGAAGAGCCCCAACTTCATGGCCGGCACGGTCCTGATGTTTTTTGTGGGCGGCATCCTCAGCGGCACCTTGGCGCTGTTGCCGACCATGCTGCAGTCCCTGATGAACTACCCGGTCTTTACGACCGGGCTGGTCACCGCGCCGCGCGGCATCGGGACGATGATCGCGATGTTCATCGTCGGGCGCATGATCAACCGTGTCGACAACCGACTGATCATCCTCAGCGGGTTTCTGCTGACCGTCCTCTCGCTGTGGCAGATGACCGGATTTTCGCTGCAGATGGGGATGGCGCCGGTCATAGCGTCGGGAGTGCTGCAGGGCTTTGGCCTGGGCTGCACCTTTGTCCCGCTGAACACGCTCGCGCTGTCGAACTTGCCGCGGCACATCCTGACGCAAGGGACCGCGATGCGCAGCCTGATGCGCAATCTCGGCGGCAGCATCGGCATCTCGGTCCTCGAGGCGCTGTTGATCCAGAACACGCAGGTTGTGCATTCGCGCCTGATCGAGAATCTGCGGCCGGACAACCCGCTCGCCCAGGCGCCGTTATTGGCGCCGCCGTTCAGCCTCACCACCCCCTCGGGGATTGCCGCACTCAACGCCGAGGTGACCCGGCAGGCCGCGATGGTGGCCTATATCAACGATTACGCGCTGATGATGATGATCGTTCTTCTGCTGATCCCACTGTTGCTGCTGGTTCGGCGGGCGCGCCCGGCGCTGCGGCCCGAGGTCGCTCGCTAATGGCAGGAGTTATCGAATTCCCGACTACCAGCCGCGCGCGACGTCGAGCGCGGCGACGGTGGCGGAATTTGATGATATAGCTTATTATCACCCTTGGGTATTTCTTGGTGTCATGGCCATGGACCTCGATCGCAGCTTCGGGTTTCTCGTTCACGATGTCGCCCGTTTGTTCGGGCGCCGGTTCAACCAGCGCGCGCTGCTTTTCCTCGGACTCACTCGCGCACAATGCAAGGTGCTGGGGTACCTCGCACGCAACGAGGGGATCAACCAGGCCGGCCTCGCCGACCTGCTCGAAATCAAGCCGATGACCTTGGTGAGGCAGATCGACCGCATGGAGGAGGACGGCTGGATCGAGCGGCAGCCGCAGCCTGGCGACCGGCGCGCCCGCCGCCTCGTTCTGACCGACAAGGCCCGACCGATCCTGGCGCGCATTCTGGACCTCTCGAACGAGATCCGCGCCGAGTCCTTTGCCGGTCTTTCCAAAGACGAGGGAAAGCAGCTGATCGAACTCTTGCGGCGGGTACATGGCAATCTTTCGGAGCGCGTGCTGCCGCTCGCGGCGGACTTCGAGGATCTCGATGAGACGGCCCAGCGCGCGCCGAGCGGCCATGCGGAACTGGCGCCGGTTGGAGGCCATCAGTGACGACTTCGGCCGAAAACGACGCGTCGACGCTGCTGCGCGGCCCGCTCGAGGGCCGCTCCGCGGCTCACATCCGGCGCCGCCCGCTGCGTCAGAGATTGCGGCTGCCGCTGATGCTCGCGGGGCCGATCCTTGTCCTGCTCGCGGCGGGCTACTGGTACCTGACCGGCGGGCGCTACGTGTCGACCGATGACGCCTACATACAGGCCGCGCGGGTCGCAATCAGCACCGACATCTCTGGCCGGGTCGTCGAAATCAAAGTCAAGGACAATCAGAAGGTCACCGCCGGGCAGGTGCTTTTTCGGCTTGACCCGCGCCCGTTCCAAATCGCGGTAGATGAAGCGAAAGCGCAGCTCGCCGCCGTGCGGTTGCAAATTCACGCGTTGAAGGCGACCTATCACCAGAAACGGGCGGATGCCCGGGCGACAGAAGCCACGGTCGACTATCAGCAGCACGAGTTCGAGCGGCAGCAACGGTTGGCCGCTTCCGGCACGGCCTCCCAGCAGCAATTCGATCAGGCCAGACAGACCTATGAAACCGGGCGCGCGCAACTCGCCTCGAAGCAGCAGGATGTCGCCGTTGCCCTCGCCAATATCGGTGGCGATCCCGATATTCCTCTCGAGCAACACCCGATGGTGCAGCACGCACAAGCTGCGCTCGACCGTGGCGAGCTCAATCTTTCCTATACGGAAATCCGCGCACCCGAAAACGGGATCGTCACCAAAGTCGACCAGCTTCAGGTCGGCGACTACGTCAACGCCTCGACGCCGCTATTCTCGTTGATGTCGACCGACCGAATATGGGTCGAGGCCAATTTCAAGGAAACCGAGCTCACCCATATGCGGCCTGGCCAGGAGGCGACGGTCGAGGTGGATACCTACCCCGATACTGTGCTTCGCGCCAAGGTCGAGAGCCTCAGCCCCGGCACCGGGCTGACCTTCTCGCTGCTCCCGGCCGAGAATGCGACCGGCAATTGGGTGAAGGTCGTCCAGCGTCTGCCGGTGCGCCTCAGCCTCGATCAACTTGACCACAATGCGCCGCTGCAGGCCGGGCTCAGCGCGACCGTCGAGGTCGACACCCGTTATCGCCGGCCCTGGCTCGATCGGGTCCAAGGCATTTTCGCCTGGCTGACCGGGCCGTCAACCCGAGCCGCGGAGCGGTGACGGATGAGACGCGCGCCCCGGTCGCGAACCGGGGCGCAATCACAGTTTCTATCATGTTGGCGACCTTCATGCAGGGCGTCGACACGACGATCGCCAACGTCGCGCTGCCGCACATGCAAGGTAGCTTTTCCGCCGCGCAAGATCAGATTGCCTGGGTGGTGACGTCCTACATCGTTGCCGCGGCGATCATGACGCCGCTGACCGGCTGGCTCGCCGGACGCTTTGGCATCAAGTGGGTGTTTTTCATCTCGGTAGCCGGCTTCACTTTGGCTTCAATCTTGTGCGGCGTGGCGACGAGCCTGGGGCAAATGGTGGTCTACCGTTTGATGCAGGGTGTCTGCGGGGCGGCGCTCGTCCCGCTGTCGCAATCGGTATTGCTGCAGATCAACCCGCCCCATCGACACGCGCAGGCGATGTCGGTCTGGGGCATGGGGGTCATACTAGGCCCGATCATTGGGCCGGCACTCGGCGGCTGGCTGACCGACCAGTACAACTGGCGCTGGGTCTTTTTTATCAACGTGCCGGTTGGCGTCCTCGCCGCAGTCGGGATTCTGATATTCATCCGCGAGACTCGGCACGGCCGCCGCGAGGCGTTCGACTTCTTCGGTTTCGCCACCCTGAGCCTGGCGATCGGCGCCTTGCAGATGTTCCTGGACCGCGGCGAGCTCAAGGATTGGTTCGGCTCGACCGAAATTTGGATCGAGGCGACGATCGCCGGGCTCGCTTTTTACTTGTTCGTGGTCCATACCGCGACCGCGACCAACCGCTCTTTCCTCAACCGAGAGCTGTTGAAGGACGCCAATTGCGTCGTCGGAACGATCCTGATGTTTCTCGTCGCGATCCCTTTGTTCGGCACAATGGTTCTGCTGCCGACAATGCTGCAGGATCTGCTGAATTATCCGGTATTGACGACGGGACTGGTCACGGCGCCGCGCGGCATCGGCACGATGGCTGCCATGTTCATCGTGGCCCGTCTGGTTGGCCGTGTCGACACGCGGCTGATCATCCTGGCGGGGTTCGTGATAGCCGCCGTGGCACAGTGGCAGATGACGGGTTTCTCGCTGTATATGGGGATGGGCCCGATCATCTCGACCGGCGTATTGCAGGGCTTCGGCCTCGGCTTTGTGTTCACGCCACTGAGCATCGTGACATTCTCGACACTGCCCCGGCACATCCTGACGCAAGGGACGGCGATATTCAGCCTGACCCGCAATATCGGCAGCAGTGTCGGCATCGCGATTGTTGTGGCGCTATTGGCCGAAAATACCCAGACCGTCCATTCACGCCTTGTCGAGCATTTGCGCCCCGACAACCCACTCGCCCGAATGCCGCACATGGCGCCGCCCTTTAGCCTAACCGATCCGTCCGGCATTGCCGCGCTTAACGCCGAGGCGACACGCCAGGCGGCGATGGTGGCCTATATCGATGATTTCAAGCTGATGATGATGATCGTCATCATCGGTTTGCCGCTGCTGCTATTGTTGCGCAAACCGCAGCCGGCACCGCGCACGGCGGCGGTGGCTGCAGAGTAAATTGGAAGGGAGTGGAACCATGCGGCTCGAAAACAAAGTCGGCATCGTCACGGCGGCGGCGTCCGGGATGGGCCGGGCCGGGGCGATCCGGTTCGCCAGGGAAGGGGCGGCTGTAGGTGTCGTCGACATCGATCAGGCCGGCGTCGACGCGGTCGTCGGGGAGATCACCGCCGGAGGCGGGCGGGCGCTGGGGCTTGTGGGCGATCTGCGCCAGGACGATTTCGCGCGCAGCATTGTCCGGCGCACCGCCAACACTTTCGGCGGGCTTGATTTCGTGTGGAACCATGTTGGCCATCCCGGACCTGCCTCGATCGAGGGAATCGAAATGGCGGATTTCGAGATTGCCATTGATCTCAACCTGCGCACCGTGCTGGTGACGACCGAAACGGCGATCCCCGAAATCCGAGCCCGCGGCGGCGGCGCTTTGCTTTATACGGCCTCGACTTCGGGCATCCAGGGCTCGGCGTTCAGCCCGGTCTATTCAATGGCCAAGTTCGGTGTGGTCGGCTTTGTCCGCTCGCTGGCCAAGCGGCTCGCGGCGGATAAAATTCGCGTCAATGCGATCTGTCCCGGCCCGATCGACACACCGATGCTGCGGATCTTTGTGGCGCGGCCGGACCAGCAGCGCACCGCCGGGCACGACAAGGAGGAGCTGGTTCAGCTGCGCGGTCGGCAGAACCCGATGGGGCGGACCGGCAAACCCGAGGAGATCGCCAACGCCGCGCTGTTCCTGCTGTCAGACGAGGCGTCCTTCGTGTCCGGCGCCGCGCTTCCCGTCGACGGCGCCGCGACGGCCTGAGCCGAAATCGCCGACGTAGAGCAGCAACCGTAGGGCGGATAAGCGTAGCGTCATCCGCCGGTTTGTTCGGTTGGTTTGGGTGACGGATTACGCCCCCCTCATTTCGGCTATGCCGGCTTCACTGGCCGCATGCTGCTCGTGGCCTCCGGCCAGGTTCTCTATAGCGAATGAGGAGACCGTTGAGCCAGGAACGGCAACGACACCTCCAAGGTGGCCAACAATCGCCGGTCAGGAACTCGCGGACCCGGTAGACCTGGGCTACCCGGTACATCGTCTCGCCGGCCGGGTGACGTTCGAAATAATCGAGCGGCAATCGCGATGCGCTGCTGAACAGATGCAAAATGAGCTTGGCGTCAAGCCGTGTCCCTACCGCCGCGATGATGGCGCGGCGGGCATATGAGGGATACAAATCCCACCGATCACGAGAGCGGCGCCTATTACCACTTTTTGTTCTCTATGGGCGTTGATCCGTATTCCGAGTTGCGGAAGATTCCCGACATGATCGGAGCAAATCCTTACGTCGCTGAAACCACCGGGTTCGTTTCGCATCCTTATCTATTTTAGGCCTACAATATCCGGAGGTCCTCTACGTGCAGACCATGGAAACGGCGCTGCCGGAAATCAAAGTCGTAATGCCGCGGCGTATTGGCGACACACGGGGGTTTTTCTCCGAAGTTTGGAATGCGCGAGATTTTGCCGCGGCCGGGATCGACGCTGCTTTTGTGCAGGACAACCACGTCCGCAACCCCTTGAAGGGGACGTTGCGAGGGCTGCATTATCAGATGCCGCCGGCGGCGCAGGGCAAGCTCGTGCGGGTGACGCGCGGCGCGATCTTCGATGTCGCCGTCGACATCCGGCATGGTTCCCCCAGCTTCGGGCGTCATGCGGCCGCGGTGCTGACCGCCGACAACTGGTACCAGCTGTGGATACCGTCCGGATACGCCCATGGCTATTGCACGCTGGAGGACGATACCGAGGTGCAATACAAGACGACGGACTTCTACAGCCCCCCGCACGATCGCGGCATCGCCTGGAACGATCCGGTGCTGATGATCACCTGGCCAGTGACGATCGAAACGGCGATCGTGTCGGATCGCGACCGCGCTTTGCCGTGCCTCGCGGAGCAATCGGATCTATTTGAGTACATCGGTGACGGATAAAAGAAGCCCGGCTGTGGATCACAGCGAAGATCGTGGTCGGGTCTCCAGTGGGCTGTCGCATGGCGGCGGAACCGGATCGACGCGCAACTCGGAGCCCTCGCCGTTAAATTCAATGGTAATTTCCATGGCACCTACCTTTTTTGAGCTGCTGAGAGGGCGTGCGCGAGAACCCGGATTTCTCCCACTGATAGCTCCTTATATTTTTGTCCGAGCCCGATGGGGTTATCGCCGCGAAAGTTGCGGACTGCTTAGAAAATGAGCAATGTTAATTGCTGCGACGCGACATTATGGACCATGTTAATTCGGCGATCCCAGAAATAAGTTAGGTTTGGACAATTTTGGAGCCCCGTATGGTGAGCGTACTCAAATCGATGGTCCTGGGTGTTGGCTTGTTGGTCGGTTTAGCTGCGACTGGGAATGCGCAATCGGTGTCGGTACTGCCGCCGGACGGCAATACGCCGCAGTCCTACGGCGGCATGTTGCCGGCGCAGAATGCCCACACAGGCATAGCGGGATCGACGCAAAGCTCTTATCCCAAGCCCGGCGGAGGTGGGTTGTGGACGGAGGGTCACTATCAGCCCTCGGCGCAATCAGCCGCCGGGGCATACCCATCCACGAACGAGACCGGTCCCAAACCCCATTAGTTAAGGTTTAATCGGCCCGGAGGCCGGGGCTCCAGATCGAGAGCCCGTCTTCGGGCCGGCACACGCTGCCGGCGCGCCGGCGCTGACAAAGATATCGCAGTCCTTTTGCTGCCCGTCTCCCTTGGCAGCGAGGAACGCCTCAGCCCCGCAGCAAAACGCGGGGCTATTTTTGTGTACGGTGGCGACGAGCACGAGCATGCGGGTGCGAAGGCGGCTTTGAGCCTGCCGACCGGTTGTTATAGATTTTATCCTGGAACAACTTCGCGAGGCGCCGGCGGCGATGTCGAGCGCCAGGAAGAAAGGAAACGAAAATGCGCAAACTCACCCGCCGATCGTTGCTTCGCAACTCTTTCGGCTTGGTTGCAGCGGGCGCATCGGCCCGCCCCTATATCGCGAACGCTGCGGCGAAAACCGCGACTGTATGGTGGGTTCAGGGTTTCGCCGAAGAAGAGGACGTGGCGTTCAGAACCATTGTCGGCGAGTACGAGAAGGCCAGCGGCAATACGATCGACTATACCCTCATGCCCTTCGCGCCACACCGCCAAAAGATCGTCTCGGCCTTGACCAGCGGGGTTGTCCCAGACCTGTTCCCGAACAACCCAGTGGAAATACTCGCGCTGTATGCTTGGGACAACAAGCTGGTCGACGTCAGCGACGTCGTCCAAACGCAAAAATCGCAGTACACCGAAACGGCATTGCTCACTGCATTCTGCTACAACAGCGTCGAGAAACGGCGTAGCTATTACGCCGTGCCCTATACCTGCGCAGTGCGGCCGAACCACGTCTGGCGCCCGCTGGTCGAAAAGGCGGGATACAAAATCGAAGATGCCCCAAAAACCTGGGACGCGTATTACGACTTCTTTAAAGAAGTGCAAAAGAAGCTGCGCGCCCAAGGCATGCGCAATGTCTACGGGATGGGGTTCCAACTGAACACGACCGGGAACGATTCGAACGCGTTGTTCGATTACTTCCTGATCGCCTATGGAGGGAAAGACATCGTCACCAAGGACGGCAAACTGCATGTCGACGATCCGCAGGTCAAGGAGGCGGCGATAAAAACGGTGACTTATCCGGCCACCGCCTACAAGGAAGGCTTCGTACCGCCGGGGGCGATCAACTGGAACGACGCCGACGACAACAACGCCTTTCATGCGAAGCAGATCGTCATGGATCTCGACGGCACGCTCTCGACCGAGGTCGCGGTCATCAAGAAGACGCAGGATTATGACGACATGGAGACGATGGGCCTGCCGCTGTCCAATGACGGCAAGCCGGTGCCGAGCGAGGCGCTGCATACCGGCGGGCTCATTCCGCAAGGTGCGAAGAACGTGGAAGTAGCGAAGGATTTCCTCAAATTCTTCATCCAGCCGCAGGTTCTCAACGCCTATATGAAGGCCGGGCTGGGACGCAATATCCCGTGCATGCCGTCGATCGCCAAAAACGATCCGTGGTGGCTGGCAGACCCGCACCGCGCCGCGTACACCAAACAGGGTCTGCTTGGCCCGACGCTGCCGAATTTCTGGGTATACAACCCGGCCTACGCCAGCGTGGAGAATACCCATGTCTGGCCCACGGCCTGGGCGGACGTCATCAATGGCGGCATGACGCCGCAAGCGGCCGTGGAGAAGGCGTCCAAACGAGTCGAGGAGATCTTTGCGAAATACCCGATTGCACAGACCGAGTAGGACCGCGACCCTTCCGCTGCTGCGCCGGAAGGCGACCTAGCTGATTATCGGTCGCTCGCCGGACACTATTGGTGCGACGTCCTGCATGAAGCACTCCATCGATTGCAGGAGTTGGTCAAGGTTGCGGTTGCCGTGGAAATTGATCTGAAAGGCATCGAGGTCCGCTTTTTCGCGGTAGCTCAATAGGTCGCCAGCGACTTCGGATGGCGTTCCTTGCCCAAACGGCCGCTTGCGGCGCAATGGTGGCGCATTGCCGGTGATCGTGCTGAACTCGATGCGAAAGCTCATGCGCGTCGGGATCGGCGCGCCCGACTTGGCCGCACGCTTGGTGCAACGCATTGCCGCCGCCGTAACTCATGCAGCCGAGGCAAATGCGCGAGACCTCGAGGCCGGTGCGGCCGAGCTTGGTGTATTCCATGGTTTCGTCCGAGCCAATTAAAGTGTCATGCGAAGTGCGGCATGACGTCCGACGTGAAGAGTTCGTGAGTCTCGAAGTCGTTTCTGTAGTCGCTGTTGATCAGCAGGTGCACACCGGCGTCCTGATATTGGCCGATCAGATCGATGGCCTTGGACACAGTGCCCACAAAACCCCGCAACGGTCCGCGCTCAGCCAGCCGCTCACGCTTCGCCGCCACATCTGGCTCGTCGCGGCCGAGCAGCCAGCTGTTATTGTGGGTGATTTCAATGGTATGGCAGTTACGCTGCGCGGTGTCGCAATGCCCGCGAAGCACCGCAAGCTTGTGCCTCACCGTATCCGGATCACCGCCGATGTTGCAGGCGTCGGCCAGGCGAGCGACCGCGCGCAAGGTGAGCTGCTCGCCCCCGCCCGCGATCATCACCGGCGGCCGCGGCTTCTGGATCGGCTTCGGCTCGAGGATCGCGTCCTCGACATGGAAATACCTGCCGTGAAAGGTGGTTCGCTTCTCCGTCCACATCGCGAGGATAAGCCGGACGGCCTCCTCCATCTGACGGATGCGCACCGCCGGCCGCGCCGGGAATTCCCAACCGTATTGGCGGTACTCCGTCTCGAAATAACCGGCGCCGATGCCAAGCGTCAGCCGCCCCCGGCTGACCAGATCGACACCAGCGGCGATCTTGGCGAGATGGGCGGGATTGCGATAGCCGACCGACGTGGCGAGCGTGGCGAGGCGAATGCGGCTGGTGCCCGCGGCCAGCGCCGACAACACGGTCCAGCCTTCCATGAAAGGCTCATCGGGCGCGCCGACGCCGCTGATCTGGATCAGATGGTCCATCACTGAGAACCAGACAAAGCCATGGTTCTCGGCCCATTGCGCTTTTGCTCTCACCGCCTCGAACGCTTCTGCCGGGTCGGGACCGTACACCCATGACGGGTTGTGAATGCCGAACTTCATCGGATCACCGCAAAATCGTCGGTCGCACTGGGTCGGGTCACATTTCCTCTCCGCTTTCGCCAACGTGGGGCTCTCGAGCCATTCGATCGGTCAACATCGCCATATCGGATCGCCTATACCGTTGAAGCCGAGAGCCTGACTGCGCAAGCTTGCCCGAAACACGCGCCAGATGTCGATCTCGGATATCACGCCCGATAGGGAAAGCCCGGGAAATCGCCATTGTCGATCTGAGGTTTATTGCATTGAGACCGGGCGGCGGGCAGCGACTACAAAGATGGTCGCCGGCAGCCGGATCGGGCCCGAACTGGCTTCGGCGGCGAACGCCGCTTCGATCTCGCGCGCGATCGCTTGGCGAGTCAGCTCGGCCGGCTTCTTCTCCTCGATGAGCCTCGCGGTCGGTCCCATCATCATTGCCTGCTGCGCTTCTTCTTCGGGGCTGCCGCCGATGATCGTCGGGTGGGCCCGCTCGACCGTGACCTCGGCGAACCCGGCACTCCGCGAGAACCCTATGGATATAGTCGGGGTCGGCGAAGGCGAGCGGGCTGGGAGCGTCGGCGGGCTGCGGCGCCGGCGGTCCCAAATGACGGAGCGCGATGTCGTAGGAGATCAGCCAATGCCGGTTCTCGGTGAGCGGTCCCCAGCAGGCGAAAGTGAGGCGTCCGCCCGGCTTCAACGCGCCGGCTATGTTGCGAAAAGCCGCGGTCGGATTGGCGAAGAACATGACGCCCATGCGCGAGGTCGCGAGATCGAAGGCGGCCGGCTCGAACTCAAACACTTGAGCGTCCCCGAGCAGCAATTTGACATTGTGCAGCCCGCGCTCCTCGACCCGCTGGCGCGCGACCCCGAGCATCGGCTCGGAGATGTCGACCGCCACGAGGCGGCCATGATCGCCGACTGCCGCGGCCAGAGGCACAGTCAGTGCCCCGGTGCCGCAGCCGATTTCGAGCACGTTCTCGCCACCGGTAATGCCCAAACGCGCCAACAATAATGCGGTGCTTTCCTGGTTGCGCCGCTCCCTGAACCCTGGGGCCGCCACCCAGCGCGGCCCGGCGACCGTATTCCAATAGCGGCGTTGCGCCGCGTTCGCGTCGAGGACTTCCCCGGTCATTTTGAAATATCCTCCCGTCTCGCCGACACGGCGCCTATCCTAGCGCAGCCACGTGCAGCCGTCCCAGTCGATGCGCTGTTAGGATCGTGAGAGACTCACCGGTGGAGTAAGTAGGCCTCGAACCCCGGTCCCGCCGTAGGGGAAGCGGAGTTGAATTGGCAGAAAGGCCAGCTACTGCGCGAAAATGTCAGTCGTCGTACTCCATCGAGATGTCCTTGCCGGTGTAGTCGGGCATGAATGCCGCCGCGACCAGGCTTACCGCCGCGCACGCTGCGATGTAGATCGAGATCGCATATCCCGTCTGATAATGGGCGAACAGCGCGGTGGCGATCAGCGGAGCCGGCCCGCCGGCAATCACCGATGCCAGTTGATAGCCGAGCGAGGAACCGCTGTAGCGCAGTCGAGGGGTAAACGCCTCCGCTATCAACGCAGCCTGCGGCCCGTATTGCATGTCATGCGGGATCAGCGACAGGACGATCGCGATGAACACCGCCGAGGGGATCGCGGTATCCACCATGCCGAAATATAGGAAGCCGAACAAACCGACCGCCGCCGCGCCGATCAGGTACATCTTCTTGCGCCCGATGCGGTCGGAGATGTGCCCCGACAGCGGAATGCTGACAAACGAAACGCAAGCCGCGACCAGCACCGCGCTCAAGATCAGGTTACGCGACATGTGCAGGGTGCCCACGGCATAGGCAAATATGAATGCGGTGAAGATGTAGAACGGCGCCTGCTCGGACATGCGCAGCAATGCCGAAAGGATGATCTCCTTCGGTTGTTTCTTGATGACTTCGATTATGGGGGTTCGCTCGATTTTGTTTGTGATTCACGAGCTGCCGGAAGGTTGGCGTCTCGAGGATACCGAGACGGATCCATAGGCCAACCGCGACCAGTACGATGGAAAGCGCGAACGGAATCCGCCAGCCCCAGGTAGCGAACTGATCGCCCGACCAAGCGCTGAAAGCCAATATCGAGAGGTTTGCCAGGAACAGACCGCAAGGCACCCCGAATTGCGGCCACGATGCGACCAAGCCGCGCTGGTGATGATGACGCGACCATTCCATCGCCAGCAGTACCGAACCGCCCCATTCTCCGCCGACCCCGATCCCTTGGACCATGCGCAGAACGGTCAAGATCACTGCGCCCCAAATGCCGATCGATTGGTAGGTGGGAACAAAGGCGATCAGAAAGGTGGCGATTCCCATGCACAGCAGCGTGGCGATCAGCGTCGCCTTGCGTCCGATGCGGTCGCCGTAATGGCCGAATATTGCAGCGCCGATTGGGCGGCCAACAAAACCAATGAAGTAGGTGCCGAAGGCTGCCAGCGTCCCGGTGAGTGGATCTGCGTTGGGGAAGTAGAGCTTACCGAAGATCAGCCCGGCCGCAGTGCCATAGATGAAGAAATCATACCATTCGATGGTGGTGCCGATAGTCGACGCGATGACCGCCTTGCGCAGCTGTGCGCTGTGGTCGGACGGGGACAGCGTCTCGTAGGTGGCGGCGCTAGCCATCAACATCTTCCTCCGGCATTTCCTCGTCGCTCGGGGACAGACTCCGCTGTCTCCCGTACTAGAACAGTCTAGCCGGGATGCCATTCCAAGCAAGCCGCTATCGACTGGTAACCACCGCAGTGAGGTCCTAAAACCCAGGAATCTACGTCGTTTCGATGTCGTTTTGATGGTGAGCAGCTTCTCTGCGGTCTCTCGAAGTATCGCAATGCGATTGGCGTCGCTCACCCGGGGGTGCCGAGGGATGCAGCCGCGCTCAAGCCGAACAAAGTGGCCGCGCCGATCGTCCGTTTCGAGACCGAGCCGGGCGAACAGATGCAGGTGGCAACCGACTTTCGGTGTTTGTCTCGACTCTTGAGGTGGAGCCGGGCCTCCGGCAGCGCCAGCCGGGCAGGGTTCCGGCGATTGGTCGATCCATAGTACTCTTCGCGCCGGCTGTAATCGCCGTCCTCGGAATCGGTCCGGCCGATATCCGTCTGGCCGAATTACCGCAAAGCCGTCCTGGCGGCGATTTACGCAGCGTGCGGCGCCGCCTGCGCCAACACGGGGTTCCCGAGAACCCATACGGAGAGGTCTAATGGCCAAGCCCGTCCTACTCGTCACACGCGAGCTGCCCGAGGCGATCGAGACGCGCGCTACCCGCGATTACGATACCCGCCTGAACCCGCAGGACGCCCCCTGGGCGAGGCTCGGGGCCGAGATCGTCCGCCGCGCCAGGGAGGCCGGCGCCGCTGGCATCCTGGGCGCTCCCGGGGATAGCTTCGATGCCGCCTGCGTCAATGCGCTGCCGCCCAGCGTGAAGATCATCGCCACTTTCAGCGTCGGTTACGATCATATCGATACCGCCGCCGCCAAGGCGCGCGGCATCGTCGTGACGAACACGCCGGAGGTGCTCTCCTTCGCCACGGCTGAATGCGCCTTCACGCTGATGCTGATGGCCGCCCGCCGCGCCGGAGAGGGGGAGCGGATGGTCCGCGCCGGCCAATGGGAAGGCTGGGCGCCCACCCAGCTCCTGGGGGTGACCTTGGAGAGCAAAAAGCTCGGCATCCTTGGCTTTGGCCGGATCGGGCGGGAACTGGCGGGCATGGCGGGCGGCTTCGGTATGGAAATCCACTACCGCGACCTCAATCGCCTGCCGCCGGAACTTGAGCAGGGCGCCATCTATCACGACAGCGACGACGACTTTTTGCGGACCATCGACGTCCTGTCGATGCATGTGCCGGGCACGGAGGAGACGCGGAAATGGCTGAATGCGGCGCGGTTAGCCATCATGAAGCGGGGCGCCATCGTGGTGAATACCGGTCGCGGGCCTTCGGTGGATGACGAGGCGCTGATTGCGGCACTGAAATCCGGCCACATCCGAGCCGCCGGGCTGGATGTCTTTGACGGCGAGCCGAACGTCAATCCCGACTATCTCACGCTGGAGAATGTCACCCTGCTGCCGCATCTCGGCAGCGCCACGATCGAGACCCGCGATGCCATGGGGAACCGCGCTTTGGACGATTTGGATGCGGTGCTGCTGAAGGGGACCGACCCAGTGCATCGGGTGACCTGAAACCACGTCAGGCGAATTCTCGTCGAAGTCTCGCAAGCAATCAATTGGGCACCGATCCGTTCGCCGCGCCCAAGACGGATCAAACCTTTGGCGCAGCCGCAGCGCGGCGGCGCCCGTTCCGTCCGCTCATCCGGTGACGACGTTCCAGCCGATGCGCCCGCCGGTCAGTTGATCGAGCGTCGAAAATCGGCGCGCCAGCGTGTAGGGGTGTTCGTACGAGACCGCGCACGTAACACCAAAGCCCCGATTTCGGGTGACATACGCCATCGCAGGGATCAACAGCAGGGATCGTTCACCGGCACCTGTACCGCATTGGCGATCGCCGCATCTGAGGACCCGAGGTACACATCGTAGATGCCGAGAACGTCGGCCAGGAACAGCGCGTCGAATTTGCCGCGCTTGAGGATTCGTGCCAGCTCGACCCAGTAGTCGAGCGTGTTGTAGCGGTCGGCGCGATCGCGTGGATGCGTCCACAAGCCGGGCGACTGGTGAGCGACGCAACTCATGTCGAAGGCATTCAAGCGGATTTGCTTTGGCATCCTGGTCCCTTGCTCTGGCCGGCTTTGGAATTTACACAGTTGGCCATTGTGGCCGAAGCAATGGGGTCAGGACGATGGATGCGAATGAGTTGCGCGCGCTGCAAGCACCGCTGAAAAAGCAGTATCGCGAGCAGCCCGAAACCGGGCGTACGCCGGCGCGCGCCGAAGCGACACTCGACCTTGATCAGGTCGCCTGCCGCGTGCGTTCCTGGGGCGGCGAGATCGACGCCGGCCTGCACCCGGCCACGGGCGGGAATGGGCAGCTGGCCTGCTCGGCGGACATGCTTCTGGAAGCGCTGGTCGCTTGCGCCGGCGTGACCATCAGCGCGGTTGCCACCGCCATGGGCGTGAAGCTGCGGAACGGACGGGTTTTCGCCGAGGGCCATTGGGACGCGCGCGGCACGCTCGGCGTGGACCGCGACGTGCCGGTCGGCCTCGCCGATATTGCCCTAAGGTTCGAGTTAGACACCGACGCCGATGCCACGACGGTGCAGCGTCTCGTCGAGATGAGCGAGCGGTTCTGCGTCATCTATCAGACCTTGCGCACGCCGCCCCGGCTTTCTGTTACGCATCAGATCGTGGCTGGGACCTAATACAGGTCTCTGTGGCCCTGCCTGCAGCTGGTTGCTGCCGAAAAAATGGGTTCGATGTGCCGCCGCCGCGCACCAGCCGCTTCGGATCGCTGGTGCGCATCCGCCTGGGTGCGGCCCGAACTGGTGGTCGAAGCCAAATATCTCACCTGGACCGCCGTTCGGCGAGGATGTGCCAGTGCCAGGAGCCCAGTCGGCGCTGCTCCTCCTGGGTCAGCGACAGAACCTCGAAGCCGGCGAAGAGTGCGGCAAGGCCGGCCAAGTCGCAATAATAGTGTGGGTGCGCCTTGGCATCGCTGCCGCGAATGAAGGTGTCGGGCGCGACCGGGCGGCCGCGGCCGAATTGCCCATCGCGCTTCGACAGCATCGTACTCTGGTAGAGCCCGCCGGGCTTCAGGACGCGCCAGATCTCGGCGAGGCGGCGGCCGGCATCGCCCAGCGTACCGTGAAAGATGACGTTCCAAGACAACACATAGTCGAAGCTCTCGTCGGCAAAGGGAAGCGCGTCGGCATCGGCTTGGCGCAGGCTCAGTCGGAGGCCGCGCGCGGCCGCCTCGCGGCAAGCAAAGTCGAGGCCGGCGGTGGCGCCGTCTATCGCCTCGACGGCAAAGCCGTGCTCGGCGAATAGCAATGCGTGCCGGCCGACGCCGCAACCGAGGTCGAGCACATGCTGCGTGCCGCGTGCCTTCAGCACCGGCACCAGCGCTGCTACCGCCGGGTGCGGCACAAGCCAATCGTCGCGGCCCTCTGGCGTTGCCCACCGCTCGTCCCACGCCTCGACCGCCGTCGCCATCTGCGCCTCTCTGTCCTGCTGTCGGCTGCTCTGGCGGTCATCATAAGAGGCAAGCTCAGATACGCGAGCCGGAAATGGTCCCCTCCGGAACCGGCGCTGGTTCGCCTAGCATCATCTACGATCATGACACCTATCGACGCGAGCTTCCCGGAGGTGTCGACCCGGGTGCTGACGAATTCCAGCATCACACCCGAAATCGGCGGCAAA
The DNA here is from genome assembly GCA_963695605.1 of uncultured Alphaproteobacteria bacterium. Taxonomy (GTDB): domain Bacteria; phylum Pseudomonadota; class Alphaproteobacteria; order ATCC43930; family CGMCC-115725; genus AP-15. The sequence continues at coordinate 71,060 of CAVOHI010000082.1, read as the reverse complement.
ATCTTGAGCGGCGGCGCCCGCCTCTGCGGCTTCTCCGACGCCGATGTAGACAAGGCAGCCGATGCGGCGCGCCGGCGGGACAACCTCGCCGTGGCGCGGGCATAGCGCCCCGGAGAACCCCTCCCTTTCCTGCCCCACGCGGCAGGGCCGCCCGGAAGATCTTGCGGCGGGATAAGCGAGGCAATCGGCCCACTCATTTCGTCTTGGCCGGGCTTGACCGGCTTGACCCGGCGATCCACGCCTTCCCTGCCACGCTCAAAAGACGTGGATGCCCGGCACAACGAGTTCAGATCGCGCCGCCTACGGGAGAGGGGCTACAACGTATTCGGCACAGTTTCGGTATACAATGCGGCAACTGCCATGCCTGATCTCTATCCGCTGATCCAGCCGGTTCTGCGCCGGCTCCCGGCCGAAACCGCGCATATTCTGACGCTGCGGGCGCTCGAGGCGGGGCTGGGCCGGTTGACCGTCGGCCGCCTCGCCCGGGGACCCGACCCGCCGATCTTGGCCCAGCGCTTGTGGGGGCTGGAGTTTCCAAACCCGGTCGGGCTCGCTGCCGGCTTCGACAAGGATGCCCGAGTGCCCGACGCGATGCGAGGCTTTGGGTTCGGATTCGTCGAGATCGGCACTGTCACTCCGCGACCGCAGCCCGGCAATCCGAAACCCCGCCTGTTCCGGCTTGAAGAGGATCAGGCGATCATCAACCGCATGGGGTTCAACAGTGGCGGGCTCGATGCCGCAATCGACCGCCTCCGTCGGTGCCCCCGCACCGGGATCGTCGGGGTCAATCTAGGCAAGAACCGCGATTCCGGCGACGCGGTTGCCGATTACGTGGAGGGGATTCGCGGCGCTGCGGAGGTGGCCGATTACCTGGTGGTCAATATCTCTTCCCCGAACACCCCGGGTTTGCGCGATCTGCAACGCCGCGCGAGCCTGCAAGCGTTACTCGTCCCGCTACTGCGAGCCCGCGACGAGAGCCGTCGCCGGGTGCCGCTGCTGATAAAGATTGCGCCCGACCTCACCCCGGAGGAACGAGAAGACATCGCCTCTGTGGCTCTGGCTGCCGGCATCGACGGCCTAATCGTGTCCAATACGGCGGTGGGCCGGCCGGCCGGCCTCGTGAGCACTTACGCGACAGAATCGGGTGGGCTCAGTGGCCGACCGCTCTTTGCGGCGTCGACCTCGCTCCTCGCCGACATGTACCGGTTGACAGGAGGGGGATTACCACTGATCGGCGTCGGAGGTGTAACGAGCGCCGCGGATGCGTACCAGAAGATTCGCGCGGGCGCGTGTCTCGTGCAGCTGTACACGGCTCTGGTCTTTGCCGGACCCAGTCTCGTAACCGAGATAAAGAAAGGTCTTCTCGAACTGCTTCGCCGCGACGGCTTCACCTGCGTCGCGGAGGCCGTCGGTGCGCAAGCAGTGCACTCTCACAGCTCCTTGGAACGCGCCGGCGTGGCAGACGCACGATCCTAATCCTGGTCGTCCTTTCGGGGCTCCGCTGCGGCTGGGTTCTCAGCAGTTGCCGCATCGACGAGCTTCTCGAATTCGCTCTGCGTCTCACAAATGCGCACGTTGCAACGCGGATCGCGCCGCGCTTCCGCCACCAGAGCGCGCTGGTCGTACCTCGCTGCGTCGATGCGCGGATACCGAAACGAGCGCCTCAACCCCTCTGCCGGAGTGAAGGTATCGTAACTGTACCCCCCATTTCGCTCGAGCAACGGTCCAATCAACAATTCCATTTCGATCACTGCTCCTCGGTAAGCGGACACAAACCCAGCAATCTTTGTGCCGAGCGGTCGCGCAAGAGTTTCCTATCAAAACCAGCGTCCGTTTCCCGACCCGAGCCTAGCACTCGACCTTCCGTTGTGGTTCAGATGGGGCTCAGTATCCTCGCTGGCCCCTGCCGATAGAACGTGCACCCCGAAGGCATGTTCCGTTAAGTTCGGAAACATTCAGTAAACGGGAGGCCTTTTAAGTATGCTGTCAGTAAATTTTGCGCACCCGACATTAATGTTACAGGTTGAGATATGATTGGCCGATAGGCGTCATCTCCGAGGTTATAGAACGCATGCCAGTTCACCTGATCGCCGGCCTGCGCGAGTTGGCGCCGCGCTACGACGGCTTCATTCTCGATCTTTGGGGCGTGATTCATGACGGGGTCGCGCCGATCCCTGGAGCCATCGACTGCCTGCGGTTGCTGATCGATAAAGGCAAGCGAATCGTCCTGCTGTCCAATGCGCCGCGGCGTGCCGACGACGTCGTCCGGCGGATCGCTGCGCTCGGCGTGCCCGCTGGGCTCTATCACCATGTGATGTCGTCGGGCGAGGAGGCTTGGCAGCATCTCAGCCAGCGCGAGGATCCGTTTTATGCCGCGCTGGGCCGGCGATGCCTGCACATCGGCTCCGAGCGCGATCTGGAAATCCGGCAGGGACTGAATCTTGAATATGTCGATGCGCCTGAGGAAGCTCAGTTTATCCTCAATACCGGGCCGGCGGGGTGGGACGACCGGATTGAGGATTACGAGCCGCTGTTGCGCAAGGCGATCGATCGGGATCTGCCGATGGTGTGCGCCAACCCCGATCTCGTCGTCCAGCGCGGCGCGACGCTTCACCTGTGCGCCGGCGCATTGGCCAAGTGGTACGAGGAGGCGGGGGGCCGAGTTCGCTGGCACGGCAAGCCGTTCCGTTCGGTTTACGACTCGTGCCTCGACCTTCTCGGCATCGCGGAGCGTTCTAGCATCCTCGCCGTCGGCGACAGTCTACGCACCGATATCGCCGGCGCGGCCGGCGCTGGGATCGACAGCCTGCTGATCGCCGGCGGTATTCATGCCGAAGAATTCGGCACACCGGGGGGGCGCCATCCCGACCTCGCCCGCGTCGAGGCGGCGCTGCGTGAGAGCGGGTACGATCCGGTCGGCGTCGCCTGGAGCTTCTGCTGGTAGCGGACCTTCAGTGACCGCTTTTGTGGAGGATCACCTCACGCAACCCCGTCTCGTACTCGAGACCGAGCGGGGTTACGACCGCACCGTTCGGGTACATGGAGTGGATCAAGCCCTTTCGCTCCAACGCTACCCAGACGGCGGGGTTGCGCAAGCCGCTGGCATCGCGGGTCGCTACGATTGCGTCGCCGAGATGGAAATGATCGCCGTGCGGATCGGGCGGGCGCACGGCAATGCCCGCATCCTCAGCTGACCCGGCCTTGCCGGTCATGCGCGCGAGTTCTTGAAGCAAGGTCAGGGTCTTGAGTTGCAGGGCGTTGAGGCCGAGCGGGTTTCTCTTGGGCGGCATGAGGGTTGATTAGACCCGGGCCGTGAGCGATGCAACGCCAAGAGCGGTACTGGCGTTTGCGGCGGGTCAGAATAGCGCCTGCGCCCTTGCCGCGTCGTTCGCCTCTCTCGACCGGCGCCTCGATAAGCGAGACCGCTCGCGCCGCCATGCCACGTGGCCGTCCCAGCACAAATTGCCGACCAGCGGCAGGTGATCGGAAGCGAGGCGGGCGAGCGGGCTGCGGTAGACCTCGACGTCGCGGAGCACCGCCGGCCCGTCAGCATAAATCCGGTCGAGCGCCAGCACCGGCATCCACGAGGGAAAGGTACGCTCCGCGGCGCTCGGTCCGAGCTGTCGGTCAAAGGCCCGGATGGCGCCGCTTCGGCCGCGCCACTCGTTCAAATCGCCCATCAGCAGCACCGCGTCCGCCTCGCGCCGGTGCTGCGGCAAGCTTCCGGCGAGCGCGCTCACCAACCGGTTCGCCTGTAACCGCCGTTCCGCGGCGCGCAGACCGAAATGCGTCGCGATGACCCGCAGCACCCGGTCGCCGAACAAGAGGTCGGCGTCGATCGCGCCGCGGGGTTCCCAGCCGCCGACAGTAAGATCGATCGAGCGCGCGGTGAGCACCGGAAAACGGGTGAGAATGGCGTTGCCGAAACGCCCGCCCTGGTCGCGGACCCCTATTCCGAGGACGACCCGGCACCCGGTCGCCTCACCCAGATAAGCCCATTGATCGGCATGCCGCCCGGTGCCGCGGCGGGCATCGACTTCCTGAAGGCAGGCAATGTCCGCGTCGATTTCACGCAGCACAGCAGCGACTCGCGCGGGGTCATAGCGCCCGTCAACTCCGACGCAAGTATGAATGTTGTAAGTCACGACTCGAACCGAAAGGCCGTCCGAAGACCCAATGGATTGCGGTCGAATGCCGGCGCGGTTGTCGATTCTCGCCCGCCCGCGAGCCTGGGCGTCCAAAAATGATTGAAGCACGTTCTAAAAACTCGTCCTCAGTGGCAACTCGGTACAAGAAACCGCTCGGCGCGCTGGATATGGCGCGTCGCGGCGGTGGCGGCGAGAGGGTCGCAGTCGCTATTGCAAACCGCCCGTCCAAAAACTGCCCGGCAGGCAGGGCGAAGGCTGTGCATGAGACAGGTTCCGGCCGAGCCTCTAGTGCCGCGCGGCAAGCCGGCGTTCGTGGACCTGGAGATGGCAAACCGCCGTTCGCAGCAACGGCGCTTCAGTTCCAGTGGCGCGCGCGCGGCGCCACATGTCGCCCAGAACCTGATCGCCCTCGGTGCGCAATCCGGCTTCGAGGTCACGCCGCATCGACGCGCTGAAATCGCTGCCCCGCTCGGTCAGCATCGCCCGGCACTGTTCCCGATGCCCCTCGCGCGGTGGGAAACCGGACGCACTCGCAACCGCCTCGCATTCCGCCAGCAGTTCGAGCATCAGCCTCTCGCCTTCGTCGGCAGCGAGGATGTCGCCGACAGATCCGCGCATCAGGCAATTCATCCCGGCCAGGGAGCTGATCATGACGAACTTCTCCCACATATCGAGCAAGATGTTGCCGCTTATCGATGCGTCGACCGGCGTCGACGCAAAGGCTCCGGCGATTGCCTCGGCCCGGCGGCTGACTGCCCCCGCGCGCTCGCCGAATGCGATGCCATGCACGCGATTGAGATGGCGAATCGTCCCCTCGGCGGTCAAGGTCGCCGCGATGTACGCGACGCCGCCCAAGACGCGCTCGGGGCCAAAAGCGGCATCGAGCACGTCGAGATGCCGCAGGCCGTTGAGCACCGGCAAGATTGCCGTTCCCGGTCCGACCGCCGGCCGGATGGCTGCGATCGCTTGCTCGAGATCATAGGCCTTTGCCGTCAACAGCACAGTGTCGAAGACCCCGCTGAGGGTGTCGGCGGTCGCGACCCGAACGGGCACGCGCAGATCCCCCATGGGGCTTTCGACGACGAGCCCGCGCTCGCCGAGTGCTCTGGCGCGAGCAGGACGCACGAGAAAGGTCACATCCGCCTCGGCCGCCGCGAGGCGGCCGCCAAAATACGCGCCGACCGCGCCGGCCCCCAAGATCAGAAACCGCGGCCCGTCGAGCCTCACGCCCGCTATCCCGCCCGGCCGCTGACCAGCGCCAACCCGCGCAGCACGTCCGCGGCCTCGCTGAGCTGCTCGTCAGCCACCGAGCCAATGTCGGAGGTAGCGAGCGAGGGAGCCGGCTCCTTGCCACCCGAATCCTTGGCGCCCCCAGGCATCGGGTCGGTATTCTTCAAAGCGCCGCGGAGGTCGGCCTCGCGCAGCCGGTATCCCTGGGCGATTTTCGCCAGCTTCAGCGGCATGACCGTGAGATCGGGAGTGAGACCCTTGCCCTGAATTCTTTGGCCGCTCGGCGTCATGAACCGAGCGGTGGTGAGCCGGATGGCACCGTTTCCCTGCAGCGGGATCACGCTTTCGATCGAGCTCTCGCCAAAGCTCCTCGTCCCGACCAGTACCGCCCGCCGATTGTCCTGCAACCCGGCGGCGACGAGCTCTGCTTCCCTCGCCGTCCCCCCATTGATCAGGGCAACGATCGGCAGCCCTTGAGCGATATCGCCGGGCGTAGCGCTGATCCGCTTGAGGCTGCCGGGTTTGCGGCCTTTGACGACGACGATGTCGCCTTTGTCGATGAAGGCATCGGCTACTGCGACAGCCACCTCGAAAGCGCCGCCGGGATTGTTTCGCAGATCGAGGATAAAGCCGATCACCTTGTTACCGGCGCGTTGTCGCAAATCCTGCACCGTACTGGTGAGAGCCGCCGGGGTTCCGGAGTTCGAAGCCGGCGATCCGGAGGTAGAGGATATTTCCTGCCTCGATGCGAGCGGTTACCGTCTGGAGCTTGTAGCGCTCGCGCTTGACCGTGACGTCGATGGGCCCGCGATTGTCGCGCCGTAGGCTTAGTTCGACTTCGCTGCCAGCCGGGCCCCGCAGCTTCTGCTCGGCCTCGCCGAGGGTCAGGTCGTAAGTCGGATCCTTGTCGATTGCATAAATCAAGTCTCCCGGCTTGATGCCCGCCTGCGCGGCCGGCGAGCCGTCTTGGGGCGCGATCACCTTCAACTGCCCGTTTTCGATCGTCACCACCAGACCGAGGTTTGGCTGATCGTCATTGGCCGGCGTCTGCATCGCCCGGTACGCCGCTTCATTGATGTAGGCCGAGCGGGCATCGAGCCCGGCCAACATACCGCCGATCGCGGCACCGATCAGTTTTCCCTCACCAACCGGTTCAACCGCATCCTGACGGATGCGGTCATAGGCTTCACTGAAGAGGTTCAGCTGCTCGTAGCCGCCCGCCTTGCCGTTTTTCGCCTGCGCCAGAGCCGGGCCCGACGCAAGCAATGCGCCCACGACGAGCGCCGTCACCACCTTTCGCATTCGCCCCAATCTCCACATGAGCGGCGGCACATTAGCCCAGGTGCCGGCGGTTGTAATCCTCTCACCGATCGACGACGTTAGCGGTTCAGATGTCCCGATCAGCCTCGACTGCCATGCTCGACAAGAAGCACGTCGCCTTCCCCGGCCGCCTTGTCATCGTCGGCTTCGGCAGCATCGGGCAAGGCGTCCTGCCGCTGCTGCTGCGGCATCTGGAAATCGCTCCAGACCGGATCACGATCATCACCGCCGAGCCTCGCGGACACGATGTCGCAGCCGAATGCGGGATCCGTTTCATCGAAACCGCGTTGACCCGCAGCAACTACCGCGCGCTGCTCGAACGGCAGCTTGGCAAAGACGATTTTCTTCTCAACGTGTCGGTCGACGTGTCCAGCGTGGCGCTGATCGAATTATGCCAGGAGCGCGGTGCCCTCTATCTCGACACCTGCATCGAGCCATGGCCGGGCGGTTACACCGACCCGAACCTGCCGCCTTCGGCGCGGTCTAATTATGCCCTGCGCGAGAGCGCACTGGCACTCCGCGGCCGTTATCCCAGCGGCCCGACTGCAGTGCTGACCCACGGCGCCAATCCCGGCCTGGTATCGCATTTCGTCAAACAGGCCCTGATGGATCTGGCGAGGAATGCCGGTTTGCAGGACGCGGTCCCCCCAACCCGCACAGAGTGGGCCCACCTTGCCGAGACGCTCGGCGTCAAGGCGATACATATTGCCGAGCGCGATACGCAAGTCTCGACCATGCCCAAGAAGCCGGGCGAATTCGTCAATACCTGGTCGATCGATGGTTTTGTCAGCGAGGGCTCACAGCCCGCCGAGCTCGGCTGGGGGACGCATGAGCGGTATTTTCCGCTGGACGGCCGCCGTCACGACTTCGGCTCCGGTGTGGCAATATACCTGCTGCGGCCGGGAGCAGTCACTCGCGTGCGCAGCTGGACCCCTCTCGAGGGATCCTATCACGGGTTTCTGATCACCCACGGCGAATCGATCTCGATTGCCGATTATCTGACCGTCAGGGACGGCGACGCGGTCCGCCACCGGCCGACCTGTCACTACGCCTATCATCCCTGCGACGATGCGGTGCTGAGCCTGCACGAGTTCGCCGGCAAGAATTTTCAGCTGCAGTCGTGCAAGCGGCTGATGATGGAGGAGATCGCTGAGGGGATTGACGAACTCGGGGTGCTCCTGATGGGCCAAGCCAACGGTGTCTATTGGTACGGCTCGCGGCTGTCGATCGCCGAAGCCCGGCGAGGAGCGCCGCACAACAACGCCACCTCGCTGCAGGTCACCGCGGCGGTGTTGGGGGGAATGATCTGGGCAATCGAGCGGCCGCGGCAAGGGATCGTCGAGCCTGAGGAGATGGATTTCGAGCGCGTCCTCCAAATCGCCAGGCCGTATCTTGGGGACGTCGTCGGCGTCTATGGCGATTGGAGCCCACTCGACGGCCGCGAAAGGCTGTTTCCGGAAGATCTCGACCGCGATGACCCGTGGCAGTTCAAGAATATCCGAGTCGTCTGACCCGCTCGACGGGCGTCGCTCAGCGTGGTTGGCCGCGCTCCTCTTCTACGCCCTCGCGGGCAGCGGCGATTTTGCCTACCACCTGATCGAGGATCTGCACACCGGGAACCAAGCGATCGAAGTCTCGGACGTCGCCGTCGCCTTCTCGGCCGCTGTGTTCTGGCCGGCCGACCTGATCGCAATGGCGCTGCTCGCGGCCCGATGACCTCGCCTTCCGGGCGGAGGTAGGTCAACTGAGCTAGAACGTGCCGGCGGAACAGAAATGCCAGCTGGCGCCGTCCTGGCCGTAAAGCAGCGCGAGGCGCTGATCTCCGGCGTGGACGACGACCACGGTAAACCGCTGCCCGGTACAGGAAGAGGCGGGGGTGTCGGGTTTCGGCATCTTCTTTGCCGCGGCGCAGGTGACGGCCGTTTCCGGCAGGGTGGACGGGGCGGCTGCGACCCGCTTGCCGGCAGAGGTTACGTAATAGTCGGACGGGTTTCCTTGCTTGACTTCGGCACGCAATTCGAGGCGCCCGTGGCGCGATTTGTAGATGCCCGCCTGCTGCTCGCCATCAGGCATGCCCGGCGGGAGCGGTCGAAAACTGATTGCCGAGCAAGCGGGAGCCGCCTTCCCCGGCGCCTTGGTCGCCGACTTCGCCGGGATAGCCGCCAACGCGACCGCCAAGCCGATCGCAACGATGATCGTTGTTTGCATTTTACTCTCCCCCTGTCGCAAAGCTCTCGCTTATACGCCGGCAGGCTGCCCGGCAGGAAGTAGAGTTAACAACGATAGAAACCGGCTCGCGCCGTGCGGCAGAGTTCGGTTAGCCGAGTTCGATCAAGGTTTTCATCAGGTCGGCCGGCCACACTAGGCTGACCGGGGCGCTCGTCAGCGCCTCGCTCGACGGGTTGCTGCCGTCGGGCAGGCCGACCATGTGGTGACTGAAATGCGCCAGCACTCCGGCAAGGTAGATGCCGGTCACCCATTTCCATGCGTGCTGATGCTGCCGCGATCGGCTCCGTTTCGGTGCAGCAAACGCAAAGACCCGGCGTCCATATTTGGGCAAACCCGGAGGGCCGATCATGATCTCACCCACGCCTTCACAGTGTTCGTTAACGGTATTCGCGAAAGCCGGCCGGAGTATCCCCTAAACCAGGCGAAACAGTCGGTCACAAGCGATCGCGCAACGCAGCCGATCATACCCGGATTTGCCGATTTCGTCACGAATATGCATCATCATTTATCGATCCCCGTCGGCCGCGTTGAGATGTTCATGGTTGGCGAGTCAGAAGACCAACACCCGCGGCCGCCACCGTATAAAGCCCGGCGGCGGTGAGCAACGTGATCGCCAACAAGGCAAAGCCGTCGCTGCCCAGGCGGTCGCCGATCGGCCTACCGACAAGGCCACCCAGCAGAGCAAAGGGCGCAAGGATGCCGGCCGCCACCCAAGTGGGGCCAGGGATGCCGACGGTCGCGGCATGCGACGCAAGAGTTGCCCCGTATGACAGCGCAAAGAATGCGAGAAGCGTCGCACGCACGGTTTGCGCCGCCGTCCCGGCCAGCAACAGATAGATCAGCACCGGCGGCCCGGCCATCCCAACCAAGGCGGTCGCGACCCCCGCGACGGCCCCGGCGGCGAGATCGCGAGCGCCTGTTCTGCCAAAGGGTGCCCAGGGGTGGCCCTCGCGACGCCGGAACCCCGCCATCATCACACCAAAGCCGAGGATCGTGGCTCCGACCACGAACCGGACCAGCAATCGGTCGGCGTGCCGGAAAGAAAACAGCCCGATCGGCAAGCCGGCGAGACTGCCGGCACTGAGGCACAGCAACAGCGCCGGAGCGATGATACGCCGCAGTCCCGGAACCACGGCGAATGAGAGCGCTGTCGAGAGAATAATGGCGAGTTGAACGGCCTGCGCCGGGGCGACCAAGAGCAGGTAGAGCGGAACCGCGAGCACGGCAAAACCAAACCCGCTCACCGCCTGTAGGAGTGCCGCGGCAAAGGTTGTCCCGGCGAGCCCGGCCCACCCAAACAGGGTCATGACCCGGCCCGGCCGGTGTGGGCGCGTTACGGCGTCTTATGCACCGAGGCGCCTCGCCGCAGCGGCGGCGTGTTGTTGCGAAGAGCGAAGGCGCCTTCGATTGTTTCGACCCGATAGCCGCAACAAAAGCGCGCGACAAACGCATGGGCGAAAGCGGCGTCGTCGAAATAAAACGCGATCGCATCGTTGAGGACGCCGGCCAACCCGGCGGGGGCCGTCCCCCAGCCCTCGGTACCGCAAGTCTCGTCGAGCCAAGCATGCATGATCTCTATCTGTCGGCCCAGCCCCTCGGGCGGCACGGCGATGCGGACCCGCACTGGAAACCGCCGTTCAGTCTGCTGCCGCGCTTGGATCGATGCCCGTGTCATGCCGCGCCCTCTGTTCATGTTATGTTCGAACTAGTCAACTTGTACAGGACCGCAGCAGCGCTGTCGAGGGTTGGCGTATTTTCGATCGGATGCGAGGGCGCCGGCATTCGTCCTGCTGCGTGACAGCGAGAGCGCAGCCATTGACTGTCTTTGGCTGCCGGGAGCGGAGGCAGGTTTGGCGACCGCCCGGGAGCTTCGGCGCATTGCCGATCTTGGCTCAGTCGGCGGCCGCGAGCTTATCCTGCGTCTTCGTCTCGAAATCGCTTGCGTCGTGGCGCTCGTGCAATTGCTCGGAGGGGTCGCCGGAAAGCCGGTTGACCATGCGTCCGCGCCTCACCGCCGGCCGTTCCAGGAGCATGTCGGCCCAGCGCTGGACGTTCTTGTACTCGTGGACGGCGAGGAATTCGGCCGCCCCGTATTGATTGAACTTCGCCAGCCCGCCGTACCAGGGGAAGATGGCGATGTCGGCAATCGTATAGGCAGGACCCGCGACATACTTGCTCTCCGCCAGCCGGCGATCGAGCACGTCGAGCAGGCGTTTGGTCTCCATCGTGAAGCGATCGATGGCGTACTCGATCTTGACCGGCGCGTAAGCGTAGAAGTGCCCAAAGCCGCCGCCCACATACGGCGTGCTGCCCATTTGCCAGAACAGCCAAGACAGGCATTCGGCGCGCTCGCCGGGCTCGGTCGGCAGGAACTCCCCGAACTTCTCCGCGAGGTGCACCAAGATCGCGCCGGTCTCGAAGACCCGGATCGGCTTGGGACCGCTGCGGTCCACCAGCGCCGGGATCTTGGAATTCGGGTTCATCGCCACGAAGCCGCTGCTGAACTGATCACCCTCGCCGATCCGGATCAGCCAGGCATCGTATTCCGCGCCTTTATGGCCGAGGGCCAGCAGCTCTTCGAGCATGATCGTGACCTTCACGCCATTCGGCGTCCCCAGCGAGTAGAGCTGCAAGGGATGGCGGCCGACCGGCAGCTCCTTTTCGTGCGTGGCACCTGCGATCGGGCGGTTAATGTTCTCGAACCGGCCGCCGCTCGGCTTGTCCCAACTCCAGACCTTGGGGGGCGTGTAATCGGGGGTGTCGGTCATTGCTGAACCTCCAGGCATGGTACGAGCGCACACGGACACTGCGCGCCATCGCCTCATCCTACACGATAAGTCGGCCATCGGGCACGCGCCGCACGTCTGATAGGACATGCACTCAGACCAGCGTGGAAAGCGGGACAAGGCAATTGTCGCGGCAGCCCTACCCGAATAGTGGCCGCGTTCGTGATAAAACGAGGCGGTCTTTTGCAGGAGCCAGCTTATGACGACGTATCGTGCGCCGGTTCGGGACATGCAGTTCGTGCTCAACGAATTGGCAGGCCTGAAAAGCCTTGCCGCCCTGCCCGGCTACGAGGAAGTGACGCCGGAGTTGGCGGAAGCAGTGCTCGAGGAGGCCGCAAGGCTCGCCAGCGAGGTGCTCGCGCCGCTGAATAAGCCAGGTGACGAGCAGGGCGCGTCCTTGACCAAGGACGGCGTGGTCGCGGCCGACGGCTTTGCCGCGGCTTACCGACGGTTTGTCGACAACGGCTGGAACGGCCTCGGCGGCGATCCGGAATACGGCGGACAGGGGCTGCCGGGGCTGGTGGCCGCGGCGGCCGTCGAAATGTGGAACTCGGCCAACATGTCTTTTGCCCTTTGCGCGCTCCTTACCGCCGGGGCGATGGAGGCGGTCAAGGCGCACGCGTCTGACGATCTGAAGAACCGCATTCTGCCAAAGCTCGTCAGCGGCGAGTGGTCGGGCACAATGAACCTGACCGAACCGCAGGCCGGCTCCGACCTGTCCGCAGTCCGCACCAAGGCCGTACCCGAGGGTGACCACTACCGGATCTCCGGCCAGAAGATCTTTATTACCTGGGGCGATCACGACATGGCCGAGAATATCGTGCACCTGGTGCTCGCCCGCTTGCCCGACGCGCCTGAAGGCACGCGCGGCATCTCGTTGTTTGTGGTGCCCAAATTCCTGGTCGATGCGGACGGCGCGCTGGCGGCGCGCAATGACGTGGAGTGTGCGTCGATAGAGCACAAGCTCGGCATCCATGCCAGTCCGACTTGCGTGATGAGCTTTGGCGAGAAGGAGGGCGCGATCGGTTATCTGGTCGGTCGGGAGAACGAGGGTCTGCCCCACATGTTCACGATGATGAACGAGGCCCGGCAGAAAGTCGGGCTGCAGGGCCTGGCGATCGCCGAGCGCGCTTATCAGGCGGCGCGCGACTACGCCAAGGAGCGAGTCCAGGGCCGGCCAGTGGGGCAGCGCAGCGGCGACCGGGTGACGATCATTCATCACCCCGATGTGCGGCGCATGCTGCTCACGATGAAATCGCAGATCGAGGCCATGCGCGGCTTCGGCTATGTGCTGGCAGCCGACGTCGATCTCGCGCACAAACACCCTGACACCGCGGAACGCCAACGCCACCAGGAGCGGGTGGATCTGCTGACCCCGGTGCTCAAGGGATGGTGCACCGAGCTCGGCGTCGAAATTGCCTCGCTCGGCATCCAGGTCCATGGCGGCATGGGTTTCATCGAGGAGACCGGCGCCGCCCAACACCTGCGCGACGCGCGTATCGCGCCGATCTACGAGGGAACCACCGGCATTCAGGCCGGCGATCTGGTCGGGCGTAAGCTGCCCGCCGATAACGGCCGTGCGATGGCCGCGCTGATCGGCGAGATGTGTGCAGTAGAGGCGCAGCTCGGGGGTTCCGACAACCTCGACTTCCCGGCAATCCGCGAAAACCTGGCGGTGGGTATCCAGGCCTTGGAGCAAGCCACCCAGTGGATGCTGCAAACGATCGGCAGGGATCCTGACGCGGCACTCGGTGCTTCGGTCAATTACATGATGCTGACGGGCTACGTCTGTGGCGGCTGGCAGATGGCGCGCGCCGCATTGGTCGCGCGGGCGCGGCTGAATGCGGGCGAGGACGAAGATTTTTGCCGGGCAAAGATCGCGACCGCACGGTTCTATGCCGAGCAGATCCTACCTAAGGCAAACGCCCTGCTGACCGCTGTCAAAAGCGGCGCGTCTACCGCTTTGGTGCTGGAAGAGGAGCAGTTCTGACCTCTGCCCCGATAACGAGGCTTCGCGACTAGGTCGTGCCCGCGCTCGGGGACGAGCGGAACCGGTCCGCCGCCCGAGCCCGAGCCTTTGCCGCCTCGAGGTCGCGATAGCGGGGCGGTGCGTTTGTGACGAGAGAGCCGAGCAACTCGTGCGCCGCGCTTGCGACCTGGTCAACCGCCCGGTCGAAAGCGAGTTGGTTCGCCTTGGAAGGCCGAGCAAAACCACTCAACTTGCGGACGAATTGCAGGGAAGATGCCCTGATTTCGTCCTCCGTCGCGGGCGGTTTGAAGTTATGCAGCGTCTTGATATTGCGACACATCGGAATCCTCACTACCGAAATACGGCACCTCAGGCGCGCCGGGCAACAAAGCCATAAGCGGTGTTGCTCGGCGCATGGCCGTCCTCGAGATACGCAGCCTTGAGCTTGGCGATCCCGTCCTCGTGCATGGGCGGGAGCTCGGCGCGAAGATCGAGCTTGTAGAAGCGCGCTGCGTTGTAGCCGAAGATCGCGCTCTTGACTGTACCGTCGGCCGCTCCGAGGGCGGCAAAACCATGTTTCTTCTGCATGTCCTCCGGGATCTCGAGCCGGCGGAACGCCTCGATCTGCCACTGGGGCGAGCCGTACCACACCGAATCCGTGCCCCAGAACACGTGATCATGGCCGAGCCCCTTGACCAGGGTCCCCATCATTGCGGCGCAGAAGCGCGGGTTTGACACCGCCGAAATGGCAAAAGATGTGCCGATGTCGGCGTAGACATTGCTGACGCCGGATTTCTCCGGGATCGCGGCGAGATCGGAGACCCACCGGATGTAGCCGCTCTTTTCGAACTCCGCGAGCTCGCTGTCGGGATCCTCGAGGAATGCGCGAAGGGCGGAATGGTAGATCACGAAGTTGATCTGCGGCCAGTCTTTCGCGGCTTTCGGCAGATCGTCCACATTGGCGAATTTCCACGCCCCGCCCGGGATCGCAGTCTCATAGTCTTTGGGCAATAACCCTTTATGGATGCAGACTGTGGTGATGCCCGCCTTTACCGCTTTTTCGTAGAAGGGATAGACAAGCTTCTCGTCGTCGAGCCGCCACGGGTATTTGGTGGTCCGCGGCTGCAGCGGGTCGCCGATCGTGTAGCCCTTCCAGCTGTTGGGCTTCACCTCAGCGATGCAGCGGTCGACCTCTTCCATCCAGCCGGGCTGAGCCGGGGTGAACAGCGAATGAAACAGCAGCCGCTTGGAGCCGGCGATACTGTTGACGGTCTGGTTCGCGAGCTTGATCTGATCGTTCGACAGAAACCATGCCGCGGGGTTGTCGAACGGGGCGCCGCTCAGCAAGGCCACTTTAGTGTCGCTGTCGAGATAGATCTCCTTGAGGAAGTTGTCGAACTTGTAGCGATCGAGCGAAAGCCCGTACGAATCCTTCAGCAGCGAGGAGTTCCAGTGCGCGCCCGCATATTTGGCGAGACCGAGAATGTCCTCGACTTTGTAGTCGTCGCGCACGAAATGGACCTGGTCGTCGAGAATGAACTGTCCGGCAAGCCCGTTCGCCCGCTGAGCGGCGGCTTCAGGCTGGGCTGCTTCGGCGGATGAGACATCGAAGATCGGGCCAAACACGTCATTCAGCGCAACAAACGCAGCCGCCATACCGCAGGTGGTGCGCAGAAACTGGCGGCGGTCCATCCCGAGCTTACGGGCGCTAGCCTCGGAAAGATCCTTGAGCCGCTCCTCGAATTGGCGCTGGCGATGCGTCTGCGGCAGAGGATTAAACTCGCCGTTCGACACCATTCGAGTGGGCACGGGAGATTTGAAGTCCAGCCTCTCCGCCGGCTCGGTTTGTGCGAGTTCGCGCTTGCTTAGGAAAATCCCCATAACCTCTCCTCCCTAAGGCATGTGTAGGCGGCGAGTCCGCGGACAGCCGCAGCGTGAAGAAGGTTCGTTTCTTGTCTGATTAGGACGATACTCTTCTCCGGCGAAGGCCGTCGTCAAGACCATGGTAAACAAAAAGCGGCGGGCCGCTTCTGCCCGAATGTCGGCTGCCTCCGGAGGAGGTATGACAGGCTTTGCGGTATTGTCGCGCAGTCGCCCACACGCAACAAGCAGTTGAATCACCGCACCTTTTGTTCATTGACGCGCGTCGCTGTGGAGGGATCGTTGCGGTCGTCCCGCCACGTCGGGTGATTGAAGTGGATGACAAAATCGCCATTGTAGGAGGCAACCGCTTCATTGAACACCAGTCGCCCGATACGCGTCCAGTTACCGAATTTGCGCCGCTGAAAGAAGGCAGGGCCGTGCGTCGAGCCTTCGTCCGTCACCTCGATGTGGAAAGTCAAACTGCGCTTTGGGGCGGGGTCGCCTCGATCATAAATTTGCGCCATGATTTCATCGCGGAAATCCAGTGCTTCACCGGGAATGCGCGGCTGGGCCGGGATCGACCAACAGCCTCATGAATGCCGGCGTTCGGGTTGGTTCGCTATCCGGTTTTCCCAATTCGGCAATCTGGTAAAGCTGTCGCTGCGTGGGTTGCTTGTCGGTCCGACCAAACAGTATGGATTCGACGAGCAATATCGGCACGCCGAACCCGCGACGCCAGCTCGTGGTATTGGGCGCGTTACGCAGCTCGGCGTCATTGACATAGTCGGTCCGCTCGCCGCCGAGATCTTGCTGGGTGATGAAGTTGGCGGTACGGAGCGGCTCGCCGTGACCCGGGTCTGCGGTCGGGAACAGCTTGCCGACGAGCGACAAGGATCGTTCGTTGCCGCGCCGCGTCTCCTTGCAGCAAGTGGAGTAGCGCCCGACCGCCAGCCCTCAACTCCCTGCTCGAAAATAGCCGGAATAGGACGTCCGTTCGGATATTTCCCATAGGCCGGTCAGGCATATCCCGTTGGGATGAATGATCCGCCGGAAACCTTTGCGGTCAGGGCCCCAGCGCAGATCGGCCTTTGAATCTACCGCTCTGGCGACCGCCTGCCGGAAAAAGTAAGGCGGACCGAACGGCAGTGCCCCTCGCAGCACGCTCGGCAACGTAACATCATAGACTGGTAGCGGCGGTTCGCCGGGGCCACCCCACACCTGCTGGTAAGGATTGGCAAAGAGGGCGTCGCGGACTTCGGAAAAGCGCGATCCCCGATAAGCCCGATCTTCGTCGGTTACCTGTTCTGCTCCAAAATATGCCGAGTCCATTCATCGGCCTTTCGAATGAAGTGAGCCGTGCCGCTTGTTTGGCCGAACTGCAAGCTTGCCGGAATTGACCTATTGCGCAAGGCTGCGCGCCGACCAGAGGAGGAGACGCCCATGCCTGCACCGTACGACAAGCATCGCGCACAGCTCAAAGCCATCCTCCTGGCCTGGGGCATGCCCGAGGATAATGCCGAAGCGACCGCCGACATCCTCTCCTGGGCGGATCTGCACGGCGTCGACAGCCATGGCATATCGATGCTCCCCGGTTATGACCGGCTGCGCCGCAACGGGCGGGCGAAGATGGAAGCGCGGCCGCGCATCATCAAGGAAACCCCGGTCTCCGCACTGGTGGACGGCGACGGCGGGCTCGGCCACGTGCCGGCGCGTTTCGCGATGCAAGTCGCGATCGACAAGGCCAAGCAGTCCGGCATGGCGATCGCCGCGGTGCGCAACTCGGCCCATTTCGGCGCGACCGGCTATTACACGCTGATGGCGGCGAAGGAAGGGCTGATCGGCATGGCGTGCACCGGCGCTTCGAGCATCCAGGTCGCGCCGACCTTCGGCAAGGAAGCAAAGCTCGGCACCGACCCGTGGTCCTTTGCCGCGCCGACGACGGATGGGCGGCCGTTTCTGCTCGATATGGCGACGACGACCGTGGCCGCCGGCCGCATCCGCAACAAGGCCAACGAGGGACTCCCCTGCCCGCCCGGCTGGGTGCTGAACAAGGATGGGCTCCCCAGCACCGATCCGTTGGAGGCACGCGAGAAAGGCGGGTTCCTCACCTCGCTCGGGGGCTCGCCGGAGAACTCCAGCTACAAGGGGTACGGGCTGGCGGTGATGGTGAATATCCTCGGCTCATGTCTGTCGGGTGCGACCTTGATCACCGACCCGATGCACACGAAAAAACCTCATGGCAACGATATCGGCCATTGTCTGATCGCGATCGATCCGGGTCTATTCCGCGACCGCGAGGAATTCGCCGCCGACGTGACCCGCTTTTGCAACGACCTCCGGGCGACAAAGCCCGTCGATCCGGCGCAGCCGGTCATGGTGGCGGGCGATCCGCAGTGGAACAACGCGGCAAAGCGCATGCGAGAAGGGATCCCGGTTGGTCCGGGTCTACTGAACCAGATACGGCAAATTGCTCAAGCCTGCGCGGCGCCCTGGTTACTGGATTGATTTGCAATACGGGAGCAGCGGATAACGGAGTTCCGCATTGCGGGCGGCGTCTGGCCCGCATTGCTACGGCCCACTGATCAGTCTCCTGGACACAATTGGTCGTATAGTCGCAAGCAGCGCCTGAACTTTTGACCCGCGGTTCTTTTTTCATCCGCTGTTGCGCAGACCTGCCGCAATGCCGTTGATCGTCAGGTGAATCCCGGTAACGACATTCTCGTCGGTATCGCCGGCGCGGTAGCGCCTCAACAGCTCGATCTGCATGTGATTGAGCGGATCGAGATAGGGGAAGCGATTGCGGATCGAGCGCGCCAACAGCGGGTTGCTTTGGAGCAGGCTTTCTTGGTCCATGATCGTGAGCAACGCGTCGTACGTGCTCTGCCACTCCGCCCGCAATCGGGAAAAGACACGGTCGCGTAATTCGGCGTCGGAGACCAGCTCTGCGTAGCGCGAGGCGATCGCGATGTCGCTCTTTGCCAGCAGCATGTCCATGTTCGACAGCAGCATCTGAAAGAATGGCCACTCGCGATACATCGCTTGCAGCATCTGCATGCCGCTCTTCGGCTGCAATTCGAGCCACGCCTTCACCGCGCTGCCGAAACCGTACCACCCCGGCAGCATCAGGCGGCATTGCGCCCAGCTGAAGACCCAAGGGATCGCGCGCAAATCCTCGATCCGTTCCGAGGGTTTTCGCGACGCCGGACGGCTGCCGATGTTCAGGTTGGCGATCTCGCCGATCACCGTCGACTCGCGGAAGAAGCGGTCGAAACCGTCGGTTTCGTAGACGAGGCTGCGATAGGCGCGATAGGCCTCGGCGGAGAGGTAGTCCATCGCCGCCAGATAACGGACTGGCGGGTCGGCCGTCTCCGGCTGCAGCAGGGTGGCTTCGAGCGTCGCCGCGGCCAGGATCTCCAGATTGCGCCGGGCGAGCTCGGGGTTCGAGTACTTGCTGGCGATCACCTCGCCCTGCTCGGTGATGCGGATTGCCCCCTGAACCGCGCCCGCGGGCTGCGCGAGGATCGCCTGGTAGCTGGGCCCGCCGCCGCGGCCGACCGAGCCGCCCCGGCCGTGAAACAGGCGCAGCTTGACATCGTGACGGCGGAACACCTCGACCAGCGCGATCTCAGCCTTGTAGAGCTCCCAGCCGGAAGTCAGGAAACCGCCATCCTTGTTGCTGTCCGAATAGCCGAGCATGACCTCCTGCACGCGGCCGCGACTTTCCAGCAGGCGCGTGTATTCGGGCAGACCCAGCAGCTCATCCATTACGGTGCTGCAATTGCGCAGATCCTCGATCGTCTCGAACAACGGGACGATATCGAGATCGAGCGCGCCGTCGTGCGGCCGCAAAAGACCTGCTTCTTTCAGAAGCACAGCGGTTTCGAGAATGTCGGAGACACCGGTCGTTTTTGAAATCACGTAATGCGGCACCGAGGTCGGGCCGTAACGGCGATGCGCCTCGGCAGTCGCGCGAAGGATCGCGACTTCGCTCTCGGTCTCGGCCGAATAGGAAAGAAAGGGGGAAGACAGCGGGCGCGCCGTCGCCAGCTCCATGAGCAGCACCCGGATGCGCTCGGGTTCGGCAAGAGCCGCGTACTCGAGATCCGGCTGCACGAGGCCGAGCATCTCGCCGACCGTGCGCTCGTGCACGTCCGAGTTCTGGCGCAAGATCGAGCGCGGCGAGATGAAAGCCGAAGACATCGACGGCGCGGCGCACGCCTTTCAAATGCCCATCTGCCAGGATCTCGGAGCCATTGGCGACGAGCGATCTATCGATGATCGAGAGATCGGCCAGCAATTCGTCGCTGTCGCGATAGGCGGACGCGTCGCCGATTGCTTGTTGCGCGACTTCGCGGCCATCGAGCACGCGCGCCGTCGCCGCCAGCCGCGCATAGATCGCCGGTGATGGCGCGCCGGTAGGGCTCGTGTTGTCGATTGGCAGATCGATCCGGAGATCGTGCCGCGAGCTCCGCGAGCGCATCCGAAACGCCAACCAACCGGCTGTCGAGAGACAGCTCGCCCCCGAGCTTGTGCAATTCGTCTAGATAGTAAGTGAGGGCGCGGCCGCTTTGGGCCCGCAATGCGGCGCGCAATACGTCCTCGGTGACAAACGGATTGCCGTCGCGGTCGCCGCCGATCCAGCTGCCCAGCCGGAGAAAGGAGGGGAGCCCGCGAGCGAGCTTCACGTCCGCGCCGGTGAGCTCCTCTTCCAAGTCGGCGTAGAACCGCGGCAATCCCGCGAGGAAAGTATGATCATAGTAGGAAAGGCCGTTGGCCACCTCGTCGATTACGCGCAGGCGGGTGCTGCGCAGCGGATTGGTCTGCCACAAGGTCAGCACGGCGCGACGCAGCGCCGCTTCGTTCGCAGCCAGTTCAGCCGCTGTCGGAGAAGACCGGTCGCGCTCCGCGATCAGCTCGGCCACTTCCATCTCGCGGTCGATCGTGCTTTTGCGCCGCACTTCGGTCGGATGCGCGGTCAAAACCGGCACCACCATGGCGCCGGCAAAAAAGGCGTCGAGACGCGCCGCCGGGATGCCGGCCTGACGAGCGCGGGCGAGGGAATGCGCAATCGTGCCCTCGCGAGGCGTTGCGGCGCTCAGGGAGTGGGCGCGCGTCCGGCGGATGTGGTGTTGATCCTCGGCGATATTGGCGAGATGCGAAAAGAAGCCGAAGGCGCGGATGATCTGCAGCGCGTCCTGCGGTTTCAGGGAATTCAGCGTGGCTTCGAGGTCGCGTCTCGCGGTCAGATCCTCGTCTCGGCGGAAGCGGACCGAGTTTTGCCGAATGTTTTCGACGGTGTCGTAGACCGCTTCCCCGCTCTGCTCTCGTATCGTGTCGCCGAGGATGCGGCCGAGCAGCCGGATATCCTCGCGAAGAGGCAGGTCCTTGTCTTCGGTCTCGATCGCCGGGCTGGTCTGCATGCCTCCTCCTTCCATCGCCGTCGTCGACGGACGCGTGCAGGAAGTGTGCCTAATCAGTGATGGCGCCAAGGCCTAGGTAACGGGGTGCCTTTCGGCGGGTTGCCAGCTCGCTGCCGAAGGATGCTTCGTCTTGGATTGTTGACAAGTAAACAAAGAACACAATTCAATAGCTTCTCTAGACACAGCCAAAAATAGGCGCGTATTGAAAATAAAGGACATTGCCCCGCTGTTGGTGAGACCCAGGGATTTGCGGCTTTGCGCACCGGATGCGGCAGGGCGGTAATGCTGGCTGGTGTCCCGACCGTTGAGCCGATGGGCTGATCGCCGATGACTGCCGGTCGTGCGGTCGGTCGGGGCCGAATATACCGACGCATTCATGTTCGAGTTGGCGCGGGTGACGAAGAGGCGCCGGCGAGATGCGGCCCAAGGCCGCCGTCGACATCGACGTCGCCGAATCCATGCCCTGATGGCGCCCGCCGCCGGATCAGTAGGTCAGAGCTTGGACGTCGTGCAGATTGCCGTCAGTAACGTGGTTTAGCTCGGCATGTTGCCGCGTAGTCAGCAGCGTGTGCATATTGACCGCCGCCTTCGTCGTGCGGAAATGCGATCACGGAAAGACGGTCAGACATAGAGCGTTGGTCGTCGAGTTCTAGCGCATACAACATATTGGCGAGATGATAAAATGGTTAATCTCGGGAGACTAATGAACAAGCTAGTTGCCCTGATCTTGAGCAACGCCACCCTGGCAGCGCTGATCGTCGCGATCGGCCCGGCGCCGGTGGGTGCGACGCCGGTCACCTGGAGCTTCTACGAGACCGCGATCACGTCGTGCAGCAATCCCGGCAGCTGTGTGTTACCGCCACAGCCATTTGTCTTCATGACCTTGGCTCTGCCTGGCCCGACGAGCAACGGTACCGCAACCTGGCTAGGGACGGTGAACCAGCCTGTTTACACCGGCGACAGTTTCACCCTGACCACGGGCGCAAGCTTTATGCGGCCATTGACGCCGGCGTTTATGGGCGGTGCGAGCAATCCCAGCGGGAGCGCCTGCGCCAATGGCGGCGATATCTGCGATTTCAATATTTCGTGGTCTGAGACCGCCGGCCAGCTCACTGCCGTCGACATCAACATCGACTTGGTCAGTGACAACATCGGGGGGATGGCGGGGCGGGGCGCCTTCGGCCTGACCGGCGGCCCGATAGCCTCGGATGGTACGCTCGGCGGCTGTGGGTTCACGCAATGCCAAATCGCTGGATTCTGGCAGAGCGACCTGTCGGTGCCGGAGCCCGCCTCTGCGGCGCTGTTGGCGTCCGGTATGTTCGGAACCTGGCTCGGCCGGCGCCGGCGGACCGGGCGGGCTCGTAATCGCGGAAGCTGGCAAGTCGGCCTTTGCAACCGCTTTCTGCGCCGAACGACTGCGCCGCGCGCCAGGACCGGTTAGTCGTTGACTATCCGTCACTCGGGCTGCGATACCGCTGAACCGAGCTTGCACACAGGGGCTGCGAGGATGAAGACGAGCACCGAAAGGGTTCTCACCACCCATGTCGGGAGCCTGCCGCGGCCGCCCGATCTGCTAGAGTTCCTGGAAGCGCGCGAAACCGGCCGGCCGTTCGAGCAGACAGCCTTTGACACTTGTCTCTCCCAGGCTGTCCGCAAGATCGTCGAGAAGCAGGTCGCAGTCGGCATCGACAGCGTCTGCGACGGCGAGCTCGGCAAGATCTCCTACACCTTCTATGTCCGTCACCGCCTGTCCGGCATCACGGCATTCCGCGGCGGCGAGGCCGAGAGGCCGCCGCAGACTGCGGCCCACCGCGATCTGCTCGACCACCCCGACTTCATGCAGCGTCTCAACCAGGCGCGCGGCGGCACCGCATGGTTCAGCCGCGAGGCGGTGCCGTGCTGCACCGGCTCGGTCGCCTACACGAACCGGGCGCCATTGGAAACCGACCTGCAAAATCTTGCGGCGGCCTGCGCCGCAGTAAAGCCGGCTGAAGCCTTCATGAATGCCGCCTCACCCGGGGTGCTGACAAAATTTGTGCCGGACCGCTACTACCAGGACGAAGACGCCTACGTCGACGCGCTGGCCAATGCGCTGAAAGAGGAATACGAGGCGATCATCGGCGCCGGTTTCATCCTGCAGATCGATGCGCCCGATCTCGGCTCGGCCCGGCATAACCAGTATCAGCACCTCTCGGATGACGAGTTTCTGCGGATTGCCGAGCGCAATATCGCAGCGCTCAACCAGGCGACCGCCAATATTCCGCCGCAGGCGATGCGCATGCACGTGTGCTGGGGCAACTACGAAGGCCCGCACACCCACGACATCCCGCTTGCCAAGATCCTCGACGTGTGCATGCGGGCGCGGCCTGCCGGATTGTCGTTCGAGGCGGCCAATCCCCGCCATGCGCATGAATGGGAGGATCTGCGCAGTGCGAATATCCCCGACGACAAGATCCTGATCCCCGGCGTCATCAACTCGACGACCAATTTCGTCGAGCATCCCCGGCTCATCGCGCAGCGGATCTGCCAATGCGCCAGCATTGTGGGACGCGAGCGAGTGATCGCCGGCGCCGATTGCGGCTTTGCGACCTTCGCATTCGTCAACAACGCCATCGCCCCCTCCGTCGTCTGGGCAAAGCTTGCGGCGCTGGCCGAAGGCGCGCGCATCGCCTCCTCGCGTCTGTGGGGCTGAGGAAGCGCTCTTATCCCGCCGCGAGCGCGTGCCGGGCAGCGGCGAGACAATCCTCCGGTCGGCCGCTGGCATCGATGCGGACCCAGTCGATCTTCCCCGCGTCGTGACGCAGTTGTTCGGCGAGAATTTCCGGGGATGCGTCGGATGCGTCACGAACCCGTCCGCGGATGCGGGTTGCCATCGCTTCCGGTCTCGCTTCGAGCCAGAGCCCCGAAAACGGGACGGCGGCTGCCCGGGCGACTTCAGCAAAGGAATTGCGTTCCTCCGGCATCAGGGCCACCGCGTCGATGACGACCGCATATCCGGCAGCGAGCCCCATCGCTGCCTTCCGGCAGAGTGCGTCATAGACATGAGCCGAGGTCTCGCGGGTATAGGCGGTGGCCGGCAGCCGTTCCTCCGGATCGACGCGCAGCAATAGCTTGCGTGTCACATCGCTGCGCAGCACTCGTGCGCCCGGGCGCAAACCGAGTTCGGGAGCGAGGCCCGCCGCCAAAGTCGATTTGCCGGTGCCGCTGAGCCCCCCGATCGCGATTAGGCGGCACGGCTGCGGCTGGAGGAAGCGTTCTGCCAGACCGAGATAGCGACGCGCATCGCAGGCCATCTTCGCTCGTGCAGCCGGATGCACAGCATGCTCCAGCGCTGTCGCGGTAACATGGGCGCGGATCGCCGCCCGCAACGATAGAAAGAACGGCACCGCCGCGAGCCCGTCATCCTCCTCGCTGCGGTCGAGGTAGCGGTTGAACACGCGGTTGGCAGAATGCTCGAGCCCGCGATGCTCCAGATCCATCAGCAGAAACGCAAGATCGTAGATAACGTCGATGCTGGCGAGAGCCTCGTCGAACTCGAGGCAATCGAACAGTGTCGGCTTGCCTTCGTAGAGGCAGATATTGCGGAGGTGCAGATCGCCGTGGCAATGGCGCACCTTGCCGGCTGTACGGCGGCGGTCGAGCAGTGCCGCCAAAACCGCCACTCGTTCTTGCCACCTCTTGCGAATGTTCTCCACTCGATCCGGACTGAAACCGGCACGACCGGGGGCTGCGAGGCAGCGATATTGCACCTCGGCTAGTTCGGCCATCTCCGCCGCGCCGCCATGATCGAAGCGCTGCTCGGCGGAAGCATGGAACTGGGCAATATGATCGGCAAGCTGATCCATTGTGTGCCGGTCGAGGCGACCCGTCTCGGCGAGGGCATCGAACAACAAGGCCTGATCGAATCGCCACATCACGACGACCCAATCGAGAGCCTCGCCGTTCGGCGAGAAACCGACGGCGCCGTCAGCCCCGCGGAAGAGGCCCCGAACCTCCTTGTAAAGCGCCGGCGCGGTACGTCGGTTGAGGATCAGCTCCACGTCGCAGGCGCGCCGCCGGAGATCCGCAGTTGAAAAGTCGAGATAGGGGTACGCTACCGCGCGCTTCAGCTTGAAGACGCGCTCGCCCGCGATAAAAACCAACGAAGCGTGCGTTTCGACGACCTCGACGCGGTCCACTCCCGGACCGTAGGAGGACGGGTCCTTCAGAAACGCAATGACGTCCCGCTGATCTTCGCTCAAGCGCGGGTTTACAGCGTCTGAAACCGCGCTCGGGCACTCCGTTCGATAGCGGCCGCGATCAACCGGTCGATATTGAGGCGGTTGCGGATCAGCTCGAGAATCCGCAGTTCCTCCTGGGACGCCTCGCCGTCGGCGGCGACGAGATCGCAGGCGATGGCATAGGCGGTTTCCCGCAACTTTGCCGGCAGAGCGGCCTTGATCGCCTTCAACGTCTCCTCGAGCCCGTGCTCCCGTCCCATCAGCTCGGTGCAGTCATTCAGAGCCCGGGACAGATCGCGCCGGTCGAAATCGCGGAAGACCGGGAAGTCCTTGACGATGTCGTCGATGATGCGCAGCTCCGCGTCGGGCAGATCGCTGTCGGCCGCCGACACAATCACCATCGTGTAGATCAGCGCGCGGTGGTGGTCGAGCATGCGGGCTCCTATCGCGGTTCGACCTTCCCACAGATCAGGAGACGCGCGCGGCTGTCAAGGCGTATCCGCCGCGACGTCCAAAAACCGGGCCGTTGCCTCGGCCGCTTCCGTGAGCGGCAAGCGGGAAATGGCAACCCCTTCGGGAAAGGCCGAGAGCAGGCGCGAAGGCAGGGCGCGATCGAGCATGACGAAGACACCGCGATCATCGGCGCGGCGGATCAGCCGGCCATAGGCTTGTCGCAGCCGCAGTCGAGCGATGCGGTCGGCGTATTGCGCACCGCCGAAGACCGGCTTGCGGGCGCGGTGCAGAACATCGGGGCGCGGCCATGGCACCCGATCGAAGACGATGAGGCGCAGCGCGCGCCCCGGGACATCGACACCGTCGCGTACTGCGTCGGTCCCGAGCAGGCATGAATCCTCCTCCGCCCGAAAGATATCGACGAGAGTCGCCGTCGACATCGCGTCGACATGCTGGGCGAGAAGCATTAGGCCGCGCGCCTCGAGGGCGGGGGCAATGCGCTGGTGCACGGCGCGCAACCGCGCGATCGCGGTGAACAAACCGAGCGCCCCGCCACGCGCCGCAACAAACAGGGAGGCGTAAGCCGCGGCCAACTGCCCGACCTCGTCGCGTGGAACATCGGTAATCATGAAGATCCGGGTCTGCGCCGGGTAATCGAACGGCGAGGCGATACGCGCGGCGGCCGGGCTCGCCGGCAGGTGCCGCAAACCGGTGCCGGCCTCAGCGCCGCGCCACGCCAACTCGGGATCTGCAGCATCATCGGTTAGCGTCGCCGAGGTGACGACGAGACCGTGCGCCGGCTGTGCGACTAGTGCGGCAAACGGGATGCCGGGATCGACCCAGTTGCGGTTTACCGCGACATCGGATTCCAACCCGTCGATCCGGTCGAGGGCAAACCACTCGGTCGTATCGGCTCGGGGCGCTTCGACGAGATCGCGAAGCAACCGGCTCCAGGCGGCGAGCTGCAGCCCGGCGCGGCGGTCGAGGCTGCGGATCGTCGCGTCGAGGCGCTGCCGCAAACCGGGCTCGGGAGGGTCGTCGGGATCCTCGAGCCGGGCGCGAAGCGCTTCCGACACTTTCAGCATCGCTGCAGCGAGCCGTTCCAAGTTCTCGGCCAGCGACAGAGCCGCCTCGACCAACCCCTCGATCGGTGGCCGCGCCTCCGCCTGCAGGCCATAACCGCTGTCGGCGAGCACGGCGCGCGCCAGCACCTGCTCGCGAACCAGCACTAGTAATCTTTCGAAGCCTTGATGGCCGCGCGCTTCGGCGACGCGTTGCGCCCAGCCGTTGCCGGGGAGAACGCGGGCGGCGGCCAGGACGTCGAGCAATGCCTTGGCGCCATGGTCATCACCTTCGACGAGGTCGCCGATCCGGCGCCGCAGGCCTCTGGCGCGCGAGCGTCCGCCGGCTTCGGCGCCGACGATCCAGCGCCGCAATTCACGCCCTTCCTGGCCCGACAGGCGCACCGAGAAGGCGCTGTCGGCGGCATCCAAAAGATGATGGCCCTCGTCGAAGACATAGCGGGTCGGAACGGTTGCATCGTCGAGCCCGCCGAGTGCGGCCTGCGCCATGACCAGCGCATGGTTGGCGACGACGATGCGCGCCTGGCGCGCCTGGCGGATATTCTTTTCGACAAAACAGCGGCGAAAATGAGGGCAGGCCGAGTGTATGCACTCGCCGCGGCGATCGGCGAGCCAACCGACCCGGCCGCGTCCGATGAGTTCGCCGAGCCACCCCGGAAAATCGCCGGCCACGAGGTCTCCGGCCTCGCTCGCGGTGATCCACCGGGCGATCAGCCCGAGATGCCCGGCCGGCCTTCCCGGCCGGCCCATAGCGGCGCCGAGCGCGTCCTCGTAATTCAGCAGACAGAGAAAATTCTCGCGTCCCTTGCGGACCACGACATTGCGGCGTTTGACTTCGGGATCGGGGTAAAGCCGGTCGAGCTCGCCGGCGATCTGGGTCTGCAGGTTGCGTGTATAAGTCGAGATCCATACCGCGCCCCGGTTCTTCTCCGCCCAAAGGCTGGCGGCCGCGATGTAGCCGAGCGTCTTCCCGACACCTGTCCCGGCTTCGGCAAGAACCGCTCGGGGCTGGTCGGGCTGGTCGCGCGGAGCAAAGGCGGGAGTGACTGCGGCGGCGTAATCGCTTTGCTGCGGCCGTCGCTCGGCGACGGCGCCGAGCAGCTCGGCGAGCCGCGAGCGAGCCTCCTCGGTGCCGACCGGCTCGTTGCCGGGCGGCGGCGCCGGGGCAGGCTCGGACCATTCGTCGAGCCCTATCCACACGCGCAGTCCGGCCGCTTTCCGCAATTCGCCGGGCTCGACGGCCGGCAGGGCGGCGAGCACCGCGGGGCCCCACAGCCACCCGCCGCGATCCATCACCTCGGCGATCGCGCGAACCTCCGGGTCGACTTCTTCCGCAAGCTTTTCGAGCAAAGCGCGTGCGACGGTCGCGAGGGTGACGCAAGCCTCCGGCGAGCTGCGCGGCGGCGGCAGGCCGAGGGCTTCGGCGAGACCGCGCGGCGTCGGCACACAGAACCGCGCCGGATGAACGAATGCGAAGAGCTCGAGCAGATCGAGCGCGGGGAACCCGGGCATATCGAGCCGCCGTGCGGTAGCCGGGCCGTGGCACAGCATCGGCGTTTCGTGTTCCACGCGGCTGCGCGCGGCGGCTGGAGCAAGTGCTTCAATCTCGCCGTCGGGATGGAGCCACAGCACCTCCTGAAAACCGGCGACCAGTACCGGCGCATGTGGCACCAGCACCCGCGGCAGTCGATCGGTGGGTCGGGACATGAGTCATTATCTATCACATCCGCGGCTCGGCCCTCATCCGCGTCGCTGCGGTCGGCCGGGGAGAGAAATCCAGTGGTGAAATCGACTCCACCTGCTTCGTCGTCTCGGCCGGGCTCGTCCCGGCAACCCAACGCCGTCCAGCGCCGGAAAAGGCGTGGATGCGCGGATCAAGTCCGCGCAAGACGAAGTCTTGGTGATTACTGCAATCCCCCAAACGCGTTAACCGACACGATCATAGGGGAAGCGCTGGACCTTCTCCATGTTCTTGCCTTCGATGCGGATCAACCGTGTCGGGCCGTCACGCCGCGGCGAATGCAGGTCGCCTTCATTGTAGAGGTAGGCGGCGCCGGGTTTTAGCGTGTAGTCCTTGATGCGCCGCGCCTTGCCCGGCCTGCCCCCGCCGGGGCGCGCCACCGGCTCGTAATCGGTCATCATGGTCTCGCCGCGCGCCTGGCCGTAGATCGCCCATGACGGGCCGTGATCGTGCGGGTTGCTGTCCTTGGCGCCCTGGTAGACATGGCCGAGAATGCAGAAGCCGAGCTCCGGGATCCTCGTACAGGACTTTGCGCTCGGGGACGTCGTCGCCGAGATGCGTCTTGATAAAATTTTCGTCTTTCAGCACTTGCTGGACCAGCGCGCACACTTGCTTGCGTCCCTCGACCCCCGGATCCTGCTTGAGGATCCGCCGGCATTCCGTCGAAAACTGCTCGAGGCTATACCCCATCCGACCAACTCCCTCATGGCTTCTGCAAGCTGCGGACAAGCTGCCTGCAACCGACGCGCGATGCTAGCCGAAGCGTAGCAGGACCGCAAAGCAGTTGGCGAGCAGCTTGACTTCGCCCGGCTTGACTTCTCACTGGGGCGGACCTCACTCTCCGCTGCAAATCGCCGCCGGGTCGCAGTCAGGGAGGACATGTACAGCTATATCATCCGCCGCCTGGCCTTCGGCGCGCTGACCGTGATCGGCGTCTCGATCATCGTGTTCGCCGTTCTGCGGATTCTGCCGGGAGATCCGCTAGTCGCGATCTTCGGACCGGAGGGCTTTACCAAGCTCAGCGAAGCGGAGCGTGCCCGCTATATGGCTGATCTCGGGCTCAGCGATCCGCTCGCCGTGCAGTATTTTCGTTGGGTTGGAGACATTGCCCGAGGCAATTTCGGCCGATCGTTCTTCCGCGCCGAAAGCGTCGGGGAAATGATCCTGCGGCGCGGCCCGCTGACCGCCGAAATTGCGGTGCTGTCGGTCATTCTCTCTTGGCTGGTCGGGATACCGGTGGCGATCGTCAGCGCACTGCGTCCCAACAGTCTCGGCGACAACGTCTCGCGGTTTCTCAGCATCCTGTTTTTGGCGGTCCCCGGCTTTTGGCTCGGGATGCTGATCGTACTCGCGGCGCTGTTCATGTTTGGCTATCGGGCCCCGCTCGCCGGCCCTACATTGCTGAGCGATCCGTGGGGTAATCTCCAGGTCGTGATCGGGCCGGCAGTGGTTCTCGGGCTCGGTCAGGCCGCCTACATCGCGCGCATGGCGCGCTCCAGCCTGTTGGAGGTCATTCGGGAAGACTACGTCCGGACGGCCCGCGCCAAAGGGCTGAGCCGGCGTCCGGTGATCACCTTTCACGCTCTGCCCAATGCGTTGCTGCCGGTGATCACGCTGTCGGGCATTCTTCTCGGCTTTGTGCTGGCCGGCTCGATCCCGGTCGAGCGCGCCTTTGGGACGCCCGGCCTCGGTTATGCAATGTTTACTGCGGTCAGCGAACGCGACGTGTTCGTGATGCAGAACCTGGTCTTCCTCTACGCCGTCGTCTTTGTGCTGCTGAACATACTGGTCGACCTCACGATTGCCTGGCTCGACCCGAGGATCCGCTACCAATGACGGCCACAGAGCCCGAGACCGTATACCCGGTCGAGCAAATCGCGCTGACCGCCGAGAGCGCGCGGCTGCGGCCGACCGGAGGAGGCTTTCGCAGGTTCATCCGACGCTCGCCAATGTCGGCGTTCTGGGGGTTGATCGCCGCGGCGATAATCATCATGGCCGTGACAGCGCCGGTCCTGGCGCCGTACGAGCCATTGAAGTCCGATTTCCGGGCAATGTCCAAACCGCCGAACGAGCGGCATTATTTCGGCACCGACCAGATCGGCCGGGATGTATTGAGCCGGGTCATCTACGGCAGCCGTGCGTCATTGACCGTGGCGCTCGGTGCCGTGCTGTTCGGGACGACGCTCGGCGCGTTATGGGGGTTGGCGAGCGGCTATTTCGGCGGCCGCTTCGACATTGTCAGCCAGCGTGTCATCGAATTTCTGCAGTCCTTCCCGGACCTGATCCTGGCCATGGCCATCGCGATGGCGCTGGGCGCCGGGTTTGGGACTGTCATCGTCGCGATCGCGATTACCCGTATTCCGTTTGGCGGGCGGGTGATCCGGGCAGTCGTGATGTCCTTGAAGGAACTGTCCTATGTCGAGGCGGCGCGCGGGCTCGGCGCCTCGCACCTGCGCATCATGGCGCGCCACATACTGCCGCAATGTGTCGCGCCCTACCTGATCCTCGCGACGACCCATCTCGGCGTTGCGATCATCATCGAGGCGGCGCTCGGCTTTCTTGGCGTCGGCATCCCGCCGCCCACGCCCACCTGGGGCAACATGCTGGCGGACTCGCTGAACGCCGGCCTCGTCCCGCCATGGTGGCTGGTGCTGTTTCCGGGTGTTGCGATCACAATCACCGTGCTCGCCTTCAACCTCTTGGGCGACGGCATCCGCGACATGCTCGACCCGCGGCTGCGCGGCGCCGTGTGATTGCAGCGATAATCCCGCTCGCGGCGCGCAGATTGATTGCCGTGCTCAGTCGTCACTGTCGTAGTATCGCGGACCGTAGTATTGAGGGCCGTAATACGGCACTGGAGCGTAATAGGTCGCAGCTGGCGGCGTGTAGTAATAGGCCGGCGGTGGCGCGGCGATGTAAGCTGGCGGCGGATATGGATAATAATACCCCGATGGTTCCGCGTAATATCCTGGTGCAGCTCCCGCAGAAATCGCAGCTCCCGCGAGTGCGCCGCCCAAAATACCCAACGCGATAGCCGCGCCATCGTTGTGTCTCGCGTAGGCGGTTCCGGGCAAAGTCAGCGAAACCGCCGCAAGAGAGAATGCGAGCGCTACAGCGCCACGCCCTGTCCGCCGTGCAACGCTGGTCATAAACATGGTACGCCCTCCAATCCCCAAACCGGGCACTAAATCCAGCTTTGCGGGAGAAATCTGCCAGGCAATTAACGACGAGCCAACAACGGCGCAGGCCCCTTGTAAATTCCAGTGCCTGACTCTCGACTCCGGCCGCGACGCATTATCGCGGGCAGGCCGGCTGCCCCGAGTGCCCACAATTGCCATGTGCCTGAGCTTGCTGTTGCGGCGAAGCAGGATGCTGCTGGGCGGCAGAGCGTCGCTGGGCCTGTTGTTGTGCGGCGGCCTGGGCGGCAGCTCGGTAATTCGCCACGGCTAAGCAAAGCGGAGGACAGCAAATGCAAGCCGGCGGCCATTTCCTCAAGAAACCTGATCCATTCCCTGATGTTGATCCCGGCGACCTTGGCAATTCCCGGTCCAGCGGGAGGTCATGCTCGCCTAGCAGATAGTGTGAACCAATCG
This sequence comes from uncultured Alphaproteobacteria bacterium, assembly GCA_963695605.1. GTDB lineage: Bacteria > Pseudomonadota > Alphaproteobacteria > ATCC43930 > CGMCC-115725 > AP-15. The sequence continues at coordinate 39,006 of CAVOHI010000082.1, read as the reverse complement.
AGCATTCGGAGCTCAGAGTCAGTTGGCGGGATCTTCAAATGCGATACCTTCGTACAGATCGGACATCGCGATTTCGATGCCCACCGAAGCTAAAGCGAGTGTGCTCTCGTCGCCGCGCAGGATTTCGGTGATCCACTGTGCGCGCGAGCGACGATGAAGCTCCGCGTAGATCCCGTCAGAGGCGATCAGCACAATTTCCTGCACGCTTTCGATTTGGCGATACGCTGGCAGCTTGACCCGGCGGTCATGACGCTCGGTGCTCGGCGACAAGATTTCGATGATCAGAAACGGGTGCCTCATCGCCTGCCGCCCGATTTCGATCGCAGCGCAGCTCGCAGCGATATCGGCTTCGAAATAGGCGTCCGCCTGGTCGGGTCGGATGATACCAGCTTCGATCTGTGCATTGCATGGCCGTCGCGAAGACAGAGCAGCGTCGATCCGCGAGCCCAGTCGCATCGCATGCACACGGTGCACCCCCGCAGGCGGGGCCATCGCGACGGGGAACCCGCCGATCAGCTCGTAATGCGTCTCGGTGCCGTCGTCCCAGCGAAGAAACTCTTCTAAAGTCATCGGTTTAATCGCGAGTTCGGCCATTCGCGATATTTAGGCTGCGCCCGCGGTCTGCGCCAGCGGATAGCGCACGCCGGCATCGTGGAGATGGCATGAGGCCCAATGGCCAGGCTGGACCTCGCGCAGCGCCGGCGCCTCGTGGCGGCAGCGTGCCATCGCGTAGGGGCAGCGGGTATGAAAATGGCAACCCGGCGGCGGGTTGATGGGGCTCGGCACATCGCCGGTCAGGATCACCCGGTTTCGGCTGCTCGCGCCGTATTTCGGAATCGGCACGGCCGAGAGCAGCGCCTCGGTATAGGGGTGCAGCGGCGTGTCGAACAGCGTGGTCTTGTCGGTCATCTCGACGATGCGGCCGAGATACATCACCGCGACCCGATCGCTGATGTGCTCGACGACTGCGAGGTCGTGAGCGACGAACAAATAGGACAGTTGGTACTCGTCCTGCAGATCCATCAATAGATTGACGATCTGGGCCTGGATCGACACGTCGAGCGCCGAGACCGGCTCGTCGCCGACGATCAGTTCCGGGCTCAACGCGAGCGCGCGGGCAATCCCGATGCGCTGGCGCTGTCCGCCGGAGAATTCATGCGGATAGGCCTTCGGTCAGCTCGGGCCGCAGGCCCACCCGATCGAATAGATGCGCGACCCGTTCGCGGCGCTCGTTTGGCGTGCCGACCCCGTGAATGACCAATGGTTCCCCGACGATCTCGCCGGCCGACATCCGCGGATTGAGCGAGGCGTAAGGGTCCTGGTAGATCATCTGCATCTGCCGGCGGTAGGGCAGCATCCGCTCCTGGTCGAGATCGGTGATGTCTTCGCCCGCGCACTCTGATTTTCCCGCCGGTCGGCTCGAGCAATTTCAGGAGGGTCCGGCCGGCCGTCGACTTGCCGCAGCCGCTCTCCCCGACCAGCCCCAATGTCTCGCCGCGGTCGATGTGAAAGGAAATGCCGTCGACTGCGTAGACCTGACCGGAAATCCGGGAGAACACGCCGGTATGGATCGGAAAGTGCTTTTTCAGCCCTTCGACCTCGAGAGCCCGTCACCCGCGAGCGGGGTCATATTCCGCTCGCGGAACGTCACGCCCCTCCAGCACTCGCTCGGCGTGCCAGCAGGCGACCCAGTGGCCGGGCCGGTACTGGGCGAGTGGGGGATATGATGCGCGGCACTCCTCGCTCGCCAGTACGCAGCGCGGCGCAAAGGTACAGCCTTTCGGCAGATCGGAGAGCGACGGCACCATGCCCTTGATCTCGTTCAGCCGCGCCCGGCGGGTGCGGGTATGCGCCGCGACCTCGACATTGGGGATCGAGCCCAGCAGTCCTTTGGTGTAGGGATGCCCCGGCTGCTCGAAGAGGTCCTTCGCGCTCGCCTCCTCGACTTTCCTCCCGGCGTACATCACCACGACGCGGTCGGCATTCTCGGCGACGACGCCCATGTCATGGGTGATCAGCACGATCGCGGTGCCGAGCGTCTCCTGCAATTCGCGCATCAGATCGAGGATCTGGGCCTGGATCGTCACGTCGAGTGCGGTGGTCGGCTCGTCGGCGATCAAGCAGCTTGGGATTGCACGACACCGCCATCGCGATCATCACGCGTTGGCGCATGCCGCCGGAGAGCTGGTGCGGATAGGCGTGCGCGCGACGCTCCGCCTCCGGGATATGAACCCGGCGCAGCATCTCGACCGCCCGGTCGAAGGCGTCGCGCCGCGACAGTCCCTGGTGCAGCGCGATGGACTCGGCGATCTGGCGGCCCGACCGTCATCAGCGGATTGAGCGACGTCATCGGCTCCTGGAAGATCATCGAGATGTCGTTGCCGCGGATGGCCTCCATTTCGCTCTCGGTCAGCTCCAGCAGATCGACGCCCTCAAAGCGGATATGCCCGCCGACGATCCGCCCCGGCGGGTCGGCGACGAGGCGCAGAACGGATAGCGCGGTCACGCTCTTGCCGCATCCCGACTCTCCGACAACCCCCAAAGTCTCGTGGCTCCGCACGGCGTAGGACACGCCGTCGACCGCCCGCACGACACCCCCCGCGGTGAAGAAATGCGTCTGAAGATCGTTAATCTCGAGAACGGTCTCGGCCGGCTGCGCGTCGCTGTGGGCGATCTCCTGGTCGACTAATCTCGCGTGATTCAAGAAGTGACTCCCAGGGTCCCTTGTTATATTTGAAAGCGCGGAACCAACCGCCACGCCATCAGAGCACGGCGTGCTCAGTTCTGAAAAGACCAAAAGGGGAGGGAGACGTCATGTGGTGGACCCGACGCGAGTTTTTCAAAGGCAGCGCGGCCGCGGCGGCGGGCGCCTACGGGTTGCTTCCGCGCTTTGGTCTCGCCGAGCAGGTGCCCGACAAATTCGACGGCTCGGCGTTCAAGCTCGCCGCACCGGAGCCCAACGCAAAATCCGGTGGCGTGCTGCGCATGGGCATCCCCAACCGTCCGCCGCATTTCGACATCCATCAGTCCGGGACTTTTTTCAATCTGGGCGCCCAGGGCTGCATGTTCGACAATTTGGTCCGGCGCGATCCGCGCGACAGCGGCAAGACGATCATCCCCGACCTGGCGCATAGCTGGGAGATCGCCGAGGACGGCAAGACGTACACCTTCTTCCTGCGCAAAGAGGTTCTGTTTCACGACGGGGCCGAGCTGACCGCCGAGGACGTCAAAGCCACCTTCGACCGCATTGCCAAGCCCCCTTCGGGCATCAGCATTCCGCGCAGCATCCTCTTCAAATCGGTAAGCGAGATCAACGCGCGCGACAAATACACCGTGGAATTCAAATTGGCGGAGCCGCGGCCGATCAATTTCATGATGTCGGCGATTGCCAGCGGCTGGAACGTCATCGTCCGCAAGAAGACGCTGGAGGACAACAACTACAATCTGCGCAAGGTGGTCGTCTACCCCGGCACCGGCCCGTTTCGCAGCGTCCGCCGCGTCGAGAACGAGGTCTGGGTCATGGAGCGGAACCCGAACTATTGGAACAAGGGTCTGCCCTATGTCGACGGCATCGAATTCTACCACGTGCTGCCGTTCTCTCCCGAGATGGGGTCGGCAATACTGTCCGGCCGGGTAGATTATGTGCGCATCACCGATCCCGGGACATTGCGCAAGGCCAAGGCGACGCCGGGAATGTCGACCGCCACCTATTACCAGAGCGTGATCCACGCGACGTGGCTCAATAATAAGCGCAAACCGCTCGACGACCCGCGGGTGCGCCGCGCAATGCACCTCGTACTCGACCGGCCGGCTCTGGTCGAAGTCGTCAAGGACGTCGCGCCGCTGATGGTCGGCGGCTTCCTTTACCCGTTCTCGGAATTCGCCACGCCCAAGGAGGAACTCGAAAAGCGGCTCGGCTATCAGCCCGATCCGACGGCCGCGGTCAACGAAGCCCGAGCCCTGATGGCCGCGGCGGGTCACGCAAATGGCATAAAGGGCCTCGATTATCTGGTGCGCGACCTCGCGCACCACAAACTCTGGGCGCAGGCCATCCAGCAAATGCTGCAGCAATCGCTCAATGTCGAATGCAATCTGCGGACGACGGTCGAGTCGGTGTGGTTCGACGACATCAAAAGCGGCAACTACGATTTGGCAATCGGCGCCATTGTCTCGACCCTGCTCGACCCCTCCGACTACTTCAATGCCTGGTACGCCAAAGACGGTCCGCAGAACTACTCGTTCTGGGACAACAGCGAATTTCAGGCCCTCGTGCCTCAGATCGATCGGGAAGTCGACGCCAAGAAGCGTCTGACCTTGATCCGCCAGGCCGAAGCCGTCATGGAACAGGATCCGCCGCTGGTGCCGGTCGCTTGGGAGAAGATCAACGACGTCTGGTACAACTACGTGAAGGGCCACAACCCTTCCGAATACTTTGGCATCTACGACGTCGTCAGACTGGATACGGTGTGGCTCGACAAGGCTTGAGCGAGAGAGGAAGCAGCATGAACGACCCGCGTTTCGCACGCCCATCGTGGACCCGCCGCGGTGTTTTGCAAGGCAGCGCCGCCGTCATTGCAGGAGTCTACGGTCTTCCCTGGCGCGTCGCTCATGCCGACGAGATACCCGACCAGTTCGACGGCTCGAAATTTCAGTTGAAGGCCCCCGAGCCCAACCCGAAGAGCGGCGGCGTGCTGCGCTACGGCATACTGATGCGCCCGCCGCATTTCGACATTCACCAGGCGGGGACGATCGCGACGCTCGGCGCGATGGCCCCGATGTTCGACAATCTCGTTCGCCACAACCCGCTCGACAGCGGCAAGACGATCATCCCCGACTTGGCGCACAGCTGGGAGATCTCCAAGGATGGCAAGACCTACACGTTTTTCCTGCGCAAAGGCGTGCAGTTCCACGACGGTGCGGAGCTTACTGCCGACGACGTGAAGGCGACCTTCGACCGCATTGCCAAGCCGCCGCAGGGCATCAGCATCCCGCGCAGCATCCTCTTCAAGGCGGTCAGCGAGATCAATGCAAAGGACCCCTATACGGTCGAATTCAAATTGGCCGAGCCGCGCCCCAAGAGCTTTATCATGCTCGCGATCGCCAGCGGCTGGAATGTGATCGTCCGCAAGAAGACGCTGGAGGACAACAACTACAATTTGCGGAAACTGACGACTTATCCGGGGACCGGCCCCTTTCGTACCGTCCGCTATGTCGAGAACGAGGTCCGGGTCGTCGAGAAGAACCCGAATTACTGGAACAAGGGGCTGCCCTATCTCGACGGCATCGAATTCTATAACCTCATCCCGTTTTCGCCCGAGCTGGGCTCGGCGATATTGTCGGGCAGGTGTGACTACATCCGCATCACCGATCCGGTCACGGCCCGCAAAGCCAAGGACATGCCGGGTCTGTCGACGACCGCCTTCAATCAGAGCGTGATCCAGGGCGTCTGGGTCAACAGCAAGAAAAAACCGTTCGACGATCCGCGGGTGCGGCGCGCGCTCCATTTGGCTTTCGACCGGCCGGCACTGATCGACGTCGTCAAGGACGTGACGCCCATGCGGGTCGGCGGCTTTATCTACCCGTTCTCCGAGTTCGCCACGCCGCCCGACGAGCTCAGTAAACGCGTCGGCTATCAGACCGATACCGCAGCCGCCTTGAAGGAAGCGCGCGCGCTATTGGCCGCCGCGGGACACGCCAATGGAATCCAGGGTCTGGACTTCATGGTCCGCGACGTCGCCAGTTTCAAGCTCTGGGCGCAGGCCATTCAGGCGATGCTGCAGGAAGGGCTCAATGTCCAGTGCAACCTCCGGACAGTCGTCGAGTCGGTATGGTTCGACGACACGGCGAGCGGGCACTACGATTTGGCGATCGGCGCCGTCGTGTCGACCTTGCTCGATCCGTCGGACTACTTCAATGCCTGGTACCGCACCGGCGGTCCGCAGAACTATTCGTTCTGGGACAACAAGAAATTCAACGATCTGGTCGACCAGATCGACCGCGAGGTCGACCCCGCCAAACGCCTGGCATTGGTGAGGCAGACCGAAACCATCATGGAAGAGGACCCGCCGGTGCTCCCGGTCGCCTGGGAAAAAATCAACGACGTCTGGTACAACTATGTGAAGGGGCATAACCCCTACGATTATTTCGGCGTATACGACGTAGTGCGCGAGGACACATTCTGGCTCGACAAGGCGTGAGGAAGGCGAGGACGCGGTGGCTAGCCCAATGACGGGAGGCTGCCTGTGCGGCGCCGTCCGGTACGAGTGCACGGGAGAACCGGTCTTTGCGTTGCTCTGTCATTGCCGCGATTGTCAGCGCCAGAGCGGCAGCGCCTACGCGGCAGCGGTGCGGGTCCCTGCCGCGAGCTTCCGGGTCACCCAGGGCGAGCCGAAGCTTTACGTCAAGACCGCGGACAGCGGCAATCAGGTGTCCAGGGCGTTTTGCCCGGAATGCGGCTGCATGCTGTTTCTGCGAGTTTCGGCGCGACCGGATCTGGTCGGCATCAGGGTCGGCACGCTCGACGACCCGAGTTGGTTTCGGCCGGATGCGGACATTTTCGTCGACAGCGCCCAGCCCTGGGATCACATGAACCCGGATCTCCCGAAATACGCGACCTATCCGCCCGGACAGGCCTATGAGCCGCGCTCTTAATGCTCGGATTGAGCGGACTGTCAGGCATCGTAAGCTTTTTTCTGGTCCTTGGCTGGCTCTGCTCGCCGGCATACGGAGCTGATCCGGTTTGGCCATCGACCCATTGGGCGACCGTGGACGATCCGGCAGCGCTCGGCTGGTCGATGGAGAAATTGACAAAGGCCGAGGAATACACGCGAACCTATGCTCCGACCGCCGTCATGATTGTTCAGGACGGTAAAATCATCGCGTCCTGGGGCGAGATCTCGCACAAGGTTAACGTCCGCTCGGTGCGCAAGAGCCTCCTCTCCGCGCTTTTCGGTATCGGCGTCGCCGAAGGGCGCATCAGGCTCGACGAAACGATCGGCGAATTGGGCATCGACGATCGACCTCCGGGGCTCACGGAAATCGAAAAGCAGGCCACGATCCGCGATTTATTGATGTCGCGATCCGGTATCTACCACGCTGCCGCCTATGAGGCGCCAGATGCCAAGGCAAAACGTCCGCGGCGCGGCAGTCATCCTCCTGGCACTTTCTGGTATTACAATAATTGGGACTTTAACGTGCTCGGCTTCATCTACCAAAAGCTCGCGAACAATAACATCTTCCAGGCGTTTGAAAAGCAAATCGCAAGGCCGATCGGCATGGAGGACTTCACGGCAGACAATGGGAAATTTGTTTTCGAGTCCTCGTCCGATTATCCGGCTTATACATTTCGGCTAACCGCCCGTGACCTAGCGCGGTTTGGCTGGCTGTTCCTCAACCACGGCATATGGTCGGGCGCGCAGATCGTCCCCGCCGACTGGGTCGACGAAGCCACCAAACCTTGGTCGCACACCGATATCCCCCGCGTCGATTACGGATACCTTTGGTGGATATCACCGGCAGAAGTCGGGGAGAGATATCCTGCGTTCGTGGGCAGCTATCGAGCGCTCGGATACGGCGGCCAGGCTTTAGCGGTTATTCCTCGACTGCGGCTGGTGGTCGTGCAGCTTGTCGACGTAAAAGAAGGAGAGGAGCGGATCGGTGGAGGCAGCGAGTGGGTCGAATTGCTGCTGCTAATCGCAGCGGCCGCAGGCTCATGACAGTCGATGCAATAATGACCACCCGTTCGGTCATTGGTGACGCCCCCAAGCGCCGAGAGGATCTGCGGTTCATCACTGGCCGCGGACAGTATCTCGACGATCTCGCCTTTGAGGGCCTTGCACACGCCGTCGTATTGCGTTCGCCGCACGCGCACGCACTGCTCCGAGGTATCGACCTGAGGGCGGCAAGGGCGGCGCCGGGCGTGCTCGCAATACTGACGGTGCAGGAGGCAAAAGCCGACGGGCTGCAGCCGTTGCGGCCTTCTGCGGAAGCCAATACGCAGACCGGCGAGCCCTTTGCCTTCGCACCGCAACCTCTGTTGGCGGAGGGCAAGGTCCGATATGTCGGCGAGCCGGTGGTTCTGATCGTCGCCGAGACCCGTGATCAGGCCCTGGACGCTGCCGAACAGGTCGCGCTGGACTTCGACCCGTTGCCGTCAGTCACGATCATTGCTGCTGGCCGCGCTGCTGGCGCTCCGGAGATTTCGCCCGAAGCCCCGGGCAATCTCTGCTTTGATTGGCGCACTGGAGACAGCGCTGCCGTCGATGCGGCAATCGCGACGGCGGCCCATGTCGTACGTTTGACAGTCGACAATCACCGTATCGTCACCAATCCGATCGAGCCGCGCGGCGTCATCGGTCTCTACGATACCGATAGCGACCGGTATACGGCTTATGTTTCGAGCCAGAGCCTCCACGCCACGCGCGACAACACCGCCCGGGCATTGGGAGTGCCTCCGAGCGCCGTCCGGTTTATTGCACCCGATGTCGGCGGCGGCTTCGGCGCCAAGAACTTCATCTATCCCGAGCATGTATTGATGCTGTGGGCGGCGCGGCGCATCGGCCGGCCGGTCAAATGGGTCGCGACGCGCAGCGAGGTGTTTCTGTCCGACCACCAAGCTCGCGATCATTACGCCGAAGCCGCATTGGCACTCGATGCCAATGGCCGTTTTCTGGCATTGCGCGTCGACAGCGCAGCCAATGTCGGCGCCTATCTGGTAAGCGCCGGCGGGGTGCAAACCTTCCAATATGTCCATCTGCCCGGCACGGTCTACCGAATTCCGGCGATCGATCTGCGGGTCAGCGCCGTGCTGACCAATACGGCGCCGATCGGCGTCACCCGCGGTCCGGGCTTTGCCGAGGCGGTCAACATTATCGAGCGGCTCACCGACAAGGCGGCCCGGCAATGCGGTTTCGACCGCGGCCAGCTGCGGCGCATCAACATGGTCCCGGCCGAGGCAATGCCTGTGACCAACGCCTTTGGCAATACCGTCGACAGCGGCGCTTTCCCAGCAGACATTCGACCGCGCACTGGCGGCGGCCGATGTCGAAGACTTTCCAGCGCGGCGCCGCGAGAGCGAGGCGCGGGGGTTGCTGCGCGGCCTCGGTTTCGCTTACCACATCAAGGGCACTGGTGGCTCGCCGCACGAGAATGTCGATATCCGCTTCGAGGCGGACGGCACCGTGTCGTTGATCACCGGCACGCAGACGATCGGGCAGGGCCACGAGACGACCTTCCCGCAGATCCTCGCCGATCGCCTCGGTCTGCCGAACGAGCGCATCAGGCTGGTGCAGGGCGACACCGACCGGATCCCGTTGGGCGGCGGGCACGGCAGCTCGCGGGCGACTTATATGGGCGGCACGGCGATTTGGCGCGCCTCGGACGAGATCATTGCCAAGGGCACCCGTATCGCCGCCGACGCATTGGAGGCGGCGGAGGCCGACATCCGCTTCGAGGACGGCCGGTTTGTCGTGTCGGGCACCGACCGCTCGGTGGCATTGCTCGATGTCGCCGCGATCGCGCGCGACAAGGGGACGCCGCTCGATACCTACCACGCCTGGACCCGCGAATGGATGACCTTCCCCAATGGCGCCCATGTCGTCGAGGTTGAGGTCGACCGTGACACCGGCGAAGTGAAGCTCGCCCGCTACACCGCTGTCGATGATTACGGCGTCCTGGTCAACCCGATGATCGCCGCCGGCCAGGCGCACGGCGCGATCGCCCAAGGCGTCGGTCAAGCCCTGCTCGAGCACGCCGTCTATGACCCCGCTTCCGGTCAGCCGATCGCCGGCTCGTTTATGGATTACGCGATGCCCCGAGCCAACGACCTCCCCCCGTTCGATGTCGGTTTCAACGGCACCCGCTGCACGACCAACCCGCTCGGCGTCAAAGGCTGCGGCGAAGCCGGCGCGATCGCCGCCTTCCCCGCCATCGCCAACGCCGTTGCAGATGCGCTCGCGCCATTCGGCGCTACCGATATCGCCGGCCCCGCAACCCCGTCGCGGATTCGAAACGCAATCGGCTCTTGACCCCGTCTCGCTGGACTTCAGATCTCCCTATCCCGGGGCTTAACAAAGCGAAACCGCGTATTCCGGCTCGCCCCAATATTGCGTTGCAACCGAACGTAACGCTTGCCTCAAAGGGCAGCTTCCGAGTGGACTCCTGTCCTTCGCTGGAGCGCATGCGAACGCCGAGGTTGCGCCGATAGCGGACGCTCGGCTTGTCCTTAGCAAACCGTCCGGCCGATCCTCCAGGGTCAATTTCAGGTAACCATCTAGAGCCACAAATCGACCGAGGCGAATCAGCCACGCGTATAGAACAGCGAGTAATGCGATTGGGCGACTACGCCGTCGGCGAGATGAGTTCCGTTTCGAGGAAACTGGCGATCTGCGCCCTGGTCGGCCGCGATCAGGCCGAGGTCGCCAGAGCGCGGCCGGGGCTCTGTCACTCTTCCAGTAATTGTCGGCTTTGTCATTGCCTGCGCCGGCGGTGCCGCATTCGAAGCCGCTGCCGGCTTGCGGTCGTTGGGTCCGCCGACGGGTCTTGCGCTGCTCGCCTTGGCGATGGCTTTGGCAGACCAGAGCCGCCTTTATAACAGGCTGGTCTGCTGTGGTTAACGATCTTTTACTCAGCTTGACCGCGATTTACTCAGAATGGAGGAGGTCAGTTACAAATTCTCCGAGGTTAGCGGTGCACCACCTCGGAGAGCGACGATGCGCAAACATCATCTCCTAGCCCACGTCTTGCCGGGCCTGGGCCTCGTAGCGCTTGCCAATCTCGTTCCGCAGACCTTTGTGGGAGCTGCGGAGGCGCAGGCTCCGGCATTGGCGCCGGGGCCGGCGCGGGTTTGGTTTCTGCGGTCGGCGGGCTCGCTCAATGGCAATGTGTGGGCAGCAGAGCCAGAGATTTACGCGAATGGCACGCCGGTCGGCGACATTCCGGTAGGAAGCAAATTTTATCGCGATTTCCGGCCTGGGACGTACCGCTTTACGGTGCAGTCATACGGCCTGCCGACCGGTGCGGCCGATACCGTATATCTGGCGCCTGGAACGCAAACCTATCTCGAAATCGAATGGTTGGCAAGCTGGCAGGAGGGTTACCCGGAGGCCGGTTACAGCTTCGCGCCCAATACCTTCGGTATTCTGACGATGTCGCCCCAGCTGGCGCGAGCATATCTCCCGACACTGGCTTACCACCCGTCCGAACTTAAACCAGGCGCGGCGGTCTTGGAGGGACCTCCATGACAATTTTGAGCCAATGCGGTGTGATCCGACTGTTAGCCCTTAGCGTATTGTTGATCCTCCCTGCGACTGCTGGGGCGCAACAGCGCCCGCCGATCGTCGAGAAGCTCGCCAAGACCTATGGTCTCGAGTTGTTCGGGCAAATCGAAGCGATCCGGTATACCTTCAACGTACAGTCCCCAGGACGCGATCTCTCTCGATCATGGATTTGGGAGCCCAAAACCGACCAGGTCACCTATGAGGGGAAAGATAAGTCGGGCAAGCCGGTGAAGGTTACGTACCTGCGTTCTCAGCTCGGGAGTCAGTCGGCCGAGGTAAAGGAGGACATCGATCAGGGCTTCCTAAATGATAATTATTGGCTCATCCTGCCATTTCATATTGCTTGGGACACCAGCGCTACAGTGGAAGATGCCGGCATGCAGAAACTGCCGCTGGGCAATGGTTCCGCCGAAAAGGTCGTCGTGAAGTATCCTTCCGGCGGCGGCTATTCGCAGGGTGATACCTGGGAACTCTATGTCGGCCCCGACGGTCGCATCGAAGAGATGGGCTATCACGCGGGAGGACCGGTCAAGCATGACGTCATTGCGACCTGGGCTGACTACAAGAAAGCGGGACCGCTGCTCGTCTCACTGGAGCACCGCGCAACGAACAACGGCCAGCCGGCACACGTTTTCTTCTCGAATGTGGCCGTCAAGCTGGTGGGGTCAAACACCTGGCTGGACGCGCAATAAGCGGAGGGTCTCCAATGAAACACGATCCGATCTCCGACGTGCTCAATTTCCTGCAGCAGCCGGCCTTCGTGTCCGGTCCGACGTGGCCGACCGCGGTGTTTTGGGTGCTCGTGCTCGCCAGCCTGGCGATCGCGGTTTATGCCTTCGCCGCGATCCCGGGTCAGCGCCGCGCGACTCATCTCTGGAACTGGGTCTTTCGCTTTCTGATCGGCTGCATGTGGTGGCAACAAACACTGTGGAAGCTACCGCCCTATTATACCGATCATCCCGACCAGCCGTTCGGCGCGACCGGTCTTGCCTATTGGATGGGGTTAATGGGCAAGTCTGCGGCAATTCCACAGCAGGCCGAGTTCGTCAATAACATCGTGTTGCCGCATTTTTACGTGTTCGCACCGATCGTCTATTCGCTTGAAGTACTGACGGCAGTGTCGCTGATGCTGGGGATATTTGTTCGGTTTTGGGGTGTCATCGGTGCGTTGCAGATCCTCAACCTCTGGCTCGGCCTCTACAATGCCGCGGGGGAATGGCCGTGGACATATTTTTTCCTGCTCGTGCTGCAGTTGATCTTTGCGGTCCACCGCTACGGGCGCAGCCTCGGCGTTGATGCTGTTATTGTTGCGCGATCGGGGGCCCGGCACACGCTCGCAAGCACCCTCTTCGCCGAGGTCACATGAGGCGTCCCGTTGACAGCGCCGGCCGGACGAGGACGGAGCATGAAGCTGACAACGCTTGCCCAGGATGAGCGGCTGCGGACGCAACTTGCGAGGGTACTAGACCTCTGCGGAGCAGCGGGGCGAGCGGCGGCTCCAGTCGTCGATCTCCTGGTTCGCCTCGCCTTGGCAAAAGCCTTCTTTGCCCTGGGGATGTTCCCCGGCATTGGTGCTGCCGATTTCCCTGCGGCGTGGCAGACGATCATTGTGCAAGTGATTGGACCGGTGCTCATGGCCATAGGGCTTCTAGTCAGGCCGGTTGCACTGCTGATGCTGGTGCTGACCTTGCGGGCGCAGTTCTCGGGCGCAGCGCAAGAGGAGCACTTGTTTTGGGCAGTATTGTTTGGCTGGTACGTCGTGCACGGTCCCGCTTCGCTGTCGATCGACCGCCTGCTGAGCAAGGGTATGAAGCATAGTCCACTGCCGTTGGCAACGCTCGCGATCGCTGCAGGAGATTGGGTCAACCGTGCGATCGGCCCGTTCTATGTGCTCGCAATACGGCTCTGGTTGGCCGCTGCCCTCGCCGCGCCCGCCCTACCCCATGCCATGCTTCCGGACATGCAGGGCGGCATGCTGCCGTCGCGGTTACTCATTATCGGGGCTGTCTTGCTGGCTTTGGGCTTGTGTACACCTGTGGTGGCAGCCGTCCTGTTTATGGCGGGGTGCGGTATGGCGATGGCCGGGTCAGATCACGGCATTGCGATCTATGAACCCTTGCTTTTGGCTTTGCTCGGGGCATCGGGAGCTGGACGCTATTCGCTCGATCATCTGATCGGCCGTTGGGCGCGTCGCGCAGTCCGCTTGCATCCGGACATGCCGCATATCGTCATCGTCGGCGCAGGATTTGGCGGCATGGCATGCGCGGCGGCTCTGCGGCATGAACCGGTGCGCGTCACGTTGATAGACCGGGAGAACTATCACCTGTTCCAACCGTTGCTGTATCAGGTCGCAACGGCTGCCCTTTCGCCGGCCGATATCACCTCGCCGGTGCGCGCCGCGTTCCGCGATAATGCTCGAATGCGGGTGCTGCGCGGCACCGTTACCGCGGTGGACGCCGCTGCGCGCCTGGTGATCGCCGATGGTCGGGCGATCGCGTACGACACGCTCGTGCTCGCGACCGGTGCGACGCACGGATACTTCGGTCATGAGGAATGGGCAATCTACGCGCCGGGGCTGAAATCGGTCCCGGACGCCACCAGTATTCGCAGCCGCATCCTCGATGCCTTTGAAAAAGCCGAATCAACCGAAGATGCCGCGCTGCAGCGGAAACTGCTGACATTCCTTATCTGCGGCGCCGGACCGACCGGTGTGGAGATGGCTGGCGCCATCGCAGAACTTGCGCATAACGGGATGGCCAAAGATTTTCGCAATTTCGACCCCGCATCCGCCCGGATCCTTCTGGTCCAGGCCGGACCACGGGTGCTACCGCAATTCGGCGAACGACTGTCGGCCTTCGCGCGCAGCTCATTGGAAGCGCTCGGGGTCGAGGTGCACACCGATAGCCGGGTTGAGCTGATCGACAGGGACGGGGTCGTCGTGAATGGCGAGCGAATCGCGGCCGGTACTGTTTTGTGGGCGGCCGGGGTGGTCGCGTCGCCAGCCTCGGCGTGGCTTGGAGCCGAGGCGGATCGTACCGGCCGCATCAGTGTCGGCCCTGATCTTTCGGTTCCGCGACACCCCGATATCTTTGCAATCGGCGATACCGCGCTTTCGCTCGCTTGGGACGGCCAACCTGTTCCCGGGCTTGCGCCAGCGGCGAAGCAGGGCGGCGCCTATGTAGCCTCGGTTTTACGAGCCCGGCTGCGCGGCCGCAAGCCGCCGCCACCGTTCCGCTATCGCCACCAGGGCAGCCTGGCCACGATCGGCCGCAGGAGCGCGGTTGCGGATTTTGGACGGGTGAAGGTCACCGGTGCGGCGGCATGGTGGCTTTGGGGCGCCGTCCACGTCCTTTTTCTGGTCGGCGTACGCAATCGGGTTTCGGTCATGCTCGGCTGGGTCTGGTCCTACTTTACGTTCGACGTCGGAGTACGGCTGATCACGCAAACAGGAGCGGATCAATCCGCACCCATTTACCCCGGGGCGAGCTTGACGGGAAAGTCAGCGGCCTCGAGATCGGCGTATCCTGCCACCGCTGCTCCCGCGCGGATAAGATGATCTGCATAAGGCGAAGTCAGTGAAAGCCCGCGTTTGGAACGTACAGGCCGCCAGTGCTCGGATGGCGGCTAAGGCGCATGGGACTAAACCGCTCTCGCGGTAATTGGTAGCGCAGGTGGAGTGGCGAAAGCGGGGCGTCCTGTCTTGAGATTGAGGGGCCTTGAACCTCCCTCAAGACAGGAGCCCCCAATGACCGACAAGGCCATCAGCCCGTTGCGCCGGCGACTGATCGAGGACATGACGATCCGCCGGCTTAGCCCCAACACACAGCACCAGTATATTCGCCACGTCAAAAGCTTTGCGGATTTCGTGGGCCGGTCTCCCGACAAGACCACCGCGGAGGATGTCCATCGCTACCAACTGCACCTGGGGTCAATCGGAACGACGATACCGACCGTCAACGCCGGTGACGGTGCGCTGCGGTTCTTCTTCAAGGTCACGCTGAAGCGCCGCGACCTTGCCGACGCGGTCGTGTCGGTCCGCGAGCCTCGCCGCCTGCCCGTTGTTCTGGTTGAAGCAACGGAAATACTTTATCAAACATCAGCTTGCGTTCGGGAAGACCATTGAACCCGCCATTGATCTTCCGCGTTATCGTGGCGATATCGTTTTTGTCCGCGAAGGCGTTTAAGCCGCCTTCTGTCCACTCCTGGAGGGCGGGCGTTAAGGCATGCTGGGGAACGGTTGCTAGATCCGGGTTACCTTCGAAATCGACGCCACAAGCTTGTCCCGTTTTCCGGTGAGCGCTGCGCCCAGTCATCTGTAAGACACCATTGCCGCGATAGCGGAAGCCGTCGCCCGGCTGCTTGTTGCCGAGTTCTTGTGCCTTATGCGGATTGCCAAGACCATAAACTCGTTCGGCAATTTGTTCTGGATGATGCGCAAGATTATCAGCTTCCTCAAGAGTAACCGCAGTCGAATGGTGATTGACGCCGAATACGTCGAATAAACGCTGTGCGGAATAGTTCATGTTCTCTCGCAATATCGTAAAGCGGCCAGTCTCGAACAAGGTCTGCCCAAGAAAATGTGCCGTACGGAGCGGCGTGGTGATCCCAGCTCGCTCAAACAATTGCCCACTTTGGCGGATCGCTTGAGTATAATTGCTTAGCGCGTCGGGCATCATGGGCATGGTGCGATTAAGGACGTCGACCACATCGATTGGCATGTGCGCTTCCTCCTGTATCAGGCGTTGCTTGAAGCTAAAAATTAAACATGCAGCAACGGTGCCGGTATCGAGCGCGCCATCAAATATTTCGAATGCGACTATATAGTCGTCAGGTCTGGCGGCTTTGCCGACCAGAGCGATACAATTTTTTTCTGTAATGACAGCCGGCAATCACCCTACGATTGCTTGGATAAAGGAACTCGATTTCTGACCAGGTCGACTGCACGGAAAGGGCGACGGCCTTCGAAGATCGTGGCAGTGCCGCACGACTTGACCTGCAAGGCACGCCGCAGTCCACGCGTGATGTTCATTGCGTTGACGTCTCGTCTATGAAGCCCACGGGTGCGTTCCTCATTGACTATCGCTAACGGTCACGCCACCGGGTTCACTTGCCGGCAAAACTTCGTTTATCAGCAATGACGGCGTTACGCTGTGCCGCGAAAAGCCGGCCACCGTGAACGAGGGCGAGATTGCCGTCGCGTCGAAGGAAGAACTGCACGCCGCCCCGCGCAGCGCCAAGCGGCTTCTGGCTTTGTGGAACGCTCTGCCCGGTTCCGAGAAGCGGAAAAAGGTCGGTGATCGCGCAGCGCTGATCAATCAGCTGTGGTCGGCGATCGAAATGCTGCCGGACCCCGAGACGCCACCCCACACGAAGCGCCCCTCAAAGCAGGACGTGGTAATCGCCATGCTGCGTCAGCCCGAGGGCGCAACGGTCGAGGAGGTGGCGAGCGTGACCGGTTGGCAGCGCCACACTGTGCGCGGTCTCTTCTCGGGCACCCTGAAGAAAAAGCTCGGCCTCACCCTGGCTTCAGCCAAAGAGGAACGTGGCCGTGTCTACCGCATCGCGGAGCCCGCGCGCATGACGTCGCCGAGCCATGACACTTCAGCTCGCCAGTTCTCTGGCGAGCCGTCGCCCGCTCGCGGTCGACGTGCCACCCGGACCCACCGACCGGGCAGCAGCGATAGCGCCGAGGTCGACCGCCAAATTGCCCAGCTGCTCGAGCGGAGGACGCAGGAGCTGCGGCGTGCCTGGCGCCAATTGTATCGCACCGGTTCCCTTGCCGGCCTCAGCCGCGATCTGCTGATCCGGGCCCTCGCCCATCAGCTGCAAGAGCGAACCCAGGGCGGAGCCGGCGCGGCGCTACGGCGCCGGCTGCGGACTTTGGCCGCAGAGTTCGAGAAAGGCAGCGCGTCATTTGCTTCGGGTGTCGTGCCGAAGACGGGCACGAGATTGGTGCGGGAGTGGCGTGGACACACGCACACGGTTCTGGTAGGCGAGAACGGGTTCGAATACGAGGGTCAGCGTTATCGCTCGCTGACAGTGATTGCCGAACGGATCATCGGGACGCATTGGTCCGGACCGCGGTTTTTTGGCGTGACCAGGCGAGCGCATGGTTCGTCGCTCCTAGCGGAGGCGGGCCATTGAGCACGCCAACGCCTACTAGGCGGGGTGGAACCGTCCGCTGTGCGATTTACACCCGCAAATCCTCCGAGGAGGGGCTCGAGCAGGAGTTCAATTCGTTGCAGGCGCAGCGTGAAGCCTGTAAGGCCTTCATCGCCAGCCAGCGCCACGAGGGCTGGGTTTGCCTGCGTGCAGGCTATGATGACGGCGGGTTCTCCGGCGCGACGATCGATCGGCCGGCTCTGCAACGGCTGCTCGCTGACATCACGGCGGGTCGGGTTGATACGATTGTCGTCTACAAGATCGACCGGCTCACCCGCTCACTGGCTGATTTTGCCAAGATCGGAGCTGAAGCATCATTTGATTTTGAGAGACAACTTTTCTCCCTCGCGAGCCGAGAGATGAGCTTCGGACAGCCATTCTTCGGGCGTGTTGCGCGCGATGGAGATCGCAGCCCGTCATCCGGGCGAGCCCGCCAGCGATGGCTCGGAATACGACGAGGAGGAAGCCAAGCAAGCGCTTTGGAAGAAGCTGGGCGCCACGCAGCGCTCACGGTTTCTGAACATGGCCGCCGACAATCATGTAACGTGGCCAAGCGAACCCACCTTGGTGAAGTTTGACGGCTATCATTTCGTTCTGATGCCGCGCACAAAAGATCATGTTCAATCCGTTCATATGGACCTGACGGAACACAGGCTCGACGATAGCAGCGCCACGACGGTGATACGCCGCTTTCTAAGCATCATGGCGTGGTGCGACGACAATTTCGCCACGCTCAGTTTTGGGTGGTCCAGGAATCCCGTTCCGGTGCCAGTCACCAAGCCTGAACTCGCGTTCCGTTCAACGCCGCATTACGTCTTTGATCGCAAGATGCCTTCGACGCCAGAGGCGCGTCGTGCCCTCGCCCTCTCTGGACCGAAGCTTTCTTGCTGCGGTTGAGCGGAGCCCCGACGCGACCGCGATTACGGACGGAGAGCGGCGGCTCGGCTATGCGTCGTGGTATCAAGAGATCGGACGTGTGCGGGCGGGTTGACCGCGCTCGGCTCGAGCGCGGCGACCGGCTAGCGGTGATCCTGCAGAACCGGCTCGAAATGGCGAGCCTGCATTGGCATGCGTCGCCGGCATCGTTATGACGCCGCTCAACTGGCGCATCAAGCCCAGGAGCTGGACTATTGCCTCACGATGCGAGCCGCCGCGATCGTTTTCGACGATGTCGCGGCGACAGTTCGCCGGCGCGGCCGCGGCCCAGCGGCTGCCACGGATCGCAATCGGCAAGGTCGACGGGGCCACCTGCCGTTTCGAAGACCTCCAAGGCGGCACAAACGGGTTCGCGCCGCGAGCCGAGCCTGACGACCTGTCGCTGCTGCTCTACACCTCGGGCACGACCGGGCGGCCGAAGGGCATGCCGCGCCGGCACCGCGCCGAGCGCGCCGCCGCCCTCGCCCATGTCGCACAGAACCTGTACGCCCGCGGCGAGCGAACGCTCGGCGCCATGCCCCTCTACCACACGATGGGCGTGCGCTCGTTGCTGGCGATGGCGCTTGTAGACGGGACCTTCGTCTGCCTGCCGCGCTTCGAGGCCGGTGCGGCGCTGCAGCTGATCGCGCGCGAGCGGATCAGCAATCTCTATCTTGTTCCGACCCTCTACCACGACCTGATCGATCATCCGGATTTCGCCGCGACCGACACCGGCTCGGTGAAAAAAATCGGCTTTGCCGGCGCAGCGATGCCGGACGGGCTGCTGAAGCGGGTCGATATGGCGTTCCGCCCGGAATTGTTTGTCAACCATTACGGCTCGTCGGAGATCTACACCTTCGCGGTCGAACCGCGCGCCGCGGCAAAAGCCCGGCTCGGCCGGTAAGGCCGGGCTCAACCAGCGTATTCGGGTCGTCCGCCTCGGCGCCGACAGCACCGAGGCTCGAACCATGACCGGCGAGAATGGCCAGATCATCGCCGACATCACCAGCGACGAGGCGTTCGAGGGTTACTGGCGCCGCCCCGACGCCGATGCCTGCGCCTTGCGCGGCGGGTGGTACTTCACCGGCGACACCGGGTATGTCGATGCCGAGGGGGATTTATTTGTCACCGGCCGTGTCGACGACATGATCGTCTCCGGCGGCGAGAACGTCTCACCGGTCGAAATCGAGAGCATTCTGTCATTACATCCGGCGGTCGCCGAGGTGGCCGTCGCCGGCTTGCCGGACGAGCGATGGGGCCAGCGGATCACCGCTTTCATCAAGCGCTGCGGCGCGATCAAGGCCGATGCGCTCGACGCCTGGTGCCGGGGTTCGAGCCTCGCCGATTACAAGCGCCCGCGCGAGTACGTGTTTGTCGCCGAAATCCCCAAATCGCCCGTCGGCAAGATCTTGCGCCGCCTGCTCGTCGCCGGCGAGTATCGGAGGGAATAGCATGAGCGATCCGCCGCCGCTGGTGCCGACGCCCCCCGAGGGTTTCGACGGCTTCCGCCTGGAGCTGGATCCCAAGCGGCAGCGCGCCGACGTGATCCTCGACCGGCCCCCGCTCAACATCGTCACGATGGCCGAGCGCGAACAATTGCGCGCCGTGTTCGAGGCGCTCGACGCCGATGCCCGCATCCGCGTCGTCGTGCTGCGGGCCGTCGGCGAGCATTTCTCGAGCGGCGGCGAGATCTCGGGCTTTCTCGACGCCTCGCCCGAGCACGTCTCGCGCCTTGCCTGGGAACATCGCCGCCCCGGCGCGCTGTCGTAAGCCGGTCATCGCCGTCAACCGCGGATATTGCTTCGGCGTCGGTTTCGAATTGGCGCTGGCCTGCGACTTCCGCATCGTCTCAGACACCTGCCTCTATTCCCTGCCCGAGCAACGTCTCGGACAGATCCCCGGATCGGGCGGCGCTGCGCGGCTGCAAAAAATGATCGGCGTCACCCGAACCAAGGACATCGTCATGCGCTCGCGGCGTATTCCCGGCCACCAGGCCTATGAATGGGGCATCGCAACCGAGTGCGTTGCCGATACCGATCTGGAAGCCGCAACCGATCGGCTTTTCGAGGAACTGTGCGGGTTCCCGCCGCTGGCTCAGCGCACCGCGAAGAAGCTGTTGAACGACATCGAGGACGCCAATTTGTCGCTGGCAATCGAGCTGGAGGGCCAGGCCTAGCCGGCGAGCGAGTTCGAGGCGTTTCATCAGAAGCGCCGACCGAAATTCACCGGCCGATGACCTATACGGGGCGTGACGTCCGCCGTCTCGAGGATGCTGACCTGCTGCGCGGCGCCGGGCGCTTCGCCGACGATTTGCTGGTGTGGCGAAATACATTGCACGCGGCGATCCTGCGCTCGCCGCATGCTCATGCCGAGATCCTCTCAGTCGATGTGGAAGGCGCGCTGGCGCTGCCCGGTGTCGATTGCGTCGTCATCGGCGAGGATGCGCGCCGCTGGACGCGGCCCTTTGCCGTCGCGGTCAAGACGCCGATGCAGCACTGGTGTCTCGCCGTCGACCGGGTGCGCCATGTCGGCGAGCCCGTGGCGGTGGCGTTGGCGCGCGATCGGCACACCGCCGAGGATGCGCTGGAGCGCATCGCCGTCCGATACCGGCCATTGCCGCCGGTCGTCGATGCCGAGAAAGCAGCTGAACTGGATGCGGCGCTGCTCCACCTTGAGGTCGGCTCGAATGTCGTCAGCGACCGCGCGTTTCGCTACGGTGACCCGGAGGCGGCCTTTGTCGCGGCGGCGCATCGAGTTCTCGGTCACGACCCGCTACCCGCGAAATGCCGCCAGTCTGTTCGAATGCTCTGTCGTGATCGCGGAATACCTGCCGGGCGAGGCGGCCTACGAGGTCACCGCGAATTTCCAGGGTCCTTTCGCGATGCACCCGGTCATGGCAATGGCGCTCGGCGTCCCGGGCAATCGGCTGCGCCTGCGGACGCCGCCGCATTCGGGCGGCAGCTTCGGCGCCAAGCACGCCGTGTTCCCCTATGTCGTGCTGCTGGCTTTGGCGGCGCGCAAAGCCGGACGGCCGGTCAAATCGGTCGAGAGCCGGCTCGAGCACCTCGTTGCCGCCACGTCGGCGACCAACCGAGTGACAACCCTGTCAGCCGCACTTCGCCAACTCAAATGATCGCCACGATTGTGGCGCTTCCGCTAGCCGTGGCAAGGGGATTGGAAGCCGCGCCGGAGCGCCGATCCGAGAAGGCGCGCTTCAGCAACTCGGTGTCGAGCCGGTCGGTTTTCGCTCGGCGATGCTCCCGCGATACCGCGACACTCGAGGCCTGGATCACGTGCGCCTCGACGCCGCGCGCGGCAAGCCAGCGCGCCAGCCAAAAGCCGTCGCGGCCGGGCCTCCAAGGCAATCGCGATCCGCGTGATCGTGCGGCCGGCCCTGACCGCCTCATCCTGCCAGCGATGCAGCAACCCAAGCAGCCGTTCTGGGCTCGGCTCCAGCTTCTTGCGCGGCTGACGGTCAATGCCGGGAAGCATGCCGGCAACCAGCCAGCTCGACTGGCTCATCTCGACGACGGCTATGATCGTGCTATTCTGGTCTAGGGCGACGAGGAACCTGCTCAAGTCGTTCGGCTGGGGCATTGCGGCACTCTATCGTTGCATGCAGCGACAAGGTTGCCATTCCTTGCCGCCCGCCCCATAGCATCTATCGGTCCCGCTGAAGGCACCCGGCGTCCTCGTGGTTTCGGTTCTCCTTTCGCGCCGACTTTTCCGTTCGCGGGGGTCAAGCAGAGGCGACATGAGGCTTTCGAACCTTTGGTGGTGTCACGTGGCACCGATGGTTTGAAGGCGTTGTCACGGTAACGGGCGGGATGCAGAGAGTTGGCAAAGTCGAACCTGTTTCATGCGGCGGCAACCGCATCTTGCCAGCGGACGGCTGCTTCGACTTTGACAATCCGAAGCGTCGATCGAGAGATGAGATGCCGTTGATGGTTGAAGGTATTGTGGACGGCGGAATGGATGTTGAGAAACCGCTGCGCGGATCGAGACGACTTGAACCGCCGGATCTTGCGCTCTCGTCACCGCACGATTTGATGGGAGTTTTCGGCGCGATTGTTCTTTCTGAGGCCTCGATCGTGAGGGCAGGTGAGGCGCAGTTGCCGGAAAGCCGAGCCGTAGGAGCCCAGCTTGTCGGTGACCAGCAACTTCGGTGCGAAGCCCTGTTTCTTCAGCAGCTTGCGCATTAGCCGGAGTGCCGCCTGCGTGTCTCGCCGATGCTGAACGAGCATGTCGAGAACCTCGCCCTCGTGGTCGACGGCCACCGGTACATCGGTTTCCCGGCGATCCGGACGACCGTCTCGTCGAGGTGCCAGCGCGCGCTCGGGCCAGCCCCGCACTGTTTCTTAGGAGACGTCGAGCCCACGCTCGGCGAGCAGTTCCTCCACGTCTCGGTAGCTCAGCGTGAAGCGGAGATAAGCCAGATCGCGCGCTGGTTGATCTCGGCCGGAAAGCGATGACGGCGATACGAAAGCGGAGCCATGGCTCATGATAAGCTCCCCAGTCGAGCTGGCGGTAGAGTTCGAGCGTCCGCGCCTGAACCGCCGAGGCTCGCGAGGTTGTGCCGGGCTCTGCCGTCTTGTCGGCGATGCGGACTTTCACCCCGAGCTTACTCAGCCAGAGCGCCAGGACCAGGCCGGTGCGACCGGCGCCGATGATCAGAACGTCGCTATGCATCATTTCGTCCTCCGTTCATCAGCTTCGCCGGCCGTGGGCATCACCTGCCGCGCGGCGCCGTGCGGGCGTGCTGGTCGGCCAGCGCCTGCAAATCGGGCGGATTGGCGCCGACCCCGCCGAAGACCTCGCGAAACAACATGGCCATCACCATCGGGCTCATCAGCGAGAAGGCGCGGATCGCCGGGCGCCACCTCGTGTTCGGGCCGAAATATTGTGGCGATGACGAGGCGCGAATGCAGATGGCGCTCGAGGAAATCGCGAATTCCGGGGGCAGCTTTCTGGTGGCGGTGCGCCTCGACGCGGTGAGGCGCGTACGCGCGCTGAACGACATCCCCGTGCCGCGGCGCTGTGCAGATCTCTTCACCTAAATCCCTGAGCACCGTCTCCGCGTTGACACCTCCTCATCCGAGCTTCGCGCACGGGGACGTGCAGTTGGTAATTCATAGCGAGCCCACAGATAACTGCGTCTTTGCTACGGCAGGTGCCCGCCGGAACGGTCGGATGCAGCATCGCCGAATTGGCGGCCTGGCGCGCTAGGTTTTCTTCGGCGACCAGCCATAGGCCTTGGCGCAGGCGCCGCACATCAGCATAGCCCGCTCACTGTCGCTCAGGCGGTCAGTCCTGAGGAACGGCTCGACCGCCTGTTCGTAGTTGACGACCGCGAAGGCGCGGGTCCAGTCGGTGCCCCACAAGCAGCGCTCGAAACCCCAGGCATCGAACACGCGGGCCAGCGGGTCCCAAATGTCCAGGAACGGGTAGGGCTCGTGGGACAGCGTGCAGGCGCCGCTGACCTTGATGACCGCGTTCCGGCGCTTGGCGAGTTCGAGCACCTTCGGGAGGTCGGCCCAGGGCTGCGGCGGCGCCGGCGGCACGCGCGGCTGCAGGATGGCCAGATGGTCGATGATGAACCGCGTGTCGGGATGGCGATCGATCAGCGCCGTACCGGCGTCCAGATTGCCCCAAAACAGGACGTTGACCGGAAAATCGTGCCGAGCCGCCGCGCGTGCGATCCGGTCGAGTCCCGGGTCGTCCGGCGCGCGGTTTGCCTCCTTTGTCAGCATGATGCGGATGCCGACCGCGCCCGGCATCTTCTTCCAGTCGGCGATGACGTCGGCCACCGCCGGCTCGTCCGGGTTGACCGGCTTGACAATGGCGAACCGGCCAGGATGGGCCTGCTGCACCTCCACCGCGTAGCTGGCGTCATACTGGTACATGGAAAAGGCGGAGATGAAGATCGCGCCGTCGACGCCGACCTTGTCCATCGCCGCCACCATCTCGTCGCCCGTCACGTGATCGGGCCAGTTCGGCACGCTATGCCAGGGTCGGCTCGGCGTGTTCGCTTCATAGACATGGACCTGAGAATCGATGATCGTCATCTTGACAGCTCCTCTGTGCTGCGCGAGTTTGGCCACCGCAGCAGGTTTGTCCAGAGGGAACGAGGCTGGGGATTGCTACCTGAGTCGCGCGACTGGCAGCCCTTTCGTCGGGGCCAAGGAGCGAGTTAGATTTTCAATAGAGCCCTGGAGTACGCAATATGCTGGCAGACCGATACGACCTCGCTGTGAGCACTGTCTCCGAGGCGGCGCGCGACGCCTACGTCCAGGGCTGCGAACTGGCGTTGACCTTCTACCCCGGTGCGATCGAGGCCTTTGACCGCGCCACCGCAGCCGATCCCAATTTCTCCCTGCCCCATGCCGCGAAGGCCCAGGTCCTGATGCGGGAAGGCAACGTGGCGGCGGCGCGGGCTGCCCTAGTGGCGGCCAAGGATCTGGCCGCCGGTCTGTCGGCAGCGCGAGGCCAGTCATATCGCCTATTTCGACCTCGCTTTCGCGGGCCGGACCGATGCGGCGATCGACGCCTTGTACGCGCATCTGACAGCATGGCCGCGCGACGCCCTGGTGCTCGCCACTGCCGCGAACCCTAATGGCCTGATCGGCGCCTCCGGCCGCATCGGGCAGAAGCACCAGATCGCCGCGCTGATGGACAGCCTCGCCCCGCATTACGGCGACGATTTCTGGTTCCTTGCCCATCATGCCATGGCGCTTGTCCGAGGACGGGCAGCTCGCGGCGGCGCGCCCGAAAATCGAGCGCTCGGTGGCGATAAACCCGAACAACGCGCATGGTGCGCACGGGTTCGCGCATGTTTGTTACGAGAGCGGCGAGGCGGACACGGCCCGCGCCTATCTGTCGTCCTGGCTCACCACCTATCCGCGCGACGGGTTTTTCCATGGCCATCTCAGCTGGCATCTGTCGCTCTGCGAAATCCAGGCCGGCAATTGGCCCCAAGCTTTGTCGCTTTATCGGGACGCCATGGTGCTCGACCGGCACAGCGGCGGGCCGCAACAGAGAATGTCGGATGGGGCGGCGTTTTTGTGGCGTTCCGAACTCGCCGGCCATCCGCGCGACCCCGCCGCTTGGCGCGCACTGTACGAATATGCGACCAGCGCGTTGCCGTCGCCCGGCAGCGGGCTCGCCGACCTGCACGTCATCCTGGCGCAGGCCGTCATGGGCGACGACGCCGGGCTCGATTCTCGCAGCCGCCGGATGGAAGAGATGGCGCGCGAGGGGCGCTACCCGTCAGGCTCTTACCTGCCGACGCTGTCACGCGGCTTCGCGGCGTTCGAGCGCGGCGATTTTTTCGCGGCGATCGAGGTGCTTGCCCCGCTCGCCGCCGAAAACGAGCGCATTGGCGGCAGCCGCGCGCAGCACGACCTGATCGAATTCACGTTGTTGAAGGCCTACCTTGAGGCCGACCGAGCCGAAGAAGCGCAGCGCCTGCTCAGCGCTCGGCGACCGGGTGCTTCCGGCGTTCCTGTCGCGGGGCTTGCCTCGGCGCATTGAGCGAGCGCCCTCGGGCGGGCTTTGGACCCTTGAGTTCGGGGTCGGCGGCAGCAACGGCGATCCCAATACCCTCTACTTCACTAACGGGATCAACGGCGAGGCGAACGTGCTGTTCAGCGCCATATTCGCGAACGGGAACGGCTCGTAGGACTTCGCGGGTCGACTGCCGTTTTTGCCGAAGGGTCGCACGGGCCGCGTGCATTGGACGAGGTGCCGGCGCGCCCGCGACCCGCTCGCCCCGACGTCCCGTCCGCAAGCGCGATTGCTCACCCGAGACTGTACGGACAGCCGTTGGAATCACGCTAAATGTTAGCGGCGAACCGAAGGGGTCTCCGTAGGAGCGTTTCTTACCGTCGTCGCGTCGCCTGTAACGAGCGATCGCTTAGAGTCGAGCGTCCCCGTTCCCGGCCGCGGGTGTGAAGGTCTGCAATCGGCGCAAAGGCACCATCCAACGGTAGTCGACGATGGCCGTCCCTCCCAGCTGCTGGGGTCAGCGCATACTGGAGGATTGGGCCATGGCGATCACTGAGATCAAGACAGACACCATTGAGCCTTTCGCGGCCGGGAAGGATCGTGTAGGCCGAACGGGGGGTGTTTCATCTCGGATTTAAACCGAGCTGCCCTCAATAAAGCTCGCTGGGCGTGCGACAGGCGTAATCGGCGTCATAATCGGCACTGTGAATTCCGGGCGTGCGGGCCGCAGCGAAGTCTTCCAGAGTCGGGACGCCCTTGGGCCGCTCGCCGGTGCTCGCTTTCCACAGGTTTGAGCGGACAAGCGCTTTCGGGCAGTGTTGGAAAGCCTGGTCAACCGCAACCACGATAACCGTCGTGGGCTCCTTTCCGTCCGCAGCAAAACGCTGCTTCAGGTCTGCATCGACGCTCACCCGGGCCCGGCCTTTAACCCGATAAGTTTCGTTCGCGCCGGGAACGAAGAAGATCAGCGCGACGCGCGGCTCCTCGATCAGGTTTTTGCTGTCGATGCGATTGTTGCCGCGCCGATCGGGGATCAACAGTGTGCGACCGTCATCCTCGACTTCGATCAAGCCCGGCTTGTCGCCTTTGGGTGAGCAGTCGAGCCCTTGGCTGCTCTCAATGGCAAGCACGAGAACAGGTGAGGCGGCGATGAAGGCACGTCCCGCCGCGTCGACGTGATCGATCTCCTTTCTCAGAACCCGCTCTGAAGGTCGAGCATAGATGTTTGATAGCTGATCGAGGGCCGTCACCGTGCTTTCAAGGACTTCCATACTCCCCATTCCTTCTGCGGGTGAGAGCGTCTATCAAGATCAATTTGAATCGCACTGCTATTCGGAAACATAGTTATCGCCCGTGCGAACCGATTATGAAAGCCCATCTGGAAGTTGCGGACCGCGATATCCTCTCGCGATAAGGAGCGACCGAAGATCACAAGCGCGCTCCCGCAATTTGAAAGCTGGCGGCGGCCTCATCGCAGCTTGAGTTCCGGGGTCACCTTTCGCGCCCTAACGCTAGCCTGCGCCGCCTGCGGAGGATCCCCTGCGGTCCTCACGCATTTCGGACCCAACAGCGGGCGCAAGAGCATTGCCCCAAGGATACCGTCGTCTGGTTGGATCCCCAGAGCGGCTCTTTGAACTAGAACGAAACTGGCAGGCGGGACCGCGCCGGCAGGAAGCGATAGGGGCCGCTGCCGACGATTTCGGCAATCGGCTTGAACGGAGGTCGCCGCCAGACGCTCCGGCATGATGGCCGGGACGATCCCTCCCGACCCGGCCAAAGCCTCCGGCAAATGCGGAAAACGGCCGTTTGAGGCGGAACCGCAAGGTGCGGTCGTGGGGCACCGACAGCTCAGTTGCGCATCTCCTGCGTCTGCTCGTCGGGAACAAAACGCCCGCGGACCAGCCCGTGTGCCAGCAACTCGGCCAACCAGGTGGCATCGTTGACGTCGGTCTTGCGGCCGGCACCGAAGGCTGCACGCACATCGTGATGGAGGCCGCGGGCGTGTACTGGAAGCCGATCTGGCACATTCTCTCGGACGGCGAGTTGGAATTGGTGCTGGCGAATGCGGCGCACGTCAAGAACGTCGCGCCAATACTGGCTCCTTGTGGTGGAAACGCAGCCATCGCGCAACTTCAGGGTCCAGATCAGCCCATCTTTGTCGAACTCGATGTCCCTCGACCATCTGAGGCTGGGGTGGTCCAGCTCGTATCGATGCCGAAGAGCGTATAGAAAACGAGATAAGCGTGATTGCGCCTCGAACGGGGGCCGGCGAAGACCGGGTCGAGCACGCTGAGATCTTCGGTGGGAACAAAGACCAGTTTATTGCGCTTCTCCGCCCGCCCGATCCGCGGTGCGGCAAACGCTCCAAGACCCGCGGCAGCGGCTGTCAGGTGTCAGCAGGTCTCGTCTGCGCATTATACGACCTCCCCTGTCTTGGCGTTGCGGTAACTCAGGCTCCGCTATCGACTGATAGCCGAGACCACGGAGCCCAAGTGACTCTTTATTTAAGCCGGGCTGCGGTACATCCTCCTTGTAGCTCTAGGCGGCAAAGCCGGGTTGCGAGAGTTCTACGCAACGCATTTCATCCCGCGCATGCCGCCTGACATGAACATGGTCCCGATTTCCCGGACTATCGGGAGGGATCAGCTTGTCGATGAAATGGTCATCCAGTTTACTCACGGCGTCGGATGCTCCCGGGTATCTCTCCGACCGGCCTGCGGGTGGAGGTCGCCCTCGTCGTGATCGTCCGATTCCGGGACGGCAAATTGGCCCACGAGCACATCTATGGGGACCAAGCCTCCGTGTTGGCTCAACTCGGGCTGCTCGATCCGCAGAAGCTCCCCATCGCGGGCGTCGAAAGCGCCAGAAAAGTGCTCGACCCTGCGCTCCCGGCGAACGCGCTAATTCAACGAGCACCGCTGATCAAGTAGCAGGACGATTTTCCCAACTTCGGGTTTCGCCCAAGGAACGCTGCACGTCGGCCCTGCCGTAAGCCGAGATAGTGAGGCAGCAAATCGCAAGACCGAGAGGTGCTGACTGGTCAGGAGGGATTCGGCTAACAACCAAACGGCGAAAGCAACGCGCCGTAATACCGGCAAGCAAAGGGGTCCGGTCCATTTTTCTCCGGCGACGACAATCAGCTTGCCGCCACCGTCGATCCCGCTGGTGGCCCGCACACTATTTTTGCTCCATCACCCAGACCCCCTCCCACCCGTCGGCCGGCGGGTTCGTCTGATAGTAGCGGCAACGGTCGAGAAAAATGCGGGACGCTCGATCGTGCGGTGCCAGCTCGAGCGCCTCGCCAAATTGCCTCAGGGCGCCCTTCCAGTCGCGCCGCTGGTAGCAATCGAGGCCGGCCTCGTAAACAGTGATCAGTGGGGCGAGCTTGGGGAAAGTCTCGGCCGTGTGATGCCCGAGCAATTCGTAGACCCAAGTTGGGCGTGACTTTCCTTTGACCCGGATCAGATCAAGGCGGCGCAACACCGCGGGCGCTTTGAGGGCAGCGACTGTAGTCCCCGACAAAAGCACCGCCGTGCCGTAATATTTGTTTGCGCTCTCGAGGCGGGCGGCGAGGTTCACATTATCGCCGATGACAGTGTATTCCATGCGTTTGGCCATGCCGACTGAACCGGCGAGTACTTCGCCAGTGGCCAGTCCGATGCCGATCTCGATCGGGGTGTCTCCACGCTCAATCCGACGGGCGTTGTAGCGCCCGAGCGCCCCGATCATATCGGTCGCGACAAAGAGCGCGTTGTCTGCATCAGAGGAGCTGCTGACAGGCGCTCCGAAGATCGCCATCAACCCGTCGCCAAGATACTTGTCGAGCATGCCGCCATGCGTGAAGATAACCTCGACCATCTCCGTGAAATACTCGTTCAACATTGTGACAGTATTTCGCGGAGTCATCTCCTCGGACAGGGTCGAGAAGCGGCGAATGTCGGAAAACAGCACGGTAGCGACGAGGGCGTTGCCTTGCAGAACGTCTTCGGCGCTCGTGAGAAGCCGATCGACGACCTCCTTCGCCACGTAGCGCGCCATCGTATTCCGCACCCGTTTTTCGCGCGTGATGTCCTCGAGGATCAGCATGGACCCGATCGATTTGCCGTCCGTGTCGAAGAACGGCGCCGCTGTGAGGTTGATGGCGGCGGTACCGCCGTCCGAGAGCACCAGGTCGGTGTCGGCATGGTAGTCGCTCGCCCCCATCCGAGCGACGAATTCGAGGCTTCGAGTGATCCAAGGGTTGAGGTTGCCGAACACCTGCTCGGCGGGGCGATCGACCAGGAGTTCCGACGACAGCCCTAGGATGCGCTGCGCTGCTTCGTTCACTTTACCGATGATGAGCTGCTGATCGAGCGTGATAACGCCATTCGACAACGATTTAAGGATGCTCTCATTGTAATTCTTCAGCGCAAGCACGTCTGAGAACAGCCGGGCGTTCTGGATCGCAATGGCGATATCGGCGCAGAAGGCTTTTAGTCGGCGAATGTCAGTTTGCGTGAACTGTCCGCCTCGCTTGTTGAGCACTTGAACTAGGCCGAGGCGCTCTCCACTGCCATCGAGTACCGGCACATTGAGCAAGTTGCGGGTCCGGAACCCGGAAATCCGATCGATTTCCGGGTTAAAACGCGGGTCGGCATAGGCGTTGGGGACGTCAAGCACCTTTCCGCTGGTAAACGCCGCACCTGCGATCCCAGCACTCGCCGATATGCGAATCTCCCTTTGTTCGCTGCCTTCGGCGACTTTCGACCAGAGCTCGTCCTTCCTCGGGTCGTAGATAAAGAGTGTCGAACGCTCGGCGTCGAGAAGCTGCGTCGTCGCCCGCACGATGCGGGCCAGCAAGGTATCGAGGTGCAGCTCGGTCGAAAGTGCTTCGGTAATCGCAAGCAGCTCGACCTCCTCGCGCCGAGCCTGCTCAAGCCGCTCTACTAGATGAGCCTGCTCGAGCGCGCTTGCGGCATGGCGATTGATGGCCTCAAGAAGGGCCAAGTCGGCCTCGATGAAGCCTCCCGAACGTTTGTTTAGTACCTGGGTTACACCGATCACTTGGCCATTGAGGTTGCGCAGTGGCACACACAGCATGTTGCTCGTGCGGTATCCGGTCCGCCGATCCACCTCTGGGTTGAAACGTGGATCTTCGTACACATTATCGATGATTTCGGCCGAACCCGAGCTGAACACCGACCCAGCGATGCCGACGGTCTGGGGTATGCGTATCTCCGCCACGTCTTCGCCGCGCGCCGCTCGCGAAAACAGCTCACTCGAATCGGGGTCCTGCAAGAAGAGTGTTGCCCGTTCAGCGTCGAGTGCCTCGAGGATCAATTCGATAAGCCGCGGCAATTGGTGGTCCAGCGAGAGCCTTTGGGTGACAATGTCCGCAACCCGGACAAGTACTGAAAGCCTCCAGATGGCGCTGTTCGACCGATCCACCGTTGGCGGATTGCTACAAGCAGTGACGGCAGCCAGAGTGTCCGGTTCCGGCGAGCCGGGTAACCTAGATTTAATGTACTGGACCATTTCGAAGATCCCATGGCTCTATATTATCACCACGGGTCAAGGCGCCTACCACGCCCGTGATGGCTTTCAACACCGAACCACACGACAAAGATTGCCCGATCGCGTGTGAAGGAGATCACATACGCGCGAATATTTTACCGGAAGCTAACGGGTGGATCGAGGCCACCCGAGCTTTGCAGAAACTTTTCGCTCACCTTCGGTGACCCGCGGGCAAGCCTCTCCCCATCGGGCGACCCGAAGCAGGAGCGTTGCTAAAAGCGGCTTCCCCTAAAAAGACCCCAGGAACAAGGCCACCTCGCCTACGCGCCGGCAGAGCGAAGCCGAGCACGATGAGGGCCGTAGCGTCGTTGACCAGGCTCTCGCCCTCGAGCACAATCAGGACCCGGTCAATGTCTTGGCTATTGCCACTTAACGCAACTGCTTCGGTCATGTCGGGAGCGCTGAACGAGATTAGGATCCGCTTCGCGACCATTGATGACGTGGGTCTATTGCTGCGGTGTATCCGGGACCTAGCCGCTTACGAAGGAGCGCCCAACGCCGTCGTCGCCACCGAAGAAGATCTGCGCCGCTATGGCTTCGGACCCGAATGGCAATTCGAGGCGCTGCTCGCCTTTCTCGACGGCAAGCCCGCCGGTTTTGCCTTGTTCCACCCCAGGTTCTCGACTTGGCTCGGCCGGCCTGGGGTGTATCTTGAAGATATCTTTGTCACCCAAACGGCGCGCGGAAAGGGGGTCGGACGGCGGCTGATGACCCGACTTGCCGCCATCGCTGTCGAGCGCGGCTGGGAGCGGATCGATTTTCAGGTGCTTGACTGGAACCCAGCGCGCGGGTTCTACCGCCGGCTCGGCCTTGAGCATCTCGGCGACTGGCTGCGCTACGGCGGTGATGCGGCTGCGCTCCGCCGCCTCGCCGCCGAAGATTTGCCTGACCGGGTTGACCCCAACCCATGATCTAGACTGCACTACGTGGGATTACACCGTCAGCGGTGCGCTTGATAGCAGGGGTTCGATGTGGAATTGTGGGCGACATGCGACCAACATGAATGTGGGTGCCGTGATCATCTGCAGGTCGCGAGCTCCGACCGCCGCCGTCTTTGTACCTTCGCCACGGCTGAACCTGTCTCTGAACGTCATCACCGCTCGGGTGGCGCGCTCATCAGCCGGTGCGACGGCGCGAGCGCAAGATGCAGCGCTTCAAGTCGGCTCGATCTGCCCAGCGCTTCCTCAACATACACGCCGTCGTGCACAAGGCGCCGGCGAATATGGCCGTGTGGCCTATTTCGTCTCGGATGGTGGCACTGCGTCCCCACCGCCCGATGGACTCGTCCTGCCAGCCAAGGTTTAGCGCGTGCACTTCTCACCATGCCCCGTACGTGTGTCTGACCACACCGGCAATGAACCTGAACCTGCGCCGAGAGCACCCGCGATCGTTGATCGAGACGTAGATCGGCGAACGACCGTTATCAGCGCTCAGCTGCCTATTCGCCTAACTCGCAAAGCCCTTCGCAACCCGCCAGGTGGGACTATGCCCGCTGCGGCGCTGGGACCGCCGAGCGGCGGCGTAAGGTCTCGCGCCACAGGATGTAGAGGCCCGAGGCGACAACGATCGCGGAACCGACCAGCAGGCCCGGGGTCGGCACGTCCCCCCACACCGCGAAGCCGAGGATCGTTGCCCATACCAGCGACAGGTAGTTGAACGGCACCACCGCCGAGGGTGGCGCCAATGACAGCGAGCGCGTCCACCAGAACTGGGCGATTCCGTTGCCGACCCCGGCAAGCGCGACCATCAGCGCGTCGCCCCAGTGTGGGCCTTGGAACCCGAGCGTCAGCAGGCCGGCGGTACAAAAGGTCATAATGCTCATCTGGTAGAGCGTCAGCGTCTCGGGCAACTCGGTCATGCTCATGCGGCGGATCGCGATCGCCACGGTCGAGATCAAGATCGCGTTGACCAGCCCAAACAGCGCGCCGTAAGTCAGCGTGCCGGCGCCGGGATGGGTGATGATCAGGACGCCGACAAACCCGACGATAAGCGCCGACCAGCGGTGGATGCCGACCTTCTCCTTCAGGATCACGATCGACAGCAGGGTCGTGAACAATGGCGCCGCGAAGCCGATCGCCGTCGCCGAGCCGAGCGACAGCACGCTGACCGCGAGGAACCAGCACAGCATCGAGCCGAACTGCGATAGGCCGCGCTGTAGATGCTCGCGGTACCGTTGCGTCCGCAAGACGCCCCACCCGGCGCGCGGCAATACGATCGCCGCGACGGTCAGGAACGCGAACAGGGTGCGCCCGAACGCAACCTCGCCCAGCGGATAGGTGGCAAGTTCCCATTTCACGACCGCATTGCCGCCGGCGAACATCACGGTCGAGCCGACCATGTAGGCGATCCCGAGCGGAACCTGGTTGCGCCGCGGCGCCGCAGCCGCACCGGCGACTGTCATCGCGTCGGGCCGACTGGCCGGATGTCCATCAGAGCCCCTCTTTATGAGCAGTCGCATAACTAATAGGGTCTATCTTGGACGTCTGGACCATTCGTGTTCGCCTACAGCTGGAAAGACGCCAGCGGGATATGCGATGTTCAACCCGACCATCGACAGCAAGCTCAGGGGTTGCGATCTCGTCCGGTTGACTTTCGATGACGTGGTCGGCGGAGGCGGAGTTCGCAACTGAGCGACTGTAATCCAGAAAAAAGACGGGCCGACCGGCGCAGTTCGAGATTACCGAGCAGACTCGGAGCGCCATCGGCGAGTGGCTCGCCGAACTCGAGGCCAGGAGGGGCCGATATTTGTTCCTGATCCGGTTCCGGGAGCAGCCGCACATCTCCGGGCGGCAATATGCCCGGATCTTCCATCGATGGGTGGCGCGCGCCGGTCTCGATAGTTCGGCGTACGGACGCACTCGATGCGCCGCACGAGGCGATTGGGGCTGACCGTGTTCCTATCCGTCAACCGCGCTCGCCGCCGCCACGGTCCTGCCGGGCTGCCGACCATCTGACCCCCCGAAGGGCCGCGCCCGCAACTCGTACAGAGTACCGGGGTGTTAGAGTGGCTCTTCGTAATGCGCCTCGGTTGAAATGTCCTTGTTCGTATAATCCGGCAGCAGCGCCGTCGCGATTATGCTGATGATCGCACAGACAACGACATAGATGCCGATCGGAAACGTCGAGTTAAAGGTTGCGAACAGCCAGGTCGCGATAAACGGCGCCGGCCCGCCGGCGATGATCGAGGCAAGCTGATAACCGATCGAGGCGCCGCTGTAGCGCAGTCGCGGAGGGAAAGCCTCGGCGATCAGCGCCGCTTCGGGCCCATACATTGTCATGACCGGGATGAACGACAGCGCAACCGCGGTGAACATCACCCACGGGATCCTCGTATCGAGCATCGCGAAATAGGCGAACGTGAAGATCGCTACAAAGACACAGCCAATGATGTACATCTGCCGCCGGCCGACCCTGTCTGACACAGCGCCGGCGATCGGGGCCCAGATGAAACCTAGCATGGTCGTGACGATCAGGCCGGTCAGCAGCAGATCGCGCGACGCGCCGAGCACCTGGGTGCCATAGGTAAAGACGAACGCGTTGAAGATATAGCCGGGCGCCTGCTCCGCCAAGCGCAGCAGTGCGGTCAGTGCAATTGCCTTCGGCTGGCGCCGAAACACCTCGATCGTCGGAGCGCGCGCCACGCGGTTTTCTTCGATCACGCGGCGGAACACCGGGGTCTCGAGGATACCGAGCCGAATCCACAACCCGACCCCGACCATGACGATGCTGAGCAGGAACGGGATTCGCCAGCCCCAGACTAAAAACTGGTCCCCGGAAATCCAGCTGAAGATCAGCACCGCCAAGTTCGCCAGGAACAGCCCGGCAGGAGCGCCGAATTGCGGCCAGGAGGCGATGAACCCGCGGTTCTTATTGCCGCGCGCCCATTCCATTGCCAGCAAGACCGAGCCGCCCCACTCGCCACCAACTCCGATCCCTTGGATCAGGCGCAAGAGGGTCAGAATGACCGCGCCCCAAAGGCCGATCATGTCGTAACCGGGAACCAGCCCGACCGCAGCGGTGGCGAGACCCGTCATCAGCAAGGTCACGATCAACGTCGCCTTGCGGCCGATGCGGTCGCCATAATGGCCGAAGATCGCGGCACCGATCGGACGCGCGACAAAGCCGATGAAAAAGACGCCGAACGCCTTCAGCGTGTCGATCAGCGGGTCAGACCCGGCAAAGAAGACCCTGCCGAAGACCAGCCCCGTCATCGTGCTGTAGATCAGAAAATCGTACCACTCGATTGTCGTACCGACGGTGCTGGCAACGACGGCACGCCGCAAATGCGTCCGATGCTCGGCCTCTGCAACCGTTGTCCCAACCGGGAACGTCGTGTCGGTCATCTCGGCCTTCCCTCCAACATACTGCTGCGTATCCAAATTACCGTAGCAGCGCGCTCGGAAAGCGAGAACATCCCCATGCGAGGTAACTCTTTTCGCCGGGGCCGGGTCGCCCGGCAACAGCGGGTCACCGCCCATCCCTGGGCTGCGGCTCGGCAACGGATCTCTGCGCAAGCGGGGACCGACATAGTATGATCCAAGCGCCGCTGGGTCATCACGATTTCTCGGTAACCCAGACAGCCGTGATCACCGTTAGCCGTACGGTCAGCCCGTTTAGGCAGCCGAGGTCAGCTTCCCTCGAACTTTCTCTCTTCCCCTCGGTGCAGCAAATGGCCGGTTTCGTTAAGGGTTTTCGGATGCCTGCCAGGCGCAGGCGCGAGGGGATGCACGGAGGCAGGCGTCCGAAAAGCCTCGAGGGAGGAAACCGCGGGGGAGTTCGCACCGGCGGTGGTGTCCGGCTATGGAGATTTAGCGCCGGTGTTTGATCTGATTTTTCACTTTCGAACGGGAACGGCGGCTGAGCGAGTGCCGCGACCGTGGTTTTGGGCACCGCGGGTGCAACCGAAACGGTGATGTCGCACTGAATGATCTGGGTTTTGGCGGTGGAAGGCGGCGTTGACGATTGCCGTTGACCGCGCGTTTGGCGCGGCCGGTGAGATGTCGGCGCGGGAGCGGCGCAGTGACGAGGGATGGCGACAGGAGCGTATTGGTCACGAGGTGTCGAGCCGGATTGCCGGGAGGGGCGAAAGCTGGGGCTGGCAGCCGGGTTCGAAGGTCTCGACAATGATCATGCGCCCGCCGCAGCAAGGACAAGTGTCCCACGGTTGGTTTTCGTGAGCACCCGTGGCGTTATCGCTCTCGCTGCTCGACGGGGCTGGGTCGGGTGCGCCGAGGAGCCGGCGGGCCAATGCGATATTGGCGGCCCGGTTGGCATTGGCGAAGAGGCCATAGTGACGGATGCGATGGAACCCGTCGGGCAGGACGTGGATCAGGAAGCGGCGGATGAACTGGTCGGCGTCGAGCGTCATAAGCTTGTAGCGGGTGTCCGCCTTGGCCCGGTAATCCTTCCATTTGAAGGTCACGCGCTCGCCGTCGAAGGCGACGAGCCGGCTATTGGCAATAGCGATCCGGTGCGTGTAGCGGGACAGGTAGGCGAGCACAGCGCCGGGTCCGCCAAAAGGCCGCTTGGCATAGACTACCCATTCGTACTTGCGCAGTGCGGCGAGGTGAGCTTTGAAGGCGGCAGGCTCGGCCAGGGCGGCCTGATCGGCGAAAAACTCCAATCGACCGGCCTGGTGCGCGGCGGTCAGCCTTTCGAGGAACAGGCGCCGGAAGAGCCGCGAGAGCACCCGGACCGACAGAAAGAAACTCGGTCGGCAGGCAATCCAATGTTGACCGTCGAGCGAGAAGCCGCCGCCCGGTACGATGATATGGGCGTGCGGATGGTGGGTCAGTGCCGATCCCCAGGTGTGCAGCACGGCGGTAAGCCCGATGCGGGCGCCGAGGTGCTTGGGGTCTGCCGCAATGGTGATCAGGGTCTCGGCGGCGGTCTTGAGCAACAGGTCATAGACGACCGCCTTGTTCTGATAGGCGATGTCGGCGATCGGTCCCGGCAGGGTGAAGACAACATGGAAATAGGGCACGGGCAGCAGTTCGCCCTGGCGGTCGGCGAGCCACTCTCTGGCAGCGGCGGCCTGGCACTTCGGGCAGTGCCGGTTGCGGCAGGAGTTGTAGGAGATGCGCAGGTGCGCGCAGGCCTCGCAGCGTTCGACATGACCGCCCAACGCCGCCGTTCGGCAGCGCTCGATCGCCGACATGACCTTGAGTTGGCCGAGGCTCACGTGACCGGCGTGGGACGCACGCCAAGCCGGCCCGCGGCGGCGCAAGATGTCCGCCACCTCGACCGCCGGCCGTGACAACGGCGGCGCGTCAGCCGGGCATCTTCAGCAGTACATCGAGCGGGCTCGTCACCTCGCCGATCGCGCTGACGGCGACGCGGGTGTAGAGCGCCGTCGTGTCGAGCTTCTTGTGTCCGAGCGGACACGCGCCATAATGCGTACCTTCTATGTCATTGAAATTGAAAGCTCTGTTGAGCGGAATTCGGTGTTAGCGAATGACGCGGCGCTTTCTGCTCGCGACACGCGGCCAGGTCCTCTGTTTTGATTACCCACGGCGCGCCCCTGCATAGCTGGCGCCCCTTGATGATGCCGCGCCGAACCATGCGCAGCGCCGTCATGACGCTCACATCCACGATTTGCGCCGCCGCCTGAAGTGTGATCTCGCCCCGCTCGGCCCACTCGTTCTCTCGATAGACGGCAATGCCGTGGTGGCTGCGGAACGAGCAGACCCGCGCCTTGGTCCAGCCGTTGCCGCGCCCGGTTGGCTTTCCGGCGCGATTGAGGAGCCGCGCGATCTGTTGGTCGGGCATCAGGCGCGCCAGCTCGCGGATCAGCGACAGGGTGTCTTCGGGCACCGTCCAGCGATGCTTGCCGACCCCATTCATCCTCAGCTTCAGCGCAGTGTGGTCTCCGCCCTGCCAATGCAGGACCATCTCGATGAAGCCGCCTTCGATGCGCGCGACGATCTCGTGCAACGCTGCGCGCAGGATCCTTTTGCGCGTTGCTGCCGTCGCAGCTGGGTGCGACCAGGCGAGCTCCAGATCGGCACCGAGTTGCATCAGGAGCCGCCGCTCCTTCTCGCCCAAAGGTGCCGGCTTCCTCGCCTCGAGCGCGGCAATCTCGCCCTCGAGCCGGTGCACGACCTGCAACGCCTCGTTCCAGCGGCGCTCCAACTCACTGGCGACCAGTCGATTGTCGGGATCGACGGCGTCATATTGCCGACGGGCCATACGCCGCCGAGAAGCGCGCCTGCTGCAGCGCCATATCAAGTTGCCTTTGTGCGGCCGACGTCTCGCTCGTCTGAGCCTCGAGCGCCTTTACTGCGGCATTGATGCCGAGCGGCTTCAGGACCCGGAGAACCTCGCTGCCGACAGCGTGATCGGCACGCAAGCCACCGAACGAGATGCACCGCTCCGTGCCGTGGTTCACAAGAGCGCCCTGGCAGTATTAGCGCCCCGCCTTGCCCCCATAGCCCACGTACAGCTTGCGGCCGCAATGGCCACAGCGCAATAGTCCAGCAAGAAGCAGCTCGCCGCGCCGCACCGCTCCTCTGACCGCGGCGCTGCCCTTACCGGTCGCATTGTCGGCAATCACCTGCTGGTTCCTCTCGAACTCGCTCCAAGAGATGTAACCCTCGTG
>CAVOHI010000081.1:0-24430 GCA_963695605.1 uncultured Alphaproteobacteria bacterium | reverse complement strand
GGTGAAGAAGACCAGGGCTGACGTTGTTATTCTAAATGAGCCGGCAATAGGCCCGCCGCAGAATTACGAAGAGCTCCTCTACAGCCGTCATCATCTCGGGGTGCTCTCGATTACGAGCGACGGCCGCCAGTTCTTTTCTTCACAAGTTACGCCCGGTTCGCACTGCATTGCGCGAGGTCTCTCCCGAAGGCCTTGTACACGCGATCCAGTCAAGCGCACAGCGTGGGCCAGGCTAAACGCCGGGTTCATCGACAAGCTCCCAGGGACAACAGAGCTTCAATGGAGGTAGTCATGGTTGATGTAGCACGACGCAAACTGCTGGGTGGCGCGGCCGCCGGTGTCGGCAGCCTCGCCGCAACATCGGTTCTCTCGAAGGCGCGGGCGCAAGGCTTCGGCAACCCGGACACGCCGCCGCAAGGAGCCGTCAATGCGACGAACCCCGCCAGCTTGACGGACCCGGGCCCGCAGAATCCCGCAATTGCTAGCCAGTTCCCGGCGGCAGTGTCGCCGCCGGCCACCTCTACCAACAATCTGCAGCAGTTCTGGGCATCGTTCAACAACGCGGCAAAGCGGATCCAAAACGGCGGCTGGGCGCGGCAGGTGACCCAGTACGACTTCCAGATTTCGGACACGATCGCCGGCGTCAACATGCGGCTGACGAGGGGCGGCATACGCGAACTGCACTGGCACGAATTTGCAGAATGGGCGTTTGTAACCTACGGAACGTGCCGCATCACCGTCCTCGACCCCGGGGGGCAAGCTTATGCGGCCGATGTCAGCGAGGGCGAGCTGTGGATTTTCCCGCCCGGCTATCCGCATTCGCTGCAAGGCGTCGGCGAGGACGGCACCGAATTTATCCTCGCCTTCGATGAAGGAAGGGCATCGGAGTTCAATACGCTCCTGGTGACCGACTTTTTTGCGCACACCCCGCCGGATATTTTGGCCCAGAATTTCCAAGTCCCAGCCGACACCTTTTCGAGAATACCACTCTGGGATCGCTACATTTTTCAGGGCGAGCTGCCGGGACCGCTTGCTGCCGACCAGGCGGCCGTATTAAGCCCCGAAGGCCCCCCGAAAAATCCGTTCAGCTTCTCCTTAAAAGGCGTCAAAGATAAACCATTCTTTCGGCAGGGGCCCGGCGGTACGGTGCAGATCGCCGACAGCCGGAACTTCCTCGCCAACACATTCGTCGCCGCCTCGCTCGTGACTTTGGTCCCTGGTGGCCTGCGCGAGCTGCATTGGCACCCCAATGCCGATGAATGGCAATACTACATCAAAGGCGCGGCCGAGGTCGGGGTGTTCACTGCCGGCCCCATGGCGCAGACCACCAACTTCCACCCGGGCGACATCGGCTACGTCAAACGCAACAATGGTCATTGGGTCAAGAACACCGGCAACACCGAGTTGCAGTTCCTCGAGGTATTCAAAAGCCCGATTTTCCAGGACGTCTCCTTGTCCGACTGGTTGACACACACGCCGCCCGCGATGGTCGCCGCAACCTTCAATATCGACCCGGCGGTGATTGCGAAGTGGCCCAAAGATAAGCCCGAAACCCTGCCGCTCTATCAGGGGTGAGCGACTCACTAGCTCAAGCGACGCTGATTGGCCGCGCCATCCTCGCCACAGGCGAGGCATTGGCCGGCCCGGCGGTGTCGAGCTTGGTCGCAGAGACAATTCACTGGGATTTATAGGTTTTTACCGCCTAGCGACACGGAATTGTGCGTTAGCAAGATAGTGCTCTCGCAACGGCTCGTGCTGGTTATGGTCGGCGCACTCGCGGGATGGATAGCCGGATGCTGCTGATTCTGAAATGGCAGGTATCGAGGCATCAACCATCCGTGTTTGGCTCGACGCCCATCCTCGTTGGGGGTCATAAATGACGGATTCACTAGCTCAAGCAACGCTGACCGACCGTGCCATTCTCGCCGGCAGCGAGGTCTTGGCCGGTCGGCGGCGCGGGCTGGGCGCGCTGCTGCCGTTTGCGGGTCCCGCCGTTATGGCCTCGGTGGCCTATATGGACCCAGGAAACTTCGCGACCAACATCGAGGCCGGCGCCAAATACAATTACAACCTCCTCTGGGTCGTTCTCGTCGCCAACGTGATCGCGATGTTGTTCCAGGCGCTGTCGGCGAAGGTTGGAATCGTCACCGGGCGCAATCTCGCCGAGCTCAGCCGGGAGCGATTTCCGCGGCCATTGGTCTGGGCGATGTGGATCGTCAGCGAGATCGGCGCGATGGCTACCGATCTCGCCGAGTTTCTCGGCGGCGCCATCGGCCTTTCGCTCCTTTTCGGCATGCCGCTGCTTGTTGGCATGGTGATCACCGGCATCGCGACCTATGCGATCCTGACGTTGCAGCGCGGTGGTTTCCGGCCGATCGAGCTGCTGATCGGCGGCCTCGTGGGCGTGATCGGCGCGAGCTATCTCGTCGAGCTGTTCATCGCACCGCCAGACTGGCCTGCAGTCGCGTTTCACACGGTCGTGCCGCGGCTCGATGGCAGTGAGGCGGTTCTGCTCGCCGTCGGTATCATCGGCGCCACAGTCATGCCGCACGCGATCTATGTGCATTCCGGCTTCACTCAGGATCGCATCGTCGCACGAACCGACCGCGAGCGGCGCCGATTGCTCCGGTTCTCGAATCGCGAAGTGGTCCTGGCGCTCGGCCTTGCCGGGCTCGTCAATATGGCGATGGTCGCGATGGCCGCTTCCGTCTTCCACGATGGCGTGCACGACGATGTCGCAGAGATCAGTACCGCATATCACACCTTGATACCGGTGCTGGGGTCCTGTGCTGCCGGGGTTTTCCTGGTTTCGTTGATCGCGTCGGGACTGTCGAGCTCGGCCGTTGGCACGATCGCGGGGCAGGTCATCATGCAGGGCTTTACCCAATACCGAATCCCACTCTGGATCCGCCGGCTCGTCACGATGGTACCTGCCTTTGCGGTGGTGGCGCTCGGCATCGACGCGACCCGGGCGCTCATCTTGAGCCAAGTCGTCTTGAGCCTCGTCCTCCCGGTCCCAATGGTCGCTCTGCTGATCCTGACGCGACGCCGCGACATCATGGGTTCCTGTGCGAGCGGGTCTCTCACGATGGCCGCCGCTACGGCAGCGGCCGCCGCCGTGCTCGCCCTCAATCTAGTGTTGGTTTTGCAGACCATCGGGATTCCGCTTCCCGCCTTTGGCGCAGCCGGATAGCACTCGAGTCTCCGGCTTCAGATCCTGCAAGCCAACCCGGAAATCGTCTCTGGGTGGGTTCTATTGAGCTGGATGTGACCTTTCGCCGTCTGACTCAATCCTCGGGACCCTGTCGAGGCGCCGAGAGGTCATCGTGGCATGCTCCGACTTCTGCCGGTGCAGCGTTCCCGCATAGTCGAAGCTCTGGTCAGCTGCTAGGGGCGCCGTTCACGATCATCACGATCATTTACCGAGCTTAACGGCGCTTTACTCGCAGTGGCGCGTGAGCGGCAATAAATTACCGTCAGACACCCCCAGTAAGCGGAGGCGCACGCGAAGATAGTGAATGGCGTTCCTTTGCCGGCCGCCTTGACCATAGCGGGATAGCTCTTGTTATGGAGCAATCATGACCGAGGTACCTCCTACGCCTCCACAGTCGGGCAGCTTTGGCCGCGCCAGTGACGCATGGCGTGATCTGGGGCATCGAATGAGGCTAGTGCTGGCGGATCGGATTGCTCCCCCGCGCCTTAATACGCTCGCGACACTGGGCGGCTCTCGCCTGAGCGCCGAATCACGCCTGGCGGTTGCGGCGCTTGGCGTCGTCTACGGCGATATCGGGACTTCACCGCTCTATGCCTTCCGCCAGTCACTGGTGAATTTCGGTGACATGAGCGAGCGCGCCATTCTCGGCACTGTCTCGCTCATCGTCTGGGCCTTGATGCTCGTCGTGACCGTGAAGTACGTTCTCGTCATCATGCGAGCGGACAACCGCGGCGAGGGCGGTCTGCTCGCGCTCACCGCCCTGGTATTGCGAAGCACCAGCAGCCGGGGAAGACGGTATTTTTGGATCATGGCGGCCGGCATGGTCGGCGCCGCGCTGTTCTATGGCGACGGCGCCATCACACCGGCGATCTCGGTATTGAGCGCGGTCGAAGGGCTGAAAATGGCGACGCCGCTGTTTGAGCCCTACATCGTTCCGATCTCGCTCGTTCTGCTGATCGGTCTCTTTCTCGTGCAGCGCCGCGGGACCGCGGCAATTGGGCGCCCCTTTGGACCGGTGATGTTGGTCTGGTTTGCCGTGCTCGGCCTGCTCGGCGTCTGGGGGATCGTGCAGCACCCGCGCATACTTCTCGCCCTCGATCCGACCCGCGCCATCGCTCTGCTTTTCGGTGCACCTTGGCGCGGTTTCGTTATGCTTGGGTCGGTTTTTCTCGCGGTGACCGGCGCCGAGGCCCTTTATGCCGATGTGGGGCATTTTGGCCGCACGGCGATACGGACAGCATGGCTCAAGCTTGTCTTTCCTGCGCTTCTGCTAAACTACTTCGGACAGGGGGCTTTGCTGCTCGGCAATCCCGGCGCCCTGGATCACCCTTTCTATCGTCTCGCGCCTGAATGGGCATTTTACCCGCTAGTGGCGTTGGCGACGGCTGCGACTATCATCGCCTCGCAGGCCGTGATTTCGGGCGCGTTTTCGATGACCCGCCAGGCAATTCAGCTCGGCTATCTGCCGCGGCTCGAGGTCCGCCACACCTCCGCGGAAGAGATCGGGCAGGTCTATGCGCCGCGCATCAACGGCTTGTTCCTCGTGGTCATCATTATTCTCGTGCTCGGCTTCCGGTCGTCTGACAATCTCGGCGCCGCGTACGGCATCGCAGTGAGCGGCATGATGGCCATCACCACCGGGCTGGCTTTCCTGTATATGCGCAGCCGCGGCTGGAGCCTGGTCATTGCCGTGCCGGTTTTTGCCGCCTTTGGTCTCATCGACCTTACCTTTCTAAGCTCGAACCTGTTAAAAATCTTTGACGGCGGCTGGTTCCCGATTGCCGTCGCCGCAGTCGTATTCACGATGATGGCAACGTGGTGGCGCGGTCGCCGACTGCTAGCCCAGCGGCGCGCCCGCGATGCAATGGAGCTGAGCCAGTTCATTGCG
The DNA here is from genome assembly GCA_963695605.1 of uncultured Alphaproteobacteria bacterium. Classification (GTDB taxonomy): domain Bacteria; phylum Pseudomonadota; class Alphaproteobacteria; order ATCC43930; family CGMCC-115725; genus AP-15. The sequence goes on along the minus strand of CAVOHI010000081.1, from coordinate 19,328 downwards.
GCGCTCGATCCGGAGCGACCACCTCGTATAGAGGGAACAGCGATCTTCTTGACCAGCGACTCGACGCGGGTCCCCACGGCGCTGCTCCGGGCACTGGAGCATTACAAGGGCCTGCACCAGCGCGTCATCATGATGCAGGTTGACACTGAGGATGTAGCGCATGTGCCGGACGAGCAACGGCTTGAGATCGCTGAGCTCGGTAAGGGCTTCTGCACGATCCGCCTCCGCTATGGCTTCATGGACGAGCCAAATATATTGCGTGCCCTCGCACAATGCAGGGCCGGGGGACTTCACGTCAACCTGACGGAGACCTCCTTCATCATCAGACGCGAAAGGCTGCGCGTGCGGCCACACGCTCGCCGCACGCGTTGGTGGCGCTGGCGCAACGCGCTCTTCGTTTTTCATGTCTAACAATACGCCCGATGCGACCGAATTTTTCTGGCTTCCGCCGGACCGCGTCGTGGAACTGGGCGGTCAAGTCGAGATCTGAGCGAAATGTCCTATGTGGCTTTTATAGCCCCGCCAGATCAGATAAAGAATGATCGTACGGGGGGCACGACATGGAACGGGCGGAATCGCACGGTTGGCGGCACGGACCAAGAACATGATCGAGCTGCGGCTGCCACGGGGCGTTGGTGACTGCTGCAACGGTCAGTCTGGTCGTCTTGGTAGCGCAGTGGCTGCCCGTCTCTGCCAGTGGCGGAGATCCCTTGATCGATACCCTTGGCAGCGTCCGTTCTACCCTGGACAAACATGGCATCTCGTTGGGCCTGCAGAGTACCGATGAGGTGTTCGGCAACCCGAATGGCGGCCGGGCACAAGGCGCCACCTTTTCGGGCAAACCGCTCTGGGGCTGGGCATTGATCTTGATAAAGCGATCGATATTGAAGGTGGGATTTTCAACGTCAGTGCATACCAAACTTACGGGCACGGCATCTCGGCAGCCAAGATCGACAATCTCAGCCTGGTCAGCAACATCGAGGCTACGAGGTCGGCTCGGCTGTTGGAGCTTTGGTATCAGCAGAGCCTCATTGGGCGGCGCGGCTGATGTGCGGTTGGGACAGCTTGCCGCCGACCAAGAATTCATAATCACTCGTTATGGCGCCTGGTTTATCAATTCGGCGTTCGGCTGGCCGACCCTGCCCTCGATCGATCTGCCCGCAGGTGGTCCACAACACCCGCTCGCAACGCCGGGAATACGAGTGCGCGTAAAACCGGGTGAGCCACTAACGCTCCTCTTCGCCGCCTTCAACGGTAATCCAGCCGGCCCAGGGCTCGGCAACCCGCAACTGTGCGATTCTTCAGGCACCTTGTTCCGGCTGGGCGATGGTGTTTATACGATCGCCGAGGCACAGTGGGCCATTGACAGTAGCAAGAACGGCGGCAGGCCGATTACGTTAAAGGTCGGAGGCTGGTACCACAACAAGGCAACGCCAAACCAATTCTTTGCCACCGACGGGCTCACCGGTGTGGCGCCAGCGAGCCCCGGATCCCCCATCCCACGCCAGAACTGGAGCGGCTATGCCGTTGCTGACGTCATGCTGCTTCCGGGGCCCAACGGCAAGGGAGGGTTGGCCTTTTTTGCACGTGCCGAAGGCGCGCCAGCTCAGCGCAGCAAGGTCAGCGCCGAGCTGGACATCGGCATTGTCTACCAAGGCCCCTTCGGCCGCGACAGCGACAACGTCGGTTTTGCCGTCGATTCATCCCGCCTCGGCGATCCACTGGGCAGCATCGGCGCTCTCTTGTCGCAATACACGTGCCAGGGGTATGAGACCGTACTCGAACTGAGCTACCAGGTCCAGGCGCTACCGTGTTTGCAGGTGCAACCGGACTTCCAATATGTCATCACGCCTGGCGGCGGCATACCCAATCCGAACCGGCCGGGCCAGCTAGTCGGCAGCGCGGCCGTTTTTGGCTTGCGCGTCGTTGCCACATTCTAATTTTGTTCGCAAATTGACACTGCCGCGGCAAGTCTCCACTTGAGAGGTTACCCGTGCAACACCCAACAACCGGAACTGACAGCTACACTCTTACAGCTCAGGCGCTGCATTGGCTGACCGTGTTGTTGATCCTGATGATCCTGCCCGTTGCATGGGTGATGATGTCCCTGCCGAAGGGCCCCGAACAAGACTGGATGATGGTTTTTCACCGCTCGCTCGGCGTCACGATCTTCGCCGTGGCTGTCCTTCGGTTGGCCTGGTGCTCGACCCATCCTGCGCCGCCCTCACCCAGCGGCGCACCAAGAGTCACGGAGTTGATCAGCGAGGTTACCCACTGGCTGCTTTATGCTCTTCTGCTTCTGATGCCGATTACTGGCTACCTGCAGTCGGCCGATGATAGGCCAGTGTCGTGCTTTGGGCTGTTCAATCTTCCAGAGTTGCCGAGGAACAAGCCGCTGGGTCATGTTGCCCAGGTTCTTCATCTGGCTGGCCAGTGGGGTATATATGCGCTGGTCGGCCTCCACGTGGCGGCAACCGTCTGGCACGTAGCTATACGACGTGACGGACTGCTCAACCGCATGATTCCGCCGCAGGATCGAAGCGGAAGCTTCAGCGACGCGCAGTGGAGCGCGTCATCCGAATTTACCAGAATTAACCAGGATTAACTGGGTACCGACCGGTTGGCGAAGTCAAATGTCGAATTCCGGCTGTTGACGCACATGTCCTCTCCGCGCCTCCGGGCAGCCAGAGTTTTGCGATTGCCTATGGAGCGATCATGACCGACCAGTCTCCTCCCACTTCCGCAGGGGCCGATATTCCTGATCACGAACCGGCCGCCCCACCCGTATTCGCACCGTACAGTCCGCCAGCCGGCGGTTGGGGCGCGTTGCGCGCGACTGCGAGAGCGCTGCGCGAACAGAGCGTCGAGCTCAAAGGCTCCAGGGCACTGCTGTCGATGAACCAGCCGGAAGGCTTTGACTGCCCTGGCTGTGCATGGCCCGATCCGCGACACACCAGCTCCTTCGAGTTTTGCGAAAATGGCGCCAAGGCCGTCACCTGGGAATTGACCAAACGCCGGGTGACGCGCGAGTTCTTCGCGGCCCATACCGTCCGTCAGCTCGAGCAAGAAAGTGACTATTGGCTGGAGGAGCAGGGGCGCCTGATCGAGCCGATGCGCTACGATCCTGCGACTGACCATTACGTGCCGGTCGGTTGGGATGAGGCGTTCGCACTGGTCGGCCGCGAGCTCAACCGCTCTCGACGACCCCAACCAGGCCGAGTTCTACACCTCTGGACGCACCTCGAACGAGGCGGCGTTCATGTATCAGCTGTTCGCGCGCCGCTTTGGCACGAACAACTTTCCCGATTGTTCGAACATGTGTCACGAGCCAACGAGCGTCGGCCTTCCCGAAAGCATCGGGATTGGCAAGGGGACCGTGCTGCTCGACGATTTCGCGCATGCGGACGCAATCTTCATCATCGGTCAGAACCCGGGCACCAACAGCCCGCGGATGCTGACCGAGTTGCACAGGGCGTCGCGCCGCAACGTTCCGATCGTCGTGTTCAACCCCCTGCGTGAGCGCGCTCTCGAGCGCTTTGCTGCACCCCAGGACCCGATCGAGATGGCGACGTTTGGCGAGACGAGGATCGCCAGCGAGTTTTGCCAGGTCCGCATCGGCGGTGATATCGCGGCCCTCAAGGGGGTCATGAAGCTGGTGCTGGAGGCGCATGACGAGGCGCTTCGTAGCGGAGCCGAACCAGTCCTCGATCTCGATTTCATCGCGCAACATACGCACGGGTTCGAGGTGTTCGCGGAAGATCTCCGGCAGACAAAATGGGAAGACATATTGCGCGTCTGCGGTCTGCCGCGCGAACAACTGGCGCGTGTGGCAGCCGTCTACATGCGAGCGCGCGCCGTTATCGTCGTCTATGGCATGGGGATCACCCAACATCGGCTCGGCACTGATAACGTGCAGCAGATGGTGAATTTGTTGCTGCTGCGCGGCAACTTCGGCAGACCCGGGGCGGGGATCTGCCCGGTACGCGGTCATTCCAACGTGCAAGGCGATCGCACGATGGGCATCGACGAGAAACCAAAGCCGGTACTACTGGATGCAGCTCAAGAAAGCGTTCGGCTTCGAGCCGCCGCGCGCACATGGTCACAATGTCGTCGACGCCGTACAGGCGATGGTGGATGGGCGCGCTAAGGTGTTCATCGGACATGGCGGCAATTTCGTCAGAGCAGTACCGGACTGGACCGTGGCCGAGGCCGCGATGCGCCGCTTGCGGCTGACCGTCGCCGTCAGCACCAAGCTCAACCGCGGCCATCTGGTTCATGGCGAAAAGGCGCTGATCCTCCCTGCTCTGGCGCGCAGCGACATCGACATGCAGGCGGGCGGCCGCCAGTCGGTCACCGTCGAAGACAGCATGTCGATGGTGCATGCATCATCCGGGCTCGTTACTCCGCCGAGCGAGTATCTGAAATCGGAGGTCGCCATCGTCTGCGGCATGGCGAAAGCCACACTGCCCGATTGCGGCATCGACTGGGACTTCTACGTCGCAGACTACAACCGGATCCGCGACAAGATCGAGGAGGTCTTCCCGGACCTGTTTGCCGATTTTAACAAGCGGATCCGTCAGCCGGGGGGCTTCCACCTCACTATTCCGCCCCGCCAGCGAGTCTGGAACACCACCACGGGTCGCGCCAATTTTCTGGTCTTTCCCGGGGTCGACGAAGATCCTCCGGTCACCGACCCCGCAATGCTTCGGCTGGCGACACTTAGAAGCCACGATCAGTACAATACGACGATTTACAGTCTCGACGACCGCTATCGCGGCGTGTTCGGGGGCCGCATGGTCGTGTTCATGAATGAAGCCGACATGCAGGCGCGGGGTATCGCGGAGGGCGACGAGGTCGAAATAGAATCGCTTGCCGAGGACGGAAAACGGCGAGTCGTAGGTGGGTTCTGGGCGAAACCTCACAGCATCCCGGCAGGCTCGATCGGCGCCTACTATCCCGAGACCAATCCACTGCTGCCGCTTGCCTATCACGATCTGAAGAGCGGTACGCCGGCTGCAAAATCGATCCCAGTCTTGGTTCGCCCGCAGCCGCCGCAGCTCAATCCGGGTACATGAGAGATGTTAGCGTTGGAGGCCACACCTGTCGTGCCGCCACCGGCCCGGTGCGTCGCAAGGCAAGCCTGGCGCAACGGTTCGACGCTGATCGGGGAGCGCACCTTGGCCGAGGAGGTCCCAGTCGCGTTCAGCTATGACGGTGCAACGCACGCGGTCTTAATGGCGACACCGGATGACCTCGAGGATTTTGCGCTCGGTTTCAGCTACACCGAGGGAATTATCACTACAGCGGCGGAAATAGAGGAACTGGCCGTCGTCGGTGTGACCGACGGGATCGTGCTGCGAATGTGGCTGACGGGTGACCGTTCCGATGCGTTTGCGGCACGGCGGCGCCGCTTTGTCGGACCGGCCGGATGCGGCATGTGCGGGTTGGAGAGTTTGGCCGAGGCTAATCGCGCAATACCGGTAGCGCGTTACGAGCTGGAGGTGAGCCGCCAGGACATCGCAGAGGCGGTGGCAGCACTGCCGGCGAGACAGCAGTTAAACATGCAGACCCGAGCGGTCCACGCCGCAGCGTTTTGGCAGCCGCACCGAAGCCTGGTTCTGCGCGAAGACGTAGGACGGCACAATGCGCTCGACAAATTGGCGGGCGCATTGCTGCGTAGCGACTGCGCGCCTGCCAAGGGCATCATTGTGCTGTCGAGCCGGATTTCCATCGAACTGGTGCAAAAAGCGGGGATGATGGGAGTGCCGATCATAATCGGGGTGTCCGCGCCGACGGCGTTGGCAGTGCGCACCGCCGAGACAACCGGCCTCACCCTCGTCGGCGTCGCCCGTGACGACGGGTTCGAGGTGTTCACGCATCCCAAACGGATAACACAATATCGGTGAGGAAATGCCAATGGATCTGACGGCGCTTTTGCTTTCCCGAATCCAGTTCGGATCGACCATCGCCTTTCATATCATCTTCCCGTCATTCTCGATTGGTATCGCGGCTTGGCTCACTGTCGTCGAGGCGCTGCATCTGTGGACGGGGCGGCCGGTCTACCGGCAAATCTTTGAATTTTGGCTCAAGATTTTCGGCATCGCCTTCGGGCTCGGCGTTGTCTCCGGGATTGTCATGGCGTTCCAGTTCGGCACCAATTGGAGCGAGCATGCGCGAATGTCCGGACCGATCCAAGGGGTCTTGCTCTCCTATGAGACCTTCACCGCCTTTTTTCTCGAGGCTAGCTTTTTTGGCATCCTGCTGTTCGGCCGCTCTCTCGTGCCCCCTTGGTTCTATCTGTTTTCGACCGCAATGGTGGCACTCGGGACCTCGCTCTCGGCGTTCTGGATCTTGGCCAACAACAGCTGGATGCAGGTGCCTACTGGGTATGTGATGGAGAACGGACAGTTCGTGCCGAACGACTGGTTCAAAATCATCTTCAGCCCGGTGCTCTGGGTGCGGTTTCCGCACATGCTCCTCGCCTCCTATCTCACCGGCGCCTTTTGCGTCGCCGCGACCGGGGCGTGGTACCTGCTGCGCGGGATCTATGCCGCCGAAGCGCGAGTCATGCTTCGGATGGGCCTCTATCTCGCAGCCGTGCTGGTTCCGGTCCAGCTCGTCTTCGGACACCTCAACGGCGAATATGTCGTTCACCACCAGCCGGCGAAAATGGCGGCAATCGAGGCCCGGTGGCATGACGAGCAGCCGGCTTCCGAGGTGCTTCTCGCTTGGCCGGATGTCGAGAACCGGCGGAACCTGCTCGCGATCACCTTGCCGCCGCCCTTCGGCAGCCTGATCGACTCCGACAGCCTCAATGCGGCGGAGGTGGGATTCGACAGCATCCCGCCGGAGAATTGGCCGCCGGTGGTGATTCCCTTTTTCAGCTTTCGAATCATGGTCGGCTGCGGGCTGGTCATGCTGCTGATCGCCTGGGTCGGCTCATATCTGATCCACAAGGGGCGCATCGAGCAGAACCGATCCCTGCTCTGGGCGACGTTCCTCAGCTTCCCATTGCCGTACATCGCGATATTGACCGGCTGGATCACCGCTGAGGTCGGGCGCCAGCCTTGGGTGGTTTACGGCGTACTACGGACCGCCGACGCAATGACGCCGTTTCTCACGGCGCAGACAGCCTTAGTCTCGCTCGGCGTCTACTGCGTCGTCTACAGCCTCATTTTCGCGTTCGGAACCTATTACATCTATCGGCTGCTGCGCGCCGGGCCGGGAGGACGCCTGGTTGTCCCTCCAGCCTCGGCAGTTCCGAACCGTCCGATGTCAGTGGTCCACGAGCACCAGCTCACGCCGGACGCTCACCACGTTTCCGCAGGAGAATAGCCATGGTCATGTTCTGGGTGGCCATATTGGCCGTGAGCATCCTCCTTTACGTGCTGCTCGACGGGTTTGATCTCGGGGTCGGCATCCTCTTCGGTCTCGCCGGCAGCGAAGAGCGGCGGCGCGCGATGATGAGCGCGGTGGCGCCGATCTGGGATGGCAACGAAACGTGGCTCGTTGTGGCAGGAGTGGTGTTGTGGGGGGCCTTTCCGGTCATCTACGCGACGCTTCTCTCCGCCTTTTATCTGCCGATTATATTGATGTTGGCGGGCCTGATCCTGCGCGGAGTGGCGTTCGAATATCGCAGTAAGACCGAGCGTCTGCGCTGGATCTGGGATGCGAGCTTTGCCGGAGGTTCCCTCGCCGCCTCTTTCATGCAAGGCCTGACCGTCGGCGCCCTTGTAGAGGAGCTGCCGATCATCAACGGCCAGTATACCGGCGGCGAATTCGGATGGCTCAGTCCCTTTGCTATACTGTGCGGTATCGGCCTGTGCCTCGGCTATTCCCTGCTCGGGGCTTGCTGGCTGGTCAGGAAATGCGAGGGCGATGTCCGCGAGGCGGCCTATCGTTTGATTCCGGTTCTCGCGATTGGGCTGCTCGCTTTTCTGGTGATCGTGTTCGGTTACGCTCTGGCCGAGCACCTTCGGGTCGTCCACAGGTGGATCGAGCGGCCGTATCTTTTTGTCTTCCCGGCGATCAGTGCAATCGCGGCGCTGGTGGCGGCCGCGAGTGTTCGGCATCGTCGGGACGGAGTGCCATTTTACATGGTCACGCTGATTTTCGTGGCGGCGTTCGGCACATTGGCGATCTCGTTCTGGCCCTACATGATCCCATTCTCGATCACCATTGAGGAAGCCGCCGCCCCGCATTCCAGTCTCGCCTTCATGTTCTGGGGCGAGGGCCTCTTCGTCTTCCCGCTGATGCTGCTCTACACCGTAATCAGCTACACCGTGTTCAGAGGCAAGGTCCGGCCGACGGCAGGGCATTATTAGAGCAGAGCAGCACCGCCGCCAAGGCCGACGTAATGTCTCGTGAACTGGAGGGTCAGGTATCCGGTGAGCTGCTATACAGCCTGGCGGGTGGCGCGGGCGTCACCCGGCCAGGCGACGAGAACTCCGACCCGAGCGACAGCCGGTATGCGCGATCTTCGGCTCGATCTCTTCCGCGGTGTCGCCCTTTTTCTGATCTTCGTCGACCACATCCCCGGAAACGTGCTGAGCCACTTCACGATCCAATCAGTCGGCTTCAGCGATGCTGCCGAGATCTTCATCTATATTTCAGGATACACCGCAGCGCTGGTCTACGGCCGCCTTATGCTTGAGCGGGGCAGGTTTATCGCGACAGTGAAAATTCTTCACCGTGTCTGGCTGCTGTATGTCGCGCATATCTTTATTCTGGTAATCTTTACTGCTCTGGTAGCCTACAATACGCTTGCGTTCGAACAAGCAGTGTACGGCAAAACGCTGCGGGTCGCGAAATTTTTTGCTGAGCCGCATATCGCAGTGATCAGGGCGCTGGAGCTGAGGTTTCAACCGGCGTTTCTCGACATCCTGCCACTTTACATCGTGCTTCTGGCTGCCTTTCCGCTGGTGCTAGTGCTGCTGCGCCGGCATGCGCTGGCCGCTCTCGTTCCGTCGCTCGGGATCTATATCGCAGCTTATGGCTTCGGCCTCTCGCTGTATGGCTATCCCGGATACCACCCATGGTTCTTCAACCCGCTGGCGTGGCAATTTCTCTTCGTCATCGGGGCGGCGTTCGGATATGCCCGGGCTACCGGGCGGGCGATCCCGTCGATGCCGGGGTGGCTCGTCGGCCTGGCGCTGCTGACTCTGGCCGGATCGGCTCTGATCAGGCTCAGCTGGACCGTCCATAGCGTATGGGAAACGTTTCCGGCGATCCTGATAGGGCAGCTCTGGCCGGTCGACAAAACGGATCTCGCCCCGATACGCCTTGCGCATTTCCTGGCGCTCGCAATTCTCGTCGTGCGCCTGATCCCGGCCGACGCGAGATTCCTGCGCTCGCGGTTGGCGCGGCCGATCGTCCGATGCGGCCAGCAATCGCTTCAAGTCTTCTGCCTCGGCATTCTGCTCTCGGTCCTCGGGTATTTCTTGTTCGCCGAGTGGAGCGACAGCTTAGCTACGCAGTTGATCGTCAACATAGCCGGCGTTGCGGTCATGATCGGTGCCGGGGAGCTCATCACCTGGTATCGAACCATCGATCGGGACAAAGCCGCCGTTGCCGGAAGAAACGATCACCGATCAGAGCACTCCCAGGATATGCCCCGCTCACCCCTGCTTGGTAATGCCGGACCGCGAGTGTCCCCGCTGATGCTGCTCTACGCCGCCATCAGCTACACCGTCTTTCGGGGGAAGGTCCGGCCGACCGCCGACCATTACTGAAATAGACAATGAAGGAGGGCCACAATGATACGTTGTATTAGGCTGTGGACCGGAGACGACAACAATTCGCGCTTCGAGGAAGGGATGATTGATCTTTCCAAGGGAGAACGCGGCGACATTCTCAGCGGCACCGTAGACGTCGGTAGCATCTCGTTCCGCGAGACGAGAGCCGGCGGCGCGTTCGAATGGCACGATGCGCCGGCGCGCCAGTTCGTCATCACATTGAGCGGCATGCTCGACTTCCAGACGCGCACGGGTGAGCACTTCATGCTGCACCCAGGAGACATCCTGCTTGCCGAGGACACTGCCGGAACCGGGCACAGCTGGAAGCTTGTCGACGACAATCCCTGGCGACGAGCCTATGTGATTCTCGGCCCGGGGGTTCAGGTCCCGTTCGTCGCCAATTCGCCCGGTTCATAGCTGAGCTGATCAAAAGGGAGGCCCTCTAAAATGCAGACCCAAAACCCTGGCGCACCCGACGTTGTGTTGATCGGCGCGGGCATTATGAGCGCCACCCTCGGCACCGTGCTCAAGGAACTCGAACCGTCGCTCAATATAACGATATTCGAGACGCTCGAGGATTGCGGCCAGGAGAGTTCGCAGGCCTGGAACAATGCGGGCACCGGCCACGCGGCCAATTGCGAGCTGAATTACACACCTCAGCGCGAAGACGGGAGCGTCGACATTTCCGAGGCGCTCAAGGTCAACACAGAGTTCGACGTATCGCGCCAGCTGTGGTCGTACCTGATCCGCAAAGGTGCGATCCCGGACCCGCGCGCTTTCATCCATCCCTGCCCGCACATGAGCTTCGTGTGGGGGAAGGACAATGTCGCGTTCTTGCGCAAGCGTTTCGAGGAGATGTCCGCGAGCCACTGCTACCACGGCATGGAATACAGCGAGGATCGAGCCAAGATCGCCGAATGGGCGCCACTGATCATGGAGGGCCGCGGCGACGAGGAGCCGTTTGCGGCAACTCGCATTATCACCGGCACCGACGTCGACTACGGCGCGCTCACCCACTTGCTGGTCAAGCATCTTTCCGCTCAGCCCGGCGTTTCAGTGCGATATAACCATCGTGTTGTGGATCTGGGGCGCCAGCAAAACGGCGGTTGGTGGGTGGACATCGAGGACGTCGCGACACTGGCGCGCGATGCCGTCTCGAGCAAATTCGTCTTCATCGGCGCCGGTGGGGGCGCCCTCGAGCTGCTCCAGAAGTCGCGCATCCCCGAAGGCCACGGATATGGCGGCTTCCCGGTCAGCGGTATCTGGCTGCGCTGCGACGAGAGTGCCGTAAGCGACCGCCATCACGCCAAGGTCTACGGCAAGGCGACGCAGGGTTCGCCGCCGATGTCGGTGCCGCACCTCGACACCCGCATCATCGAAGGCAAGAAGTCGTTGTTGTTCGGACCGTATGCCGGCTTCTCCACCAGGTTCCTCAAGCACGGTTCGCTGACCGACCTGTTCGAGTCGATCAGGCCCGGCAACATCATGCCGTTGCTGGCAGTGGCGCGCGACAACATCGCCCTGATGGAATACCTGATTGGCCAGGTCTTCCAAAGCTCGGCTCATCAGTTCGCGGCCCTTCGCGAATTCTTTCCCAGGGCCGCTCGGAAAGACTGGCGCGAAGCCGTTGCGGACCAGCGCGTCCAGATCATCAAGCCCGACCAGCAGCGGGGTGGCGTATTGGAGTTCGGCACCGAACTGGTCGCAGCAGAGGACAAATCCCTTGTCGCCCTGCTTGGCGCCTCGCCAGGCGCGTCCACCGCAGCCTTCATCGCTGTCGGCGTGCTCGAAAAGTGTTTCGCGGGTGAACTCACCGAGAGCGGCTGGCTCCCAAAGCTGAGGGAGATCATTCCGACATACGGCATCGATCTCACTCAGGATGCCGATGCGTGCCGCAAAACTCGCGCGGAAACTGCAGCCAGCTTGAAGGTGGAGAATATTTAATCACCACCCCATCGACCGGTCGGGACGCCGCCGAGCACAATCAAATTGTCCACGGCATCCTCAGCGATCACGGCGCCAAATCGCTGATCAAGAGCAAGTCGATGCTGACCGAGGAGTGCGGTTTCCGACCTTACATGGCGTCCGTCGGGATCGAGGTCATCGAAACCGATCTCTGAGAGCGCATCCAGCAGCTCGACAATGAAGACCCGAGTCATGTCGTCGTGCCGGCAGTGCACAAGCTTAGGACAGACGTGGCCGAGGTATTCTCCAAGACGATCGGTACCGACCCCGCCAACAGCGACGTTCATTACCTGGCGGAAGCACAGCGCGAGGCGACGCGCCCGCTGATCCTCAAGGCCGATGCCGGGATGACCGGCTGCAATTTCGCGGTCGCCGAGACCGGCACCTTTGTCGTCTGCACCAACGAGGGCAATGCCGATTTGTCCGCCAATGTGCCGAAATTGCATATCGCCTCGATAGGCATCGAGAAGATCATTCCACGCCTCGAGCACCTGGCGGTCTTCGTTCGCCTGTTGTCGCGCAGCGCATTGGGTTCACCGGTCACGCAATACACCTCGCACTTTCGCGGGCCGCGGTCCGGCGGTGAAATGCATATCGTGCTGGTCGACAATGGCCGGTCCGAGCAACTGGGCCTGGAGGAGTTCTGGACGTCGCTCAAATGCATCCGCTGCGGCGCCTGCATGAACACCTGCCCGGTCTACCGCCGCAGCGGCGGCCTCAGCTACGGCGCCACCTACTCGGGCCCGATCGGCCTGATTATCGACCCGACTTTCAACCAGCGAAAATACAGCAACCTTCCCTTCGCTTCGACATTGAATGGCAGCTGCACCAATGTCTGCCCGGTGAAGATCAATATCCACGAGCAGATCTATGCGTGGCGACGCGTGCTCGTCGAGCGGCACGAAACCCCGCTGGCCAAGAGGGCTGCGATGAAGGCCGCCGGCGAGTTGCTGTCGCGGCCCGCCGCCTACCGCGCCGCGATCGTCGCGGCCGATGTGGCGCTCGCCCATCTGCCGCGCTTCGTCATCTACAATGGCCTGAATGCCTGGGGTCGGCACCGCGAAGTGCCGCACCCGCCCAAACAGACCTTTCACAGCTGGTATCACGCCATCCGCGGAGGGAAACAATGAGCAGCCGTGACGAGATCCTGGCCTCGGTTAGGAAAAACCTGCCGCGCGTGGACCGGCCACTTCCCGATGTACCGCTCTTCGACGACGGCCCGCCGGCATCGCTGCTCTCTGCGTTTAAGGACAGCCTGCAGCAGATGGGCGGGGTGTTTCTCGATCCGCCAGCCTCGGGCGACATGCTGACGCCGGTCCGTGCAAAGATCGCGGACGCTAAAATCGTGTGCTCGACGGCGCCGGAGATCGCGGGCAACCGCGACGTGGCCGGTGTACGCAAGCCGCAGGATCTCGCGGATGTCGATTTTGCGATCGTCCGCGCTTCTTTCGCCGTCGCTCAGACCGGATCGGTGCTGCTCAGCGACGCAGACCTGCACGTCAACGCGGTCGCTTACCTCGCACAGCATCTGATCGTACTGCTCGATCCGGCCGACATTGTCGTCAATCTGCACCACGCCTATGGGCGGCCCGAGTTCCGCGACCGCCGCTATGCCTCGTTTCACACCGGGCCTTCCGCGACCGCGGACATCGAGGGTGTCTTAATCCATGGCGCACAGGGGGTGCGCTCGCTTTCGGTGCTGCCGATTGCGCGAGCAGCCGGCAACCCCACCCACTGAAATAGGAAAGAGCAATCACATGACCGATAATCTGCAAGGCCAGGCGCTGCTGAACGACCCGGTTCGCAATAAAGGTACCGCGTTCACATTGGAAGAGCGCCGCGAATACGGGCTGGAAGGGCTATTGCCGCAGGCGGTAGAGAGCCTCCACCGGCAGCTCGAGCGGGTGATGCAGCACCTTGACGCGAAGCCCAACGATCTCGAACGCTACGTCTACCTGATCGGCCTCGCGGATCGCAACGAGACATTGTTCTACCGTACCTTGATGTCCCGATCCAGCGCGGTTCGTGCCGATTGTCTACGACCCGACGGTCGCCGATGCCTGTCTCGCCTTCGGCCACATCTACAGGCGGGCGGGCGGCATGTACATCACCCGCGAGATGAAGGGCCGCATCGCCGAGGTATTGCGCCACTGGCCGACCCGGGACGTGCGCTTCATCTGCGTCTCGACCGGTGGGCGCATTCTTGGTCTTGGCGACATCGGCGCCAACGGCATGGGCATCCCGATCGGGAAATTGCAACTCTATACCGCCTGCGCCGCAGTGCCGCCCGATATCATGCTGCCAGTCCTTTTCGACATCGGAACGACCAATGCACAGCTGCGTGCCGATCCGTTGTATCTGGGCCTGCGGCAACCGCCGCCCTCCGACGAGGAGCTGGACGCACTGACCGAGGAATTCGTTGAGGCAGTGCAAGAACTCTTTCCCGGCTGCTGCATCCATTTCGAGGACTGGAAGGGGACCGACCCAATCCGCATGCTCGACCGCTACAAGAACAAGATGCTCTGCTACAACGATGACATCCAGGGCACCGCCAGCGTAGCGCTCGCGGGGCTGACGACGGCATTGCAGATCGTCGATGCGCCGTTGACCGAGCAGCGCATCCTGTTCCTCGGCGCCGGCTCGGCTGGGATCGGCATCGCCAATCTGATTGCCGCCGCGATGCAGATGAAGGGGCTATCGCAGGATGCCGCCCGCAGCCGCATTTCGATGTTCGACATCGACGGGCTGCTGGAGCCGTCTCGCACCGATTTGTCTGAGGCGCAGAAGGTCTATGCGCACAAGGCACCCACGTCGAAGGATCTCGTCAAGACCGTCGAGACTTTGAAGCCGACTGTGCTGATCGGCGTCAGCACCAAGGGCGGCGCCTTCGATCAACGGGTCGTCGAGGCGATGAGCCGGCTCAACGACCGGCCGATCATCTTCGCGCTCTCCAACCCGACTGACAAGGCCGAGTGCTCCGCGGAGCAGGCTTACACGTGGTCGAACGGCAAAGCCCTCTACGCGGCTGGCGTGCAGTTCCCGGATGTAAAGCTCAACGGCAAGACTTTCCACCCAGGGCAGGCCAACAATTTCTACATCTTTCCGGCGATCGGCCTAGCAACCTATGTGGCGCGGCCGCGGCGGCTCACCGACGCGTGCTTCATCGCGGCTGCCGAGGCGAGTGCCGATCAGATAGGCCCGGCTCTCCGCGCGAGGGGCATGCTGTTCCCGGGCCAAGCCGACATTCTGGAGACGGAAGTGACGACCGCAACCCGCGTCGCCGAGTTCATGTTCGACCAGGGCCTGGCGCAAGTCGAGCGGCCGCGCGACATCCGCGCCTGGATCGAGGGCCAACTCTACAAGCCGCAATACTAACTAGCCTCACAAGCAAGCAGGCCCCGACCATCTTAGCCGAGGCCTCCTCCTTGGGCGTCGCTACGTGCCGCGGAACGCTTGCGTTCTAGTCGCTGGAGTTATTAGTACCTACCGGCTTTACAGCTTACCGAGGCTCATAAGTGCTGAATGAGCCAACACAGCTTGCGCGCAGTTCGGGATCTCTGATCGGCCCGCATTCCGTTCTCATTCGAGCAGCACGAAAGCTCCTGTTGGTGCTTACGAGATAATCGTAACGCTGGCTCTTCCGAATGTTCTGTGCCGGCGTCTCGTGCCATTTCGAATGATGATGCGGGTTGGTCGGTACCGGGGCTGCCTGCACCGAGGTAACGGCCAAAGCCGCCAGACCTACCAGCGTCGGGATGATCACGCGCATTTTAGCCTCTGTCATTGGGGGGCGACGCAGCAGTGTGCCCGAGAGTCTATTGACAAAAGCTGAAACGGCTCGTCGAACTCAAGCCTTCGCCATCTCTTTGCAGGAGATCGCCATGCCGCCCGAAGGAACCGCGACCATCGCCAAAAGCCCTGAAGATCTGCGCACCAAGGTGCGGTCGCAGGTCGTCGAGGCCAAGCCGTCGTTTTTTCGCTTGGAAGCGCAGCTCCCGAAACAAGGCCGGACCGACACGCCGCTCGCCGCCTCGGACAGGATGTGGGTCGTGCTGAAGACCTACGCTGCCGACGGCGAGAACGGATTGCACGCCCACCCCAATGAGGACCACACCTTTATCGTTCTCCAGGGGGAGGCGACATTCTACGGGCCGAACGGCGAGACCCGTACGATCGGCAAGAACGAGGGCGTGCTGTTGCCGCACGGGACTTTCTATTGGTTCAAGGCGACGAGCGATGAGCCGCTGGTGATGGCCCGTATCGGCGCCGCGGCGTTCGACGGCGTCGACCGGCACGGCCGCATCAATCCCGACGGCAGCGAAATGCGCGGTGACTCGCTCGAGAACAAGCAGGTCGAGCTGATCATGTCCGACCGGTGGTTTCGGTGAAGCATGGAATTTACGACCCGCCCCGTCTAATGCCCATAGGAGGGTGAACGATGTCGTACTCTGTCTATGTTTGCCTGCAAGACGAAGACAAGATCTCGGTCTTCTCTCTGGATGGCAGCACCGGGCAGCTCACGCCGCAGGCCGAGGTGCCGGTCGCGGGTGGCCCGTCCGTGCTGGCGACTAGCCCCGATCGACGGGTGCTATATGTCGGGCACCGTGGGTCGCCGGCGATATCGAGCTTCCGGATCGACCAAAGCACTGGCGGGTTGGCGCCGCAAGGGAGGGTCGGAACGGAACATGCGCCCACGTTTCTCGCTGCCGACCGCACGGGAAGGTACTTGCTGTCCGCCTATTACCAAGGCGGGTATGCGGCCGTCCATCCTCTCGGCAACGACGGCGCGGTGGGTGCGCCACAACTCGACCGGCAGAACACGGCGAACGGCGCCCACGCGATAGCGACCGATCCCTCCAATCGGTTCGCCTTCGTCCCGCACATTGCCCGGCTCAATGACAACGTGCTGGAGCCGCCCAGGGAGAACCCTGGCCCCAATATGATCTTGCAATTCAAATTCGACCCGTATACCGGGCGTCTGTCACCCAATTCGACATTCCGGGTTGAGCCGACGGAACGCCTTGGCCCTCGCCATTATTGCTTCCATCCCACGCAGGATCTCGTTTATTTCTCAAACGAGCAGGGCTGCAGTGTCACCAGTTATCGCGTAGACCGTGCGACGGGCAATCTCGCCGCCGTGCAGACTATCACGACCCTGCCCGACGGGTTCACCGCGCGGAACACCTGCTCCCAAATTCATCTCACACCGTCGGGGCGGTTCCTCTATGTGGGCAACCGGGGCCACAACAGCATTGCGGGTTTTGCTGTAGGCGCTGCGGGGCGTTTGAGTTCGATTGGGCAGGTACCCACCGAAGCAGTCCCCAGCGCCTTCGGTCTGGACCCGGAGGGCCAGTTTGTCTTCGCCGCCGGCACGGCCTCCGGACACCTGGCTTCGTACCGTATCAATGGTCAAACCGGGGCGCTCACTCCCTTGGCCACTTATGCCGTGGGCCAGCGGCCCGCCGCGGTGCTCGTAACCCGTTTCGGGGAGTAGTGGAGCGCATCTGACGTTTGTGTCGGTTAAAAGACAATTGACGGCGCGTTGAGCAGTTTTTCCAGCCGGATGGGCAGCTCGCGGATCCTTACGCCTGTCGCGTGGCAGACGGCGTTGGCGACCGCCGCGTTGGTGCCGACATTGCCGAGCTCGCCCAAACCCTTGATGCCGAGATCATTGACCAGGTGGTCTTCCTCGGGGATCAGGATCACCTGGGCCTCGTCGATGTCGGCATTGACCGGGATCAGATACTCGGCGAGATCGGTGTTGCAGTAACGAGCACGCCGGCGGTCGATCTCGGTCGCCTCGTGCAAAGCCGACGAGACGCCCCAGATCAGCCCGCCCATGAGCCGGCTCTTGTCGGTCGCCGGGTCGACGATGCGGCCGGCGGCGAACGCACCGACGACGCGCGGGCAGCGGATCTCGCGCGTCCTAGCATGCACCCGGACTTCGACGAATTCGGCGCCGAAGGCGAATTGGAACCGGTCCTTCATCTTCGCGCCGCCAGCCAGCACGGCATGACCCTGATAGAGCTTGCTCAATCCCTCCGGCGGAACTCCGTGCGGAATGTTCTCGGCGTAGGCCTCGCGTCGAACGTGCCACCGCGTCCGACCTCCCGAAATGCTGCCCGGAAACCGTTGGCATGGCGAGTGGCTTGGCCCTCGCTGCTCGCAATTTCTTGAGATCGAGAATCTACTCCGAAGGACTGCGTATCAGCGCTTACGCATGTTGACCATCGGAAATTGATGCGACACGATTGGAACTGTTCACAACGAAATCGGGACCGAACGCGTAGGTGGTCTCGATGGCGACTGTTCGAAAGCGAACGTGGAAATCTGGCGGAAAGGTCAAAACCGCTTGGGTTGCCGATTACTTCGATCAAAAGGGTGAACGGCACACCAAGACGTTCGGGCGGGAAAAGGACGCGAAGGCCTGGCTCGATGAAACAAAGGTGCAGGTGAAGCACGGCATCCACACGCCAGAAGCTCACGTCCAATGGCGCGGAAGGTTCTAGTCAGCCTCAGAGTTAAGAGCATCCTTAGCGAGGCGCAGCGCCGCGGCCTGGTAGCACAAAACGCAGCGCAGCCGTCCGGGTAGATATGGAGAAGCGAGATCAGCGTAAGCTCGCCGTCGGGCGCGACATCCCGTCGAAGGAAGAGGTTCAGATAATCCTGTCCAAGGCCGATGGCCGATGGCGTCCTTTGCTCGTTACGGCGATCTTCACCGGCATGCGCGCCTCGGAGATCCGCGGACTTGGCTCGGATGATGTCGATTTTGAGCGCAAAGTGATCCCTGTCCGCCAGCGCGCGACCCTGTGGGGCGAGATCGGCGCCCCGAAGTCCGCCGCTGGTGAGCGCGAGATTCCGATGTCGCCGATGGTGGTCAAGGCGTTGAACGAATGGCGGCTGGCATGCCCTAACGCAAAGTCGGCCGAGAGCGATCAAGAGACCCGTTTATGGCTCGTTTTCCCGAACGGGGCAGGAAATATCGAGAACCATGCGAACATCGCGAGTCGCGGCTTTTATGCGCTCCAATTCGAGACTGGGATGGTTGCGCCCGACCCCGAGGAGAAGGACGAGAACGGCAATCCGGTCATGAAGCCAAAGTACCGACTTCACGCGCTCCGGCATTTTTTCGCGTCATGGGTAATCGAGCAAGGCTTCTCGCCAAAACGGCTCCAAGCACTTCTCGGGCATAGCTCGATTCAGATGACCTTTGAGGTATACGGTCACCTGTTCCCGAGGCTTGAGGACGATCACGCGAACTTTGCAGCCGGGGAACTCGCCATTGTAGGCTGAGCTGGATTTGCGACAAGAAAGCCGTCTGCTTGCGACATATAATTGCCAAGTCATTGGAATAGAGCGAAAACGGACAGAACCTGACGCACTGAAATCCGTGTGTCGGTGGTTCAATTCCGCCGCTGGGCACCGCGGCTCCAAAATGCCGTTGATTACCAACGGCTTTTTGGTCTTATTGTCCCGCCGGACGCCGTCGTTGGAAAAAGTGGGGCACTTTCGTTGCTGGTTTGTGCTTCGAGCAACCGCGCCGCCTCGCTATCGAGCTTGGTACGGTTGGCTTTTCGGGTGTAGATCGCGGCCTGCTTCGTCGTCGTCCACCCGAACGGCGCTGTTAGC
>CAVOHI010000080.1:0-21129 GCA_963695605.1 uncultured Alphaproteobacteria bacterium | reverse complement strand
AGGTGGTGAGAACTGTCATGCGCGATCTCGAACCTTGGCGACGCAATTCAACCCGGCAGCCGAAACCGGCGCGTCAATCGTTCGGACATGAGGTGCGGAATCCCGCGCCACCTCCGGCCTGGCCGCAAGTGCAATCCGATCTACAAGGTCATCGTTGCCGACCATGGTATTTGTGGAACCTGACCATACACCCGATGCCTTCGACATCGGCGAGTTCGTGGCCAGAGCGTTACTTTGAAGCCCTGGTTACGCCACCAGGTGCCGGGCCAGCGTCACCTCGCTCGCTCTCCGCTTCCCGTTCGAGGACCGGGTAGGCGAGCGCCGCAATATGCGAGTGGACGCGCCGTAAGTCGCGCACAATGCGGAGGAAATCGCCATTGTCGATTGTCGTGGCAACCGCCTCGGACCTACCTACGCCGCCTTGCAGCGAACGTACGTTCAAAGCCGCCGCCTCCGTCTCTGGCGGCGCATTAGCCGTTTGCGAACCACCAATCGTCGCGCATCACACAGCGCGGCGTCACCGCGCAGGAACACCGTCAACCCGAGCCGCGAGACTTGCGACGAGCTCGGCGTGCATCGCGGCGATCGCATCGAGCTCCTCTGGGGCAAAGCCGCCGGCGCGCCGAGTGCGCCGCGCTGCGAACTCGAGCAGATTGTTGGCGACGATATCGCCGGCGTGTCCAGGTTGATCACCGCCGACAAGATCTCCTGGCCCCGCGCGCCCTCGTCCTCGTCATCGAGCGGCTGCTCGTTGCCGATATCGGCGAGATAGCGGCGGATCGCGGCGCCGAGCCGATCCATGATGCGCTCGGTGCGCGAAATGTCGGCCGCGCGATGCCGGTCACCCGAACGAAACACTTCGATCGCGCCGCGCAGCATGCCCTCAAACATATCCGCGATGCGCAACGTCTCGCGCTCCGGCGTTCGCCAAGCGCCACGCTGGCGCTGTCGAGCGCAGCCTCTTCGAGATGGATCGGTTTTCCGGGATCGGCGGGGCGCGGCGGATCGTGAAGAAAGCGAACGAGCAACGCCGCGAGCCAATCCACCAAGGGCAGAAACAGCACCGCGAGCGCCAGATTGAAGGCCGTGTGGAAATTGACCACCAGCCGCGCCGGCGCCGGCTCGATTTGTGCGAGCAGCCCGGCGATCTGCGGAAGGAACGGCAACACGACGATGCAACCCGTCGCCCGTACCAACAGATTGCCGAGCGGAAGCCGGCGCGCGATGGCCGAGCCGACCTCGAAGAGTGGCGGCAAGGTGCTGCCGAGATTGGCACCGAGCACGAGCGCCAGCGACCCCGCCGGCGCGACGACGCCCGATCCGGCCAATGAGCCGATCAGTAGGACGACCGCGACGCTCGAGTGGCACGCCCAGGTCAACGCGGCCGCGATCAACACCGCCAATACGGGTTGGCCTCCGAGCGACCCGAGCACGGCGCGCAACGCCGGCGCGGTCTCCACCGGTTCCAGGGTGTGCACCAATGCGCCGAGCGCGAGCAACATCAGCCCGAGGCCAATCCCGACCCGGCCGAGATTTCTGGCGCCCCCGTCGCTAGATCAGCGGAAGACGACGACGCCGATCAACACGAGGACCGGCGCCACCGTGGGCAATGTTGAAGGCCAGGATTTGGGTGATCAGCGTGGTGCCGACATTGGCGCCGAGCATGACTGCGAGTGCCGGGGCTAAACCGATCGCGCCACTTGCGGTAAACGAGGTCGCCATCAACCCGGTCGCAGTGCTGCTCTGCAGCACTGCGGTTACCGCGAGGCCGGCCAGGAAGGCATAGAGACGTGCGCGTCCTCCCGGGCGCGACAGGGTGCGGCCGAGCCAACGACGCAGTTCGGCGCCGAAACCGCGCTCGACGCCGGTGCTGACCATATGCGTGCCCCAGAGAAGGAGCCCGACATAGCCGCCGAGTTGCAGAAGGGTCACGGTACCCGACACTTCTCGTCCTACCTTCCGTATTATGGCCGGCATCGGTGCCGGGTCGCGTCGATCAGAACGCTTTCGCCGCCGGCTATAACACGGTTTCTCGGAAATCGAGGCTGCGGGCTTGACGGCGCCATCAGACGGCGGCGATCGCCAGCTCGACGATGCGTGGAGAGCGATCTCAGCCACGACGCGCAGAGCGGCGCGCAACAAGCTCAACCCCAATTCGACGATCGAGTTCAAGAAGCGCATCGTCAGAACTCCACTCGTCGCTAGCGTGACAATGCGCACAAGAACGAGCCCGGCCGCGACGATCAGATAGGCGCGCAGCACAACGAGCCATACCCGGTTGAGGGTGGTCAGCTGTCGCGGTGGCAGTTGGGCCAGCGGGGGCATCCGCCAAGTATCGCGCAATAACCGGTCGGCCGCCCCAACGGGTGCTTCAACGGGACGACGGCCGCCGACCGTGAGATAGACTGACGAGTGCCGTTAAGCTGCCCAAACCAAGAATTCGCGGTGATCGTTTCACTGCCAATCTCGGGGAAGAGTACCGATGCCGTCAGGATGATCGACAGCAGCACCAGAACAACAATCACCCCGCCGGTGAATAGGTTGAGCCAACGCCCGTTGACCCAGGGCCCGAGCACCGCCTCGTCGTTGCACAGCAGCAGCAGGAATACCGTGGCACTTGGCAAGAGCACGCCGGCGAGGGTCTGGACCGCATTGGTCAGAAGCCCGAGCGGCGTCCCGGGCGTAAGCACCAGCGTCGCCGCCAGTGCAATGAGACCGCAGTAAACGGCATAAAATGCCTTCGCCTCGGTCGGCTTGCGGTGCAAGCGAGTGGCGCAGGTCGAGCACATCGCTCGACGGCATAGGCAGTGGAGAGCGACACCGCCGACGCACCGATGATGCACGCGTCGAGCAGCGCCAGTGCGAACAGCACTGCCGGCACTGGACCGACATATTTTTCGAGCCCGGAGCAACGCCACCGGCATCGCTGAACATCCCGAATTCAGGGCGGCCCGCGAACGTCGCTGCCGCAACCGCCATCAGCGCCACGGCCCCGACCGTTACGAAGACGATGCCGATCCACGAGATCTGCCCGCTCATAAGGGATGAAACGGGGCGGAATGCGCTTGTCGATGACGTAGCTCTGCTGAAAAAACAGCTGCCACGGCGCGACCGTCGTGCCGACGATGGCGATGATCAGCAGCATCACCTCGTTCAACGGGCTCCGTTGCGGCAGCTTCGGCACAAAAAAGTCCGCAGCCATCGCGCCGACCGGCGGGTGAACCATCAAGAACACCGGGACGAGCAACAGGCTGCCGACCACGAGCATCAATGAGAAGCGCTCGAAACGGCGGAAACTGCCGGTGCCGGCCGCAACCATGATCAACAGAGCAGCGGCAACGACACCCAGCTCCTTCGAAACACCGAGATAGCCGAGCGCCAGGTTGATGCCGATGAACTCGGTGACGATCGTCAGGGCGTTGAGCAGAAACAGGTCGATGACGCTAAAGGCGCCCCAGAACTTGCCAAACCGCTCGAGGATCAGACGGGCATGTCCGACGCCGGAAACAGCGCCGAGCCGCAGCACCATCTCCTGGTTGACATAGAGCACCGGGACCAGCAGCGCCAAGGTCCACAACAGGGTTGTGCCGTAATCCTGCCCGGCTTGCGTGTAGGTGCCGAAAGCGCCGGCGTCGTTGTCGCCGACCATGACGATGAGCCCGGGTCCGAGGATCGCGAGCAAAGTCTTCAGCTTCGCGACCCAGCCGATCCGCGGAGCGATGTCGCCGTGCTGGATCGTGCCGAGCGCACCGTTGATGTGGCCGACATGCGCCTCGTCGAGAACGGCGCTTTGGCGCGGCAGTGTCGCGAGTTCGGTGACGGAGGACATCGGTTGCTCCCTCACCTCTCGAACCCGATTGCCGGCGCCGGGCAATCAGATCCTTTGGGCAATTTCTCCGCGATACCGAACCGTTCGGCGCGATGGCGCATCTCGGTCCAGACCTCGTCGGGCGCGATACCGCAGTCGTGCCACAATACAATCAGATGATAGACGAGATCGGCGCTCTCGCGGACGACGCTGCGCGAGCGGTGACGCACCGCCTCGAGAGCGAGCTCGCCGGCCTCTTCGATTACTTTTTGCGCGATCTTGCTTCGACTGCTCGCAAGCAGGCGGGCAGTTCGCGGGTTCTCGCGCTCGCTGAGGCAGTCGAGAGCATCGTAAAGGCGTGCGATCTCCGCGGCATCCGCGCGGATCTCTGTGTCGACGCCAGGAAAAACCGGCTTTACAGCGGTGTCGTGCCTTACCAGGGCAGCCATGTCCCATTCCTCCATTCCCAGGTTGGTGACGTTCCGACCCGGGCGGAGCGGCGGACTGCCCTTAGCGGCGGACCTCTATTGCGATCGCAACCGGTCTGACCGAGGGACACCGTCGCCGCACCCGGGGCAGGTAGCCCGTAGAGCCCGCCGCAATCACGCGACTAGGAGGCTCCGCGGAAGTCTTGCTAGATCGAGGTCCCATCGTTCCGGTTGCTGTTGAATGCGCATCTTTGGGCACGCCCAAAGATACCCTGCCAGGTATGCTCCCTGAGGCGGGTTGTCAACGGCTAAAGCGTGCTGCCGTATCGTAAATTTTAGGCTGCGATATTGGGGCTTATACGACCATGGGTATTTTGGTCAACTTGACGATTCCCGTATCCGTGTAGGATCTCGAACAGACAACGGTTGGCCGCAAATTTAGGGGAAAATGATGCACCATACGAGTGACGAGGGTCGGACCCCGCGTCCGCTTCGCGACAAGCGGGGCCTGGTGAACCGTGTGCGTCGGCTGCGCGGGCAGGTCGATGCGATCGAGCGCGCGCTTGATGGCGAGGCGAGTTGCTCAGACCTTCTGCGAAAAATCACCGCGGCGCGTGGTGCGATCAACGGCTTGATGGCCGAAGTCCTGGAAGAACACGTGCGAGAGTATCTATTGCCTGCCGACAGCGAAGCCGGGTCACGCCAGGTGGATGCCGCCGAGGAGCTGATCGAGATAATCCATACCTATCTGACGTAGGTGTGCCTGCGTTGCGAGCGGATGCGCATGCGGGAGCACCTCGAGCTCTGTACGCGCTCTTGCTGTGGACCCCTCAACGCACCTTGCGAGGAACGAATGAGAGCTTCCACGCCACTGCAGACGCCGCGACTGGCCATAGACTATGGCCGCAATGGGGCAGGAAGAGCCACTCGCCAGCGCGGAGGCTGAGTGGCCGCGAGGATGGTCGAGTGCGGCGGCTAGGGGGACGTCCAGTGGGATGTCGGCTTTTGGGCAAGTCGTTGACGTTCTGTGCCGCGCCGGAGGTCGGGGTGCATCCAAAAGGGAGGTTTTCGCGGTGCCGGCGCGACATTTGAGGGTGTCACACGACTAACTTGTCCGTGGCGACGGGCGAGCAATGGCAATGGTACTCCGACAAGGTCGGTAAAATTCCCGCCGAGATCGGGTGTGACGCCGCCACTACACCCTCTCGTTATAACGCAAAGCCCCCCGAAAGCACTTGCGATTTAGCAACGCTAAAATTGCCATAATCATATCGCAGTCTTGCAAGCCAGAGCAGCGCCTCGGGAAGTGGGCGCGGTGATTGCGAAGGAGAAGGGCGTGCTTGTAGATTCATTGCAGAAACAGGAGGACCGGGACGCGCAGGGGCGGTTCCTGAAGGGCCGGTCCGGGAATCCCGAGGGCCGGTTCAGGAAGGGCCGGTCGGGCAATCCCAAGGGGCGGCCGGCCGGCGCGCGCAACAGGGCGACGCAGACCGCCGAGCTGCTGCTCGACGGCGAGGCCGAGGCGCTGACCCGGCGGGCGGTGGAGCTCGCTCTCGCAGGCGATGGAATGGCGCTGCGGTTGTGTCTGGAACGCATCATTCCGCCGCGCCGCGGGCGGCCGGTGCGGCTGGGTCTGCCGCTGGTGCGCGATGCCGCCGATCTCGGCGGCGCGATGGCGGCCATCACCAATGCGGCCGTCGATGGCTCGATCACCCCCGGTGAGGCGGCGGAGCTGGCGCGGGTGGTCGAGATCTTTGTCCGGGCGGTCGAGACCAGCGATTTCGAGAGGCGGCTGCGGGAGCTGGAGGAAGCTCATGCCGCGCGGATGTGAGTGAAGATTGCCCTTTGAACTAGGCCGGCCTATTCGATCAGGGTATCAGCAGGACGGGAGGGTCAGATGGTTGCGATCAAGGCGGTTGCTCATTTCAGCATTCCCGTGAGTGATGTCGCGCGAAGCACGCGGTTTTACACCGAGGTCGTCGGCTGCCGGCATCTGTCTACGGTGCCAGGCGGGCACATGGCGTTCCTCGATGCAGCCGGGACCTGCCTCATCCTGGTGAAGCGCAACCCGCCGATAAACCCGGTGCTGGACGATCATGGGGGTGTCCATCATTCCTTCGCCGTCGCGCACGACGATTACGAGGCAGCACTCGACCATTTACGTGCTCATGACGTCCAGATCACGTTCGAGGAAGACCGGCAGGGTGGCGTGCTCAACGGACCGCGCGCCTATTTTCACGATCCCGACGGCACGGTATTGGAGTTTATCGATCTGACGAGCTATGCCGGCAGCCCGTCGTAACCAGAGCCGGACGCCTGCCGGTGCAGGGGCTCTTAGGAGATTGCGGCGCAAGCTGCGCCGGCTCATTGCGAAATCCTGGATTCTCTCACGCTGTTATTATCCGTTGCGTGGCCATCGCCTTTCGGGTCGGGCGAAGGACGAGATTTGGTATTTCGCCTATGGCGCCAACATGCATGACAGCGCCTTTCGGGTCCGGCGTCGCATCCAGCCGCTCGAATGCCGCTCCGGCCGCATCAAGGGTTATCGGCTACGCTTCAATCTCGAAGGCCGTCCCAATGGAAAAGCCGCTCCTGCAAATCTGCAGCCCGACCCGGACGCGGAAGTTTGGGGCGTGCTCTACCGCATCACGCGGCGCGATCTAATCCGCCTGGATTCGACGGAAGGAGTACCCGGGCGCGGCTACCGCCATGTTGCGATCGAGGCCGAAGACCGTAATGGTCGGGTTATCCCGGCCGTCACGTACATGGCGCCGGGCAAAGAAGTCGATGGTAAGCCGTCCTTGCGCTACATCACGCTGCTGCGGGAAGGTGCGCGAACCCATGCACTCCCCGAAGCCTACATCCGCTTTTTGGACGGGGTAGAGCATGCGCAATAAACAAAGTGCCGGAACACTTAGGGGTCAGCGGCTTATCGTCTGCCAATTCCGTACTGATCACCGACTTGGCTGATCTTTCCGTTCGCGAAGTCAATCTCGAGCAAGTCTTCCGACGATCCGATCACGCCGACTGATTTATGGGTGCGGGCATCGAAGATTTCGGTTCCATCCGCGCTGCTTTTGTTGGGGGCGATATAACCGTAGTCGCCCTTTATATCGAAGGTCAGCCAGTGCGATCCGCGCCCGCTGCGCAACGTCAATCTATCCTTCAGAACCGGGGCCATCGGATTATGCATATCCCAGACGTAGACGTGCGGGTCACTCCGAGCGCCACTCTGCCAGACCTCAGTTTGGTCGGGCGTCCAGCCGATGCCGTGCAGCAGTCCGGCTTCGCCCGGCGGATGGTCCGGGATGCCTGCAGTGACGATCTGACCGGTCTTGAGATTGGCGACCTGCATTCCCCAGAGGTCTGTCACATTGTTCACGGCGTAACTGCTCGTGCTGTCGACCGCGTAAGGTCCGAGGATTCCCGAATAGGGCCCGACGCGTGACACCGCATAGCTGGCCGGGTCGATCAGATACAGGTAATGGCCGCTTCCGTCGCCGGCCTTGGTCTCCTGGAAAATCGGTCCAGATAACGGGTATTGAGCGTCGTGCGATCGATTGGAGAAATACACCTTTCGAACAATATTACCCGT
The DNA here is from genome assembly GCA_963695605.1 of uncultured Alphaproteobacteria bacterium. Lineage (GTDB taxonomy): Bacteria > Pseudomonadota > Alphaproteobacteria > ATCC43930 > CGMCC-115725 > AP-15. Next base: position 13,298 of record CAVOHI010000080.1, on the reverse strand, counting down.
ATTGGCGTCGACGACATTGACGTAGTCCGCCGAACCCCCTTCCCAGGTTGGAACATAGAGCAATTGTCCGTTTGGGTTGATCGCCAGCCGGTCGACACCGGGATTGACCGCTCTATTCCAGAGGATCGCGTCGTCGTAAACGTCCAGACAGTAGACCATTCCGGTGCCGGAAACATCCTGGTAGGCGACGTAGAGTTTCCCCGTGACGGCGCTGACGGCCAGTCCTCTGACGTCGCCGACATTGGGTACCGTCCCAATGGTTTTAACCAGTCGGTGCCCGGCTTCGATATCGTAGACCGAGACGGACCCTCGATCGGCCCCGGCTTGATTGACCGCGTATAGGCTGCGTGCAGCGACCGGCGACGGCGGGGAAGCCGCATCTGCAGCAATCGAAAGCGGCCCCAGCAGACTACAAAAACATGCTAGCCGGATGCCGAAAAAATTCCGCGACACGGAGGTTCGGATCCTCCGGCCGCAGTCAGCCTATTCCGCCGCCGCCTTCCGGCCGAAGCTCGGCGTATCGGTGCGGTCGACCAGGGCCTGGGGGCCCTCGGTCGGCAGGTTTTCGAGCCAGTTGATCCCGCCGTCGATATCGTTTTCCCACATCTCGCGCGGCATCTCGTAGAGGAACTCGACGCCATAGCCATTCGGGTCGTTGACATAGACGCTGTGGGTCACCCCGTGGTTGACGCGCCAGTTGAACTTGACCCCCTTGCTCTGCAAGAAGGCGAGCTGCTTCTGCCACGCCTCGCGGTTCGGCATCGTCAGCGCGACATGGTTGATCGCGACCTGGCTGTTGGCCAGCACCCAATCGGCGGGCGGCGGCAGGTTCGCGCTCTCGACCAGCGCGACGGTGTGATGGGTCAGCTTGCCGTCATTGACGGCGCTGTAAAAGCGCATCTTCGGCGGGGTTGGCCGGTCGGGCCGCGGATGCAATTCGCCGACCTGCTTGAAGCCGACGATCTCGGTCCAGAATTTGTGCGACTCGTCGATGTCGCGGACGTTGAGCACCAGGTGGTTGATGCCAGAGGGGCTCACAGCCTCGGCCGGAGCCTCCGGAACATCGGCAATTTTGTCAGTCATCGCAGCCCTCCAAAATTTCGGTGGGTTATCTGGTACTCCCGAGAAACAGATCGCGCAACCGTTGCGGAGCCAGCCCCCAAGCTGGGCGTGCTCGGGTCAGCGGCCATAAAAGCCGTTTTCCTCGTTGAAGCGGCGCTCGTCGTGCAACGCCCGGCGGCGCGCATCGGGCTCGCGCCATTCATCATTCAGACGGTGCTGCTCGTGACGATAGACTTGGTCGCGTTCGTGCTCGCGCCAATAAATGGTCGCGATGCACAGGCTCACCATTCATTTCCCTTCCGATGTCTTTCATCACATCCCCCGGAGATTCCGCGTGCACCGGCACGGTGTTCAGCGCAAGAGCGGAAGAAACGGCCAACAAAGTTAACATAATCATTGCAGTCCTCTTTTGGATAGTCGAACACTTCCATAAAAACACAGTCGGGAGCAGATCCGTTCCTATCGTTATTCTACTCCCACTCCGATAATTAAACCCATGATAACCAGTTCATTTGACTGCGCTAACTGTTCCAGCGCACGACGAAGAGCCGTCTCGCCGATCCGTCAGAAATTTGCGCTCTTGATTCCGAACGGGAATTACGATGATTTGCGATTAACTCGGTTTCGGCGACCGTCGGCATCGATCGATCATTTCCTGAAATTCTTGATCTGCTCAGCCTCGATCTGGCCGCCGGAAAAAATACCGTCAGCACGCGGTCGACTACGCTGACCGGCCCCAGCAGCCGACCGAAGCCGCGCCCGCGGCTTCAGGCCATCATCAAAGCTAGTACCCAGTTGCATAAGTCGGCGTACTTAGCTCGCGGATGCTGCGAGAATACGACTTGCTTGGTCCACTCGAAGGGGTGAGCGGTTTGGTTATAGGCCTTGATAAAGGCGTCAATCTGATCGCGAACCTGGCGCGGCGAGACGAAACTCGCGCCGGCCAAGGCTTTGGCGGAGAGAATGGAGAACCAGACCTCCACTTGATTGAGTCAGGAGGCATGGGTCGGGGTAAAATGGAAATGGACGTTCTTGTGCCGCGCCAGCCAGCGGTCATCTTTGGGCTTGTGGGTATTGAGATTGTCCAAAATCACATGGATCTCGCGCCCGGCATGTTCGGCCACCAGGCGGTTCATGAAATCGAGGAACTCGATGCGCCGGCGGCGCTGATAATGGCCGGTCTTGACCAAGCCAGTGGCAACGTCGAGGGCGGTGAACAGGGTCGTGGTCCCATGACGTTTGTAGGCGTGGCTGAACCCTGTCACGGCTTTGCCATTGGGCAGCTTCAACCAGCCCTGGGCGCGCTCCAGAGCCTGGATGTGCGGCTTCTCGTCGACCGCAAACACCACGGCGTTCCCGGGCGGCTGCAAGTAGAGCCCGACAATGTCGGCCGCCTTCTGCGCAAATCCCGGATCGGTGCTGATACACCAACTGCGCCGCCGCGCCAGCGCGATCTCATGCCGGCGCAGAACCCGCCAGATCTGATGTTTGGAGATGTCGCCCAGATGCCGGGCCAACAAGCGGCCGTCCCAGCGCCCGTACCCCGCCGGCGGCGGCTCATCCAAAGCCGCCAGGATGCGCCGCTCATGCTCGCCCTGGTACTGCCTGGGCTTGCCGCTGCGCGGCGCGTCGAGCAGACCCCAGACACCCGCTCGCGCAAAGCGGCCCCGCCACTTGCTGACCGTCGCCGGGCGCGTGTCCAGTCGCTCCGCCACCGCCTGGTTGCTCAGCCCCTCGGCAATCGCCAGGATCACCTCCGCGCGAAACGCCATGCGCTGCTCAGTCTTTCCCGCGCTCAGCCAAGGTGGCTCCCTGCTCCTCCGTCAATACCACTTCCGCCGCTCTTATAACGGCAGATTATCATGTCCGTCAAATTACGCAACTAGGTACTAGCGCGCCCTGTTGCCGAGGAATTAGGTGACCTTTACCCTCACTCCAACGTGCATAACGACCCATCTGCGCATGGAACAGTCGGGCTTCCGGCCAGATCAGAAGCAAGCTTACGGCGGCGCCAAGGCAGGGTGGCAGCAGTTCTTTTTGCAAAGCTGGAGCAGGTCTTGGCGCGGACAGATTACTTGGGCCACGAACGGGTCGGTAATCCGCTTCTGCGCGTATTCAAAGGAGGTCACCATTGAATTGGAACAAGTGGGTTCGGCAGATCCATCGCCTGAAGCAGAGCATTCTGACGCCCGCGCATACATTGCAGGAGGTGAACAACCAGATCACGCAAATCCAGCAAATTCGTCCAGATTTTGCAGAACCAGGCGCGCAATCTGCTGTCGCTGCAGTTCTCGGCATTGCAGCAGATCACCGGCGCGATCGACGAGGCGAACAGTCTGATGCGGCAGGCGCAGGCGCTCGCTTACGATATCGCGCGAATCGAGCAGCAGTTTCAGTAGCTCTTCCCAACCTACAGCGGCAACATCACGCAGGCGCAATTGCTCGCGGACGGGCGGGCGCACTGGCAGGCCAGCGTCGACAGGTTCAAACACACGATGGAAGTCCAGAGCCGAATCGTTTCGGACATTCAGTCCGACGAGGTGACGCTCGCAGCGCTTGTGGATCGGAGCCAAGGGGCGGCCGGCGCATCGCAGGGGATCCAGTCGACAATCAATTGCTCGCATTGCAATCCCGGCAACTCGGCAGCACGCAGGCTTTGCTCTCTTCGAATGCGCGGGCGCAGGCGACCGAAGCGATGCGTCGCGCCGAAGTCGAGGAAGCGGCGCGCGTCGAATGGCTGCGGTTCTGGGGGCATTGGCGTGAGCTATACTACGGCGCCCGTGCAGGTGTTTGGCGGCACACCGCCCTAAAAGCTTCGAATATCGTATCGGCAGTTGGCACTGCGGTGATCGATTCTGCGGTATCAGCGCAAACGATGGCCGTGCAACTATCACGGACAACTGCCAAATCGGATCCGTGTCATGGGTGACGACATCGCAGTCATCGATCGCTTCCTCGACATCTTCAGCCGCTATATCGACAGCGGCTTCGGATTGATCGCCGGCGATGTCGGCTTCCTCGTCAAGGTTTTTATTGGCATCGGTGCGGTGCTCGTAGCATTGGCTTGGGCGGCCGGAGAAGACGAGGTGCTCCAGGCTTTTGCAAGGAAAGTCCTCTATGTCGGGTTTTTCGCTTTCATATTGAACAACTGGAACGCTCTGGCGCAGGCCATCTTCAACAGCTTTGCCGCGCTCGGCCTAAAAGCGGCGGGCTCGTCATTGAGCTACGCCGATTTTTGCGTCCCGGCAAACTCGCTGAGGCCGGCGTGTAAGGTGCAAATGTGCTGCTCGCGCAAATCCAGCGCCTATCTGGGTTTCCGGAGGTGTTCTGGGCGAGGTCATGCTGATCGCCCTCGCCTGGGTCGTGACGCTGGTCGCGTTTTTTGTGCTCGCGATCATGCTGTTCCTCGCCGTCGTCGAGTTCAAGTCGAGTTCAAGTTGACGACACTGAAAGGCTTTATTCTCGTGCCCTTTGCGCTGTGGCGCGGCACCTCGTCCATCGCGGAGCCGGTGCTGGGCCAGATCATCACCTCGGGCGTGCGCACCCTGGTCTTTGCGGTCGTAACCGGCATCGGTACGCAGATCTTCACGCAGATCCTCCCGTCGGACCCGGCCATTGAATTGTCATTGCAAGATGCGCTGACGGTACTGCTCGCGTCGATGACCGTCGACGGGCTCGCCTTCTATGCGCCCAAAATCGCCGCTGGCATTGTCTCTGGCGCGCCGCAATTGGGGTTCGGTGCCGCTGTCGCGCCGGCGGCTGTTGTTGGCGGCACGCTCGTTCTCGGCGGAGCCGGATTGGCGGTAGGAGCGCGCGCCGGCGCTGGTGCGGTGGCCTCGGCTGCAACGCTTGCCGGTGCGGCACGCACAGCTCACACCCTGGGAAGCGCAGCCGCCGGTGGCGAGGGCTAGCCGAGCTTGGCGGAGGCCTGCTCGGTGTCGCGCGTACGGGGATCTCGGCAGCAACCTCTGGATTGCGGGTATTCGGCGACAGTGCCGCCGAGGGCCTGGCCGAACGCATTCGCGCCGGCGAGCGCGCGGGTTGGACGGCTACTGGAGGATCGCCAATTGGCGAAAGCGGCGAAAGCGCCGGTTCCGTTAACCGTGCGCCGGCGCCCGGCTGGGCACGGCAATTGCACCGCGAGCAGATGATGCGCAGCGTCGAGCGCGAGGCGGGCGGCGCTGGTCTCAAGCCGAACCTTCGCGGCGAGGATCAATGAACCGGCGCCGCGCCGCGACGCGCTACGGGCACACCCCGGCGCCGGCCACACCTATCAGCGCGCCGAGCAACTCTGGGACGAGAGGATTGGCGCCGCGCGCGTGCAGGCCGCCAATTGGCGCCTGATGGCGTTTGCCGCGCTGGCTCTTGCCGGAGTTGCAATGGGCGACGACATTTGGGCCCGCTCTCGCTCGAGCGTGACGCCTTATGTCGTTGAAGTGGATCGCACCGGTGCCGCCAATGCGATCGCGCCGGCTCCTGCCGACTACCAGCCGAGCGACGCACAGATCGGGTATTTCCTAATGCGATGTTTCCAAAATAACGCACCTATGAGCTCAGGCTGCATCGTCGATTTTGTAACGCCAGGTGTGGACGACGGGCTCGCTATTGATGTCGGCAATGAAGGCCGTCAGGCGTTCGTTGAGTTCGTGTTTGGAGCGGACGCGGATGTGGCGCAGGACCGAACGCGCCAGCTTTGAGAAGAAGCCCTCGATGAGATTGAGCCACGACCCGTGGGTCGGCGTGAAGGTGAAGCTAAAACGCCCGATCGGCTGCGCGGCAAGCCAGTTCATGGTCTCGCGCGAGACATGGGCGGAATGATTGTCGAGGATGAGTTCGATCGCCGTGTCGGCGGGGTAAGCGGCATTGAGGAGTTTGAGAAATTCAATGAATTCGCGGCTGCGGTGGCGTTCCCTGACGAGGGCGTGGACGTGGCCAGTGAGCAGATCGATCCCGGCTATCAGGGTCAGGGTGCCGTGGCGTTTGTACTCGTGATCACGCATCACGGTCGGGCTGGTGCCAGGCAGCGGCGGACGATCCGGCGCGGTCGTGCCGATCGCCTGAATACCGGGCTTCTCGTCATAGGAGATGATGGCCTGGCTTCCCTGCGTGCCCGCCGCGGCGCCCGCCGCGCCCTGTCCGTGCTCGCGCAACACCGCGACTTGGCGATAGATGCACAGGATTTCCGCCATCTTGGGCTCGAATTCCGGATCGGGCTTCTCCAGGTAATAGCGCACCCCCGCTTTCGCGAGGGCAGGCTCTTGTGCAGCTTGACCGCGTGATCGGCGAGGATCTTGCACACCGTCCCTTGGGCGAGTTTGGCCACACTGGGGTGGCCGGCGGCGGGCCCCCGATCACGGGCATGCGCGGCCAGCAGGCGCGTCGTCCACAACTCGTGCGAATACCCCAACGCCTTCGGCTTTTGGCAGGCCAGCGCCACCAGCCAGGTTCTCGCCTCCGCGGTAATCGTCGGGTCGCGGCCGGTGCGCTGGCGGTCGTCCAATGCTTCGATCACACCCAATTCGGCCGCTCGCTCAAGACATCGGCTAACCGTCTGTGCCGTGACCCCGACCGCGCGGGCCACCGCGTAAGCCGAGGGCTGTGCCAAATATCCCAAAATGATCCGCGCCCGCTCGACGCGGCTCGCCGGCTCAGTGCGCGATCGCGCAATCTCCTGCAATTGCTGCCGCTGCGCCGCATCACTGACCAGCGCAATCACTCGACGCGGTGCCGCCATGGACCCCCCCGATCCAAATCCCCAACCTCCTTCTACCAGATCTCGCGCAAAACGGTAAAACTGAGCCCAATATATTGATATTTTGCAATCTATGCACTAGCCTCACAAGCAAGCAGGCCCCGACCATCTTAGCCGGGGCCTCCTCCTTGGGCGTCGCTAGGTGCCGCGGAGCGCTTGCGTTCTAGTCGCTGGAGTCATTAGTACCTGCCGGCTTTACAGCTTACCGAGGCTCATAAGCGCTGAATGAGCCAACACAGCTTGCGCGCAGTTCGGGATCTCTGATCGGCCCGCATTCCGTTCTCATTCGGGCAGCACGAAAGCTCCTGTTGGTGCTTACGAGATAATCGTAACGCTGGCTCTTCCGAATGTTCTGTGCCGGCGTCTCGTGCCATTTCGAATGATGATGCGGATTGGTCGGTACCGGGGCTGCCTGTACCGAGGTAACGGCCAAAGCCGCCAGACCTACCAGCGTCGGGATGATCACGCGCATTTTAGCCTCTGTCATTGGGGGGACGACGCAGCAGTGTGCCCCAGAGTTTATTGACAAAAGCTGAAACGGCTCGTCGAACTCAAGCCTTCGCCATCTCTTTGCAGGAGATCGCCATGCCGCCAGAAGGAACCGCGACCATCGCCAAAAGCCCCGAAGATTTGCGCACAAAGGTGCGGTCGCAGGTCGTCGACGCCAAGCCGTCGTTTTTTCGCTTGGAAGCGCAACTCCCGAAACAAGGCCGGACCGACACGCCGCTCGCCGCCTCGGACAGGATGTGGGTCGTGCTGAAGACCTACGCTGCCGACGGCGAGAACGGATTGCACGCCCACCCCAATGAGGACCACACCTTTATCGTTCTCCAGGGGGGGGCGACGTTCTACGGGCCGAACGGCGAGACCCGTACGATCGGCAAGAACGAGGGCGTGCTGTTGCCGCACGGGACTTTCTATTGGTTCAAGGCGACGAGCGATGAGCCGCTGGTGATGGCCCGTATCGGCGCCGCGGCGTTCGACGGCGTCGACCGGCACGGCCGCATCAATCCCGACGGCAGCGAAATGCGCGGTGACTCGCTCGAGAACAAACAGTTCGAGCTGATCATGTCCGACCGGTGGTTTCGGTGAAGCATGGAATTTACGACCCGCCCCGTCTAATGCCCATAGGAGGGTGAACGATGCCGTACTCTGTCTATGTTTGCCTGCAAGACGAAGACAAGATTTCGGTCTTCTCTCTGGATGGCAGCACCGGGCAGCTCACGCCGCAGGCCGAGGTGCCGGTCGCGGGTGGCCCGTCCGTGCTGGCGACTAGCCCCGATCGACGGGTGTTATATGTCGGGCACCGTGGGTCGCCGGCGATATCGAGCTTCCGGATCGACCAAAGCACTGGCGGGTTGGCGCCGCAAGGGAGGGTCGGAACGGAACATGCGCCCACGTTTCTCGCTGCCGACCGCACGGGAAGGTACTTGCTGTCCGCCTATTACCAAGGCGGGTATGCGGCCGTCCATCCTCTCGGCAACGACGGCGCGGTGGGTGCGCCACAACTCGACCGGCAGAACACGGCGAACGGCGCCCACGCGATAGCGACCGATCCCTCCAATCGGTTCGCCTTCGTCCCGCACATTGCCCGGCTCAATGACAACGTGCTGGAGCCGCCCAGGGAGAACCCTGGCCCCAATATGATCTTGCAATTCAAATTCGACCCGTATACCGGGCGTCTGTCACCTAATTCGACATTCCGGGTTGAGCCGACGGAACGCCTTGGCCCTCGCCATTATTGCTTCCATCCCACGCAGGATCTCGTTTATTTCTCAAACGAGCAGGGCTGCAGTGTCACCAGTTATCGCGTAGACCGCGCGACGGGCAATCTCGCCGCCGTGCAGACTATCACGACCCTGCCCGACGGGTTCACCGCGCGGAACACCTGCTCCCAAATTCATCTCACACCATCGGGGCGGTTCCTTTATGTGGGCAACCGGGGCCACAACAGCATTGCGGGTTTTGCTGTAGACGCTGCGGGGCGTTTGAGTTCGATTGGGCAGGTGCCCACTGAAGCAGTCCCCAGCGCCTTCGGTCTGGACCCGGAGGGCCAGTTTGTCTTCGCCGCCGGCACGGCCTCCGGACACCTGGCTTCGTACCGCATCAATGGTCAAACCGGGGCGCTCACTCCCTTGACCACTTATGCCGTGGGCCAGCGGCCCGCCGCGGTGCTCGTAACCCGTTTCGGGGAGTAGTGGAGCGGATCTGACGTTTGTGTCGGTTGAAAGACAATTGACGGCGCGTTGAGCAGTTTTTCCAGCCGGATGGGCAGCTCGCGGATCCTGTCGCGTGGCAGACGGCGTTGGCGACCGCCGCGTTGGTGCCGACATTGCCGAGCTCGCCCAAACCCTTGATGCCGAGATCATTAACCAGGTGGTCTTCCTCGGGGATCAGGATCACCTGGGCCTCGTCGATGTCGGCATTGACCGGGATCAGATACTCGGCGAGATCGGTGTTGCAGTAACGAGCACGCCGGTGGTCGATCTCGGTCGCCTCGTGCAAAGCCGACGAGACGCCCCAGATCAGCCCGCCCACGAGCCGGCTCTTGGCGGTCGCCGCGTCGACGATGCGGCCGGCGGCGAACGCACCGACGACGCGCGGGCAGCGGATCTCGCGCGTCCTAGCATGCACCCGGACTTCGATGAATTCGGCGCCGCAGGCGAATTGGATCCGGTCCTTCATCTTCGCGCCGCCAGCCAGCACAGCATGACCCTGATAGAGCTTGCTCAGTTCCTCCGGCGGAACTCCATGCGGAATGTTCTCGGCGTCGGCCTCGCGTCGAACGTGCCACCGCGTCCGACCTCCCGAAATGCTGCCCGGAAACCGTTGGCATGGCGAGTGGCTTGGCCCTCGCTTCTCGCAATTTCTTGAAATCGAGAATTACTCCGAAGGACTGCGTATCAGCGCTTACGCATGTTGACCATCGGAAATTGATGCGACATGATTGGAACTGTTCCCAACGAATCGGGACCGAACGCGTAGGTGGTCTCGATGGCGACTGTTCGCAAGCGAACGTGGAAATCTGGCGGAAAGGTCAAAACCGCTTGGGTTGCCGATTACTTAGATCAAAAGGGTGAACGGCACACCAAGACGTTCGGGCGGGAAAAGGACGCGAAGGCCTGGCTCGATGAAACAAAGGTGCAGGTGAAGCACGGCATCCACACGCCAGAAGCTCACGTCCAATGGCGCGGAAGGTTCTAGTCAGCCTCAAGAGCATCCTTAGCGAGGCGCAGCGCCGCGGCCTGGTAGCACGAAACGCAGCGCAGCCGGTCCGGGTAGATATGGAGAAGCGAGATCAGCGTAAGCTCGCCGTCGGGCGCGACATCCCGTCGAAGGAAGAGGTTCAGATAATCCTGTCCAAGGCCGATGGCCGGTGGCGTCCGTTGCTCGTTACGGCGATCTTCACCGGCATGCGCGCCTCGGAGATCCGCAGACTTGGCTGGGATGATGTCGATTTTGAGCGCAAAGTGATCCCTGTCCGCCAGCACGCGACCCTGTGGGGCGAGATCGGCGCCCCGAAGTCCGCCGCTGGTGAGCGCGAGATTCCGATGTCGCCGATGGTGGTCAAGGCGTTGACGAATGGCGGCTGGCATGCCCTAAGGCAAAGTCGGCCGAGAGCGATCAAGAGACCCGTTTATGGCTCGTTTTCCCGAACGGGGCAGGAAATATCGAGAACCATGCGAACATCGCGAGTCGCGGCTTTTATGCGCTCCAATTCGAGACTGGGATGGTTCCGCCCGACCCCGAGGAGAAGGACGAGAACGGCAATCCGGTCATGAAGCCAAAGTACGGACTCCACGCGCTCCGGCATTTTTTCGCGTCATGGGTAATCGAGCAAAGCTTCTCGCCAAAGCGGCTCCAAGCACTTCTCGGGCATAGCTCGATTCAGATGACCTTTGATGTATACGGTCACCTGTTCCCGAGGCTTGAGGACGATCACGCGAACTTTGCAGCCGGGGAACTCGCCATTGTAGGCTGAGCTGGATTTGCGACAAGAAAGCCGTCTGCTTGCGACATAAAATTGCCAAGTCATTGGAATAGAGCGAAACGGACAGAACCTGACGCACTGAAATCTGTGTGTCGGTGGTTCAATTCCGCCGCTGGGCACCGCGGCTCCAAAATGCCGTTGATTACCAACGGCTTTTTGGTCTTATTGTCCCGCCGGACGCCGTCGTTGGAAAAAGTGGGGCACTTTCATTGCTGGTTTGTGCTTCGAGCAACCGCGCCGCCTCGCTATCGAGCTTGGTACGGTTGGCTTTTCGGGTGTAGATCGCGGCCTGCTTCGTCGTCGTCCACCCGAACGGCGCTGTTAGCTGATGCTTAGCAGCACCGGCCTCTGCGCAGCGTTGCGCGCCGAGTTCGCACGCCATGTGCCGAGAGGGCCGTCATCGACACCCTCCCGCGGCAACGGCGCTTGAACCAATTGCCGCGCACCTTCACCGCGTGCAGCCAACCGAATGCCGTTACTAGGTAAACCAAATGTCCGATTGGTGCGGCGTCGATGCCGCGGCACCGTGGCGGCAGGATCGGTAATTCGTGGGTTTTGACGATCCGCGAGCCGCCCTTGGTCTCGGGAAGACCAGCTTGCCATCGCGCTCCATCTGCAGCCCGAGCCTGACGCCATCGCTTCGGCGCACCCCGGTATAGAGCAATAGATCAAGGGGCAACCGTGCCTTCGTGCCGATCGAATGGCGCGCCTCTTACCGCCATTCGCCTCCGAGCATACCCTAATCCGTCCGGATTGCCGCTCTTGATGTAGATCACTTCGCGCGCCGGGTTCTTTGTGGCGTAGCAATATTCGGGCGAGTTTGCCCACGCGAACAACTGCGGCAGGACCTTGATGCGGCGTTTGCCGCTTATCGGAGGGCCGCCTTTTTTTGTCCCGCAGCTTAGCAACGTGCTGCGGCTCCATGGTTGAATACGCTCGCGCCGGCAATGTCGTCCTCTGCCTGAGGATCCTCGGCGAGCCTGCAGGAGTGCACACGTCCGGAACCCCAGAACGCGACGGGCTGCCCGCGACGGCATGCCGTGATCCGAGCTGGTGCCGAGGGCTGGTTCTCGACCATGGCTGAATTTGATCAACCCGCGCCGAGCCCAACCATCAAAGACGACCGTCACCCCGGAAGAAAGCGCCGCAGAATTCCAAACCGTCGTCGCGCGATTTCCGCACCAGCCGGCAGGTTAACTTCGTCCATCGTGCGGTCGGCCGTTCGCAAGGGTTGAAAGGAGATCCTGATCAGCGGAACACACCGCGCTTCCGACAAGGTGATCCAACACCCCAGGCGATCGCAGGCCGACCGCGACGAAGTCGAGATCCAGGTGGCGTTGTCGTCACTCGCCGATGCCCATTGATCCCCTCGTTGCGGCGGCGGCTTGTGACTGTGCCTGCGGCGTCGCGACCTCTTCGTCTTTCATAAACCGTTTGTCGGCGAGCGATTTCCACCAGGTAGTTGCAGACGAAACCGCCGACCACCATGGCGGCCAGTACGTACATTATTACGTCGTAGACGGAATTGCGCGGCACACCCGCCTCAAGCTCGAACTGCCGGATGTAATTGACGATAATCGGACCGATTATGCCCAACGCCGACCAGCCCGTCAGCAGGCGGCCATGGATCGCGCCCACGAACTGGGTGCCGAACACGTCGGCCAAATAGGCCGGCACCATCGCGAAGCCGCCGCCCTACATGGACACGATGATGCCGAAGACCAGCACGAAGAGCGCCGTATTCCCGGAATGAGCCGGCGTAGGCGCGCTGGCGTAGAGCGCGATGCCGAGCAGGAATAAAGTGTAATAGGTCGCCTTGCGACCCAGATAGTCCGACATCGACGCCCAAAAGTTCGGCCGCCGATATTGAAGAGCGAAAGAAACCCGGTGAAGCCGGCGGCGATGCGGGGCACAGGGGCAGAGCAGTTCGTAGTAGGGTTGAAGGTTCTGTAATGGGACTGGACCGACTGCATTGTTCAGCCGAGACCCGGAGCCAACCGGTAACGGGAGGAGCTCGGTGGACAAGGCAAGGCCGTTTGACACTCTTCGTCGGCGGTTGAACATCGGGAACCGTGTGAATTGAGGCTTCACGCACGGTTCTGGAAGCGCCTGGGGGTGAAATTCCCCCGGACGACCCGCTGTGTGTCACGAACGCTTCTGCCCAACAGCAGAGGCGGAACTATGTGAGAGATGAGGGTCGGCCCCTCGGCGCCGCTAGTACCTAGTTGCGTAAGTTAGCGGACATGATAATCTGCCGTTATGAGAGCGGCGGAAGTGGTATTGACGGAGGAGCAGGGAGCCACCTTGGCTGAGCGCGGGAAAGACCAGCAGCGCATGGCGTTTCGGGCGGAGTGATCCGGCATCGCCGAGGGGCCGAGAACCAGGCGGTGGCGGAGCGACTGGACACGTGCCCCGCGACGGTCAGCAAGTGGCGGGGCCGCTTCGCGCGAGCGGGTGTCTGGGGTCTGCTCGACGCGCCGCGCAGCGGCAAGC
>CAVOHI010000079.1:0-40227 GCA_963695605.1 uncultured Alphaproteobacteria bacterium | reverse complement strand
GCAGCATTGACCCGGATAAGCTCGTCCAATTTGAGCTGCATGGCCTGCGTGTCGCGCGTCTGAGTATTCTGGATCACGAACACCATGAGGAAGGTGACGATGGTCGTCGCGGTGTTGATGACAAGCTGCCAGGTGTCTGACCATCCGAAAATCGGGCCGGAGGCGCCCCAAAGAACAACCACAGCGATGGCCAGCAGGAATGTCGACGACCGGCCAACCTGCCGCTCGACCCAACGCGCAAACCGTGCAAAAAGCGGGGTTGCCTGCGCTTCGTTTTCAGCGATGCGCGCAGCGGCTTGGGACAATGGGCATCAACCTTCAATCTCTTTGCTTCCAATGTAACGCGAATAAATGGACGGCAGTTCCGAATGGCGGCCGAGCGACATTACCAGTTCGGAACGCGGTGTCCCCAATGCCAATAGCCCCAGCGGTCGCGCCATCCGCCGCGGTGCCAGCCCCAGCCACATGATGGCTCGCCCGACTGATCGGGAGCGATGGCCCCGTGCCGACCATCACTCAATCCAGCGGAACGTGATCACGGAATACGCACTTAGATCTCGGGTGAGGCCGAGGCACGGTGTCGAGATACGGCGGGTGACACGACGACAATTGCCGCCGCGATCTCCATCGCAAAGCACACCAGCAGCGCCGCCGTGTAGGTCCCCGCCAGATGGTGGAGCTGGGCGAGCAGCGTTGGTCCGAACGCGAAGGTGAACTGGTTAATTGCGACGACGATGCTGATAAGCCGCGCGAAATGCTGCTTCGGGAACTCTTGCTGGACGATAAGGCCCGGCAATGTCGTCGCATTTCCGACACCAATCCCGAAGATCACACAGCCAAGGTAGAGCATCGACCGGTCCGTGCTCGCCGCCAGGAGCCCCATGCCGAATGCCTGCACACCGAAATTGAGAGAGGTCACGACCCGCCGGTCGAAGCGGTCGACGACAAATCCCGTTACGACGCGCCCGACGACGGCAGCGAATGTCGTCAAGCCGACAGCCCAACCGGCGGCTATGGTCCCGATCGAGGGCGACAGAATTGCGAACTGATGAGTAAGAAACCCGACCTGCGCAGTCAGGGCGAGCGCGAATGGGATCGAGGTCGTGAGGAAGGCGCGGGTGCGCAACACTGCCGCGATGCGAAATTCTGCGACCTCATCAGGCGACGCCGTGGCGGAGTGGGAGGGCCTATCGACGCCTGAACGCAGGTCCGCCGGGTCATGCTCATCGGGATGTCTCGGCCGAAGCACCAGCACCGCGACCGGGATGAGGACAGCAAGCATGACCGCGGCCGCCGTATCGAGGCCGGCAGCGAAGCCGAAGCGCGAGATCGCCAAGACCAACACCGGTGCGATCACGACCCCGCCGGCGCTGCCGCCGTTCATCGCCCAGCTCAGGGCGAGCCCGCGCCGTCTCTCGAACCAAGGCGCGACAAGGATATTGATGGCTGCGCCGCTCATCGTGGCCCATCCCAGCGACATCACGGCGAAACCCGCATAGACCTGCCGGGGCCTGGTCATCAGGGTCAGCAAGACAATGCCGCACGCCATCGCGACGGTGCCGATCGTGACGACAGCTCGCGCACCCCATCGATCGAACAGGGGTCCGACGACCAGGAAGAGCAGGGCGGCACCGAGAATGTAATACACGGTGATCGCCAACGAGAGTTCCTCGATTGACCAGCCGTGGCGGGCTTGGAGCGCGACCAGGTATATGCCTGGTCCGTAGAAGCCCAACCCGAACCCGAACATTGCGACGAGGAAGGCAGCGGCGACGACGAGCCAGCCCCGGTAGAGCCTTGCCGCGCCCGCTGCATGGACAATCGAGGGATCTCGCATGCGCGGGAAGTTGATCCTTCCATCCGGCCTATTCTGGCCGGGATCGGACGTGATCCTGCGATCGAGTCCGATTTCGTCTACCGGTCGCCACCGCGCTCCCTTAACCTCATGCGCATGACGACCGTGTTGCCTTTTGGTCTCGATTGGGAGACCTGCGATCGCGCGCGCCTGGCGCGGGACCCTGCCTTCGACGGCGTGTTTTTCACAGGCGTGCGGACAACCCGCATCTATTGTCGCCCGGTCTGCGGGGTGCGACCCGCAAAGTCCGAGAATGTTCAGTTCTTTGCCACGGCGGCTGCCGCCGAGCGGGCGGGCTTTCGGCCATGCTTGCGCTGCAGACCTGAAGCGGCGCCAGGGAGCCCGGCATGGAATGGGACGGCGACCACCGTCGCGCGGGGCATGCGGCTCATTGAGGAGGGATTCCTCGAAAAAGCCTCGGTCGCCCATCTCGCCGATCATCTCGGGATCGGACCACGCCACCTGCTGCGGCTGTTTCTGCACCATACGGGCGCGACTCCGAGCGGGGTCGCCGCGACGCGGCGCGTACAGGCAGCAAAACGGCTCATCGATCAGACCGCGATGCCGCTATCGGAGATCGCCTTCGCCGCTGGCTTCCGTAGCATCCGGCGGTTCAATGACGCATTTCGCGCGACTTACGGGCGTCCACCATCCTCGTTTCGCCGGACCGCGATCTGAGCGGAAAGTTCAGCCTCGCAGGGCCGGCCCAGCTCGCGCTGCGCCTGGGGCTCTTGGTTGTCCGGCGTTAGCCGCAACTTTGGGCACGGAACCAATGGTGCGATTTGCCGTTTCCGGGCCGGGCGTTGCGAAACGGTCTGACGTGCCCTGGAGCCGTCCCGGAAATCGCGCCTAGTGCCCTCTCTTTCGCGGACCCGGCCAGAGGCCCACTCCACCGGCCCTCTTATGCCGGCACTTCGGCATGGAACGAAGGGTGGCGTTCTGTGTTTTCCCATCGGGCGTTGCGAAGGGACGCTGGGTAGTGCTCCTTTTCGAAGGCTGGCTGAATTAGTGGGCTTCGGAAACAGGGGTATGCGGGACTGCGCGACGCCTAACTCAACGCCCCCTTCTCCTGGGCGAACGGGCACAGATCTGCTGCCTATCCGAGCCCATTGACTAACCGGATCGGGCGGTGGGCAGGGAACTAATGCTCTTGCCGAAGCGGATGGCCGTGCTCTTCGTCGTCTTGGCGTTCGCCGGGTGTGCCTCCATGTCGCCTGGACCGGGGCAGACGCCGAACGCGCCCGATCAGCAAGGCGATCCTCGCGACACCAGCGGAATGCACTGACCGGAGGGCCGGACAGCGAGCCCCAGCTCGGGGCCTGGGCCGGCCGTTCCCAATGGCACCAGGGCCGCTCAGGGTGTCGCCTGCGGAATAGGTTCAGTTTTTCTCGGCGTCTAAACCGGCCACGGGAACCGCACTAGATATTTCGTTACCCTCGATCAGAAACACGCGGCCGCTTATGCGAGGGGCTACCGAGTGCCGGGTTTCTCGCCGTCGCCCAATTCCCCTGGTTATCAAGGCGAGTTGCCGGGTCCCCGCGGCTCATAATGGAGGCGCCTCCAACGGATGATGTCGAACTACTGATCGCCACCCGGCCCGACAGTTAGGCCTAACCTCCCTGAACTCCGTGTTTCGCGCCGAAATTTGCGCGACGGCGATGAAGCCGCTGAGTTCGACCCAAATGCGCCCGTCCGGAACTCGACTTGAGGCACCATGAGCCGCGGCTCGATAACGGATGCGTCCTGAGTGTCAATCCCGAGGAATCAAAACGCAAGATGCGGGTATATGCTGCTGCGACCCCGAGGTAGTGATGCGCTCGCCGACAGGCATTCACAGCATAAGAGGGTCGAAGACATGTCGCGCGAAACCGATAACAAAGCCATTGTAGCCCGCTGGTTCGAGGGGTTCTGGGCCAATCCTTGGAATCCCAAGATCATCGACGAACTCGCTGCAGAGGATATGCTTCTTCAATATTCCCTGCATGCGCCGCGTCGCGGACGCGAGGATGTACGGAACTTCATCATGGGGTTCCGCGAGGCGTTTCCCGACCTCAACTTCTGGGGTACTGCCGACCTCATTGCCGAAGGCGATTATGTGGTTGGTCGCTGGGAGGGTGGCGGCACGCACACCGGACCCGCCTTCAGCGACTTTCTCGCCGGCTCCCTTCCAGCGGCGTCCGGCCGGAAGATGCGGTTTATCGGAACGACTGTGCTCCGGGTCGAGAACAGCAAAATTGCTGAGGAAATCGGCCTGGACGATGGCGTGACCGCACTTCAGCAGCTTGGTATCCTGAAGGCAGCCTGACCAGAAACGGGCCGGGAGAAATTATCCTCCCGGCCCGGTCTCCGGCGGTAAGAGGGGTATTTCATGGCCGACCCGGAAACCATCTATCACTGGCGTCGCCTCGACGATCGGATCACTACGTCGGGTCAGCCGACTGAACCGCAACTCGAAGAGATCCACGCGCTGGGTATCCGGCATATCGTCAACCTCGTTGAAGGACGTGCCGGTGCACGTCCATTGCATCGCGAACGATCGGGTTTCGGCCTTCTTCTATCGGTACCGCCGGGATGTGCTTGGCATGGACGAGGCCCGAGCGCGTGCCGGCATGGAAGAGGTTTGGCACCCCGAGGGCGTCTGGGCGCGCCTTTGTGAACCACTAGCCCGATGAGGCACGACCGATGACGATCGAAATCAACGGGATGGCGCACGTGATCCTGACGGTGAGCCGCTTCGCAGTCGCCCGCGAGTTCTACCGCAAGCTCTTGCCGGAATGCGGGATGAAACCAGTGTTCGACGGCGACAAGTTATTCTACAGCGTCGGCGCTCGAACCGCGATCGGCATTGAACCCTGCGACCCTGCGCTGGCTGGCGAACGCTTTGTGCAGCAACGAGTGGGTCTTCACCACCTCTGCCTGCGTGCCCGTTCGCGAGAGGACGTGGATCGATGCGCCGCCCTGCTCAAGGAGATGGACGCGACGATCGTTCGAGGACCGCAGGAAGGCACTTGGGCACCGGGCTATTACTACGTGCTGTTCGAGGACCCAGACGGCATCAGGCTAGAAGTGAATTTTGTGCCTGGGGCTGGTGTGCTGGCGGATGGAACCCAGTTCAACCCCACGGCGGGCTACATCTGAGGTTCTAGACCGACTTTTAACGTCGACAGCGCGACGATCTCCCACCCGTGGCGTTGTAATATGTCGCCAACCCGCGCTCGTTCATCGACGCGAATTTACGCTGCGTAAATGTCACTGATCCACGGCCTCCCTCCTCGGCCGGTACGTGTCCCGATCCTAGCGCGTTCAGAACAAATGACTTCGTCCGGAAACGAGCCGCTAGTCGGCCGGGTCCGCAGGCAGTCAGCCGGTGCCGATGGCAGGCTTTGTTGCCGTTCGGGGCGGATGCACCAACAGCAACAACAGGCAGGAACCGATCGTCATGATCATCATCAGCGCGAAATCGTTGATGTAGGCGACCATCGACGCTTGCCGGGTCACCTCGGCGTTGAGCGCGGCGATGCCGGCCGGGTCTGACAGGCTAAAGGGTGCGGTCAGATGCGGGGCTTGCGCCAGCGGGTTATCCGGCCGCAGCTGCTCGACGAGCCGCGAGTGAACGGTCTGAATGTTCTCGGTCAGCCGCGCTTCAAGGATCGAGATCCCGACGCTGCCGCCAAGATTGCGCATCAGGCTCCGCAGCGCCGTTCCTTGGGTCAGGATGTGCCGCGGCAGATTTGATAAGGCGATCGTATTCAACGGAACAAAGGTGCAGCCAAGGCCGAAGCCTTGCACCAAGCCAGAGACGATAACCGGCTCCATTCCCATGTACAGCGAGAACTGTGTCATCTGCCACATCGAGACCGCGCTGAGCAGCAACCCGAACAGGATGATCAGCCGGTTGTCGACCCGGTCGATCATCCGCGCGACGACGAACATCGCGATCATCGAGCCGACGCCGCGCGGCGCCGTGACAAGGCCGGTCGTCAGCACTGGATAGTTCATCAGGTCCTGGAGCATTGTCGGCAGCAGCGCCAGGGTGCCGTTCATGATCAGCCCGACCATGAACATCAGCACGGTCCCGGCAACAAAATTGAGGTTGCTTAACAGATCGCGGTTGAGGAACGACCGGTCGGTCGCCGTCGCTGTGTGGACGATGAAGAGATAAAGGGCGACCCCGGAGATGGTCGCTTCGACCCAGATCTCGGTCGAGCCGAACCAGTCTTTTAGCTCGCCGCGATCGAGCACCATTTGCAGCGCGCCGATTGCCAGGCTGAACGTGGCAAACCCCATGAAGTCGAATGGCTCGCGATGGGCGTGACGCGCCTCACGCATAAAGATCAGCGCGCCGATCCCAGAAATGAGGCCGACGGGCAGATTGATATAAAAGACCCAGCGCCAGTTGTAGTCGTAGGTCAGCCAGCCACCGAGAACGGGGCCGCAGATCGGACCCAATAACGTTCCAACGCCGAAGACCGCCATTGCTTGGCCGTGCCGTTCCGGCGGGTTGATCTGCAAAAGGGTGGCTTGCGACAGCGGTATCAGCCCGGCACCGAAGATACCCTGCAGCCCACGATAGACGACCAGCTCGGTCAGATTGGTGGCCATGCCGCAGAGGGCCGAGGCGAGGGTGAACCCTCCGACCGACAGGATGAAGATGTATTTGATGCCAAAGCGGCCGGCGAGCCATCCGGTCAGCGGCATCGTGATCGCCGCTGCGACGATGTAGGAGGTCAACACCCATGAGATCTGGTCGAGCGAGGCCGAGAGGCTCCCGCGAATATGGGGGAGCGCCACGTTGGCGATCGTCGTGTCGAGCCCCTGCATGATGTTCGCCAGCATGATCGAGAAGGTGATCGCGGTACGGTTCGGAACAGCCGCGCGCACCTCGGTTCTCATCGCGTCGCCCGCAACCAGTTGACCCGGCGCCGTCGAATGCCAGAGCTACGCAAGCGATGTATCCAAATCTGGCGACGGTTAAAAACGCGTCACGTGATCATAGATACGCCTAACAAAAAGGCAAAACTTTACGCTTCCGCGGGAGCTTCGACATTTAACCGCTTGGGATCGGTCGATGATAACCCCGACGTTTCGGCGCGCGACCTTGGGATGG
This sequence comes from uncultured Alphaproteobacteria bacterium, assembly GCA_963695605.1. Taxonomy (GTDB): domain Bacteria; phylum Pseudomonadota; class Alphaproteobacteria; order ATCC43930; family CGMCC-115725; genus AP-15. The sequence goes on along the minus strand of CAVOHI010000079.1, from coordinate 33,265 downwards.
CGTTTTTCGGGCGCCGACGGCCCGCGCGTGTATCAAGGGGTCGTCGCGAGAAATTTCGCACCCGCACTCAGGTTGTCTTTGGTGTCGCCATCTGTTGTTTCGGTGACCTATTCTTTGACCTCGCCGACCGGCAGCAATCGAGATCCATCTACTGCCCACTTCGATCTAGCGTCGGGAGCGCGATTTGGCAGCTTCTTTGGTTGAGCCGCATCACCAAAGGGAAGCCAGCGCGCACCAAACAGCAGGCCAGTGTCATACCGGATAACCGCTGACCGCCTATCGACTACCACAGAACGTCGTTATTGCCAAAATACGTGCAGCGACCAGTGCAGTGTGGTACGATATTGCTGAAAAGATCGTCATCGAGAATATTGGTATGATTGGGCAAACGACCGACATTGTGGCGGTCAAGACCGAAGCCGCCAGGGCGGGTTCAGGAGTACGGCGGACCTGACACTATATGAGCTTAGGCCATGACGAATTTCGATGCGGACGTCCTGCGCGAATTGCGCGCCATGCAGGAGGTCGGGATCCGGACCGAGAAGCACCCCAACGCGGCGGTGGCGATCTGGGTGGTGGTGGCCGACGAGGAGGTCTTCGTGCGGTCGGTGCGCGGCACCAAGGGGCGCTGGTACGGGGACCTCGCAGCGGGCGGGCCCGCTACGCTCGAGTTTGCCGGCCGCCAGCTGGCAGTGCACGCGATCCCGGTGAGCGACCCCGCTGCGGTCGCCAGGGCCAGCCACGAATACCTGCGGAAGTACCAACCGAGCCCCTATGCGCAGGCGATGGTACGCTCCGATGTCCTGCCGACCACGCTGCGGCTCGAACCGCGCTGACCAGCCGCCTTTAGTTCACGAGAACCCTTCGGACCGGGCCTGAAAAGGAATCGCGAACGATGCCAACGCGCGCGGTAAGAGCACTATCCTCGAACTAGCCCCCTGGTGCCTGTGCGGCCGGCCCCCAGCCTATGCCAACGGAACCCGAACGGCGTCTCCGCCCCTTCGATTCTTTTGACTTCCAGAGAGCGGATCTCGGTGATGAGAAGCTTGCGCGGCTAAGGCGGGCGCCTGACGGCAGAATGCGGCGCTGACGCACGAAGGACAATACTTCCCGGAAGCAAGCGGGCTGGGCCGGGGAATGGTCGCGATCGCGCGCCGGTTTGCGCCGCGGTAAGCGGCCCCGGGGGCTAGGGGATTGGCCCCTGTTTATAGACGAGTCCGACATCCGGATGGTTGAGCATCGCACTGACGGGCTGCTCTTTAGCTGCTCGTTTTTGAGATCGCAGCGCAGTCGCGGCCATATTCGAGACCGGCGTGTACCCGGCGTCAAATGAATGTCAGTTCCACGCCGCTCCTGTAGAGTGGCCCCGATCCGCCGCAGCTACGGCTGGTTCGAACCAGGAAAAGCTTGGAGGAGACGCGATGACTGAGAAGACGGTTCGCCCTCATTTGGTATTGCGACGCACGATGCTGGCCGGAATGGCGGGAGTGCTTGGTGGCGCCGTGCTTCGCCCAACCCCTGTACAGTCTCAGGCCGGCACCGCGCCCCCCGCGCCCCGCCCGCAGCGCGCTACGGCGATCCGGGGTGGTGGGCGCAGCGGAAAGAGGAGATCCTCGAGCCGGCGCTAGAGATCGTCGATCCGCACCATCATCTGTGGGATCGCGGCGGGCACCGATACCTGCTCGACCAGCTGCTCGCCGATACCGGCAGCGGTCACAACATCACGCAGAGCGTCTTTGTCGAGTGCGGCTCGATGTACCGCGCCGACGGGCCGGCGGAGATGAAGCCGGTCGGCGAAATCGAATTCGTCAATGGCACGTCGGCGATGAGCGCGAGCGGACAGTTTGGGAAGAGTAAGCTGTGCGCCGGCATTGTCGGACACGCCGACCTGCGGCTCGGCGACGGCGTGGCGCGCGTGCTGGAGGCGGAGATCGCTGCCGGCGACGGCCGCTTCCGCGGCATCCGTCACTCGGTGGTCTGGGACCCCAGCGAAATGTTCTCGCGCGGCCGCACGAACTCGCCGAAGGGCCAAATGGCCGATGCGACCTGGCGGGCCGGGTTTGCTCGGCTGGCGTCGCTCAATCTGACCTTCGAGGCTTGGCTGTACCACCCGCAGCTGATGGAGCTGGCGGATCTGGCGCGCGCGTTCCCGCAGACGACGATCATCCTCAACCATGTCGGCGGACCGCTCGGCATCGGCCCCTACGCGGACAAGAAGGAGGAAACCTTCGCGGTATGGAAGGCCGGCATCGCCGAGCTCGGCAAATGCCAAAACGTCGTCGTCAAGCTCGGCGGGCTCGGCATGCTGTTCGGCATGTTCGACTTCCACACGCGCGAGACGCCGCCTTCGTCGGAGGAGCTGGCACGTGCGTACAGGCCCTATATCGAGACCTGCATCGTGGCGTTCGGCCCCGACCGCGGCATGTTCGAGAGCAACTTTCCGCCGGACGGCGTCAGTTCGAGCTACGCCGTCCTGTGGAACGCCTTCAAACGCTTGGCCGCCGGCTCCTCAGCCGACGAGAAGGCGAAACTGTTCAGCGGCACGGCAAAGCGCGTCTACCGTCTCACATAGAACTCGGTGGCGGCTGCCGAGGCTTGAGAGACGCTGCGGCAGCCGCGACTGGCATCACGGGGAAGGAACACACCAATGTTGATCGTCGACGGACAGATCCATCTCTGGGAAAAGGGCACGCCGTCCGCGCACCATCGCCAGGAGCCCTATTCGGCCGAGCAGGCGATCGCGGGCATGGATGAGGCCGGCGTGGACCGGGCATTGATCCACCCGGTGCTGTGGGACCCGGACTTCGAACGAGCTGGCGGTCGAGGCGGTGCGCAAATACCCCGACCGTTTTGCGATCATGGGCTGGTTCTATCTCGACGACCCCCAGGGACGCGACCTCGTCGCGCACTGGAAGGAGCGGCCGGGCATGCTCGGCCTGCGCTTCTATACCAACGAGCGGCACCCGCAATCCTGGTTCACCGACAGCACGCTCGACTGGCTGTGGCCCGCCGCCGAGCGCGCCCAAGTGCCGGTGTCACTCGGCGCGGCGATGTTCCTGCCGACCGTCGGCAAGATCGCCGAACGCCATCCCGGCTTGAAATTGATCGTCGACCACATGGGCGTGCCGCGCGCCGGCAAGGGCGAAGCGGCCTATCGCTTTCAGCCAGAATTACTGGCTCTGGCGAAATACCCGAACGTGGCGGTCAAGGCGACGGGGCAGGCCGGCTACGCCGAGGACGAATATCCCTTTCGCAGCCTGCATCCGCACCTGCATCGCTGTTTCGACGCATTCGGTCCCGAGCGGATGTTCTGGGGCACCGACATCACCCGCATGCCGTGCTCCTGGCGGCAATGCGTGACCTTGTTCACCGAGGAACTGCCGTGGCTGAAGGGCCGCGACCTCGACCTCGTCATGGGGGAGGCCCTGTGCAACTGGCTTGGCTGGCCGCTCCCCGCCGACACCGCAAGCTGACGCCATAGGCGCGCGCCGCCAAGCATACGACTGGAAGGGCAGCTCTTGCCCCAGAGCAGCCATGCCGTTGGCGCGATTTAAATGCTCCGAAGGTCGAGATCGCCACCCGCACATACGCCCGATTGGTTTCGGCTGCGCGCCGTGCCTTTGCCTCCAATACTTCGATGAGCGACACCTGTCTGGAGAGCACCTCGTAAAGATCGAGGCCGTCGGCGCAGATCAGATTGGTTTGCCTGCCGCGGGAGAGGCCTCCAAACCGTCTGCGGTGAAGCCGGAATTGCTGACGAGCAGCCCGCGTGCCTAGGACGCCTTCCCTGCTACTTTGCCCGAGAAGGTCATGAGGCCGAAGCCGATCGGTGTGCCGTGCCACTTGGCCTCAACGAGGTAGGTCTGTCCGTTCAGCTTGAAGCTGCCGTCGATCTGCTCGCCGACAAGTCGGAAGTCCCCGCGCGGCGCGAGACCGAAGCTTTCAACATCTCGCCCAGAAATCCCTCGAAACGCCGGCCGCGCCGCTGCGGATGGAGCTGGCTGATCTCGATCAATCGCGCCGCGAGCTCCCCAGCCCGCTCGGCGCTGAAGAGCGGCCCAGGCGCCGTTACCGGCTCTGCCTTGCCGCGCTCGAAGCTGTTCAGGAAGGCTGGCTCGAGGAGTTCCGGTATGTTGAACTGTACCGGGAGAAGGCTGTTGGGGTGATCGATCTCGGTGCGGGTTAGCGGATTGCCCTTGCCCCGCCGATAGGTCATCGCTTGATGAAACATTGCCATAATCAGTCGAGACGGGCATCGGTCCCGAGGTCCGCGTGATATGAGATCGTCCCTAGCCTTCGCGGCTCCGCGCAGGTTTTTCACCACCTCTCAACCGACGAGGCACGGCTCGTGCCAGACCGCGGCCCCCGGGGTGGAAAATGATGGCCTATAAATCAACGCGCTCTCGTAAACTCAAAATCTGTTGTCCGTAAAGACGTGGGAGTTCAAGTCTCCCCGCCCGCACCAATGATGCCAGGCTTTGAAGCCAAAGGGGACCCGGACGCCTGATGTGAGGGGTCTGTCTCGTCGACCCGGGCTAATTCGGGCGTTTCTCGGGCAGTTTTGCCAGCTGCCGGGAAAGGCAGCGGAGACGGTATCCCCTCCGCCGCCGGTTTCGGCCGTCTCGCGCTCCCTACCGGCTCGCCCGGCAAATCCGACTGCGATCATCGATCGGCCCGCAATCTGTTCGCCGATACGTGTTCGCGAACCGAAACAGCGCAGGAAGCGCCTCAGCAAGGATTGTTTCGGCAGTGGACGCACCACCAGGAGCCGCTCGACGTATTCAAGCCGCAGGCGCGCATCGCGCGACCGCTGGTCGAGTTCGACCCTCGTCGCGCTCTGGTCCAATACATCACTTTTCGGCATGATCGTACTCCGCGTCGAAGACACCTTGGCTTCTGCCAGTGCCCCATAAATGACGCGCACGGATCGAAAGGGGTGTGAGCTACCTCACATTGCGAAAAAGTTTTTAACGACTTGGTCCTCAATGGCCGTATCGCACGCGATACCAGGCGAGCCCGATCAGTTCGTGAAGAGCATAGTAGCTCCGCAGCAATGCCGGGACCTGCGGCAGGAAAGCCGCTGCCGAGAGCGGCGGGCTTCCACCCGCGCGGGTCGGTGACGGGACCACCGGGTAGCCAACCGCACGGAAGGACCACAGCGCTCTCGCCATGTCCCAAGGGTGTGCGATCACCAGCGCGGCGTGAATGCCTGCACCGCGCAGGATTTCAGCCGAGTACAACGCGTTTTCGAAGGTGTTCTGCGAGCGCTCCTCCCGCCATTGCACCGGGACGCGAAAATCCTCCTGCAGCACTTTGCTCATCAGCGCGGCGAGGGACGCGCCACGCGGCCCGCCGCCGCTGACCAGGATCGGCAGGCTAAGTCGCCGCTGCTGTCTTGCCGCCTCGGCGAGGCGCTCGAGGGTCAGCTGCCCGACACTGTCGGGCTCGCCGGGGATGTCGCTGCGCCGCGCATCGGCGGATAGCACGACAATCGCGCCGGGCGGCCCGTCCGGCGGGAGCGTCGGTTCGTCAAATGCGAACGCCTCCGCCAATCGGATCAGGAGACCGGCGGTGACCGGCATCGCGGCCAGATAGACAAGGCCGATCGCAGCGGTCGCCACCGCCAGCCCAAACGGCTTGCGCCGCCACGCACTCAAGACGCCGATCATCGCCAATAAGATGAACAGGTTTGGCGGGATCAGCGAAGAATAGGACAGCCAAGCCACGTCCGTAAAAGCTGGGGCGGCCTCAGCCGACTGGAACGAGCCGCTCGCGACGCAGCCGCCGATAAATCATAGCGGCTTGACGCTTCAGCCCAAAACGCAGACCGCGCCACGTCCGAGGGTTGGCCGCGGTGATGCTCCACCTCTCACGCCGCTTTGGCAGCCACAGTTTTTTATACGGATCGTCGCCGCGGCCGAGACTGATTTCGCGCGGGCGATCATAGGTCAGTACGCGCTCGAACATCTCCATCGTGAGGAGCGTGCCGAGAGAAAGGTCGTCAAAGCGCTTGTCGTGCGCCAGCTTGCATATGGCGGCACGGCCGTTCCACACGATCCAGAACTGCGCTGCAGCGGGTATCCCATCCACATGGTATATGCCGAGCCGCAGCGCTCGGAGTTTGCCAGAGAGCCGGATCAGAGCGGGGATAAAATCCGGAAATAACTCCGGCGGTTTCCAGCTCGCCGCGTAGATCGCTTCGTAATCGGCGACCGCCTGATCGAGAGATTTGTCGTCATCGACAAAGGATCTCGTCAGACGGTTGCTGCGCTCGACTTTGCGGCGCTTGCGGTGCCACGTATTGCGCAACTCGGAAGGGCGGGCGGAGAGATAATCGAGAAAGCTGAGGCCCTCCGTCTCTTCGTACCAGGTGGCGGAGCTGAAGCTGCGTTCGACCAGCAGCCCGGCGCGCCCTAGCGCGCTCACCAAGGCGGCGTAGCTCGGCTCGCGCGGATCGAGCTCGGAGAGGGAGAAGCAATCCCATTGCGGCCGTTCCGCAATCATTTCGGAAAGAATGGCGGCGAGCCCGGTTTGGAGGTCCGCGCCCGGCGCGTGGAGGATGTCATGCTCGAGGCTATGGGCGTTCGTCAGGCCCGTCAGGTTCCGTCCACGATTCTCCGTCCTGGTCTGACCCAGGAGGGCGGCTGCCGAAGCCGGCCGTTCGTCGGTGTATGCGCGGATTTCGGTACCCTGCGGCACACCATACCGCGATACCAGATCATACCAGGCCGGAAGTGCGAAGAAGCTGTCCGGCGGGCTTTTATCAAAAGCCCGAGCGAGACCGCTCGGCGGTCGCTGAAAATCTGGATTTCTGTAAAGTGGCATCAGGCGAGGCCAGGCTCGTCGGATCTATTCGGGCGCTGCCGGGTGCGAATCCTCACCTTCACGACGTTATATCCAAACCTGTTGCAGCCCCAACACGGGATTTTCGTCGAAACGCGTTTGAGGAAACTTGTTGCGAGCGGCGTCATCAGCGCGCGGGTTGTCGCGCCCTGTCCATGGTTCCCGTTCCGGTCCGAGCGGTTCGGGCGGTATAGCGTGTTTGCCCGGGTGCCAACCGAGGAGACCCGCCAAGGGTTGCACGTCGCGCACCCGCGCTATCCCGTATTGCCCAGGATCGGAATGAGCGTAGCGCCGCTCGCCCTTTGCGCCGCGGTCCTGCCGTTTCTGCGCCGGCAAATCCGGGATGGCGGCGACTTCGATCTGATCGATGCCCATTATTTTTATCCCGACGGCGTCGGTGCAGTTCTGCTCGGACGCGCCCTCGATCGCCCCGTCATTGTTACCGCGCGAGGCAGCGATCTCAATGTCATCGCCCAGCACGCGGTCCCGCGGAATTGGATCCGCTGGGCAGCGCGAAACGCCGACGGTTTGGCTGCGGTCTCCAGCGGGCTGAAGCAGCGGCTGGTCGAACTCGGGATCACCGCCGACCGGGTTCGCGTGCTGCGCAATGGGGTGGATCTGGCGCTGTTCCAGCCGCGCGACCGCGAGCCGGCGAGAAGTACCCTCGGTTTCACGCGACCGAGCCTTCTCGCGGTCGCCAACCTGGTCGCACTGAAGCGGCATTGGCTGATGGTTGAGGCACTCCCCCAGCTGCCGGAAGTCGACCTCGTGATCGTCGGCGAGGGACCCGAACGCGCCGGCATCGAGAGGCTGGCGCGCGACCACGGTGTCGCCGACCGTGTGCGCCTGCTCGGCCGAGTGCCGCAGGATCGTCTTCCCGAGATCTACAGCGCCGCCGATCTCCTGCTGCTCGTCTCGACCCACGAAGGCTGGCCCAATGTTTTGTTGGAGAGCATGGCTTGCGGTACCCCGGTCGTGGTCTCCCCGATGGATGGCATTGCCGAGATCGTCGGCACGGCCGAGGCGGGACGCATTTTGGCTGATGTCACCCCGAACGGTCTCGCCGTCGCGATCCGCGAGCTTCTCTCTGCGCCGCCGTCGCGCGCCACAACCCGTCTCTACGCCGAGCAATTCGATTGGCAGAGCACGACCGATGGGCAAATCGCGCTGTTCCACGAAATCTTGCAACGGCGCTCGAAGGTCCGGCCCGCTCCCACGCACGCAGCCTAATGCCGCAAGATACGCCGATAGACCTCTCCATAACGGGCGACGCTGTGCTCCCACGAACGCTCGGTCTCGATGAACTCGATCGCACGCGCCCGGATGCGCGGCCAGGAATCCTGGTCTGCCAGCGCTGCAAACACCCCCTCGGCGATGCGCTGAGGGTCGCCCGGCGGAAACAGATAGCCCGTCTCCCGGTCGCGGATCAGTTCGCGATGACCGCCGACGCTCGACGCGACGACGATGCGCTCCTGCGCCATCGCCTCGAGCGGCTTGAGTGGCGTCACCAGTTCGGTCAGACGCGTCGAAACCCGCGGGAAGACGAGCACATCGACCAAGTCGTAATACCGCCGCATATTTTCATTCGGGACGCGGCCGGCGAAAACGACGCTGTCACCAAGACCGAGTTCGCCGGCCAGTGCCCGCAGCCGGTCCTCTTCCGGCCCGCCGCCGACCAGCAGTATCGCGATATCAGCCTGCTGGTGGCGCATGACAGGGATCGCACGCAACAGCAGGTCTAGACCCTCATAGGCATAAAACGAACCGAAGAAGCCGAGAACGATCCTCCCGGAGAGCCCGAGCCGGCTGGCGAGAATGCCGTCGGGAATTCCCGGCCCGGCGAATTTATTGCGGTCGACGGCGTTGGGAATGACCGTGACTTTGTCGCCAGGGACACCGCGGGCGATCGCGTTCGCCCGCAAGCCCTCGCAAATCGTTGTCACCGCATCCGCGCGATGAAGCGCGCGGGTCTCGACGACCCGGGTCACGAGATACCGCAGGCCGGCCTGACCATGAGTGCCGTGACTTGCCGCCGCGTCCTCCCAAAGGGCGCGTATTTCATAAACGACCGGTATCGCATGCCGCCGGCCGGCACGGATTGCCGACAACGCGTTGAGAACCGGCGAATGCGCGTGCAGGATTTGCGGGCGAACTCCCCCGATCACCTCGTCGAGCCGCCGGTCGAGGTCGCTGACGATCGTCAGTTCGCGTACCCACGGCAGCCGGGCGGAGAGTCCGGTCGGCATCCGGGTCCGCAGAAACTCCCATTCACCGATGCGCTCGCGCGCCGGTCCCGGTGCGTAATGCTTACCGCTGGTCAGCAGCACCGGCTCCCAGCCCAGCGCCCGTTGCTGGTCGACAATGCCGAGCGTGCGATAGACATAGCCGCTCTGCAGCGGCAGCGAATGGTCGAGGATGTGCAGAATGCGCATTACCCGGGCGACTTGTAATGATAATTGCCGATCAATATAGCAGGGTTGCTGGTCGAACGAGCTTCCGTGGAAAGCCCTGAGTTACCGTTAACGAGCGCGTCTCGCCATTTCGAGTTCGGTCTCGAGGCTCTCCCCCCCTTGGCGGAGCTCGAGCGCGAATGGCGTCGGCTCGAAACTGCCGGAAATCCGTCGTTCTTCACGTCATGGCATTGGATCGGCACGCTATTGAGTGCCTCACCACCAGCGAGCTGGCCCAAACTGCTGCGCGGCAGTGCGAACGGCGAAACAGTCTCGCTGGCCTTGCTCGGCGCCAACGAGACCCGCCGCCGACGCGGGTTGGTTCGCTCACGCGGTCTCTATTTGAACGAGACCGGTGACCCGCACTTCGACTCATTGACGATCGAGCACAACGGCATCCTCGCAGCGGCGGAGTGGGAGCTCGTTGTCTGGGACGAGCTGATCGGCTGGTTCGCCGGTCTTTGCGACGAGGCCGACGAGCTTCATGTCGGCGGTTCGCAGCGGCGCCTGTCCGAAGCAGCGCTCGGCAAGTGGGGGCTCGGATGTCAAGAAACATCCCTTCCCTCCTATTCGATCGATCTCTGCCGGCTCGAGGCCAGCGACGGCGAGATTTATCCGGTGCTCAGCGCCAATGCGCGCCAGCAGCTCCGGCGCGCGCTGCGTTATTTCGAACGGTTCGGCGCGCTGCGGCTGGCCGAGGCGACAACCGCAACGGAAGCATTAGCATTTTTCAATGGGATGAAGGAGCTGCATTGCGCGTCTTGGGGGCGGCGCGACAGGCCGCATTCCTTTTCCGGCGGGTTCTTCGAGCCGTTCCATCGGCTGCTGATCGGGCGCAGCTTTGCCGAGGGCGGAACCCAGCTTCTCAAAGCCTGCGCCGGCGACCGCGTCATCGGCTATCTCTATAACTTTCGGTTAGGCAATCGCGTCTATGCTTACCAGAGCGGGTTCGATGATGCCGACCGCCGCGAGCGGCCTGGGATCGTCACGCACTTCCTGGCGATCCGGCACGCCTTCCGATCGGGCGCGCTGGTGTATGATTTCATGGCCGGCCGCAACCGTTTGAAGGAGAGTTTCGCGACCCGGTGCGAGCCGATGTTGTGGCAGACGGTCCAGCAGCCGCGCCTCGCGTTTCGTTTGGAAGACTTCGCCCGGCAGTTCAAGCGGGCCCTGACGATGCGTCCTGCAAGAGGAGCGTGATGTCGATCCTTGTCACCGGCGCTGCCGGGTTCATCGGGTTTCATGTCGCCAAAGCGCTGCTCGAGCGGGGCGAGCGGGTAGTGGGCCTCGACAACCTCAATGAATATTACGATGTGCGGCTCAAGGAGGCGCGGCTCGCTCGGTTGTACGCCTTTCCCGGCTTCGAATTTGCCAAGCTGGACGTCGCCGACCGCGACGGGGTGTTCACTACGGTCGAGCGGCACAAGGACCTGCGCAGCATCATACATCTCGCGGCGCAGGCGGGCGTGCGGTATTCGCTGGAAAATCCCTACGCCTATGTCGATGCCAATGTGACCGGCACGCTGGTGATAATGGAGGCGGCGCGACGCATCGAACATCTGACCGCGATCACCTATGCCTCCTCTTCCTCGGTCTACGGCGCTAACCGCAAGCAGCCTTTCAGCGTCGATGATCGGGTCGATCAGCCGGTCTCGCTATATGCCGCGACAAAGCGCAGCTGCGAACTGATCGCGCACACTTACGGCCACCTGTACGGTCTGCCGGCGACAGGGCTACGGTTCTTTACCGTTTATGGCCCGTGGGGCCGCCCGGATATGGCGGCATTTCTGTTCACCCGGGCCATTCTCGCGGGCGAACCGATAAAGGTGTTCAACCAAGGCAGGATGGCCCGCGATTTCACTTATATCGACGACATCGTCGCGGGTACGATCGCAGCGCATGACCGCCCGCCGACGGCTGCCGAAGGAGTTCCTCACCGGATTTACAACCTCGGGAACCATCGGCCCGAAAAACTCCTCGACTTTATCGCTGTCCTCGAGCGAGAGCTCGGCCGCACCGCAGAGAAACAGTTCTTGCCGCTGCAACCCGGCGACGTCCCGGAAAGCTTTGCGGATATCGAAGCCTCCCGCCGCGATCTGGGCTTCGAGCCGAAGACCACGATCGAAGTCGGGCTCGCGCGATTTGTGCAATGGTATAAGCAGTACTACCAGGTGAATTGATCGGTCTCTTTCATGGAACGCGGATTTGCGGTCATCGGCCTCGGCTATGTCGGTCTACCCGTCGCCCTCGCCCTGGCGAAAAAGTTCGAGCGGGTCGTCGGTTTTGACATTTCGCAGCAGCGGATCGCCGCGCTGCGCAATGCCAAGGATACGACCGGTGAGGTCACCGAGGCGGCGCTGCGCGAGACGAGGCTTCGGTTTACCGATGACCCGCGACACGCTGGACGAGGCCAGCTTTTTTATCGTCACGGTGCCGACGCCGATCGATGCCGAACGGCGCCCCGACCTTTCGCCGCTCGAAGCTGCCTGCGCCCTGATCGGACCCCATTTGAGGGCGGGCTCGGTCGTGGTTTTCGAATCCACCGTCTATCCCGGCCTGACCCGCGAATTCTGTGGGCCGCGTCTCGCCACGGCCTCGGGCCTCAGGCAAGGGATCGATTTCAAGCTCGGCTACTCGCCCGAGCGGATCAACCCCGGCGACAAGCAGCACCGGCTCGAAACCATCGTCAAGATCGTCGCCGGCGAAGACTCCGAGACTTTGGAGCGCGTCGCCGGCGGTCTATGAGCGCATCGTCGACGCCGGGGTCTACCGTGCATCCTCGCTCGAAGTCGCCGAGGCGGCAAAGGTCATCGAGAACACCCAGCGCGACCTCAACATCGCGCTGATGAACGAGCTGGCGATCATCTTCGACCGGCTCGGCATTCCGACCAAGGAGGTGCTGGAAGCGGCGGGCACAAAGTGGAATTTTCTGCCGTTCACGCCCGGGCTGGTCGGCGGACACTGCATCGGCGTCGATCCCTACTACCTGACCGCGAGGGCCGAGGCGGCCGGCTATTACCCGCAGGTCATCCTCTCCGGCCGCCGGATCAACGACGGCATGGGCGGCTTCATCGCGCAGCGCCTCGTCAAGCTGCTGATCGCGGCGGAGCGGCCGGTAAAGGGTGCCCGGATCGGGATCCTCGGCCTCACTTTCAAGGAGGATGTGCCCGACCTGCGCAACAGCCGGGTGCCCGACATCGTCGCCGAATTGCGCGAATTCGGGATTGCGGCATTGGTGGCCGATCCGCTCGCCGACCCGGCCGAGGCGAAGCGCGAATACGATGTCGATCTGGTGCCCCTCGGGACTTTGACCAAGCTCGACGGGCTGATCCTGGCAGTGCCGCACCGCGTGCTCGGTGAGGGCGGCTGGCCTAGGCTATTCACTTCACTCGTCCCGGGCGGAGTCTTTGTCGACGTCAAGTCGGTCATCGCTCGCGACAAGGTTCCGTCGGGTATCCATTACTGGAGCCTCTGAGGGCTTCATGCGAAATGGCGGAGGGCTGCGTGAACCTCCAGGTGCTGCTCTCGGCTCTCGCCGTTTTGGTCGGCGGTGCGGCAGCTGCCGACGAGATCGTATTGCCGAAGTCACTGGAACGAAATCAGCCTGCCGACTTCGCCTATCGCTTTGATACGGCTTTAACCGGATCTGGGTCTCTCGACATCGAATGGAGTGATGTCGTTGGCCGAATGGTCGAGCGGCGCCGCATCCCTCGTCGATCTCGCCGACGTCCCGGAGGTGGTCTTCTCCCTCGACCTCAGAAGAGCCGCCACCACGGGGAACCAACTCGTCGCGCATCTGTCGTTCGATGGCGTCGAACAAAACGGCGGCAATCGCCACCTCGAGAACGAAGTATCAACCTCGTTCATCGTACCGCCCGCCGACCATCCGTGGTCGGATTATCAAATCATCATGTGGCAAGGACAGACGCCGGCCGGGTACGCCACCTTGAAAAAGCTCGGGGTCACTGCCGGAATGGTGCAAGCCGACCACCGCGATGAAGCGAGCACCTCCATGCCCAGCCTTGCCCGTCTGGTCGACGCCGATCTGCGCTGCTATCTCGAAAACATTTCGACCGATTTCTATTCTCCCTATCACAAATGGTACGATGATCGTCCGGTAGACTGGCGATTTCTCGAAGCCAAACAGCGCTATTGGGCGAACCCCCGCGATCGCGCCGCGTTTATACGTGAGCCGAGCCTTTCCGACCCGGAATGGCTGAATAAAATTCACGATCGTCTGATCCGCAGCGTGCGGGCGCTGCATCCCTATCGGCCGCTGTATTACAGTCTCGGCGACGAAACCGGCATTGGCGACCTGGCGGCGTTCTGGGACTTCGATCTTTCCGATCTCTCTCTGGCTGCAATGCGCGAATGGCTGAAAGACGATTATGACAGCCTGACCGCACTCAATCAGCAATGGGGCACCGCGTTCAGACGCTGGGACGAGGTCGTGCCGATGACGACCGACGAAGCGATGAGGCGCTCCGACGAGAACTTTTCGGCATGGGCGGATTTCAAGGAGTGGATGGACGTCGCCTTCGCGCGCGCCCTCAAGAGCGGCAGCGACGCGGTTCACGCCGCCGATCCCGCTGCGGTGTCGGCGATCGAGGGTGCCCAAATCCCCGGCTGGGGCGGCTACGATTATTCTCGCCTCGCAACCAGCGTCGACGCGATGGAGCTGTATGCTTATGGCGAGAATATCCCGATCGCGCGCTCCTTCAACCCGGAACTGATTTTGCTGACGACCTCGTTCGGAGAGTGGCCCGTCGGAGGCGCATCGGGTGTGGCGCGAGTTGCTCCGCGGAACGCGGGGTCTCATCTTGTGGGACGACAAGAGCGAGTTTGTCGGCGACGACGGCAGCCTGGGCGACAGGGGACGCGCAGCTGCGCCTTATTTCGGCGAGATACGAAACGGCCTCGGCGCCTTGCTGATCAACAGCCGGCGGCACACGGACCCGATCGGCATCCTCTACTCGCCGGCGAGCAGGCGCATCCAATGGCTGCTCGATCGAAGAGCGTCGGCCGAGGAATGGAGCCGCCGCGGAGCGAGCACCGAATATCAGGATGACGCGATCAGAACGAGCACGCGGCAGTTCGCCCATGCGCTCGAGCACATGGGCCTGCAACATCGGTTTGTGTCATCCGAACAGGTCCGGCGAGGCGAGCTCCGTGGCGATTATCGGGTCCTGATACTGCCGCATACGATCGCGCTCGGGGCGAGCGAGGCCGCCGAGATCCGTGGCTTTGTCGAGCGCGGCGGGGTGGTCATTGCCGACAGCGAGCCGGGTCAGTTCGACGAGCATGGCCGACGGCTCACGAAACCCGCTCTGTCGGATATCTTTGCTGGTCCGGCTAACCGTTCTGCCATCAGCTTTGCCTTCGGCAAGGGGAAAGCGATTTACCTCGCCTCGGCCAATGGCCGCGACCGGCAGAACACCCAACGCCTGTCGCGAATTCTCGACGACGCGGGCGTGAAGCCGCCCTTCCCTGTGCTGCGCATCGACGGCCGACCGGCCAACGATGTCGAGACCCGTATTTTCCGCAATGGAGAGCTGACGATCGTGGCTCTCCAGCGCGACTATCTGCCTCCCTCGAACCCGGACAACCGCGAAACTGTGGTTCTGGCCCTGCCGCGGATGTTCAGCGTCTATGATCTTCGGGCAGGTCAGCTGCTCGGTAATACCGACCGGCTGGAGCTCGATCTGGGTCCGGTTGAACCGGTTCTGCTGAGTTTATCGGAGAATCCGATCGCTCCCCCCTCGATTGCCGGGCCTCGTCGGGCACATCTCGGCGAAATTGCCGAATTCCAGATTCGATCGAACTCACCGGCGGAACATGGTGTCATTCACCTCGATGTCACCGACCCCGAGGGCGGCACGATTGCCCATTATTCCGAAAACTTGCTCGTCGACGGGGACGGTCGACGACCAAAGTCCTGCCTCTCGCCCTCAATGACAAAACCGGGGTCTGGAAGCTCCGGGCCACAGATCTGCCGAGCGGCGGGACCGCAACGGCGGAGCTGCAGGTCGATCCCTGATCTGCCCGACGAGGGGCAAGCCGTCCTATGCGGATTTTTTACATATGCCGGCGCGTCCCGTTTCCACCGGACCGCGGCGACAAGATCGCCGCGTTCAACGAAATCCGGCACCTTGCTGCGCGGCACGAGGTGCATGTGTTCTGCCTCGGCGATGGCGTGCAGGACCTTGCGAATATTTCCGGACTGCAAGCCTATGCAAAGAGCGTCACCGCCGCTCCGGTCGACGAATTTACGATAAAGCTGCGCGCGCTCGAGGCGCTCTTCACCGGACAGCCGCTTTCAGTGGCGGCTTTGAACGAGACGAAGCTGCATGACGCCATCCAGAAAAAATTCGCTGAGCTGCGGCCCGACCTGATCATCGTCTACAGCTGCAACATGGCGCAGTTTGCCGAGCACTTCCCCGATGTGCCGCGGATAATGCATTTCGGCGATCTCGACTCGCTCAAATGGCGGCAATACGCGGAACGGTCGAGCATACCATTGAACTGGATCTACGCGATCGAGGAGCAGCGGCTTCTGGGCTACGAGCGGCACATTGCGCAGATTTTCTCGCATGCGCTGGTTCATACCGAGATCGAGAAACATGATTTCGAAAGGCTGATCCCCGGCATTCCGGTGACTGTCGTCGGCAATGGCGTCGATCTCGACTATTTCCGGTCGGCAGGCGAGGCCAAGAAACCGGCATCGATGGTTTTTACCGGGGTCATGGATTACCGCCCGAACATCGATGCCGTCGTCTGGTTCTGCAACGAGATCCTGCCGATTGTTCAGACGGAAATCCCGGCGGCGAATTTCACGATCTGCGGCAGCCGACCTGCCCCGGCGGTGCGCCGCTTGGCCAAACGTCGCGGTGTAACGGTGACCGGCTGGGTTCCGGACGCACGCCCCTATCTCGATCGAGCCGAAATCTTTGTCGCGCCGTTGCGAATGGCGCGCGGCGTGCAGAACAAGCTGCTCGAGGCGCTCGCCATGGGTCTGCCTTGCGTCGCTTCGACGGCCGCCTGGAGCGGCACGGTCGTTGCCGACGGGGAAGGCATGCTGGCGACGGACGAGCCGATGGAATTTGCCCGGCATGTCGTCGGTTTGCTGCGAGGACGGCACACGACGGGCGGAGATGGCGCGCAAAGCCCGGGCCGCAGCAGAAGCGAATTACCGCTGGGAGGTGCAGTTGGCGCGCCTCGATCAGGTTATCGCAGCAGCGGTCTCGCAGCCAACACATATGATGGCAGCCTGCTCAGGGCCGGTCTCATCAAATACGGAAACTCCGCGCGAACCGGCTTGACGCTGGTGTCCTCAGGACTACGCTGCTCAAATGCGTTGAAATCCGAGGGGACGCCGGGAGGCTGTGGCAGATTCCAAAGTAGAGCATAGGTTTGCCGTCATTTTGTGCGCCGATGTCGTCGGCTATTCCCGGCTGATGGGCCTCGACGAGGAGGGCACGCTGGCGGCGCTCAGAACGGTGCGCCAACGATCTCGTCGACCCGAAGATCGCCGAGCACCGGGGCCGCATCGTGCGCACGATGGGCGACGGCCTGCTGGTCGAGTTCAACAGCGTCGTCGATGCCGTGCGCTGCGCGATCGCGATCCAACGGGCAATGCCGGAGCAGAGCGCCGACACGCCGGCCGACCGGCGCCTCCAGTTTCGCTTCGCGATCAACATGGGCGATGTGGTCTCGGACGGCGATCTGATCTACGGCGACGGTGTCGCCATCGCCTCGCGGATGGAGGCGTTGGCCGAACCGGGCGGGATCAACGTCAGCCGCGCGGTGCGCGACCAGGTTCGCGATCGCCTGCCGATCATGTTCGAGGATTGTGGCGCAGCACGAGGTCAAGAACATCAGCCGCCCGGTGCGCGTCTTTCGCGTCGTGCTGGAAGAACGACCCGCCGGCCCGGCGAGCACCGGCCGCCGAAGAGCCGCCGCGCCAGTCGACAGGCCGGCGCTCGCCGTGTTGCCGTTTCAAAACCTCGGCGGCGATGCCGAGACCGAGTTCTTTCTCGACAGCGTGGCCGAGGACTTGATCACCGAGCTGGCGCGTGCGCGGTGGTTCTCGATCGTCGCCCGCAACACCAGCTTCAGCTACAAGGGAAAGGGCGCGGATTCGAAGCAGGTCGCGCGTGAGCTCGGCGTGCGGTATGTGGTCGAGGGCAGCCTGCGCAAGGCGGGCAACCGGGTGCGCATCTCTTGCCAGCTCGTCGAGGCGGCGAGCGGCCAGCACCTGTGGGCCGACCGCTTCGACGGCACCCTCGAAGACACGTTCGATCTGCAGGACAGGATCACCGAAAGCGTGATCGGCTCGGTCGGCCCGGTGCTGCGCGAAGCCGAGATCGAGCGGGCGCGGCGCAAGCCCGAGGCGAACCAGGACGCCTACGACCTCACCTTGCGGGCCTTTCCTCCGACCTTCGCCGAAACCGCGGAAGACAACGAGGAGGCGTTGCGGTTGTTGACCGAGGCGCTGGAGGCGGATCCTGCCTTCGCGATGGCCAATGCCCTGGCCGCGTGGTGCTACCAGCAGCGCCATCTGATGGATTGGCCGGGCGCGCAGCCCGATGACCGCGAGGCTGCAAGACGCATGGCGCGGGTCGCGATCGACGAAGGCGCCGACTCGCCGCTCGCCCTCGCGCTGGGGGGCGCAGTGCACGCGAGCCTGACGCGCGACCACGATTTTGCGCTCGCGGCTGTCGACCGCGCCATGATGATCAATACCAACGCCGCCGCGGTCCTCGGCTTCGATGCCCTGACGAGATGTGTTTGCGGTTCCTATGACGCCGCCATCGAGCATGCCGAGAAGGCGCTGCAGCTGAGCCCGTTGGAGCCGCTCGTCTATCACGCGGCGTTGGCGCTGGCGCTGGCTTGTCTCCTTTCCGGCCGCACCGAAGAAGCCGTCGCGCATGCCCGCAAGGCGATCGACGGCAACCGCAACTTGGTACTCCCTTATTGCGTTCTTGCCCTGGGATGCGCCCATCTCGGTCATGCCGACGACGCGGCGCAGGCGGTGCGCCAGCTGGTCCGCGTCGCACCGCGCTTTCGCCTGGAATCGCTGCGCAAGATCCGCTTTGCCGACGCGGCACGCCTCCAATCCGACCTAGAATTGCTCGGCGAAGCGCAAATCCCCGAGTGAGCGCGGCGCGGTTCGCGACGAGCCCCCTCGATCCCACCTGATATTCCTGATAGATCAGGGCAAGATCAGGTTGGATTCCGGTTCCGCGACGGAAATCCCCGCCTTTCGAAGGGCGGAGAGGGGTTCGTGCCTGCGCTTTCGCGGAATTGCGGCGAGTAGCAGAACCTCGTTCGAACGGCTCCACCATGTAGGCGACTGCATCGCGTGCTCTGTCATCAAACGCGGACGGTACCACGCCATTGCGGCAATTTTGGGGTCGGCCGCTCTTCCCTTTAGGTTGCGGGCAGATCCGCATCGGGACCGGAAAAATCGCACAAGTGTGAGCTGGTTCACACTATACTGGTGCGAGGCGGAGAAATTCTGGCCGCATCTTGCGAAAAAGGTGCACGGCTGTCGTGTTGGACGAAGCGCAAGAGCGCGTTACGCGCCGGCTGGCGGCTATTCTGGTAGCCGGCTATAGCCGGCTTGCTACCCGGCGACGAGAAGGAGAACTTTGCCGAGCTGAGGGCGCTTCTGACCGGGGTCGTCGAACCGCAAATCGGCGAATTCGGCGGAAACATCTTCAAGGAGACCGCCGAAATAGTCCTCGCCGATTTCGACGACGTCGTCGAGGCGGCGCGCTGTGCGGCCGCGCTGCGCGATGCGGTCGCGCAAACAAACCAGACGCTGCCGGAGGAACAGCGCATCGCGATGCGGATCGGGATCAATTTCGGCGACATCATCGCCGAGGAAGGCGACATCTTCGGCGACGGGGTCAACATTGCGGCGCGGGTCGAGGCGCTGGCCAAGCCCGGTAGCGTCTATGTATCGGAGATCGTTCACCAACAGGTCGCCGACAAGGTCGATTTCGATTTCGAGGATCTCGGCCCGCAGAGCCTCAAGAACATCGCGAGACCCATCAGGGTCTACCGGATGGCCGGCGAGATGGCCGAGCTGTCGGAAGACCTTGTCGCCGCCGCCACGCTCGCGGCGAGCGCGCCGGATTTCGACGATCGGCGCGCCATCGCGGTGTTGCCGTTCGCCAATTTCAGCGGCGATCCCGAGCAGGAGTTTTTCGCCGACGGCATCACCGAGGACATCATCTCGATGCTCGCCGGCTGGCGCGCCTTTCCGGTGATCGCCCGCAACTCGACCTTCACCTACAAGGGCAAGGCCGTCGACATCAAGAAGGTCGGCGAGGAATTGGGCGTGCGCTATGTCCTCGAAGGCAGCGTGCGCAAATCGGGCCGCCGGGTCCGCGTCACGATGCAGTTGATCCGGGCCGACACGAACCATCACATCATGGCCGAGAGGTACGATCGCGACCTCACCGACCTGTTCGAGCTGCAGGACGAGATCGCCCACACGATCGCCGGCGCGATCGAGCCGGAAATCCTCAAATTCGAGCGCGAGCGCATCGCCGAGCGGCCGCCAGCAAAGCGAAGACGCCTACGAACTCTACCAGCGTGGCGTGTGGCACCATTACCGGCAGAACAAGGCGGACAACATCGAGGCGCAAGCCTATTTCCGTCGTGCCCTGGCGATCGATCCGCAATATCCGCAGGCGACCGCAGGTCTCTCGATCGCGCTATCCAGCGCGGCGATGATCTGGATGGGCCGACGATGCCGACGCCCGTTTCGAGGACGCGTACGATCTCGCGCGACAGCGCCGTTGCCCTCGACCCGCGCTATCCCAACGCCCATTTTCGCCTTGGTCTCGCCTGCATGTGGACGCGCCGTTCCGAGCGCGGGATGGCGGCCTTCGAGGAGGCGATCAAGCTCAACCCGAGCTTTGCCGCCGCCCATGTCCTGCTCGGACAGATGTACCTCTATGCCGGCCGGCCGGAAGAGACGATCGCGCTTGGCGGAAAAGGGCATCCGCCTCAGCCCCAGCGATCCGCGCCTGTTCATCTGGCTTCCCGCGCTCGCCGGCGCGCACTACCAGATGCGGCACTATGCCGAGGCCGTCGAAGCCGGGCGACGGTCGTGGTCGCTCAACCGGAATTGGCCGCACGGTCTGCGCTATGTCGTCGCCGGGCTGGCCCAGCTCGGCAGGATCGAAGAGGCGCAGGCGACGCTCGCCGAGCTCAAGCTGGTGGACGCGAACCTGGAATTTTCCGCAAGCGTCTTGCGGCGCGTGTACCCCGATCCGGCCGCGGTTCGATCACGTTCTGGACGGCCTTCGGAAGGCCGGGATGGCGTAAACGGCGAGCTGCCACCACGGTTCGTCGAGACCATGGGTTTGCAGTCGATGGGCGTCCGGGGTGACCGGACGCACGGTTCGGCTTGCTATCGACGGGCGATCAGCTCGCTAAACTACAAGACCGGCGCAACGACATTTCTCGCCTCCCCCAGCCGCGGTCAACGGCTGCATTGGCCCTGGACATTGCCCTTCACCGTGTTTTTCATCGATGTGAAGGGGACAGTGGCGGTATTGGTGTTGCCCTGGCACTGCAAGTTCCCGCTGACCGTGTTGAAAGAGACGTCCGTTATTCCGCTATTGTTGTTGACCTGGAGATTGCCGCTGACCGTGTCGCCGCCACAACTGCTCCCCCCGATCTCAAGCGGGATGGCGTTGCTTTGCACCTGCAGATTGCCCTTGACCTGGGTGCCGCAGACCGTCCCTTTCTGCGCCCCGGGGACGTTCTGGATCTGCAGATTGCCGTCGATCAATACGCCGGGCCCGAGGGTGAAGGCACTCGCTCCGGAAATCTGAACATTGCCAAAGACGTGCGCCGATGAGGCGAGAACGAGCATGCCGGCGTTATCGGTGAGATTGCCGTCGAGGGTGCAGCCGAGCCAGACCCCGGTTGATAGCACGCCGGTTGGGTCGCCGTTGATCGTCAGATTTCCCTTGATCTCGCAAGGGCTCGTATAGCTGCATTGCTCACCGGCGGATACGGTCACATTGCCGTTGATAACGCCGGTGTTGGCGGTGCCGTTGTTGCAGCTTTGCCCCGGTTGGTCCGCTTCCTCCTGTGGATTGCCATCGGAAAGCCCCGTCTGTGTCGGATCGTAGAAACATTGCGAGGGGTTATTAGGATCTGGCGTGCATGCCATGGCGGACTCCAGCGGAAGCGAGACGCCGAGAACGGCTGGCGGGCCGCAGCATTCACCATAGACGAGATCGAACGCAAACGTGCCGGAAGGCCCGGTATAGGTGTAAGGCGTCGTCGTAAACCCTGTAGGTCCGGGCTGATTGACTACAAGGTTGCTGCCGATTTTGAGCTGCAGTCCGTCGTCATGGCCCGCCTGGAACATTTCGCCATTCGTGACCGTGACGTTCCCGGTGAATTCGAACACCGTGTTGTTGAGGTTAGCGGCGAGGGCGGCCGCGGAGCCGGTCAGGATCGTGGCGCCGCCGGTCGCCAGAAAGCCGCCCAGGGTGTAGCCGTTATCTGCTGCCCTGCTGTCGAAACAGAGAGTGTCTCCGGCGAAGGTGTCTCCGGCACAAGCAGGGTTGGGGGACGGGACAGAAAACGTTACGTCGGGCGCGCCATGCGAGAAGCCGATTACCGCGTTCCCAGCGGCGGCATTATTCAAATAGGCAGACCCCGTAACGGTTCCGGCCTGGCTGGTCCCCGCGCTGGACAGAGCCGCGAGGAGCACATTTTCCTTGATGATCCGCGGCGAAACCGTCGGGTCCGGGCGCCACGAGCTCGAGATCAGGGGGAGCGATACCGCCGGGCAGCTCCCGAGCTCGCTCGTTGTTGCGTACCCGTCGCTGAAAATGTAGGTGATTTTGGCCTTGCACAGATCATCGTTGGTGATCGGCGCACCCCCGCCGCTGAGGATACCCTTGGAGAAGAGGATGCTTTTGAGGATACCGTTTGAGAAGCTGATCGAGTCGTGCACCCCGAGGCCCGGCGGCCCGAACTTGACCATCAGGCACTCCGCAGTCGCGGAAGCGCATGGGCTATCGGCCGCCGTTCCAATACTCGGATTGGCCGAATTGTCATCAGCGCCGGGATGATAGGCGATGTCCTTCACAATCGGGTTATCGTCGGCTTCCGGGTAGTAGGTCACGTTCTGGACAAGGTCCTTCCGAGACTGCGAGACGATATGGAAAGGATTGTGTCTGGCGAAGGTTTGTCCCGGAGGAAGCGTCACGACCCAGGCGGCAAGCGTCTCTCCCGGTCTGCCGCCGGTGGGTCCGGACAAATCGAAGATCGGGCCAGTATAGCTGCCTCCGGTCCCCAACTGCGCCCTGGTCGTCTCTTGCGGTATCGGGTTGAGGAACCCGCTCTGGATGAGAGAACGGGGAGAGCAACCCGCTCCTGCCCGTCAGCACCTCTGCCTGCTGCGACAAAGGCAATTGCGACGACATTGCAG
Source organism: uncultured Alphaproteobacteria bacterium (assembly GCA_963695605.1). GTDB lineage: Bacteria > Pseudomonadota > Alphaproteobacteria > ATCC43930 > CGMCC-115725 > AP-15. Next base: position 10,504 of record CAVOHI010000079.1, on the reverse strand, counting down.
ACGATGGGGTGTTCACCTGATCGGCCATTCCATTGTGCAAGGTTGGCAATGGAACTTTGATACCCGAAACGGTAGTAAAACACGTGGATAGCGTCGTGCCCTGTGGAGCAAGCACACACCCGACCGTCGATTCAGTGCGGAGGCTCCCAGTCGTCATCAGGTTGGCACTGCACGCCGGATAGCTCGGATCACATTCTCCGACCAAAGGATTGGTGGGGATCGGCGGCACGATCCCGAGGGGGGTGGAGTAGGGGGGCGAGGTGAAAGGCCCCGCCGCGAAAGTGTCGTGGTCGAGGCCGAGAACATGGCCGAGCTCGTGAGCGAGCGTGCTCGGGCGCGCAGGGGGCGACGTGCGGGAACGCGGGTACCCGAAGACATTCTGCGCGATGGCGACCCCGTTGTTGCCGATCCAGCTGAAGCCGAAAAGCGTGCCCCCCGCTTGCTGGGGCGGCGGGTTGAGCGTGTTGACGAAGAACATGTTGATCACGTTCGACGGGAAGCCCAACGGCTGAAATGGATAATTCGGATTCGGATTCGGAAGGTTGGTCGTAGGGTTTATCCCAAAGGTCGGCATACCCTGCTTAATCTGGTTCTGATACGAGAGGGTCAGGAAATCCGAGCTCTGAAAAATAGTGGCTCCGGCGCTATTCGTAGTCTGCGTAACATTCAGCGTCTGAAAGGTCGTGCCGGTGTTTGTGTTTGTCGGCGAGTTGTACGTCGCCATTTTGAGCCACATCAAGTCGACGCCGAGTTGGTTCAACAGCGTCCGGGTGATGTCTACTCCCGGTGTCGTGTAACCGGTAGAAGGCGGGCTCATTCCCGTCGCCGGATCGACGGTGAAGCCGATCGGGTTCAGACTAGCCTCGTTCACCGGTTCGCCCGCCGAGTTAAAAGGCGCGCCCGCGGTGCTCGGATTGCCTACTCCGTTCGTCGATGTGGCGTTGAACGGGGCACAGGTCGACGTCCCGCTGGCTCCGCATACGTCGATCGGCTGGACCACGATGTAACAGGGGACCTGCCCCGGGGAGGGGAGTGGATTAGGGATGCACTGGGCAAGTGCGCTGCCGGAGACCAGGCAAGCAGACGCTGACAAAAGGAAAGACCTCACCCATCCGGCCTGGGCGCCGCTTCATATCACCCATCGTTAACCTCCCCTTCGCAACGCGCGCAAAAAGTGTCCCACTTTAAATCGACCCGAGTGTGAGCCAGTTCACACTTGGCAGGATGTGCAGCCGATATTTTGCCGGTTCGCGAGGTAAGCTCGCGTAACCGAATGTGACAAAATCGCGCAAATGCGAGACGAATGCAACAGAATCCTGGTAGTTTTTTGTTAACCAACACAATTGGTAGCGTTAACCATTACAATTCGTTGCAATTGAGCCAAGTTTCGTCAAACATGCGCCGGGCGGACGAAGATGATCCGCTTCGTCCTCAAAAAGCGGAGGCACACGGTGAGTCCATCGATCAGGTCCTTCATGTATTCTCGTCTCACCGGTGCGGTCGCCGCCCTATGGCTGTGCTGCGCGGGCCCGGCATGGGCGGGCGACGGCGGCAGCGATCTGGCATCCCTCAACACTGGTCTGGGAGACCTCTGCAGTTTTCTTGAAAACTCAACTCCGTGCCACTGCCATCCTGCCCGCAGGCGCCGACGATTACCCAGGGGATCTTGCAACTCGCCTCGTGGAGCCTCGTCCCGAACGAGATGATCAGCGCCGTCAATCACATCCCTCTTGGGCAGCGCGTCAACGCGGGCAGCCCCTCGATCCCGCCGGTTGGACCGACACCACCGCCGATTACCTCCGCGCTCCCGATAACGGGCACCGAATTGTCGAACCTTCTGGCGAACCTGACGCCGCTCGCCTTCATCAGCTCGTCCCCGGGGCCGGCAAAGGCGACGCAGCTCTATAACACCGATGCAGACGTCTTTTTGTATGGAGTGGCGAGCTTGTCGAATTCGTCAGGTCAGTCTGTACAGCCTGACACGCTCTATTTGCTTTACGATGACACATCGCGAACCAACGGGAACTTGCAGCAGGGCGACTGTCCGAGTTTTCGCTCCCGCTGGTGGTCCTGACCGGCTACATTCCCCTCGGAAGTCTACGCCGACGGAAACCCTGGTTCCAACGACGCTACAAGTTTTGTCACCAACGCTGGTGACTGCTCGGCCAGCACTGTCTCGGCAACTTCTCAGGGAAAGGAACCCAGACCCTCAAGGCGGCTCAGATTGGCGTAAACTGCGCGGTCGTCTTTGCTCCGTCGCCGCTTTCGGCGAAGTCGCATGCAATCTTCGAGCTTGCGGTCCCGCTGGTCGTGACCATGAAAACTGACCCGCTGTATTTCTTCAACCCGATCTCCAATCTTGAACCGGTTGGATTTTCCTTCACGGCCGACTGAAACCGGCTTCACTCCCCCTTCCGTTCAACCCTCCCTCAAACTCCTATCTTGGGAGCTAACGGAAACTCTATTGGAATCGGGCCCGCCGCCGTGCCGCTGTGCACGGAGCTCCCGTGCCCGCCGCCGACGCCGCCGGCCCCCGTCTACGCGCTCTGCGCGAACCTCCCGGCCGGCAACGGCAACGGACAGCCCCCCATTCCTGGTGTCGCGGCGTACTATGCCATCACGACGGTGGGTGAGACGCTCCTCTCCGCGGCAGATTCCTCGTTCTCTACGAGCGTGTGTCCGTTCTGAGCGTGGACGCGGACGTCCGGCAAGAGACGAGTTCGATTGCCGTACTAGAAGACGCGAGGAGGCGCCCCTGACCCTCGCGGTTCTTCTTGGCAGCTTGCTGGCGGTTGCGCTGTTAGAATTTTGCCGGCCGCGGCGGCAACGGGAGTTTCCCGCGCTGCGGCGGCGGCTCGGCAATATCGGTATTTGGCTCCTCAATATCGTCCTCGCCGCCTTCACCTTCGCGCCACCGGACACCTTCCGGCAGCAGCTCGAGGCAACTTTTGGCTTGGCCTTGCCCACTTGGCCGATTGCCGATCGATGGTCGAGCTTTGTGGCGGCTTTCCTGCTGCTCGATTTTTTGAACTACGCCGTGCATCGCTGCCAGCACGCGGTGCCGTTCCTGTGGCGCTTCCACGCAATGCATCACTCCGATCCCGATGTCGATGTGACGACCTCGGTGCGCCATCATCCGATCGAATATCTGCTCGCTTCGGGGTTCTACTGGGTGGCGCTATTGGTGCTCGATATCCCGGTGGCCGTCGCGATAATCCACGCGTCGACGGTATTCGCCGCCGCCGCCGTCACGCACGGCAACACCAGGTTTCCGGAATGGCTGGAGCGCCTTTTGCAGCCGGTGGTCATCACCCTCGACTTGCACCTGGTCCACCACTCCGTCGCATATGACGAGGCGAACGCCAATTTCGGCGCCGTCCTGTCGATCTGGGACCGGCTCTTTGGGACCTACCTCCGGCTCACCCGCGCCCAGCAGGAGCGGCTCGTCTTCGGCGTCCGTGAATTGCCGCGCCGCGATTGCCTGAAGCCCTCCGCGATGCTCCTCACCCCCTGGCGGATCCCCCGGGCGGTCGCTGCGCGGTGAGGCGAAGAGCCGGGCGTTAGCTCGCTTGACCGATTGAGGCGGTCCGATTAGCTACACGCGTTAAGCGCATGACAGATCGCGATGGCCGCTGCAGGAGCAACGATGACCGCAAGCGCCTTTGCGCCGGTGCGCGATCCGCAGACCGCCGCAGCCGGATCCGGCGGCAGCGGGGCGCCGGATACGTTTCCGAAATTGCTGCTCGAGCATGCGCGGCTGCGGCCGGACCAGCCGGCCAATCGCGAGAAGGATTTCGGGATTTGGCAGAGCTGGAGCTGGGCGGAGGTCGCCGCCGAGGTCGAGGCGCTCGCCTGCGGTCTCGTCGGCCATGCGGCTTCGAGCGCGGCGACAAGCTGGCGATCATCGGCGACAACCGGCCGCGGCTCTATTGGGCGATCGCCGCGGCGCAGGCGCTGGGCGGCATTCCGGTTCCGATCTACCAGGATTTCGATCGCCGAGGAGATGGCCTTTGTGCTCGACCATGCCGAGGTGCGTTTCGCGGTGGCCGAAGACCAGGAGCAGGTCGACAAATTGGCCGAGATCAAAGAGCGCTGCCCGCTGCTCGACAAGGTGATCTTCTCCGACCCGCGCGGCATGCGCCATTACGAGCAGCCTTGGCTCGACGATTACGCGAAGGTGCAGGCGCGCGGCCGCGAATGCGCCCGCGGTGAGCCGGGTTTTTTTCGCTGCGAAGTCGCCAAGGGGCGGGGCAGCGACACCGCGATCATCCTCTACACCTCGGGGACGACCGGCCAGCCCAAGGGCGTCGTCCTCAGCTTCGACAACATCATCACCACCGCAAAAAGCGCGATCGCGTTCGAGGGCTTGACCGATCGTGAGGAGGTGCTGGCCTATCTGCCGATGGCGTGGATTGGCGAGCACATCTTTTCTTACGCGCAGGCCTATTGCGCCGGTTTTTGCGCCTCCTGCCCGGAATTGCAGGCGACGGTGATGCTCGACCTGCGCGAGCTCGGGCCGACCTATTTCTTCGCGCCGCCGCGGATTTTCGAGAGCATCCTGACCCAGGTCATGATCCGCATGGAGGATTCCGGCTGGGCGAAGCGCCGGCTCTTTCAATTTTTTCTCGACTTCGCCAAGCGCGTCGGGCCGGCGATACTTGCCCGGCATCGCGTGCCTTTGGCCCAACGGATGCTCTATTGGCTCGGTGAAGCGCTCGTGTACGGGCCGCTCAAAAACACTTTGGGTTTCAGCCGCATCCGCCTCGCCTATACGGCGGGCGAGGCGATCGGACCGGACCTCTTTACGTTCTACCGCTCCCTCGGGATCAATCTGAAGCAGCTCTACGGGATGACCGAGAGCTCGGTGTTTCTGTGCATCCAGAAGGATGGAGCCGTGAAACCCGACACGGTCGGCGCGCCGATCGAGGGTGTCGAAATCCGCATCGCCGAGGATGGCGAGGTGCTGTTCCGCAGCCCGGGCGCGTTCCAATGTTATTTCAAGAACCCCGAGGCGACCGCCGCGGCGAAGCGCCCGGACGGCTGGGTCCATACCGGCGATTCCGGGTTCTTCGACGCGGACGGGCAGCTCAAGATCCTCGATCGCGCTCGGGATGTCGGACGGCTGCGGGGCGGCGCGCTGTTCGCCCCGAAATTCATCGAGAACAAGCTCAAATTCTTTCCCTGGATCAAGGAGGCGGTGGTGTTCGGCGACGGCCGGCCGTTTGTCGCCGCCTTTGTCAACATCGACCTCGAGGCGGTCGGCGACTGGGCGGAGCGGCGCAATCTCGCCTATGCCTCCTATCAGGAGCTGGCCGCGCAGGCGGCGGTCTACGATCTGGTGCAGGACTGCATCGAGCGCGTCAACCGCGACCTCGCGGCAGAGCCCGCCTTGGCGCCCTCGCAGATCCGCCGGTTCCTGATCCTGCACAAGGAACTCGACGCCGATGACGGCGAACTGACCCGCACCCGCAAGGTGCGCCGGCGGATCATCGCCGAGCGATACGAGCCGCTCGTGGAGGCGCTTTATTCCGGCGATACGACGGGCCGCATCGAGACCGCGATCACCTTCGAGGACGGCCGCAAGGGCCAAATGCGCGCCGAATTGGCGATCCGCGACATGGATACCACCCAGCCGTCCGCCAAACCGGTTCCTTTGAGGAGGGCCAGCTGAGGGTGAAGCAAATCGGCGATCCGATCCTGACGGCCGACCGGATCACCCTCGCTTTTGGCGGCATCACCGCGCTCAACGCGATCAGCTTCGAGATCCGGCGCCACGAGATCCTGGCGATGATCGGGCCGAACGGCGCCGGCAAGACCTCGATGCTCAATGTGATCAACGGCTTCTACCACCCGCAGGCGGGCACGATCACCTGGAAGGGCGAAACCCGCCGGCGCATGCGTCCCTATCACGCCGCGGTGCAGGGCATCGCCCGCACCTTCCAGAATGTCGCGCTCTTCAAGGGGATGACGACGCTCGACAACATCATGACCGGGCGGCTCTTGCAGATGCGCCGCAATTTTCTGTGGCAGGCGATCCATTTCGGCCCTGCCGAGCGGGAGGAGCTGGCCCACCGCGCCCGGGTCGAGCGGATCATCGACTTTCTCGAAATCCAGGCGATCCGCAAGACGCCGGTCGGGCGGCTGCCCTACGGGCTGCAGAAGCGCGTCGAGCTCGGTCGCGCCTTGGCGATGGAGCCGGAGCTCTTGCTGCTCGACGAGCCGATGGCCGGGATGAATGTCGAGGAGAAGGAGGACATGTGCCGCTTCATCCTCGACGTCAACGACGAGTTCGGCACGACGATCGCATTGATCGAGCACGACATGGGTGTCGTGATGGACATCTCCGACCGCGTCGTCGTGCTCGATTACGGCCGCAAGATCGCCGACGGCCCGCCGGACGAGGTCCGCGCGAGCCCCGAGGTCATCGCCGCCTATCTCGGCGAGGCTCGATAAGATGGACCTCCTCGCGGCGGTCTTCCTCACGCCGTTCGCCAATATGTGGGACAACCCGGAATTTGTGCTCGAGGTCGTCATCGGCGGGCTGTTGAGCGGGGTCATGTACTCGCTCGTCGCACTCGGCTTCGTGTTGATCTTCAAGGCGTCGGGCGTATTCAACTTCGCCCAGGGTACTATGGTGCTGTTCGCCGCGCTGACCTTCGTCGGCATGATCGAACGCGGCCTGCCGATCTGGGGCGCCTTTGTCATTGCCGCTGCGGTCATGGTCCTGCTCGCTGTCGCGATCGAACGCTTGATGCTGCGCCCGCTCGTCAATCAAGAGCCGATCATCCTGTTCATGGCGACGATCGGGCTCGCCTTTTTCCTCGACGGCTTTGGCCAGCTCGTTTGGGGCAGCGATGTGCATCCGCTCGACATCGGCATCCCGAAAGCGCCGCTGATCATCCGCGGCGTGCTCGTCAATGAATTCGACCTGATCGCCGCAGCGGTCGCGGGCTCGCTCGTCACTGCGCTCGCCCTCCTCTTCCAGTACACCGCGATCGGACGCGCACTGCGCGCCGTTGCCGACGACCACCAGGCGGCGCAATCGGTCGGCATTGCCCTCCGCTCAATCTGGGTCATCGTGTGGTCTGTCGCCGGTGTCGTTGGATTGGTCGCCGGGATCATGTGGGGGAGCAATCTGGGTGTGCAGTTCTCGATCTCGCTGGTCGCGCTGAAGGCTCTGCCGGTGCTGATCCTCGGCGGCTTAACCTCGGTGCCGGGCGCAATCGTCGGCGGTCTGATCGTCGGGGCCGGCGAGAAGGTCGCCGAGGTCTTTTGGGGACCTGCCCTCGGCGGCGCGATCGAGGACTGGTTCGCCTATGCGCTCGCGCTCGTCTTCCTGCTGTTCCGGCCGCAAGGCCTGTTCGGCGAACGCATCATCGAGCGGGTGTGAAATCTTTCAGGAATGGATTATCGCCAATTTTATCCGTCATTCCCGCGAAAGCGGGAATCTAGTGGCCTGGGTCTTAACGGTCGCCCTGGACCCCCGCTTCCGCGGGGGCGACGATCCAAACGGATCCCTGAGCAATGATCTATCGCGAGGTCGGCCAATTCAAGGCGAGCTACACCGCCGACCAGGCGATCTTTCCGATCCGCCAGGATCGTTGGCTGCTGATCGCGACGCTTGCCGCCGCTTATCTGGTGATCCCCGCGGTGGCCTCCGAGTACTGGCTGCTGACGATCATGGTGCCGTTTCTCGTCTACGCGCTGGCGGCGCTCGGCCTCAACCTGCTGACCGGCTACGCCGGCCAGCTGTCGCTCGGCACCGGCGGCTTCATGGCGGTCGGCGCCTTTGCGACTTACAAGCTCACGACAGCCTTCCCGGGGCTCAACATCGTCCTCGCCCTCATCCTCGCCGGCATTATTACTGCGCTGGTCGGTATGCTGTTCGGGTTTCCAAGTCTCAGGATCAAGGGCTTCTACCTCGCGGTGGCCACGCTTGCCTCGCAGTTCTTCCTGATCTGGGTGTTCAACAAATTTCCGTGGTTCTACAATTACAGCGCCTCGGGCGTGATCAGCGCGCCTCCGCGCGCCGTCTTCGGCCGGCTGTACGTCACCGGCGCCGAGGCCGATCCCCGGGCGAAATACCTGTTCGTCTTGACCGTCGTCGTGCTCCTGGCGCTCGCCGCCAAGGGTCTGGTTCGCGGCCGCGTCGGGCGCGCCTGGATGGCGATCCGCGATATGGACATCGCTGCGGAGATCATCGGCATCCGTCCGCTGCAGACAAAACTGCTCGCCTTTGCCTTGAGCTCCTTCTATTGCGGCATCGCGGGTGCGATGTGGGCCTTCATCTATACCAGCGCCGTCGAGGCCAGCGCCTTCGAGATCGACCGCTCGTTCCAGATCCTCTTCATGGTCATCATCGGCGGCCTCGGCAGCATCCTCGGCTCCTTCCTCGGCGCCGCTTTCATCGTGCTATTGCCGATCTTCCTCGACAACGCGCCGCGCCTTGCCGGGTTTGAACTCCCGGTCAATCTGGTGACCAATCTGCAGTCGATGGTCTTCGGTGCACTGATCGTGTTTTTCTTGATCGTCGAGCCCAACGGTCTGGCGCGGCTGTGGGCGATCGGCAAGGAAAAGCTGCGCCTCTGGCCATTCCCGCACTGACGCCGAGGGACGGCGATGTCTCAGCCTGAGTGTCTTCAAAGGGTGGACAGCGGACTGCGACGGTCCCGGTAGTTTGGACAGCTTCCGGGGAGGAATAAGCTAAAGGCCGGTAGCCGGCTGCTGGTTTCACCTTTCCCCGAAATCAAATTCATCCTGTCTTGCTGCGGGGTGCTGTGAAGCTTGTGGGCAGCCGCCGACCTGTGGGCAAGGCGGGGGAAACGCATGGCGTTTTCCCCGGCTTGTCCATAGGGGACCGCGCTGGCGCGGTCAGGCGGGGATCGGCGCAGCCGACTGTCCACAAATTCACGGCACCTCCTTGCCATGGCGTCAGGCGGCCAGTGCCGTCGCCGCTGTCGATTGGCCGAGGTAAGCCTCGTCCGGTGTTCGCCAGCCGAGCGCCTGATGCGGACGTCGCAGATTATACCAGTCAAAGAACTCGCCAAGGCTGCGCTTTTGTTCGATTCCATTGGCCGCTGGGCGTAGGTAGACCCATTCGTGCTTCACAGTCCACCACAAGCGCTCGACGAAGATGTTGTCATGGCAGCGCCCGCGTCCGTCCATGCTGATCGCGATCCCATGATCCGTCAGCATCTTGGTGAACTCATCGCTGGTGAATTGCGCGCCTTGATCAGTATTGAAGATGCCGGGCTTGCCGAACCGGGCGAGAGCCTCGCTCAGTGCCTCGACGCAGAACCCCGCCGTGAGCGTGTTTGACAGCCGCCAGGACAGCACCCGCCGGGTCGCCCAGTCGATGATCGCGACCAGGTACAAAAATCCCTGCCGCATCGGTATGTAGGTTATGTCAGCAGCCCACACTTGGTTCGCCCGGTCGATTGTCTTGCCGCGCAGGAGGTATGGGTAGACCTTGTGCCCGGGATGCCGCTTGCTGGTATTCCGCTTCGGTCTGACCGCCCACAGCCCGAGCTTTCTCATCAGCCGCCGGACGCGCCGGCGGCCCATCGAAATCCCCTCTCGCAACAGCGCCACCTGGAGCCGGCGGCTGCCGTAGACTGGACAGTCTGTGAAAATCCGGTCGAGCCGCTTCAGAAGCTCGAGTTCCTCCGCAGATTCCGGCCGCGGCCGGTAATAGAAGCTGCTGCGCGCAATCCCCAGCAGCGTGCATTGCCGGCTTATGGACAGCCCCGCTTCCGGCGCAATCATCGCCCGCCTCTCAGAAATCGGGAGATGGCGGGCTGCCCGGCAAGAAAATCGCGCTCGACCTGCAGCTGGCCGATCTTGCGGTGCAGATCGTCAATGACCTTCTGCGCATCCCCGACCGCCGGCGCCCTGTTGCCGCGCGCAAACAGCTCGCCCGCACGCTTCACCAGCTCCTGCTTCCAGTCGCTGATCATCGTCGGATGAACCCCAAACTCCGCCGACAGCTCAGCCAGGGTCTTCTCCCCCGAAAGCGCCGCCATCGCCACTCGCGCCTTAAATTCCGCGCTGTGCTGTTTCCTCTTGATGCCCACGTCTCACGCCCCTTTGGACCGGTCAGCCTTTAGCTTATCCCGCTGTCCAAAAATCCGGAGCCGCCGCAGTCCTTGGTTACCTCTACGACCTGATCGACATAGCTGTCGTGGCTGGGATAGAGCGAATCGAGTTCGTCAACGTCGAACTGTATCGAATACCCCCATCGTACGCATGCGCCTGGGCCGCTATTGACGCCGACATTCAAAGCCGTGGGGACGGCCAGTTCCGATAACCGGATGCCGCCAAGCGCAAGCCCGAGGCTGTCGCGGGCAATGACCGACGGAGTTCCCGGGGCTCCGAATGTCGTGATCTGGATTTGCGGGGCCGAAGGCGGCGGCACACCGTTTGCGATCCAGCGGACCAATAGGTCATAAGCGTGTCCGACGATGTAGTGCGTCGGAACGCGGGTACCAATGGATGGGACGGCGCA
>CAVOHI010000078.1:0-13568 GCA_963695605.1 uncultured Alphaproteobacteria bacterium | reverse complement strand
ACGATTGTATCGACAGTTACAGGAGCCGCCGGGCTAACGACCGAGGCCGCCAAAATGGGGCCTCGCTTGGCCAATCTGACCCCGCCATGACCGCGGCCAGCAATCAGCCGCGCATTTTCGTCGTCGAAGATGATCCGGTCATGCTGTGTATGGTCGGCGATTACCTAGAGCAACACAATATGCAGGTCGTCTCGGCTTCGGGACGGCAAGAGATGCTGCAGTACTTTGCCGTCCGCGAGCCTAATCTCGTCATCCTCGACCTGCGGCTGGGTCAGGAGCAGGGCTTCGACCTGCTGCGGGAGATTAGGTCGCGCTCGGACATCCCGGTAATCATCACCACTGGCGACCGGCGCGACGAGATCGACCGAGTGGTTGGGCTGGAGCTCGGCGCCGACGATTATGTCACCAAGCCCTTCAGCCTTCGCGAGCTTCTGGCGCGCATCCGCGCCGTGTTGCGGCGGCAGGAGGCCGGTCGCGCGGCAATTCAGCGGGATCCAGAGCGAGGCCGGTACCGGTTCGGTGGCTGGCAGCTCGACCGCCGTAACCGGCGTCTCTACGATCCGAACGGAAGCCAAGTCGCACTAACCAAGGGCGAATATGCTCTGCTGACCGCTTTCTCGACGCCCCGCAGCGGCCTCTGAGCCGTGAGCATTTGTTGCAAGCAACTCGGGTGCACGAAGACATTTTCGACCGCAGCATCGATGTGCAGATCTTGCGGCTGCGGCGGAAGCTGGAGCTCGATCCGAGCGCGCCGCAGGTCATTCGGACGGAGCGCGGTGTTGGCTACACCTTTGCTCTGCCAGTCGAGAGGCTCTGGGCCTGACCGACTACAATTGCAACCGTTTTCTGGAACGACGCCGAATTCGGCGAGACAGCCATTGGCGCCGCGGTTGCGCGTCCGGGCTATGGCGGGATCGTCCTCGGCCCGAATGCAAGTCTGCAATTCGATCCGACGCCGCTTGCCCGCCGGCGACCCGATGCCGGCCGCGCATGGCCGCTCGGCGATGCGGTCGAGGCCCCGCCGGCTCCGTCCCCCCACCCGCCGATCGGAAAGGTTGTTTGGCGGGAACTGTTCGAACTCGACCTCTTCGTTTCGGGAGGAACCGATAGTTCGCAAACTCTCCGCTGGAGGGGGGAGTCACCAGCGAACTCGTCTCTGGAATCAGGGTTCAGGGCCTCATTTTGGCATTTTATTCCCGCCCCTAATGCGCGCGCACGCGCGCGCGAGGGCAGCGACGAAAATCCCGCCCCTGTAGGCCGATCTGCCGCCGCGGCGAACTCGTGTTAGAAATGAATGCCGGAGCCTTCAGGTGGTTTTAATGTCAAGGCGGGTGTTGCTGGGGTGTGGCCGGCGCAAACGCGGTAGGCTTCCTGGTTTTCTTCGCACCCTTGCGTCAACCACTTCGCGGTGCGGCGGCTCCTCAGGGCCTAGCTGAAGATCAATAAGGTTTTATGCCCGACACGAGCCCGCACTGCCACGAAACCGCGCGGCCGTTCCCCCTCATTGACATTCAAGCAAAAACATGGTATAAGATTAGCATGTCGCAACATAACGGCGCAAAGGCTCCATTTCAAGTAACGGAGAATTCATGTCTGGAGTGGCCGGCCGCAGCGGGCGAAAAGCTTTCGTGCCGGATCCCACGGAGCGCAATATCGTCAGAAAATTGACCGGGTGGGGCATCCCGCAGCAGCATATTTGTCGCCTGGTAACCAATCCTCAGACTGGCAAACCTCTCGATCCGAAGTCGTTGCGAAAGCATTTCGCGCTCGAAATCAGGACCGGCGCGGTCGAGGCCAACGTCAGGATCGGCAGCTTGATCTACGCGACGATACTAGGATTGCCGCCCCCGCCGGGCACAGTGGCCATTACTAACGAGCGGGTGCGCGCCAGGTTAGCGATTTTTTGGGCCCAGACCAGGATGGGCTGGAGGGAAACCAGCGGATGAGCATCGCGGCAAGCCTGGCGATCGGATGCTTTATCGGCCGTATCCCTGAGGCCGAGCCCGAAGAATAGTGAGGGCGGCAAGGCGCTGTCGCAGGGAATTACGGCCCGCAGCCAACCGGCTGCTCGCCACCAAGCAGCGGCACCCCTTGCCGGTCGGCGGCGCCAGCTCGGGCAAGACCTTCGTCAGGATTCGTCGGCTCGTGGCGCACGGCCGGAAAGCTCTTGGCCCCCGCCAACGGCTTCCTGCGCTTCCGGCGGAGCATTGATTTACAAGGGCATACACCGAGAAGGAGCCAGGATCTTGCCGCGAAGCGGTCGAAGCCTTCGGTGCGAAGGACTAGCCCAGCTTTGGGGGAAGATGATGGGTAAAGAAGTGATTTGCGGTCGCTGAGGGGTGTCGCCGCCGACCGGGGACCGAGAGTTCGAAATCCGTCTCCCTCCAGCGGCGAGTCAGCAAAGAACCGTTGCGCGGGCAAACGAACGCCTCTTGAGCGGCGTTGCGGTGATTGCCGCGCTTGCGCTTTCCGCGCCAGCCTGGGCGCAACCAGCCAATCCATCGGGCGGAAACGCTGTGGGTGTACCCGGCCCCAATCCCGGTGGGCCGGGTCTGACGCCGTACAGCATGGGCGCAGCTCCTCCGGCGCCCGCCCCCTCGGCTAATGGCGCACACGGCCGAATGCCCGCAGGAGGGAAGAAGACATCGACAAGGGGGGGCCATATCCCGGCAACCTCGGCGACGCCCCCGATGCACCATCACGCGCATCACGTTACCCACGCGGCCGTGCACCACAAGAGGGCGCCTCTGATGGGATCTACTGCCAATCGACTGAACCAAGAGGAACTCGCCCGCCTTCAGACCGGTAGCTCGATGCCACCGCCGGCCCCAATGGGCTCGATGCCGCCAGGGGCCGCGATGCCCTACGCGCCGATGCAGCCGCCGACCCAAGGGGGGAATAGCATGGGAATGCCTGGTCCCAACACGGGCGGACCCGGCCTGACGCCCTACAGCGCCGGTGCCCCGCCACGGTGACCGGGTTGCGAGCTTCGTCGAACGCCTGACCATTGCTGCGAGGGGGCTGGGAGCTCCCCTGCGATTGCGGTCTAGATCGGCCGGTATGTGCGTCGTTGGCGGGCCTGGGGAGCGCCCCGATCGGCGCCTGAGCTGGTCCAATCCAAGCCGGCTGTCGCGGCTCCGCTGGGTCGTTGCCGACGCGTCTCGCATGCGCACAGCTGGGGCTGCCCTGGATCGCGGGAGCGACGAGCAAGTGAGCGGGCGCCGTAGAGCCGGCGGCCGCCGAGGTCCGGTCGGCTCGCAAGACCGCCGCCGGGCGCAGAGCCCCGCGCACAGTCATCTTCCATTCGGCTGCGTCGCGACCGGCGGCCTGCCCGTTCGGACATACAATGTCCTAACGACAGCCGTTACGACACCGTTCGGACGTCCGTTCAGACATTTCGTTGCCCAAACCGTGACATTCGGATGACCGGCGGCAAGGCTGTCGCTGAAGGTCAGCGGAAAGAACACGCGGAACGGTGAGCAACATTCCGCCTGAGCATCCAGCAGCCGCGTGAGGAACAGCGATTCAGGCTCGACGGAAGAGGTCTTGGCGGCCTTCTTTTACGGCCGCGAAGACGTCATCCCGGAGATGTTCGACAGACTTCTCACCACTCTCTATGGCGCGAAACACGACGACGATCGCCTGCGTCATTTCATCTATTACATCGATCGCCACACACACGCCGACCGCGCCCAATTCCATCTGCTTCAGCGCGATGACCGGGCATTTATGGGTCTTGGCGTGCGGCCCCATGTTGACGCCGCTTCCGGCGACGCGGTCGGCCAAGCGGCGCAGGTTGCGCTCGAACGCGTCGAGATCGATCACCAGCGCGGGAGCTTGGATGGGTTCCGTCAAACGAGCGGAGAACCTACTCTCCTGACAGTACTGGCGGTGCCGTTCCTGCTGCCCCGGAAATGGTCGTCTAGTTCTGGTCCTCCCCGTGTCCACTTACCACTTCCAAGGCGTCTCCCGTCAGTTGCAAGATAGTCAGGCCCGAACCGGCGCGGTCCATATTATAGATGTAACCGCGATCGTCGAGCTCGCCCAGATCAGAAAAGGTCGCGTTCCGACAGTAATTCGTATTACCCTGGAACGTCCCGCAAGTTGCTTGGATGTTTATGAAATAGCCGACGCGTCTCGGGCTATAGGGGTCGCGGATGTCGAAAACCTGCACCCCGGCGTTAAAAAAAAAAGGAAACGATGAGGAGCTTGCCATAATAGGGAGCATAGATCCTCCGAGGCATCTCGTGGGTCCCGAAACGCGCTCCCTTGGCGCAGAAATCTCCCGGGAACTGGCCGGCAGTGGGGGTCGAAATCGGCCAAGGCGTTAGCTCGTAGCTTATGTCGATAATAGTGGGATTTTTCCACTTTTGCGGAGCGCAGTCGTTCAAGGCCTCGATATTACTCGCGATATTGCCATGCGTCAGTATGAATGCCTTGGGGAGCCGGTCGTACCGGACGTCCAGGACAACGTGGCCGGTTCGTCATTAGCTGGTACTGGGAGGACTTCGGCTTGTTTGTTCGTCAAAGCCTGCCAGGCCGTTGCGCCCGGCTCGGAGCGCCCGTCTTCGTCGATACGTTGATCTCGCCCAGATAAAGCACGTGCCGCTGCACCACGCGCCCCCTGGCGACCCGCGTGTTCTCCACAACGCTCCAGTAGCGGTGTTGCTTGCCATCCTTCCGGCGAACCTTGCAGCGCAAGAACATGATGGCCGCCAATTATCGGCACATTGGCGGCCTTGAGAATAGACTTGGTCGGCACTACAGCCGATTTTCGGCCTCCGGGCCCGCGGCGCCCCTTGCCGCTCAATCACTTGCCCGGCGAAAATCGCGGAACGGCGGGTCGAATCGGAAAGTTAGGCTAGAATGATGGGTGATAAGCTGTCATCGCACGCGTTGCGCAAGAGCCCGAAAAAGCGGGCCGCCGAGCGTAGGCTGCAAAGGGAGGAGTCGGGGAATGTATCGGGGTCTACGCGCGTTCACGGCCGCCGCGCTGGTGGTATCCGCATTCGGCATTGTGCCAAGCTTCGCACAAAAATCGGGTGGCATCCTCAGGGTGCATGCCATCGACTCGCCGCCGAGCCTGTCGATGCACGAGGAGATCGACGCCGTCCCTGCGCGCGCGACGATGGGGGTCTTCAACAACCTCGTCATGTTCGATCAGCACGCAAAGCAGAACAGCATCACATCGGTGGTGCCGGATCTGGCGACCGGATGGTCATGGAGCGAGGACGGGACCGAGCTGACCTTCGCGTTGCGCCAGGGCGTCAAGTGGCACGACGGCAAGCCGTTCACCGCCGCGGACGTCAAATGCACCTGGGACCTGCTGCTCGGCAAAGCGAACGACAAGCTGCGGGTCAATCCGCGCAAGTCGTGGTACCGCAACCTCGCCGAAGTATCGACCAACGGCGACTACGAGGTCACCTTCCGTCTGGAACGGCCGCAGCCGGCCTTTGTCATGCTGCTGGCCTCGGGTTATTCGGTGGTCTATCCGTGCCATGTTGCTCCGGCCGAGATGCGGCAGCATCCCATCGGCACCGGACCCTTTAGATTTGTCGAGTTTAAGCCGAACGAGCGGATCACGCTGACCCGCAACCCGGATTACTGGAAGAGCGGGCGGCCCTATCTCGACGGCATCGAGTTCACGATCATCCGCGACATGTCGACCGCGAACCTGGCCTTCATCGCTGGGAAGACCGATTGGATCGCAACCACGATCCCGCTGATGAAGGACATCACGAGCCGGGCGCCCGCGGCGATTTGCGAAGTGACACCGGGCGGCATCAGCCGCAACCTACTGATCAACCGCGACAGGCCGCCCTTCAACGACCCGGAGATGCGGCGGGCGATGGCGCTGAGCATTGACCGCCGCGCCTTTATCGACATCATCAGCGAGGGCCAGGGGGATATCGGCGGCGTCATGCAGCCCTTGCCCGAAGGGCTGTGGGGAATCCCCGAGGAGGTCCTAAAGACGCTGCCGGGCTACGACCCCGACGTGCAGAAAAACCGGGCCGAAGCCCGCGAGATCATGCGCAACCTCGGCTATGGTCCGGACAGGCGGCTGCAGCTCAAGGTGTCGACCCGCAATATCCCGCCGTACCGCGATCCGGCCGTGCTGTTGACCGACCAGCTGAAGGAGGTGTTCGTCGACGGCGAGCTCGAGATCGTCGAGACCGCGAGCTGGTTTCCCAAGGTCGCGCGCAAGGACTACATGATCGGCGCCAATCTCACCGGCGGCGGCGTCGATGATCCCGACCAGCAACTGTACGAGAATTACGGCTGTGGTTCGCCACGCAACTACACCGGCTATTGCAATCCCGAGCTCGAACAGCTGTTCGATCGGCAATCAATGGAAGCCGACCCGGGAACGCGTCGGAAGCTGGTGTGGGAGATCGAAAGAAAGCTGGCAGAGGACGGGGCCCGCCCGATCATCTTCTACAACCGCTTCGCCTATTGCTGGCAGCCGCCGGTAAAGGGCTGGACGATGATGGTCAACAGTATCATCAACAATTGGCGCATGGAGGACGTCTGGCTCGACAAATAAATGGCTAGACGTGTTGCACGCCGACGACTGTTCATTTCGAGACATGACGACCTCCTGGATATCGCAGGGACCGCTACAGCCGACTCACGCGCTGTTGGCGGCGAGTGCCAGATCAGTCTCAAGAAGTTGCACCAGCTTTTCCGCTTCCCCGATCTTCGCCTTGATAAATTCCTGCGGAAACAATTGCCGCGCCCATCGCGTGTGGAACGAAAGGGTGTCAAGAAAAGGTGCTTGCGCCTTTAATACTTCAATTGGCTTTACTCCGCGCTCGCCAGCCAAGCCGATGACGACCTGCTGAATCCAAACCGGGCTGAGCACTTGAGCCAAGTCTGCATCACGGAGGATCTTTCCGAGAAGATCGAGCTCCTCGCCCGCGGTTTTATAGGGGTAATGGGTTGCCTCGATTAATGCTTCGATCTCCGGCAGAGACGCCCGATCGTCGGCCGTTATATGTCGCCGCAAGCCGGCAATAGCGATCGTGATATTTATCCGATCCGGATCTTGTTCGCCTGGATGAGGATGGCCGGGATGATCAAAGTCGTGGAATAGCGCAGCGATGAGCAAGTTGCGCATTTGACGTGGTGTAAGTTTCGTCTGATAATACCGGCATGCTTTCTGACATAACCACAGCACACGCAGCGTGTGCCGAAAGTTATGGTAGGGATTCCTTAGATTGTTGGAATTGTAGAATAGTATACGAAAATAGAGAATCAAATTCCCTTCGTAAAGGTTCTCCTCATTCCCTATGATCTCGGGAATATCACCGGTTATTTCTGAGGCCAGCATGTGTCACTCCTCAACGCCCGGCGGCGTATTTCACGAGTTTGCCTGATCCACTAGCCGCCCATGGCGGAGGGCCTCACCGCGCTGTTTGCCAACGCAATAGCGGCGGTTTCGCGGTTGCGCTGCCGGCCTGATCTCAGTCCAGCACAACACAGGACCACAACTGCGACGCCACTGAAAAACGCCTTGATCCACGTCCTCCACGTCTGAATGTTTTGTCTAACTTAGTGAGATAGTTGCCCGAGCAATTCGGCAAAGAGCTATCGCCAAATTCTGGTGACGGCCTGAAGATCAGGCGGCGGCTTGAGGCGCGGCAGGCCGCAATCGGTGCGGCGCTGATCCCGTGAGCAAGAAGAAGCCTCGCAATCTCCGGCGTCGGGGTATCGGCAGAGACGGTAATCGGTTCCTTAGTCATAAACTCGCGCGCTTGCATCGAGAGTTCCTCGTCGTGCGGTAGCCAAGCTGAGTACGCCATCAGGCGAAGCACTCACAGAGAGTAGCACCCAGCCCATTCTCGTTCGCTGTCACAGCCTATCCCGATGGGCCAATGCATCGCCGGGAACCGAGTTCGGCACGTCCTCGTCCATTCATTCGGGCGGCTGCGGTGCACCCGTTCCACCGCCTGCTGGCTGAACGGGCCCTCTGCCGTCATAAGAGCTGATTGACCGCATCCACTAACAGGCGGTATTTGATCTGGGTGACGTTGACATCGCGAAAGTAATTGACTAGGTCGCCCCACGGATCGTTCAGCCGACCGATCCCGGAAATAAACGCAACCACACCGCCGATCTCGATATTCTCCGTATAAACCCACCAGCCGCCGACCAATAGCGCCGAGACAATCTGCAGGTGGTTGCAGATATTCATCAGGAAGTTCATCGAAAACTTGAGCTTAAAGATCCCCATGTCAAGCGCGAAGGCCTGTTCTATGCGCCGGTCGTCGGCGCGGCTGCTCTCGTCATCGGCGCCGCTATTTCCCCTGATCATCGCGATGCCGAGCTGGCGGAGCACTCGGATGCGGGCTCCTGTGCGCCGATTGACCGCGGCCTGCAATAGCGGAACAAAGACGAGCTGGGGGACGAAGAGCCCGAACGCGGCCAGCGCCATCCATGGATCGATGTGGATCAGATAAGACAGCACCGAAAGCATGATGCCGACCTGCAACAGCGGCTCGGAGACGCTCTCGCCGACGAAGCCACCGATCGGCTCGACTTCGGCGACGATCATCGAGACAGCGATCCCCTGAGCTTCGACAGCGGGCGAGGGCGTGTCAGGAGTCTCAACAAAGGTGTGAACCCGTCGCCGCAAGTCGCGCTTTGCCCGCTCGCCGACCCAGCCGCGATAGATGTTGAGCGCCAGCTTGGTCCCACCTTGGACGAGAACGATGCCGGCATAGACCGCGCACAAGCTGACCACCCACGAAAATGGGCGGTGCTTGACCAGATTGTTGACGATCCGGCGCTGTAATTCGAGAGGGACGACTTCGAGCAGAAAGACGCTGACCGTGAGCGCTAGCAGAAAGAGCTGGTGCAGCCCGCTCGTCCCCAGCACATAGCGGAAGACATTGCGCGGCAAAGCTCCCGCCGGGGCGGCATTCAATTCATGGATCCAGGTGACGACGCTCATCGCCCGAAGATTATCAATTTATTGCAAGCGAGCGCGAGGCCTCATGGAGTACGAGCACGCCGCAGAAATACAATCGAAGCCAGCCGGATTGCCTTCAGGCGGTGTGCCAGCTCAGCATCGCTCCGCGCCAAGCGATGAAGGTCTGCCCATCCCTACTGTCTCGGCTGTTCTGAACGGAAGGGCACTTGGTAGGTAACCGAGGTGCCCTTTCTCTTTTAGAGGGTGTCGGGGACCCTCGACGAAACCAGAGCCTTCCTTGCGCGGGAGGTCCGGCGGTCCTGCGCCAAAACGCACGCAATGCGGTCGCTCTCGTCCAGCCGCAACTCGACTTCGCCGCGCGCGCGGTCCCGCCCGGCGCTTACTCGCAGGGTTCGACCGTCGATGACGGTCCAGGCGACCTGTCGCGAGGGACGCCGGTTTATATTGCGGAAGGTGAATTGCGCAGGGATCGACGGGTGGCCAAAAAAATTTCGCGGGGTACCGATGGTTCGAATCCATCTCCCTCCAGCAGCGAGTCCACTGCGAACCCGACTTCCTCGGGCGCGGATGATCCTGAATGCTTTGGTCTCCAAGGCCACGGCGCTGCGCGACCGCCTGCTAGCACCATGAGCGATGCGGGAGATCCCGGGGGCAGTGGGTTGTCGGCGCACGCGGCCCAGATGTCGTGCGCGAAATCCGACACTCGATCGTTCTCGGGATCCTCCGCCTGATCCCGCCGATAGTGGATGTCAACGAGGACCGTGCGGTCGTGAGCCTCGAGCACGATGGTGTCGCCGTTGCTCCAGGCAAACACCATGAGCTTGTTGTCGCCGCGCATTGGAGTACCTCTCCGTCCGGATCTATAAGCGCCGCCAGAGCGAATAGACGGTGTTAACAATGCTGGGCGGTATCCGACCCGAAACGTGACAGGGGCACGCCTAAAGGTCACAATTTCCGGAAATCGAATTACTCGTCACAGTGGCGGCGCAGCCATAAGGGTTTAGTCGGTTACCAGCTCCGGCTCCGGCTGCGGCCAGAACTTGCGGAACAGAACCCATGCGACAGCCCCCGCGGCGGCGGCGTAAATCGCGGCCGTCCTGACCTCCCTCAGCAAGTCGATCAGCAGCTCTGCCGAAATGACCGTCAGGAACGCGACGACGGGGCTCAGAAGAATGAGCGCCGCGATAACCGACGCCACCGTTCCACAGCGAATACTGTTCATTGAACCATCCCGCGTCTGCACTGACCCAGGATCAATTATTGGCACTCCGATATGAACGGTTTATGACCTTGGCGAGACTAGGCAACCTGCCCGCGAGCAGCTCCATGATCGGTGTAGGTGCGCGGCGTCGGGGTGATCGTTCGCCGAGCGGCCCCCGAGCCTTGCGCCGGACCACGCGACCGATGACGCCAATGAACAGCAACGTGAAGATCTGGCTGAGCACCACCGTCGGCACGGTCAGCCAGGATTGCATCATACCGGTTGAAAGAGCACCCATCGCACTAATCCCCCACTGAAACGAAGCAGTTTACTCCGAGCAACGTCAGCCAAGCGTCACCAACACCTCCAGTTGCCAACTTTTTCTAGCGAGGTTTGAGATAGATTTGCGCTTAATGCCGTCCATGCGCCATTGGCCGGGCCGATTATTGCTCAGCGATCTCCTGATTAGGCCATTAGGCGAGCGCGCGCGATGTTCTAGGGGCCTTTGGCGCCAGTACCTGCCGCCGGCTGTGATTTAGCGGAGCTGCAACGCCTCGGATCAAGTGCCACTGAGGTGCTGTCCTGCCGGCGCAGCGCGACGCCTCCGAACCAGCAAATAGGCGACGGTGCAAGACACTACGATGGCGACGCATGCCGCCACGCCGGCTTCCTTCAGGAGCCCCAACAAGACCGCGACGATCAGGGCCATGAGGAACGCGAGCACAGGGCTCAGCAGTACCCCCACCGCTATAATCGACCACTGCGCACAGCTTGAAAAACTGCTCATGGCCCCGAATGCCCCTCGCTGCGGGAGTTCGGGTCACACTACGCCGGGGATGATTGCCAAGCGGTTGACTGGCTCGGGGGACGAGGATGCCGGGTCAGATTTCGATCGGCGGGGGGTCAGAATTGGATCGGCGGTTCCGAGGGGCTTGGGCTGGTGCGCTCGCCAGGAGGGGGCTCGGCGCGGCGAAGAGCCCTGACCGACTAGAGCCGACCGCCGTTCGTATCTGCACCGGCGGGCAAGGCTGGAGCCGCCGCTTTTGCCGGAAGATCGGAGGCGTCGACCTGGTACGCTTGTAGCGGTCCATCGCATACCAGCGGGTCCTGCGCGTGCCGCACGAGGCAGGCGCTATACGCACGAGCGTCGCGGTCGTAGGCTATGCCACACGCAGTCACGATGAGAGGAAGGGCCGATGCAATGAGCAGTCTTTGCACTTCCTCAATCCCAGTCTGCGACGCCCCCCGGTTCATGGTTCCCGGCTTTCCTTAAAATCTGATTGCTGGCTTATTCGACAGAATGCGCTCAACCCACTCCATCGGCATCGGTAGCAATACCCGCGCCGGAACGCTGCCAAGCGGGAGCTCCGGGACGCTTTCGCCGCCAATCTGCGCCGGTTGCGGCACGCCAAGGGGAGCTCGCAGGAGGACCTCGCCCATGAGGCCGGGATCAACCGCTCCTACATGAGCAAACTGGAGAAAGGCGCGAGCTATCCGGGGCTGGAAATCATCGCCAAGCTCGCCAGGATGCTGGAAGTCGAGCCGGCGAACCGCTGAAGCGGCCAACGAGAGGCGGGGAATAGCCAGCATGCTTAGGAAAAAGGGGGGTGACGAGTACTATCTGGCTTCAGAACTGTCGAATTCGGATGCTCACATGGCTCTCGACACCCCGCGTACGTTGACCATTGGCTTTACGGGTACTCCCTGGCCCATCAGAAACAGAGGGTTCTTCGATACCTTCAACATCAACAAGGCCGGCTGACGCCGATCGGGTTTTGTCTTGGGGGCTTTTCTCGGAGCCGCGTCGAGGCGCTTCGACCCTCAGCCACACAAAGAAAGGCCACCCAACCTATGGGATCAGGACCAGCCGGGGACGACATGCGTCGGTCGTTCTACGACGGCTCGACCTTGAACGTCCGCATTTACAATTCGATCGACCATGGTAGCCGGCCGGTCCTGCGGGGTGATATCGCGTTCTACCGCGATCTCGCTGACCGCACGTCCGGCGAGGTCCTGGAGATCGGGGTCGGGACCGGCCGTGTCGCTGTCGAGCTGGCCAAGGCTGGAATTCGCGTCACCGGCGTCGATCTGTCGGCGGCGATGCTCGCGATCGCGGCCGAGAAGGCGGCGGCGTCCGGTGTTGGTGACCGGCTGCGGCTCGAACACGGCGACATGCGCAACTTCGACCTCGGCCCGCAGAAATTCGGGCTGGTGATCGTCCCATACCGAGCTTTCCAGGTTCTGCTGACGCCCGAGGATCAGCTCGACGCATTGGCGGTATTCCGGCGGCATCTGCGTTCTGATGGCATTCTCGCGCTCCATCTCTTCGATCCCGACCTCCGCTTTCTACTGCCCGGCGCCTCGCCTCCGATCGATCGGGTACGGGGAACCGATCGCAATACCGGTCGGCCAGTCGAGGCAGTTTTGGAGACGGACACACTCGATCACGTCAACCAGATCCGCTGCGAGCTGTGGCGCTACCGCGCCTTCGCGCCCGACGGCACGATCGCCGAGGAAGAGATGCTGGAGTTGGCGATACGCTGGACCTTCCGCTCGGAGATGCGGCATCTGTTGCGGCTTGCCGGGTTCATTGTCGAGGCGGAGTTCAGCGATTTCGTGGGATCGCCGCCCGCCTACGGCAAGGAGCAGATCTGGGCCGCGCACAAGAGCTGAAAAGAGATGCCTTTGTCGGCGCGGGGCGAAACAGACCGCCAATTTATCCATTGCGTGTTACTTGAAGGCACCAGCGCATAGCCGACGCGGTCAAGTTTTGATCCTGACCCGGCAGTGACGTGTCAAACTCGCTCGGCCGTTGCCGCCTTTGTCGAACGTTAGCCTCTCGCCTGCCTTCGGCAAGGCGCAGCCGCGGGCGGCATTAAGCCCGCTGCAGCAATGCGCGCACGTACGGGACAGGGTCGGGATCGCCTTCCAAGCTGTCTGTATCTTGCTTGGTCTTCAATTCAATTTGCAACCGGATGCCGTTCGGATCATGGAAGTAGAAGGTCTTGCCGTATCCCCGTTCGATAATTTCGGTCACGGCGACCCCATGGTCCTTGAGCCGTTGGTAGGCGGCATCGAATTCCTCAAGCGTGTCCACCGGTAATGCCAGGTGGTTCACGTGTTGGCGCTCGCCAGCCGTCGGGCGCTCGGCACCATCGAACACGGCAAAGGCATTGCCGCCACCGATTTCGACGTTGTAGTGCCGGCGCCCATCTGGCGTACGCGTGGTGCGGACTAACCTCATGCCCAGTATACCGCAGTAAAACTGCAGCGTGGCTTCCATATCATTGGTATTGATGCCGACGTGGTCGATATACACGGCTGTTCCTCCTTCGCAGGTTTAGTCTAAGTCGAAGCCGTAGAGTTGGGCGACCTTCTCTCTGACGATCCTCCCATCATTCCGTGCGCTCCGTCGCCGCAGCTTGTCGTCGGCGG
>CAVOHI010000077.1:0-51495 GCA_963695605.1 uncultured Alphaproteobacteria bacterium | reverse complement strand
AGTGCCGGTTTTCTCGCTTAACTCCACTGGCCGCTCGATGGTAGCGGCGACTTACATGGATGAGTTCGCAGAGCGCCATACCCGAGAAATGATTGTGCGCAACGCTCTGGGCGCAATGATCCCATCGGCCGGAGTTGGCACCTGCTTGACGAGACGCCTTATCGAACACTTTTTGCGCATACGCGGCACCGTGCTGATCACTGGTTGTGTCACCGAAGACTACATCCTCGGCATCGAGGCCAAGCGCGCCGGTTTCAAGGCGGCCTTTGCTGCCGTTTCCGCCGATGATCGGCAAGGGCTCGACTACGTCGCCACGCGAGAGTTCTTTCCGAAGTCGCTGGCGGCCTCGATCAAGCAGAAAACCCGCTGGGTCTACGGCATCAACTTTGAGGCAACACGCAAACTCGGGTGGGCGGGAGATGCGTGGGACCGCTACTTCTTTGCTAGAGACCGTAAGGGTGTCGTCACCAACTTCCTGCCGCCGCTGTCGCTCATCTTCCTGATGCTGCTCTTTTTTCGAGTGGCCGACCCATCCGCGGCGTCGCCCGAGGTGCAGGACTTGCTATCTCTCTCGGTCAGCGTTAACATCGGATTCTTGGCCCTCCGTTACCTCGTGCGCGTCCAAGCCTGCCACCAAGTGTACGGCTTTTGGGATCCCCTTGGCATCAGCCTGCGGTGGCCGGTTGCGCTTTACATCAACATGGCCGCCGTCTGGCGTGCCTGGAAGACCTACCTTGGGGAGTCCGCCTTCGCGAGGCGGCCGATCGTGTGGTCGAAAACCGCCCACGAAATCCCCGAAGACTTCATGAATGCCAAGCGATGAGAACCAACCCTGCGCAAGACCGCCGAGCGTCTTGCAACCGTGCAAACTGTAAATCGGCATCGAACCCGGATCCTGCCCGATTTCGCTCTATCTCTTTGATCAGGCGTTGAGAAGGCACCGTCAAGTTGGCCGAGAGCAGGCTTGGTAGGAGCCGGTTTGGTCGGGTAAACGGGCGGGATGAGGACGCCTCGCGACCCGATTTACGCCGGCCATCGCTACCCCGCTGAGATCATCAGCTACGCGGTCTGGCTGTATTTTCGATTCCCGTTGAGCCTGCGCATGGTCGAGGAGATGCTGGCCGCCCGCGGCATCTCGGTGACGCACGAGACGATCCGGCAATGGGGCCTCAAATTCGGCCGGGAATTCGCCACCCGGATCCGTCGGCGAGCGCCTCGCCGTGGCGACAAATGGCACCTCGATGAGGTGGTCGTCAGCTTCGCCGGGAAGAAGCATTGGCTCTGGCGTGGGCCTTGTTGCACGGATCGGTCGTTGGCGGCGAGAGGTGGACGGTATAGGAGGACGGCCCCGTTCCTGACCCCGGACCGTCACCGTGCCATTCAAAGCGAACCAAGATCGCCGTCATCACATCCCGAAGCAGCGGCACAGAGTGACGAATTGGGCCGCCTACGACATTGCCTTGCGCCAGCGTGGGAGCCTGACCGTCTGGTTCTCGGAAGCTGCTATTGTGGCATGGAAGGCCGAGCCCCGCGCCACGCGCGGCGGCCAGCCGCGCTACTCGGCGTTGGCGATGACGACGGCGCTGACGCTACGGGCGGTTTTCCGCCTGGCGCTACGCCAGACCGAAGGGCTGGTCGCGTCCCTTCTTCGGCTGCTTGGTCTTGATCTCGCGGCACCAGACCATTCGACCATGAGCCGACGGGGCGAGACATTGCCGGTGTCGCGACCACCGCCGGGCAGCGAACCGGTACACCTGCTGGTGGACAGCACAGGGCTCAAGCTCTGCGGTCCCGGTGAGTGGCTCGTCGAGAAGCACGCCGCAAGGGCGCCTCGGTCCTGGAGAAAGCTCCATATCGGGGTGGATGCCGACACGGGACAGATCATCGCCGCCGAGCTGACCCGCAAGGATGTCGATGACGGTTCGCAGGTCGGTCCCATGCTTGAGCAGATCGCGAGACCGGTTGTGTCGTTTACCGGCGATGGAGCGTACGATCGGGGCGATGTCTACCGTGAGGTCTGCCAGCGTCATCCCGATGCGGCGGTCATTGTGCCGCCACGTTCGAGCGCGGTGCCAAGCGCCACGGCAGAGACCGCGCCGACCAAGCGCGACCGGCACCTGCAGCTGATCGCCGAGCGCGGCCGCATGGGCTGGCAGCGGGCATCTGGTTACAATTGGCGTGCCTTGGTAGAAGCCGATATCGGCCGCTACAAGCGAGTGATTGGTGACGCGCTGCGTTCGCGGACCGAAGGGCGGCAGACGACCGAGGTAGCCATTGCTGTCGCCTCACTGAACCGCATGCTGGAGCTTGGACGGCCGGAGTACGTTCGCCTCACATGAAAGTGGATGCGGGGGCTGACGTCGCCCGACTGCTGATCCGTGCAACAAAGTGGCGGGCCGCACGTGCCAAATGCGCGACGCTATCTTTTGACCCTGTCACCACCACCCAACGAAGCTTGCGAGCTGTTGCGAAGAGGAGCCTTTAACGCGTCTGCCGAAACCATGCAGACCGATACCCATGAATTATTCATCTTTGTTCAATCCTCCCCAACGAGTAGCGGCTCGCTTTCGCCGTACTCGATCGCGCAAAAGCGCGTGTTGTTGCAATGCGATCCGGTCAGCGGCAGCAATTAAGCCTTGGGTGGGAAGGACGCAGGCCGTTGGACAGCGAGTGATCCCTTTAGACCGGATAAATTCGGCAACCGCAACGCGATCTTCGTCAGACATCTTTGATCAAATCATCCATGTTTCAGGCTCGCAGCCGGGAGCGTCAGGCGAAGCCTATGGCTGCACCTCGGGGTTTCACCGAAGATCCTCGTAAAGACAGAAATATTGAACGGGCTTCACGCCGATTTCCGCCGAACGTTTCTACCCTTCCGCTGAGGTCAATCGCTGATTAATGAACTCGTCTCAAAATTTTTAGCCAATTTTGGTCTTCAGAGAAGTCATCAGGCTGCAGCTGCAGACTTCCCCACGACCAGCCTCTTGCCGCTCCGATCGCAGGCCAAGGCCGCCATTCCTCGGCGTACCGACAATCGCCGGTTCACTTTATCTCGATGTCACCGGACGCCGAGACCGAACGCCCTGGATCCCCAACCCCCCTTACGCGGTACCGACCTCCCCCGCCCCTGCCCATGCACCCGCCGACCTCTCGCTATGCGTCCTCGAGTAGCGCGTCGAGCGAGGTCCGGCAAGTGACGGCTTTGGGATGGATTTCCCGACCTTCGCCGCAGGCCCTCAGACGACGAGGTTGCGCCGATACCGGACCTTCGTCGGGTGCCGATCAACTCGCCGAGGCGTTCGACCCGTCCCAGCCATTCGCTGTAGCGGGTTGCCGTCCCCAACCGGACTCAAAATAGGTCGGGCCGAGTTTTGTCACCAAACCCGTCGACTTCGAGATGCAAGGTCTGCGTGGTGTGGGAAGCGGTCCCTCGATGCGAGAAGCAGTCATTTTCCGCGAACACGATCGGAGACTGGAACCGCTGGCTGCATCATTGTGCGCCCCCGGCCGTAAGCAACCGGTTCGGTTCCCTTGTGCACATCGGTACGAGACCGGATCAGCAACCGAAGCGTAAGCAGGCCAGCGACCACGGCCAAGCCGCCGGCTAATCCGAACCACAACCCGATAGGCCCGCATGATAGCGGGAATGCCAATAGCCATCCGCCGGTAAACCCGATACCCCAGTACCCGAATGCGGCGATCAGCAATGGCACGGCCGTATCGCGATGGCCGCGCAGTGCACCCGCGGCAATCACCTGGATGCCGTCGAAAACCTGAAACACTGCAGCGACTGTCAAGACCCTAGGCGATCACCGCAGCGGGGATTCTCCCCCTATCAGCTCGCCCTCATAGCGGCCTTCGATGATGTAGCGAACCTCCCCCATAGCCGAGTTGACCATCTCTCTATTAAACACCTTATCGGCTGTAGATGGTTCAAGCCGCATGGTCACTAGCCCGTTAATATCCACATTTACTGTGATAAATGATGCCATTGTTTACCCTTTTCTGATTTTGGTTATTACCATGTGGGCAGAAGTTAGCATTTTTTCAATCTCTTAATTTAATTCAAATTGGAATGAAAACGAAGAGGGGATTGCTTCCCCCTCACGTCGTGGCTATTCCACGTTAGACTTGCGGAGACAATCGGTGGGGGTGAGGCGGAGCTTCGCACCCTTGCAACCTGCGGTGAACTCGGGTGAGTCTTGCTCGCAGGAACCCGGATGCGGGAGGGCACCGTCAAGTTGGCCGAGAGCAGGCTTGGTAGGAGCCGGGTTGGTCGGGTAACGGGCGGGATGAGGACGCCTCGCGACCCGATTTACGCCGGCCATCGCTACCCCGCTGAGATCATCAGCTACGCGGTATGGCTGTATTTTCGGTTCCCGTTGAGCCTGCGCATGGTCGAGGAGATGCTGGCCGCCCGCGGTATCTCGGTGACGCACGAGACGATCCGGCAATGGGGCCTCAAATTCGGCCGGGAATTCGCCAACCGGATCCGTCGGCGAGCGCCTCGCCGTGGAGTTGACGATGGTCGGGGCGCAGAATTGACGGGCATTTGATTAAAGTCCCGGCCAGCTAGAATTTACTCACGACCGCGGCGCGTCCGCCAAGCTCGTGGCCGACCTAGTTTGCATGGCCAAGTGAACGACCCCAGGCCCTACAGGGCCAGAGAGCCAAGGAGGATTAGATGAGTTTTGAAACGGTTAGCCTGCTGCTAAGCTGGGTGGAGTTGGGGGCGCTGCTGGCGATCCTGTTCCGCCTTTCCAGCACCTTTAATCTGATCGCCAATACCCAGCGCGAGCTAAGACGTGCCATCTATCATCTGGGCGAACGTCGCGGTGCTGAACTTGGCACTGACAACGCTTTCGATCGTCCGGGGATCGCGTCAGTTTCCCGCTCCCGGCTGGCGTCTGCCAATACCGAGAGCATCATGGGTCCCGACGATCTGGCCAGCCTGTCGCAGTGAAATCGGGGGCTGAGGGTTGGTTACCCGGTCGCCCGCGTTCGCTGGCGACGGTGTTTCGCTTTCACTGACAGCGACTGGGTTAGTCTGGCAACTGGCTGCGAGGCGGCTGTGATCGCCTTTGGCGCGCACTGGCCACAGGCTCACCCCTGCAGGAGGAAGTTCAAATGCAGAGTTCTGATAAGTCGCTTTCGTCGTGACGAAAGCGGTGCCACCGCTACCGAATACGCTATGTTGATCGTGTTCGTTCCCTTGCAATTGCGGTCGGTGCACAAGCGTTCGGCACCGCCCTCACCGTCCTGTTCACACGGGCGGGTGCCACCCTTACTGGCATCCAGATGCCGGCGCCTTAGGCGCCGTATACCTCAGCCGGTTGCCCTGCCTCGGCTTTTTGGCAGGCGCTCGACAGCGCCGATCTTCGCATAATCGTGGCTGACCAGACGCTGCGCTCGGTCCGCGATACGGTGCGGTTGCGTGAGGCCTTCAATACAGTCCGCGCCGAGCACTCCAACATGCTCGTCGTCAACCGAAAAGGCGAGGGCGGCCGCCGGGCAATGACCTTGGAAGAGATGGCCAAAGTCAAACTGCCGCCGAATTTTGTAATTCCGTTCCGGCCGAGACTGTTCACGGCACCAGGACCGTTGCGACGCGGCGCTTTGACGGAGGTGGTTGCAGCGCTTGCTGGGGAAATTTCCGGCCGCGCAATAGGACGCAAGCGGTGGTGGAGGTTCGCCATATGAGGACGACCGGCTTTGGGCGCAATGGTCTCGGGCCGCAGCGCCCGGGTCTCGTCCTAATACCCGACGGCGTTGCGGAATTTCCTGCGCCGTTCGTCGATTTAGCCTCGTTGAGCGAACTGAAGGAGCGAATTCGCACGGTTTTGCTGTCGCGGATCGACCCAACGGTGGCTGGCCGCATTCCGCGCGCTGCATTGCGCCGGGAGATCGCCAAGCTAGTGAACGAGATTGCGACCGAGGATCGTGTTCAACTCAATAAGCTGGAGGAAATGGCGCTCGCCGCTGACCTCAGCGACGACATGGTCGGGCTTGGTCCTCTCGAACCTTTCCTCGATGACGAGGACATCACCGATATCTTGGCAAACGGCCCGTTTGACATCTACGTCGAGCGGGATGGCAAGCTGGAAAAGACCGCGGCCCGCTTTCGCGATGCGCAGCATCTCGTCAGCATCGCGCAGCGGATCGCCACCGCGATTGGCCGGCGCATCGACGAAGCGAGCCCGATGGTCGACGCCCGCCTCGCTGACGGCAGCAGGGTCAACATCGTCTTGCCGCCGCTGGTGCTGAACGGCGGCTCGATTTCAATCCGCAAATTCCCGAAGCAAACCCTGACGCTCGACGCGATGGTCCGGCAGCAGAATCTGTCGCCAGAGGTGGCGCGGCTTTTGGAGATCGCCGCACGCTCACGCCTCAACATGCTGATCTCTGGCGGCACCGGCTCCGGTAAGACGACATTGCTGAACGCGGTGTCTCAACACATCGACTGCGACGAGCGGGTGATCACCGTCGAAGACGCCGTTGAGCTGCGTCTGCAGCAGCCGCACGTGGTGCAGATGGAAACGCGCCCGCCTAACATCGAAGGAGTTGGTCAGGTCGGGCAGCGCGAGCTCGTGCGCAACGCGTTGCGCATGCGCCCCGACCGCATCATCGTCGGCGAGGTCCGCGGCGCAGAGGCCTTCGACATGCTGCAGGCGATGAACACCGGGCATGACGGGTCGATGTCGACGGTGCACGCCAACTCGCCACGCGACGCGCTCTACCGGGTCGAGAACATGGTGATGATGGCCAATCTGAGCCTGCCGCTCAGGGCGATCCGCATGCAGATCGCCAGCGCAGTCAATTTGATCGTGCATATCGAACGCATGCAGGACGGCATCCGCCGAGTGCAGAGCGTCGCCGAGATCGCAGGGATGGAAGGCGAGGTCATCACGACCCGAGAGCTCTTCGGTTTTCAGTATCGCGGCGAGCGGCTCGCCGGCGGCATCCAAGGTAGGTTCGAGTCGATGCGGATGCGCCCCGATTTCAGCGTGCGCGCGGCGCGCTTCGGCCTCGAAAGAGACCTCCTCGACGCGCTTGGTATCGGGGAGACCTGAATGTTCGATCCAATTCTCCTCGCCGCCCTTCTCACGAACGGTGCTGCTCGGCGGTGCGCTTTTTCGGGTACTGCACTCGGAGCGGCGCAGAGCGAATCTCGAGCCCCTTCTGAGCACCATCGCCATGACTGCCCGCAGCGCTGATGTGCAAGTCTTCTCATTACGGAGATCAGGGCTGCAGCGCAACGCGCTGCCGACTTTGCTGTCAAGCCGCCTCGACCTTGTCTTTGCTTCAACTGGCAATCGCATCGGACCGGCGCACCTCGTTGCCCGCCGCCAGTTTCAGCCCTGTGGTTTTCTTCAGCACCAAGCACAGAGTAGAATCTTGCTTTACGAAGGTCCCCACGACTTCCCATCCTGATTCGCCTGATTGATTAAGGACTTTCTCAATCTGATCGGGAGGTTGGCCGGCGCTGAAAGGAGCCGGCCTTTACCCGAAAATCATAAACGTGAAAGTAGTTGCCCTTCGTCGCCAATGGTACCAGTGCCATAACTGCCTCCTCTTAGGATGGGTTTGCCAATCGCCAGACGCGCGGTGGTGAGAAGGATTGGTCAATCTCTTCGGCGTTTAGCGCCACGATGCACACGGTGCAATACGAGAATGCGCGGGTTTATTTTGATCACCACCGTCCCGACATGAGTGGCCTCCTTCTATTGCCGTATCGATTTCGTCAGGTCGGGTCTGCAAGGCTGCTTGTAGATCGGCGCCCATAGGTTGCAGGTATTCATGGTCGACCGGCGCCACGTCGGCTCCAGTCTGAGCGCGGGTCTTGGAGGTCAGACGGAGGTGCGCCGCGCCTCGGGATCGAGAGGGTTTGGCCATGTCTTGATTGGACAATGTGCGCCAACCGACACAATTGTTCCTAAACGGCTGCCATCAGCGCGGCAATGGCGGCAGGGACGCATCCGTCGCGAAGCGGAATATCGTCGTCGAACGGAATTCCTGTCCCGGCTTCAATTCCGTGCTCGGAAAGTTCGGCTTGTTGGGGCTGTCGGGAAAATGCTGCGTCTCAAGCGTGAACCCCTCAGTCTGGCGATAGGTCGTACCGGCATTGTCACGGAAACGGGGTCGGAAGCCAGCGGCGTATCCGATAGGATGTCGGCATGGCCCCGCTCTGCTATCGCCGCCATCGCTTTCCGCCCGAGATCATCCAGCACGCGATCTGGCTCTATCTCCGCTTCACCCTGAGCTACCGCGACGTCGAGGAACTGCTCGCCGAGCGAGGGCTCGACATCTCCTATGAAACGGTGCGGCGTTGGGTGCTGAAGTTCGGTCCCGCGATCGCGCGACGGCTGCGCCAGCGTCGCCCTCGGCCGAGCGATCGCTGGCATTTGGACGAGATGGTGATGCGGATCGCCGGCGAGCGGATGTATCTCTGGCGCGCCGTCGATCACGAAGGCGAGGTCCTCGACATGCTGGTTCAGCGCCGACGCGACGGTCGGGCGGCGCTGCGGCTGATGCGCAAGCTGCTCAAGAAGCAAGGCTTTGCGCCGAAATTGCTGGTCACCGACAAGCTGCGCTCCTACGCCTCCGCGTTCCGGCGTCTTCGACTGACCTGCCGGCATGAGCAAGGGCTTCGGAAAAACAATCGGGCGGAGAATTCGCATCAGGCAGTCCGACGACGCGAGCGCAAGCTGCAGCGGTTCAAGTCGCCTCGATCCGCCCAGCGCTTCCTCAGCATGCACGCCGCCGTCCACAACACCTTCAATCTTCAACGTCATCTCATCTCCCGATCCACACTGCGGATCTTCCGGGCCGAAGCTACCGCAGAGTGGCAAGATGCCGTCGCAGCGGCATGACGCTTGGCGAGCCTTGGCTCTCAATGCGTGCTCGATAGAGTTGCCGTGACAAAGCCAACGTCCATATCAAGGCTGGTGAACGCCATCGGCATGGCGCCAAGGCCGATACGACGATGGGGCATATCACGATCACACTTGCCGGCAGTCAAGCAACACAGCGAGGTCGCTAACCAGGCCTCGTTGCATTCTTTCATCGCCGCCGAGATCGCGCGCCGGAAAGGCGGGCACAATCTCGGATCAGGAGATCGAACGCGCACATCCGGGCGACCGGGATCAGCGTCCATCACCTCGCTCGGCAGCTGCAAGATTGACATGGAGAGCGAAGACGGGGCGGTGGTCGACGGCTAATTGTGCGTCTTCGGGATCGAGCGGCTGCGCGTGGTCATTGTCCGGGCGATGGCCGCCATCTCGCCGTCGAGCATTGAGGCTCACCTAAACATTGGCCGTCGAGGAGCTGCTTTGCTCGCCCAGCGCTTTATGATGTCCTGAAGCTCTGCTCTCCGGCGGCGAGCGCGCCCGACTTACCCTTGCCCGGGCCCTGCATCTAGGTAGTTTCCGAACCTACCCGCGCATAACGTCTCAACCGCGGGATCTGCTGTTCGATGAGTTGATGAAATTCGGACAATTTGCTCTCTCCTTGCGCGCCCAAGTCACGAGCCCAAGTCACGATGCCTGAGGAAAGAGCTTATAGGAATTATGTAAACCGCTGATGTGCAACAGCGTATAACTATGTAAATAATTGTAATGGCCTCAGCAGCACGCCCGCCCGTCAAAATTTGGGGCACTCAGACCGATTGGTTCCTTCATCAACCTTCTGCAGCTGCTGCGGTGCACTGCTTGATTGGCACCCTCACCATCCAGGATCGGACAGATGTCCTAATCCAGCTTGCTCGAAAAGAGCCATCTTTCAATGGTAGGGGCCGCTGTGCAGTCATTCACCTCAACCGCACAGCGGCAACGTTCTAAGCAGTTACGCGACTGCTGACCTGTAGCCGTCTCTGGACAGCTAGCGATCCGCCAATGGCCGCGAACAGGGCGCCGATCAGCAAGTTGCCAAAGGCTGCAAACGATGTCTTGGAAGCCGCTGCGGCACTCGCGTCCGCGGCATCCTTGGCAGTCTGCACGGTCTGGTCCCGTGTCTGCTTCAGTTTCGCCTCGGCAGCATCGAACCGCTTCACGGCGTCGTCGTGACTGATTTGCATTTGGGCGGCCATGATGTTGATGATGCGCTCCTTGGCC
Source organism: uncultured Alphaproteobacteria bacterium (assembly GCA_963695605.1). Classification (GTDB taxonomy): domain Bacteria; phylum Pseudomonadota; class Alphaproteobacteria; order ATCC43930; family CGMCC-115725; genus AP-15. The sequence continues at coordinate 41,386 of CAVOHI010000077.1, read as the reverse complement.
GCGGGAGCCTCGGCGCCGCCTTTAACGTAGGCTGCGAGGTTGCTCGCAATCTCCTTCTGGGCGTCCTGCGAGGTCATGTTCGCCGGATCGGGATTGGTCGGCTGGAGATATGCCTGCGCTTGCTGCTGCAACATCTCCGGAGAGACTCCGGCCGCCTGTGCGATGGGCTTCGCGGCCTCTTTAACACCGCTACCCGCCGCTGAGGCGATGCCACCGAGCGCGGAGAACCCACCGCCGATAATCCCGCCAATGGCGGAGGTCAGCAGATAGATGGTCAGCAGCGTTGCTATGCCCCATGTGATCAGCCCGTGCAGCACGCCATCGAAGCGTATCTCGATACCCGCCAGCCAGGCGGCAACGTAACCCCCCAGCCCGAGGGCGACGCAGCTGCTGACCACCCACCACACTCCGGCGCCGATACCTAGGCTGCTCGCCGTCGGTGTCGAACCGAGATTGGTGTTCACGGTCCCAAGGCCGATGCCCGCTCCCAATAGGCTGAGCAACAGCTGAACCGCGACCACCAGGGTGACCCCGCCGAAAATCGCGGCCCACGAGATCCGTTGGTGGGTATGCGTGAGATCACTACCCGAGGTGGTTGTCGTGTCAAAGACGCCCGCTCGCCGAAGCGGCGGTGCGTCATATACGTTTACATTACTGGACATTTTCCCTCTCTCTACCCGGAGTGCGGCGCACCCCGGGCACATTGCAAGCTGATCAGATCTTCGGGCGAGCCGTTGTTGTACTTGGCATCGGGGGTGGTCCACCTGTGCTGCGGCTGGCCGAGTTGTCCTCACGTTCGATTTCGACATCCTGACGGCGCACCGTATCGCGCACTGTTTCGACGCGATCCGTCGCTTCCTTGTGAACGACGACCTCCTCCTTCACTCGCGCGGTCTTGCCGACCACCACCTCCTCGTCGGTCTCCGCCACCTCGATGGTGCGGTCGGTGAAGTCGGCATCATCTACCCTGGCGCCGGCCGAAGCGGGGCGGCGGTCGATCGAGACGCGCTCGGCATGCAGCGTGACGTTCTCCTCCACCGGCGTCTCGACGACGAAGCGACGGATGTGGGTCGTGCCGCGGTTTACCAGCCGCTTGCCGACTGTCAGCTGCTCCTCTGAAAGCGCGATGACTTCCGCGCCGTCGTTGCGAAGGGCGGTTTCACGCGAGCCCTGCGCGTCCGCCGCGGCAGAGGTGCGGTTCGCGCCCAGACCTAGCGAGGCGGCACGCTCGTCGATGTCGATCGGCTGGTGCCGCTCCAGGATTCTGGTAACGCCATCGACGTGCTCGTCGGGAACCCGGACGGTCACCACCGACGACCCGCTTTGAAGACTGCGGTCGTACACCGCGGTGTCGTGGTCCGGCTCGCCGCCAAAGAGGCTGCTCCAAAAACCCTGGCCTCCAGCCGAGTTGGTGCTGGAAACGGCGGAGCCCGACACCGAGGCGGTTCCGGCATGTCGACTTATGGCCTCTGGCGGCACGTGTGCCGCTTCCAGATCTCGCACGGCGGCGGCGGCGTGAGCTTCCGTGTCGTATACAGCAACGATCATCTCTTCGTTCATGCGTCTGACCTTTGGGTTTGAGTGTTGTTTAAATCGAGTTGGCGGGAGGTATGATATTGGGACTGACCGTCCGGCTCCTCCCGCGTGACCACAGCTTCCTGTTGGCGCAGGACCACGGTCTCTTGATGCTGCTCCTTTTTATTCACGCGTCGCACTCGGACCTCTTCCTTGAGGACTAACCGCCGCTCGACCACGACGACTTCTTCCACGACCGGGATAATCGTGGTGTCCCCCTCCTGCCGAATTGGCGGCACGACCTCAACGGTTTGGTCGATGGGAACCCGTTCGATCTCGACCCGCACGTGGGTCAGCTCCTCGACGATCAGCTGCTCCCGCGTCCCCGTAATCAGAGCGATCTGGACGTTGGCCGTTTTTAACTCGCGTCGGGAGACAGAGACCTCTTCGACATGAAGCGGAATCCGCAGATCTTCTGGTTGACGCTCTTGATCGGGCATGCGTTACTTTCTAATCACGGCAGCTGACATGATGCCGTGGCGTTCATTGGGCCAATTTTTCAGGAATGTGCGGGTAAAGTACCCACGGATTTCTGGCCGCCTTGCGGCCGTGCCCTTGGGCCGGTCCTTGGTAAACAGAAGGTGTTGTTTAAGGTTCCTTGGTTCCTTGGACCGGTTCTCGATTTTTAATGTAGTTCGCCAATTCCCGGCTTGAGCAAGGATCACAACCACACCTGACCTGACCGTGCGATTGCTCCCTTAAAGACGCAGCGGCTTCAGATGACGGTAGGACAGTTTTGGAACATTCAGCTGGTTGACGCCGTGGCTTTTGCCATAAGCAGCCTTACTGCTCTTCCAGTTCGTGCTGCCGGAAAGGCTTGGTCAAGCGCGGCTGATCGCGAAGGCTCTCGGGGAGAGCCCAATCACCGTAACCACTGCCCGATCCTCCGCCGGCGATCAACCGGTCATGCCGATTGTTCTCACTGCTCGCTTTGCGCTGAGGCCGGAAGGTACCAGCGCTGACCGCGATTTTCGAGCCGGCCGGCACGGCGGTGGCGCTGCAGCGCAATACCGAGATGGTTCGGCCGACCGTCATCCCAAATTCTCGTGACAAATAGTCAAGGACTGCGTTCGCGGTGACGCCATCGACATGCGCCTGCACGGCCTTCAAAATGCCGTCGCTCATTGACAGAGTGGGTGCTTGCTGGCGGCCTCGGGCGCGGCGCTGCCGACCCGGCTGCTGGCGCAGTTCTTGCGCTGCGTCCTCTCCTCCGCTTCTCGGTCGCCTCCGCTGTTCCTCCGAATCGCGTCAGAATACGTTCGGCGATTTCCAGCTAATTGGGCTGGTTGCCCAGCTTTGTCCGTTCGCCATCGAGCCGCGCGAGCCGCTCGGAAATCCGCTGCTTCTCCTGCCCAATCTCGTCCAAGGTCGCCATCTGCTCTTTCCCTCGTCGTACACCAACATCGGCCATAACACGCTGTGCCGGTATTCTGTGACAAATCGAGTGCGGCCGGTCCTGGCACAATCCTCGTCATCGTCGGCGTGCGCATGTTACGAGCCTGAGGATCGCTCAATAGGCTCTCGGCGCGAAGAAAGCATCTCGCGACCAGGCTGGCAGGGCCCCGTGTTGGCGCCTTCTGGAAGCCCGATGACCCGGCGTTGATATCAGCCCGGCTCGGCGCGCGGTAAACCTGCCCTTGTCGATGGTCAAAATCCGGTTCTGGCTACCGGTCCGGTTTGTCGTCGCCGGGTTCCGAGGCGATCTCGAAAAAATGCTGTCCCCTACGGGGGACCGATGGTTCGAATCCATCTCCGTCCAGCGCGGAGTCTGTGCGAAACCTGACTTTCCGGTGCATCCCGATCGAGCTCGCCCGGACTCGAAAACGGGAGTAAATCTGTTGGGGAACCGGAAGTTCGAAATCCATCTCCCTCCAGCGGGGAGTCTGCAAAATGCAGCCAAACGCTTGGACACCGGCAAACTGTCCTCCGGCTCTGAGCCGGGGGCGTACACGGTTTTAGTGGGTTGCGGTTTGCGACGCTGCTCGGCGGCTTCTGCTTCCCGGCGCAAGAGTTCGTACATGTTCTGGCCGATGAAAGGCGTTTTGAACCAGTCGAGGAACTGCGCGGTCGAATCGGCCTGGTCGTCATGCTTGCCGTTTGGGAACACGGCGAGCTCGTGGAGGTATTCGGTGAGCCACCGGTGCGGCCTCGGGGCCTTCTGCTTGTGTCATTCTTTGTACATCTGTGGTGGTGACAGCACGCTGAGCGGCAGCAGACTGAACGATGTTTGGCTGTTGGTGTTCAACAGGTGTGAGCAGTGCACTCCACTATCGCGCGCAAGCTGACCTCGCCCGCCGACTGGCGGAACTGACCGTTCAGCCGAATGTGGAGCGGAAATTACGTTACGTTGCAGAAGAATTAGACCATCTCGCAAACGAAATCGCGGGTGACGATACCGATTTCCTTCGCTTGGAAGTGCTGGAACCACGCGATTAGTTGCGCGTTAATCGCTAGGGAGCAATTGTTGCAAAACGGTGCCGCTCGGTACCTGGATTTGGGAGGATGACCGTGACACATGATGCAATGACACATGATGTTGTATTGGCTCGTGGGGATGGTTCAATAAGGAAGTTTCGAGTTTACGGTCGACCGATGCCTGGTAATGGCGATGCTATCACGCTGCCCGTTGACGGACAGCTAATCACAGTCCGCGGCAGCGCCCCTTTAGAGAACCTGGAAGTGGTCAAAGAGATGGCGGACTATGATGCGCAGGAACTATTACCAGTGCCATCGCAAGGGAGTTGAGACGGCGGCCTGACTTTCCGGCAGAAGTCCTCGGTCGGACAGCGACGCCGGGCCGTTGCCGAGCGATCGCGGTGAGGAACTGAGCTGGGTGCCGGCGGACATGGCGGCGGAGCATGCCAGCAGCCTGCGAGGAGATTGGCTCAGCGCCGACGGAGTCGCGCGGAACCGGAAGTTCGAATAGTCTCGTGCGAACCTAAACTTCCTCGAAGCGAGCCTGGCCTTCACCGAGGGGGACCGGGAGTTCAAATCCTGCTCCCCTCCAGCGGAGAGTCCGTCTCTATCCCGCATTCGCTTTCGAAGGTTGGCTTTCCGCGCGCGTGGTGCGCGGCTGGCTTGGCGACCGGGTCGGCAGAGCCAGACAGCATGTTGAATGACAACCGGCGGAAAGCGGTGGCGGCGGTATGAAGATTTCAGCCATCGGGCGAGCCTACCCGCGACGCCCCTCCCCAACCATCCCGTTATCCTGGCAATGCCCTTAAGGCGATTGTCGGCGCGCGTTCTGGATCGCGGTCCATACCTTGAGGGGGGTGGCGGGCATGGTCATGTCGCGCACTCCCAGCGGCGCAAGGGCGTCGAGGATGGCGCTGATCACCACCGCCAAGGCCGGGGTGCAACCGCCTTCGCCGCCGGCCTTGATGCCAAATGGGTTGGTCGGCGACAAGACCTCGACGATCCGCGTCGTAAAAAATGGCAGACTATTCGAGCGAGGCATGCCGTAATCCATGAACGAACCCGACAAGGGCTGGCCCGAGGCTGGATCGACAACACATTCTTCCCACATCGCCTCGCAGGTGGCGATGCAGGATTCGGTGATGCATTACAGCCGCGGCGGATTCATCACGCAGGCGCGCACTGGCAAGGCGGCACCGCGCCGGCCGCCGGCCAACAACCCGCCCGGCGGCATCTACCCGTGCAAGCCCGCGATCCTGCCGAAGCATCGGCACATGCCGGGCCTACGAGATCGCCCCCCCGATCGGCCTGATGGCCTGTTCCCTCGCCCGGATCGGCGCGGCCCTCGGTCTGCGGGTCGAGGACGTGTCCGCCGCGGGCTAGGGTCACCCTTCTGCTGAGCGGTGGCCAAGCTGGGTCTAGTCCGCCGCGCTGCGAGCCCTGGATCACGTTGCTCGCAGTTCCCCAGGCTCGGAGAACGGCGTCACGACGCGATGACAATCGAGATCACCTTGGCGCAGCAGCTTCAAAGACCCGCGAGCGGTTCGAGAGATATGGCACGATCCCGATCGCAATGCTGCCGATGCCGACGACGTTGGTCGTCAGATCAAAGGTCGGCACGCTGTAGGCGGCGATGAAAATACAGAAACCGGCTCCGAGCAATGGCCAGGCGAGCAGGAAAATGAACTTACCGACAGACGTAAGCGCCTGCCTGCGGAAATACCAGGCGCAGGCAAGTCCCGCCAGTCCGTAGTAAAAGGCGATCTGCATCCCGATGGCGTTGATCGAATCAGCGATGACGGTCTTGATGCTTGGCAGGTATAAGGACAGAAAGAGCAGCACGAGGCCGAGCACGATAATCAGCACCGTCGGGACCCACGGCGTGCGATAGGTTTGATGCAGTCGCGCATAGCGCTGGTGAAGCGCGTTGTCTCTGCCCATGGAAAACATGGTGCGCGTAAATTGCAGGATCGAGGTTTCCAGCGTGCCGACGGTGCTTAGCATGACGGCGATCACCGCGACATAATCCCAGGGATCCGGGAGCAGTTTCTCTGCCACCACGAAGACGATGTTGATGCCGGCGCTCTCGATCTCCGCGTCGCTGAGTAAGAGAAGCGCGAGCGCACCGAAACCAACCAGAAGTACGGAGACGATCACTACCGCGACAATGCTGCCGCGCCCGGCGATGCGCGCGCCGTCGCGCGTTTCCTCGTTGAGGTTGACCGTAACGTCCCAGCCGCTGAAGGCGAACAATGCGATCAGTGCACCGCCCGCGAACAGGCTCGGGGTAAAGTCCGCGCCGGTGAACCACGCAAAAGAAAACGCATGCGCCGGGGCAGAAGGGTAACACATGGCGGCAAGCGCAATCAGCAGCGCCACGACACCGACTTCCACGACGGTGAAAACAATCTGTGTATAGCTCGTGAGCTTGATCCCTTTCGCGACGACACCGCCGATAACCACCAACCATCCCGACGCAACCAGTGTAACGGCGTTCTGATTGTCGACCAGACTGGGCACGAACAACTTTAGAGTCGCGGTCGCGGCGGGGAGGGTGCCGGAGACCATGAACAAGATCGAACCGATGATCACCGACCAGCCGGCGAAAAACCCAAGCGCTGGCCCAAAAACCTTAGCAACCCAGGCGTAGGAGGCGCCGGCATTCACGTCCAGGCGGTTCAAATGGCGGAAGGCGAAGACGACACCGAACATGATAAGGCTGCAATAGAGCAGACTTGCCGGTGCGAGCACGCCGACGGCGGCGATCAGTGTTGCCGTGCTTACGGCGACACTATAGGCCGGCCCGCTTCCGGCCACGCCCATGATTACCGATTCAACTAGGCCCAGCGCGTCGGCGCGAAGTCCCGGATCTTTTTCGGTCCGTATGGCCGGGCTCATTATCTATCTCCTTTTGCAGCATCTCTAAGCCGCAAGCCCAGCCTCCAGGTCACCTTTTTCCAATTCATGTATAGCCCACTGAATGCGGTAAACTTCTGCCTCCACCGCGGGTTCCTGGTCCTCCCACGAGGCGCGTGTGATAGGGTCCAACTCGTGGTTGATGCGCGACGCTAGGGCCTCTAAAGATCTTCTGAGTTCGACGTGATCTGCCCAGCTCGCACAGTTCTTTCGCAGTGCCCCTCGCGGGATCAGCCATCGCAGCGACCCTCCAATTCCCTTAGCCGGCCAGTCCGAAATCTGTCGCCACCGCCTTCGGCCCTATTCTCTTTCGGCAACCCGTTCCGTGGGAGGAGTTCGTTGACGATCCGCGGTCGAAACCCCAGAGTAAGTGTTAATTCACCCAGGAAGCCGACGTGAGCATCAGAGACAGAAACTTTCGCCCGTCCCGCCGCCGCAGTTTCGACGACGACAACTACCAACCGCCAACCCGCGACTTCGGATTTGCGTCGCGGCCGAGCGTCCTGCGTTTTGAAACACCCTCTGGTCCACCCGTCCGAGCCATCGTCAAGTGGTACAACCCGGACAAAGGATTTGGCTTCGTCGAACTTGCCGACGGCTCTGGCGACGCTTTCCTGCACGTGAGCGTGGTCGAGCGCAATGGCGGCAGCAGTGTGCTCCCCGGCGCGACGCTTGAGGTGCGCGCCGGCCCCGGACCGAAAGGACCGCAGGTGACGGAGATCCTGAGCGTGGACACCAGCACGGCGTCACAGGAACAGCCCAGGCGTGAGCGGCCAGATCGAGCTTCATATCAACCGGCCGACCGAACCTCGGTCGAGGAGCGCGGCACGGTGAAGTGGTACAACTCGACCAAGGGGTTTGGCTTCATCGTGCGCGATGGCGGCGGCAAGGACGTCTTCGTACACGCGTCTTCGCTACAGCGGTCGGGTCTCGCCGATCTGGCTGAAGGACAGCGCGTCGCCGTTGACGTGGCCGACGGTCAGAAGGGACCCGAGGCTGTGAGCCTGCGGCTAATCTGAGCGCCAGGAATCCCCTGCGGAGCCCCGCGGGACGATCTGAGCTCCCCTGTGGCGGTTTCTGCAGAGCATTCGCCCTGCCTGCGCTGGCTGTTTTCTCCCGCGTTTTCGGCATGGATCTCCTCCAATTGCTCAGTATGGCGCCCATCGGGCCGCCATGCCTGTGTGATGAGGTTCGGTCGGCGCATGCCCGGTGTTATCCGCAGCGAATGCGAGTTTAAAGTCACAGGGCTGAGGCCTTGCCGGTCTCTCCGGCGCGGTACCAAAGGCGCCTACCAAATCGGAGACCACTCCTTCGCCCTCGTCAACATGGATGACACCGGCTGAGGGGCGATGGTTTGCCCGACGACGTGCCGCATTAGAGTTAGTCTCGATACGGAGGCGGCGCAGCGCTCCGGCGCCACGCCACCTTGGCTCGTATTCTCTGAACGGCTAGAACTTCGTCAGGCCGCTTGGCTCTGATTGTGCTGCCCACCGGGCTGCGAAATCCCGTGCAACGCCCTTGCCGTTTTCAGCAGGGAGCCTTGAGTCGCCAGATCGCCGAGCGACACAATGCCGACGAGGCGCTTATCGCGATTTAGAACTGGCGGGCTGCGGGCATTTGGCGCCGCACCTCGACCGGCTTATCCTTGCGCCGACCTTGATAGACAGGTGGCGCTGCAGGTTATGCCCGGTCTAGGCTAATCCCGTCGACCCCGCGTAGCCGGCGTGATACCCTGGGGCAAATCAATCTTATTGCATGGTTTCCAAAAGCAGATTGTTGTGCCGCGCGGCGTCGCTTTGCAATTCCTGCTCCAGAAGCACGAGAATATCCGCAATGACTTGCAATTCATTTTGCATGATGTCGACCGCATAAACCTGGCTTCGCGCGAATTCCGATAACTTGGCATCGAGCTGCAGGTACTTACCGACGAGATCAGGGCTGCACATACCAAGGTCGTCCCAAACGATATTAAGCGGAGGTTTGTAGAGCAGCTGCCGATAATTCGTCGGGACGATTCTATTGGTGCCGGTATAGCGAGGGTGGTCGAGCAGTTCTTTTAGCTTGTCGACATCATTTATTATGATGCCGAGGACGCTTGCGAGAAGCTTTGTAGCAACGATCCCGTCCCGCCCCTGCCGCCGTTGACCTTCGTTGCGAAGATCGCGGTTCTGTTGCCGCAAGGCTTCCGTCTGGGCATTGGCCGCCGCCACCTGCCGATCGGCGGTGCGCGTCGTGCCTCGGAAGACAAGGTAGCCCGCAGCCAATGCCAGCAATCCGCCGATGATGCTTCCTTGATCCCGGCAAAAATCATACAGCGTACTGAACATTTCCAAACTCGTGCGGCAAGGTTAGACCCATCCGGCCGATGATGGGCCGATGCGCGTCCGGATTCCAATTATCGGCTCGAATGCGGCACTCGGACGGCGCACCCCGGCCGCCGGCTTGTCCTCGCGCAGACCCTCGTACACGACCTGGCGCAGCAAATTGTCGTCGGTCCAGGTCAGAAACTTGACCTCGGCGACCAATTCGGGCCGCACCCAATGCACGCGGCTGAGCACCAGCGGCGATCCGAAGCGGCTGGTACGCGGCGGCGGCACGTCGAGCGGCATCGTGCCGATGGAAAGCGGTTGCAGCCTTCGCCACAACCGCTCCAGCTCCGCCTGCTTGATGCCGGTGCCGGCGCAGCTCACCGCGCTCGCCGCGGTCATCAGCTATTTTGGCGAGACGTGCACGACCTCCTGTTCGGCTCGTTGTCGGCCTTTGGCAGGCGCGACTTCTCCGACCGCTCGCTCAAGCTCGCCTTCGGGATCGCGATCGGCACGATACCCATCGGCATTGCCGGGCTTGCCCTCGCCAAGCTGCTCAACACCTGCACCTCCCCGATCCGCGGCCTCGAAGTCGTCGGTATCGCCTGCATCGTCATGGCGCTGCTGCTCGGCCTTGCCGAGCTGATCGCGCGGCATCAACGATCCTTCGAGCGAGTGGGGCTTCTCGACTGCCTGGTCGTCGGGATCGCGCAGGTCGGGGCGCTGATCCCCGGCGTATCGCGCTCTGGCTCGACGTTGACGGCAGCACTTTTCCTCGGCTTCAAGCGCGAGGAGGCAGCGCGGTTCACCTTCCTGGTCGGCCTTCCCACCATCGCTCTCGCCGGCTTGAAGGAGCTTCAGGTTCGCAGTGGACTCCCCGCTGGAGGGAGGAGGAACGAAAGTTGGATCGGGCGATGTCGATTTGGGTCCTGAGAGCTTTCTCCAGCTTGCCCGCTATCGAGGTCGACGACGATGATTACGTCATCATAGGCGCGACCGTACGCGTCATGCGCGTTGAACGCCCTCCGCCTAGCCCGGTGACCCACTAAACCTGAAATTGCCGTGAAGGCTCGATTTTTCGGAAACGGGCTGGTTTGCTCCCGTCATCGCGCTCGGCAAGTCTCCGCTTCACCAGGTAGGACAGGTGCGACGAGACTTCCTCGGTCGGACGGAACGGCGGGCGCGGAAGCCGGGTGGCGATCTGCGCGGAAGTGTGCCAGTCCTCAGAAAGGACCGCATGGACGATGAGATATTTCGGGTTGCGGAGATCGTTGTAAGCGACGGTCATACTGGCCCCGACAGCCCGAGAAAAACGCTGCATCCGCCGCGCCTGTCATCTTTCGCGAACACCGCCCCGGTGACGAACCGCCCATCATGACCATTATAATGCATAGCGTAGATCCTATCATCTCGGAAATATGCGCGGGTTTCAACAGGGGAGTTCTGCGCAAGTTGGCGCTTGTAATGTTCCCACTGGCTTTCGATATTTAAAAAGTCGCGCATATATAAACGATTAGTTTTTTGAATTGGTTAACGCAACTGAAATAATACTGTCGCCACGCACCGATTGACGCCCTGCATTTGCGGCTCCCATCTCGAGCGTGATCAGGCCCTCGTATATAGAACAAACCATGAATCTGTCAACGGTGGCAAAAAAACGGGCATCGGCTGTTCCTCGATCCGAACGCGTTAACGGTTCTGAGTTTAAGGCTGCCGAATAACCACTCGCCTGATTCGCGAAAGCCTGGGCTTTTCGCCGGCAGCCGAGCGATCACTGGAGAGCGATTCGAACTCTCGCTCCCGCGTAGAAATGAACGATCCCGTCGCCAGAATGCACGAATCACTGGAGCGGGCACGACGTGTTCCTCGACGCCGCGAACTCCAGGGATAATTTCCGCTGCGACCCGCAGCGCCTGCCTCTTTTCGCCAGGCTCGTCCTCGGAGATCCAGCGGACAATAATGTCCTCCGGCCAGACCTGCGCCCACTCCTCGCGGCCAAGTTCGGCGAGGAGACTGGCGCGGATCGACCGGTCGTCGCCGTCGCCCGCGTGCTGTGGCGCGCCCTTTGTCGCCCCCACCGCGCGGACGATGTTTGCCCGGCTTATGAGTTCCTCGATCAGCTGCCGTCGCAGGTGCGCCGTCGGGTGTCGCCGTCGCAGATATCGACTAAAACGACGCGCTGGCTGAGCTCGCCATCGGGGTGGGACCGCGAGTTCGAATCTCCCTTCCTCCACGGCGAAGTCCACTGCGAACTTGACCGCAGACGACGTGACCGGCCCGCCGCGTTGCGGGCGGTGGCGAGGATCTTCTGGCCCGGGATATTTGTCAAACGATTTGTACGGAACTGTACGATCTGGGTACCGTTCGCAGGTCATGGATGATGCCAGCACGCTACGCCGCAAAGCGGCACGATTTTTCGAAAACGCCACATCTTCTGCGACCATTAAAGAGGCCCAGAAGCTGAACGAGGTGGGCCGCCAACTAGAACTCTGGGCCGACGATCTTGAAGAGATCGATGACGCGCACGAGCCGAAAGCATCCAAGCCTGGGAATGAGATCCGGAGGCGAGCGGATTCATAAGCGCGTTAGGGGACCAGACGCTGGTACTCATTCCTGACAGTGCGGTAGCACTCGCAACAGGCCGCTTCTAAGCCCTGGCGGTCGGTAATCGTGACCTGGCCATGGGTGTTGCGGATCAACCCAGCGGCCTTGAGCGTACCCACGGCGACCGTGACACCGGCCCGCCGCACCCCAAGCATCATCGAGAGAAATTCGTGGCTGAGCGGCATCTGATCGCTCTTCGCGCGATCACGGGCCGTCAGCAACCAACGTGCAAGGCGCTCCGGCAACGTGTGTCGTCCGTTGCATGCCGCCGTCAATGAGACCTGAGTGTGGAGTGCCTGGACATACCGAAGCAGCAGTCCCAAGAGGGCGGTGCTCCGGCCCGCTTCCTCCCGGAGTGCGCTCGCTGGCATCCGTAAGGCAGAACCAGGAATCTGAACCATTGCTTCAAGGGGAGAGGTATCGGCACCGAGCAGGACGGGCACACCGACAAATCCCTCGTTGCCGATCATTCCCACCTCGATCATGGCTCCGTTCTCCAGAGGCTGGACAAGTGACACCATCCCCTCCTGGACGAAGTGGACATGATCTATCGGTGCATTCGGCTCTGAGAGTGTCTGTTTGTGCGGAAGCGGGATAGGCTCAAAGTGCGGCCTAAGGAGATCGAGATCCTCCCGCGGCAGCGCAACAAGTAGCCGATTTGAGATAGAGATTGCAGGAGCCATGTGCTCCTCCGAAGAATTCGGGCAAGAGCACGCGCATCTCCTAGCCGTCCGCGCCCAATGTGCGGTTGCGGGCGATGCCCCTTATATGGGCATTCGTGCGCTGATTACGAAGAACGTGGGTATCGCGTTTCGGTAACAGAAAACCTGCCATTCTGTACTATTTCGTACAGACTCGACAGTGTTGCCTTTATATTTTTTATCGATACACCGTTAGGGAGCTGGTCCATGATGGTTGTGCAAATCGAGAAGCCAGCAAACATGACGCTGGCTGTGTGGTTTACCGAGCTGCGCTCATGGTTCGATGAAAATAACTGTCAGCCAACATCTTTCTTTCGTTCAGGACGAGTAATAGACAAGCTTCTCTTCCACGCCACCTTTGCTCAAAACACTCAGGCTCGCTTGTTTGCCTCACAATTTACAAGGTATGCGCCCGTAATTCGGCGAGCAGCAAGCAGCGAACGAGGCGAATTTTTGCTTGACGAGAACTGGGGCGGAACGATTTCCGATGAACGGGGTTCCTCTCGTCAGTCTTACTGAGCACTGCTGCTGCGCGGACTGGCGCGCCTGACCCGTTCGCCGGGCATGCGCCGCGAGCTTGTCGATCTGGCGAAGCGCTACGACCGGCGCGGCGACCATTTTGACTGCCGGTCACGGTAGGGAGCTCCAGCGGCGCGACCGTCGCACTTTGCCTGCAACCTAAAAGCCAGTTCGCGACGATATGAACGGCGGCCAGTGGCCGCGCTTGAACTCCTTGGCGGAGATGTCTCCGCGCGCTAATCATCGTCGTCGAGGGTGAACCCGACTTTGAGCGTGACCTGATAATGCGCCACCGGCCTGCAAGCACGCGGCCTTCAGCGAGGTCTTCTCTTCATTGGTCACGAGACATCTCCCGTTTGGCGCCCACAATAAAAACGAGCGCCGATCGATAGAACTCTCGTTATGCGGGAGGAGGGTTGCCCAAACGTTTATCATGGGGAGGACCGCGTTCAGACCGCCATCGCCGCCAAGGTTTATCGGCGGGGAGTTAGTGCCAGTTTCAAAATCGTCGTCCTTCTTACGGGGGACCGAGGGTTCGAATCCGGCTTCCTCCAGCGCAGAAGTCTTGTGCAAACCTGAAGAGCGGTACAGGCTAGACGGTCGGCGGGTCAGGCCTTACCCCGCGCGCGGGGGGTAAGGCTGATCGGCAGTCAGTTTTCCGCTCTGCCTGAGCTGGGCTCTATATTGGACAGCCTGGAGCGAAGCGGCGGAAGCACGTGTTATCCGATCCTAGAAGCGCCAGAAGGATCGGTCGATTGCGTCCATCAATTTCGACGCCCTTTGCTCAGCAGCCAGGAACGCCCGAGCCTCCAGGCACCCCTCCGCAGCCGCCACTCGACCCTACGACACCGCCGCCTTACGAGGACCCGCCGCGATGACCAGACCCCGGCCGGTCTCGACATCCACATCATCGCCGACAATTACGCCACCCATAAGCATCCCGCGGTCAGTCGGTGGCTCGACCGACATGCCCGCTTCCACATGCATTACACGCCGACCTCGTCGATTGTCCTGGCCGATCACCGGGATCATGCTGGTGAACGGCCAGCCGAAGGTGTTGTAGATGACAGTGACCACCAGGGTCCCGATCAGGCGCCGGTCACGCCGAACGAGCATGAACCCTTCGAGCATGCGCTCGAGGAGAGCGGCCAAGCGCGCCTTGCGGCTGGGCTATGGCAGCGGCATCAGTCCTGACCGTCGATGTCGAGCAGGTCGAAGACGAAATAGATAAGATCTCGCCCCCACCTCGCCGATCGGCGGCGTTCTGATCAGAGCGAAGGACGTGACGCCATCGGGACGTACCCCGCAGAGCCAGGTAAATCTGCCGGTCTCAGAGGGTGCACAGCACAGCGGCGATCGCCGGACGGTCCCGGGTCAGGCGGTCGCGTGTGCCTGCTCGGTTGCGGGCGGTGTCGCATGGAGTTTGCCGTCGCGCTCCTGGATCCGTCCCGCGCGGATATGGCGCTGCACCGCCATGCCGATATGGTTCGGGCGATCGTTGGGGCACGCCAGGTAGAGTTCCTGTCGGGTCTTGCCGGTAGCCAAAGCCAGGACGCGCTCGCCGAGACTCGGTGCGCTGAGTTTACGTCCCGCTGACTTGCTCGTGGCTGCTTTTGGCGGCTGCCCTAGTCGGCCTCGAGTAGCAGTAGGCGCCTTTGCTTCTGCGGCAGCAGCCGGTGTGGGTCTCCTACCGGGCGGCGTCTTGCCCACGCGCATCAGTACACGCTCGGCAGTCTCGAGATCGGTCAACTGAGTGGCGACCGTTGCGCGGTCGGTATCGAGGCGTGCGAGCCGCTCGCTGACCTTCGTCCTCTCCGCGCTGATCTGATCCAATATTGTCGGTGTTGTGGTCGGCATGATGGCCTTCAGTAGTTTCAGGTCGATCGGGATGATCAATCTTGTTGTGGCGTCTAACACCGCAGTGACGAATCTTCAATGGTAGATTGCGCTGGATTTGACTTTGTTGGCTCAAGCGGTCCACCAACACCCGCTGCGGCGATCGGAATGATTTCGGCGGTCTTCGATTTTGACGCGAGGTGTAACGTGTGGCCACTCAGAGCAGCGGCGGTCGATGTTGCCCATTATGTCCCCTTCGTTGATATTCGAGGACCATTCGACGGGAAGTCGGAGCAGCCATCAGACTCCTACCTAGCGCTAACAGCAGGAGCGGCGGATGACGGCGATCAGCAGCCCGAATTATCGCTGGCGTGTAGGCGAGGTCGAAATCACGCGTGTGCTTGAATTTGAGGCTGCGTTATTCGAACCGGCCGTGATTTATCCCGAGGCGTCCCCCGAGATCATTGCGCGGCACCGCACCTGGCTCGAGCCGACATTGATGGACCCAGCCAGCGGTCTGCTCGTCTTCGCGTTTCACAGCACGGTTATAAGGACACCGCGCGCGACCATCCTGGTCGACACGTGCTCGGGCAACGACAAGGAGCGCCCGCACAAGCTGCGCTATCATCGGAAGAACTGGCCCTATCTCGCCAATCTCGCCGTCGCCGGTTTTATGCCCGAGGACATCGACTATGTGCTGTGCACGCATCTGCATGCCGATCACGTCGGTTGGAACACGCGACTTGTCGGCGGCCGATGGGTCCCGACCTTCCCGAACGCCCGCTACCTGTTCGCCCGCCGGGAGTGGGAGCACTGGCGCGAGGCTAAATTGCGAGCCGCATACACCACCGATCCGTACTATGAGGACAGCCTGCTACCGGTCATGGACAGTGGCCAGGCCGAGCTCGTCGCCACGGACTACGCCTTCGACGACAGTGTATGGATCGAGCCGTGGCCGGGGCATACACCCGGCCACGTCTGCGTCGTGGTGCGCTCGCAGCGAGCATCCGTGGTCCTGAGTGGCGATATCATGCACACGGCGCTGCAATGCGCCGAGCCGCAGCTCAACAGCTGCTTCTGCGTTGACGCGGAGACGGCGCGAGCGACACGGCGGCGCTTCCTCGAGACCTTCGCCGATGGCCCAGTCATGGTCATGCCCGCTCATTTCCCGACCCCGACTGCCGGTTGGATACGGTCGCATGAACGATCGTTCCGCTTCCATTTCGACCGCCTCCGCTAAAGCAGCGGACGCAGGGACAGAGTTCCGCCCTCGATGTTCGATGCGATAGGGGACGGAGTGGCCGGGCTGAACGAAGCCAGAGCCGATGATTTAGTGACGGTGCCGGCAGCGGACATCGTCTGGAGCGCGTTTCGAGATTCAGCGAGAGCGCCCGTACTGGGTCATAGGTTCTGGTCGAGCAATTCCATGCTCGGCTGTGGCCCAACAACGCCACAAGATTATCCGGAAAGGAGTGGCTTTGCGCCGCGACGAGAGCGTGAGTGTGGTCACCGTCGGCACTGAGCCGACGCCAACAGGAGACCCACCCATGCGCGTCTATATCATTGGCAATGACGGGATTATCCTCTGCCGCGAGCCGCCGGCGGCAGTGAATGAGGGCGAGATTGTCGTCGCATCGAACGAGGAATTGCATGCAGCCCAGCTCAGTGGCAAACGGCTGCTGGCGCTGTGGAACGCTCTGCCCGGCGTCGAGAAGCGAAAGAAGGTCGGCGACCGCGGCGCGTTGATCGATCAGCTGTGGTCGGCGGTCGAGGCCCTGCCCGACCCGGACCAACAGCCCGACACGAAGCGCGCGTCAAAGCAGGAGGCGGTGATCGCGATGCTGCAGCGGCCCGAGGGCGCAACCGTCGACGAAGTCGCGAGCGCTATGGGTTGGCAGCGGCACACGGTGCGGGGGCTCTTTTCGGGAACCCTGAAGAAGAAGCTCGGGCTGACCCTCGCCTCGGCCCAAGAGGAGCGGGGGCGGGTCTACCGCATTGCCCCTGCCGGCGCAGGCATGAGCCGCGTGATCCAGGATGCAACGGCTTGCCGGGAGGCGCTCTCGCGCCTCCCCGAGCTCAATCTCGGGGAGCTTCGTCAGCAGTGGCGCATTCTCTACAAAACCGAGGCATCGCCGCATCTCAGCCGCGAGCTGCTGATGCGAGCTGTCGCATACCGGATGCAGGAAGTCGCTCTTGGCGGGCTGCGTTCGGGGCGGCAGCGTCAGCTCCAACAAATTGCACGGCAGTTCAAGCAAACCGGGGCAGCGACCACGCCTCGTCGCCCCGAGCTGAAGCCTGGAACTCGGCTGGTTCGAGGATGGCAAGGCCAAACCTATGAGGTGCTGGTACTTGATGACGGCTTCTCCTGGCAGGGCACGCATCACCGCTCGCTTTCCGCGATCGCGAAAAAGATCACCGGCACGGCGTGGTCGGGACCGCTCTTCTTCGGAGTGAAGCCGAACCGGCCCGCCTCCCGCCGGTCCTCGCAAGTGCCGGGTCCACCCGGCGCGCCGGTGGAGAGCAGCAATGCCGCGGGCTGACACCGGCCGCAAGCGTTGCGCGATCTACACCCGCAAATCCTCCGAGGAAGGGCTCGAGCAGGAGTTCAACTCGCTCGCGGCGCAGCGCGAAGCCTGCGAGGCCTACATCCGCAGCCAGCAGCACGAGGGCTGGGTGTTGGCCAGAACCCGCTATGACGATGGCGGGTTCTCCGGCGGCAATATGGAGCGGCCAGCGCTGCAAGGCCTGCTCGCCGATATCCGGGCCGGCCGGATCGACATCGTGGTCGTCTACAAGGTCGACCGGCTGACCCGCTCGCTCGCCGATTTTGCCCGGCTGGTCGAGATCTTCGACGCACAGGGTGCGTCGTTTGTGTCGGTGACCCAGCAATTCAACACGACGAGCTCGATGGGGCGCCTGACGCTCAATGTGCTGTTGTCCTTTGCCCAGTTCGAGCGGGAGGTCACCGGCGAACGCATCCGCGACAAGATCGCCGCCTCGAAGAAGAAGGGCATGTGGATGGGCGGCAATGTGCCGCTGGGCTATGACGCAAGCGAGCGCACGCTCGTCATCAACCCCACCGAGGGCGACACCGTGCGCCGCATCTTTGCTCTCTATCGGGAACTCGGTTGCGTGCGCCGGGTCAAGGAGGCGGCCGACCGTCTCGGGCTTCGGACGAAATGCAGCACAACGGCGAATGGCACCGAGCGCGGCGGCAAAACCTTTTCGCGCGGTCATCTCTACACACTGCTCTCGAACCCAATTTACACCGGTCAGATTGCGCACAAAGGTCAGCTCTATCCCGGCCAGCATCCAGCACTGATCGAAGATGAAACCTGGTCCGCTGTACGGAACCAGCTCGCAGGCAATGCCCACGACCATCGACGCAAGACCAAAGCCGCCGAGCCGAGCCTGCTGGCGGGCTTGCTGGTCGATGCTCGGGGGGAGCGGCTCACACCATCACACGCGGTCAAGAAGGGCCGACACTATCGCTACTACGTCTCGGCTGCCCTGATCACCGATGCCGGAACGGATCGCGCGCAAGGCTGGCGGCTCGCCGCCAGGGAGATCGAAGACGCCGTGATCGGGATCCTGGCCGACGCGCTGACCAGCCCGGCGAGCTTGGTCGAGCGGATTGCTGCGGCCGGCATGCCCAGCGACCAGCTTCGGAAACTGCTCGGTCGAGCGGGCCGTATGGCAGCAGCGCTAGGGGGCTCACCCGGGGAACGAGTAAAGCTCGTTCGCGAGCTCGTCGAGAAGATCATCGTCGATGAGAAGATCATCACCATCAAGCTGCGGCGCGGCCTTCTGTTGGGCGTGGATGTCCCGTCATCCGCATCGGAGGCGGCAAGTGACAGCACTGTCGAACTGACGGCGGCGGTCGCCTTCAAGCACCGCGGTATCGAAACCAGGTTGGTGCTGCCCGGATTGGCGCAGCAGAGACCGCAGCTCGCGATGTGATCCGGCCCTGATCAAGGCGATTGCGCGGGGGCGCGCGTGGTTTGAGGAGCTTGCCACCGGCCGCGCCCGATCGCTCCAGGAATTGGCCAAGCGTGACGGTATTTGCCGGCGCTACATTCGCCGTCTCGTTGGCCTCGCCTTTTTGAGCCCGCACCTGGTCGAGGCGATCCTGCAGGGCCGCCAACTCACCGAGCTCACCGCGACGTGGCTGACCGAACTCGATCTGCCGCTGGACTGGACCGAGCAGCACAAACTGCTCGCAAGCTAAACTGCCAACTCTGGACAGATGTGCCCCGGGCCGCGATGCCACCGCGGCCGCGCGTCGTTTGCAAGCGGTCAGAAACCTTCGGGAGGTGGGACTGCATCAATGCCCGTCAGAGAGAAAGGGCGAAGGAGTCCCGGTTCGCAGCCTGCACGTCCCTTCTCACGTCCCTCAGCTGCCCGCAGACCACCGCCAAAGTGCGGGGCTTTTCGGTTACAGCCTCGGGGTTCACAGCGGAGACAGACTGCCTGCTGGAGGAAGGGGGATTCGAACTCGCGGTCCCACCCCGATGGCGAGCTCAGCCAGCGCGTCGTTTTAGTCGATATCTGCGACGGCGACACCGACGGCGCACCTGCGACGACAGCTGATCGAGGAACTCAGGTTCGCACGCGACTCGCCGGAACTGGATTCGAACTTCCAGTTCCGGAAGGAACAGGATGGCTTTCCGGGGAGGGCGATTTGCGTTGCTCAAGCCGGTCAAAAGGGCGACCCTGCTTTCGCGCAGTTGCCGGGAATCTGGCGAATGTCGGTTGAAGGGAGAGGGCCGCGATAAGCGCAGAGCCAGCGCACAAGCCGATCGTCCATTTCGGGCCAGCACTTGCTGCAAAAAGCGAATCGAGGTCTTGCGGATGCCCGTCTCGCCGTCTGGCAGACGCTTCAAGTGTGGTCCGGTTGCCGCCGCGAGGGTGCGGAACACCGTCTCAGCGGCCGGCAACGGGATGCTGCCGACGGACGGCACTCGTCGAAGTGGAGAAATGTGCAAACCGGATCCCACCCGTCAGAGCGTTTGCGCCAGCACCCTTGACGGCGAGCGCGGGGTAATGAACTCGTTCCGTCGCAAAGTGCGCATCGATCCCAGCGAGGCGGGGACACTCCCATGCACATGAGAGATATCCCGTTCAGCACTACTGACCTGAACGTCGTTCATCGCCGCGCCGAGGGTAGCGGAGAATACGCGTGACGGCGCGGTAGCTGGCTGCGCGGGCATGACCGGAGATCATATCGAGAGTTCGCTGCGTCGCCTCGAAGACAAGCGGTTTCTCACCGGGCAAGGGCGCTATGTCGATGACGTCGCCGTGCTCGGCCAGTTGCACGGCGTCGTGCTGCGTTCACCCCACGGACATGCCTTGATAGAAGGCATCGATGCCGCGGCCGCCCGCACGATGCCCGGGGTGAGGGGCGTTTTCACCGCTGCCGATCTCGATGCCGACGGCATCGGGACGCTGCCGTGCATCGCCCAGGTGGCGACGGTCGCGCCGATGATCGTGCCGCCGCGCCGGGCACTGGCGCGCGACCGGGTTCGTCATGTCGGCGACCCGGTGGCGTTCGTCGTGGCCGACACCGTGCAGCAGGCGCGCGACGCAGCCGAGCGGGTCGCCGTCGACTACCGGCCGTTGCCGGCGGTGGTCGAGGCGAGGGAGGCGCTCGCCGCTGGAGGCGCCGCTGCTTTGGGACGAAGCGCCGGGCAATCTGTCGTACCGGTTTGAGCGCGGCGACAAACCGGCGGTCGACGCGGCGTTCGCGGCGGCAGCCCATATCGTCGAGATCGAACTCGTCAACAACCGGCTGGTCGTCGCCCCGATCGAGCCGCGCGCCGCGATCGGCACTTACGATGCCGCCGCCGACCGCTTCGACCTGCTGCTGACCGGCCAGGGCGTGCACAGCCTGCGCCGGCAGCTCGCCGAAGCGGTGTTCCATATGCCGCCCGACCGCATCACCGTGCGCGCACCGGATGTCGGGGGCGGGTTCGGCGTCAAGAATTTCCTTTATCCCGAATGGGTGCTGGTGCTGTGGGCGGCGCGGCGGCTGGGCCGACCCGTCAAATGGATCGCCGAGCGCGGCGAGGAGTTCATCAGCTCGGCGCAAGGCCGCGACAATCATACGCGGGCGCGCCTGGCGCTCGACCGCGACGGCCGGTTTCTCGCCCTCGATGTCGACACGGTGGCCAATCTCGGCGCCTATCTGTCGACCAACGGCCCGGGCAGCTCGACCAATTCGCCGGCCAGCGCCATGGGCGGGGTCTACGACATCCCGGCGGTGTTCATGGCGGTGCGCGGCGTCTTCACGAACACGCTGCCGATCGATGCCTATCGCGGCGCCGGCAAGCCCGAAGCCAATTACCTGATCGAGCGGCTCGTCGATCGCGCGGCGCGCCGGCTGGCGCTCGACCCGGTCGCGTTGCGCCGGCGCAACCTGATCAGCCGCTTTCCGTATCGCAGCGGTCTCGGGGTCACGATCGATTGCGGACGCTTCGCCGCCAATCTCGACGAGATGGCGCAGCGGGTCCGAGCGGACGGCTTTGCCGCGCGGCGCCAGGCCGCGGCGGAGCGCGGCAGGCTGCGCGGGCTCGGCATCGCCTGTTTTCTCGAGACGTCGCGCGGCACGCCGGGCGAACGCGCCGAGATCCGCTTCGAGCCGGACGGCCGCGTCGCACTCGTGCTCGGCACCCAGTCGAACGGCCAGGGCCACGAGACCAGCTTTGCGCAGATCGCCGCCGATCTCCTGGGGCTGCCGATTGCCGCGTTCCGTTTTGTCCAGGCCGACACGAGGGCGGTCAAGAGCGGCAACGGGCACGGCGGCGCCCGCTCGATGCATATGGGCGGCACCGCGCTGTACCTGGCGGCGCAGATGGTGCTGTCCAAGGCCCGCGCGATTGCCGCCCACTTGCTGCAGGCCGATGCGAGCGAGGTGAGCTTCAGCGCCGGGCGCTTCACGGTCGGCGGCAGCGAGCGCGGCATCGACCTGCTGGCGCTGGCGGAAGCGGCCCGCGACCCCGCCAATCTGCCCGACGGAATGACCCCCGGGCTCGATGCCGACGCCTACAACGACTCGGACGTCTTCACCTTTCCGAATGGCTGTCACGCCGCCGAAATCGAGATCGACCCCGAAACCGGAGCGGTGACGCTCGAACGCTATCTCGCGATCGACGATTACGGGCGGCTGATCAACCCGATGCTGACGATGGGCCAGGTCCAGGGCGGAGTTGCCCAGGGCATCGGGCAGGCGCTGCTCGAACACACGGTCTACGAGGAGCAATCGGGCCAGCTGCTGAGCGGCTCGTTTCATGGACTATGCCCTGCCGCGCGCCGACGACCTGCCGCCGCTCGACATTACCCTCGCCGAACTGCCGACGGCGGTAAACCCGCTCGGCGTCAAGGGCGCGGGCCAGGCCGGCTGCATGGCCGCGCCGCAGACGATCATCAACGCGATCCTCGATGCGCTGGCGCCGCTCGGCATCGCGCATATCGACATGCCGGCCACCCCCGAGCGGATCTGGCGCGCGATCCGCGGCGCACCCGGCGGCTGATCAATAGCGGTCAACCCGAGCGCGATGCGCTTGGGCGGCGGCTCCCAGCCGAAAATACTGCGGCCGCCATTCGCGTGCGAATTCCGCCAGTCCTGATCGAGCACCTGCGGACCCCGGCATCATGGATCGACGGGTTTGCCGTCCCATCCTTGAACCCCATCAGGTTACGGGGTGTCTTGTGTGGGTCGGGTATTGAGAGAAAGCCGGTCTGAATAATGGCAGATCGTATGATAAATGTAATTATAAGCCCATTTTACTTTGGAATGATCTCGATAAAGTATTTGCAAGACTAAAAATCTGCTCCACTTATCCTCAATGTAAATCGGCAGCCAACCGGGACCACGCCGAAATAAGTGCTATCAGTTTGATGTCCCTGTCGAAATCAGCTCAACAGGTAGGGTCTTGATCGGCGCCGACCGGGACCCCGTCAATTGGTCTGTTCCAAGTAAATTCAATGTGTTTTCGGTGCGCCCGGTCGAAACCGGCAAAGAGCTAAGCATCGCATTTCGCGATTTAATGAAAAGAAGGTTCGACCGAGATAGGGTGCATGCCCCTGGCCAACGGCTCCAAGCCCATACGTCATGTCTTCAGTCCAATGCTCCGAGCGGCGCTTTTATTACTCGCATGGTCATGAAAGCCTCATCTTTAGCATCACAAACGCATCCATTTGCACTTTTGAAAACAACAGCATTCGATATAGAATTAGATAGAATACCGATCTCACTCTCAGTTGTCGATTGCCCGCATCCAGGGCAAACGCGATTTCGATAAAGCAAAGAGCCTGATCGCCGACGCCGGGTACAAGGGCGAGAAGATCGTCGTCCTCGATGCTGTCGACACGCCGACGGCGCACGCCCTTGGTCTGGTCGTCTTCGAGCTGCTGAAGAAGCTGGGGCTCAACGTTGAGCTGGCGAGCAGCGACTGGGGCACTCTGGTCATTAGGCGGGCGTCCAAGAAGCCGATCGAGGAGGGCGGTTGGAGCATCTTTGGCACAGGGTGGACCGGCGTCGAGACACTCGACCCCTCCGCCGACTTGCCGTTGGCGGCGAATGGCGGCGCCGCTTGGTTCAGCAGGGCCGCGTCCATCACATCGGCACCTTCCCGCAACTCGAAGACCAGATGACCAATTTTACATCGGACATCGACCGGGCCGCCGCCGGGTATTCACCGGACCGCGCTGATGCCTTGGTATGGGCGTTCAGCGAATTGCTGGTCCAGCCGATGGAGAGCGCAGGTATATATGAGTTGTACCGCCGCCATGCTGAGGCGGCTGCTGCACGCGGTTCGCACTCCGGGAAGCGGGTGCCCGATCTAACTCCGGGGCGCTCTCGGGTTCGCCTAAGGGCGCCTCCCGGCATCGGCTCCGTGCAAACCTTCTCGGGCCGACGCGCCGATGTCGACCTGGACGGCACGATCGAAATGTCGGCCGAGGACGCCCAATTCTATATCCGTGACGGCTGGATCGAGCTCCCAGAATGAACGATCGATGAGGGCGTTCGATCGGCATGTCGCCTCATCAGTCAGCTCTGCACTGGGACTGAGCTTCCGCCACTGCCCGGCCACGTAAGACGATCCGGCTTGATGATCTGAGCGGGCGAGTCCATGCCATGGACCACGGCTCTCTCACCGGGGACCGAGGGTTCGAAATCCGTCTTCCTCCAGCAGCGAGTCAGGTGCGAACTTGACCCCGCGGCAGGTCGAATTCGCTCAGACGCATTCGCGGTGAGCGCGACGGGAGGAATGACCGATCTCATCAAGTCGCTGTCATTCCGGTTCGCCCGCCCGAGGCCTGCGATCAGCGAAAGGGGTTGACGATGGCGCGCCGAAAAGGGTGGTCACGGATAAGCTGCGCTCCTACGGCGCTGCCTTCCAGCACCTCAGGCTTTCCTGTCACCATGAGCAGGGCTTGCGACAGAACAATCGGGCCGAGAATTCGCACCAGGTGGTGCGACGACGAGAGCGCAAGCTGCAGCGCTTCAAATCACCGGGCTCCGCCCAGCGCTTCCTCAGCATGCATGTCGCTGTCCACAACACATTCAACCTTCAGCGGCATCTTGTCTCTCGCTCGACTCTCCGGATCTTCCGATCAGATGCGGCTGCACAATGGCGCAGTGCGACCGCCGCCGCATGAAGCCGAGCCCGCCGCGCCCCATCTCGGCCGAAACGGCTCAACTTGACAATGCCATCGCCGGCTCCCGGTCGCCGCGCGCCGGCATGACCGAGAGATCGGTGAGATGCGGCGGCCGGCGACGGCAGAAGTGCGCCTTGATCTCAGGGCAAAGCGGCGAGTTTCGGCCCTGCGAGGCCAAGCGTCTCGTCATTTTGGCTGTCAACCGGTCGGCTGCGATCGAATTTCGTTGTGGTGCGCCTCGCTGAGCCCAACAGACCGGCAATCCGAGGAATGTCGGTTGAAATGGCGATGCTCGGGTGCATTGCGCAAATCCCGCGCGCGATGCAGGTGCGGTCGGCTGTCGCAGCGGCTATAATTCGACAACGCCCGCAAGCGTGCCGGAATGGGACCGGGGACGGAGGACGTCATGCATCTGATGTATTTCACCGAGCAGCCAATGTCGGCCTACCCGTCCGATATCGGGCTGGCTACCGGGCATACCGCCCTGATGTTCTCGAACAAGTACTTCGATTCTGCCGCCGGCAGCCGCCTCTATAACGAATTTCTCGAACACTACATCATGTGCGACGAGCTAGGCTTTGACGGCATCATGCTGAACGAGCACCACAACGCGCCGTTCTGCATGCAGGCGAAAGCCAACATCTTCGCCGCGATCCTCGCCGCGGTGACCAAGAACGTGAAGATCGTCATGCTCGGCAACCCGCTGCCGCTCGCCGAGAACCCGGTGCGGCTGGCCGAGGAATTGTCGATGATCGACATGATCTCGAAGGGCCGGCTGGTGTCGGGTTTCGTCCGCGGCGGCGGCCAGGAGCAGCTCGCGACCGGCGTCAACCCCGCCTTCAACCGCGAGCGCTTCCAGGAGGCGCACGACCTGATCGTCGCGGCCTGGACGCGCGAAGGCCCGTTCCGCTGGGAGGGCACGCACTACCAGCACCGCGTCGTCAACCCGTGGGCGGTGCCGCTGCAGAAGCCCTATCCGCGCGTCTGGATCCCCGGCGTCATCAGCCCCGAGACGATCGTCTGGGCGGCGGAGCACGGCTACCCGTATATCGCGCTGAACACGCCGGTCGAGCGCACGCAGCAGATCTGGAAGATCTATGACGAAGCCGCCGCGGCGGCCGGCTTCCAGGGCGGCCCGGACTATCACGGCCTGCTGAAGCAGATCCACGTCGCCGAGACCGAGGAAAAGGCGATCAAGAACGCCGCCGAGTTCCGCTGGATGCAGGGCGAGTTCACCGGCCTCGCCCACCCGGTTTGGTCGACGCCCTCGGGCTACGGCAGCCCGGTCAACCGGCGCGCCTTTGTCGAGTTCGCCTCGGGGCGCGCGCAGAACCCGCGCGGCCGTCCGTCGCTCGAAAAGCAGATGGAAGAGCTGATGATCATCGCCGGTACGCCGAAGCAGGTCATCGCCAAGTTGCGGATCCTGCTGGAGGAGACGCGCCCCGGCATCCTCGGCCTGTGGGGCAATGACGGCACCGTCACCCACGAGGACGCCAAGACCTGCATCCGTCTGATGGGCCAGGAGGTGTTGCCGGCGGTGCGCGAGATCGCCAAGGAACTCGGGCTGAAGAGCCCGTTCGAGACCAACCAGCCGGTCAGCGTCGAGTACATGCCCGGCCGCGCCCGGGTCGGCGGCGAGCCGGCGCGTGTGGCGGCGGAGTAGGACCGTGCCTTCGATTGTCGGCACCTGGAAGCCGAGGGGCGCCTGGAATTGGCGCGCGCTTCCCCCTAGTCTCGGGGCAGTACCGCCGCGATGCCCTGCCGGGAGAGGAACGGAAGATGATCAACAAATTCATGACGGTCTATGCCGGTCACATCGACATCCCCGACCACGGTCAGAACGCAACCCCGGCCAACGACCGGCGCTATACCAACAACGAGCTCGCCTCGGTCTTTGACAAGACCGAGGCGATCGCCAAGGTCATGGACGAACTGGGCTACGACACTCTGTGGCTGGCCGAGCACCATTTCCAGCATGAAGGCTACGAGTGCCTGCCCAACATCCTGATGTTAGCGGTGCATCTGGCCCACATCACCAAGCAACTGCGGATCGGCTGCGGCTTCAATATCGCGCCGATGTGGCACCCGCTGCGTTTAGCCGAGGATTACGCCACCGCCGACATCCTGACCAAGGGGCGCACTGTATTCGGCGTCGGCCGCGGCTACCACAGCCGCGAAGTGGAAACGTTTCGGCGCGCCGATCATCGACCAGGAGGCTAACCGCGAATTGTTCGAGGAGCAGGTCGAGATCGTCTTCAAGGCGTTCGACAACGAATCCTTTTCGCACAAGGGCAAGCACTACGCGATACCCGCTGATGTCCCCTATCGCGGCTATCAGCTCAAGGAGCTGACCCTGGTGCCGCGCCCGGTCAACCTGCCGGTCGAATGCTGGCAGCCGATCGTCAGCGCCAGCACGCGCGGGATCGAGTTCATGCTGCGCCACGGCATCAGGGGCCTCGTCGGCGGCGGCGCTGCAACGATGGCGGAGGGGCCGATCCAGGCCTACCAGCGCGTTGCGAACTCGATGGGCCGTAACCTCAAACTCGGCGAAGGCCTGGCGATCGGCGTGTCGTTCTATCTGGCCAAGACGCGCGAGCAAGCGATCCGCGAGATGCTGCCGTATTACGAAGAGCATGTGAAAATGTTTGCACCGCTCGGGTTCGTGCCGGGTATCACGCCGGCGCAGGTCGAAGCAGCCGCACGGCGCGGCGGCTGGGACGCTGCTGGTGTGCCGACCCTCGACCATTATCTGAAGCTCGGCTCATGGTTCGCCGGCACGCCCGATGACCTCGTCGCCCACCTGAAGAGCTTCGAAGAGCGCTACCCCGGCATGCAGCACATCAACCTGTCGCCACCGCTGACGACCCCGAAGGACAAGATGGTCGAGCAGTACCGGATGGTGGGCGAGCTAGTGATGCCGCATTTCCGCTCGCGCCCAGCGGTGCTGGCTGCGGCGAAATAGGGCGCGTCCTAGGCTGCGGTGCCCGCCCGCGCGGGATCAGCCTGCAGCCCCTTCTCCTCCGCGAGAATCAGTGACGCCGTCGCGAGAGGGACCGAGGGTTCGAATCCCTGTACCCTACCACCGGAACGCCGACCACCTGACGGAACTCGACGCAATCAGTGTGTGACCCCATCTTCAAGGCGGCTCGGGATGACCTCGTGATTTCCGTTTGGCGTGACCGCTTCAAGATTGTCGTACAACGACTTGCGAAGGTTGAAACGCAGCTTAAATCATTACGCCGCCCAATAGAAGCGATGGCGACCCTGCCGCATCCACTCATTTCCGTGCGCCTGGGCCCGTCTATTTGGCCCGGCGGGCAGCGTCTGCCCGGTTTGGTTCGAAAGAAACCGCAGCGGAAGTCGAGCACTGCTCAGGAGCATTCCCCGCTGCCGTTTCAACCTTGCGCGTCTTATACGCCAAGGTTCTGGCCGCTCTGCGGGCGGTAAGTCGATCCGCGTGAGGTTATCGGAAATTTTCTCCGGAGCGATGGGGACAAGCACGGTCGCCTCCCAGAAGTTCCGCCTCAAGTCCCCGATGGCGCACCATATTGGAGTGGAACGAGGCCGAGGCAATAAGAGATGACCGATTTCCCCGACGCCTTCGCCGACGTGGCCAAGGAAGAGACGCTCCCCAGGCGCGTTGGCGGCAAGCACCTGACCGAGTGCCGCGCCCGAATTTTGCCAGCGCCAAGTTGCGCCCTCGACCGGCTCTGCGAGACCTCGCGCAGCTCCGCCCTAGCCCCGGCGTGATCGTCAGCCACAACGAACGCGGTAAGTTGCGATCACTCCCTCACCGAGCCTCGCCGGCATCATTACCGAACTCGGGAGATCGCATTTTGCTATAGTAGCCGGGTGAAGCCCATCCCCGTTGCCTCTCGCTCAGCGCACCGCATCCTCGGCCAGTCGGTGGTTCGGCTGGAGGATGCGCCGTTGCTGACCGGGCAAGGGGCCTTCATCGGCGATATCGGCTTCCCGCATCAGCTGCATATGCGCATCGTGCGCTCGGCTTATGCGAATGCCGTGCTGCGGTCCGTCGACGTGACCGCTGCACTGGCCGTGCCGGGAGTCGTCGCGGTGTGGACTGCGGCGGACATCAACGACCTGCCGCCCATCGATTTTCGCGATCCGGCCGCCGAGGCGCTGCGTCCCTATCGCCAGCCGCTTCTCGCGCGCGAGCGGCTGCGTTATGTCGGCGAGCCGATAGCGGCTGTGTTCGCGACCCATCCCTATCTGGCCGAAGACGGCGCCGAGCTTGTCTCGGTCGAGGCCGATGAGCTGGCCCCGATACTGGACGCCAGTGCGGCTGCCGGCAGTTTCGCACCCGGCATCTCCACGGAGGCGCTGGTGCTGCGCGCCGGTTACGGCGATGTCGAGGCAGCCTTTGCTGCGGCGCATGGGATCGTCACTCTCGATCTGACCATCGGCAGGCACAGCGCCGTACCGATGGAGACGCGCGGCGCGCTTGCCCGCTTCGACGGTGCAATGGACGTGCTGGAATTGTATGGCGCAGCCAAGGTACCGCACCGCAACCGCGACGGGTTGGCGCGCATGTTCGGCCGCAGCACGACGGCGGTGGTACTGAAGGAAGGCAATACCGGCGGCGGGTTCGGGGTTCGCGGCGAGCTCTACCCGGAAGATTTTCTGGTCTGCCTCGCCGCTCTGCGATTGGGGCGACCGGTCAAATGGATCGAGGATCGGCGCGAGCACCTGATGGCCGCCAACCACTCGCGCGAGCAGCACCATCACGCGTGCGCCGCGTTCGACGCGGAGGGCCGGATCCTGGCCGTGGAGGACACATTCTACCTCGACCAAGGCGCCTATGTGCGCACGCATGGCGCCCGGGTGGCGGAGATGACGATGGCGATGGTCCCCGGGCCGTACCGGGTTCCTACCTATCGCAGCATTTGCCATTTCCGCCTCACGAACAAGACGCCGGCAGCGACCTATCGAGCGCCGGGGCGGTTCGAAGGCACCGTTGTGCGCGAGCGGCTCATCGACGCGGTCGCCGACCGGCTCGGGCTCGACCGGGTGACGGTCCGTCGACGCAACCTCATCACCGCGGCCGAAATGCCGTTTTCCCGGAAGCTTCGCGCGCTGGGCAGCGAGATCGTCTACGATTCCGGCGACTATCCGCGATTGCTGGATAAGGCGCTCGCGCAGATCGGCTGGGAAGCGCTGCAGACGGAGTTGCGCCGCCGCCGCGCCGCCGGCGAACTGGTCGGGTGCGGAATCGCGATCTTCGTCGAGAAAGGCGGGCTTGGACCAGTGGACGGCACCCGGGTCACCGTCGATGCCACCGGCGCGGTCGAGCTGGTGACTGGCGGTTCGGCGGTCGGCCAGGGTTTCGCCACCGCGATGGCGCAGATCTGCGCCGATACGCTGGGGCTCGACTACCGCCGGGTGAGGGTGGTGTCGGGACAGACGGATCGCATCCAGTACGGCATCGGCGCCCACGCCTCTCGCGCCTCGGTCATGACGGGCAACGCGACGCATGCCGCGGCGCTCAAAGTCCGGGCCAAGGCGCTGGATGTCGCGGCCTCGCTGCTCCAGGCGAGCCCGGACGAGCTCGACATCGTCGACGGCGTGGTCGTCCATCGCGACCTGCCCGGCGGAGGATCGATCAGTCTGGCGGAGATCGCCCGTCATCTCGCACCCGATTCGCCGATGCTCGGGGAGCGCGATCCGGGGTTGGCCGCCGAAGGCTGGTTCCGCACCGAGCACATGACCTACCCCTATGGCGTGCAGATCGGCATCGTTCGGATCGACGCCGAAACCGGGGAGGCGACGGTCGAGCGCTTTCTGCTCGCCTACGATATCGGCCGATCGATAAACCCGATGCTGGTCGAGGGCCAGCTGGTCGGGGGCTTCGTGCAGGGTCTCGGCGGCGCGCTCTGCGAAGAATTCCGCTATGACGAGTACGGCCAGCCGCTCAGCGCGACGCTGGCCGATTATGCCCTGCCGACCGCGCGGGAGGTCCCCGCCGTGGAAGTCCTGGTAACCGAGGACGCGCCGAGCCCGCTCAATCCGCTCGGCATCAAGAGCGTCGGCGAAGGCGGCATCAACGGGGTGGGCGCGGTCATTGCCGCGGCGATCGACGACGCGATTGGTTTACCCGGCGCGGTGACGCGGCTCCCGGTAACGCCGCAGCGGCTCAGAACGCTTATAAACGCGGCGGCGCAGCGCAAGCGGTGCGCTGCTGCCGACGGATAAAAGGGGGAGTCAGTGAACCGGGCAAGAAGCTGATCCGCAATGGGCGGTCCCCAGCCGGCGCCATTACTGACCTTGCTGAAGCCGTCGACCGTTGCCGCCTACACCGCGGCCGGGTTCTGGGGCGACCAGACCATCTACCACTTGGCCGCGCGGCAGGCGCGGGCAATGCCGCAGGCATTCGCGCTGCGCGACCGCGATCGCCGGCTGAGCTACCCGGAGCTCGTAGATGCAGCGGATCGGTTGGCGGCGCATCTCGCGGGCCACGGCATCCGCCCCGGTAATCGCGTCGCCGTGTGGCTGCCGAGCCGGGTCGAGACCGCAATCGCGCTACTCGCGTGTTCGCGCAACGGCTATATGTGCTGCCCGTCTTTGCACCGCAATCACAGAGTTCGCGAGGTCGTCGCGCTTGCCGAGCGCATGCGCTGCTCGGCGCTGATCGCCCAACCCGCCTACGGCGCCGATGCCGACCGATGCGACGTCTTCAGCGAATTGGCGGGCCGCGACTTCTTACGTTGCGCCTGGCGCGTCGGCTCGGCCGACGCTGTGCCATTCGGCGAATTGCCAGGGCCGGCACTCGAAGCCGAGCGGAGCGGGGATGCCAATCAGGTGATGTATCTGCCCTTCACCTCCGGCACGACCGGCGAGCCGAAGGGCGTTATGCACAGCGACAACACGCTGCTTGCCACAGCCCGAGCGATGGCGCGCGATTGGCGGCTGGAGCGCGCCGTGCTCTACACCCTGAGTCCGCTCAGTCACAATCTCGGACTCGGTGCGCTGATCACAGCGCTCGCCGGCGGCGGCGAACTGGTCTTGCACGATCTGCCGCGCGGTGCGAGCCTGCTCGATCGGCTCGAAGAGACCGGCGCCGAGTTCCTGTTCGGCGTACCCACCCACGCGATCGACCTGCTCACCGAGATGCGAGCTCGCAATGCGCGGGATGCCGGGGCGGTGCGCGGCTTTCGGATCTCGGGCGCGGCCGCGCCGGCGCCGGTCGTCGCCGGGCTGATGCAGTACGGCATCCTACCGCAGAGCGGTTACGGCATGACGGAAACCTGCTCGCATCAATACACGCTGCCCGATGACCCGCCCGAGCGCATCGTCGAGACCTGCGGGCGCGCCTGTGCCGGCTACGAAATCCGCATCTGGCGCCAGGATGATCCGGATATCGAGGCCGCGCCGGGCGAAATCGGCGAAATCGGCGGCCGCGGCGCCAGCCTGATGCTCGGCTATTTCGACGACCAGAAAGCGACCGAGGCGGCATTCAACGCGCAGGGCTGGTTTATCACCGGCGACCTCGGCTGGATCGACGAGGCGGGCTACCTGCACGTCACCGGCCGTAAGAAGGATGTGATCATCCGCGGCGGCCGCAACATCCATCCGGCCCCCATCGAGGCGCTCGCGCTGCGGCATGATGCGATCGAAAAGGCGGCGGCATTCCCGGTTGGCGATGCACGGCTCGGCGAGCGCGTCTGCCTCGCGATCGTGACGCGGCACGGCATGCGACTCGAACCGGAGGCGATTCTCGAACATTTGGATGCCTCGGGGTTGTCGAAATACGACATGCCGGAATTCATTCTGCCATTGTCCGAGATGCCGCTGACCGCCAGCGGCAAATTGCTAAAGCGCGAGCTGGTGCAGAAAGTCGCGGAAGGCCAGCTGCGGCCATTGCCGGTCCGCTACCACTCCAGCTCCGCGGCGCGCCGCTAGCCGATGCGTGCGATTGTCGTCGATCAATTCGGGCCGCCGGAGCGGTTGCGCGTCGGCGAAGTCGCAAAGCCGATGCCAGGGCCCGATGAGGTGATGGTGGCGGTGCATGCTGCGCCCGTCAATTACGTCGACCTCCTGGTCGTCGGCGGCACATACCAGTTTCTGCCGCCGCTTCCCTTCATCCCCGGCAAGGGTCCGGCCGGTGTAGTCGCGGCGCTCGGCGAGACGGTGACCAGCTTGCGGATCGGCGACCGGGTGCTGGCGATGACCGAACAGGGCGGCTATGCCGAGGCGGTCACGGTGCGCGCCGACCATTGCTACCGATTGCCGCCGTCGATGTCGTTTAACGAAGCCGCATCGCTGAGCCTGGTCTATGACACCGCCTGGTTTGCGTTGCGCGAGCGCGCCCGGCTGGAGACCGGCGAAACTGTACTGGTGCTCGGCGCTTCGGGCGGGGTCGGGCGGGCGGCGATCCAGCTCGCTCATGCCATGGGTGCGCGCGTACTCGCCGGGATTCTGCGGCCGGAGCGCGCGGCGTCGGTGCGAGCAGCGGGCGCCGATGCGGTGATCGATTTGTCGGCCGCCGACCTGCGCGACAGCTTGCGCTCTCAGGTCTATGCCGCGACCGAGGGGCGCGGCGCCGATATCATTCTGGACCCGCTCGGCGGTCCGATATTCGAGGCGGCCATGCGTGCGCTCGCTTGGCGCGGCCGGCTGGTGGTGATCGGGTTTGCCGCTGGCCCGATCCCGACCATCCGGACGAACTATCTGCTGTTGAAGAATGTCGAGATCAGTGGGTTGCAAATCAGCGATTACCGCAAACGGCGTCCGGCGCAGGTCGCCGCGTGCTTCGCCGAGATCTTCAGCCTCCACGAAGAGGGCAGGATCAGGCCCGCTAAAGCGATCGCCTTTCCGCTGGGTCGGGCCGGAGAGGCACTCGCTGCAGTGCGCGACCGCCGCATTGCAGGCCGCGCCGTGCTGCAGCTCTATCAACAGAGCCCTAAACAGCAGACGACGACGGATGCGTCCAATGATAATCCGGTTTGACGGCAAGACAGTTGTGGTTGAGCGGAGGGAATGGATTCGAACTTGTATGGGGCTTTTCCTGTTAAGCGGTTGAGACGGCCGCCGGCGCTTGGGCTTAAGGCGGAAGGCGAGAAATCAGGTTCGCAGGAACTCGCTGCTGGAGGGGAGTGGATTCGAACTCTCCGTCCCGCGCGCGATCAGCCTAAATGGGAACCTTCTCGCTGCCGATCGACATCTGATTTCCAACGGCATGACGAGGGCCTTTCGGCGAGCTCCTCCGGCGGCGATCAGCATAGTAAACTCGACAAGGTCACAAGGCTGACATCTCGATCGCGTCATGGGCGCGAAGAATTTTGGACGCAAAACCGGGATCGCCGGGGATCCCGCCCGTATGGCGGCACGCTGAGTGGGCTCGGTCCGCCCGAGTCGGGTCAGTCACTCAAGGTCGGCTCCGCCTGACTTGTTGCCGTCCGCGCGGCGCGCCGGATGATCAAGGTGACCGGCGCGCACAGCACGATCAAACCGGCGCCGAGAATGACAAAGCTCGGAGCGGCGCCCCAGTGGTCGGCGATGCTGCCCACCAGCGGCGGGATGACGATCGCCGCCAGGCGGTTCATGGTCTGCCGCAGCCCGACCACCGAACCCTGACGGTGCGGCCCGACGGCCTTGGCCTGCACCGAGAACATCATCGGCTGGACAACCCCTTGCAGCCAGCCGCGTGACGCCTGCGCCGCGAAAAGCAGCGCGAAAGCGCCGCCGAAAAAAGGTGTGATGCAGATCAGCAGGATCGACAACACGGTGCCGCTCAGCATCGTGCGTTGCGGGTCGCCGAGCCGCATCGCCCGCCCGGCAAACAGTGAGCCGAGGCCGCTGGTTATCTCGATCGCGGCGAACAGGGTGCCGATCGAGGTGCCGGTCAGCCCGATCCCCTTCAAATAAACGATATAGATCGAGCTCTGCACCCCATTGGTGGCGGTGCGCAGAAAGATGATGGCCATCGTCGTCGCCACCGCCGGGATCGACATCAGCGCAAAGCACCGCACATAGTCGGGCAATCGGGGGAGCACATCGACGACCCGCAGCCGCGCCCGCCGGCCGGGATTGCCGCCATTGCCTGTGGCGATCGGCGCCTCAGGGGCGCGGAGAAGCGCCAAGGTCAGCGCGGCACCCCAGGCAAAGCCGAGCGCGTAGGCGGGCCAGGCGCCGCCAAAATCCCACGCCGCTCCGGCAATCATCGGCGCCACGGTCGTGCCGATGCGCGCGAAGAAGCTGAATCGCCCGAGATACTCGGCCTCTCCTTCGGCCAATTGGGCGATCAAGGTCTGCGAACCCGACCAGGCAAACTGCAGCGCGCCGCCATTGACGACCTGCAGCAGCAGTAAGGGCCAGAACCACGGCAGCAGCGGGAAGACCGGCGCCAAGGCCATCGCCGTCCAGACAAAGAACAAGGCAACCCGGCGAGTGCCCAACCGGTCCATAAGCGCGCCGACATGGATCGACAGGAACACCGCCAGCAACGAACGCGCGCCGACAAGCATCCCAATCTGGCCTGCGCTCATGCCGAGCGAGAGGCCATAAAGCGGGATCAGAAAGTTGTAGAACTCGGTGTAGCCCATCGCGAACGGCCCGGCGACATAGAGCGAGGCCGGGAGTCGGGATTGGAAGCGGGCCATGAAAAAAGACTAACCCGTCCCGCGTCGGGTTGAAACCGGTCAGCAGCCTCGCTCGGAGGACGCGACAAGGCTGTGTGCACGCAAAGGTCCCGCCGATGACAGCGGGCTGCGGGAAACGACAGCGATCGAACCGACAAGGCCGTGCGGCGCCGATACGGATTGCCAGCAGATCGACGAGGAAGCGGTCGCGCCAGTCTGCCAATTCAGCGATGCCGCGCCCGGCCGTTTCGGCGGTAATGCCCGCGGCTAGACGCTCTTTCAACTCGGAATTCAACGTCGGATTGCCCAAGGTCACGTTCCGCCTTGTCACTCGATGCGAAGTTCGCTCCTGATTCGCCGCTGGAGGGAAGTGGATTCGAACTCTCGGTCCCGCTAAGGTCACCTGCCTCAAACGAGGCCGTTACATCACCGGGTCGAGCTCTACATCGGCACTGGCGTTGCCTCCGGGTGAGCGCGGCGCCGCTCGCTTTGGCCCGGCGGCGATGGGAGCGAGCACCTGCTGTGGCGGCGCATCAGGGATGCGGCGGCGTGCCTGGCCGGCTAAGATCAGATCGCGAATAAATAAACAGATCGGCCAAAAGGGGGAGACGCCATGTTGGCTTGGCTGCGCGATCTGACCTCGCGGGAACGCCGGACGATGCTCGCCTGCTGGGGCGGCTGGACCTTGGACGGCTTCGATCAGCAGCTGTACAGCTACGTCGTGCCGACGGTCATTGCGGTATGGGGCATGTCGACAGGCGCCGCCGGCACGATCGGCACTATCACCGTGGTGACCTCGTCGTTCGGCGGCTGGTTTGCCGGCGCGCTCTCAGACCGCTTCGGCCGCGTGCGCATGCTGCAGATCGCGATCCTGTGGTATTCGGTCTTCACCTTCCTGTGCAGCTTCGCGCAGAACTTTGGGCAGCTGTTCATCCTGCGCGGCTTGCATGGGCTCGGGTTCGGTGGGGAATGGGCCACCGGCGCGGTACTGATGGGTGAGGTCATCCGCGACAAGACCTGCGCTGGCTTGTCGTGCAGCGGGTCAGGCGCTCGTCACCGCGGAGTGCTGACGCGCCTCTTGCCCGTGGGCTGTCTTCTCAGTGCGAAGTTCATAATTATGCCCTTGACCTCTTGGGACACAATATGCTAAACAGGCAACAACGAAATGATTACACAGGATTGCGCCGACGTCGCTGCTTGTAGCTGGGGTACGAGCTTTGGCCCCTGGATGCGGGCAATCGACAACTGAGAGTGAGATCGGTATTCTATCTAATTCTATATCGAATGCTGTTGTTTTCAAAAGTGCAAATGGATGCGTTTGTGACGCTAAAGATGAGGCTTTCATGACCATGCGAGTAAAAAAAGCGCCGCTCGGAGCATTGGACTGAAGACATGACGTATGGGCTTGGAGCCGTTGGCCAGGGGCATGCACCCTATCTCGGTCGAACCTTCTTTTAATTAAATCGCGAAGTGCGATGCTTAGCTCTTTGCCGGTTTCGACCGGGCGCACCGAAAACACATTGAATTTACTTGGAACAGACCAATTGACGGGGTCCCGGTCGGCGCCGATCAAGACCCTACCTGTTGAGCTGATTTCGACAGGGACATCAAACTGATAGCGCTTATTTCGGCGGGGTCCCGGTTGGCTGCCGATTTACAGTGAGGATAAGTGGAGCAGATTTTCAGTCTTGCAAGACACTTTATCGAGATCACCCAAAGTAAAATGGGCTTATAATTACATTTATCATACGATCTGCCATTACTCAGACAGGCTTTCTCTCAATACCCGACCCACACCAGACACCCCGTAACCTGATGGGGTTCAAGCATGGGACGGCAAACCCGTCGATCCATGATGCCAAGGCAATGGACAGGTTTGTTTGGGTCGGCGATGAAGGTCCGGATTGGATGCACGGCGGCAGCTATGTCGTGTTGCGGCGGATCCGCATCGCGCTCGAGCACTGGGACCGTATGCCGCTGGAGTTTCAAGAGCAGAGCGTTGGCCGGCACAAGAATTCCGGCGCGCCGCTCGGTCGCGATCACGAGTTTGACCCGCCGGACCTGACTGCTACCGGAAATGACGGCGATCTCCTAATTCCCGAGAGCACGCATATCCGTCTCGCCACCGCGGCGAGCAACGAGGGCGCACAGATTCTGCGACGGCCCTACTCCTACAACGATGGGGTTGATTTCACCATTGAGCGCTGGCCGCCCTGGCGCCGGGGTGTGGAGTACGACGCCGGGCTGTTGTTCGTATGCTATCAACGCGATTATGGGGGAGAGGATAGTGCGATTTTGCCGCCGTCTGCGATCCCACAGTATCGGCCGCGGCGATGCAAGCCGACCGCAACTCTTGAGGAGCCAGGCTCCGTCGAATGGCTCATCGCTCAAAGCGAGGGGGTCAGGCGGTCGATGTCGATGAAAAAAAGAGCTGAACCGCAGCACGCCGACCCCTCCCAAGCAATCGGCGCAAGAAAAAGCGGCGACAACCCAGCTTCACCGCTTCCGCGTACTGGAAGTTCGAATCCACTCCCCTCCAGCGGAGAGTCAGCAAACTTTCGGTTCCGCTCGTGATTTCCGGGCCGCACAGTGCACTCAAGAGGAGAAGGCCAGATCGCTCTCGCGCGACACGACCGACCTTCTGGTTATCGCCCCGGGGCCCGCTCGGGGGAGATGCCTTACCTGCAAGCGAGCCTCTCGGCGGTGGTTTTCTGCTGGTGGTCCGGTTCCTCAGTGGCTCACACCGATAACAACCTCGACCAGCACCGCGGCAGTCCAGATACCGTAGAAGGCTATCGTCGCAAGTATGACCGTCGCGCTGATCTTCCCGGCCAGGTTGGAATTCGGCCAAATCGTCACCCGGTTTGCCATGGTCTAAACCTCGGGCAGGGTCGACAACTGTGACGTCATTTGTAACGCGGATCGTCACTATCCACCCGAACCAGGCGAGATGAAAGGAGTTCTACCTCCGGCTCGAAAATTTTGTGAATGGCTCGCTCTTGGAAGGACCGGCCGACCTGGTGCTTAGATGCATTCAGATGATCAACCCTGGAGTCCTGTAGGATGGGTCGAGCACAGCGACACCCATCGCCGGCGCTGCTGACAGACAAGTAATACGCGGGGCTTGACGATGGCTCGTCAGATCGGTCCCGGTTGAAGATGCGATGACCCGGGGGACCGAGGGTTCGAATCCTGGAGCTCGCGCCGGTAGGGCCGCATCTCGCGGCGCGCGTTGATCCGCTGGCCGCGGATGCGGATCTCGCCTCCGCTTCTTGGGCTGGTATCCATCGGTTAAGATCACATGGCCGATTCGGGCGGCGCTGGGTACGGTATGGTGAACTCACGTTCCGGCCGAGGTTCACGATCGGCGGGGCGGGCTGACTGCGGACCGCGTCTCCTTTCTGCCCGTCGCCAGCCCCAAGTGCGACCGGTCACTGGGAAATGAAGATGACGAACACACGAGGGAGGTAGATATGCCAAGAAGAGGCATCGCGGTCGCTGTTATCGTCATCGTGGCCTGCTTCATCGTACTGGGCCTGACGAGTGACTTCCTGGTCGATTGGGCCTGGTTCTCGGCCATCGGGTATCTGGATGTCTTCGGGACGATTCTTGGCGGCAAGGCGGTGCTCTTCTTCGCGGTTTTCGCCGGGTCCGCCATTCTCCTGTGGGTGAACGGATCCCTGGCCTCCCGGTTCGCCCGGCGACGGGGGCATGTGCATCCCGTCGGTTTTGCGC
Organism: uncultured Alphaproteobacteria bacterium; assembly: GCA_963695605.1. Taxonomy (GTDB): domain Bacteria; phylum Pseudomonadota; class Alphaproteobacteria; order ATCC43930; family CGMCC-115725; genus AP-15. Next base: position 2,524 of record CAVOHI010000077.1, on the reverse strand, counting down.
AGGAAGCCGGCGGGGTTCAGACATTGCCCGAGCTGTTGGAGCTGATGCGCCAGCGTCTTCCGTGGCGTCTGCTCATCGCAGGGGTCGCCGGCGTCCTTGCGATCTTGATTGCCGCAGGGGAGGTGAGCAACTGGGACCTGTTCCTGCGCTTCGTCTATCAGGTGCCGTATGGCGAGAGCGATCCCCAGTTCGGCAAGGACATCGGCTTCTATCTCTTCTCCCTTCCCGCCTATGTCGTCCTCAAAAATTGGCTGCTGCTGACGCTCGTCTTGAGCTTTCTCGTCGCCGGAGCGGTGTACTGGGTGCACGGCGACATCGAATTCAACGAGCAGCGCCGGTCGATCTCACCGACGGCCATCGCCCATGGCTCCGCTCTGCTCGGGCTCTTCTTCGCGGTGAAAGCTTGGTCTTATGGTCTCGACCGTTTTCTGCTGCTGTACGGCGACAATGGGGTAGTCGTAGGGGCGAGCTACACCGATACCCATATCGCGCTGCCCGTCCTCTGGCTGCTGGTCGGGCTCTCGGTCATCGCAGCCCTTGCCTGTTGGGCCAATTTGCGGGTCCGCACCTACAAGCTTCCGGTAGCCGGGGCGGTGCTGGTCTTTGGCAGTTCCTTGGTGCTGGCTCTGGTGTTCCCCGCGCTGTTTCAGGTCGTGTTCGTGAAACCGAACGAGCTGCAGTTGGAGAAGCCCTACATCCAGCGGAACATCGACCTCACCCAACAGGCGTATAATCTCCATCAGATCACGGTCAAACCCTTCCCGGTGGAACAGAACCTCACCTTCCAGACGCTACAGGCCAACCAGGCGACCATTGACAACATTCGGCTGTGGGACTGGCAGCCGTTGATGGACACGTACGGTCAATTGCAGGAGATACGGACCTACTACAAGTTCCACGATGTGGATGTGGATCGCTACCATCTCGATGGCGCGTATCAGGGGGTGACGCTGTCGGCGCGCGAGCTCAAGCCCGCGCTCCTACCCCCCAATGCCCAGACCTGGGTCAACTGGCATGTGCTGTTCACCCACGGCAATGGGGCGGTGATGAGCCCGCTCGCCCGCAAGACCGGAGAAGGGTTGCCGATCTTCTACCTCCAGGACATCCCGCCGGTCGCGACCGGCGGCCCGCCGATCGACGAACCGCGCATCTACTTCGGCGAAGAGACCGACACCTACGTCATCGTCAAGGGGAGCACCCCGGAGTTCGATTACCCCAAGGGGACGGACAACGTCTACGCGACCTATGCGGGTGCCGGCGGGGTCGCCGTCGGCGGGATCGCTCGCAGAGCCCTCTTCGCGTGGTATTTCAAGGACCCGAACCTGCTGCTCACCAGCTATATCACCGGCGACAGTCGGATCATGTTCCGCCGTACCATTCAGGAGCGGGTGCGGACGATCGCCCCTTTCCTCCGCCTCGACCGGGACCCCTACCTGGTGGTCAGCGAGGGCCGGCTCTTCTGGATGCAGGATGCCTATACGACGAGTCGCTATTTCCCCTACGCCCAGACACTTCCCGGCTTGGAGCTCAATTACATCCGCAATGCGGTCAAAACCGTCATCGACGCCTACAACGGGACGGTAACCTTTTACGTGGCGGATTCCTCGGACCCGATCGCCGCGACCTACCAGCGCATCTTCCCGGGGCTCTTCAAGCCATTGGCGGCCATGCCCCAGGACTTGCAAAAGCATATTCGCTACCCGGAGGACCTGTTCTTCATCCAGGCGCAAGTGTACCGGACCTACCACATGAACAGCGCCGAAGTCTTCTATAACCGCGAAGATCTCTGGCAGTTCCCGCGCCAACCGACCGGCGGGGACGAGGCGACGATGGCCCCATACTATATCATCGTGCGCCTGCCCGGCGAACCGCAGGCCGAGTTTCTGCAAATGCTGCCGATGGTGCCGAGCCAGCGGCAGAACATGATTGCGTGGCTGGCCGCCCGCTCTGACCCGCCGGATTACGGCAAGCTGATCGTCTACGAGTTTCCCAAGGACAAGCTCGTTTACGGGCCCTTTCAAATCGAGGCGCTGATCAACCAGAACACAGAGATCTCCCAGCAGCTCTCGCTGTGGAACCAGATGGGCTCGCGGGTCATCCGAGGAAATCTGCTGGTGATCCCGATAGAGAACTCGATCTTGTATGTGTCGCCGCTCTATCTCCGTGCGGAGGCAGGACAACTGCCGGAGCTCAAGCGGGTGATCGCGGCGTATGGCGACCGTGTGGTCATGGACGAGACGCTCGCCGGGGCGCTGGCAGCGCTGTTCAAGGGACCCGCCCCGGCCGCCCCGCCCTCAGCCTCCCCGCCGGGGGCGCCAGCCAAAACCGCGCTCGCCGGCCCCGAGGCCGATCGGGCGCGGGAGGCGCTGAGCCACTACAACGGCGCTGTGCAGCAGCTGAAATCCGGTAACTGGGCCGGCTTTGGCGCGGAACTGGACGCGCTGCGACCACTCCTCGAGGAGTTGAGTCAGCACTCCACCGGTCGTTAGCCCCTTCGGCGACGCAGCTTCGAGGGGTAGAAACG
>CAVOHI010000076.1:0-55442 GCA_963695605.1 uncultured Alphaproteobacteria bacterium | reverse complement strand
AGAATCCGCAGCTGGAAACGTTTCCTTAGCTCATACCCATCAGTATTGCCACCGCACGTTGTCTCCCGAGCGGATAAACCAACTAATGCGTAAAGGGAATGCTCGGCAAAAATTTCAAGGGCGCGTCTCGTCCGCCGGGAAGAAACGGATCGCAGCGTAGCCATGCGCTTGAAAGCCGCAGGGATGCGAACACCTAGAAGCGAATACCTAAATTTGTAGGAACTGAAGGCTGAGGAGAGCCGGGAGACCAAGCTATGAGGAAGTCGATCGTGCCAAAAGCGCCGGCGCGGAAAGCGCTTTGCCTGGTCGCCATGCTTGCGGCATCGGCCTTCGCCTATCCCGCTCATGCGGCGCCGGCGAGCGGCGGCGACACGGTTCAAGGGCTCTACGATACGCTGCTCGGCACGATGAAGAACGGCCGCATCCTCGGGCAGAGCGGGCGGTTCACGCAGATCGAGCCGGTCATCCGCCGGACCTTCGACATCCCCTCGATGACCCGCCTATCGGTCGGTGTGTCGCACTGGGCTGGGTTGAACGAGGCGCAACGCCAGCAACTCACCGAGAGCTTCGGACGCTACATCTCGGCGATCTATGCCGACCGCTTCGACAGCTATGCCGGTCAGAAATTGCAGGTCACCGGCGAACAGCCCAATCCGGGCGGCGTCATGGTCAAGAGCCAGATCGTCAAGGCCAATGGCGAGCCGGTCAACGTCGACTACCTGATGCGCCGCAACGGCGAGGGTTGGCTGATCTCCGACATCTACCTCGACGGCGCGATCAGCGAGGTCGCAACCCGCCGCTCCGAATTCGCCGCGATCCTGCGAACCGACGGCGTCGACGGCCTCATCGCCGCCCTCAACCGCAAAGCCGACATGCTGACCGGGACCACGGCACGGTCGTTCTAATCTTCGGCGATAGCCGGGCTACCGCTGGGCAGGCTGTCGGTGAGGCTTACACATGAGCCTCGCCGCTTCCGAGGTGACGAGCCGAGCTCCATCAACCGGCTCGTTGCATCATCCACCAGAAAGTCAGCAGCTTGCACGGTGGCCCGCGGTCCTCGAACCAGCGGTGCTCCAAGTCGTCGATCCGCACCAGTTCGCCTAGCCAATCGCGCCGCCGGCGCGGCTGATGCGGCGAGGCGAGACGATGGCGACGGTCCCAACCCATCGGTCATAATCCAATCACGCAAGGTGAAGGCCGTGCGGCGAGGGCGTAAACGCAAAGCCGCATAGTGTCGGATATGGAAAATCGAAGACCGGCGGTTGATCGAGTGCGGAGCTGATGCCGCATAAAGATACCTTTTCGGAGTGGAACGCGGCCACGCGTTCTACTACAACTGAGCATGAGCAAAATTGAGTTCATGCCAGCTATCCACAACGCAATCGAACGCGCGGCGTCGCCCAGTTCTTGCGCAAAACGGCAAGCGGAAGCCGGCGCGCTCACGCTCGGCTGACGCGTTTGCCCACGGCATCGCCCTCGGCGCTACCAACAGGCGATTATGCCTTCGCCGCTTTACTGTTGATGTTTGCGACGGGATGCGGCGCTACCGGGTTCCGTCTCTTATACGAACGAAAATTTATTTTTGGTCTCTCTGCCATATTCGTCGCAATATTGTTCTTCGCTGCTGGACTTAAATGGCCAAGCAGCTATTGGGTCAGCGGATCATTGATATCGGTTGCCATCATCATCCTTATCTTAACTACTGTTGGAAATTGGTCTGAATAACACGTAGAGCCGCCAATCCTCGGTATCGCAGTTTTGCTCTCGCATTTGTATCGCTAAGTTTTGGTATCTACATCATCACTTACATGAATGCCCTTAGAACCGATATCGACACCTATGTAATGCCGCGCAGTGTCACTCAAAAGCAAGCTGACGATTTGCGCGAGTATTTATCTCATCACGATAAATATGCCTTGACAGTGAAGGTGAACCCACTTGACGCAGAAGCTCGTGAGTATGCGGCACAATTGTTGAATGGACTTAATCGAAGTGATTGGACAGCAACATTCGATAAATCTGGCAACGATCCAAACATCGCCCCAAGTATCCTCAACGATTGACTATGTATTGATGTAATAGATGAAAATGCTGAACCATACGATGCGAAGCATGATCCCAAACTGCTTCTTCAAGCGGCGTTCTCCGCTGCGGATATAATCGCAAATTGCAGCGGCGGCACTGCTGCCGGAAATTACAAACTGTTTGTTGTCGTGGGACATAGGCCGTTAGCATATGGATATAAGCCACCATTACTTGTGCGACTGGGTCAGTGGATCAGTAGCTTAAGTCGATAACGCGACAGTTCAAAGGCGCGAAATCGTGCTCTTGCCCACGTGATAGCTGCGCGCGAGTTCGGCAAGCGTGGCACCTTCGGCCCGCGCTTGCGGGCCTCGGCCTGCTGCGCTTCGGTCAATTTCGGTTTCCGGCCCATGCGCTGCCCGCGCTTCTGTGCCCGGCTGCGGCCCTCGGCGGTGCGGGTGCGGATAAGGTCGCGCTCCACATCAGCGAGGCCGCCGAGAACGGCAATCATCAAGCGCCCGGTGCTGGTGCCGGTGTCGGCCCACGGCTCGGCAAGCGAGCGGAATTGCGCCTTGGCGTCCACGATCTGCTTGACGCATTTTGAGAAGCTCGCGCCGGTCGTTATGCGCACCGGTCACCTTCTCGCGGTAAATCTTGGCGATGCATCCGGCGACGCGTAAATGCTCAAGCTGGCTGTCGAGCGTCTGGCCCACGGTGCTGACGCGGGCATAGCCGAAACGGCGGTTTGCGGGTGAGTTTTGGTCGTAAGTTGCGGAAATCGTAACCCCTTGATCGGGCAGGGGCAAGCAAATTTCCCGGCAGGACTCCACCGGAGTTAGCCTGCAACCGTATCGCGGCGGCCCGTCCCGCGGTGGCGCTGGACGGCACCAAGATCCATATTGCGGAGATAGCATCCCGAACGGCAGGCAAGGAGATAAATATGGCGAAAGACACCCATGTCACGGCACCTACCCGCTTCATCGAGGCTAATGGAATCCGCTACGCATACAGGCGCTTCGGCTCGGAAAGCGGAACGCCGCTTGTCTTCCTTCAACACTTCCGCGGCGGCCTTGACAACTGGGATCCGCTTGTCACGGACGGGCTTGCCCAAGGGCGTCCCGTAATCCTCTTCAACAATGCAGGCGTCGCCAGTTCGAGCGGCGAAACGCCGAACACCATCGAAGCGATGGGCGATCACGTCGCCGCGTTCGTCAACGCCCTGGGATTACCTCAGGTCGATGTGCTCGGCTTCTCCATCGGAGGCTACGTTGCGCAGAGTTTCGTGCTGCGCCATCCCAATCTCGTTAGGCGCCTCGTGCTCGCCGGGACCGGACCGCGAAACGGCGAACCGTCGAAGAATTCGCGTGTTTTGGAAGTTGCCGGCAATCCCGTGCCGGTCTGCGAGGATTTTTTGTTTCTCTTCTTCTCGCCTTCGGAAGCAAGTCAGGCCGCCGGAAGGGCATTTTGGGATCGCCGTCATCAGCGCAAGGATGCTGATCCGCCTTCGTCAATTCAGACAATGAAGGCGCAGCAAGCGGCTATAATGGAATGGAGGGAGCCACGAGGCGAACGCTATGCCGAGTTGAAGACGATCAAGCAGCCGACGCTGGTCGTGAACGGCACTGACGACATCATGGTGCCCACAATCAACTCGTTCACGCTTTCGCAGCACATTCCGAATGCACAACTGATTGTGTATCCCAACTCCGGTCATGGCGCGCTCTTCCAGTATCCCGAGCTCTTCGTGGCGCACACGAAGCTCTTCCTAGAGGCATGAAACAAACATCGAACCCGCTTCCGCCCCGCCGTTAGCAGCGGGTTGGGCGTTGGCGGCAACTGGGCGCATCAATATCTTGGGTTTCCCGCTTTGCCTCCGCACGCGCCAAAAGTCGCATAAACTCCATTATGTGAAATCCACCAAAGTGAAAATTAAGTCATAATCTTAACGTCGAGAAATTGTCCGCCGCGCTTCGGTATTTATGCTCGGAAGAACGGGGTTGGTCGGGGCGCTAATACTTGACCGGCTGCCCCTATACTCAGTGCGGGGGGATACAAGATACGGGTCGGGCCGATGGTGGCCGTGGTGCGGCGAGCGGACGTCCGAATGCTTTCGATCGATCCGGGAAATTGCCATCTTCGCGGAGCATAGTCCGTTCGAAACTGGGTGGTCTGGAATGAAATCGGTGCCAACGGGCAGCGGATACCGAAGAAGGATGACTTTCGGCAAAGCTTCTGGCACGGGTGCTGCTTGCGACGGCTATTCTACCGAAAGAGGAAATTTTGCTGCTGATTCGCTGCAGATGCAGCAATCGGTGTTTTGCGGATGAAACCGAAAGTTGGGGTCGAAGTGAAAATCAAGCGCGACTGCGGATTATCGCTCGGGGTCAGGCCGAGCGGGCGAGATAATCAAGGCGGCAGGGCAAACCGATGACGAACTCGGCCCCCGCCTCTATCTCCTTTATCGGCCGGCGCTTCGCTGCCGCAGACGAGCGCGCTTCCCTTATTGGCCCGGGGGTGTAAGTCTTGTCGCTCTTTAGCCTGGGGGTCCTGCGATGAAGATTTCCGGTATTCGCTCTCAAATCGTTGCGCTGCCAGCCGACGAGCCGCTTGCCGACGCCGCGGAAAACCCGAACGCAACGCGCCCGATCGTCACTTTGGAAGTTGAAACCGACGAGGGGGTCGCCGGGGTCGGCGTGACTTATTTCGGGGGTGCGCTGACCGGCGCGTTGCGGATGGCGGTCGACGAACTCGGCGGGCTGATCGTGGGCGACGATCCGTTTCGCGTCGAGGCGGTCGTCGCAAAATTGCGGGCCGCCGCCGGTTCCGCCGGACCGGGCGGCCTCTTCCACTTGGCGCTGTCGGCGCTCGACATGGCGCTGTGGGACATCCGCGGCAAGGCGCTGAACCTGCCGTTGTGGAAGCTGCTCGGCGGCGCGCGGGATCGGGTTCCGACCTATGCGAGCGGCGCGTTGATGCGCGGGCTCTCGCTCGACCGGGTGGTTACCGCCGCCGGGCGCCTGAAAGAAAAGGGCTTCCGCGAAATGAAGACGCAGCTGGCGCTGCCCGGCGAGACCACACCCGCCAAGGAGGTCGAGCGCATGCAGCGGGTGCGCGAGGCGATCGGACCCGACATCAAGCTGATGTGCGACATCAACCAGCGCTGGCGCGTCGAGCAGGCGATCGACATCGGCCGCCGGGTCGAGGATGCCGGGGTCGGCCTCTTCTGGCTCGAAGACGTGACGACAGCGGACGACTATCCTGGCTTGGCGCGGGTCACCGCCGCGTTGTCGACGCCGGTCGCCGGCGGCGAGTATGTCTGGGGCATTGTGCCCTTTCGCCACATGGTCGAGGCCCGCTCGGTCGATATCGTCATGATCGATCTCGTACGGGTTGGCGGAATCACACAATGGATGAAGGTCGCCGGCGTGGCCGAAGCCTGCAACCTGCCGGTCGTCAGCCACCTGATCCCCGAGGTCCATGTCCACCTGATCGGCGCGATCCCCAACGGGCTGACCGTCGAATACATGCCGTGGCTAATGCGCCTCTTCGAAGAGGTGCCGCAACCACAGGATGGGGAACTCGCGATGCCGACGGCGCCAGGGCTCGGGCTGAAATTCAATCAGGCGACGATCGATCGCTATCGTGCCGCGTGAATCAACCTGTGTTCTAGCTAGTTAGACGAATTTTGCGGATGAGGGGCGGATACGTCAGCGACAGTAGGGAGAGGGACGGTTCCACGCGTCATGTCCTCCGCCACCAGGCCCGGTGTAACAGCCTCCGCCAGGTCCGGTGTAGGCTCCGCCGCCGGGTCCGTACCGCCGCCGGGTCCGGTGTAGGCTCCGCCGCCGGGTCCGGTATAGGCTCCGCCGCCGGGTCCGGTATAAGCGCCGCCACCAGGTCCCGTGTAAGCACCGCCACCAGAGCCAGTGTAGGCACCGCCGCCAGGTCCGGTATAAGCGCCGCCGCCAGGCCCGGTATAGGCTCCGCCACCAGGTCCCGTGTAAAGACCGCCACCAGGGCCAGTGTAGCAGGGTCCGCCAGGGCCAGAGTACCCTATGCAGTTGGCAAGTGCGCTTATTGGTGAAAGTAGCAGACCGGCGATTAGTATCGCTTTGCCTAAGCCATTCATAGCGAACGTCCTTCAGTGCGGCGTTTTTAAGTTATCTGAAAATGTTCCGATGGTCCAGCATTGCATTTCGATGGTCGGCCTCTCTGGGTGTTTTCTACATCTTGTGTTTCTTGCGCGTTCCGGGGCGGCTGCAAAAGTCGCATAAAGCGTTTCATGTAAAATCTTTTCAGCTAATTCTATAGTCGCGGTGTTAATCTTCCAGCACTTCTGCCGCCCGGCCATGTGATGACTGGGCTTGGGAGTGCGATTTTCCTGCTATTAGTACTTAGAGATATTCACAATTACTTGATGCCGCTTTGCACAAGATGTAGGCCAAGGGCCCGGGGATCATCACGCTGGGAATCACAGACGAACTCATCTTAGAAGTGCCGAAAAAGAGGCGAAGCTGGACGCATCATCAGCCTAGAGCAATAGCTGAGGAGCATCCGCACATCCTCGTCGCTATCAGCTGAATGCGGTGAACAGCTCCTTGAGCGCCGTGATCTGGTTGCCGGCAACCGAATTGGGCACGAGGACCGGCGTGTTGACGCCGGCGGCGCGCCAGGCCTCGACGCCCTCGCGCACCTTGGCGGGCGGGCCGAAGAGGGTGTTGTCGGCGAGCCAGCGGTCGGTCAGGTATTTTGGGATATCGTCGGGCCGGTTGTCGGCGATCGCCTTCTCGACTGCCGACATCTCGTCGACATAGCCGGCTTCCTTCCAGTAGGCGCGATAATTCGGCAGCAAGGCGTAATGCACGAGGCGGCGGCGCAGCAGCGCCTTTGCCGCTTCCACATCTTCCGAGACGCAGACCGGCAGCATGTTGCCGATCAGAAAATTCGGGTCGCTGCGCTTGGGCGACGGCACGGCGGCGAGCGATTGCGGCATGTGCGAAAGACTGGCGTTTGCGAAGATGACGCCGTCGGCAATCTCGGCGGCGAGCGCGACCATCTTCTTGCGCAGAGCCGCGAGGACGATCGGCGGCAGCGGGCCGATCCCTTCATAGGACCTCACCTTGTCGACAAAGGTGCGGATGTCCGAGAGGGGCTTGCCCGGGGTGACGCCGAGACGCTGGTAGGTGGGGCCATGCGCAATGCCGATGCCAAAGCGGAAGCGGCCGCCCGAGACCTCGTGCAGATAGGCGGCGCTGTGCGCGAAATCCTCGGCGGTGCGGGCGTAGATCGGCGCGATCGCGGTGCCGAACGGGATGTGCTCCGTGGCGAGCGCCAGCGCCGTGCACTGCGCCATGTTGCCGAACCGGCTCGGGATGTAGATGCCGGCGAAACCGCGCCGCTCGATCTCGCGCGCGATGTCGAGGGTCTGACGCCGCCTCCCGGCACGGCGACGAGGCTGATCGCGGGAAGCGGCTGAGGCATCGGGTCGCTCCGTCATTCGGTGGGACGCCCGGATGATACCTACTTGCCCGGCGGAGCGGAAACCATGGTCGTGGAGCTCCTCAGAGTGTGGAACGCATTGGATCGGCATTGTCGCGCCTTCGAGACGCACCCTGCGGGTGCTCCTCAGGATGAGGCACTTTCTTCATGCTATCAAGGATTACCTCATGCTGAGGAGGCTGCGAAGCGGCCTCTCGAAGCACGCACACCGCTGGTGAGTGGCGCGTAGGCATTGGCGTCACTCCGCCGCTTGCGGGGTGATTTGCACCGAATTGGGGCCGTAGCGGTCGCGGAAGGGGGCGGTGTCGATCTCTTCGAGCTCGATTTCGCGGTTCAGCACCTTGGCTTTCCAGGCCTCCTGCTCGGGGATGCGGGCGTGGAATTCGGGCATCACCTCGCGGGCGAAGAGTTCGAGGCTCTCGCAGATGTGCTCGTGCGTGTTCTTGCCGGCCTGGTTCAACAGGATGACCTGGTCGATATGCGAGCTCTCGAACCGCCGCAGCTTGCGGCGCAAGCGTCTCGGGTGAGCCGATCAGGCCGCCGGACAGTGCGCGGGCGAGACCCTCGGGGTTGGCGCGCTTCCACTTCTCGTACTCGTCCCACAGATCGACCGTGCCGGGCTCCGGCCGTTTGCGGTTGGGGCTCAGCCCGTAAAAGCGCAGCGCGAACTGGAAGAACGGGATGCCGTCGGCGCGGCGGCGCGCTTCCTCGTCGGTCTCGGCGCACATGAAATAGCTGGTCAGAGCGATATTCGGGTTGGTCACGTAATCCGTCAGCTTGTCGAGCCGCTTGGTGAAGGAATTGTAGTAGGCGTGGACCCAGGCATGCGCCGCATCGGCGCTCAGGAACTGGAAGGCGAGCGCGCCGAGGCCGCGGCGCCCGGCCATCTCGATCGTGTCGAGCGCCGAGCACGCAACCCATAACGGCGGATGCGGCTTCTGCAACGGCTTGGGCACGACATTGCGCAGCGGGAAATCGAAATAGGTCGCCGTGGTATTCGCAGCCGCCATCCTTGAACATCGGGATGACCGCGCGCACCGCGTCCTCCCAGACCGCGCGTTTTTCGTCGAAGCTGCGGTCGAACGGTTCGAGCTCGGTGATGCTGGCGCTCTCGCCCATGCCGAATTCGACGCGGCCGCGGCTCACCAGATCGAGCGCCGCGATGCGCTCGGCGACGCGCGCGGGATGCACCGTGGTCAATTGCATGATGCCGTGCGCGAGGCGGATCTGCCGGGTGCGCTGGCTGGCCGCGGCGAGGAACACCTCGGGCGCCGGCGAGTGCGAATATTCCTCGAGGAAATGATGCTCGACTTCCCAGGCGAAGTCGTAGCCGAGCCGGTCGGCCAGTTCGAGCTGGTCGAGCGCGTTGTGGTAGAGGGTCAGCTCGCTGTCCGGTCCCCAGGGCCGCGGCAGTTGCAGCTCGTAGAAGATGCCGAATTTCATTCTTCCCTCCCGCGGTCTTGCGTCCAGCCGATGGCGCGGCGCATGAAATTGTAGCCGAGCGCGGTAAAAGAAGCGCGCTCCCTGTTGTCCTTGCCGTAGCCGTGACCGCCGGCGGCAGGCTCGTAGAAATAGGCCTCGTAGCCCATAGCTTGCAGCTTCGCGGCCATTTTGCGGGCGTGGCCCGGATGGACGCGATCGTCGCGCCGGCTCGTCGCGATCAGGATCGGCGGGTAGGGACGACCGGGGATCGCGGCGTGGTACGCAGAAATCTCCTTGAGGAATGCCCAATCCTCAGGATTGTCGGGATCGCCGTATTCGGCAATCCAGCTCGCGCCGGCATGCAATTTCGAATAGCGCCGCATGTCGATCAGCGGGATCGTGCAGAAGAGGGCGCCGAACCGCTCCGGATAGCGGGTCAGCATATTCGTGATCAGTATCCCGCCGTTGGAACCGCCTTCGGCGGCGATGCGGCCGGGGCGCGTTACCCCGCGTTGGACGAGGTCGGTGGCGACGGCTGCGAAATCGTCGTGCGACAGCCGCTTGCCTTCGCGGCGCCCGGCATCGTGCCAAGCTGTGCCGAACTCGCCGCCGCCTCTGATATTGGCGACGACACCGGTGCCACCACGTTCGAGCCAAAGCTTACCGATCGCCGAATTGTAGTAGGGCAGCTGCGAGATCCCGAAGCCGCCATAGCCCGAGAGATGGACAGGGGCCTCGCCGGTCTCGCCTGGCGGCCCCACCTGGACGTAGGGAATGCGGGTGCCGTCTTGCGAGGTGGCCTCGTGCCGGGTGACGACCAAACCGGACGGATCAAATGTTTGCGGCGCCCGCTTGAGCAGCTGCGGCGCCGAGCCTGGCGGGATCAGGTAGAGTGAGGGCGGCGTCAGCGGGTCCTGCGCGCTGGCGAGCAGGTCGCCATTCGATTCCTCGATCCGAACATCGAGCGGCCAAACATTGGCAACGCCAATATCGGGAAGGCCCGTGATGCGCTCGCGCGACCAGCCGACCCCGGACGGGGTCAACGCTTCGAAGACCGGCTTCAAATCATCGAGGATCGACAGAACGAGGCGATCGCCGGACCAGAAGAAGCCCTGCAAGGCGCGGCGTTCAGCTGGCTCGAACAGCTTCGTGAAGCACCGATCGCCATCGAGGAAAGCCGGGAAGGAAATGCCGAGCAAGGTGTCCGGCCGATAGGTTTCGCCGCCGACCATCCATTCCGTCCGGCGCTTGACGGCCAGCCAGCCGCGATGCCATCGGACCCAGGCGTCGGTGGGGAGGTCAATCCGAGTTTTGGGACCGGTGCGGTCGCCGATCCATACCGCCGCATCGAAAAAGCCGATCCTCTCGATAAATAACAACCGCTCTTCCTCGACCTCCCGGTCGACATCCGCCCAAACGGCCATGCGGTCGGCCGCGGTTTCGAAGATGACCGGAGCCGCCAGCGAGTCGGTCCCGCGTTGCCACAGGCGCACGGTGCGCGCATAGCCGGAGCTGGTAGCCATGCCCTCGCCCAGTGCCGAGGAGAGCAGCAACGTGTTGCGATCGAGCCAAAGCGCTCCGCCCTTGGCTTCCGGTAAGAAAAAACCTCCCGGAATGAACTCGCGCGAAGCAAGATCGAACTCGCGCATGACCACCGCATCGGCGCCGCCGCGCGATAGCATGAGCATGGCGCGGTCGTGACTGTCCGGCAGTGTCGAGGCACCATTCCAGGTCCAGTCCTCGCTTTCCTTTGCCGCGAGCGCGTCGAGGTCGAGCAGAATGTCCCATTGGGGCTGCTCGCTGCGGTAGCTATCGAGTGAGGTTGCCCGCCAAAGACCGCGCGGGTGCTCCGCGTCTTTCCAGAAATTGAAGAGCCGCGATCGTCGCCTCGCGATGATCGGAATATTGTCAGGCCGATCGAAAATGGCGGCGAGGACGTCGCGATCGGCGGCAAAACGAGCATCGCCGAACCTCGCCAAGGTCGCCGCATTTTGCGTTTCGACCCAGGCGAGCGCTCGCTCGCCGTCGATCTCTTCGAGCGAGAGATAGGGGTCGTCGTCGGGAGCTTCGATGGTCGGTCGCGGATCGGTCATGGGTCAGTGCTGCTCAGGAACGAATGGTGTTAAAATTAACACCACGCGCGAAAATAGGCATTTCACGGGACGATTTCCCCGGTTCCTACCGGACAGCTCGTCTCGCGATACAAAAAGTCGTGGACATTAACCAGCAAGCTGACGAGATTAACCAGATCAGTGTTGAACCGCCTCAACGCTCGCTTCGAGCGCGACGAGGTTCGGTTTGGGGAATCTGCTATCGGTGGGCGCGAGTTCCGTAAACATGGCGGAGCGGCCAGGCGGGTCATTGGTCAACCCCGGCCGGGGTTTTCTTTTCCTGCAAGGGATGGCAACGCGATTTTTCGAGCGTTTGGGACAGGCGCTCATCGGGCGCGGCCACGCGGTTTACCGGGTTAATTTCAACGGCGGCGATCGGGCATTCTGGCGGCTGCCGGGAGCCGTGGATTTTTGCGGCCGTCCGGAAGAATGGCCGGATTTTCTCGATCGGCTGATCGTTGAGCGGGCGATCAGCGACATCATCCTGTTTGGCGATTGCCGGCCGTTGCACCGAGCCGCCATCCGCGTCGCCGAGGGGCGCGCCTTGCGAATTCACGTCGTCGAGGAGGGCTATCTGCGCCCCGATTGGATTACCTTCGAGGAGGGCGGGGTCAACGGTCATTCCGCGCTGCCGCGGGATCCAGACTGGTATCGCGAACGCGCCCGTGCGTTGCCGGCCTGGCGTGACCCGCCACCCGTACCGGGCAGCTTTCGCCGCAGGGCGGTGGAGGACGTGCTCTACACGACGGCCTCGATGGCCGGGATGTGGCGGTTCCCGCATTACGCGACTCACCGTCCCTATTATCAGCTGATCGAGTATGCCGGTTGGCTGCGGCGCCTGGCCCTGATGCGCCGCGCCGAGCGGCGAGCGGCGGCGGCGATCGAAGCTCTCTGCAGCAGCACTGGCCCTCTTTTTCTTTTTCCGTTGCAGCTGGATTGCGACTACCAGGTCCGGGTGCACTCGCCGTTTCGTGCGATGCATCTGGCGATCGAGCACGTCCTCGCTTCCTTCGCCCGTCACGCCCCCTCGGCGGCGCGGCTGATCGTCAAGCTCCATCCGCTCGACAGCGGATTGGTCGACTGGACCGCTATCACAGGCTACCTGGCCGTCGAGCTCGGGATCGCCGAGCGGCTCGTCATTCTCGACGGCGGCGATTTGGGCGCGCTCTTGGCGCGCAAGCCGGCCGTTGTCACCGTCAACAGCACGGTCGGCACTATGGCGCTTGCCTGCGGGCTGCCGGTCGTGGCGCTCGGTAAGGCGGTTTACGACATTGCCGGGCTGACCTTTCAGGGCGAGCTCGACGATTTCTGGACAGCGCCGACGCCGCCCGATGCCACATTGTTCGATGCCTTCCGGCGGGTGCTCGCCGCCCGCTGCCTAATCCCCGGCTCGTTCTTCAACGAAGCCGGGCTGCGGCTCGCAGTCGATGCCGCGATCGAGCGGCTCGAAGCCACCTATGCACGGGCCGCACGCGGTGTGCCGAGGCCGTCAGCCGACATCGAGGCGCCGATCGCCGCGGCCGTCTCGATGCGATAACGCCGCCCGCGCGCGCCGCGCGCGGCAGCCGATGCACGACTTCGTTCCGCCCTTTCCCGAGAGGCCGAAGCAACCGCTCTCAGCGTTTGCGATACTGCGTCTGGCGCGGCGCAACTTCCTCGCAATCTGGGAAGAGCGCGCCTTCGAATGGGAGGTGTTTTCGACCCGCGTGCTGTCGCGCACGCTGTTCGTCTGCAACAGCCCGGATACAGTCGCCTCGGCCTTTGTCGAACATCACGACAGCTTCGAGCGCAAGAGCCCGCAGATGCGCCACGGGCTGGCGCCGCTCCTCGGTGACGGTCTGTTTATCAGCGACGGCGATACGTGGCGGCGCCGGCGGCGCATTGTGGCGCCCATCGTCCATGTCTCGCATCTGCCGCTGTTCGCGCCGCTGATGGTCCAGGCCGCCGGCGAGACCGCCGACCGCTTGGCCAGCCTGCCGCGGGACACGCCGATCAATGCGCTGACCGAGATGGCGACGTTGACGGCGGAGATCATCTGCCGGACGGTTTTCGGCCGGCAGCTCGGGACCGAGCACGCGGCGGAAATCGTGACCGCCTTCAGCGAATACCAGCGCCTGATCGGCCAATTGGATCTCGCCTATTTCTTCGGTTTGCCGGATTGGATCCCACGGTTTCACTCTCCGGCGATCCATCGCTCCGCCAAACGCATTCACAAAGTCCTGGAGCAGGTCATCGGCGATTGCCGTGAGCGGCTGTCCGGCGGCGAAGCCTCGATGATCCGCCTGTTGCTGGAAGCGCGCGATCCCGAGACCGGAGAACCTCTCGACGATGTTGCCTTGCGCAATGAAGCGGCGGTGATCTTTATGGCGGGCCACGAGACAACGGCGAATTCGCTCGCCTGGGCGTGGTACCTGCTGTCGCAGGCGCCGGAAGTCGAAGAACGCCTTCACGCGGAACTGGCAAAAGCGCTCGCCGGCCGCCTCCCGACCCTCGACGATGTCCCGGAGCTGCCCTACACCCGCGCAATATTCGAGGAGACGGTTCGGCTCTACCCTCCAGTCCCGCTCCTCGCGCGGCAATCGTCACGCGACGAGACGATCCGCGGCCGTTCCGTGCCGGCGGGATCCCTCGTCATCGTTGTCCCGTGGCTGCTTCACCGACACCGTAAGTTTTGGGGAAAGCCGGACCACTACATCCCGGAGCGCTTTCTGCCGGAGAATGCCCAGTTTCGCGTGAGACACGCCTATATTCCGTTCAGCGTTGGTCCCCGCATCTGCATCGGCGCCGCCTTCGGTCTGACCGAAGCTGTCCTGTGCATCGCCACTCTGGCTCAACGGGTCCGCCTGCGCTTGGCCCCCGATGCCGCGGTCGCGCCGGTTTGCCGCCTGACCCTGCGGCCCGGCGACGATTTACGCATGTACGTCGAGAACCGCGCCTAAACCGATTTGTCGGAATAAGGCCGGCGGGCGACGTCGATGACCTGCCCCGTCTTGTCGACGACGTAGCGGACATGCCGCCATACGACCGGCGACGTGACGGCGCCGCCCCAGATCACCGAGGCATGAAACATCGGGGCGGGCAGAATGGTCCAGGCGAGCAGATGCTGCGCCAAGCGAAAGCCGATCGCGTCGGTCACGCCGAGTTTCCTGCCGATCGCCGACCGAATCTCGGTCGCGGTCGAGCCCAGACAGGGCGAGAACGAGGATGGCGGGCAAGGCGGCCGCCCAGCCGGAGGACATTCGACAGCAGGGCGATCCGGGCTGCCAGGTCGGTGGTGACGACGAACGCAGCGAAGCACCACAATCCCGGGCGGTAGAGGCGGATCAGCTGGTACTGCCGGCGCGCAAAGCGCCAAACATCACGAAGATTGCCGGCGAGCGGGGTCGGCGGCCGGATGGCCCGGCGGGTCAGCACCCTGAGGCCCGTTTGCGCCGCGCGGTCGCCGATGGGCAAATCCTCGGTCAAGGCATGCCCGATCGTGTTCGGCAGATCGAGTGCAGCCAGGGCGTTGCGAGTGAAGGCGAGGGAACCGCCCCAAGCAGACCTGGTCCAGCGAACCCGCGGCAATACGGCGACGGCGCGGTCGATCGCGGCAGACGAGAATGGTGCCGAGCGACATCCTCGTCGGCACGGGCCAGCGATAACCATTGACGAGATCGGCGCGCCCTGCAGCCAACGGCGCCACCAACATCGCCAGCCACCAAGGCTGCGGGCGGATGTCCGCGTCGAGCAGCACGATGTACTCCTCGTCGGCGCTCGAGCTGCGCCAGGGCGGCGAGAAGGTTGGTGCATTTCTGGCTGCGCAGCGGCGAAAGACCGGCGACGACCAGCTCGACATTCAGCTGAGGAAAACGCTCGGCGAGGGCTGCGACGCGCGGGTAAGCGGGGTCTTCGCGCGCCTCGACCGAAACGATCAATCGGCGCGGCCTGAGCGACTGGGCAGTTAGTGCGGCGAGCAGATCCTCGAGCCCGGGGAGCGCGCCTGTCGCCGGCAACACCAAGGCGACGCTCGCGGATAAGCGGTCATCCAGGACCCGCAGCCGAGCGAAAAAGAGGAGAGCCAAAGCGACCGACGACAGCGAATAGAAAACCGCGACCGCTGCGGCGATCCATGCCATCACGACGGCTTGCGGGCGATGAGGAGCAACCCCGAAGGTCTTGCCGATGCCGGAACACGGAACAGCGCATCGCAGGCGCGGCCGACGAGCCAGCTCCAGGCGAGCGCGCAATACCAGGTCCAATGTGCTCGGAAATAGCGATCTCCGGTCAGTTTGGGAGCGCAGCGACCCATCCAGTAGATGAGGCTGTCGAAAGAAAAGGGCACCGTTTCGATCGCTTCCGTCTTCAGATCGAGCCGACCCGCAACGGCCCGCAAGGCTCCTTCGTCCCACCAGCTGAGATGATTCGGCGGCGCATTGAGCACGAAATTCGGGATCTCGGTTAGCGGCGACGTCCGGCTAGGCACGACAATGCAGAGCCGTCCACCAGGTCTGACGCATTTTACCAGATCGCGGGCAAAGTCCAGCGGATCTGCCACGTGCTCGATGGAATGAAAGGCGCAGACGGCGTCGTATTCTTCGGGATGTGATGCGGCATGCGCCGCAATCGTTTCGCTCCTGACGTCGAGCTCGGCAGCGTTCGCATAACAATGCGGGTCGAGCCCGACATAAATAGCGTGCGGCAAATGCCGCGCCAGGGCGCCTTCGCCACAGCCGACGTCGAGAACTTTATCCCCCGGTCGAACCAGTTCGGCGATGCGTCTGAATTCGGCCCTGGCGATGCGGGAAATGCTCAAGGCCCGGTGAAAGTCTCCGCGCCGATAAAGGTCCAGGTAAAAAGCCTCGTCGCCCTCCAGCATCGGATCGAAGAAGGCGAGCCCGCAGGGCGATTCCCACAAGCCGAAATGGTCGATTCCGCCGAGCTGCCGGTCTGTCGCAACCCCAAAGCTCCCCGCCACAATCCACTTATCAGCCGGCCGCTGATCGGCTGAATGCGGCGTATCGCCGGCAGGCCCGTGATCGGGCACGAGGGAATGGATTGCATCGGCTAGCGGAAATTGCGGCTGGTGATGACGATGTCGCGGGGGTCGTAACCGGGCGGCTTGGCGGGAGATGTGAAAGGCGGTTTCGGCGCCGGCCGGGACTCAGCCTCGCCGGTACGGTTGCGCAAAGTATTGAGGCGCGGGGTCATGTCCTCGAGCCGGTCGGCGACGACATGGATGACGCTTTCCTCGCGCTGCAGTTTGCCGGTGCAGCGCAAGAGAGTGGCGCCGAGCGCGGCGCGGCGGAAGCGTTCGAGGATGGCAGGCCAGACGATCAGATTGGCGATGCCGGTCTCGTCCTCGATCGTGATGAAGACGACGCCGTTGGCGCTGCCCGGACGCTGCCGGATCAGCACGATCCCGGCGATCGAGAGCCGCCGGTCGACCGGCAGATGGGCGAGCTCGGCGGCGGTGACCAGGCCCTCGCGGGCGAGCTCGGCGCGCAAAAAGGCGAGCGGGTGGCGCTTCAAGGTGAGGCTGAGGCTCGCATAATCCTCGACGACATGCTCCCCCAACGGCATTTCCGGCAACAGCGCCATCGCCCGCGCTTCGCTGGACTCGCCGTAAGCCCCCCTCACCCTCGCCCTCTCCCCCGCAATGGGGGGCGAGGGTTTTTCTTTGGTGGGCGAGGGTTCTTCGACGCGAAGAGCGGGAGCGGCGGGTCGCCGAGCGCCTTCAAGGCCCACAATGCGCGGCGGCGGTCGAGCCCGATCGAGCGGAACGCATCGGCCTCGGCAAGGCGCTCGAGCGCGCCGCGCCCGAGGCCGCTGCGCCGCCACAGCGCCTGCGGATCTGGATAACCGCTTCCCCGGGCCGTGACGAGCCGCTCCGCATCGGCCTCGGCAAACCCTTTTATCTGACGCAACCCGAGACGCAGCGCCCAGTGCCGGCAATCGTCATTCCCGCGAACGCGGGAATCCAGGGACGCAGGGTCCGAACGGTCGCATCTGGGCCCCCGCTTTCGCGGGGGTGACGGCAACGGTTCGAGGGTGCAGTCCCAGAAACTGTGGTTGACGTCGACGGGGCGCACTTCGACGCCGTGCTCGCGCGCGTCGCGGACGATCTGCGCCGGGGCGTAGAACCCCATCGGCTGGCTGTTCAGCAAAGCGCAGGCGAAGACCTCGGGATAGAAGCATTTGATCCAGGCCGAGACATAGACGAGCAGCGCAAAGCTCGCCGCATGGCTTTCCGGAAAACCGTAGGTCCCGAACCCTTCGATCTGGCTGAAGCAGCGCGTCGCGAAGTCGCGGTCGTAGCCGTTCCCGACCATGCCGGCGATAAACTTGTCGCGGAACAGGTGGATGTCGCCATTGCGCTTGAAGGTCGCCATTGCGCGGCGCAGCCGGTCGGCCTCCTCCGGCGCGAAACCGGCGCCGACGATCGCGATCTTCATCGCCTGCTCCTGAAACAGCGGCACCCCCATGGTCTTGCCCAGCACTTGGCGCAGCTGCCTCAGAAGGGTAGTCGACCGGCTCGCGCCCGGAGCGGCGCCGCAAATAGGGGTGCACCATGTCGCCCTGGATCGGGCCAGGGCGGACGATCGCGACCTCGATGACGAGATCGTAGAATTTGCGCGGTTTGAGCCGCGGCAGCATCGTCATTTGCGCCCGGCTCTCGACCTGAAAGACGCCGAGCGAGTTGGCGCGGGAGAGCATCTCGTAAACTGCGGGGTCCTCGGCCGGGATCGTGGCGAGCTCGAACGGCGGCCATAATGGTTCTCGATCAGCGCAAAGGCCTTGCGGATGCAGGTCAGCATGCCGAGCGCCAGGACATCGATCTTCAGAATGCCGAGCCGGTCGAGATCGTCCTTGTCCCATTCGATGACGGTGCGGTCCTCCATCGCCGCGTTCTCGATCGGCACCAATTCGGACAACGGCCCACGGGTGATCACAAAGCCGCCGACATGCTGCGAGAGATGCCGCGGAAAGCCGACCAGCTGCGCGGCGAGATCGAGCGCGAGACGCAAGGTGCGGTCGGTGGGGTCGAGCCCGGCCTCGCGCACCCGCTGATCGGCGATCGGGTCATTGCTCCAGCCCCAGACGATGCCGGCGAGCGCGGCGACGACATCGACGCTGAGACCCAAGACCTTGCCGACCTCGCGGATCGCCGAGCGCGAGCGGTAGCAGATCACGGTGGCAGCGAGACCGGCGCGGTCGCGGCCGTATTTTTTGTAGATGTATTGGATCACCTCCTCGCGCCGCTCGTGCTCGAAATCGACATCGATGTCGGGCGGCTCGTTGCGCGCGGCGCTGATGAAGCGCTCGAACAACACGTCGATGCGGGCGGGGTCGACCGCGGTGATGCCGAGGCAATAGCACACGACGGAATTGGCGGCGGAGCCGCGTCCCTGACACAGGATGCCGCGCTGCCGCGCAAACCGCACGATGTCGTGGACGGTCAGAAAATAGCGGGCGTAATCGAGCCGCTCGATTAATTGCAGCTCATGCTCGATCAGATTGCGGACCTTGTCCGGGATGCTGCTTATATCGAAAGCAGTGGCTGCAACGCGGTAGTGCGTGCTTCGAGACGCGCCCTGCGGGCGCTCCTCAGCATGAGGAAGTCCACTGACGCGTTGAATAATGTCCTCATCCTGAGGAGGCCGCGAAGCGGCCGTCTCGAAGGACGCACAGCGAAAGCGTTCGGCGGCGCCTTGCCAAGTGAGCTCTGCCAAACGCTGTTGCGGCGTCATCCCCTCTGGAACTGGCTCCTCGGGATATTCGTAGCGCAGCTCCTCGAGGCTAAAGCGGCAACGTTCGGCGATTTCGAGGGTGCGCTCGACCGCATCCTCGCGGCCGCGAAAGAGGCGCGCCATCTCCTGCGACGGTTTCAGATGACGCTCGGCATTGGCGGCGAGGCGATAGCCGGCTTCTGTGATCGTGCAGCCTTCGCGGATACAGGTCAGCACATCCTGCAAAGGGCGGCGCTCGGGCAGATGGTAGAGCACGTCGTTGACCGCGACGAGCGGCAGTCCGGTCGCCTCGCCGAGAGCAGCGAGACGGGCGAGGCGCTGCATATCGTCGCCGCGATAGAGATGGTGCGCGGCAAGATAGGCACGACCACGGAAATCCGCCGCGATGCGGGCTGCGAATCCGTCTCCGCGGGGACAGGGCACGACCACGATCTGACCCTCGCCATGCGCGACGACATCGGCGTAGTCGAGATGGCATTCGCCTTTGGGGGCGCGGCGCTTGCCGAGGGTCAACAGCCGCGTCAGCCGGCCGTAGGCGGCGCGATCCGTAGGGTAGGCGAGCAGGCTCGTGCCGTCGCGCAGATCGAGGCGACATCCGACGACGAGGCGGATCCCGACCTCTTTTGCCGCATGATGCGCGCGCACGATGCCGGCAAAGCTGTTGCGGTCGGTGATCGCGATCGCCCGATGACCAAGCGCAGCCGCGGTCAGCACCAGCTCGTCCGGATGCGAGGCGCCGCGCAGAAACGAGAAATTGGTGGTGACCTGCAGCTCCGCGTAGCGCGGGGCCTGTTCAGGAAAAGACGCCATGGACAAACCAGCGCGGCTTGCGGTCGCCGCCGTGAAGACCCGCCCGGAACAGCCAGAAGCGCCGTCCCTCCTCGTCCTCGACCCGGTAATAATCGCGGATCGCATCGACCTCGCCGGACCCCCCCGGCCGCCACCATTCGTCGGCGATCCGCTCCGGCCCGTCGGCCCGCATCACCCGATGCCGGCGCCGCCGCCACATGAACCGGAACGGCGGGTCGTCGGGCAACAGCCAGAACGCCTCGACCGGCTCCGGCGGGTCGAACAGCCGGATCGGGCGGGGTGGTTTGCCGGAGATCCCCCACCTCACCCCAGCCCTCTCCGCCCCCGAGGGCGGAGAGGGAGTTTTGGGCCCTCTCCGCCCTTTAGGGGGAAGAGGGAGGGTGAGGTGGGGCTGCACTCTCACCGAGGCGCGTTCCGGAATGTGGCTCTCGCGCGGATCGAGCCGCGATATGGCGTCGAGCCCCAGCCGGTTGCCGAGCCGGTCGAGGAGCGGAGCGATACCCCCTCCCATTCCCTCCCCCGCAAGCGGGGGAGGGTTAGGGTGGGGGCTGGCGGTTTGGCCGGGAAGCCCGATCTGCTCAGACGGCAGGGGCTCGACCGCGTAGGCGGCAAGGATCATGTCTTCTACGCCGAGGCCGGGATCGATTGTGTCGAGCCGCTCCCTGAAGAGCGCCACAATATGGCGCGGATCGCGGCTCGGGCGGGCGGTGCCGAGGCTGATCCGCTCGACCCGGCCATCCACGCGGTGAAAGACGAGAGCGAGCCGCCGCGCTCCTGCCCCCTCATGTGCCAAGCGAACAACGAGATCCGCGGTGAGCCGCTCCGTTGCCAGCATCAGATCGGCGGGCTCGGTAATCGGTTCGGCGAAGCTCAACCGAACCCGCCGACTCGGCGTCTCGCCGAGTGGCGACAACGGCTCCGGCATCTCGTCCAGCGCCTGATCGAGCAGCCGCGCCACGGTCTCGCCGAACCGGCGAGCCAGCGCATCGCGCGGCATCGCGTAGAGATCGCCGACCCGCTTCAACCCGACCCGCCGCAGCCCCTGGGCAGTGATCGGGTCCAGGCGGAGGGCTTCCACCGGCAACGAAGCGAGGGCGGCGCGAAGCTCTCCCTGAGCCAGAATGACGACGCTGTCGCTCGTTTCCGCAAAGCGGGCCATCGCCCAGGCGGCGCCAAGCGTATCGGCAATGACGATGCGGCTGGCAATACCCCGGCGGTCGAGCCGGGCTGCCAAATCGGCAGCGAGTGCTCTTTCCCCGCCCCAGAGATGGGCCGAGCCGGTGATCTCGATCCGCACCCCATCTGCGCCATCGGGAGCGGTCCATGGGCTGTAGCGGCCGCACCATTCCGCCAGCCGCCGAAGCGCAGCGGCGTCCTCCGCTGGCTTCGCCAGGGCAGTGGCGAGGCCGGGCAGAAAGGAGAGCGCATCCGCCAGCGGCATTCCCGGAGCCAAGCCGGCGGCGGTTGCGGCCGGGTTGACCGCAGCGAGAAGCCGCCGTCCGGCAGCATCGGCAACCGTGGCGAACGGGGCCTCTTCAGCCGGCGCGCCGATATTTTTCCGCTGCGACAGGCGCCGCCGGTCGATCGGCCAGCGCGGCAGCCAGAGATACATGATCCGTCGCATCCGGCACCTCCATTTCCCAGGCCGGCATTTCCCAGCACGGCCGGCTCGCCGCCGCGGCAGCGCAGCAGCTCGACGCGCCACCGCGGATGCCCAACCCCTGGCTCGTCCAGCGTAGGACCTGACGGCAACGTGGCGATGCGCCATCGGGTTACAGCTGCGTTCGGCAGTGCGCGCTCGCGCGCCGCCTGCCCGCCATCGCGCCAGCGCCGCAGCAGAAAGGTGGTGATGCCGGAGCGTTCCGCGGCGAGCTGCAAGCGGCGGCTCGCCACCATGGGGAGCGACCCGATTTCGCCGACAACTGCGGCGATGCCGGGGGCGCGCAGCCCCTCCTCCATCGCCCACAGGATCTCGACATCACGCGCCGCCTGGACCAGCACGACCCGCCCGGGATCGAGCCCGTGCGCCGCGAGGCCCGGCCCGTAAAGGTCCGGGCGCGCCAGGCACCACAGCACCACCCCCGCGAGCCGTCCGAGGATGTGAGCGGCAAAAGCGGCGGCGAGCGCGCCATCTTCTTCGTCTCCGCCTATTCCCAGGATCTCGTGCAAGGCGCCCCGCGCGAGCCCGCCACCCGGCAATACCCGGTCGATCGCCCCGGCACCAAACGGCAACACTCCATGCGCCATCGCCGGTGACCGCTCGATCCGCCGGACGCGCTCACGCAATTCGGGAATAAGGTTCCTTGCCGTATCGCGCATGTTCCATTTTTGTTCTTTGCCACGCTTGTTGTCAAGACCGGGCGCTTGACGATGCGGCGTTCTGGAACCATCACTCGGCCTTGATGACACTCGCGCCGCTCCTCGACGCTCCCTTCGTCATCCAGATTCACGCCTTGGCGGCCATCACCGCCTTCGCAATCGCCGACGCTTTGCCTCGACCACCTCACCGCGGCCCAGGCACGCGCTTTCATGATTGCCGCAATTGGCGACCTGGGACGACCGGCTGTTGGCGCAGCAGCTCAAAGACCCGGCTTCGAGATGGGCGAGATCGATCTGCGGATTGCCTCGCTCGAGGGCTCGGCTGAGAGGGAGGACGACCCGGCAGATCTGCTACCCGACCTGCCGATGACCCCGCCGGTCACCCAGATCGGCGATATCGCCCGGCTCAACACCACCACGCCCTCCTCGGCCCGCGGCCACACGAAGCGTCCGCGCTCCAGCCGTTTGGCGTACAGGCACAGCCCGTCGCCATCCCACCACAGCAGCTTGACCAGATCGCCGCGGCGACCGCGAAGGCAGAATACGTGCCCGGAGAACGGATCCTGCCCGTGCCTGTGCCGCCAGGCTGTCGAACCCCTTGCGTATGTCAGTGGCACCGGCCGGCAGCCATACCCGGGTGCCCGCCGGAAGAGAGTTCATCGCAACAGTTCGATCACCTGCCGCAGCGTCTCCGAGCTGACCTCGCCGCGCAGGCGCACCCGCGCCCCACAGCCAAACACAATCTCGATGACGCCGTCGCGATCAGCGCGTCGTGGGCAATCACCATCCGCCGCTATCGACTGGCACCATTGCGCTGCTTTCCACCGCCGCCTCGGGCAATAGCTGCCGCCGCCATCGGATCAGTTGGTTGCTGTTCACATCATGGCGCCGCGCCACGATCGACACCGACGCACCGGGCACCTGCGTCTCCGCCACCATCTGGCGCTTCAATGCTTCGGAATACTGCCGACGCTTCGGCTGCTTAGTGTCCACTAAGCCGGTAGTGGACACTTCTTCTGCTTGCTCCGCCATCCGCCGATCATTGCGCCAATCCACCCTCAGCGGCAGGCGCTCTTCACTGAGCGATTACCGATCAACAAACCTCTGAGTAAAGAACGACCTCGCGCTATTCGTTCGGCCCTTCCGGAGTTAGCGCCTTTTCCCGCCAGCACAAGCTGGGGTCCTACGGCTCGGCTTTCCGGCAACCACACCTCACCTGCCCTCATGATCGGGGTCTCAGAAAGAACAATCGCCCTGAAAACTCCCATCAAATCGTACGGCGACGAGAGCGCAAGGTGCAGCGGTTGAAGTCGTCTCGATCCGCGCAAGCGTTTTCTCAACATCCATTCCGCCGTCCACAACACCTTCAACCATCAGCGACATCTCGTCTCTCGGTCGACGCTTCGGATCCTCAGAGCCGAAGCAGCCGCCCGGTGGCAAGATGCGGTTGCCGTCGCGTGAACCAGGGTTCGACCTCACCAACTCCCTGCACCCGTCCGGTACCGTGACAACGCCGATTTTTTACCGCCCACTGCCCCACCCTCTGCACTCACGCACCGCGTCAAGCGACCGGTTTCGTTCTCATCCAGTCACCAATTCTCGTAGATAGCTCAAGGTCGCGGCCAGGGACGCTGCATATGTGTTCCCGATCACGAGCATGTGTGCAAGACCTCCGTCTTCGCGCTAACCTGATAGGCGCTTCGGGCCTAAGCCCAAGAAAGACTCGGGTTTAACCGCACAACGCCAGCAATCCACTGTTCAATGGGGAACAACACGATGGAAAGGCGAATGTTTCTGAAGGGCGCAGGGGCGTCCGCGGGTGCACTCACGTCAATCGGGGCCTGGGCAGCGGACACGCCGCCCGCCGACCTCTCCGCCGCGCTAGCCAGTTTTCGTGCCTCGATCCCGACAAATTTTAACCGGGATTACGTTGAACACGCGGTCATCCCGTTCTTTCTGACCAGCATCTACGAAGGCGAGCGACCGGCGCTGCCGATGATCGATGTCACTCTTACGAAGGAGAACGCGCTGCCGTTCGATCTCTGGGGGTTGATCTACGAAGCGTGGAAGCCTACTCCCGAAGACGGAGTCACTGTCTTTTTGCAAGGGCTCGAGAAGCGCGGCGACAACAATCTTCGCAAGCGGATCTACATGTCGGCAGTAACCCCAGACCTGTACCGTCCGATGTACGGGGACAAGGTCGTGGCCTTTTTCGACGAGTTGCTCGATCCACGCTTCGCCAATAAGCCGTTTATGCGACACTATCTTGACTACTATTTCAACATCTACTGGGATTTGCATCTCGGGTGAAAGCCGATGCAATTCCGCCGCAGGTTCGGGTGATCGGCGAGAGCTTCAACACCGTTCTCGCGTTCCGGGATCCGACGCTACCGATCGTGTACGAGAACTACATGGCGGTGCGCTCGCTGCTCCCCTTCCTCAAGACGTGGATCGACGAGCGGCTCGACGACATTGCAAATGGGCGCATTGCTCATCCCGAGAAGACTTTTGCTTGGTATTGGCTGAAAAATGCCGGCAACGGCGAGCATTTCAGCAAGAAGGACCTGGTCTTCGAGTGCTTTCACAATTTCGTGGCGCTGAGCCAGTGGGGCAACACGATCTTCGGCATCATGTCGCGACTGAGCCAGGACGGCGGTGCCCCCGAGGTGCGCGCGTCCTTCGAAAAGATCATGAGCGGCGACCATGACAACGCGAATGGCGGTCCGTACACGCCGCTCGAATTGCTCGTGATGGAGCTGTTTCGCACGATTTCGCCCAATGGCGGCAGCCTCTCTGCATTGGAGGATACTCGGCAATCGCAAGCTGGCGATAACTACGGCGATAGCAATTCGCCGTATGTTAGGTTTGGACTGCCCTATGAGCGGCGCAGTTTCATGATCACTCCGCACACTTCCACCAGCTTCGACCCACGGCACTGGACAGAATCCACAGCAATTCGACCCTGATCGATACCGAAGCGTGCCAACCAGCGCGCAGATCGACGAAGACAAATGCCGGCAGATCGGCTTCCCTCGCTGCCCCTTCGACATCACGACGTTGCCGGTCAGCGACGGCCGCAAGGCCGGGCTGACCAACAGCGGGTTCGGCACGGTGTTTGGCGTGGCCGACGGCAAGCCGCTGCCGGTCTGCGACTATGCCGGGTTCGCGCCGTTCGGTTTCGGCTACCGGCGCTGTCCCGGCGAGCAGCTGACGATCGAAGTGTTCGCGGATTTTTTGCGTAAGGTGTCGCGCGACAAGATCGCCTTCCGGAAGCTCAATCTGCCCAATCCGGCAAGGGTCCCGGTCGGCCCGAACGCTGTGATCGACGACGATATCGGTTTTACTCGACCGGCCTAGAGTCAGGAAGCAATTCGACAGGCTTCACAGCGCAAATCTGAGGATGCTACATCTTCAACTCGCCGCGGTCAGTGATTGCCTCCGTGACGAACGTCTACGGTGCCGCCCGCGAATTTTGTGGTTTCGCCGCGATGGAAGGGTGGTGAGTTCGCTTTGGGGAACATTCGATCCTCGAGAAGGCAATCGTGGCGGGTGATCACGAGGCGGTGCTCGGTCGCGCCGTTTCAAACGAGGGAGGGCTAAAATGTTGGAAGGAGGCTTCAGCTTCGGCAACTTTCTTCTCGACGTCTTTTCTATTTTTATATTCGTTCTGTGGTTCTGGCTCCTCATCACCGTGCTAGGCGACCTCTTCCGCCGAGGCGACGTGTCAGGCCTCGGCAAGACGCTCTGGGTGATAGTGCTGATCTTGTTCCCCTATTTGGGGGTGTTCATCTATCTCATCTCGCAAGGTCGCGGCATGGCTGAGCGAAATAGCCAGCGGACGCAGCAAGCCCGCGAGGAGCTGCGCCACGTTGTCGGGTTTAGTGCTGCTGACGAGATAGAGAAGCTGGAACGGCTGAAGAATTCAGGCACGATCTCCAATGAGGAATATTCGCGCCTCCGCGCCCAAGTCGTGCAGTAGCTCAAAGATAAGCGATCGCGACCCATCCGGGTTGATCATTCGAGCCGCGAGCTGGAGCGTCCGAGCCGCCGAGGCCGGTTCCGCACCTATCGATCGGGCTATTCTCGCGCGACCGGCGCGTAGGGGTCGACCTTTTAAGAAACATCGCGCTCTCGGCAATGCTATTCACGAGCTCAAGCCGTTCTAGCGTCAGACCCAGCCCCACCCCGAGATCCAAACCCAGCCAGAACCCCAACCGGGAGCCCAGCCCCAACCGGGACCGCAGCCCCAGCCGCCACCATGGAAGCCACCGCCGCGAACTTGAGCGTGGCCGAGACTGGGCAAGCCGGCGAAAATGGCTAGAACAACGGCCAGGGCGATCGAGAGTTTGCGTGCCATAAGACGTCCATTCCCGGGAGCCTCGTCAAACAAATTCTGACAATCATTTTCGTGCGAGGCACCGAGTTTCTCGCTTTAGCTTAGATCCAGCTTGTTGCCACCGCGATCTGTCTATCGGCCGAAACTTGCGATGCAGCTTTGATGGAGTTGCGGATCGCTGATCGAACCGCACTCCTTTCGCATACGCGCCTCGCGGAATGCACGGTTTGTTTGGAGCAGCCGTTCGTACTGCTTGCTTTCGATCACGTTCTGTCGCGCCGATCCGGAGAGTGACGTGTCGCCCGGGCTGACCTGTGGGCCGTTCGTGATCACCTTGGTCACGCCCGCATCCTGCGCATGCACAGCCGGCAGGGAAGCAGCCGCCGTCAGGCAAGCGGCTGTCAAAGCCAATTTCATTACAGCCTTGATCATCACCGGCCCTCCTTCGCTTGGATATCAAAGATGACAATTAACATATCGCACGATCGCTGCGCCAAGAAGGCCATTCTGCGAGTGCTCGCGCGGCGTTGTCGTTGACTAGTCCGATCTCAGGGTCAGTTCCCGCAACGAGGAATTTCGATCGGTACCGATCCGGGCTGGTGTCGAGCCGCGACCGGGAGCGTCGGAGCCGCCGACGCCGTTGGTGACCCTGTGGATCGGGATATTCTCCCGCGAGACGTGCGGAGGGCCCCCGGACCTTCTAGAAGCGTGTGTCAGGTCAACAGATCGGGAAAAGGGGTCGGTGGCAGGGGGTAGCTAGAGCCGATCGTTTGTGGATCTCACGGGTGTTGCGATGCTCGATCGAAGAAGGATATTGGCCGCCGCTTTCGCCGCCGTGGCTTGTCCGGTTTGTGGTGTATTGCCCGACCCTTTAACTGCTTAAGGCCCCGCCGGAGCTCCGACGTCACATCGTTTCCCGCCGGCACCATCGCCCCGCGAGGCATCCCCACCGTGCAGCCGTCCGCCAATGCCACCGCCACGTCACCAGATCCGCCCGGGAGATGGCGCTAAAGCAGGCGATCCCGCTACCGCGGCCGATGGTCGGAGATGACGCTGCGTTTCAGCGGCCGTTCATTGAAGGCGGATCGGAAATGCGTGCGCCGTCGACCGCGATCGCTGCAATAGCTGACATCAGTTGCCGCCGTTGAAAGCGGGTTCTCTAGCCAACGGCCGGCGGTTCGCCATTACTGTCGCTGGCGTCCGGCCGCGAAGCCTTGCTGGAAGGCCTGTGTCCTGGGCCTGCCGGGACCGGTCAACGAGGAGTCCGCCGAGCAGGCCCGCCCCGGCGCCGATGCCGGCACCGAGCCCGGCGTTGCCGGCGATTGCGCCAATTGCCGCGCCGCCGCCGGCGCCGATGGCCGTGCCGCTAAGCGCCCGTTGCTGAGTTGGTGTCATGTCGGCGCAGGCGATCAGCGGCAAAGCGAGAGCGCCGAGTATCAAATGCTTTTTCATGATGTCCTCCGAATGAGGTCGATCAGTGCGATGACGGGCACGGATAGCGTTCGCTCAGAAACCGGAACAACCCGTCGGTGGCCGTTTGGGTCATGCGATCCGGCGCGGCCCGCGCCCAATTGACGAATTCGCCCATCGCCTGCGTTCGCGTCGGCGGTGGATTTGGCAGGCAGAACAGCTTTGGTCCGCGAAAAGCGGCCATGTTCAGCATCTCTACCGTGACTGCACCCTGCATATAGCCTTCGCAAAAGTTGAGGGCAGCCGTCCCCATCCCGTTGTCGGGCAGTTGCGCTGCAAAGCTCGACTAGATCGCCCGTCGACTTGGCGTCGAAATTTGGCTCCGTTGCCGGGTGTGCGGCACTTGGTGCGAGCAATACCAGTGCCGCGGTCGCGATCCATCCTTTGAATGTCATGTTTCCCCTTTCCGTAAGATGTAACCCAAAAACCATCGGAACCGAGCCGCGAACCTCAGAATGAACCGATCCATGATCCGAGCGCTATCACCGCCACGAGCGCGATGATCGGGCCGACAATGGCGGCCATGACAATGTCGAGATAGCTCTCGCGATGGGTCGAACCACACACTGCGAGCAAGGTCACGACCGCGCCGTTCTGCGGCAAGCTGTCGAGTGTGCCGGCGCTCATCACGGCGATCCGATGCAGCAGCGCCGGATCGATGCCGTGCGCTGCAGCAAGGCGCATGTAGGTCGCGCCCAGCGCATCGAGCGCTATCGTCAGGCCACCCGAGGCGGAACCGGTAAGAGCCGCCAGCAGATTGGTCGAGAGTGCCAGTGAGACGAGTGGGCCGCCCTCGATCGACAGCACCCAGTCGCGCACGATGGTAAATGCGGGTACCGCGGCGACCACAGCGCCAAAGCCAACGAGGCTGGCGACACTGAGCACCGGCAGCACCGACGCATTGGCGCCGGCATCCATGGTTTCGCGCAGACCCGGCAAGCGCCGTCGGTTGACGGCAATGACAGCGATGATCGCGGCGGCAAGCGCGGTCACCACCGCCCACACACCGCCGACGGCGGAGAGCGAGGTCGCGCCAAACCTCTCCTCGGAAAGGAACGAAACATCGAGGTTCGGCAGAATGACCAGCGACATCAGCACATTGACGCTTACCACCATGAGGAGCGGTAACGCCGCCAATACGATCGGCGGCGCCTCGTGGCTCCGGCGGCCGTGATGGACTTCCGGGGGATCGAATTCGCGCGCGGTGGTGGAGCCCCGCCTTTGGCATGACCGTCGACAAGCACGGCGGCGTTCATCGCCCCCGCCGAGGTCCCCAGATGCCGTCGATCTGCAGCCAAGGCACCGTCGAGGAGCCGATCGAGAGCGCCCCCGGTAAAGGCACCGTGCGCGCCACCACCCTGCAATGCGAAATCGATAAGAACGCGATCGTGGTTGGAGGTCTCGGCTTTGGTGGCTGCCACCGGCGTCGTCCTTCTCGGATCGGAATCAGAATCGCACGTCGCGGTCGGCGCCACCTTGGCAGGCCGGTTGAACTTGGTCTAGCCTAATCGCGGTCTGGGAAGTGCATTACTGGGAAGATGCGAAAGCCGCGGCCACTGCGCCGGGCCTTTTCCTGATAGCATCGTCCAGCCCGTCAGCACGCGCCGTGACGCTGAGAACCAACAGCAGATCAGCGTTGATGGCCAGTCGATCGCATCGCGCAGGAAGTCCCTTAGCTCGCGATTATCTCCGGCGAGCCATGACAGCAGCTTGGGCCACCGGCTCCAGGAACCCCGCGATTGCCGCGGCATGGCGGCGGATCATCGCCTCGCCGGCGGCGACGAGCTCATCCACTTGCTCGCGCGGAAGCGTGAGGCCGGTGCGGATCGCCAGAAGCCGCGCGCGCGTGTCGGGGTCGTCATAATCGGAAAGGCTGACGCGCAATACCTGCCCGGCCACATCGTCGCACGGATAGCCCAGGATGATACGGCCCCGACGGCAGCGCATCTGGCGCAGCTCCTCGACGACGTCGTCCACCGTGTGCTTGATGGCAATAAGGGTCTCGAGGTTGTAGGCGCCGATCTGCGCGCCCGTGGCGGCGGAGATAATCTGCCCCAGCCCGCTGACCGTGCGCTGCTCCGGCCAAGCGGGGTTCGGTGCCGCTTGACCGTCGACGCTGATCACGAGCACGCGGCGTACCGGCATCAGACCGGCAGTGACGCGCTCCGCCTGGATCTCCATCAACAGCATATCGTTGAGGAGCACCCGCAAGGCCAGATTGTCCGAAATCCCCCCATCCATCAGATGGATCCACCTGACCCGCTCCGGGTCCGAATAGCGATACAGGGTCTCGAGCAACGTGCGGGCGCGCAGGTCGTTTTGGGCGCGTTCCCACGCAGCCTGCGACACGGTTGACGGCAGCGGACACTCGGGACCGCGATAATTGCGCAATGTCACCGGGCCGAACAGCACGGGAAACCCGTTAGAGGCCGCGACTGCACGGGCGACCGCGACGCCGGCGAGATCGGAGCAGATCACGTCGAAGGTCTGCGGCAGAAAGCCGAACGGGAGGCCAAAGCTGATGTCGGTGGCGTTGATGCTGACTTGGGGGCGGCCGCGCCGGGCGAGGTCTGCAAAAGTTGCACCCCGAAACATCAGCCGGTCATATACCTGCGTCATCCGGTCGTTTGTGCCGACCACCGGATTGACCAGCCAGTCCCAGTTCCAGGGCAACAGGAAGGTGCCCCAGATGTAAGCTTCGACGTCCGGGTAGAGGAACTCGGTCGGAAAGGTCTCAAACGAGGCCTCCCCATACAGGCCGAAATGCGCCGCCGGAAAGGTCCCGCCAGAGACGCCGGCGAGCAGGTCTACCTCGGCGAGCAGCGTACTGTCCTTCCCTTCGGGGCGCACATGGATATCCCGCATCCCGCGCAGCACGCCGTGACCGAAAGCGGCGGAACGCTTGCCTCCGCCCGAGAGCGCCACCAGCACCAGCGCGCTTTCGGCTCCGCCGACGCGGTTCACGTCGAGCAGGCGATATTCCGTATTCCCGGCGGCCGAGTGCAGCGGCTCGTTCATTGGCACGGACAGTGAGGAGCAGGCTCCAACCAGAAGCACCGCGATCGCGGTCAACGCCCTGAACCTGCGCATCACCGCGCGCATCTATCCGTCCGCAGGCAAAGGGCTGTCGGTCATCCGTCGATTTTCATCTGCATCGAGCCCCATCCACCCAAAGCAGGAGCGATCGGGCGGGCCCCAGGATACCTGCACAAACCGTTGCGGGCGCGATCAGGATCGGCACGCCGATAAAGGCGCCGACTATCCCCCAGCGCCTGCCCCAGAGGAATACGGCAAACAGCACCATGAAAGGGGAGATGGAAACGGCAGTCCCCGCCACGCGGGGTTCGATGTAGCTGTCGATGACGAACTGAAGGAGGTTTAGGCCGATGGATACGATCAGAGTGGCGTACAGTGGCTCGAGCTGCGCGGCTGCGAACAGGGCGGACAGCGCGTCGGTGACGAAAGACCCGATAAAGGTTGCGCCTGCGCGACCATCTCTGGGCCCCTTCCCGCAACGCTGAACCCCTCCAGGAACTGAGTGTTGATGAACAGACCGGCTTTCATGACCGGCTTTTTCCTCCGCCTGCGTCACGGCCCCATCGCGACGAACGTGGACCAGAACAGATGTTGCGAACTTGTTCTTAAACATGGCTAAGCTGGAGACTATTAAAGGAAAACTCTAAATTTAACATGCGGAACTGCCACTAAGTTACTTCTTGGATTGAGGGCCGGATTAAAAATAAACTGGCTGCCCACAGTGAGACTGCTGTTCGGCGTCAGCCCCATAGTCCAGTAAGTTTCCACGCCGTATTGATTCTTGGCGCCAACTCCAGGTATGAGAATTCGCGAAGCGCCCGGTGAACAGCACGCGCCCCCGCATCCTCGGCACTGCCGCCGAGGTCGCGCATGAAGGCGGCGAACTGGTCCTCGATACGGAACGCCGGGTACTGCTGCGCCTGTGCCGAGTCGCCGACGGCGACGGCGAGGGACGCGCCAATTGCGGCCTGACCGATCCCGCGAATTACCTCCCTTCGCGAGCAGCCGTCCGTTTCATCCCTCACTCGCACACAAAGCGCCTACATGGCGTGTCACAAACGCGAGTTACATTCAACGTACGGCTGCCGGGCCTGGATGCCGGGTGACTGGGCGTGGCGGGACCGTCAGTATTACCAACCGCCTCAAGCTCTGCGACGGGCAGAGCGCAAGCTTCGTCGGCGACGATACTGTTGCTGGCAAACCGTGCCCCGATAAGCACGGTGCTTACTGATTTGTATTCCCCGACGTCGCTCTCCCTCCTGCGGGCATCCGGTTCATCGAGCTTGGGTTGCTGCTCTGGAATCGGGCGACTTCTTCGCGGTTCAGCTGCTCAGCGGAGCCACCGGCGGACGGATTCCTCACCGACTGGACCGCATGGCGCTGGTGATGGGCGCGTGTTCGAGAGCCCGTGCCCATGCCCCTGTCTGACGTCGCCCTCCCTCCTGCAGGCATCCGGTTCATCTGGCTTGGGGCCGAAGTAGCTGGCGGAGCGGGCGTGTTTGCGCTTGGCGGCGCCGTAGAGGGAGCGGGTTGCGCCCGAACTGGCGCAGAAATCGCTAGGGCGGCAGCCGCGGCCATGCCGACAAAGATACGTTTCATGTGTGAGCCTCTCTATCAGTTTTTGCCCTCGACACGGGCACCGTGCTGACGTTAACTTTTGCCCACGACACGGGCACCGTGCTGACGTTAACGGAAAAGCGCGAGTGTCGCAACGCGATTAGATGCGGGCTATGGTTGAAACTATAGCGTGAATCGGGCTCCAATTTCGTTCGCTTCAGCATCAGCGTGCTTCGGTTTGGCTCACCAGACAGAACTGAGGGGGAGCTGATCAGCAGAGCGCCGGAGGCGGACTTGTGGTATCCTGTCGGTATGAGCCTTAGCGGCGCGAGGCGAAATCTTCCTATATTTGTCCTCTGCGGTCTGATGGCAGCCTCGTTGGCCGCATTGTTGCTGCTGCCTGTGCTACCCCAGGATCAAAGCTACCATCTATTCGCCGACTGCCGCGTCGTGGCCGGCATCCCAAATTTCTGGAACGTCGTCTCGAATATTCCTTTCATCGCAATTGGCGCCGCGGGCTTGTGGCGATTTCGCGATAATCCGGCGACCATTGTCCTGTTCCTAGGGTTTTTCCTGACCGGCATCGGCTCGTCCTACTATCACTGGGATCCGAACGACGGCAGTTTGTTCTGGGACCGCTTGCCGATGACGCTGAGTTTCGCGGCAATCCTCGCCCTGGTGGTCGAGGAGCGTGTGAACGCAAAAGGGGGAACCATTCTGCTGTGGCCGGCGCTCGCCATCGGCCTGTTCAGCCTGTTGCTGTGGCGCTGGACCGACGACCTGCGGCTCTATTTCTGGGTGCAGTTTTTCCCCGGTCTCGCGGTACTGTTGCTGTTTCTGCTGTATCCGCCGAAGTACACTGGCACATATTATTGGATCGCCGCTGTGGCACTCTACGCGCTCGCCAAAGTGTTTGAGTTCTCCGACCGTTCGATTTATTCGGCCGGATACTTGTTGAGTGGACACACGCTCAAACACCTTGTGGCCGCGGCGGCTTGCTTCGCGATCTTGAGATATTTTCAGACGCGCCGCCCGATTAGTTGCAAATGATGGCTATTTGGGATTGGGGCCATCCGGCTGGCTTTCCAACGCCGAAACCTTGTCCAGCATGGATTCGACCTCGGCGCGCTGCGTCTTGATATAATCGTACAGAAGACGCTCCACCCGGCGGTAGGGCGTGCCGCGAACGCTGGCGAGCATGTCGTGCCGCTCGTCGCGGCTTGCCAGGACCGCATCATATTTGTCGTGAAAATAGTGGAGGTTCGCGCTGAGGTTTACGAACCGCTCGTCCGAGAGCAGATCGATCGCATGCTGCGTTTTACCCATCCTAAATGGCGATTGAAGCGTGAAGAGCCGAAACGTCGTGTCGTAGAGGTCATTGGGCTCGTGGACCGGCAGCGTCTTCAATAGTGCGCCGTGTCGCGTCGGCAGCCAGTGAAATCCATGGAGCGAGTCTCGCTCTGGTCCGTCTTGTTGAATTTCCCGATAGTCGTCGATAGCCCCCTCGGTACCGAGTTCGGCCAGGTTCACGAACTCGTTTGCGGGCACGGCAAGGTTGAATAGTTGACGGAACTTCACGGCACGCACCGACAATGGCGACCAGATGTTCGCGGCCGCCAAGGCGTTCCGCAAAGTATGGGAACAGTTGTCGGCCCAGACACTCCAATTGTAGTCGGCTTCTCCCTCGGCGTATTCACGATTCTTGTCGTTCAGGAAGGCGATGACCTCTTCCAGCATCGGCTCGGTCACGGGAAGCCGCGCGCAAAACACCGAGCGGGCGAACTGAAGGGCGAAGTCGGTACCGATGCCCTCGTTCACAACGAAATTCTCGAGGCCCGCCCCCGCGCTCGGGTAGTCATGAAAATCGACGCCTTTGTAGACGCCCTTGGCCATCGCGTCGCGCGCAGCGGCTTCCAAACTGGCCTGAGTGAGGCGCTCGCCGGTTTTGAGGTTGCCCTCATAGAAGAGCTCGTAGCCTGGAACCGCCACCCAGTTGACGTTGCGAAACCAGCGGCCGACGCTGACACCGGCACCATGCTCGGGGTCGTCGAGCTCCGTCGCGGCCACCCGGCATCGCCGCAGCTGCGGGTAGGGCGCCTGCTCGTCCTTGCAGGCACCCTTGATGTACATGACTGCGTGACCTGCAACCCCGCCCTCCCCCTTCAGCTTGGAACGGAATTGGCTCGTCGCGCAAAGTTCCACGTAATAAGGGAAGAGCAGATCATAGACGGGGTCAGGGCGCCGCTCAACGATGATGCGGTCCGACTTCAGCATGAACCGCGACATCATACCGCCATCACCACATCCGCCTATTAGGGTCGTCGACATAGCAACGGCCGCGGCAAAGCACACTCGGATCCCGTTCTTGGCCGATCTGGTAGCATTGGGAGAGGAGCGCGTCCCCATTACATTCATAAGACCTGTGAAGGGCCCGAACATCGGAAGTCCGAGCCGGACAGGCATCGTGCCGGTTTGCTTCGGCGATGAACAGGCCCTTCGCGCCGAAGGCAAAGACCAGGCCGCCGATGGGTCATCTACCCGGTCGTGACTGGACATCGGGAGGGCCGGAGGCTGCCCTACCCGCGTCGGTTAGACACGAACTAATCGATTTCTTTGGTGACTGCATCCTCCTGGTTTACCGCGTCGCCAGGGGTCCGGAGTGCGGCCATCCCTAGGCGCGAGGAACCGCACGTCTACCGAATAATGACCGACCGGCGCGATGATAATTGCGCAACCTGGCAAGAAGCTTGCTCAGGGATTTGACCAAAATGGTTGCGGGGACCAGCCCTCCGTTCTAGCGTCTGGCCCGAGCACGGCAACGCGGCGATCAATCTGGAACTCGGGCGGCTCGGCCGGGACGCACAAAGTCGTTATAGAGCGATGACGGACCGTCGAGCGCCGCCAGTACGACGATCGGCTGGCTGAGGATGTGCAGCGTCATTAAGAACGAATGACCGATCCGGAACGGCAGCGTTATATCGACGACCTGCAAAAAGCCATCCTTCGACTCGCTCCCGAGGATCGCAAAAGCTGGACCGATGGCTTGAGGAGCCGCTCGCAGACTGGATAGGACCTTTTTGTCAGTCGGGCCGCAATGGCCGATCACCTTCACCGGAACGTGCAGACAAGTGTGCGCAACGGCTCACCGCCCTGGAATGACAGCGGTCGATGGCCTGTCCCCAGCCGTTCGAGCTTGGCAATTCTTGCAGGGTTCGGCAAGGCTTTGGCCGAGGTAGCTTTAACCGAGGCCGGGGTATGCAGCGCGAGGGAACAACGGACCGCAAGATCGGAAGCGGCGAGCGACACGGTCGCGGAATTTATGAGCGATTCCGGGAACGCGATGCAAAATAAACCGCATCGGCATGCACTGAGGGAGGATAACCATGGAAACCCGCGTCATTCGCAAGGTCAGCTGGCGGATCGTTCCGTTTGTGGCGCTCTGCTACTTCGTCTGCTATCTCGATCGCGTCAATGTCGGGTTCGCCGCGCTGCAGATGAACAGCGATCTCGGCTTTACTGCAACGGTATTCGGATGGGGCGCCGGCATCTTCTTTTTCGGCTACTTCTTCTTCGAAGTGCCGAGCAATCTGGCGCTCGAGCGGTTCGGGGCACGGCTGTGGATCGCGCGGATCATGGTCACCTGGGGCCTGTTGTCGGCCGCCATGGCTCTGGTGTGGAACGAATCGAGTTTCCTGGTGATCCGCTTTCTGCTGGGCGCGGCCGAGGCCGGTTTCTTTCCGGGGATTATCCTGTTTCTGACCTATTGGTTCCCGGCGGCCTATCGCGCCCGCATGGTCGGACGCTTCATGGCCGCGATCCCGATATCGGCGGTGATCGGTTCCCCGGTATCCGGGCTGATCCTCGGCATGGACGGGATTTGGGGGCTCAAGGGCTGGCAATGGCTGTTTATCTGCGAGGGTCTGCCGACGGTTTTGCTGGGTCTCGTCGTTATGCTCTACCTGACCGACGGCCCCGAGAAGGCAAACTGGCTCGATACCAATGAGCGTGTTTGGTTGATTGATCGCCTGCGCCGCGAGCGGATGGTCCGGGAGGCTCACGCCAAACACACCTTGTGGGAGGCGCTGAAGCATCCACGTGTGCTCACACTCAGCCTCGTTTACTTTGGCACTGCCGCGGCCAGCTACGGTTTGGGCTTTTGGCTGCCGACGATCGTCAAAAACTTCGGCGTCAGCGATCTCCAGACCGGGTTCATCACTGCCGCCCCCTACGCGGTGGGAGCCATCGCTGTGGTGATCTGGCCGCTTCTTTCGGACCGTATGCGGGAGCGCAAGTGGAATACAGCCCTCGCTTTTCTGGTCGCCACCGGCGGCTTGGCGCTGTCGACCTACTTTCCGGATCCAGTGCAAAAGATGATCGTACTTTCGATCGGGGCGATCGGAATGTTTGCGATCGCACCGTTATTCTGGACGCTGCCGACCGCGTTCCTGAGTGGCACCGCCGCTGCCGGCGGCATCGCCCTGATCAACTCGATCGGCAATCTCGCCGGCTTTGCGGCACCCTTCGCGATGGGCTATCTAAAGGACGCGACCGGCGGGTTTAGCGCGGGGTTGCTGGTCGTCGCGTTCTTCCCGTTCCTCTCCGCCATCCTGGTGCTGATCCTCGGACACAACCCGGCGCTCGAGCGCGGCGTTGTCCCGGAATCCGCCGATTAGATCACACCCTGCCGTAGTCTCGAGAGATGTCTCGATTGATCTAATCCGGCGACTACGAGATCTATGGAAAGCGCCTGCAGATCCTCAAGGAAGCCGTCCCTTCGGCGTCCAGGGTCGCGTTCCTGGACATGCGCACATCCTGGGAAGGTGGGCGATGGGCAAGGGCTTCGGAAACAGGCCAACGATTGGAGATGAGGCGATATGGGCGTCGCGTCCCGCATCGACATCGCTTCGGCGTCACGCTTTTCGGCGTGCAGTGCTCCTCCTCGCGCGTCACCCCCGTGTAGACGAGAATTCCGTTGCAGCATCGCGTAGTGCTGAGTGCTGAGCGGGATTAGAAGGGCTGGGTATTCCGAGCCTTGGCTTTTATCGAGGAAGGCGAGCTCGTCGCTAATTTCGCCGCTGCGAGAGCATCATACCGAGGCGGATGGGGTCATCGGGGCCGCCAGGCCAACTCTTCGGTTTGACGATTCGGCCAGTGAGCGGGTTGAGAGCCTGGCGGCCAAGCCTTCTTGAAGCCGATCGGTCGAGCTACTCTCCTCAAATTAGGGTGACAATCCGTTACTTTGAATATCTCCCTGAGTGCGCGCGGGCCTCGACGGGCTCGTCATGCTGCGCACCGGCGCCAGCCGCATGGAGGACCTGCTCTGGGCGCCGGTGGCTTGAAGCTGCCAGTGTTACCTCGAACGGCCGTAGCGTCCGACGATCTTCGCCGTTGCCAGTGTGTTGGCCCCGAGGCTGGACCCGACCTGGGCGCCCGAGGCGGTTTCGTCGAGCGGCAGCGATGGGACCTTGAGGGCGTATATAGTGATCTCGTAGTGATGGGCGTGGTCGCCGATCGGTGGGCACGGCCCGCCGTAATGCGAAAATCCGAAGTCGGTCCGACCCTGGATTGCGCCCGCGGGTAAATCCTTCGAGCCCTCGCTGCCGGCGCCGGCCGCCAGGCGATGGACCGAGGCCGGAATGTTGAACACGCTCCAATGCCACCAGCCCCTCCCGTTCTGGGCGTCGGTATCGACCATCGTTAGCACGAAGCTCTGCGTGTCGGCGGGCTCGCCCGACCAGGTGAGCGACGGCGAAACGTTCTGCCCGTTGCAGCTGCCGAGCACCTGCGCCAACGCCATCGGGCTGCCGCTCTTGACGTTTGTCGAGGACACTCTGAACTCCGCAAGCGCCGGCGTTGCCGCCGCCGCCAATGCCGTTCCCAAAATGAGCGCGCGCATCCTGCCCTCCTTAACACTGGCTTCCAACGTTTTCACACGGCCTCGATTCAAAATGACCCATTCGCCCTTTGCTTATTCGATCACCCTCGTCGGCCTGTGCCAGCAACAATTGCGGCCGATGGGTGAGTTTCTTTACCACATCGATGTCGCGTTTAACGGTCGCGGTCGGCCGGGACCATAGACCCGAAACCGACCAACTCGCCCTCATTTGGATAACGCATCCACGAGTTCAGCCGACGTGCACGTCCCCATCGGTGCCAGGATGATCGGCACCTCGAGGCCGAGGAGTTGGCACAGGCGTGTCTTCAACATTGTTCTCCCTCCACGACCCGCGAGCGGTTTTAGTCGATTGGGTTGCCGCTGAAACCGTCCCGAACACTAGCACATCGTGTCAGTGGGCAATCATCCGGGGTAGGGTCCTGGGTACCAGCTGCCTCTACGGCAGGCCCTCGCTGGCGGCGCCCACTGTGCCTACTTCTCCTCCAGCGACCAGACGCCACTCCACTCGGCACATGGGGCGGTGACGCGGAACCGAGCGATGCGTCCAAGGAATAGCTTGCTCGGCGCGTCGCATGGGACAATGGCGAGGCAGGCCTCGAACCCGGCAAGCGCTTTCTCCCAATCCCTGCGTCTGTAGGCATCGAGCGCCTCGACATAGGCGTCACGTAGCGCCAATCGCTCGCGCGCAACCTCACCTTTGCGGCCGAGCAGCTCGAAAATGCGCTGCGGCTCGGTCTTACCGACAACCACCACCGTATCGATCTCCCGCGTCTCCAGCATGTCAGCAGCGAGATGCTTGGTCGCCTCGCTGATCAGCACGCGCGTGCCATAGGTCTTATTGGCGCCTTCGAGACGCGATGCCAAATTCACCGTGTCGCCGATGACCGTGTAGTTGCGGGTCTGCTCCGAGCCGATGCTGCCCGCCACAACATCACCGGTGGCGATGCCGATGCGTATGTCGAACTCCGGGAAACCGCGTTTGATACCGATGAGATCTGGCAGCTCGGTACGAAACGCGCCAAGGCCAGCAAGTTGTTCAAGGGCAGCGAGGCAGGCGAGACCTGCCTGTTCGTCGGCGCCCGTGAAGGGCGGACCCCAGAAAGCCATGATGGCATCACCGATATACTTGTCGATGATGCCGCTATGGCGCCGAACCGGCTCCGACATCACCGTCATATAGCGGTTCAGTACGGTGACCAGTCCGGCTGGCGTCATGCCTTCGCTGAAGGTGGTGAAGCCCTTCATATCGCAGAACAAGATCGTCATCTCGCGGCGCGAGCCTTTGGCATCGGTCAGCTCGGGGCGGTCGATCAGCCCGGCGACAATCCGGGGATCGACATATTTACCGAACGTCTCGCGGATCTGCGCTTTGATACGCAGCTCGCCGACCATGCTGTTGAAGGACTGCGTCAGCCGGCCAATCTCGTCGCGCGAGGTAATCGGTACGATGGTGTTGAGCGCGCCACCCTCCACTGCCGCAGTACCAGCGAGCAGTCGCCGCACCGGGCGCACCAAGCCGAGGGTAACAGCCGCCGCAATGGTGATGCCAAGCAACATGGCAATGCCTACCAGTACCAAGCTGATCTCGACGACGTGCCGCTGGTAGGCGCGGGTCCCGACGATCGCGGCACCGGCAAGCCGACGCATCTCGCTTTGTGCGGCGTCGACCTTCCGGTCGAAATCGTCACGCCAATCGTCCAGCTCGGCGAGCAGTTCGCTGACCTGGACCTTGTTACCGACCTGGGCGGCGGCTAACAGTTTGGCGAGCACGGACTCGTAATGGCGCCGTTCCTCTTGCAGCGCTTCGATCCTGACGTCGAGTCGCGCCAGAGCGATGTTGTCATCAAAGTCGAGCGGATCAGCGATCTGCTCGTTGATGTGCTGGCGCGCAGCAGAGATCTGCTCATCAGTCTCCTTTCCGGCGTTTGCGAGCCGCTTCCGCAGGTCATCGAGCTTCGGTGTATTGTCCGTCAGTTCGGCAATGGCAAGGAGCATCCGGAGGACGTGGGCAGATTCTTCGACCGAACTGATGTTGGCCTGAGCGAGGGCGACATAGGCGGGAAAGTAGTTGTGGTCGATGATGACGAGTTGGTCATCAACAGTGCGGGTCATGCGCATGCTCAGGAGCGTCACCACCCCCATCAGAATCAGCAGCCCGACGGCGATGCCGAATATCTTGACCCCGATGGTGACGCGCACGGCCGGCTCCAATCGGTATACTAACGCGGCGGATATGAGGGCGGGCCGTACAAACGGTTCAGTTCCTGTCGGTTCAAGTCGTTGCTGGTTGTGCTGCTCGAATAGCCATATGGCGGTCCATGGCTTGACGTTGGAGAATAGCCTGGCACCTGTGTATAACCCGACGTCGGGCCGATATATTGCGGTGATGGAGATCTGCGCGACGCCATGCAGTGCGCATAATAAGCATTGTATTGTTGCTGGAGATAACCTGCCGCACTCTGGGCATTGGCAGCGCCGACGCCGGTGCCGACGATTGCGCCCGATGCCGCTCCGATTCCGGCGCCGCGGCCGCCGCCTACCGCGGCACCGAACGCTGCCCCGAGACCAGCGCCAAGAATCGTGCTGCCGATAACCTGTGAATTGGCCTGGTCACGCAACGGAGCGATCTGCGCGTCAGCAAATTGCCGGCACGCCTGATCATCATAATACGATTGCGCCATCGCGCCGGTGCTCACCGTCAAAGCCGCCAAAACTGAACCGACGAGCCTTATAGCAAGTAACTTCATCGAAGATTTCTCCTCCCTTGGTTGATACAACCGAGTCCAACGACCGGCCAACTGGTGTCGAACCAACGGCACCATTAGCCCGTGATCTCTAAGATCTCGTTTAGATCAATAATTTTGAATTAATAGTCAACCAGTTGAACCTGCGGTGCGGGGGTTCACGAATTCACCGGACCGGCCCTGATGAACGGCGCGGGCGCATTGCCAGCTCGCTGGCTACATCAAGCCTGATCAGTCCTTGATCGCCTGGCCGGATCAGTATGTGGCGTGTGGCGCAAAACGGCCTCGAGCATGAAGGTATCAAGGCCTCCCGCAGCGGGATCGAGCGACGGCTCAGATCCTGAAGCCGAGCGCGGTCAGCGCGTCTCACGTGACCGGGTCTTCTATCAACGCGCGAAAGCGCTGTACCGCCTGGCGAGCGAGCCCTCCTTCGAGCACGATGAAATCGTAGTGCTCATGCTGCGCGGGGATGAAGCAGAGCCCGTATTGTCGGGCGATAGTCTCGATCGCAATCCCCCAATCGACCCGGTTTTGCGCGACGGCGACTTCGGTTGCGACCAGTAATCTGGCGGCTTTGCACCTCCGAGTAAGCGGTAAGCGGTCTGTTATAGATCGCTGGGAGGGATCG
Organism: uncultured Alphaproteobacteria bacterium; assembly: GCA_963695605.1. Taxonomy (GTDB): domain Bacteria; phylum Pseudomonadota; class Alphaproteobacteria; order ATCC43930; family CGMCC-115725; genus AP-15. The sequence goes on along the minus strand of CAVOHI010000076.1, from coordinate 13,862 downwards.
GCCGGACGTTACCCATATCCTCCGTGAGCATCCGACCCCGTGCCGTAAGCAGCGGGATGTCTTCTCTATCGAGATGATGGGCGCCCGCGTCGACCCAAGCGATCGCCGCGTCGACAGAGTGATCGCTCACCCATTACCCGCACGCACACATTATCGTGCCCGGCGGCGGCATCTCTCTCGATGGCGAGAGGTGGATCTCCTGCCGGCCCGCTTCTTCCTTCTGTCCGCGTGCTCTCGCGGCTCTTTCGACGGCTGTTCCTGGTGAGGCTCCTCGGCGCCCTCGGCGCCGGCTGCCTGCAGTTCTTTGGCAATCACTTCCGCCACCGACCGTCGTCATGCCTTCACTGCCTATCTGGCGCCATTGCGTCGCGACGAATGGGTCGTTTACAGCAAGCGCCCTCCCTGAGTTCTCGTCGAAGGGCGGCAGGCCCGATGCAGTGCTGGTCTATTTGTAGCGCTAAACCCACCGCGTCGCGATCTCCAACAGCCGCCTGATCGGATCACCAATAGCAGCGTGACCTTCGAATGGAAGGACTACCGTGCCCACGGGCGTCAGTGGGCCAAGGTGATGAAACTCGCATCGAGATCGGGTCCGGTAAACTGGAAAGCGTCCAACAGGGCCTCGGAATTCCCGTGAAACGTGCAGCCATGCATGAGCGCCACGCGCTTGATGCCGCCGGAAAGAGATCTTCTCGATAATGGCAAACTCATCGGGGCTGAGGTCCCTGTCCCAGCCTAATTTCTTCAGCACGACCAAGGTGAATTCGGGTAGCCGTCTTTAATTTCCGAGGCGACCGGATAGGAGCCTTCCGCCAGCAGGTTCACACCATTGCGTTCGACGCCGAAGCCGGCGCGAAAGGTGCCGCCACCCTCCATGACCGGTAGATTCGTGTTATAAAGCATGTGTGTGTCGGGATGCGTCCCCAATCCCAAAGAGCTGGAATGAACCGACGGACATTCTCGCACCATGGGCGGCTCTGGAGGCCCTCTCGCCGCAGATCTATCGCCGACGCGAGATTTGGCGCGAGGACTGTCAACCGCTGGTTTCCGTTCCCCATCGCATCCGTCTCGGGCGATAGCTTGTTGCGCCGGAGGCCCACATCCGGGACGATGGCGCACTCGGTAACGGTATCCGGGGCATGCCCGTCTCTACCCTGGTGAAATGGTTCCCCGACCGCCGTGGCATGGCGACCGGCATGGCGATCATGGGTTTCGGCGGTGGCGCCATGATCGGGTCTCCGCTCGCCGACATCCTTATGAACCAGTTCCGCACACCTGATTCGGTCGGCGTTTGGCAGACCTTCATCACGTTGGCCGCGATCTATTTCGCGTTCATGCTTGGTGGCGCCTTCGGCTACAGGCTGCCGCCGGCGGGCTGGCGGCCGGAAGGCTGGGCGCCACCTGATCCCGGTGCCAAAGTCATGATGACGCATGGCCATGTCCATCTTCGGGACGCGCATAAGACGGCGCAGTTCTGACTGATCTGGGCGGTGCTTTTCCTCAATGTGAGCGCGGGCATTGGTATGATCGGCATGGCATCGCCGATGCTGCAGGAAGTTTTTGCCGGCTCGCTGATCGGCCGTCCCGATATCAGCTTTACGCACCTCAACGACGAGCAGCGGCGCATGGTCGCGACGATCGGTACTCTGGTCCTCACGGTTTTCGGCCATTTGGACTTCTCCCTTCGCGTCGGGACGACGGGTTCTCACGTTCCATACAAGAGCCTGTTCCGGCTTCGCGCCGCCTATATGCCGGATGTCGCTCGGGCAGTCTTCAGGACGACTCCCCAACTGATCCCGGGAGCGAGGGTCGGCGCTTCGGCGCCGGTAGTCAGGTGCAGGCGTCAAACCACTGCCTGGAAAACGCGTCCCCGAGCCCATCCCGGGCTCGAGGGCGACACCTACCCAATAGACGGCATAGGCGGCCTGCACGTGCAGAAATCCCCAAATGGCATAAGCGATCGCACCGGCAACACTCGTCTTGGTGGTCATCTCTTTCACCCGGGCAGGTCGGCGCCCGCCAAACGCTCGCGCCTCGTGCTCGTATGGCACAGGGGATCTTTTGGTGGCCGTCAGATCGAGGCATGCTCGAGAAAGGACGGCGGGATGGGATCGCCCCAGGGTCCATTGAGGTCGTCGGTTCCGAAGAGCCCAGGCGCAGAATCTGCGTTGAGCGTGTCGGTATCGGTCCAGTGCTCGTGCACGCGGCCCCAGGGGTCCTGCCCAGTAGTCGAAGATGTGGCTCCCGAGCTGGTGGCGACCGATGCCCCAGACATGAGCGTAGCCCTTCGCCTTCAGGTGGTTGTGACCGATCATCACGTCGTCGATGTCCTGGACCTCGAAGGACAGGTGGTTGAGCCCGTTCTTGTTGCCTTGAACGCAGAAAAAGACATGGTGGTCGACATAGGTGTCGCCGCGGTCCACGCGAACGAACGAGCCGACCAAATTGTCCGGGCGCCCTGCATAGACCTCATCCGACACCAGCAGGCCGAGTGTGTCGCGGTACCAGGCGACCATCCGGTGCAGGTCGGTCGTCATCAGCACACCGTGGCCGATACGCTTGACCTGGGATGCGCCGCGGGGTGGTCGCTGGAACTCGCCGTTGCGCAACCGGTTCGCGCCCAGGTTGAGGGCTTGGCGCGCCACCGGCAAAGCCGGCACCGTCTCGATGCCGTACACCACCTCGACGCCGTGGCCGTCCGGGTCCTTGAGCCGAACCCGCCTGCCGCCACCCGGCTCGTCAATGGACTCGATGCCAGAGGCGCCCGCGAGCGTTGCGACCCGCCTCAGATCGTCCGGATCGGCGACCGCGAAGCCGAGCGACAGCTGGATCGGCGGCAGCAACCTGGTCTGTGCTTTTCCAGCCCAGCTCGGTAACGGGCCGAGCGCGGAGGACCGTCGCCGGCATTCCATCGCCGATTTACTCCGAGCTCTGATCTGGACATTATCCATTTTGGTGGCGCGCTCGGAGCTGGTGCAGTTGCGAGTACCGCTATTATTTGTGGCGATACTGACAGCGCCGCACGCATTCGCCGGAATCGATGCGGCCGAAATCGGCCAAGTCGACGCTGCGGCAGCGATTTTTACTGGCCCAGCGCGGACCCGCCAGGGGTCCGCCTCCGAGATGCTGAGATCGCCGCTTATGGCACACAGGAGATGATTACTTTGGAGTGGCAGGTGGTCGGCCTGCTAGGGTGAGGCTGACGCTCTCGCCCCGGGGCGCGACCGCCGCCGTTGACCCGAACCGATCCTTATGAAATTTGAACTTATCCGCCGATAGTCGGCGTCGCCGCTTCACCGAACTCCATGCGAGCGAGAATACTTGTTCGGCGCTGGGGACTGCCAGCCAGCCAATGCGCTCTCGCGCGGCCGATGGACCTCGACCTTGAGCGGATAGCACTTGGCACTGTCGTCGGAGTGACTGGCGCCACAGTCGCCCCCGGGACAGGCAGAGAGCGCAACCAACAGATCAATCTCGGCGACAAATTCGATGAAATCGCCGGGCCGAACGGAGCTTGCTTTCATGAAGTACAGATGCGTGTCGCGCGTATAACCACTGCACATGAATATGTTCATAACGTCGTGAATATGAAACTCAGCTTCTTCGAGCGACAGAATTCCGCTCTGTGGCAAGGGCTCGCGTCAAATTCGACTGACAGCAGTGGTGATACTCCGTGACCTTCAATAATAGGTTGGTGTGGGGTCGCATCGTGTGCCGATGACACCGTGCACCCCGGCCCCATCTTCGTCCCACCCATACCAGTCGAGGGTGTCATGGATGATGGTGGCCATCGGACGCAGCTTCGGGAACGAGCTCCAGAGCCGGTCACCAGTGCTGAGGTGTGTCGCGTGCAGAGCTCGCGTCTTGCCACTGTAGAAGCGCTCAGTCAGATCATGCGCGTTCCAGAGGTCGAGGTCCCCGACTTGTGGACCCTCGACGCTCACAATGCGGAAGAAATGCCCCGCCGACACCTCGAACGCCCTGGCTTCCCGCGGCGGCACCGTGAGCTCGGCAACTTTGGACACCTCAGCCCGTGCCCCGTTGTAAAATGCGGCGTCGAACGATGGCAATTGCTCGACCGAATATGTCAGCGCCGGCGGCGCCCTGCGCCGCGCCGCCGCGTCCGGGGGTGGGGTCGTATGTGCGGACTTCGTCATGCTCTCAGGGCCGCCGGAGGTTGACGGTGACGCGCCCAGAATACCGCGCCACTGGCCGGCTCGTTGGGTCTTTTGGAAGGATACGTGATCATCTCACCCCCATAAACGACGATTGCACAAGCTACTCAGCTAGCATTTGCGGCAAAGGTGGTCTCGCGGCCATGCCGGAACGACAGGGATGCGCCGATTCCAGGCATTCGCCCGAACAGAATCCATCGGTTTCAACCCGCGAATTGCGGTCATCAACGCCACAGCGGTCCAATCGTTAGATGCGATACTTTTGGCCAGGAGGTGTTTTGCCGCGTTCAAACGATCTTTCAGCCGCGGCGGGGAACCACACCACGTGCCACGCGCATGATCACGCTGAAGGAGCGCGGTCCGTCCGGCATCCCGGCCAGATACGCAATGCGGAAATGCGGCTTTGTCACGGCAACTCTGTCAAGCACGCATGGAGAGCCGGGGCTCGCGATGCGTCATGGCACAGCAACGACATCTTGCCACTGTGCAGGCTTCGGCTCGGAAGATCCGAAGGGTGGATCGCGAGATGAGGTGGCGTTGAAAGTTGAAGGCGTTGTGGACCCACCATGCATGTTGAGGAAGCGCTGGGCGGATCGAGCTGACTTCAACCGCTGCAGCGTTCGGCCAGGAGTTCCTCGACATCGCGATAGCTCAGGGTGAAGCGGAGATACAGCCAGATCGCGTGCTGGATGATCTCGGGTCTCGGCGGAAAGCGATGACGGCGGTAGCAGAGCGGAGCCATGCCGACATCCTATCCGATACGCCCTTGGCTCCCGACCGGGTTTCGGTGACAATGCCGGGCGGAGAACTCGCATCAAGTGGTGCACCGGCGCGAGCGCAAGATGCAACGCTTCAAATCGGCCGCATAGGCGCTACGCTTTTTGAGCGTTCATGCCGCCGTCCACAATACCTTCAACCTACAGCGCCATCTCGCCTCCCGATCGACGCTTCGGATCTTCCGATCAGGAGCGGCGGCGCAATGGCGCAGCACAACCAACGCGGCATGACGACGGTCCGAGCGCCCCTGTATCCTGCCTTAGAACGCCTCAACTTGACAGTGCCGATATGCTTTCTAATATTTTTGCCGATATGCTTTCTAATAATTTTGAATGAGGCTGATGGGGTCGCCCGAACTGTTTCCGCCGAACTGGCCCGGTTTTGGGAACTCGTCATTGGCCGGTGCCCTCACCGGCATTGCGCGGCATACTGGAGCCCTCGCTCGCGCCGATATTGCCAAACATCGCGGCCATTGTTAGCGCATCGAGTGTAGCAGTCTGTTCCAGACCGTTGTCCTTTTGGAACCGCGCGAGGGCTTGCTTCGTCTGCGGACCGATCATACCATCGAGCGAGCCATTGTAAAGACCCGAGTGTCGCAGCTCTAGCTGCGCCTCCCTGATATCGTCTTTTGACAGGGCCGCGGCAGCCTGCGGATGCTGAGAAGGCCCGGAACTTGCTGGCGTGTTCCAGCTCGGATTCGGGGCGGTCTTGCCGAGATCAGCTGCATGGCTCATAGCCGTTCCGCCGATCCCGATGACTAAGACCGAAGCAGTGGCGGGGATTAGCTTTCTCACACCCAGTATCCACATCGATGCCCTCGGAAAAAACCTTAGTTCAGAATCATCAACAGGCTCAATCCAAGTGGCGTTCCCGACATTTCCGACAGTGGGATCAACAATCAAAGCATTGTGGAGCGGTTCTACGGCGCGGGCGCGGCTAAATATGACCAGATCCCGGGCCTTGCACGGCCCCGGCATCACCTCGATAACTTTTCGAGTGGGAGAAGAACACGACGGGCAAGCAGCCTTACGCAATCGCACTGGCCAATCGCCGGCTGATGGGCATGGCCGGGTTGTGGGAACCTGGCGCTCGCCGGCGGGCGAAAGAATTCGCAGCTTCACCATCATCACCGCCACGCCGAACGAATTGTGCGCCGAACAGCATAACCGGACGCCCGTGGTTTTGAAGCCCGAGACATGGCCGGTGTGGGTCGGCGAACATCCGGCCGACGTGGCCCAGCTCAAGGCGCTGCTCGCCCCCTGCCCTTCCGATGAGATGATTTGCTGGCCGGTGATCATCCGCGTCGGCAATGTTCAAAAACAACGACCCGAGCCTCATCGAGCCGATCGCCGGCTTCGTTGTAATTTCGCTCACGAATTAACCACAGGCCTCCAAGTCGGGAACAGGTTCCACCGCACGGGTGTTGGAAATTAAAGGCGCTATGCGCGGAGGATTCGCATGCTGACATCCGAAGTGCGCTCTGGTCACGGAGATTTAGGATCGCCTGATTGACCTTTATGTGCAGCAGGACGAGGCACGGGGGGAACAGAATCCGGACCGGGCGCGCGAGCTGCAAGTCGAGATCGACAAGGCCACGGCCCGGCGGGAAGAGATCCGGCGCCGGGCGGCTTCGAGAATGAAGCAAAATTCGGGAGGAGCGGGCATGGCAGAAGCACCGTCACGCACTCAAGACCGTCGCGCACTCAAAGACGGCACGTGCGCGAGAAGGCCACCATCGACCACCTCGTCCAGGAGGTGTATGAGCCGAAAACGGCTGACGAGAAACACACGGAGCGCAGCCCCACCACGTCGACCGGCTTGCCGGTCGAGGATCAGGTCCGCAAGGAATGGGATCCTCGCAAGGGCGGCCTTCCGACTTTTCTAGCAATAAACGCCAGATCACAACAGTAGGAGAATAAATGCCACAGCAGGGAACGACAGACCTCTCGCGACTTCGCAAGCGACCGCTGGAAACCGACGCGGCAACGAATGCCCGGGACGCCGGCGAGATCGACATCGTCGGCTGCGCGACGATCGCCTATTCGTCCGAGGATCCGGCTCACCCGGTCGAGCATATGCTAGACGGACGCAGCGGTCCTGGAGCCACCCGCTGGATCAGCGCTCGCCCCGACACCACCGAACACATCGTCATTGAGTTTGACCGGCCGCAAACGATCTCGCGCCTCGTCTATGAGGTCGGGGAGACGATGCGGGAGCATACCCAAGAAGTGCGCGTGGAAGTCTCGGAGGACGGCGGCCGATCGTACCGCCAAATTCTGGTTCAGGAATACAACTTCAGCCCCGAGGGAGCGACCTACCAGCGCGAAGAACAGCGCTTCAATCTCCGCCAGGTCACCCATCTCCGCCTCACGATTGTTCCGAACAAGAGCGGCTCCGCCACGGCGACGCTGACGGCGCTCCGTCTCTTCGCCTAGAGGGCATTGGCCTTTGCGGCATTGTCAGTCTCATGTTGTCGAATTTTTCCCCCTATAAGTCGAATTTTTCCCCCTATAAGAGGGGGCCGCAGTGATAGGGAGCGCCGGATCAGGCCGTCGGTGCTATTTGCCGCCGCGGTCGAACGGGCTCATCGGCGGCAGATCATTCATGATTGCGCACAACTTGGAGTCGGTTTCCGGCTGCAGGCTGCTATGGCCGGCCATGGTAATAAAGTAATTCACCTCGTTGTTGCCAACGGCGCGCAAAGCCCGCACGAGGGCTTCCGCCTGGTATAGATGACACACTCTGTCGTAACGCCCGTGCACGATATGCACCGGGATCTCTTTCAGCCTATCAACATGGTCGAGAATGTAGTTGTTGTCGCGATTCGCCTCGCCACCGGCACGAAGAAACCCGCCATAGATCATGTAGTGAATTAAGATCCTACCAGCCATCGAAGCATATTTCTGATTTGGCTGGCTTTGGCTGCTTTCATCCCGCTTCAGGCGGCTGGCGCTGCTTTCCCACGCCACACAGGCCGACGCGGCCTTTAAGACGCGCTCGCGCTCGGCTTCATTCTGCGGCTGCTCCGCAAAAATCTTCGCCAGCCCTTTGACCACGTCGCCTCGGTCTTCGGGCGGGATTTCCGTGACGAAATGCTCCCACGCTGCGGGAAATACAGATATGGGCACCCGTATCCCGAGCGGATCCAGCGCGAAATCGGCAGCGTTGCCCTGAAAGAAATAATCGACATCCGCTCGCCGGCATAGAAAGACGCCACGCAGGATCAGAGTCTGCACGGTTTCAGGATGGGCTATGGCGTAAGCCAAAGCGAGCGTGCTTCCCCAGCTGCCGCCAAAGACGTCATCTTGCCGTGGATATTGAGCTCACAGCGCAGCCGCAGCACGTCATCGATCAGATGCGCGGTCGTGTTGTCGGTGAGTGCCGCTGTAGCGTCGTCGTCGCTTGCGCTAGGTGTGCTCTTGCCACAGCCGCGCTGGTCGAAAAGAATGACCCGGTATCGCTCCGGATTGAAAAAGTGGGTAAAGAACTTTTGGCATCCCGCGCCCGGCCCGCCGTGCAGGAACATGACCGGCTCGCCGTCTGCAGGACCGTATTCTTCCCAATAAATCCGGTGAAGCGGGTCCTCTTGGACAGTCTGGTGCCCCGATTTATTGCAGGGTGAGTTCGGATACCCGATTTTGCTTGGCTCACTTGATCCAGCAGTCGGATTGGGTGCGTCCACGGGGAAATTCTACTCAGAAGTTGCGGATATCGCTGGCCGTCAGTCCATTACCTTATGACAAAATCGCGTTGAAGTCTTGAAATTGACGACATTGCGCGGGTGCTTTTTGTACCCTGCGGATCGGCGAACGGCACCGGCTCGGTTTCCGAGAGTTCGCCATCAGCGGGCTTCGGGGAGATCCCTCGATCGCGAATAATTCTCCGCTACCTTCAGAAGCCCTGATCGGGCTTCTTCGGCAACGGTAACGCGGACCGCGTGAGCGCGGAGCTGACCGACCTAAGCGCTGCTGCGTTGCCATCCGACCTTCGAGGCAGCTTCGGGGATCTCGCACGCGTATGCTTGAGGATGTCGCTGACCCCGTCCGCTATTCGAGGCGCGCCCACATGCGATTGCATTTGCTTGCCATGGCGAATGGCTCGCGCCTTTTAGCATCCCTGCTGGTATAGAGCTCACCATAAAGGGGAGACGGTCAAGGTAAACGAAAGCACGCCGCAACGGATGATCGGTGACACTTCAACCTGATTGCTGCGTCCTCGTGATAAAGAGTTGCCTATGCAATCGGCCGTTCCCTTTCGCGCTACCCGACAGGAGACAGACCTATGGAGTATGTGAAACTCGGTCGCACTGGTCTGGAGGTGTCGCGCATTTGTCTTGGCTGCATGAGCTACGGCGTCCCCGGTCAGGGCAATCATGCCTGGAGCATCGACGAGGCGGAGAGCCGGCCGTTTATCCAAAGGGCTCTCGAAGGCGGCATCAACTTCTTTGACACGGCAAACCGATATTCGCTGGGAAGCAGCGAGGAAATCCTCGGCCGGGCGGTCAAGGATTTCGCCCGCCGCGACGAGGTCGTTATCGCGACCAAAGTCTATGGGCGAATGCGGCCAGGACCCAACGGCGGCGGCCTATCTCGTAAGGCGATCATGCGCGAGATTGACGACAGCCTGCGGCGGCTCGGCACCGATTACGTTGACTTATATCAAATCCACCGCTGGGACCATGGCACACCGATTGAGGAGACGCTCGAAGCACTCCACGATATTGTCAAGGCCGGGAAAGCCCGTTACATCGGCGCGTCTTCGATGCATGCTTGGCAGTTCGCTCGCGCTCTTGGAGTTTCCGAACGCCATGGCTGGACACGCTTCGTCAGCATGCAGAATCTGGTGAACCTGCTCTATCGCGAAGAGGAGCGCGAGATGCTGCCGCTTTGCGCGGCGGAAGGGATCGGCGTCATTCCTTGGAGCCCACAGGCTCGCGGGCGGCTGACCCGGAATTGGAATTACACGAGCATCCGCACGGAGACTGACGATGCTCACCAAAGGCTATTTGCGAAGTCTGCCGAGGCAGACCGCAAGGTCGTCGATCGCGTCACCGAGGTTGCCGCAGCGCGGGGCATTCCGCGGGCGCAAGTGGCGCTGGCGTGGCTGCTCGCCAAACCCGTGATTACCGCGCCGATCGTCGGCGCCACCAAGCTGCACCATCTCGACGACGCTCTCGGATCTGTGAACGTGAAACTTTCTGCCGACGAGATTACCTCTCTGGAGGAGCCGTATGTGCCGCATGCGGTTGTCGGCTTCGTCTAAGCCCGCTGTCCAGGAGGCGCTTCGTGCCGCTCGCATCACTTTTGCTTCAACCGGCGTGGATTTTTGCGGCGCTGCTGCTAGGCGCCGGCATTGCGCTGCCCTTGCCGTCGGCGGCAGAGAGTACGCGACTGATCCCACCGCCGATGCTCGACGAAACAGGCAACCCTGGGTCGACATCCGAGGTCGCAATCCTCGCCGGAGGCTGCTTCTGGGGCGTCCAAGGCGTGTTCCAGCATGTCGAAGGCGTCCTTAGCGCCGTCTCCGGTTATGCCGGTGGCACCGCCAAGACAGCGCATTACGAGATGGTTGGCACGAACACTACCGGACACGCAGAATCGGTCCGGGTCACCTTCGACCCCCGCCTGATCAGCTATGGGCGGATCCTACAGATCTATTTTTCGGTCGCTCATGATCCGACAGAGCTCAATCGTCAGGGCCCCGATGTCGGGACGCAGTATCGCTCCGCAATTTTTCCAATCAATCCGGGGCAGACGCGCGTCGCCGAGGCCTATATCGACCAGCTCAACCAGGGGCACGTATTCGATGCCCCGATAGTCACCAAGGTCGAGCCCGGCCGGGATTTCTATCCGGCCGAGGATTATCACCAGGATTTCCTAACCCGCAATCCCCGTTATCCATACATTGTCATCAACGATTTGCCCAAGATCGAGAATTTGCAGCGTCTGTTCCCCGGTCTCTATCGCGCGACGCCCGTGTTGGTTGCGGCGGCCTCGCGGAGCTGATCGTGGGGAGCACAAGTTCCCCGACATCCGCGGCTGCTTTGCGCGCCGGCCTCAAATCGATAAGGGGTTGGTTCCAAGGCACCAGCGGCAGTTGCATCATGTTGAACGGCGTCTGAGGAACGACGCCGCGTCGACGCCCGAGTACCGCAGGCCGCCAAAGCCGATCGCGAATTGCCATCAATATTGGGGGTGTTCATTCGCGAGACGCGCGCTTTGGTGTTCGGCGGCCATCGTGCATCCCGGATTGAAATGGCTGGGTCGACTTTAAGGGGGTCGAGGAGAGGACGTTTTTGTCGGGGCCACAAGTACCAGCAGCTCCTTTGCGATCTTAATGCGTTCCTCCGTGCCGGTGCCGGCGGGACCGACCCAGCCGCTTTTAAGTTGTGTGCGTCAAGTTCAGCAAATTGGTCATGGTTGGGGTGCGGTGGTCATTGAGGTCATTCAGAGGGAGCATCCCTTTGTTCGATCGCAAATGACCATCCCTTCGTCCCGACCTGCCTTGTGGCAGAGCGCCGCGCGCAGCGGCAGTCAAGGATGCCGCCGCGACTGCGGCGGCACCGGCGGAGCCGGCGCGCAGCGTCCTGTGTGTCGGACATGTCCGACAGTTTGGGGGTGAAAGTGCCCTGTGCAACCTGATGGAGGTGAAGCACTAGCAAAGCGCAAGGGCGGAACCGTGAGGGGCTGTCTGAAGGAAGCGTGGAGCAAAGTCGCGACCCGACGAACAGAAACCGGATATGAGGCAGCGCTGGGCGGACGAGCGGGCAGGATGTCGCAAAGTCCATTTCCATCAAGGGCCAGAACTGTAAATCCGGCGGGTGTGCGATGAAGGCTGTCGGGCTTACTCCGAGAGATCTGCACCGTGTCCCTCGGGACTGAGGACGCCGTAAGGCGGCCTGATCGCAGTGCAGAAGTCAGCAGAGGGCATAGTAGGCCGGCGCGCTGGCCGAAGGCCTGAACGGTCCCCCGATGAGGGGTTGAAGGAAAGGGCAAGTAGGTCGGGCGTCTCATGACCAAAACGCGATCGCCATACCAGCTCGAACTGGCCTTGCCGATACCCGGCCGGGGTGAAGCCCTGCGCCGGGACGTGCAAGAGATCGAAGCGGTCACGGCGAGGGCCGAACGCGAAAGCCCGGCATCCACAGCGCATCTGATGGAGGCGATTTGTGCCCCAGACAACATAGAAGCGGCATTGCGTGCAGTGGTGCGCAACAAGGGCGCGCCCGGGGTCGACGGGATCACCGTCAAACGGCTGCCGGGTATCCTCAAAGCGCGCTGGTCTGAGATCGAAGATCAACTGCTCCGGGGGCGCTACCAGCCGCAGCCGGTGCGTCGGGTGAAGATCCCGAAGCCGGCCGGCGGGACGCGCAACCTCGGCATTCCAACCGTGATCGATCGCGTGATCCAGCCGGCGGTCCTGCAGCGGCTGCAGCCGCGGTGGGATCCGACATTCAGCGAGCACAGCTATGGCTTCCGGCCAGGCCGCTCCACTCACCAGGCGGTGGTGCAGGCGCAAGCCTACGTCATCGACGGCTACCGGTTTGTGGTAGACATTGACCTGGCCAAATTTTTCGACCGGGTAAATCACGACCGGCTGCTTGCCGCAGTGGCGAGGCGGGTTTCGGATCGGCGGGTCATGGCGAGCCTGACCCGCTTCATCGAAGGACGCCTCAAGCTGCAGATCAACGCGGAGAAGAGTGCCGTCGCCCGACCGTGGCACCGGTCGTTCCTCGGCTTCACGGTCAAGGATGACCCGGCGTTCCGGCGATGCATCGCCGACAAGGCTGTGACCCGGTTCAAAGATCGGGTGCGCGAACTGACCCGGCGGCATCGAGGCGTCAGCCTGGAGCAGATGATTGCCGACCTGAACCCGTTCGTGCGGGGTCGGGCCGGCTACTTCGGCTTCAGCCAGTGGCACGAGTTGCCGTCGCTGGATGGCTGGATCCGACGGCGCCTGCGTTGCGTCGCCTGGGTCCAGTGGAAGACGCGAGGCCAGCGCTATCGTGAGCTCCGTCGGCTCAAGGTCTCCGAACGGTCGGCCAGTGCGGCCATCTTCAGCCCCAAGGGACCGTGGCGGCTGAGCTTCTCGGAAGCTCTGCATCGCGCCTTCACCAAAGCTCGCTTCCGTCGTCTGGGCCTGATTTCCATGGAAAAGCTGGCCGGTGCTTAATCCGCCGAACCGCCGTGGTACGGACCCGTATGCCCGGTGGTGGGGGAGGGGCGGCATCGCGAGATGTCCCCCTATCCCGATTGACTGCCGCTGCGCGGCGCTCTGCCACAAGGCAGGTCGGGACGAAGGGATGGTCATTTGCGATCGAACAAAGGGATGCTCCTCTGAGTGACCTCAATGAACCACCGCACCCCAACCATGACCAATTTGCTGAACTTGACGCACACAACTCGGCGCCAGTTGGCCGAGGATGGGAACCTGGAGATCAGCGGGCGGGACTTGCTGATGTCAAAAGCCAGGTTGTCACCCGCCGACCGAATGGGCCCGCTTGGCGATCGCCGCCTACGCGACGCACCGGGCCGACCGCATCGTGGCCGAGGTCAACAACGGCGGCGACATGGTCGGGGCGGCGCTGCGGCGCAGCGCACGGCGTCCACAACACTTGCAAATTCCGCCAAGAACCCGTCGCCGGTGTTCTTTACGATCCGGCTCCTGTGCTCGGCGATCTTGGGATTGATCAGCTCACCGAGATGTCCTTTGAGCCGCTCGTGCGTGCCCTCCTCATCCGCCCCCATCAGGCGCGAGTTGGCTCGATGGAGTGGTTCGAGGCGCAGAAGGAGGGCTGAACCATCAGGTGGTATCGTTTAAGAGCCCCGCCGATGCCCCCGCAATGCCCGGAATGCTGCGGAAATCCACGGCTTTTGTGACGCGGTACCAGAAGTTCGAATCCATCTCCCT
>CAVOHI010000075.1:0-25328 GCA_963695605.1 uncultured Alphaproteobacteria bacterium | reverse complement strand
CGCCGATGCAGGGCTGTGACGTAGAGGACTGGAGATCGAACATGTCGCCCTTCAATATTGGCTTTGTCATCTTCCCTGACTTGACACAGCTCGATTTCACGGGGCCTCTACAGGTGCTTTCACGCCTTCCCCAATCAGCGACCCACATCGTCGCTAAATCGGAATCACCGGTGCCCAGCGATTGCGGGTTGGGCCTCGTGCCAACGCACACCTTTGCGAACTGTCCGTCCCTCGACTTGCTCTGCGTCCCCGGCGGAAGCTACGGTGTCGTCCAGGCGATCGGCGATCGTGAAACCATAGAGTTCGTCCGCCGGCGGGCGGGTGCTGCAAAGTACGTCACGTCGGTTTGCACCGGTGCCTTCATTTTGGGTGTGGCCGGGTTACTCAGAGGACGGCGGGCAACGACCCATTGGGCCTTTACTGATCTATTGCCTCTTGTCGGGGCGACCCACGTACGGTCTGGCGTCAGCGCCATCGCGCCGGTGGCCAACGAAAACGTCAGGACGGTGATCATGAACACTTTGCGGCGGCCGACCCTGTCGCCGAGCCAGCCGAAGAAGATGGCCCCCGGAACCGCCGCGATGCCCGACGAAAACAGGATCAGCGCCGACTGGCCATAGGTCAGGTGCCAATCCTGCACGAAAAAGGCGAGGACAAAGCCGATCAGCAGGAAATCGAAAAAATCGAGCATGATCGACAGGATCACCGCTGTGAAGATCTTCCATTGATTGATCGTGAGCGACTGTTGCCGATCGAGCAGCTCAATCATGACGCTCTCTCCATTCGTCCCGCCGCAGAAGGCCGTCCGGCCGGTGCTGCGGATATCATTGTCAGCCTTCAGCAGCTTTCTCAACGACGGCCGCATTCGCCTGTCGATTAAGGCATTGCGCGGGATTGCCCTCGCGCCGGGCGCGTGACCCCTCTTCCGGATAATACTGGAAGTAGATCATTGCACCGAGTCGGGCGGGGGTTGCGTTAGCGAGCTGAACGACAGCATTCGCGATCCGGCGCCATGTCGCCGCGCCGTTCTGCTCATGGGCAGCAGCGAATTCGTCGGCGCGTTGCCGTACTTTTTTCAAGCGCTCGACCGCGATCGCGCTTGAGCCTCAACTGTGCCGCCCGCCAAATTGTCGATCTCGGGTACCACGCCGCCGATCAACACCGATCTCCAGGAGCACGTCGTGGTCGAAGATCACACCGAAACCCAGATCGTTCAATTTGTCGGCAGCATTCCGCTGCCCGACGCGGAAACCGTATTCCGCAGACTGGCCCAGACCACCGGGCCATACTTGCAGCGTCTGCCTGACGGCGAGACCGGCATCCGCAAAACCTGGATACGCTTTTTGCAACAGGTCGCCCTCCGCCGCGAACAGCCGCGCCTCGGCTTCACCCATGCCGTGGGCGCCGCCGGTGACGATCGCAACCTTGCCCTTAAGACGCATGACCGAACCGTGAGCATACCCGCCCCGTAGCGGCGTTTGCCATGCACGATTTAGAGGCGTAATCGAGTAACAGATGACGGACTGGACTGATCAGGTGGCAATCGTCACGGGAAGCTCTCGGATCCGCTCCGGGCACCGGCAGTCGGTCGAAGGTCAACCTCTCGGGAAGATCGCGCAGCCCCGCCTCGACCAATAACTCCCGCAGCGCCTCCTAGAAACGCGCGTTGTCCGCCCGCATTTCGGGCAGGTTGTACATCGGCAGGCTCACGGTGGGGGTCACCGCGCCGCCTCGATCGCCGCGAGCCCGCGTTCCGGCGTGAATGGAATTTGCGTGACCCTGACGCCGACCGCATCTTCGATTGCATTGGCAATCGCCGCCGCGACGCCGAGCATGCCGCTCTCGCCTATGCCTTTGGTGCCGAACGGGCCGGGGCCGCCATGCTCGAGGACGAACAACTCGTGGCAATGCGGCAGGTCACCGGCGAGCGGCACGCGGTAGGTGAGCGGGGTTGCGTTCGCCGGCGCGTCGAGCCCCCTTGCAAGGTCGCTGTCAATGTTGCTGTCGCCCGGTCGAAACGACTCGCCCGGGGCGAGCAGGTTCTTGCAGCGGAAATCATGGGGGTCAATTCCCAACCGCCGTGCAATCATGTCGATCTGAGATTCCGACGCAAAGCTCGCCTGTGTTCCGCCAAAGCCGCGAAACGACCCGGCCGGAACCGTATTCGTGCGCACCGCATAAGCGCGCGTCGCAACGGCGTCCCAACGATAGGGACCGGTGATGCGGTATCCGGTCTTGACCACGGTTAGCGCGCTCGCGTCTGAATAGGCGCCGCCGTCGAGCTGGATCTCGGCTCTTGCGGGCGGTCAGCCTCCCGTCCTTCGTGACCCCCGTCTTCAGTACCAAAATCCCGGCATGTTTGGTGAGCGTCAGCAAACTGTCGTCGAGGCTGAGGCAGAGGCGCACCGGCCGGCCCGCCTTCATCGCCAGCAGCACGACGAGCGGTTCCATCTTGCAGAAGCTCTTGCCGCCGAAACCGCCGCCGACATAGCTCGCATAGATGCGAATGTTATTGGCAGGCCGCCCGAAGATCCGCGCAATGTCGCTGCGCAGCACAAACGGGTCCTGATTGCATGACCACAACTCGATGAGCTCGCCCGTGACGCGCGCGATATTGACGTGCGGCTCGAGATGGAAGTGGTTGATCCGTGAAAAGTGGAAGCAGTCTTCGAAGACGTGGTCGGACCGCGCCAACACGGCGTCCGCGTCGCCATGTGTGAAGCCGCACGCAGAGCGCCATTCAGGAAGCGCAGGCCGCGGTGCAGGGGATGCTCGACATCCTCGATCAGGGGCGCGCCGCGCGGGGCCTGCCGCCCCTCTACGCCAAATCCGCCGAGCTCGGAGCGCGCGTTTTTGGCGGAATTCTTTTACCACGGCAATGATCCGCGGCCCGCTCTTTGCCAAAGCGCGCGGCCGTCGCGGCGATCCGGGCCATGCCCGAGGGTGTATTCCGTAGCTGTCGGCCGGCCCGAAGTGGTAGTCTCGCGCTCGAGGACGATCAGGCTATGACCGAGATCAGGTTCGTCGCGAAGGAAATCGCCGCTTCACGACAGCGAGGCATACCAACAGACGAAGGCAAGCTGTGGGAGACACTGCGCCTCGACGCCGAGCGGGCGGCGGCGGGCGAGGAAATGCTCCGCGGCTTTCTCGATCTGGTAGTGCTGCGCCATGAAGGTTTTGCCTCGGGGCTCAGTCAGCTGTTAGCGCACAAGCTCGCCGAGTATTCGATGCCGGCCGAACGGCTGGGCGAAATTGCGCGCGCAGCGATGGCCGGCGATCCAGGGATTGTCACCGCGGCGATCGCCGATTTGGTCGCCATTCGGACACGAGACCCTGCAGCAGAAAACTATTTAAGGCCGTTTCTGTACTATAAGGGCTTCCACGCGCTGCAATGGCACCGCCTCGGCCATTGGCTGTGGTGCGATGGTCGGCGAGAGCTTGCGCATTTCCTGCAAAGCCGCGTGTCGCAGGTCTTTGCCGTCGACATCCATCCCGCCGTGCCTATCGGGAGTGGCGTGTTTATCGACCACGGTACCGGTCTCGTTGTCGGCGAGACTGCGGTCATCGGTGACGATGTTTCAATCTTGCATGAGGTAACGCTCGGCGGCACCGGCAAGGAGCGTGGCGACCGGCATCCGAAAGTGCGCGACGGCGTGCTGCTGTGCGCTGGGGCAAAAGTGCTCGGCAATGTTGAGATCGGTCGCGACGCCAAGGTCGGCGCGGGCAGTGTCGTCCTGCATGACGTTCCGCCCGGCGCCACGGTCGCAGGCGTGCCGGCCCGGATCGTCGGCTGGTCGAGCGGGTCGGTGCCGGCCCTGGAGATGGACCAGAGCCTGCCCGATTACGAGATCTGACCGCGAGGCCGCAGTCACCTGTGCGGGTGCGAAAAATCTGCGGCCTTCGTGAGCGTGTTGGACGGCGATGGACATTGGGTTGAGTATAATGATCCGGTGTTTGGCGAGCGAATGCCCGAGGCCACAGCGGGCGGGCCAGTTCGACGGGAGAGCCATGATGGCCGGGACGACGCACCATAAAGTCTTGATCGTCGGCGGCGGCACCGCCGGAATTACCGTGGCGGCAAGTTTGAAGCGCCACGGGCCGGGCGGGATCGACATCGCAATCGTCGAGCCGAGTGACACGCACTACTACCAGCCGGCATTCACGCTCGTCGGGGCCGGGGTCTATGATCTCGCGCGCACGCGCCGGACGACCGAGAGCCTGGTGCCGTCGGGCGTCAAGCGCATCAAGGCCGCCGCGCACAAGTTCGATCCCGCGAACAACAAGGTCGAACTGTCCACCGGCGACGCGGTCGGCTATGACTATCTGGTGGTCTGCACCGGGGTGAAGCTCGATTGGGCCAAGATCGATGGCCTCGCCGAGGCGCTTGGCCGTGAGGGCGTGTGCAGCAACTATTCGCCAGATCATGTCAGGTATACTTGGGAGTGCATCAAGGCACTCAAGCCCGGAAGGAAGGCGGTATTCACTCAGCCACCGCTGCCCTTCAAGTGTCCGGGCGCGCCGCAGAAGATCGTTTATCTCACTGCCGACTATCTGCAGCGCGGGGGCATCCGAACCAACGTCGATCTCAAGTATTTCGTCCATGCGCCGGTGATTTTCGGCGTGCCGTTCTTCGCCCGCGAGTGTGCCAAGGTTGCCGAGCGCTACGGCGTCAAGGTGCACTACCAGCACAACCTCGTCGCCGTTGACGCCAAAGCCAAGACCGCGCTCTTCGAGATCGTCGGCGGCGACAGCCAGGGTCAGCGCATCAGCGTGCCTTATGACATGCTGCATGTCTCGCCGCCGCAAAGTCCGCCCGACGACATCAGTTCGAGCCCGCTTTCCAACGCCGCTGGCTGGGTTGAAGTCAACCAGAACTCGATGCAGCACGTGCGCCACGCCAATGTGTTCGCGCTAGGCGACGTCACCGCGACGCCCAATTCGAAGACCGCCGCCGCCGTGCGCAAGCAGGCGCCTGTGGTGGTACGAAATATTCTCAAGCTGATGAACGGCCAAGCGATCGACGGCGGCTATGACGGTTACGCCTCGTGCCCGCTGACCACCGCCAACGGCAAGGCGATCATCGCTGAGTTCATCTACGGCGGCAAAGTGACTCCGACCCTGCCCATCCTCAATCCGGGCAAGGAGCGTTGGCTAGGTTGGTGGATTAAGGCCAGCTTCCTGCCGATCATGTATTGGCAATACATGCTCAAGGGCTATGAGTGGTTTCCTAAGCACAATACCGCATTCAAGGAGCCCACCGTGGGATGAACGGGTATCAGAATAGGATGGATACCAGTTTGTTCTAGTGCAGCGGGTCTGGGGATGGTGCGCCCACTCGGCCATGCTGCGCACCATGCCGCCGGCGCCACCGGCGGCGATGATCGAGTTCGAGCGCGTCTCAATTCGTCACCGCACGCCGCACGCCTCGCGGTGTTCCGGCACGCCTTGCAGGCTGAAGAAGAGGCTCGGGCTCAGCGTTGCCTCGGTTAAGGAAGAGCGCGGCCGGGTCTACCGCATCGCCGAGCCGGCGAGCGTATGAAACCGCCAATCCACGACGCTTCGGCTCGCCAGCACTCTGGCGGGCCGTCGCCGGTTCCCGGTCGAGGGGACAACCAGAACGACCGAGCACGAAAGCCGAGCTTGACCGAGGTCGAAGTCGGAATTGCCGAACTGGTCGATCGGTCGACGCGCGATCTACGGCTTGTCTGGCGCCAATTGCATCGCGCCGGACCGCCCCAGGGCCTCAGTCGCGATCTGTTAATCCGAGCCCTCGCCAATCAGCTGCAAGAACGAACCCATGCTGGGGCAAGCCGGGTGCTGCGGCGTCGTCTGCAGACCCTGGCCGGAGAGTTCGAGAAAGCCGGCGCGTCCTTCGATCCCGGTATCGTGCCCAAGACCGGCACGACCCTGGTACGTCAGTGGCGCGGCCACGCCCACACCGTGCTGGTTCGCGAGAACGGGTTCGAATATCAGGGCGAGCGTTATCGCTCGCTGAGCATGATCGCCGAGCGGATTACCGGGGCGCATTGGTCGGGCCCGCGGTTCTTTGGCCTGAGCCAGCGCGGACGTCCTGCGGGCGGCGTCGAAGCCGGCCGATGACGAGGTCAGCCGAGAGCCGCATACGCCGGAAAGAAAAAGTTCGCTGTGCAATCTACACAAATAGGCGGTCTAGATTAAAGGCCGCTTAGCCATTTGGAACGGGGTACACTGCGGAAGCTGAGGGCGCGCACTGTTCCGGCTCCGGCCCAAAGAACAATCGCCAATGAGAGACGCCTTCTTGACGGTGGCCGAGTTATTACCGACTGGCATTTGAGTAAAATCCACGCGAACAGGATTTCTCGACTGTCACGGCGTCCGCTCAAGTCCGTGTCTTAAACTCGGCTACGTCCCCAAGCCGGGCGACCAAAAAGCGGTCCCTTTGGGGACCCTAGCGCCAGGAGGCGAAAATGAGCTTTGAAACGATCAGCCTGCTACTGAACTGGATGGCGTTGGGGGCGCTGCTGGCGATCCTGTTCCGCCTCTGCCACACTTTTGACCTGATCGCCAATACCCAGCGCGAGCTTAGACGAGCCATCCATCATCTGGGCGAGCGTCCAGGCGCTGAACTGGGCACAGACACGCTTTCAGTCGGTCGAGGATCGCGCCGGCTACCCGATCCCCGTATCCGCGTACCAGTGCCGAGAGCACGGTAGGTGCCGTCCATCTGGCCTATTTGCCGTTCTGATTTGCGTGTCCCGAGGGGTTACCCGGTCGCGGCGTTCGCTGGCGGTTCCGCGCTACTGCGGCAGCGTAGTGGCGGGGTCCATTCTGCCGCGGTCCACGGTCGGCTTCTGCCAAATCCTTCTCTGGCTGTGCTCTCAGTCTCTCCTGCTAATCGCTCGCACCGAGCGATCACCTCCACAAGATACTGTTTGAGCCTCGGCGTGGTGGCTTGAGCGTGCAGCCTTTGGGCTCGCGCCGCTGCTGAGCGGTAATTGGCGGCTGACAGCCCTTCAAATGCACCTCGGTCTGAAATCTCGTTAAGGTCTCCAGCTCGGCTACCTCATGCCGCTCTTCAGCTTGCAGTTGCTCGACATGGCTCGCGACCTTGCCGCCTTCAATCTGACGGCGCGGGTGGGCCAGCTCTTCGGGGTCAGCTTATAGACCCGCAAGTCGCGAACGCCCCTGCCTTCGCGCGTCCGGCGGGTCAAGCTATGTCACGTTGAGCTGGGCGTCGCGAAGTCCCGCATACCCTTGCCTCCGAAGCTCACTAATGCAGCGAGCCCTTCGAGAAGGGGGCACTATCCAGCGTCCCTACGCAACGCCCGATGGTTAAACCCGGAAATGACAACGTTCGTTCCAGACCGGACGAAACCCCAATATCTTTGTCCGCCCACCCAATTGACCACCTAGCGTCGTGAAGCGCGGGATGGCGCTATCCAGTCGCCCGCGCCCGCTGGCGCCGATGCTTCGCCCTCAGTTTGGCCTTGCGTTTGTTCGCCCGGATCGTCTCGCTCGATTTGGCGGTCTTTGTCACCTGAGGCTCCGATCTGGAACGGGTCGGCGCGAGTTCTAGCGGACATTCGGCATCGGGGCCACTGTCTCAGTGCCGGTAGTGGCTCCTCCGTCTGGCGGCTGACATTTCGTTGACCGCCGCCGCGTAGGATCGCCTGGCTTGGCGATCATGATCCGGCCGGACCAAGCCGAGCGGGGAGCGGCGTCGAGATGATCCCCCCAACCCGGCGCCGCTCCTTCCCCGCGAGGTCCACGGCACCGGCCCGTGACATGCGGCAGTCGAGGTGATCGGCATCACTGGCCCCGCCCCCGCCCTCTACCCCGGGTCAATCTCGCAAGATCAGCCATCCGATCGAGCCGATCAGCGAGATCGAACAGTTCCTGTTGGGCTTCCGGGATATGTGTTTGCCGCGCTAACTGCCTGATCTTCTCAGCGATCTCGCGATAATGCCCGGCGCTCGCTTCCTGCTCGTCGCTCATCGGCGTGTCCCTGAAAGCGCCCCCATGTGATACGGGGCTCTTCGACCATGCAACGCCGGCAAATAGCGCCAATACTCGCATTCCAGACGATTTGACGCGCTTTTGACGATTGCCCGGGAGCAGGATAGGCTGCTCTCCAATTCTACGCGCGGAACTCGCGTAGTGTGACCGGCGTTAGCGTGCGATTGGGGGGCTGTAAGATCGGGAAGAAGTATGGAGGAACCGGAGCCGAGCACTGCGCCAGTGAGCGGCGATCATTACAGAGAAATCGCGACCAAACTCCGCGAAATCGCTCACGAATGTCAGTCGCCGCGAGCGCGGCAAGAAATACTCGATCTTGTAGCACGCTTTGAACGCAGAGCCGCCGCCCGGGATCGACGAAACGCATCTGCCGGCTCGGGGCAAACTAAATCAGGTTAGCTGCGGTCTGAACTTGCTAGACGAATTGGACTTTGTGAAGGAGCAGCTAGGCCGGCAGCCTGATCGCGCTTGGCTCAGCCGCATGTTGCTGCTCGGCTTCGGCGGCGTGTGGGCGCTTCTCGCGGTCGTTCTGTTGATGCTGACGCGGTGAGGATCGCGGCGAAATCCTTGCCAGCTTGATCGGCTTGGCGAAGGATCGCCGGCGCTCAGGATCGTCGGCGAGCGGTGGTACGATCCTCATAGCGGATTGGGGGCGCTGCCGGGTCACCAATTCGGGACGCATTCGCCCCAATGCCAATAGCCCCAGCGGTCGCGCCAGTGTTCGCGGTGCCAGCCGGGGGCCGCAGCCCTGGGCGACCAGCTCGACGGGCGGCCCGGCGCCGAGTTCGGCCGCGGGTGAGTTGGCCGGCGGGAGAGGAGCGGCGTGTGTGCGCGATCCCCTGCGCCAGCAGCGGCCAAGCTCCAAGCGCTACTTGCTGCCGCAAGCAATCCACGGGCAGGGTTTAATCTGTCACTCCAATGACCAGTGGTAGCCAATGGTCGGCACCCGTCCCGGTCGCGGACTTGCCCCAAATATTGGGCCGGTATAGTGGGCCGGCGCCGGCGGCTCGACCGTGGACTGCGGTTGCCTTTCCCCGCTCTTCGCTTCACCCACGATTTGTTTAGAAATTTCGGGAACCGAGCTGAAATCAATCGTCGCGGGAATGTTAAAGCAGTTGGGTGTACTTCCTGGGACGCAAGATCCCGCGTTGACGACCGTAATCGGCGAAATGGCCGTGATGGCGACAGCGAGGGCAGTCGCAATCCAAGCGCTCATGTGAGACCCCCGTAGCGCGGACGACGAACCCAAACAATTGATTTTCGCTCATCGCAAGCTCGGTGTCCATACCGTCGATATCATCGTCGGCCAGGATTGCCATGCTTGAGGCGGCTCTGTGATCGGTTTCGCACGGCAGGCCGGTCGCGTCGGCCAATTCGCGCCGGTTTGGCTGCGTATAGGCGTATCCGCGGTTTCTTTATGAGCGACGGCAGAGGAAGGCTTGGATGCCTGGACCTCCGTTTTCGGCTTCGCTAAAGGCGCGCATATGACACCATTGTTGGGCGATTGTGTAGACTTGAGCACGGGAGGGCAGCTGCCGAGCATTGCCGACGGCCGTGGGCAGGCCGTCGAGACGGGAAAAAAACTTACAGCTCGACCTTAGGTGGCGGGTAGTCTCGGTGGTGGTCTCGTCTCGATAGGGTTTATACGACTTGGCGAAGATCGCAACCCGCGCACATTGATCTGGAGAACATGGCCAAACGTTCTTCAAAGAGAGAAACAGAATGCGGCGCCGGCCGGTCCTCCTTGCCGGAAGGCAGCGAACGGATCCTTGAACTCGCCGTCAAGTACACTAGGCCGTCGCATCCTCTATGAGCCGGTCGACCTGCTCAGCCATTCGCTTGGCGGCTGGATCGCAAGTCTTTTTGCGATATTCCATGGCCACCGCGTGCACCGGCTGGCGCTCGCGTGCCCGGCAGGTCTACGAGTTCCGGAACACCCGGGCGCGGATCTGTTCATGATTCCACCCGAGAAGCTGCCCTCGACCCTCGTGGCCTCGCCGACGGTGCTGGCGAAAATGAGCCAGGTCGAAGTCACGGTTGACATGAAGGTGGCGCGCTATCGCGAAATGACCTCGCTCGCCCGAGTTCTCTGGGAGTGCAGCTACGATCCCAAGCTCGACCGCTGGCTGAAACGCATCTCGGCGCCAACACTCATCTTGTGGGGCGAGCAGGACAAAGTTCTTCCCGTACAGCAGGCGCGGCGCTGGGCAGCTCGGCTCGCGTGCGAAGCGGAAATCTCGACCTTCGACGGTGTCGGCCATCTCGTCTTTCTCGAGTCGCCCGGCGCCGTCAAGCGCGTTGTGTCTTTTCTGAACGGCGGAGGCTCATAGCCCATCGAAGACCCGAACGACGCGAGCGAGTAAACGACGCGGAAAAGCATCCTGTATGGTCTGGCAATCTTGGCGATCGTTCTCCTATTACGGCCCCGCAAACGACTGACTGCTCTCATCGCGTTCCTCGGCATCAGCAGCGCCATTCTTGCCGGCACGTCTCAGGGTGGCTTCCTGGCGATGCGATGCGCCCTGGTTCATCCGGAACGTGTGCGTGCTCTCATCCTGATCGCCACACAGACTGGCACAGATGATTCCACGACGCTGCAAGGTTACAACAAGATGCTTGATGCGTGGATTGCGAACAAACTACGCGAAGAAATCGCCACGACGCTGGAGCACGTCATTTTCGGCCCGGACTGGCCAGGCGCTGCCGCCTGGAAGGAGAAATGGCATACCATGACCGCTCCGAACCTCCTGGGCAGGTTCGACACACTCGCCCGCCGCGATGATATCGGCGACCAAGTATCTGCTATTCGTGTCCCGACGCTGATCATCCATGGTGATGCCGATGCCCCAATCCCGCTGGCCAAAGCTCAGGCAATGCAGGCATCGATTCCTAACGCGGAGTTGGTGGTCGAGGGTGGTCACTCCATCAATATGACCAATCCGGCGCCGGTGAACGCAGCCATCGAAGCCTTTCCTGGCATGCCATCGGCCGGTGTCTTGATCTACGGCTCTGTCGCAAAGTTCGTTTTATCGCGTCAATCATGATGAACACGCGCAGCTACGATTATGTGATTATCGGTGGTGGTGCACTTCCGCGCCTTGGGCTTGGTGTGAGCGGCTGCTCAGGCAGTAATGGGCGAAGTGTTCTCGAGAGGGACCGAGGGTTTGCAGACTCGCCGCTGGAGGGGAGTGGATTCGAACTTCCGGTTCCGCGCGAGAAGCGCTACCGCGATTTGACGAATCCTGGCCCCTCCTGCGGCGGGTCGAGCAAAACCGACCCGGGAACGATCATTTGACGCCGGCGCGCCCGGGGCTCGCTGCGCCAACCCCGGATGGGATCTGGCTTGGCACTTAAGGAGATGGTCCCGGCCGGCTCCTCCGCTTCACGGCGGCAACCCTGGCCCGGCTGTCCGACGGCCGGCACGACAAGCTATGCGCGAGTTCGCGGCAGCTGCGGAACCCTTCGACCCTTTAGGCGGCAGCTGCGGAACCCTTCGACCCTTTAGAGAGAATTACGCGGCCAAATCATCGTGCGCCACATATGGGCAGCCGGAGAATTGTCAAACCCGAGACCTTCCTTCGGCTGCCTGAAGTGTCTTCCAATCAGGTCTTCGAAATCGTCGATGTCAACCGCTGCGCGCGGGTCGAAGGAATATGGATCGTTCACCGTGATGAGCCTACTCGTCATGTACCATTTGTGCCGACGTGCACGGTGGTAGGCTTGGCGAAGATAGTCCGGAGGCTGATAGTCCAGGCCGAAGTAGCGGATATACGCTTCGGGATATGAATACCCGACAGATTCGTCGGGGAAGTAGCGCAGCGCCTGATGGTGACGAACCGCCCAACTGATTTCCTCATCTACGTAAGGCTCGATAAGTTGGGCTCCCCAATATCCATGATCACTGGTGATAAGCCCTGCCATTGCAATGTCGTGCAGTAGACACGCAATAACGATCCTCTCGTCGAGCCCGTTCTTTCTCGCCAGGCTTGCGCTCTGAAGAAGGTGGTTCGCTACCATTGGCACGAAGCGGTGCCGAAAGAAGTCTGCCAACCTCGGCTGGGCAGGCATCCTCGGCAGTCGCGGGTCATCACCCATCATCAGATGCCGGCCGTCTCCGAGTGTTGCGAAAACATCGTACTGCGTTTGATGCGCGTCTTCGCCCATAGTGCAAATCGGCGGAGTTAACATGACCCGGCTAGCTGGAAGATCTTTTCGGGTGATGGTCATATCCTCGGCTCGCTGCGGTAGGACGTCATACATGCTCGATCTCCTTTGAGCGGCGCCGCGGCCCCTCGCCAGGTCTACCAAGAATTTATGGCGCAGCCTTTAACGCACCTAACGCTTGGCCTGTGCGGTTGGTCCACTTTGTTGGGCCGGACCGGATCGGTGATCCGTTGCCGTCGTTTCAGCTTAAGACGGATCGTCCTCGATCGTCGGGGCCGGCTTCGCGACCAAGTGTTGCCCGCGCCGTCGCCGGAGGCGAGTTCGGAGCTCGCCCCTCATGCCGATAGCGGCCGATCCTTGAGATAGCCGTCCGCGAGGCGCCGCCCGATTTCGCGCATGCGCTGACGGTCCATTGCGGGCTCCACATCGGGCGGCATGCGGACAACCGTGTCGTTACAGTATGTGGGATGACATCGGCTCGTCAGAACAAACCGGCCGATGTCATCCCACAGACCGTAACGACACGGTTGTCGTCCGCCCGATGTGGAGCCCGCAATCGACGTCAGCGCGTGCGCGAAATCAGGCGGCGCCTCGCGGACGGCTATCTCAAGGATCGGCCGCTATGAGCATGAGGGGCGAGCTCCGAACTCGCCTCCGGCGACGGCGCGGGCAACACTTGGTCGCGAAGCCGGCCCCGACGATCGAGGACGATCCGTCTTAAGCTGAAACGACGGCAACGGATCACCGATCCGGTCCGGCCCAACAAGAAGTGGACCAACCGCACAGGTTTAGTGCGTTAAAGGCTGCGCCATAAATTCTTCGTCAACCTGGCGAGGGGCCGCGGCGCCGCTCAAAGGAGATCGAGCATGTATGACGTCCTACCGCAGCGAGCCGAGGATATGACCATCACCGAAAAGATCTTCCAGCTAGCCGGGTCACATGTAACTCCGCCGATTTGCACGATGGGAGAAGACACGCATTTCACTCAGTTTGACGTCCTCGCGACGCTCGGAAACGGCCGGCATCTGATGATGGGCGATGACCCGCGACTCCCGAAGATGCCCGCCCAACCAAGGCTGGCGGACTTCTTCCGGCACCGATTCGTGCCGCTGGTGGCGAACCACCTTCTGCAGAGCGCAAGACTGGCCGAGAAGGCCGGGCTGGACGAGAGGATCGTCATGGCGTGTCTACTGCACGACATTGCAATGGCCGGGCTGATCACCAGTGATCATGGATATTGGGGAGCCCAACTGATCGAGCCTTACGTGGACGAGGAAGTCAGCTGGGCGGTTCGTTACCATCAGGCTCTGCGCTACTTCCCCGACGAATCCGTCGGATACTCTTATCCCGAGGCGTATATCCGCTACTTCGGGACGGATTATGAGCCGTCAGCCCATCTTCGCCAAGCCTATGAGCAGGCACGTCGGCACGCATGGTACATGACGGCGAGGCTTATCACTGTAAACGATGTCTATGCCTTCGACCCGCACATCGTGGTCGACATCGACGATTTCGAGGACATCGTCGGCAGACACTTCAGACAGCCGAAGGAAGGTCTGGGGTTCGACAATTCCCCGGTTGCCCATATGTGGCGCACGATGATTTGGCCGCGCAATTCTCTCTAAAGGGTCGAAGGGTTCCGCAGCTGCCGCCTAAAGGTGGAGGTTTCAGCTGCCGCGAACTCGCGCATAGCTTGTCGTGCCGGCCGTCGGACAGCCGGGCCAGGGTTGCCGCCGTGAAGCGGAGGAGCCCGGCCGGGACCATCTCCTTAAGTGCCAAGCCAGATCCATCCGGGGTTGACGCAGCGAGCCCCGGGCGCGCCGGCAAATGATCGTTCCCGGGTCGCTGCTCGACCCGCCGCAGGAGGGGCCAGGATTCGTAGAAATCGCAGTAGCTTTCTCGCGCGGAACCGGAAGTTCGAAATCCACTCCCCTCCAGCGGCAAATCTGCAAACCCTCGGTCCCTCTCGAGAACACTCGCCCATTACTGCCTGAGCAGCCGCTCACACCAAGCCCAAGGCGCGGAAGTGCACCACCACCGATAATCACATAATCGTAGCTGCGCATGTTCATCATGATTGACGCGATAAAACGAACTTTGCGACAGAGGCCCTAGATCAAGCGCGAGATCGGCATGCCAGGAAAGGCTTCGATGACGTTCACCGGCGCCGGATTGGTCATATTGATGGAGTGACCACCCTCGACCACCAACTCGCGTTAGGAATCGATACCTGGTGTATTGAGCTCGGCCAGCGGGAATTGGGGCCATCGCATCGTCCATGGATGATCAGCGTCGGACACGAATAGCAGATACTTGGTCGCCAATATCATCGCGGCGGGCGAGTGTGTCGAACCTGCAGGAGGTTCGGAGCGGTCATGGTATGCCATTTCTCCTTCCAGGCGGCAGCGCCTTCGCCGTCCGCCCCGAGTGCAACTACGTGCTCCAGCGTCGTGGCAATTCCTTCGCGTAGTTTGTTCGCAATCCACGCATCAAGCATCTTGTTGTAACCTTGCAGCGTGGTGGAATCATCTGTGCTCAGTCTGTGTGGCGATCAGGATGAGAGCACGCGCACCATGCGCATCGCCAGGAAGCCACCCTGAGACATGCCGGCAAGAATGGCGCTGCTGATGCCGAGGACGCGATGAGAGCAGTCAGTCGTTTGCGGGGCCGTAATAGGAGAACGATCGCCATTGCCAGACCATACAGGATGCTTTTCCGCGTCGTTTACTCGCTCGCGTCGTTCGGGTCTTCGATGGGGGCTATGAGCCTGCGCCGTTCAGAAAAGACGCAACGCGCTTGACGGCGCCGCGCAACTCCCAGAAGACCAGATGGCCGACACCGTCGAAGGTCGAGATTTCCGCTTCGCACGCGAGCCGAACTGCCCAGCGCCGCGCCTGCTGTACGGGAAGACTTTGTCCTGCTCGCCCCACAAGATGAGTGTTGGCGCCGAGATGCGTTTCAGCCAGCGGTCGAGCTTGGGATCGTAGCTGCACTCCCAGACAACTCGGGCGAGCGAGGTCATTTCGCGATAGCGCGCCACCTTCATGTCGACCGTGACTTCGTCCTGGCTCATTTTCGCCAGCACCGTCGGCGAGGCCACGAGGGTCGATGGCAGCTTCTCGGGCGGAAATCATGAACAGGTCCGCGCCCGGGTGTTCCGGAACGCGCAGACCTGCCGGGCACGCGAGCGCCAGCCGGTGCACGCGGTGGCCCTGGAATATCGCAAAAAGACTCGCGATCCAGCCACCAAGCGAATGGCCCACGAGGTCGACCGGCTCGTGGAGCTTCAGCGCATCGAACAGCGCCGCGTAGTGGACCACATAGTCGACCACCGAATCGATCGTCGGATCGTCGTCCGAGCCGCCGAAGCCGGGATGGATCGGTATGATCAGGCGATGTTTCTCGGTCAGCGGCAGCAGATCGTCGAAGCCCCGGCTAGCATCCGCACCATGGAAATAGACCAGCGGCTCGCCCTTGCCCGCTTCGAGAAGCTGCACCCGCACGCCGTCGACGACCAGGTCACTCTTCTGGAAATGGGTCATTGGCCCCTCTATTCCGCGGCTTTGAGCTCAGGGGACATCTTTCGCCGCAGACGGGGGATCACTTCCTCAGCGAATAGGGTGATGTTCTTGACCGCCTTCCAGTGCGGCATGTCGCCAGTATGTAGGTGCACGATGATGCGGCTGCTCTGGGCTTGTTCGCACCAGAAGGCGATGCGCTCCGCGACCTGCTCGGGCGTGCCGAGCACCGTGCGATGAGCCGAGGTCAGCGCCTCCCAGGTGATCTCCGAGCCCTGGAAGACACCGGCCTCAAGCCGCTTGCGAAGCCGCTCGACCGGCATGTAGCCCGGTGGCGTGTTCATCTAAGTCGCGGCGAAGCAGGAGGTTCAAATAGAAAGAATGTGGTCGCGCGCCTCGGCGATCGCCTTGTCCTCCGTTTCGGCGACATAGACCATCGCCGAGATGATGATTAACTCCGAGTCCGGCGTGTGGCCGTGGCTTCCGCCGTGCGCGATAGAAGTCGAAGGACTTGAGCTGCGCGGCGAGCGGAATGAACACCTGGGAATAGCCAAAACCCTTCTCGGCGGCGTACTGCACGGTTTCTTCGCTTCCGGAACCGACGATGTAGATCTTCGGATGCGGCTTCTGGTACGGCAGTGGAAACGGATTGAGATATTTGTACTGAAAGAACTCGCCGTCGAATCGAGTCGGGCCCGGCTTCGTCCAAGCCTGCATCAGAACTTCCATGGCCTCGCGAAATCGCTCGCGGGCGATGCTCGGATTGACCGGATTCACCCAGTATTCCATGCCGGTCCCGAGCGGAAACGCACATTCGATCCGCCCGCCCGACAGCACGTCGAGCATGGCGTATTCCTCCGCCAGCCGATGCGGATACGTCAGCGTAATCGGTGTTCCGAACACACAGATCTTGGCGGGTGCGCGCCATCAGAGCGCCGGCGATGACCGTGCAAGACGGCATCAGGCTGTAAAATGTCGAATGATGCTCATTCACGACGAGTGCGTCGTATCCGAGCTCATCTCCCAGCACCATTTGGTCGAGATATTGCCGCTTGTAAAGGCTTTTGCCCCTTCGCGGGATCGAAATTGGTGTTCGGAATGTCGACCCATTGACCCTGCGGGCGGCCCGGCGCGACATGCGGGTACGGCATGAAGTGCATGAAGTAGAACTGCAGACGGTCAAGGACGGACATCGTCCGTCCTCTCGCTCGTCCGAAAGATCATAGCTAACTATGATCTTGCGCGACCGTCGGGCAAGAGTGCACAGGCAAAAATTAATCGCGCCGTTCGACGCTGAGGTTTTCGGTCATCAGGTCGACCAGACGATAGAACTCGTCGAGTTCGGCGGTGGTGAGGCCTTTCGAGGCCACTCTCTGGACGTCATCGGCGGCTGCCAGGAGTCGGCGATTCACTCAGCCTGCGGCCGCTGGGCGGTGAGCTTGACGGGCTCTTTCGGCCATGTTCCGGATCCGGCGAGCGCTCGATGATGCCATCGCGTTCCATGCGGCGCAGCATCAGGACGTCCATGCGTGGGCTGCTCGATACCGATCAGGCGCGACAACTCGGTTTGGGTGGCTTCCTGGAGATCCATAAGCCAAGCGATTACGGGATAGGCGCCGGGCAAGACGCCGTGTTGCGCGGTACGCTGGGCCAGCTCCGGAGAGTGCGAGAAATCCATTCGCTGCCTTCCGGCAAGGTAGCAGCCGGCCGGCGCCGCATTCTGTTTCTTCTTTGAAGAACGTTTGGCCATGTTCTCCAGATCAATGTGCGCGGGTTGCGATCTTCGCCAAGTCGTATAAACCCTATCGAGATGAGACCACCACCGATTTCTTACCCGCCACCTAAGGTCGAGCTGTAGTTTTTTTTTCCCGTCTCGACGGCCTGCCCACGGCCGTCGGCAATGCTCAGCAGGCAGCTGCCCTCCCCGTGCTCAAGTCTACATCGCCCAACAATGGTGTCATATGCGCGCCTTTAGCGAAGCCGAAAACGGAGGTCTCCGCCCAAGCCTTCCTCTGCCGTCGCTCATAAAGAAACCGCGGATACGCCTATACGCAGCCAAACCGGCGCGAATTGGCCGACGCGACCGGCCTGCCGTGCGAAACCGATCACGAGCCGCCTCAAGCATGGCAATCCTGGCCGACGATGATATCGACGGTATGGACACCGAGCTTGCGATGAGCGAAAATCGATTGTTTGGTTCCAGTGGTCCAGCTACGGGGGTCTCACATGAGCGCTTCAATTGCGTTGCCTCGCTGCTTCTCGGCCGTCACGGCCATTTCGCGCATTCGACGCGGGATCTTGCGTCCAGGAAGTACACCCAACTGCTTCAACATTCCCGCGACAATTGGATTTCAGCTCGGTTCCCGAAATTTCTAAACAAATCGTGGGTGAAGCGAAGGCGGGGAAAGGCAACCGCGGGTCGAGCCGCCGGCGCCGGCCCACTATACCGGCCCAATATTTGGGGCAAGTGTCCGGGACGGGTGCCGACCATTGGCTACCACTGGTCATTGGAGTGACAGATTAAACCCTGCCCCATCAATGCTTGCGGCAGCAAGTAGCGCTTCAAACTGCGCCGCTGCTGGCGCAGGGAGTCGCGCACACACGCCGCTCCTCTCCCGCCGGCCAACTCACCCGCGGCCGAACTCGGCGCCGGGCCGCCCGTCGAGCTGGTCCGCCCAGGGCTGCGGCCCCCGGCTGGCACCGCCACCATTGGCGGGGTCGGTGGGACTATTGGCATTGGGGCCTGCGTCCCGAATTGGTGACCCGGCAGCGCCCCCAAGATCGGTCCCACCGCTCGCCGACGATCCTGAGCGCCGGCGATCCTTCGCCAAGCCGATCGACTGGCGAACATGCCGCGATCCTCAGCGCGTCAGCATCAACAGAACGACCGCGAGAAGCGCCCCAAACGCCGCCGAAGCCGAGCAGCAACATGCGGCTGAGCGGAGCGCAACTGCAGCCTAGCTGCTCCATCTAACAAAGTCCAATTCGTCTGGCAAGTTCAGACCGCAGCTAACCTGATTTAGTTTGCCCCGACCGGCAGATGCGTTTCGTCGATCCCGGGCGGCGGCTCTGCGTTCAAAGCGTGCTACAAGATCGAGTATTTCTTGCCGCGCTCGCGGCGACTGAGCATTCGTGAGCGATTTCGCGGAGTTTGGTCGCGATTTCTCTGTAATAATTAGCCACTCACTGCGGCGCAGTGCTCGGCTCCGGTTCCTCCCATACTTCTTCTCGATCTTACAGCCCCCCAATCGCACGCAGGCAAGCCGTAGATCGGCGCCGGTCGACCGATCGACCAGTTCGGCAATTCGGCAATTCCGACTTCGACCTCGGTCAAGCTCGGCTTTCGTGCTCGGTCGCTCCTGGTTGTCCCCTCGACCGGGAACCGGCGACGGCCCGCCAGAGTGCTGGCGAGCCGAAGCGTCGTGGATTGGCGGTTTCATACGCTCGGCCGCTGCCGGCGATGTCGCACGCTCTTCCTTAACCGAGGCAACGCTGACCCGAGCCTCTTCTTCAGCCTGCAAGGCGTGCGAACACCGCAAGAGCGTCGGCGTGCGGTGACGAATTGAGACGCGCTCGAACTCGATCATCGCCGCCGGTGGCGCCGGCGGTGGTGGGCGGAGCATGGCCGAGTCGGGCGCGCCTCCAGACCCGCTGCACTAGAACAAACTGGTATCCGTCCTATTCTGATACCCGTTCATCCCACGGTGGCTCCTTGAATGCATATTGCTAGGAAACCACTCATAGCCCTTGAGCATGTATTGCCAATACATGATCGGCAGGAAGCTGGCCTTAATCCACCAACCTAGCCAACGCTCCTTGCCGGGATTAATGCCGGGCAGGGTCGAGTCACTTTGCCGCCGTAGATGAACTCAGCGATGATCGCCTTGCCGTTGGCGGTGGTCACGGGCACGAGGCGTAACCGTCATAGCCACCGTGGACTCAGCCGTCGTCGCTTGGAGCTGCGTACCACCACAGGCGCCTGTTGCGCACAGCGGCGGTCTTGGGCGTCGCGGTGACGTAGCGCGAACCTATTGGCGTGGCGCACGTGCTGCATCGAGTTCTGGTTGACTTCAACCCAGCCAGCGGCGTTGAAAGCGGGCTCGAACTGGATCCTGCATCGGGCGGAACTTGCGGCGGCGAGACATGCAGCATGTCATAAGGCACGCTCATGCGCTGACCTTGGCTGTCACCACCGACGATCTCGAAGAAGCTGGCTTTGGCGCAACGAGGTTGTGCTGGTAGTGCACCTTGACGCCGTAGCGCTCGGCAACCTTGGCACACTCGCGGGCGAAGAACGGCACGCCGAAAATCACCGGCGCATGGACGAAATACTTGAGATCGACGTTGGTTCGGATGCCCCGCGCTGGGGATCCATTCGGCAGTGAGATAAACGATCTTCTGCGGCGCCCGGAACCTTGAAGGGCAGCGGTGGCTAATCACCTTCCTTCCAGCTTAGTGCCTTGATGCACTCCCAAGTATACCTGACATGATCTGGCGAATAGTTGCTGCACACGCCCTCACGGCCAAGCGCCTCGGCGAGGCCATGATCTTTCCAGCCGATCGAGCTTCACCCCGGTGCAGAGAAGCCCGCCAGATAGTCATAGCCGACCGCGTCGCCGGTGGACAGTTCGACCTTGTTGTTGCCGCAATGCTCGCGGCGGCCTTGATGCGCTTGACACCAACGGCACCAGGCTCTCGGTCGTCCGGCGCGTGCGCGCGAGAATAGACCCCGGCCCCGAGACGTCAATGCCGGCTGGTAGTAGTGCGTGTCACTCGGCTCAACGAGATGTCGATGTCGATCCCCGGCACGTTCAAACTTGCCGCCACGTGGCGGTGCCGCACGACAATGATGCGCATCGTCCGGCCATCATGGCTCTCCATGCCGAACTGGCCCGCCTGTGGCCTCGGGCATTCGCTCCACCAACGCCGTCATTATACTCAACCCGATGTCCATCGCCGTCCAACACGCTCAGCGAAGGCCAGATTTTCGCACCCGCGCGGGTGATCTGCGCCTCGCGGTCAGATCTCGTAATCGGGCAGGCTCCTGGTCCATCTCCAGGGCCGGCACCGACCCGCTCGACCAGCCGACGATCCGGGCCGGGACGCCTGCGACTGTGGCGCCGGGCGGAGAGCGACAGCTGCCCGCGCCGACCTTGGCGTCGCGACCGATCTCAACATTGCCGAGCACTTTTGCCCCAGCGCAGAGCAGCACCATCACGCATTTCGGATGCCGGTCGCCACGCTCCTTGCCGGTGCCGCCGAGCGTTACCTGCAGTCGTTGAACATCGTCACCGACGACCGCAGTCTCGCCGACAACCAGACCGGTACCAGTGGTGGCCAACACACCACTCCGATAGGCACGGCGGGATGGATGTCGACGGCAAAGACCTCCGAAACGCGGCTTTGCAGGAAATGCGCAAGCTCTCGCCGACCATCGCACCACAGCCAATGGCCGAGGCGGTCATTGCAGCGCGTGGAAGCCCTTATAATACAAAAACGGCCTTAAATAGTTTTCTGCTCCAGGTTCTTCGTGGTGCCTCCGAATGGCCACCCAAATCGGCGATCGCCGCGGTGACAAATCCCTCAATCCTCGGCCATCGCTGCGCGCGATTTCGCACCGTTCGGCCGGCATCGAATACTCGGCGAGCTTGTGCGCTAACACTGACTGAGCCCCGAGGCGAAACCTCATGGCGCAGCACTACCAGATCGAGAAAGCCGCGGAGCATTTCCTCGCCCGCCGCCGCCCGCTCGGCGTCGAGGCGCAGTGTCTCCCACAGCTTGCCTTCGTCTGTTGGTATGCCTCGCTGTCGTGAAGCGGCGATTTCCTTCGCGACGAACCTGATCTCGGTCATAGCCTGATGTCCTCAAGAGCGAGACTACCACTTCGGGCCGGCCGACAGCTACGGAATACACCCTCGGGCATGGCCCGGATCACCGCGACGGCCGCGCGCTTTGGCGGGCACGGGCACTGACTGCCATGGTAAAGAATGGCCGAAAACGCGCGCTCCGAGCTGGCGGATTTGGGGCGGCAGGCCCGCGCGGCCGCCTGATCGAGGATGTCGAGCATCCCCTGCACCGCGGCCTGCGCTTCCTGAATGGCGCTCTGCGTGCACTTTCAGCTGGGCGACACGGAGGCGCGTTGGCGCGGTCCGACCACGTCCTTTTGGAAGCTCACTTTTCACGGATCAACCACTTCCATCTCGAGCCGCACGTCAATATCGCGCGCGTCCACGGGCGAGCTCATCGAGTTGTGGTCATGCAATCAGGACCCGTTTGTGCTGCGCAGCAACAGTGCGCGGATCTTCGGGCGGCCTGCCAATGACGTTCTGGAATCTGTGCAAGCTTTATGTCGGCGGCGGTTTCGGCGGCAAGAGCTTCTGCAAGATGGAACCGCTCGTCGTGCTCGGCGATGAAGGCGGGCGCATGCGCGCCTGCCTCAGCCTCGACGACAGTTTGCTGACGCTCACCAAACATGCCGGGATTTTGGTACTGAAGACGGGGGTCACGAAGGACGGGAGGCTGACCGCCCGCAAGAGCCGAGATCCAGCTCGACGGCGGCGCCTATTCAGACGCAAGCGCGCTAACCGTGGTCAAGACCGGATACCGCATCACCGGTCCTTATGGTTCGGACGCCGTTGCGACGCGCGCTTATGCGGTGCACGAATACGGTTCCCCCAGGCCGGGTCATTTCGCGGCTTTGGCGGAACACAGGCGAGCTTTGCGTCGGAATCTCAGATCGACATGATTGCACGGCAGTTGGGAATCGACCCCCATGATTTCCGCTGCAAGAACCTGCTCCGCCCCGGGCAAGTCGGTTTTCGAGCCCGGGCGACAGCAACATTGACAGCGACCTTGCAAGGGGGCTCGACGCGCCCGCGAGACCCCCGCTCACCTACCACGTGCCGCTCGCCGGTGACCTGCCGCATTGCCACAAAGTCGTCGTCCTCGAGCATGGCGGCCCCAGCCGTTGCGCGCCGAAGGCATAGGCGAGAGCGGCATGCTCGGCGTCGCGGCGGCGATTGCCAATGCAATCGAAGATGCGGTCGGCGTCAGGGTCACGCAAATTCCATTCACGCCGGAACGCGTGCTCGCGGCGATCGAGGCGGCGCGGTGACCCCCACCGTGAGCCTGCCGATGTACAACCTGCCCGAAATCAGGAGGACAACGCGCGTTTTCTAGGAGGCGCTGCGGGAGTTATTGGTCGAGGCGGGGCTGCGCGAACCCCGAGAGGTTGACCTTCGACCGACTGCCGGTGCCCGAGCGGATCCGAGAGCTTCCGTGACGATTGCCACCTGCAGTTGCCGTCCGTCATCTGTTACTCGATTACGCCTCTAAATCGTGCATGGCAAACGCCGCTACGGGGCGGGTCATGCTCCACGGTTCGGTCATCGTTGTTGAGGGCGAGGTTACATACGGCATGGGTGAAGCCGAAACAGGCGCTCTCGCCGCGGAGCGAACCTGCTGCTTGCAAAAAGCGTATCCAGGTTTTGCGGATGCCGGTCTCGCCGTCAGGCAGACGCTGCAAGAGCATGGCCCGGTGGTCTGGGCCAGTCTGCGGAATACGGTTTCCGCGTCGGGCAGCGGAATGCTGCCGACAAATTGAACGATCTGGTTTTCGGTGTGATCTTCAACCACGACGTGCTCCTGGAGGTCGTTGTCATCGGCGGCGTGGTACCCGAGATGGACAATCTGGCGGGCGGCAGCAGTTGAGGCTCAAGCGCGATCGCGGTCGAGCGCTTGAAAATGGTGCAACGCGCCGACGAATTCGCTGCTGCCCATGAGCAGAAACAGCACAGCGACATGGCGCCGGATCGCGAATGCTGTCGTTGGCTCGTTAACGCAACCCCCCACCCAACTCGGTGCAATGATCTACTTCCAGTATTATCCGGAAGATAGCACCAGGCGCGAGGGCGATCCACGCAAATGCCTTAATCGACAGGCGAATGCGGCCGTCGTTAGAAGCTGCTGAAGGCTGACGAGATGATATCCGCAGCACCGGCCGGACCTTCAGCGGATGGGAGGAGAGCGTCATGATTGAGCTGCTCGATCGGCAACAGTCGCTCACGATCAATCAATGGAAGATCTTCACAGCGGTGATCCTGTCGATCATGCTCGATTTTTTCGATTTCCTGCTGATCGGCTTTGTCCTCCTTCATGCAGGATTGGCACCTGACCTATGGCCAGTCGGCGCTGATCCTGTTTTCGTCGGGCATCGCCGCAGGCGTCCGGGCCCATGTTCTTCGGCTGGCTCCGGCGGAGCGGGTCGGCCGCCGGCAAAGTGTTCATGATCACCGTCCTGACGTTTTCGTTGGCCACCGGCGCGATGGCGCTGACGCCAGACCGTACGTGGTCGCCCCGACAAGAGGCAATAGATCAGTAAAGGCCCAATGGGTCGTTGCCCACCCATCCTCTGAGTAACCAGGCCACACCCAAATAAAGGCGCGTGCAACCGACGTGACGTCTTTTGCAGCACCCGCCGCCGGCGGACGAACTCTATGGTTTCACGATCGCCGATCGCCTGGACGACACCGTAGCTTCCGCCGGGGACAGAGCGAGTCAGGGACGGACAGTTCGCAAAGCTGTGCGTTGGCACGAGGCCCAACCCGCAATCGCTGGGCACCGGTAACTCCCCAATTTCGCGACGATGTGGGTCGCTGATTGGGGGAAGGCGTGAAAGCACCTGTAGAGGCCCCGTGAAATCGAGCTGTGTCAAGTCAGGGAAGATGACAAAGCCAATATTGAAGGGCGACATGTTCGATCTCCAGTCCTCTACCTCACAGCCCTGCATCGGCGTTGCACTGTTGCAGTACTTCGAAGAGGTGGTATTGTAAAGTGGCTTCCCGACAGCAGGCTCTATTGCGCTGGCGCTGTACAATATCGATCAGCTCACCGTGAGCGGCGCTGGTCTAATCGATCTCGGCGGAGTGAGTGTCAGCAAGCCGGCTTAGCCGCAGGTAATTCATCCCTCGCAGATCGTCGCAGCACCTGATAGCCTTTGCACTGAACCTGATGTCAAAAAGGCGGCGGACCGACGATCTCCGGCCATGCCGGCGCCGCATCTTGGTTCCACCTGCGGTCATTGGCGGACCGGCCGGCCGCGTCAGCTGTTCCTCGAAAAAGCCGCCGGCACCAGCCGGGTATAGAGAAACAGCACGCGTCCGGTTTGGCACGGTTACCAGGCGTGCGGCACACCGCGTGTGGGAGGTGCCGGCCCACCGACCGTAACCTCGTCGCCGATCTTAAAGGTGATTTCGCCGATCAGTACCGTACACCACCTCGTCGCTATCGCCGTGAAGTGGAATGTCGTCTCGGTCCCAGCCGGCACGGTTTCTTCGAACAGCATGATGCTGTCGCCGGTCTCGCGGCCCAGCAGCTTGAGCGCCGCTGAACGTCCAGGTGCCATGTCTTAAGATTGAGCCGCCACCCGGCGGCACGAGACCCTTCTTGACCATCTTGCCATGCTCCCGGTGTTCGTGGCGATCGTGACCACTTTGGATTAAGAACAACAGAAGCGCCTTCGAGCTTCACGTGTGTTAGGGTTGCGCCGCCTTGCAGACAGCGGTAGATGACGACTGCCGCTCGCGCCCGCTACAAGGGCTACGGTTTCTCGCCGAGATCATCGGCCACGCCGTGTGGCTGTGTTCCTCCGCG
>CAVOHI010000074.1:0-48207 GCA_963695605.1 uncultured Alphaproteobacteria bacterium | reverse complement strand
CAGTCAGCCTGGGCACCTGGCTGAGCTGGGCCAGGTAGTCCCGGACCGGCTCGGTGACCGGTGGGCCGTCTACCGCGTGGCTAATGAGCCAGGCCAGGAAGCGGGCCCGGGCGGCGTCGGCGTCATATCCGGTGGCGTGCGCCACGGCCAGGTACTCGCCGAGCTCGGGGTAGAAGTCGGCTACGAACAGGGCCTCGCCGCTGTTTTCGGGGTCCAGCTCAAAGGCGAAGCGGGCCGCCCAGCTGATCAAGACATTCCCGCGTCCGCGGCCTTGGGGTGGCGCCAGGCGCTCTCAGCGGGTTTGAGCGCGGGCGTTGACCTGGCCCCAACTTTGACCCAAACAGCTCGATACGAGCCGAAACGGAGCGGGATGAAACAGCACGCCGACGCAGCGTAACCTATTGAGAATTACTACGTTCTGTACAAGATGACATGGAGCGACACCTGCGGCGGCGAATTTCAAGACCGGTGTCGCAACCCGCTCGGCCACCCGGCCAGGATCGATCGCTGCGGGCGCCGGTCGGGAGCAATCACGTTCGATCCCGGGGTTCAGGAAGGTTCGCTGTCTCGTTTATCGGCACCTGGTCGCACACGTGCGGGGGACGACGCCGGCCCGCCAGCCCCCCAAATCTCTTCCTCGTCACTCCACTGACAGCGCCTCGACAAAGCGGGGCCTCTGGAGCCCGCGGCGGTTGTCGCGGACGTTCTGGGCGGGCGCCAGCGGCCATCCGGCCTACAGCGCCTCGAAAGGCGCAGTGCGGATTTATACGAAGTCGGCGGCGGTGCGTTATGGTCCCCTGGGCATTCGGGTCAACTCAGTGCATCCCGGCTACATGCCGCCGATGCTGAATGCGACCAATGCCAACGAGCGTGCGGACAAGATCGCGCTCACGCCACTCCGCCGCCTGGGCGAGCCGATCGAAGTTGCTTATGGCGTGCTGTTCCTGGCCTCCGACGAGGCATCGTTCGTCACCGGCACCGAGCTGGTGATCGACGGCGGCTACATCGCGCAGTAAGGCCTTCCCAATGCCTTACATCGGTACCGGTCGCATCAGCCTATTTTTCGAAGAGGGCGGCAGCAGCGGGATTCCGGCGCGAGCTTTGCGGCAGTAGCGAAAGTCGGCGCGAGGTCGCCGAGCCGCGCGCTCTGTTACGCCACTCCCGCCGCGGCAAGCTCGCGCGTCGGCCGCAGAAATTCAGGATCGAACACCTTGGTGGCCATCACCTGACAGCGGCGGATCAGCCGGATCTCGTCCGGGCCGTAATCGGCTATGGCACAGTGCAAGGTGCCGAGATGGTCCCAGATCAGCAAGTCGTTCTCGGCCCACACATTGGTGTATCGGAATTGCGGTTGGAGCTGATGCGCGAACAGGTAGTCGAGCATCTCGTCGCTTTCACGCTCGGGCAGCTCGTTGATCCGCTCGGCAAAACCGGGGTTGCAGTAGAGCACCTTGCGGCCGGTAATCGGATGCGATGAGGAAGACCGGATGGACGACCGGCGGGTGGCGGCGGCGCTGCTCTTCGGTCATCGGCGGCCGCGGGCTGTTGTGGACCCGGCGCATATGCTCCCAGAACTTCTCGATGTTGTGGGTCGCAGTCATGCCGTCGAGCCGCGTCTTGATCTCGGCCGGCAATTCGTCATAGGCGCGGTGCATGTTGGCGAACTCGGTGCCGCCGAGCGGCTTGCCGTCGCGGTGCGGGATGCGAATGCCGTAGAGCACATTCACGAACCCGGGCACCTCGCGATAGGTCATGTCGGTGTGCCAATCCTGGCCAGCATCCGGGCTGCCGATATAGCGGCCGTCCTCCTTGAGGTTCGAGAGGATGTCGATCTCGGGATATTCCTGGGTCGGATCGCGACCGCGGGTGGCGGGGCCCTGGATTTTGCCGAATTGCTCGGAGAAGAGCTTCAGCTCGCCAAGGTCCAGATGCTGGTCGGGAAACCGCAGCACGCCGTATCTGCCGAGGGCGAGCAGGATTTGGCCGAGACTGCGCTCGCTCAGCGGGCGCGCGAGATCAATGCCGCGAGCCGTCGCTCCAAGCACCGCGCCTGTGGATTCAATGGTGAGCATTGCCGCGTCCTCGTTTATAGCTGCGGTTCAACGACCACGGTGCCTACCTTGCCGCCGGCTTCGACCGCCTTGTGTGCCCCGGCGGTCTCGTACAGTGGAAAGCGCGCGGCCACCGAGAGGATGCGCCCCGGGGAGGCGGTCCAGGTGGCGATGTCGGACTGGGCCCGGCGACGATCCGGATGGGGAACGCCCGCCAGCGACATCGAATAGACCGCGAGGTTTTTCTGCATCAGCTCGCGCACCGAGACGCGCGGCTCACGGTCGCCATTGGTGGCGTAGATCATGATGCTGCCGTTGACCCGCAGGCAGCGCAGGGATGCGGCGAGGTTGCCGCCGAAATCGACCTCCGCGATGTGATCGACGCCGACCCCCTCGGTAATGTCGAGGACCCGCGCGGCGACATCCTCGCGCCGGTAGTCGATGACATGGGCTGCGCCGCCAGCGCGTGCGCGCTCCGCCTTTTCCGGGGAGCTCACCGTGGCGATCACCCGCGCCCCGGCCCAGGCGGCGAGCTGCACCGCGTAATGACCGACCGCTCCAGCGCCGCCGGTGACGAGCAGCGTCTTGCCCTGAACCGGCCCGGCGACGAAAACGGAGCGGTGCGCGGTCATGCCCGGTACCCCCAGGGTCGCGCCCTCAGCGAAGGATACGTGGTTGGGGAGTTTGGTCACCAGATCGACGGAGAGCGCGATATACTCCGCCGCGGTCCCCTGCCAGCGGCCGTTGCGCTGACCATTGTAGAGCCAGACCCGTTCGCCCAGCCAGCGCTCTGGAACACCGGGGCCGACCTGGTCGACTACGCCCGCGCCATCGCTGTTCGTCACGACGCGTGGGTATTCCATCGCCGGCGGACCGCGCCGCCGATAGGTGTCCGACGGGTTGATGCCGGAGGCCTCCAGCCGCACCCGCACCTCCCCGTGCCCGGCCTCGGGCGTCGGCAGCTCGCCGCAAACCAGGACGTCGTCCGCCGCTCCCTGCCGGTCATACCAAACCGCGCGCATTGCCGCCTCTCCACTCTTGACCGTGGCCGTGTTTTAGCACCTTTCGCACAGCCCGCGACGACCGAACCCGATAAAAGATCAATGCCCCATCACCAGTCGGTGGCAGCGAGGCTCGGAACAAATTGAGGTGCTCAGGATTTCCATTATCCGCTGCGACTGCAGCGCGGACTTTCAAAATGCTGCTTCGTTTGCTCCCCGAGACCCCACCGATGTCCGTGAAGGTACGAGTTGCGGCTTGCTTGCACGCGCATTTTCCGAAACGCAGGGAGCTGCGTGTCGGTGCCGGCGCGCACTATTCGCGGGCGCAGTCCTCGCCACCGCCGCGTTTAGCATGGGGGTGATGCCACGATCGGCAGCGGCACAGTACGCCTACTACTACGGTTATCCCGCGGCAGGCTACTACCCCTATCCTTACCCGGCCTATACCTACTATCCCTCATACGCGTATCCGTTCTGCAGCTATCCCTCTTACGACTACCCGTATTACGGGGGCGGCCGCTGGGGCTCGGGTCGCGGGGGCTGGGATCGGGGTTGGAGCGGGCGCGGCTGGGATCACGATGGGTGGCGCAATGCCGGCCGGGGCAAGGATGATGACGACGACTAAAAGGGGCAAGTAGTGGTAGACGCGCAGATCGGCTAGCGTTGTAGCCCAGCCGATCGATCGCGCAGTGCCGCTCGCACCTGTTTGGCGCTCCACGGGCCGCGGTCAGGTCCGGCTGCGTTCCCGCGATGGCCATTGGCACGGCACTCTCTGGCTCTTCCTGGAACGGAGACGCGGGAATTGGGTCGCCGGGGGCGAGCGCCAGTTCCCGCTCTATCGCTGCCATACCATCATGAACTGCACCCGGACCTGCCCGAAACAGCGCGGGCGATCTTCTCAACCGGGGTGCTAGCGCTGCCACGTCTGCGCCGTCACGCTTACGCACCAATCATCGCAATAAGCCCGCCTACCTCCCGGCGCCGGCGCCTTGTCCGTAGTGTCAGACCGCGGCGCGTTCCTCCGCTCCCACCGGGTGTCTGGCGTAGAGCTTCCCGTCGCGCTGTTCGATGCGGCCAGCCCGCTTGTGCCGGGCAATGGCAGCACCGATATGGTTCGGGCGAGCGCCTTTGCATGCTGCGGTGATTTCCGGCTGCGTTCTGCCGGTTGCAAGTGATAGCACCCGATCGCTGAGGTTCAATGAGCTGCGCTTGCCGCCCGCGGGTTTTGCGCTCGCAGCCGGTCGCCGCCCGCGCCCTCGCGCTGGAGCGGCCGGCTTCGTTGCTGTGGTCGGCGTCCTGGCTGCGGCCGTCTTTGCTACCCGCGTGTCCTTGCCGTAGCGTGCGAGCACACGCTCGGCCGCCTCCAGTTCGCTAAGCTGGCTGGCGAGCTTCTCGCGCTGGGAATCGACGCGCGCAAGCGCTTCGCCGAGCCGTTGCTTCTCCTTGGTGATCTCGTCTAATGTCGCCATTCTGACCTTCAAGACAGAGCATAGGCTGACCGGGATCGATCAATCTCTTTCGGCGTGTATCACTGCGATGCACACAATGCAACAGTAGAATGCTTGCATTGGTTGAATCAGTATTCTGGCGAGGAGGAGGTTCTTTTAGATCCGGTCAGTTGTGGCCCTCGACTTGTCTCCATGACGCCGGTCTGGTTTGCCGGGGTACGGCAGCTCTTCCCGCTACAGCGGAAAGAGCTCACTGATGACCCCCACCGCCGGTGAGTGCACAACTTCGGAAAGTGTACTGCCGGCAAAATATGTCGGCGGCGCCAGCCGTCGAACGTTCGGGCCGTTCCGGCAGTTCAGCTCTGCGAACGATTCGGTAGCACGCGACATGACGCGACTGGCCGCACTGGGGCTCAAAGGCATCGCGGTTTCGTTTGTCAACTATCTAGACGAATTACCGTATTTTTGCGCCGAGCTGTTGCCGCGTCTCGCGCGCTCGGGGCTGCGCGATGGCGGCGCAGCGCCGTGCCGACCGCCCTTTGAACATGCGGCCGAATTGTCTCGCGTGAACGCTGCTCGAACCATCGCTTTTTCTGGGCGCGGGTAGCCTCTATCATGGCTCGAAAGCAACCTGAGGACCCGCAAATGCCTGCTGATGCCGCTGAGGTCACCGAGCGATGGCCGAATTATCAGGAGGGCGACTTCGTCATCACGGACTATGTGTTCCGGACCGGCGAGACGCTGCCCGAGCTGAAGCTCCACTACCGCACGCTTGGAACGGCAAGGCGCAATACAGCGGGCAAGATCATCAATGGCGTACTGCTCTTGCAGGGCAACACTGGCACCGGCGCGAATTGGTTGCGCTCGAGCCTCGCCGACGAGCTGTTTGCGCCCGGGGAGCCGCTCGATGCGGCGGAATACTTCATCATCATGCCGGATGCGATTGGACGCGGTGGCTCTAGCAAGCCCTCCGACGGGCTCAAGGGAAAATTTCCCCATTACCGCTACCACGACATGGTCGAATCTGGTTATCGGCTGATCACTGACTGCCTTGATGTAGGCCATCTGCGTCTAATCATCGGCGGCTCGATGGGCGGCATGCATGCCTGGATGTGGGCCGAGATGCACCCAGACCTGATGGATGGGGTGGTGCCGATCTCCTGCCAGCCGGTTGAGATCAGTGGCCGCAACTGGCTCGGTCGGCGCGGCCAGGCCGAAGCGATCCGGCACGACCCGGACTGGAACAACGGCTTCTACGAAACAAACCCGCGTCACTACATC
The DNA here is from genome assembly GCA_963695605.1 of uncultured Alphaproteobacteria bacterium. GTDB lineage: Bacteria > Pseudomonadota > Alphaproteobacteria > ATCC43930 > CGMCC-115725 > AP-15. The sequence continues at coordinate 42,426 of CAVOHI010000074.1, read as the reverse complement.
TACGCCGCTGCGGGGAATTTCGGCACCGAAAGCCCGACTCGCATTCAGGAAATGGCGCCGACTCTCGCCGCTGCCAACGCCCTCTACGAGCGTCGTCTGACCGAGGCGGCGAAGGGCGATGCCAACGACGCGTTGTGGGCCATCGAGGCGATCCAGGACTACAACCCCGAACCCGATCTCGACAAGATCAAGGCCAAAGTGCTGCTGATCAACGACGCGGAGGATCACGCGAATCCGCCGGAGCTCGGCACTGTTGAGCGCGCGATGAAGCGGGTCAAGCACGGCCGCTATGTCCTGATCCCGGCCGGACCCAACACGCACGGGCATTTCAGCCATTTCTATGCCGAGCTGTGGAAGCCCTATCTGATCGAATTCATGCAGACCCTCGGTGCCCCCCTGCAGGCCGCAGCCGAATAGGCACGGCATTTCCGATCCACACGGTAGCGGCGCAGAGCGATTTGCGATCAGCCGCGGAACGGATCGCGCATAACCCGCTAACGACATTGCGGACCGTGGCAGGCATAGGCGGTACTCCCTTGCGGTTATGTGGTGGTGAGAGCGGCCATGATAGCTCGGTTGCCGCAACTGTATGACGGATTGCGTTAAACCGCGGCTGCCGGCCTCGGCGTTGGCGCCGCCGCGGGCCTAGCCGCGGCGATGGTGGCGATCCGCTAGCTCACGAAGCACGGTGCCCTGCGCGTGCGCATCGACCTTGAACGCCTCCGCTTCATCCAAGGCTGTCGGCTTGAAAATTCCGCCGACGCTGCTCGCCCGCGCTGCCGACGCGATTGAACGAGCCAATCAATGCACGTTCAGGTCAAAACCGGTCAGCCGCCGACCGGCCACAAGCCTAGTGTTGGCTCCGAGCCTGAAAACAAGAATCGCGTGCAAGCCTATGACAATAGAGAACCGCATTTCGCAAACATCGGGCGTGAGGAATGACCGGAAAGGGGCAGCTTGGGCCATCCGCCGGACGTAGGCCTATCGGCTGCAGAGCGCGGCGCTATTGGTCGGCACCGCCTGAAACCGGAAAATGGCTCGGGCAAATCGCCCGCAATAGCCCGAGCAATGTACCGCAGCGGCGATGAGCGGTTGCTGTCGCCGCTATTTCGCCGCCGAGGTTGCCTGCAGCTATGGTTGCCTAGCAATCGACCGAGAGCTCGATCCGCGCTATCTTCTCCGCGTTAATCTTTCCGCGGCAGGGAGGGCTCATGAAGCGGAGCACGGAACGGATTGTGACGACGCATGTCGGGAGCCTACCGCGGCCGCCCGATCTGTTGGACATGATCCAGGCGAAAGAGCGGGGCGGGTCTTTCGACGCCGCGGCTTTTGCCGCTCGCGTCAAGAGCGCCGTCGCCGAAGTCGTCAGGCGACAAGCAGACGCCGGCATCGATATCATCGCTGACGGCGAGATGGGGCGGTTCGGTTTCATCCCCTATGTCAATGAGCGCCTCACCGGCCTCGAAGCGCGCCCGAACCCGCGCAGCGAAGGCACTTGGGCGCGGTCGCGCGAGCATCTTGCGTTCCCCGAATATTACGCTTGGGCGGCGCAGATGCCGGGCGCGGCTGGCGGCGCGCAGCGTGCCCAATGGGTGTGCACCGGCCCGATCGTCTACAAGGGACACGAGGCGCTGGCGCGCGACATCGACAATTTGAAGGCCGCCCTCGCGCCAGTGGGGTACGAAGACGCCTTTATGCCGGCGGTTTCGCCGGCCCAGCTCGCCGGTTGGAACAAGAACGAATTCTACAAGACCGACGAGGAGTTCGGCCTCGCGCTGGCCGATGCGCTACGTGAGGAATACCGGGCGATCGTCGATGCCGGCCTCGTGCTGCAGATCGACGACCCGCAATTGGCGAGCCACTACACGACGCATCCAGAACTCGACATTGCGCAGTGCCGCAATTGGGCGAGTGTTACCGTCGAGCTCTTGAACCACGCGCTCGCCGGCATCCCGGCCGAGCGGGTGCGCTATCACACCTGTTACGGCATCAATATGGGTCCGCGGGTGCACGACCTGGAGCTGAAGCACATCGTCGACATTATGCTCCGCGTCAACACCGGCGCCTATTCCTTCGAGGCCGGCAACCCGCGGCACGAGCACGAGTGGCGGGTGTGGGAGGAGTTCAAGCTGCCGGACGGCAAGCTGCTGATCCCCGGCGTCATCACGCACGGCTCGAACTTCGTCGAGCATCCCGAGGCGATCGCCCAGCGCATCGGGCGGTTTGCCCAAGTCGTCGGGCGCGAGAACGTCATCGCCGGCGCCGATTGCGGCTTCGCCAGCTTCTCGACCACCTGCGAAGTGCATCCCACCGTCGTGTGGTCCAAGCTGGCGTCACTGGCGGAAGGCGCCCGCCTCGCGACGAAGGAGTTGTGGGGCCGGGCGTAGAAAGTCGCTGCTCGAGGACGAATTTAGGGTGTTTGTCAGCGCGAAGATCGGGCCGGACACGCCGGAGTGGATTGAGTTTGGGAGAAAGGTGGCCGTAGAGCTGTGCCCCAAAAAGGGCCGAGGCGACGGTTTCGCGGTGAGCCTCGACGCGCGCGAGCGCTCATCGTGAACTGCGCCTCGCGCTCATTCAGGCCATAGCCCGTCGTGTAGGAAAGTCCTTGGGCGCGGCCGGAGGTGGAATGGGTGCCGTTGGAGATGGTCGAGGGGGAGCCGGGATACCTCGGTGGACCGCCCTTCAACGCGACTTTAACCGAAGCAAGCTACACAGTTCTCCGCCCTCGGGGTTTGCCCAATCCGGAGATCAGATTGATGATGACAGAAATCGAAGTGCGCCGTGAGATCTTCCATCTGATCACCGAATGCCGAAAAGGCTATAGTTTTGCCGGGCCTCGGATTGTAAAGGATGAAGACGCCGATGAACTTTCATGGCAGTTGTTCTATCGAATGAAGGCGAAAGATCTCCTCAAAGTGGAGAAGGTGGACGACGATTGAGTAGTTCTTTCCCTCCAAACTTAAGGGGTCGAATTTCTCCGGCCCTTTTTCTTTCCCACTACGGCGGCTTTGCACGAAAAAGGATTTCTGCACGAAAATACCAAATCCTGCACGTAAAACCCTTGTGGATTGAGGATCGATACCACAGCCGATCGAGATCGGTTAGGCCGCGCGATATATCGAGATATCAGCATCGCGGCTCATTGCGGGTTGGTGACAATTTGCCCGAGGCCTTCCTGCATTGCATGCTCCTTTTCGAGCCGACACAGGCGGCTGAGCAGCGCCGCTCTCACCGCCGTCTGCCGCCCTTGCCTTACTTTTGGCCTTGAGGGTGTGGCCTTCGTGCCCGGCCTTATACCCCGCGTGCGGGCGTGCGCTGCCGCATGATGCCGCTCAAGGCGGGGCCGAGACCGGTGGCGGAGTCCAAGTTGGCCGGGCCGGCGTTGCGGGTCGCCTGCGCACAGCCGTCCGCCATGCCGATTGGCACCATTTCCTGCAGGCCCAGCCATAGCGGAAATCGGGCGGAAAAGCGGACTTATGTAGCAGACACACCTTGGGAGCCGCCTCGGCCCTAGCGAGTCAAAGACATCACTTTTATCTCTTGTATCTCTTGTATCTCTTGTATCTCTTGTATCTCTTCTTCATCTCGGCTTATATCGCCTCTTCTGGAGCAAGTACTCGGGTTCATCGGGAAGCACTTGGGTAAGAAGCTCGAACCGCTGCCGTTCTTTTCGAACCTGGGCAAGTATTTCGCTTCGGCCTCGTGTTAACTGCCCGGCGCCGCTTATCGGCGGGCCCGGATCGAGCTTGGTCTGTGCGGGCTGGCGCTGCCGGGTTCACCCAGGCCGCTCAACGCCTCCTGGATTTCTTCACTTAGGGGGGCCGGCGCGTCGTACCGCAATGTGCGGGAATTAAGAGTTCGCGGCCTAACGCCCATATGTTTCACGGCTGCAATTTGATCGATCGTGGTTGGGCAGCAAGATCCGCCTGTCGCAAGCCTGCCCTTAAGGGGAGCCATGCCGCAGTCTGTACATCCGCTGATCGAAGCCCGACGCGATCAGATGTTCCCCGTGCTGGAGCCGGCGGAGATCGATCGGCTGTGCGCGGTTCGGTGAGCTCAAATCCTATGCGGCGGGCGAACGCATCGTCGCGACCGGCGAAATCGCGCCCGGCGCATTCGTCATTCTGACAGGCCGGGTCGATGTCATGCAGAGCGGAAGGCTGGGACATTCCCAGCTTATCGTGACGCATGGCCCGGGCTCGTTCATGGGCGAGCTTGCGCAACTATCCGACCGACCGTCCCTGGTCGATGCGTACGCCAAGGAAGCGGTCGAGGCACTCGTCATTCCGCCGCGCAGGCTGCGCGATCTGATGGTGGAAGAGGCCGAACTGGGCGAGCGCATCATGCGCGCCTTGATCCTGCGCCGCGTCGGCCTTCTCGATGTGGGAGCCGGCGGGCCGGTGATCGTCGGCAGCGCCGATCATGCCGATGTTCTGCGCCTCGAAGGTTTCCTTACCCGCAACGGGCATCCGCACCAGCGGTTGGACCCAAAGACCGATCCGTGTGCGCAAACCCTGATCGAGCGCTTCCACATCGCCGCTCGCGATTTGCCGATCGTTCTCTGTCCCAATGGACAGCTGCTGCGCAATCCGAGCGACGTCGAACTCGCCCGTTGCATCGGCCTCGTCAAACCGATCGACCCGGACAAGATTTATGACGTGGTCATCGTCGGCGCCGGGCCGGCGGGTCTTGCCGCCTCGGTTTATGCAGGATCCGAGGGGCTGTCGGTGCTCGTGCTGGATTGTCGCGCATTCGGCGGTCAAGCCGGTGCGTCGGCGCGCATCGAGAACTATCTGGGCTTTCCGACCGGCATCACCGGCCTGGCCCTGATGGCGCGAGCCTATAACCAGGCACTAAAGTTCGGCGTCGACATGGCGATCCCGGATGAGGTGGCGAGCCTGCAGGGCCAGACCGTTGCGGATGCTGGACGCTTTCTGCTCACACTCGCGAACAAGGAGTGCGTTCGCGCCCGCACCGTCGTCATCGCCAGCGGCGCACGGTATCGCCGTCTCGATGTCGAAAATCTCGCATCCTTCGAGGGCTCCTGCGTCCACTATTGGGCGTCGCCGCTGGAGGGAAGGCTGTGCGCGGGGCAGGAAGTGGCATTGGTGGGCGCGGGCAATTCCGCCGGCCAGGCGGCGGTATATCTGTCCAGCCAGGTCGCCAAGGTCTGGCTGATCGTTCGCGGACCCAGTCTCGAAGCGAGCATGTCGCGCTACCTGGTCGACCGCATTACCGCAAGGCCGAACGTCGAAATCCTGACCGAGACGACGGTCACCGCTCTCGAAGGGCAGGACGGTATTCTCGAAGCGATCCGCTGTCGCTCTCAGCGATCGGGTGAAGAGCTGAGGCGGGCGATCCGCCACCTGTTTTTATTCATCGGCGCGGAGCCGAATACCGAATGGTTGTCCCGGTCCGGCGTGACGCTCGACGACAAGGGCTTCGTGCGCACCGGCGCAAACCTCCGCAGACCGCTCGAAACCAGCCTGCCCGGCGTATTCGCGATCGGCGACGTGCGCTCGGGATCGGTCAAGCGCGTTGCGGCGTCTGTCGGAGAGGGCGCACAGGTGGTAGCCGCGTTGCACGCCTTTCTCGCGGAAGCCGGCGATAAAGCCGCGCTCCCCGCCAACACCGGGAGACAGTGATGTCCGACGAATGCACCCATGCCGACGCCATTCGCGACGTGACGCCGAGCGCGCTCGGCTGCGAGGAGTGTCTGAAGATCGGTTCGCCGTGGGTCCATCTGCGCCTATGCCGAACCTGCGGCCATGTCGGCTGTTGCGACGACTCGCCGAACCGCCACGCCACGAAGCACTTTCACAAGACGCGCCATCCGATCATCGAAGGCTATGACCCGCCCGAAGGCTGGGGATGGTGTTACGTGGACGAGATCATGCTCGACCTCAGCGATCGCGCCACGCCGCACAACGGTCCTATCCCTCGCTACTATTAAATCGGCGGTGCACCTGCCGCGTCCGCCGCTTTTCCTGGGCAAGGGGTTAGGCCGGGCACATCGCGCTTATGATGAGAAGCGTGGGATCTGGGATCAGTCGCGTGGAGACGGTGCCGGCGGGATCGGCAGCGCGATGTCGGCCATCCGCGATCCCTCCGGCGTTCTGATCCTCCAGGATCATCAGGAACGGCTTCGATACCGGCGTCTGACCGGCATAGGTGGGGCGTGACCGACTACGTCAGGCGCTGGATTGCTGCGCCGGTCAAAACCGGGTCGGCGAAAATCGCGAAATCCACGTTCTAGAAAATGGGGGACAAGGAGGCGATATGCGGGGGAGTTCGTCAACAATAGCTGAAGTGCACTCCGATGTTGAGGCCGCCAGATTATGCTTCGTCATCAGTGCAAATTCGGAACGCACGTTCCCCACCACCAGTCGCCCCGCCAGTCGCGCCGGAGGGCCTGATGCCGACCGACCCCGCAGGCTTGGTCTCCCAGCTCGAAGGAGCGCGCGGCACCAAGCTGGACCCAGTTATCCTTGTCCGGGTTCGGCGCAGCCTGCACCGGGGCGACCGCCAAAGCTACCAAGCCCATGAACGTGGCAACGATCACGCGCTTTTGGCGAGAGCGGGCAGATTTCGGTGTTCGTGCGCGACCCTGATCGCAACGTTATCGAGCTGCGCGGCCGCGAGCAGGGCGTAGTCGAGGGCGTCACCCGTTACGTACCGTAAGCCTGCGCTGACCGGTTCGATGTGTCACCAGCGGGGACGCCCGGCGCGTAGCAACCCGTAAGGGGCCGAATAGGTGGGGACCAACATGTCTGAACGCTTCACCGAGATATTGCGCGCTGCGAGCGAGCCGGCCTGGTCGCATGCCGTGAGGCATCGCTTCGTCAACGAGCTGTTCGCCGGAGCCGTGCCCGATGCGGTGATGGCGCGCTATCTCATCCAGGACCACCGCTTCCTCGATAGTTTCTTGACGCTGCTCGGCGCGACGCTCGCCAGCGCCGACACGTTCGAAGCCAGGGTTCGGTTCGGTCGCTTCATCGGCATGGTGTCGGGCGAGGAGAACACCTTTTTTCTCCGCGCGTTCGAGGCACTTGGCGTCACGGAGAACAGGCGCACGGCCGATCCCGATACGCAGCCGACCGCCGGTTTCAAGGCGATCATGCGCGAGGCCGCCGAGGGTTCGCGGATGTACCGCTGGAGGAAGGGAGATTTGAACTCGCGGTCCCCACCCCGATGGCGAGCTCACTCAGCGCGTCGTTTTAGTCGATATCTGCGACGGCGACACCGACGGCGCACCTGCTACGGCAGCTGGTCGAGGAACTCAGGTTCGCACGAGACTCGCCGCTGGAGGGAGATGGATTCGAACCCTCGGTCCCCCGTCTGCGGTGAGCTCGGTGCACCCGGGCCGCGCGCGACGCGACCACGCGCCATCGTGAAGCCCCGGAACGCCGATCGTTCGCGTCGACAAGCTCGGCGAGCGATTTGCGCATGCCTGGCGCGCCTTTCACTCGGACAAAGCCGCCCTCGAGCTGGAGATCGGCTTCGGCGACCCCGAGCATCTGGCGGCGTCCCTGTTCCGCCTTCTCGGCAACGTTCGAGATCTGTCGGGACGATACGATTTGTCGCCAAGGCTGCTGCCGAAATAGCGGTCGACAGCGGGATTCCCTGATCGGGGCGAAAATTACCCTGATCGCCCGATTTAATTCCCTGTAAGGCGGCAAAAAATTCCCTGTTCGGATGCTTAGGGAATTGGCCCGTAAGGTACTGATTTGATATCGTTTTTGGCTGCCCTTGACGCGCCGCCAAGGCCCGAATTGATGAAATTCCCTGTATATTCCCAGCTAGCAGGGAATTTGGCATTTTCCGAGACGAGTTCGCAGCTGACTCTCCCCTCCAGCGGTGAGTCAGCTGCGAACCTGACCGCCGACTATTTAATCGTCCTTGGTGAGACCCCACGGCTGGCTGAACAGCCCAGAATCGCACTTTCACCGCTGATTGGGGAGGGGAGCGCTGCAGCTTTACCGAGCAACCTCGACGAGCTTGTGGCCATCGGGGTCACGAAGATAAGCGAGATAAGCGCCATTTGGACGCACGCCGGGCGGATCCTCGATTGACGTGCCGCCATTCGCAACGCCGGCGTTGTGCCACGCTTCGGCCTGTTTGGCGTCACTCACTACTGGAGAGCGGGCGTATCGCGTTCCCCTGCCTGCGCCATGTCTTTGCCGACGGTGGTTACGCCAGCGTCAAGCTGATGTTGCGTGTGTCGTGGAGGCTCCGCAGCTCCGGCGGCCGCAGCCCGTCACTCGTTGTCGCCCGCCGTCAGGATCCAACTGTGCTCGACATCCACATAGGCCTCGGGCGCGACGCTGACCTCGCCGCGGAACGGCCAATCGAGCGCGACGATCAGCACGACGACAAGCGACAGCGAGGCGGCTACCGCGCCGGTCATCGTAAGGTGCAGGCGAAAGCTCTCGAAGCCGAACAGATAGGTGAAGGCTGTGGTCAACGCGCCGCCAATGGCGATGATCCACCAGATCACCACGGGTATGTGGCCGGCGGCGGCAGTCAGGCGCGCCTCCCGCGCCTTGTAGAGCTCGTTGAGGACGCGCAGGAATTCCGCCTCGATGATTGCCTCCCGGCGCGTCTCGGGCTCGAAGCTGATGAGCTGGCCATGTAGTTTGTACAGCGGCTTCCAGCCCGAGCCGGGCACTTCGCCTTGCCTCTGCACGGGCCATTCCGTCCGGATTACCGTTTCGGTGTAATCCTTGAGCGTGGTGCGCATCTGTTCGCCGATCTGGTCGGGGAAGCCTTTGGTGTCGCGGTACAAGTTGCCGATGTAGCCGGCTTCCGCCTGCACGATCGTTTCCGCCGACGAGAACGATTCCCAGGTGGCGACCGCGATGAAGGCCAATAGCACGGCATAGACCACGCTGATGATCGCGATCGAAAAACCGGCGAGGTCGTTGTGCGCCCGGCGCACCCTCACATCGACGAGGGGATGGACTAGGGCCAGCCCGAGACAGGCGAGCACGGTCGCGCCGCAAACCAGGATGCTCCCCCACAGCCCGGTGGGGTGATTGTAGATCCAGTCGACGATCATGCCGTTTCCCCGCACCGGCTCTCATTTGTGGGTGAAGCGCCACACGCCGCCCCAATCGGGCGGCGGGTCGGCTCGCAACGTGCCGACGCGCCTGCTGAAGACAGCGGACGGGCCGTCATCCGGTTTCAGGTTCAGACACTGATCGAACCGCCGCTGCGCCTCGTCCCAGTCGCGGATGCGGTAGGCGGCGAGGCCGCCGGCGAATCCCACGCGCAATTCGGCATCGTTCGGGGCCAGCTTGTTGAACGGAGAGAGCAGCTCGTGGATGCGGACGGGCTCGGTCTTGCCGGCGACGGTGATCAGGTCGAGTTCGCGCACCTCGACCTCGTCCTGCGCCAGGCGCAGCGTGTCTTCGGCGATGATCACGCGCGTTTCGTACACCTTGTTGATGCCTTCGAGCCGGGAGGCGAGGTTGACCGTATCGCCGATAACCGTGAAGGATTTGGAAACCGGCGAGCCGATCGTATCGCGGTGACCGAGCCGACTATGGCAACCTGCTTATCACGCGATCATTCTCGTCGGTAAGGAAGACGATGGAGCGGCCGCGGTCCGGGACCGAGCGAACGCCGTGCTGCCGTCGCGCCCATCGACCCCAACGAGCAGACCACACTACAAGCCGGATCGGACACAACACCGCGCCGAACCCGAAGGTCAGCTAATAGCGCCCGCACGCCGCCCGCACCAAGGCGGCGATCGAGAGAAAAATGGCGGCCGTCATGATGCCGGCGCTCACGAGACCGGCTGGCGTCGTGCGGAGTGTCGCATTGAGCCGGCTGCGCTTGGCAAGGCGAAGCTTCACCTTCGCTCTTATTTCCTCAGGATGAGCCGAGGCACTTGCGGCCTGGCCCACGGCCTGCGTGATCGGTTCATGGATCGGCAGCATCCTCGTCCGCATTCTAGATAAGGACATCGCCCGTGAAGGTGGGTCTCGGCGGACGATGATACACGGTCATCCTGTAAAGTATCGGGCGGAAACCTGGTCGAAGCCTGCCACGGATGCTTGAAGAAATTTCTCGAATTGATCAATCATGGTGCCGCGGTACTAACAGTTCAAATCCATCTCCCTCCAGCGGGGAGTCTCATGCGAACTTGACTTCCTCGAAGCCGGGCGCCGAAGAAAGATTCTGGTCGGGGAACCGGCCGTTCGTTATCCCGCGATAGACTCTGCTCGACGATGATCGTCTCGATCGCGGCGAAATCGCCCTTTTCGTGGATGTAGTAGTGCGCGTAATCACGCGCCTCCCGCTCGGTCGGCCGGCACGGGCCCTCAGCTTGGGCGGCAGGAACTGGTCTTTCATGCCCCAAAGGCGACCAGACCCCCTGAAGAATTCCCAGCTCCGTGCGACGCCCCGGCAGCCACAAGGTTCGTTGCTGACTCCCCGCTGGAGGGAGATCGATTTCGAATCATCGGTCCCTGTCGTGAGGGAGCCGGTTTATATTGCGGAAAGCGAATTGCGCGGGGATCGACGGGCGGCCAAAAAAATTTGACGGGGTACCGATGGTTCGAATCCATCTCCCTCCAGCGAAGAGTCTGCGAACCATCGGTTCCTGTATCCAGGATTTACGAACTCTCGCGAGCGAAGAACCAATCGCAAATGGGAAGTCTACAGCGAAGCCAACCTGCGAAATTCGCTCGATTCTAAGCGGATCGCCGCCGCCGCGAGATTCTCCTCGAGATGAGCGACCGAGGAAGTTCCAGGAATTGGCAGCATCGCGGGCGAACGTTGCAGCAGCCACGCGAGTGAGATCTGGCTCGGTGTGGCCGCGTGGATCTGAGCTATTTGGGTAAGCGCGGAATTGGGCCTGGCAAGCCCGCCCGCTGCCAGCGGGTACCAAGGAATAAAGGCCATGCCAGCTTCGGCGCAGATATCGACAAGCCGATCCGATGATCTGTCCCGAAGATTGTAATGGTTCTGGACGGAGACAATCGAGGCTACTGCGCGGGCTCGGCCAAGCTCCCTTTCGGAAACGTTCGACACCCCGATATGGCGGATCTTGCCTTCCGGCTGAAGGTCGACGAGAGCGCCGATGAAATCCTCGATCGGTATCCGATGGTCGACTGCGTGCAGCTGGTAAAGCTCGATACAATCGACCTTGAGCCTTTTCAGGCTGTCCGCACAGGCATGGTGCAAATGCTCGGGTCGACAGTCGGTGACCCAGCGGTTTGCCCCGGGGCGCACAAGCCCACCCTTGGTAGCCACCACCAGCCCCGCGGGATACGGATGAAGTGCCTCGGCAATCAGAGCTTCGCTGATACCCGGACCATAAGAGTTGGCGGTATCGATAAAGGTGACGCCCTTTTCCACCGCCCGCCGCAGGAGCGCAATCGCCTCCGCCTGATCGCTCGGAGGTCCCCAAACTCCCGGGCCGGTAATGCGCATTGCGCCAAAGCCAATCTGTCCGACGGGCAATTGGGCGAGGTTTGATTGAGCCGGCATCTTCGCCTTCCTCTTCCCGGAGCGATGCTATGGGCGCTGTCACCCCGAACAGCTCGTATGGCATGTCGTACGCTTGCGACAATGACGTTTATCGGTCCGGCAAGTGAGTCACTCTATCCACTACGATCCACACAGTGCAACAGTAGAATGCACGCATTGATTGGATCGGTGATTTACGTCGAGTAGAGAACATCGCTGAGATGCGGTTAGTTCTGGCTCGGCCACCTGCCATTCGACACCGGTCTGGTTTGCCTCAGACACGCCAGCTCTTTCTTCAAAGCGGAAGAGCCTATTAATGATCCTCACCGCCGAAATGTGCCAAGAGCCGACATCCGTTGACGACTAGCTTAGGCCCTAGTCCTAGTGCCGCTCATCCGCCCGATGTTGATTGGCCTTGCTGTTGTTCAGGGGCGGCAGGAGAGAGGGTCGCGAAACCTCAGTCCCGCTGCGCAACCTGCCGGTAGCGCTATCAACCTTTGGTTTTCGTGAGTTGCCTCTTCTCCAGATCCGTCCCGACCGCGGATGCATTTCGCAGGAAGGAATTCGAAAATCCTGCGTGTCACGCCGACAGAGCCGGTCCGAACGCTTGAAGGCCGTCAAGGGGCACGTCGGCGGGGGCGAAACCGGCATCTAGATGACGCTTTCGAATCTGAGGCAACTTCGGCCGCTGGAGCCTCATTTCGGTCGAGGGGGGATGCCGTCGCGCATCGCTTTGGATGAGATAGTGCTCCCATCACCGCACTGGACAGGCCTGCGATGAACAGCTCCTTGATAGCGACAAGATTTCTCAGCCTGGGCATCGCGGTCCACAACGAACAGTCAATCTGCACACCTCTGGAGACGGTCCGCTTACGGCTAAGGGGCGAGTACCCAGGAACAAAAGAAGTTAAAAGGGCGCTCGGGAGGACCGAGATTGGCGTGATTTACCCTGATTTACCATGGTTAATGAGGTTTAACTCACACCCGATCAATGCGGACCGTTATGTCATCGGCTGACAAGGGCTTTTAGGCTCTCTCGGAAAAGGGATCGGCGAATGCGCGCTGCTGCCTCAGCTCGATCGAGGATGCCCGCGCTCAATACCTTGGACTACTCGAAGCTTTCTCTATCGTTGGCCTGCGCCGAATTTGGGGCAGGCACGCCAAAGATGCACGCGATGCCGATACCCCTGTCGTAGAGATTCTCCGCCAGACGCGGAAGATGCGCTCGCAGCTTACCCGTACTGAAGAAGCCCGAACCCCAGAAATGGCGTAATAGTCCCCCGCTATGGATCTCACGTCCGAAACGCCGGCGATCATCGAGTTCGGCCACTTCAGGGTCGTGCCGCATCGCCGCGAACTCCTCGCCGACGGTCAGCCGATCCACCTCGGCGGTCGCACCTTTGATATGCTGATGGCGCTGATCGAGGAGCAAGGAGCTGTAGTCGCCAAAGATACGCTTATGGAACGAGTCTGGCCGAACCGGATTGTCGAGGAGAACAGCCTGCACTTCCAGATCTCGGCCCTGCGCGACGCGCTCGGAGCGGAGCGCAGCCTGATCCGCACGATCTCCGGACGAGGCTATCAGTTTACCGGGGAGATCCGCACCGTCGCGGCGAGCCCTCATGCGCAGGTCATCACCGATACGGTCGCCCCAGTGTCCGCCCCGCCCCGCCCGCCGACCAACCTGCCTGAGCCGGTTTCCGAGCTGATCGGTCGCGACGTCGAGGTCGAGGAGATCCTGGGCCTCACCGCCGCCCATCGCCTGGTCACCCTGACGGGTGCCGGCGGGATCGGCAAGACGCGCCTCGGGCTCGAGGTCGCACGACGCCTGCTGCCTGAATTCGCCGACGGAGTCTGGACTATCGAGCTCGCGCCGCTTTCGGATCCCGACCTCGTGCCGACGACCGTCGCCATGGAGCTCGGTCTCGACCTCGCCGATAACGTCGTATCGCCCGAACGCATTGCGAACGCGCTCGCCGCGAAGCAGCTCCTGCTGGTGCTCGACAATTGCGAGCATCTCGTCGGCGCAGCGGCGAGCATGGCCGAGGCACTGCTTCGCGCCAACCCGGCAGCGCGCGTCCTGGCGACGAGCCGCGAGCCGCTGCGAGCAGAGGGTGAGTGCCTTTACCGGGTGCCGCCGCTCGCCGCGCCGAAGGAGGATAGCCAGGACGCGGAGGAGCTGTTGCGATACGGCGCCGTCCGGCTGTTCGTTGCGCGGGCGCGCGCGGCGGAGCCGCAGTTCTCGCCGGACGGGCGCGTTGCCGCGGCGATCGCGGCGATTTGCCGGCATCTCGACGGCATCCCGCTGGCGATCGAGCTGGCGGCAGCGCGGGCGAATGCGCTCGGGGTCGAAGAGCTCGCGGCCCGCCTCGACGATTGTTTCCACCTGTTGACGGGCGGCCGCCGCACGGCGTTGCCGCGGCACCAGACATTGCGGGCGACGCTCGACTGGAGCTATCGGCTGCTCCCGGAGCCCGAACGTGTGGTCCTGCGGCGCCTGGCGATCTTTGCCGGCGGCTTCACACTGCAGGCGGCGAGCACGATAGCGGCGACTGACGAGCTTGCCGGCTCGGATATCGTCGACTGCGCCGCAAATCTGGTCGCGAAGTCGCTTGTCGCGGCGGATCTCGGCGGTGTCACGGGGTGGTATCGGCTGCTTGAGACGACGCGGGCCTACGCGTTCGAGAAACTCTCGCAAAGCGGCGAATTCGAACAGCTCGCGCGACGCCACGCCGAATACTGTCGGGATCTTTTCGAGCGGGCCGAAATCGAACTGCAGACGCGCCCCGCCGCCGAGTGGCTGGCCGCTTATAGCCGCCGGATCGACAATTTGCGCGCGGCGCTGGACTGGGCGTTTTCGCCGAGCGGTGACGCCTCGATCGGCGTGGCATTGACTGCCGCCGCGGTTCCCTTGTGGATGCATTTGTCGCTGATGGAGGAATGCCGCAGCCGTGTCGAGCAGGCGCTCTTCGCCCTCACGCCCAGAGCGGGCCGGGACCCGCGCTGCGAGATGAAGCTCCAAGCCGCGCTCGGCGCGTCGCAAGTCCATACTGGAGCTGTTACCGTTCCCGAGATCGAAGCGGCCTGGACAAGGGCTCTCGAGATTGCAGAGAGCCTTTGACGATGCCGAGTATCAGTTGCGCTCGCTGCTGGGCCTATGGTTCTTTCAAACCGTCAGCGGTCGGCATCGCGCCGCTCTGGCATTAGCGCAAAGCTTCTGCGCCCTGGCGGCGAAGCGGTCCGACCCGAACGATCCGCTGATCGGCGAGCGGATGATCGGCGTTTCACAGTATTACCTTGGCGACCACTCCAGCGCGCGGCGCCGTCTCGAGCACATGCTCGCTCACTATGACCCTGTTGCCGAGACGTCGCATATCATTCGCTTCCAAAGCGACCAGCAGGTGACTGCCCGCGTGGTCCTTGCGCGGATCCTGTGGCTTCAGGGATTTGCGGATCAGTCGATGCGCGTAGCCGAAAGCAGCGTCGCGGACGCTCGGGCGGCCAATCACACAAACTCACTGTGTTACGCTCTGTCCCAGGCGGCATGTCCGATCGCACTGTCGGTCGGCGATCTGGCTGCGGCAGAACACTACGTGATGATGCTGGTCGACCATTCGACAAGGCGTGCGCTGGCGCTCTGGCAAGCCTGGGGCCGCAGCTATCAGGGTGTGCTTTTCATCGAGCGCGGTGATTTCGCCACCGGATTACGGCTGCTGCGCATAGGCCTTGACGAACTCGGCGAAGCCAAGTTCGCCGCCTTGCGGCTCGTCACGTTCCTGATGGCGGAAGCCTTAGCCCGTGCCGGGCGGATCGCCGACGGGCTCGCCATGATCGAGGAGGCGATCGCGCAATCCGAACATACCGAAGAACGCTGGTTGATTGCCGAGTTGTTGCGCGTCAAGGGCGAACTCATTCTGTTGCAGGATGCGCCCGAAGCCGCGACGCCGGCCGAGGGTCACTTCCGGGAGGCGCTCGGTCGGGCGCGCCGGCAAGGAGCCTTGTCCTGGGAACTGCGCGCCGCCACGAGCCTCGCCCGGCTGTGGCGCGACCAAAATCGGTCCACAGAGGCGATTGCGCTTCTCGCGCCGATCTACAATCGGTTCACCGAGGGTTTCCAAACTGCCGATCTTAAAGCCGCAAAAGCACTGATCGACGGTTTTTACAGTAGCGAGGGGACTAGCCGATCGCCGCTGATGGATGCCCCCCGGAATGCGGCGCGACTGCATGATGGCGGCATGAGTGTGGGCGGCACGGCGCTGCATGCCCGTTCCGCCCACATCCAAGGCTCACTCGGCCAAGGGCTTACTCGGCCGGTGCGCAACCGCCGCAGGCCGCTCGTCGGTGAGTACAGAAAGGCCCAGATGGACGACGGCTGCGATGATGGCGCCGACGATCGGGGCCAAACCATATAACCAGGCGTCGCCGAGATTGCCCGTCACGATCATCGGGCCCAGCGCACGCGCAGGGTTGAAGGCGGCGCCCGTCAGCGCCCCGCCCATCAGGATGTTGAAGACCAAGGTCAGGCCGATCGCGACCGGCGCGAGGTGGGCGGCGCGGCCGGCGACCGCGGTGCTGAGCACGACGGTGACCAGGAAGAAGGCGAGCACCGCCTCGACCATGAAGCCGATCGCCGGCGTGATCGTGACCGGTGCGCCGGCGAGAACGAGGCCGTGCGCGAGCTCGGGCGTGCCGAGGCCGGTGGCCACGCCACCCAGCACGATCCGCAACAACAGCGCCGCGGCGACGCCGCCGGCGATCTGGCTGACGATGTAGCCGACCGCCTCGGCGGCGGTGATCGCGCCCGCGGCAAGGACGCCGACGGTCACGGCCGGGTTGAAATGCCCTCCCGACACGCTGCCATAGGCGCAGATGAAGATCATCAGGGTGAGGCCATGGGCGAAGGCAACCGCGGTGATACCGCCGCCGGCAGCTCCGCCGACGATCGAGGCGGCGCCGGCGCCGATGAACACCAGCGCGAAGGTGCCGATGAACTCCGCAAGGAGCTTGGGTGCAACTGAGTTTGACATTTCGATCTCCAAGAGTTGAGTGCGCGCCGGCCTCGCGGCGCGATCAGCGTCGCGCCGGAGAACGATGCATCGGTGGGAAAGGCCGCCGGGCGTTACCGAAGGGACCGCCTGGCGGCCGGCAAAGCGGGCGGGTCTCCCCGCCCGCCAATGCAGGTTGTGTTACTCGGCAGCGGTCCGTTGTTGCTGAGACGTGATCCCCAGCGCCCGCGCCACGCCCGCGCCGTATGCCGGGTCCGCCCGCGTGCAGTTCTCGACATGGCGCTGCTTGATGTGCAGGCGCGCGTCGCCCATTGCGCGGGCGGTGTTGTCGAACAGCGCTCTGCTGCTGGGCGGGCGTCATCAGGCGGAAAAGATTGCCCGGCTGCTCCCAGTGATCGTCGTCGACGCGATGGTCCCAGTGCGCCCCGTCGCCGTCCACCGGCATCGGCGGCTCGGCGAAATCGGGCTGATTGTCCCACAGCCCGTCGCTGTTGGGATTGAAGGTGAGCGTGCCGCCGAGATTGCCGTCGGTGCGCATCTTGCCCGTCGCGGTGATAGCTGTGGAACGGGCATTTCGGCGCGTTGACCGGGATGTGGTTGAAGTTGACGCCGAGCCGGTAGCGCTGCGTGTCGCCGTAGGAGAACAGCCGCGCCTGCGAGCATCTTGTCCGGGCGAGAAGCCGATGCCGGGCACGATGTTGGCCGGCGAGAATGCGGCCTGCTCGACTTCGGCGAAGTAGTTCTCCGGATAGCGGTTGAGCTCCATCACGCCGACCTCGATCAGCGGATAGTCGCCTCTTCGGCCAGACCTTGGTGAGGTCGAAGGGGTTGTGCTGGTGCGTCTTCGCCTGCGCCTCCGTCATCACCTGGATGAAGAGCGTCCAGCGCGGGAAGTCGCCGCCGTCGATCGCGGTCAGCAGGTCGCGGCCATTGCTTTCGCGATCCTTGGCAACGACAGCTGCGGCCTCGGCGTCGGTGAGGTTCTGCGATGCCCTGCTGCGTGCGGAAATGGAATTTGACCCAGACGCGCTCATTGGCCGCGTTGATCATCGAGAAGGTGTGGCTGCCGAAGAGGTGCATGTGGCGGAAGCTCTTCGGGATGCCGCGGTCGGACATCACGATCGTCACCTGGTGCAGCGCCTCGGGCAGCAAGGTCCAGAAATCCCAGTTGTTGTCGGCGCTGCGCAGCCCGGTGCGCGGGTCGCGCTTGATCGCGTGGTTGAGGTCGGGGAAGCGCAGCGGATCGCGGAAGAAGAACACCGGCGTGTTGTTGCCGACGATGTCCCAGTTGCCTTCCTCGGTGTAGAACTTCAGCGCAGTGCCGCGTATGTCGCGCTCCGCGTCCGCGGCGCCGCGCTCGCCGGCGACGGTCGAGAAGCGCACGAACATCGGCGTCTGCTTGCCGATCGCGCTGAAGATCTTCGCCTTGGTGAAGCGCGTGATGTCGTGCGTCACCGTGAAGGTGCCGTAGGCGCCCCAGCCCTTGGCGTGCATGCGCCGCTCGGGGATCACCTCGCGGTCGAAATGCGCCATCTTCTCGATCAGCCAGATGTCCTGCAGCAGCGCGGGGCCGCGCGGACCGGCAGTCATGATGTTGGTGTTGTCGGCCACCGGCGCGCCGGTGGCGTTGGTGAAACGCTTCGTTGTGGACATGACGAGTTCTCCTTGGGTTGGATGGTGGAGGGGTACGAGTAGTTCCTAGCCGGGCCAGGCAGAGCCGCGGATCACGCGGCAGAAATTCTCGGGCCGGAACGAGGGGTCCTTGTCGGCAAGCACATCGGCTTTGACATTGCCGAAGGTCGTCTCGGGCTTGTGGTGAATGCCGTCGTAGAAGGCCTGGATGATCTCTTCTTTGAAGCGGCTGGGACGCGGATGCGCGTGGACAACCGCTTCACGCTCGGCATCCGTGAATTCGGAAAAAGCGATGCCGAGCACGTCCATCTCGACGCCGGCGGTGACGAGCGCGATGACCGGATGCATGTGCTGTGGGATGCCGGGTGTCGTGTGCAGCGCAATCGCCGTCCACACCGTATCGATGTCCTGCTGTGCGATGCCGTGGCCCCGGAGAAAGTCTCGCGCGGCGTTGGCGCCGTCTACTTCGAAGCGCTCATGTTGGCTCGCGTACTCAGGGGTAAGACCCATGTCGTGGAACATGGCGCCGGCATAAAGGAGCTCGGGATCGAAACGGAGACCCCAGCGCTTGCCGGTGAGCGCACCCCAGTAATAGACGCGGCTGGAATGATGAAACAGCAGCGGCGATTCCGTGTCCCGGACGAATTCCGTCATCTCACGCGCAAGCTTGCTGTCAGGAACGGCTGATTGCTCCGATCGCGATTGGAGTCTCCGTTCTCCCGCCTAACGGGGCGACGGCCGACGTACTGGTGAGTGTCGGGCGCTGGGCCATGTGAACCTCCGATTATCGCCACTAAGATTCGGTGTTCGGGCTGCACCAAAGGTGCGAACAGCCTAACGGCGCAATATAGTGCCTATCTCCTCAATCCGAGCGGGAGCAAAGATTATCTAAGAAAATTAAAGATCTCATAAGCAACTACGTTTTCTCACATTTCACAAGTTTTACTATCCTAGTTATCCGATTGTCGCGATCTACATACTGATCGCGCGTTCGACCGATCTGCACAATTCCACGAGCATGTGCGACGTCTTCCGGAGCACTGCGCCGCAGGAATTTGCTCGAAAACGCGCACCTCGTGCAAACGCAATGGAAATGGAATAGTAACATGCCGACAAACCTGAAAATCGTGCCGCGTCTATTGTCATTCGCCGCGGCGGCATTTGTTCTGCTCGCGGGGCTGAATGCTGATGCCCAATCGCCGGCGAGGAGTTCTGTCGTTATCCCGCCGATCCCACCGGGCCAGGCCCGGATTTGGATCTACGTGGCTCGCAGCCCACCAGCCCTTTCAACTATCCCCGTATGGAGGCGATAACGTTGAACGGCGCTAACGTCGGGTACGAGCAACTGGGCCAAGGTTTCTATCGCAACGTTGCGCCCGGGCATTACGTTATTGCCGCCCCCAGCTTCTTGGCACTTGATCCCGAGCCAGTCCGCTACCGTCGACCTTGCTGCTGGACAGGAGGCATACCTGAAGCTCGACGGCTTGGGCTGGCCGAATGGTGGCGGCGAAAATACGGTGGTAGAATACTATGTCCGCCTCATGCCACCGCAAAGCGCCCGCACCGCGGTCGCGCAGCTCGCATACTTGAGCGGCGACTGAGCTCCCTCCTCTTTCTGCCGGAGCAGAGCTCGCTCACACCCTTCCCCTGCCGCACCAAAAGTGCAGCAAGGGAAGGTGGAGCACGGGAGAAGGAGGTGCCGCCGTGACTATCTACCAAATCACTCTCCGCGACCGCGAGACCCAAACCGTCGTCGGTTACTATAACGGCGCCTGGACAACGGACCGGCGGCGCGCCCTCGCCTTCCGTAGGCGCGAAGCGGCCGAAGCCCACGCCGCCCGGATGCGCGATCGCTGTCCGCGGAACGCCGAGCTCATCAACGTCGAGGAGATCGCTGCCGCCAACTAGCACTTAACAACCCGTTCCGGCAACGCGCCGCGCGGCGACGGTCCGTGCCAAAGATCGTCTTATCGCACTGCGCATCCCAAAGGAGCCGTTTATGCGCAAGGTGCGGGAATTCCCGATCATTGCGGTCTCGATAATGCGGGAATTGGCGCAGCGGCTCGGCCGAAGTAACCGAAATTGCAGTGAGTACTGTCGGGGGCCACACCTGGGTCGAGGCAGAATTCTTAGACCCTGCTCAAGATAACGAGGAAAGACGTGATGACGCTGCACAATCATTTTCATTCATTCCTCGACGAAGTCCATCGCGAGGGCCGTTACCGGGTGTTCACCGATCTCGAGCGGCACGCCGAGCGCCCACCCTATGCCACCTGGCGCAGCGGCGGTGCCGCCCGCGAGGTCGTGGTCTGGTGCTCGAACGACTATCTCGGGATGGGACGCCACCCCGCTGTCATCGACGCGATGGTCGAGACGGCGCGGCAGATGGGCGCCGGTGCCGGCGGTACCCGCAACATCTCCGGCAACAGCCACGCCGTCGTCGCGCTCGAGGCCGAGCTCGCCGATCTGCATCGCAAGGAGGCCGCCCTCGCCTTCTCTTCCGGCTATGTGTCCAATGAAGCGGCGCTCGGCACGATCGGCCGGCTGCTGCCGAATTGCCTCATTCTGTCGGATGAGAAGAACCACGCCTCGATGATCGCCGGGATACGGGCGAGCGGCGCCGAAAAGCGGATCTTCCGGCACAATGATCTCGGCCATCTCGAAGCGCTGCTGCGGGAGGCCGGGCAGCTCCGCCCCAAGGTCATTGCCTTTGAATCACTGTACTCGATGGATGGCGATATCGCCCCGATAGGGCAGATCTGCGATCTGGCGGCGAAATTCCGCGCGCTCACCTACCTTGACGAGGTTCACGCCGTCGGTCTTTACGGACCCCGCGGCGCCGGCATCGCCGAGCGCGATGGGGTCATGGACCGCGTCGACGTCATCGAAGGGACATTGGCCAAAGGTTTTGGCGTCGTGGGCGGTTACATCGCGGCCGATGCGGTGATCTGCGACGCGATCCGCTCAGCCGCGCCAAGCTTCATCTTCACGACCGCAATGCCGCCGGCAGTGGCTGCCGCCGCCACGCGAAGCATTGCGCATCTAAAGAGATCAGTGGCGGAGCGGATTGCCCATCGGCTGCAGGTCGACAAGACGCGCCGCGCGCTGAGCGAGGCCGAAATTCCGATGATGTCCGTCGCAATCGCACATCATTCCCGTTCCGGTTGGCGATCCCCTCCTCTGCCGGGAGGCATCAACTCTGCTCCTGGAGAGGTTTGCCATCTATGTCCAGCCGATCAACTATCCAACCGTGCCGAAGGGCACCGAGCGGCTCCGCATCACTCCGACCCCGTTCCACAATGACCAGCTGATCGATGATCTTGCGAATGCGCTGCGCGAAGTCTGGGATACGCTGGGGCTCCCACGCGAAACCAATGTGGTTCCGATCTCGAGCGGTGCGCGCCTGCGGCCAGCCGCTTGATCGGGGCTGGGCCCTTGATCCGACACGCTCAGCAGCGAAGGCTCATTTCCAAAACCGATGGTAAACCTGCCGACTTTTCGCCAGCTCGAGCATCTCGTCCTGCTCGCCGATCACGGCCACTTTGGGCGAGCGGCGAAAGCGTGCCATGTCACGCAGTCGACCTTGAGCGCCAGCATAAAGGAACTGGAAAAAATCCTTCAAGCCTCCCTTGTTGACCGCACCAAACGCAGGGTTCTATTGACCCCGCTCGGACTCGATATTGTCGAGCGGGCGCGGCGCATACTTCTTGAAGGCAAAGAGCTCGTTGAAACCGCTCGGGCCGAGAGTGAGCCGCTCAGCGGAACCCTGCGGATGGGCGTAATCTCGACCGTCGGCCCATTTTTGTTGCCGAAAATCTTGCCCCGGCTGCGTCGTGCCTATCCCGCACTTAAGCTATATTTGGTCGAAGACCTGACGGCGCGGCTCATCGAAGGGCTGCACGCGGGAAGACTCGATGTCGTCTTGCTCGCTCTGCCTTACGATTGTGGGAACAGCGAGCGGCGGGTACTGTTTCGGGATCCCTTCAAAGTGGCGCTGCCGAAGAATCATCCGCTCGCGGCCGGGAAGGCGGTCGACCTCGAACAACTGCAGTCCGAGGAATTGCTGCTCCTCACCGAGGGGCATTGTCTGCGCGAGCACGCGCTCGCAGCATGCCGGCTGGCAGAAAGGCGGCAGTTGGAGCCGGTCGAGGCTACCAGTCTGCACACCCTGGTGCAGATGGTGGACAACGGGTTGGGCATCACCCTGCTGCCCCAGCTTGCCATCGACGGGGGGATTCTCAGCGGAACGGCACTCACTGTTCTACCCACTACCGGGGAACCACCGAGCCGGGAAATCGGCCTCGTCTGGCGCCGCGGAACCGGGCGTCAACGCGAATTCGAGCTCCTAGCATCCGTGCTGACGCAGCTTGTCGAGGAACGCCCTCGCCCTTAAATCGATTTTCTCACTTAATGAGTGAGAAATTACTCGTTTTGCCGATCACCGCACCCCACCCATGTTCTGCCGTGGAAATGAAAGGAGCCGAAAATGAACCG
Organism: uncultured Alphaproteobacteria bacterium; assembly: GCA_963695605.1. GTDB lineage: Bacteria > Pseudomonadota > Alphaproteobacteria > ATCC43930 > CGMCC-115725 > AP-15. The sequence continues at coordinate 19,819 of CAVOHI010000074.1, read as the reverse complement.
GACGAACTACACGCGTATTGAGACCAAGAATTCCCTGCCTCAATCGATCCGTCTGCAATCGGTCGGGTTGCTCAATCGTAACCTGGCCTCGGCCATCGACCTCGAGCGGCAGGCCAAGCAGGCCCATTGGAACGTCAAGGGGCCGAACTTCATCGCGCTCCACGAGCTCTTCGACAAGGTGGCCGAGGCCGCCGAAGAATTTATCGATCTGCTCGCCGAGCGGGTCACGGCACTCGGCGGTGTCGCCGAAGGCACGATTGAGGCCGCGGCTGGGCATTCGGCATTGCCGTCCTATCCGGTCGAGATCGGTCCGGAACGCGAACATGTCGATGCGCTGTCGACGGCGCTGGCGCTCTTCGGCAAGGCCGCGCGCGAGGCAATCGATGAGGCCGCGCAGTTCGGCGATGCCGACACGGCAGACGTCTTCACGGAGATCAGCCGCGAGACCGACAAGCAACTGTGGCTCGTCGAGTCTCCACCTGCACGGGTAGTCCCGCCGACGTCCACCCAAAGCACCCTGGCCGGCCCCGCACCAGGATAGGACTGCGAGATCGCAATGTACGCTCCCGCGATAGGCCGAGCCTCGCTCACCGAACGCACGGTCCTCGCCGGCCGGGAAGTGTTTCTCGGCCGGCGGCGCGGCCCGCTCGCCATGTTGCCGTTTGTCGGCCCCGCGGTGATCGCCTCGATCGCCTACATGGACCCAGGAAATTTCGCCACGAATATCCAGGCTGGCGCAAAATATGGTTACGAACTTTTGTGGGTCGCGCTCTCCGCCAATCTCGTCGCAATGCTGTTCCAGGCGCTTTCGGCCAAGGTCGGGATCGCCACAGGGCGCAACCTCGCCGAACTGTGCCGCGAGCATTTCGCGGCGCCGGTTGTTTACGCCATGTGGGGAGCGAGCGAAATCGCGGCAGTGGCGACTGAACTGGCGGAGCTTCTGGGCGCAAGCCTCGGGCTCACATTGCTGTGCGGCGTACCCTTGCTCGCCAGCATGCTCCTCGTCGGTATCGCAACTTATGCGGCGCTTGGGTTACAGCGCTGGGGTTTCCGGTATGTCGAGATTCTGATCGGCTGCTTCGTCGGCGTGATCACCGTGAGTTACATCTTGGAGCTGGTGATCGCGCCGCCGCACTGGGGCGCTGTCGCGGCTGGTGTGCTCGTCCCGCATCTAGATGGGGCGGGCAGCATTAGTCTGGCTGTCGGCATTGTCGGCGCCACGGTCATGCCGCACGCCATATACCTTCACTCGGGTTTGACACAGGCGCGCTTGCCCTTCGCGAACGCGGAAGCGCGGCGCAAGACCCTCGGGATGTCGAATCGCGAGGTGTTGCTGGCACTCGGTGTCGCTGGCTTGGTCAATATCGCAATGATCGCGATGGCTGCCGTCGCGTTCCATGGCGGTGCGCACAACCAGACCGCGGACATCGAGACAGCCTATCGGACACTGGCCCCGCTGCTGGGGGCGGGTGCCGCCGGTCTATTTATGCTCGCGCTGTTGGCTTCCGGTTTTTCCAGCTCCGTCGTCGGAGTCATGGCCGGCCAGGTGATCATGCAGGGCTTTGTATCATTCCGTATCCCGCTTTGGCTGCGCCGCCTCGTCGTTATGATGCCGTCCTTCGCTGTCATCATCGCCGGCATGGACATCACCCACGCTCTCGTGCTGAGCCAAGTGGTTTTGAGCCTCATTCTGCCAATCCCGATGGTCGCTCTTGTCAGGCTCACCGCCAACCGCGATGTGATGGGCGAGTTCGCAAACTCTAGGCTGACAAACGCAGTAGCGGTCACCGCGACAGTGTTTGTTTCTGCCCTTAACGCGGTCCTGCTGCTCGGGATTGTGGGCCTAGGGATCCCACTCAGCGGCGGCTGAACACCCACCGCACCACACGAGCAGATCCGCCCGCTGGTTCCCTGACGCTTACCGAAGCCGGGCAGGCTTGCCGGCGATAGCGGGGTGATCGGCCTTTTGTTGGGCGAGCGCTTGCCAACGCCGCGACGTGGGCCCGCTCGTCGCGTGGTCGGTTTGGGTCAAAGTGAGACCAATGTTACCACTGAGCCCTGGTCAGCAGTCGAGTGGATAGCAGACGCCGACCTGACCAGGGCATCGTTCTATTGGGATTCGGTTCCACATTGCCGAAATCCGCCCAGTGCGTGCCAAGTTCGCGGCCGAGCAATTCCATGCTCGGATTGCGCCAAACAACGCCATGACATTATCCCGAATAGACTGGCTTTGACCGCTGAAGAGAGCGTGAGTGGGGTCACCGGCGCAACCGCGCAGGTCAATCAGGAGACCCCACCCATGCGCATCTACATCATTGGCAATGACGGAATCACCCTGTGCCGCGAGCCTCCGGCCACCGTGAACAAGGGCGAAGTTGCTGTTGCCTCAAGGGAGGAGTTGCACGCCGCCCGGCTCAGCGGCAAACGCCTGCTGGCGCTGTGGAACGCGCTCCCGGGTGTCGAGAAGCAGACGAAGGTCGGTGACCGCGATACGCTGATCGATCAGCTGTGGTCGGCGATCGAGGCCTTGCCGGACCCGGACCAACCGTCCGACACAAAGCGCCCGTCAAAGCAGGAGGCGGTGATCGCGATGCTGCAACGACCCGAGGGCGCGACCGTCGACGAAGTCGCGAGCGTGATGGGTTGGCAGCGGCACACGGTCCGGGGGCTCTTCTCCGGAACTCTGAAGAAGAAGCTTGGGCTGACCCTCGCCTCAGCGACGGAGGAGCGCGGCCGGGTCTATCGCATCGCCGCCCCGGAGCAGGCATGAGGCGCGCGATCCACGATGCAACGGCTTGCCGGGAGGCGCTCTTGCGCCTCCCCAAGCTCGGCCTCGGCGAGCTTCGGCAGCAGTGGCGCGTTCTCTACAAAGCGGAGGCGTCGCCGTACCTCAGCCGCGAACTGCTGCTGCGAGCTGTCGCATACCGGATGCAGGAGGTCGCTCTCGGCGGCCTCCGCCCGGAGCGGCAGCGTCAGCTCCGTCAATTTGCTCAGCAGCTCAACGGGAGCCAAGAGGTGCGGATACGTCCTCGTCCCGAGCTGAAGCCTGGAACTCGGCTGGTTCGAGAATGGCAGGGTCGAACCTATGATGTACTGGTGCTCGATGACGGCTTCTCTTGGCAGGGCACGAGTTACCGCTCGCTTTCCGCCCTCGCGGGAAAGATCACCGGCACAGCGTGGTCGGGACCGCTCTTCTTCGGATTGAAGCCGAACCGCACCGCTGCTCTCAGGCCCTCGCGGGGACCACGTTCAGCCGGAGAGGACGGCGATGCCGCGAGCTGACGCGAGCCGCAGACGTTGCGCGATCTACACCCGCAAATCCTCCGAGGAAGGGCTCGAGCAGGAATTCAATTCGCTCGCGGCGCAGCGCGAAGCCTGCGAGGCCTACATTCGCAGCCAGCAGCACGAGGGTTGGCTGTTGGCGAGAAACCGCTATGACGATGGCGGGTTCTCGGGCGGCAATCTCGAGCGACCCGCGGCGCAACGCCTGCTCACCGATATCCGGGCGGGCCGGATCGATATCGTGGTCGTGTACAAGGTCGACCGGCTGACCCGCTCGCTCGCCGATTTTGCCCGGCTGGTCGAGCTCTTCGACGCACAGGGTGTGTCGTTCGTTTCGGTGACGCAGCAATTCAACACGACGAGCTCGATGGGGCGCCTGACGCTCAACGTGCTGTTGTCCTTTGCCCAGTTCGAGCGCGAGGTCACCGGTGAACGCATCCGCGACAAGATCGCCGCCTCGAAGAAAAAGGGCATGTGGATGGGCGGCAATGTGCCGCTGGGCTATGACGCCAACGAGCGCACGCTCGTCATCAACCCTGCCGAGGCCGAGACGGTACGCCGCGTCTTCGCTCTCTATCGTGAGCTCGGCTGCGTGCGCCGGGTCAAGGAGGAGGCCGACCGTCTCGGGCTTCGGACGAAATGCAGCACGACAACGAATGGCACCGAGCGCGGCGGCAAACCCTTCTCGCGCGGTCATCTCTACACACTGCTCTCGAACCCAATTTACACCGGCCAGATAGCACACAAGGGTGAGCTCCACCCCGGCCAGCAGCCGGCCCTGATCGACGATGAGAGCTGGTCCGCTGTTCGGGACCAGCTCGCAGCCAACACGAGCGACCATCGGCGCAAGGCGAAAGCTGCCGAGCCGAGCCTGCTGGCCGGCCTGCTGGTCGATGCTCGGGGGGAGCGGCTCACGCCATCACACGCCGTCAAGAAGGGCCGACGCTATCGCTATTACGTCTCCGCTGCACTGATCACCGATGCCGGAACGGATCGCGAAGGCTGGCGGCTCGCCGCCAGGGAGATCGAGGAGGCCGTGATCAGGATCCTGGCCGACGCGCTGACCAGCCCGGCGAGATTGGTCGAGCGGTTTGGTGCAGCCGGCATGCCGAGCGACCAGATTCGCAAACTGCTCAGTCGGGCGGCCCGTGTGAAAGCAGCGCTAGGTGGCTCACCGGGGGAACGAGCAAAGCTCATTCGCGAGCTCGTCGAAAAGATCATCGTCGATGAGAAGACGATCATCATCAAGCTGCGGCGCGGCCTTCTGTTGGGCGGGGATGTCCCGTCATCCGCATCGGAGGCCGCGAGTGACAGCGCCGTCGAGCTGACGGCGACAGTCGCCTTCACGCGGCGCGGTGCCGAAACCAAATTGGTTCTGCCCGGATTAGCGCCGCAGAAGCACGGCTCGAGATGTGATCCGGCGCTGATCAAGGCGATTGCGCGGGGGCGCGCGTGGTTTGAGGAGCTCGCCACCGGCCGCGCCCGTTCGCTCCACGAGTTGGCCAAGCGTGACGGCATTTCCCGGCGCTACATTCGCCGTCTCGTTGGCCTCGCCTTCTTGAGCCCGCAGCTGGTCGAGGCGATCTTGCAGGGCCGGCAACCCGTCGCGCTCACCGCGACGCGGCTGACCGAACTCGATCTGCCGCTGGACTGGACGGAGCAGCACAAACTGCTCGCAGGCTAAACCGCAACTCCGGACAGATATGCCCCAGGCCGCGGCCCCACCGCGGCCGCGCGTCATTTGCAAACGGTCAGAACTTTCGGGAGGTGGGACTGCATCAATGCCCGTCAGAGAGAAAGGGCGAAGGAGTCCCGGTTCGCAGCCTGCGCGTCCCTTCTCACGTCCCCAGCCACCCGCAGACCGCCGCCAAAGTGCGGGGCTTTTCGCCTATAGCCTCAGGGTTCACTGCTGAGACAGACTGGCTGCTGGAGGAAGGCGGATTCGAACCCTCGGTCCCGCTCGGAGAAAAGCGGTCGTTCCGAAACGCGAGCATCCGCGAGCTGCATCGCGCAGCCTACCGGGGCGGCCGCAAACGATATCGGCGCGGACGACCGTCAGGCAGCCGGCGATCAGATCATAGCAACACGGCTACGGCGTCGGAGCTGCAGGTGAGACCTGTGGGCTGAACAGCGGTAACCTCAATATCTTGAGCGAGGCGCGGATACATGCGCCGGAGCTGATCAGCGACCAAGTCAGCGTCGACCCGATCGAAGAAGTGCTTTGCCCGTCTTTGGTCAGTAGAGAAGTTCGACGCTGATGCGTCATACCATCCGATGATTGTTTTGTCGAACTTGTTCCGAAGGGTGATGCAATACATGATTTCGGGGCTTCACACGCTGAATTTCTTAAATCCTTGATGTAGCGGGTAGGGTCAAAGCCGATTTTCTCGTGATACTTTCGATAGTGCATCACGTAAAATCAAGTCGCTGCCGTATGCTGTCACTAAGCAAAGGTCCTGCATTTTGGCTATCTGTCTAACCGGCCCCAGCTCATGGCGATCTCCTGGCATGCAACGATATCGGCAGAGAAAATGACAGCATGCTTTCGCTGATGTTAATTTTTCGTAACTTCCATTTGGCGGCACGGGGTGCGGATCGGTGGCGGCAGGTTCCTCAACCAACTCCGCAGCCCTCAGAGTTCGTCTGACTCACCGCTGGAACAAGCCGGATCGAACCGTCAGTACCGTGTGAGACGACCAAGGTTTCGAGAGAGGGGCTCGTGTCGGCTCTGCTCGCCGCAACGGAGAAGGCGGCGCGACGAGACCCGATATCACGACGACGGCGGGGTCTTCCGCGGGACCGATGGTTCGAATCCGGCTTCCTCCAGCGCGGAGTCAGCAACGAACCTTGTGGCTGCTGGGGGCGTCGCACGCGGGTGGGACCCGAGAGATGCTATGGGGCAGGCGGCGAGGAGATGGCACCATCGTCGCTGTAGCTAACCGATGGAGTGCCGCGATGCCCCAGCCGAACGACTTGAGCAGGTCCCTCGTCGCCCTGGACCAAGATAGCACGATCATTGCCGTCGTCGAGATGAGCCAGTCGAGCTGGCTGGTTGCCGGTATGCTTCCCGGCATTGAGCGTCAACCGCGCAAGAAGCTGGAGCCGAGTCCAGAAAGGCTGCTTGGCCTGCTGCATCGCTGGCGCGACGAGGCGGTCAGGGCCGGCCGCAAGATCACGCGGATTGCACTGGCCTTCGAAGCCGGCCGCGACGGCTTCTGGTTGGCGCGCTGGCTTGAGTGCGCGTGGGGTCGAGGCGCACGTGATCCATCCCTCGAGTGTCGCCGTATCGCGGGAACATCGCCGGGCGAAGACCGACCGGCTCGACACCGAGTTGCTGAAGCGCGGGTTCTTGGGGTGGCTGCGTGGGGAACGGGGCCATTGCAGCATGGCGCGCGTGCCGACGATTGCCGAAGAGGACGCCAAGCGGCCCAATCGCGAGCGCGAGTGCCTGGTCAGGGAACGCACGCTTGAAAATCGCCATTGATAATTAAAGCTTTTTCGGCCTAACTGTCCCACCGGCCGGCACTCCGGCAAAAAGTGGGACACTTTTGTTGCTGTCTCGTTCCGCCGCCGCGTTGCTGTCTGCTCCCGCCGCGTTGCTGCTTCGTGCATCCAACAGCGGTGCCGCCGCGGCTTCGAGCTTGGCGCGGTTCGCCTTCTTGGTGTAGAGCGCCGCCTGCTTTGGGTTGGCCCAACCAAACAGCGCCATCAGCTGATGCTCACTGGCGCCGGCTTCGGCGCAGCGCTGCGCGCCGAGCTTGCGCAATCCATGCGCGCTGCGCGCAAGCCCGGCCTCGCGGCACCGCCGGATGAACCAACAGCCAAAGGCGTGGGCCGATTGCGGCTGCCCGCTCGCCGCCACCAGATACACCAGGTGTCCGATTTGTTTTTGTGTCGCGTCGATGCTGCGGCGCAGCGGCGGCAGAATGGGCAATTCGTGGGTCTTGACGATCCGCGAACGGCCCTTCTTTTCGCTGAACACCAGTTTGCCGTCGCGCTCCATCTGCGGCCCGAGCCTGACGGCGTCGCTGCGCCGCACCCCAGTATAGAGCAAGAGATCGAACGCCAGCCGCGCCTTGGTGCCAATCGGATGGCGTGCCTCATAGCGCGCCGCATCGGCCTCGGACCATGCCGGAATTCCGTCGGGATTGTTGCTCTGCAGATACGTCACATCGCGCGCCGGGTTCTTGTTGGCATAGCGATATCCTGGCAAACACGCCCACGCGAAGAGCTGCCGCAATGCCTTGAGTCGGTGATTGGCGGCCTCGGGAAAGCCCGCCTTTTCATCGCGCAGCTTCGCGACGTGGCGCGGCTCCATCGTCGCGTACCGGAAGGTGCCGGCGCGCTGGCCATCGATGCGCCGCTCGCAGATCGCCTCGAGGATCCCGCGCCGGGTTTTCCGCGTGCTTTTGTCGAGCGCCTGAAAAACGGCAGAGGCGTAATATTGCTCGCACAGCCAACCCAGTGTCCCCGGCATCCAGACAGTGTGCTGGCTTGCTGACGGCAGTTTCACTTCGCCGCTAAAGGCGCGCTGATATTCCGCGTCGAACGCCGGCGTGCCGGGCATCTCGGAGAGGCGGATCTTGGGCTGCCCCTTGCGCCGGAAATAAACTCGCACATTGCCGTGCCGGTCGATATCCTCGACGACGAACCGATAGAGGCGGGTACCACTCTTGTCGCGGAGCCAGACTTTCATAGCCTGTCCCATTCGCTCTTCGCGGCCTCATTGTCCAGCGCGTCGAATGCCTCGTCCAGCCTTATCCGGTCCCAGACAGTGCGGCCATCAATGCGCTTTGGTCTGGGCATCCGGCCATCGCCGACCATCTCGTCGAATTTTGTCACGCCAACGCCGATGTATTCGGCGGCTTGGACCCGTGACAAGCCCCGTGGGGCAAGAGACGGCGGCAGGCGACTGACAGAGTTCCGGTTCACTGCCGCAATTCCCCCGGTTACGGGTCAGCGAGAAACCACGTCAATCCCCGCCGATTGCAACCGGTCCATGACCTCTTGCGCGACTCGCTTGCAGAAGTCATGCGGGTCGACATCAGCGGGATCGGCGAGACAGCGGTATTGGGACTGCATGCAATCGGCGATGATCCGGCTCAGCGTGACGGTCTCGTCTTTCATTTCTGCTGCTCGCGCAATTCGCGGTCGCGATCGCCGAGGCGGTGCTCAACGGTCGACCACGCGTCGCGCTCGGCTTGCCGCATCTGTTCGAGGACCTCGCCGTTCTCGCCCTTGAAGCGGCCATTGATGGCGGTGTCGTCGCGATCATTGAGGCCGGCATGACACGGAGCATGTCCGCGGTCATCTCTTCCCAATCCGCGCAACTCCGCGAGGATCTGATCTTGCGCTCGCCCTTTGCGTGCCGGGCGAATTGAGTTTCCGGTGGTGCTCAGTCGAATGCATGCCCTTACGTCTCGCAGAGCGCCACGAAGCGGCGCGGCAGCGGGAGGATAAGCAGGAGATGTCGGTCGATTGCGGCCGGTAATGGCCTGTTTATTGGTCGGGAATTTGGCCGGAAATTGCGACGCCGCGGTCAACACATGGCCGGTAATTCACTCGTCGACCGCTTCCGTATTTTCCGGCGACCGATCATCGCGAGACGCTCAGCAAAAGCGGGCTATCGATGGGCCTGCCGTCGGTCGAAAGGCTGACGTCATTGAGCAACTCCCGAGGCGATTGAGTGGGCTGAAGCCCAAGGACCTGGTCGGCATTCCGTGGCGCGTCGCCTTCGCGCAGCAGGACGACGGCTGGTGGCTGCGCCGCGACAATGTCTGGTCGAAGCCGAATTCGATGCCCGAGAGCTGCAAGGATCGGCCTCTTACCCAGGCACGCCCATACGGCGACACCGCGGCTTTTTCGGTCCATGTACTGCACAGCCTCGCGCTGCGGCGGCCGAGATGGGGTTTTCCGAGCTGACGATTGGAGGACTGCTTGGCCATTCGGTGCCGGGCGTGACCGCGCTGCGCACATATCCCAGATTACCCGCTGCTAGCCGCAGCCGATCAGGTTTCAGCGCGAATCGCGGCCGTGCTCGACGGCGAGGCAGGCGCCGAGGTGGTCGAACTGCACGACCGCAACGAGACGGCAATTCAAGCATAATCCACTCTTCGTCTTGCCTGACTTTGCCACGGTGTACCGTGCGGCGTATCGGGACACCCCTACATGGGCAAGACTTCGGGATGCTTGAAATGTCCAACACGGAGGGGTCTACCAGTGAACCGATCTGCGTTCTTTTCAGCGAAGCTATAGCCTGGATTGCTGATCGCAATTTCACCGGGGCTGCCATCGGCCCTCGGCCTTTCGGGCTGCTTCCCTTCGGAGAAGAGGACGACGAAGAATACCGAATTGCAGAAGGCCGTTGCATGCTTGCGCAGCAACTCTTGATTGATTATGGAGCAAAGGGAAGGATAAGAATCTATGCCGACCATGGATGGGCGAACGATGAACAGGTCTGGGGGGACATGTCTTCTCCAACTCAACTCGCGACCGACTTTTTATCTACGGCAGAATATGGGGTTGACTACCACATGGGTGATACTCTTTACGTTCCGGAAGATCGGGGCTATTATTACCTGGCCGTTAATTACGATGATCTCATCCGCGAGTTTTGGGGCGATGCCGCGCCCTCGATCACAATTCGGGAGCCGACTGCGCGCCCTGAGCGGGGCACTGTCCCCCTGCGCCGCCGCGGCCGGCGACCTCGGTACCCCTGGCCCGATTTCGCGGCCGAGCTCGTCCGCCGATCGCTCTACGGGCCCCCGATAGAGAACCAAGCAGCTCTCGAGAGGCACATGCTGGACTGGTGCGCCATCACTTGGGGTGCGGAACCGGCGGCGTCCGAAATCCGCGAGTGGGTGCGCCCCACGTTCCGGATACTCTCTGGCTCCTCAGCGGCCGCGCGGGTCCCGAACGGCATAGCCGATGATCGGTCGCCGGAAATTACGGAAGCGGTCGACGAATGAATTACCGGCCATGTGTCGACCGCCGGGTCGCAATTTCCGGCCAATTCCCGGCGAATAAACAGGCCATTACCGGCCGCAATCGACCGACATCTCCTGCTTATCCTCCCGCTACCGCGCCGCTTCCTGGCGCTCCGCGAGAGGTAAGGGCATGCATTCGACTGACCACCACCGGAAACTCAATTCGCCCGAGGCCGCCGAATATCTAGGGATCAGCGTCAGCACACTTTCAAAGCGCCGGGTCGACGGCAACGGCCCCAAATATCTGAAGCTCGGGCGACGCGTCGTTTACGACACGCGGGACCTTGATGCTTGGCTTGATACGCGCCGTCGAGCCTCAACTGCCGACGCTGACCCCGCGCCTGATGGGTGCCGCCCACGCGCGCACGAGACCGGGTCGACGACCTCAGCTCCGGAACGGCAACAGCCGAAACGCAAGGGAAGGCACGCTGCCGCCGAGGTTGGCCTCTGAGGACAGAACGATGCCCAAAGGGGGGCCGGCGGCGCTGGGGGGCGCCGACCGGATGGATATCGGGCGAGGCGAGCCGCTCGGTACGGCACGCAAAGGGCGAGCGCAAGATCAGATCCTCGCGGATGTGCGACAGCAAAACCGACATCAATCCCAGCTGATCCGTAATCTTCGCCGCGTCTATGGATACGGTTTCATTGCGACTGGCGGACTGGCAATAGAGCTCGCGGTGCGGGTTGGCGGACTGTCAGTCCCGCGAGGAGCTCTCAAAGAAATTTGCGAATGGGCTCGATCACCGCCTGTTGCGAATTCGCCGGTACCGAGGGGAAGCCGATGTCGTCGCCGGGAATGATCACCACGAGCCGCTAGGGGGAACCATATGATCGGCGATTTATCCGCCGCCGTCGCCGAATATCAGCGCCGCGGCTGGGCCCTGGTACCGATCCTCGCGGGCGCCAAGCGGCCGGTCATCAAGGAATGGCAAAATCGACGGTACAGCGCCGCGGATTTCCGGCCTGGTGGCAACGTCGCTGGGATCCTCGGCGTCAGATCGGGCAGCCTCGTCGATATTGACCTCGACTGTGCCGAGGCGCTAGCGCTGGCTGACTTGTACTTGCCGGCGACCGGCGCCGAGTTTGGTCGCGCGTCCCGGCCGCGGTCGCACCGGCTCTATATCGCGCCCGGCGCCGTCTTTGGGACATGGGCCGACCCGGCATCCGGCGAAATGCTGTTCGAGCTGCGCGCCGATGGCGCCACCGGCGGCGCTCATATGACCCTGCTGCCGCCGTCGATCACCGATGGCGAGCGGCGCCGGTGGCAGACGGACATCATTGCGCCCACCGCCCTCGATCCTCGCGTGCTGCTACGGCGCTTGGCCTGGTTGGCAGTGGGCTGCCTGGTGATGCGCTACATCTCGGCCTCTACCGCTCAGCGGCCAGGACCGGATCTCGCGCACCTGCTTTGGGAGTGGGACCGGGAGCTCGGCCTCGCTGCCTACCGATGGCTGGGAGAGCCCGATCCGGATGCGCCGCAGCGCTGTCCGCGGTTGCGCCGAGAACTCTCGCAGCGCGACCTCGACCTGGCCGAGATCGTCGCTGCCATTCCCAACGACTGCGGCTGGGAGGAGTGGAACCGCATCGGCATGGCGATCGCCGCCGCCTCCGGTTGCTCCGGCGAGGGGTTTATTTTGTGGGACAAGTTCTCGGCGCAGTCGCCGCAATACGATCCCGCAAAAGTCAAAGAGCGCTGGCGCAATTACCGTCGCAGCCCGCCGTCGCGGACCGGCATCGGCAAGCTGGCTGCACTTGCCCATAAAGCCGGCTGGCGGCCCGCGAGATGACCGGCGCTGATTTCACGGATTTCTTCGCTGCCGAGGACAAGGCAGCGATGGACGAAGGCCGCGGCCAGCCGAACGGGCATGATGACGCTACCAGCTGGGCTGATCCCGATATGGGGGTGCCCGGTATGCACCGCCGCTCGCCGCCGCGGCTGCCAATCGAGGTATTTGGGCCGAGGTGGAGCGATTGGATCATCGAAGCGGCCGACGCCGCCGCCTGCCCGACCGATTATGTTATGGGTCCGCTGGTTGCCGCCGCCTCGGCGCTGATCGGCAACTCGCGCTGGGCGCAAGCGACCGCTGGCTGGTCCGAGCCGCCCCATCTCTGGATCGGCGCCGTCGGTGATTCCGGCAACGGTAAGAGTCCCGGCGCCGACTGCTTGACGCGTGAGGTGCTGCCTGAAATCGAACGACGCATGATCAGCGACTACCCGGATCGTCTCCAGCAATGGAGGGCGGGCGTCGAATACGAGAAGGTGATCGAGGAGAAATGGAAAAGCGAGGTGCGCGATGCGCAAAAGCGCGGCGCACCGGCTCCGCTGCCGCCGGTGACAGCGGCGGGCCCGGAGCCCAAATCGCCGCGGCTGCGCCAGCACGATGTCACGATCGAGAAGGTGGCGGCACTGCTCGGCACAGCGGCCCCCAAGGGGCTGCTGATCTGGCGCGACGAGCTCACCGGCTGGATCGACGGAATGACCTCCTATAACGATGCTGGTCGCGCGTTCTGGGTCGAGGCCTATGGCGGACGACCGTATCGGCTCGAGCGCCAAAAGCACCCGGAACCGATCGAGATCGCGTATTTTGTGGTAGCCGTCTATGGCAGCACCCAGCCCGACAAGATCGCGGCGCTGATGCGCGGCGCCGATGACGGACTGCTCAGCCGATTTTTGTGGCTCTGGCCGGAACCGATCCCGTTCCGGCTCGGTCGCACGCTGCCCGGTGCAGACTGGGCGACCGCCTCCCTGGACAAGCTCCGCGAGCTTGACCTGCAGCCGGGCAGCACAGCCGGGCGCCCCGGCTCGGCCGATCATGGTCAGGCTTGCCGATGAGGCACTCCCGGAGCTCGAAGGGTTCGGCCGAGACATGCAGCGGCGCCAGGTGACGGCGGGTGGGTTGCTGCGCTCCGCGCTCGGCAAGACCCGCGGCCAAGCGCTACGAGTTGCGCTGGTACTCGAGTTTTTGTGGTGGTGTGGCGCAGATGGTTTCGGCCCGCCGCCGGCACAGATCTCCGCGCGGGCTTTCGAAGAGGCCCACCGCCTGATCAGCGATTATTTCGTGCCAATGGCTGAGCGAACCTATGGCGACGCCTCCGTGACTCAGGCCGACCGCAACGCTGCAACGCTCGCGCGCTGGATCCTGCGCGAACCAAAACACGAGGTTCACGTCCGAACTCTGTTACGGGGCGAGCGGTTGCCGGGGCTCCGGACCGCGGACGATATTCACGCTGCGGCACAGGTCTTGGTCGAGGCGGAATGGTTGTCCCCGCCGCCAAGGGGCACCGAATTCGGGCGGCGAGGGAGGGTTGCCTATCCGGTCAATCCGCGGCTGTGGGCGCTGGTGTGAGTCTCCTTCTGAAACCTGCTGACACTCTTGACACAATGCGACACTCTGCAGGCCGTCCATCCAAAGTGTCCTATTGTGTCAAGAGTGTCAGCAGGAACAAACGACTAAGGCTCGCGTTGTTAAAGCAGCTCGTGCCCGGGCTTGGCCGAGACGCGATATTGTGGCGCCAGGTACGCTGAGCGACGCGACCTCCACGAGCCGCTGCTGGGGTGCATTCCGCCGCATTCGTCGGCGCGTGGGGACGAAAACCAATAGGGAAGTGCCCCGCGCTCGTCAGGTGTGCCGGCGAGAGAATTGCAGTACCGCCGGAGCAAAAAATCGAGGCGCCCCAGCCACCGATAACCGTGATTATCGGTAGTCGAGCACTGCTGATGCTGATCGCTGCGCGGTTTTCGGGATCCGGATCGGGCAAAGACCTTCTGAGCCGCGCGACCTCGCTGATCGCCTTCGGCCTGCCATTCTCCAGCTTCCCCGATACCCGCCGCGCCTGACCCGTATCGAGGACGGGACAGCCCTGCTTGCAGAATCCCGTGTGCTGGAAGAGGGATGGCCCACATGGCGGTAGGCCGGGCATGTCTGTTTCCGCCCCTTCGTCTGGCGGTGCCTTATTGGCTCGACCATGGCTCCGTTTCCACGCTCGCCGGCATCGTAAAATGCTTTTTTTTCTGACCCGGTGATAAGCGAAAGTTATCGGGGGTCAGAACATGCGCTACCTGACCCCAAGAACTGCATGGTCGCGGCTCGCGCCAACGTGGGTTGCCACAAGTATTGACAGCCGTCGTTTATTGTAGTATGCTGTTGAGCGAATGATCGGAAAGGTTGCTCAGTCCGAGCCGCCTGGCCGAAACTCCGAACCGCGTCGACCTCGGGTTCGGCCAGGGCACCGCGCGATCGACAATTTCACGTTGAAAGGAATTTGCGCCGGTATCATCTGAACTGATGATATGACCAGACGAAGACGAAAGAGCGGCTCGCATCGGAGGGGCGCGTGCAGAACGGGAAGACCCGAAACTAGTCGGGGCTTTTAACGGTTCGCGTGTAATTTCTTCAAAATTTACGGTTCGCGGGTAATTTCTTCAAAATTTCGATTTCTAACCTCTATAAAAGCAGAGGCGCGGTTTGCCGGTTACATTACCCGAGACGATTGTTCGGCGCCGGTGCGCGGCGCTGATCCCCTACGCCAGAAACGCGCGCACGCACAGCGACCAGCAAGTCGCGCAGATCGCCGCCTCGATCCGCGAATTTGGCTTCACCAACCCGGTGCTGATCGACGAAGAGGACGGCATTATCGCCGGCCACGGCCGGGTGCTCGCCGCGCATTTGCTCGGCCTCGACGAGGTGCCGTGCATCGTCCTGGCGCACCTCACGCCGGCGCAGCGCCGCGCCTATGTGCTCGCCGACAACAAGCTGGCGCTCAACGCCGGCTGGGATCTCGAGATGCTCTCGCTCGAAATTGGCGAGCTGGGCGAAGCGGGGTTTGACCTCAGCCTCACCGGCTTTGACGAGTTCGAGCTCGGCGAGTTATTCGCCGAGAGGACCCAAGGTCGGACCGATCCCGACGATGCGCCGGAGCCTCCCGCGCACCCGGTCGCGGAGCCGGGCGACTTATGGGTGCTCGGCCGCCATCGCTTGCTCTGCGGCGACAGCACAGTGGCGACCGACGTTGAGCGCGTGCTCGGTGGCGTCGCGCCGCACCTTATGGTCACCGACCCGCCCTACGGCGTTGATTACGACCCGGCTTGGCGCAATCAGGCCGGCCGATCGATCAATGGGACGACCCGGCGGATTGCGGCCGGCACGGTCATCAAGCCGATCGGGGCGAGGGCGGTCGGCAAAGTAGTCAATGACGACCGGGCTGATTGGCGCGAGGCCTGGGCGCTGTTCCCCGGCTCGGTGGCCTATATTTGGCACGCCGGGACCAAGGCCGGCATCGTGCAGGACAGCTTAGCCGCCTGCGGCTTCGAGACCCGCTCGCAAATCATTTGGGCCAAAAACAACTTCGCGATCGGCCGCGGCCATTACCACTGCAAGCACGAGCCGTGCTGGTACGTGGTGCGCAAGGGTAGCACCGCGTCTTGGGTCGGCGACCATTCTCAGACGACGTTGTGGCAGATCGACAAAAATTTGAAATCGGAAACCGGCCACGGCACGCAAAAGCCGGTCGAGTGCATGCGCCGGCCGATCGAGAATAACTGCGTCGCCCGGGCAGGCCGTCTACGAGCCGTTCAGCGGCTCGGGCACGACGATAATCGCGGCCGAGATGACCGGCCGCGTGTGCCACGCGATTGAGATCGCGCCGGCTTATGTCGATGTTGCGGTGAAGCGCTGGCAGGACTTTACCGGCCAGCAAGCGGTGCTCGACGGCGACGGTCGAAGCTTCGACAACGTCGCCGCGCAGCGGGCACGCTAGCCTCACGGATCGCCGGCCGCGGCGATGTCACCGTCAGCAGACCTGGAATTCGCGCGCCCATCTTGGAATGGCTGTTGCTGCCGGTGATTTCGTTTTGCGCTGCACCCCGGCTCGCCGATTGCCGGGCGGATAAGTGCACCCGATGCACAGCTGCAATGCATTGTGGCTGATTTTAACGGACAAATTTTCCAATGGCTCGACCGGTTTGGACCCCTACTGACGCGCAGCGGCGGCAAGCCGAGACGATGGCCGCCTACGGCATTCCCGAAGCGGACATTGCGCGCGTGCTCGGCGTCTCGAAGCCGACCTTGCGCAAGCATTGCGGTACCGAGCTCGACACGGGTGCCACCAGGGCCAACTCAAAGGTCGCTGACTTTCTGTTCTACGGAATTTGCGGCGGCACCGGCAAACCGGCATTCAAAGACGAGCGCGCCCGCGTCACGGCCGCGATCTTCTGGATGAAGACGCGCGGCGGCTGGAGCGAAACCAGCACCCACAAACACACCGGTGCGGCGAACGGTGATCCGATCGAGGTCGAGGTTGTCACTGTCAGAGAACGTCTCACCCGCCGAATTGCTCGCATCGCTGCCGCCAGAACAACTGGCGACGTTCCTGAAACGGACGAGTGACCGCGAGCTCGAAGCGATCGAACACGATTGGGGCTGGTGGGGGCGGCGCAACCAACAGGCCGCCGAAAGGCGATTGGCGGACCTGGCTGCTGCTGGCCGGTCGCGGCTTTGGCAAGACCCGCAGCGGTGCGGAGTGTATTCGCGACCAGGTCATCCATCACGGCCGCCGCCGGATCGCGCTGGTCGCGCCGACCGCCGCCGATGTCCGCGATGTCATGGTCGAAGGCGAGAGCGGCCTGCTGGCGATCGGGCCAGACCGCAGCAGCGGCCGCAATACGAGCCAACAAAACGCCGGCTGATCTGGCCGAACGGGGCCATTGCGACAACCTACAGCGCCGACGAGCCGGAGCGTCTGCGCGGTCCGCAACACGACGCAGCGTGGTGTGATGAGATAGCCTCCTGGCGATATCCAGAGGCGTGGGACATGCTGATGTTCGGGCTGCGGCTTGGGCCTGATCCGCGCGTCGTCGTCACCACGACGCCAAAGCCGATCGATCTTCTGATCGGACCAGGAGAATACAATCGCGCCGAGCTGATCGCCGACCCCACCGCGTGATCACCCGCGGCTCGACATACGACAATCGGGCCAACCTGGCGCCGGCGTTCCTGCAGCAAATCGTCCGCAAGTACGAGGGCACCCGGCTCGGCCGGCAAGAGCTCGAACGCCGAGATCCTCGACGACGTACCCGGTGCCCTGTGGAGCCGCGAGCGCATCGAGGAGGCGCGTTGGGCGGCGCACAAAAATGTGCCGGACTTGGTGCGGATCGTCGTCGCGATCGATCCCGGCCGCATCGCACGGCGAGGAGGCTGACGAGACCGGCATCATCGTCGCCGGCAAGGACGCCGAAACGGACACGGCTACGTGCTGGCGGATCGATCGGGACGATATCCGCCGACCGAATGGGCTCGCGTTGCCATTTCGCTTTACGGCTCAGCACAAGGCAGATCGCATCGTCGCCGAGCGCAACAATGGCGGCGACATGGTCGAGGCGACCATCCGCATGGTCGACCCAAATGTGCCGGTCACGACGGTGCTGGGCCAGCCGCGGTAAAGTTGTCGCGCCGAACCTGTAGCTGCGCTTTACGAGCAAAACGCGATTCATCACGTCGGCACGTTTCCGACGCTCGAAGATCAGATGTGCGGGTTTACCAGCGATTTTGACCGTGCCACAGCCGGGTTATTCGCCCGATCGCGTCGATGCGCTGGTTTGGGCACTGACCGATCTGCTCGTCGAGCCGATGGCGAATTCCGGGATCTTCGAGCTGTACCGCGAGCAGGCGCGGCAGCTGGCGGAAGCCAACGTTAAGCCCGCGCCGAAGCCGCTGTATGCGCCGGGCAGCGTAGAGTACGAGAAGCAACAGCAGGAAGAGGGGAGCACCTAGCACATGCCTTCTGGTTTGCTCGCAAAAGAACAGCATTGCCGCGTTGCCGGCTGCGGCAAAGCCAAGCACGATCAGATAGATCACCTCGTGCTGCTGCAAATCCCTCACTGCCCGAAACGCCCGCCGGTCACATAGTGCACCGATATTAACCACGCAATGACACAGGCTTAAACCACGCAATCTCGTGGACTGTGCGGCCGAACGGAGCGTGTGTGTCGTCGTCTTCAATAGGAGAACCCGATGGATACCACTGCTTCTAGGTTCACATTGCGCAAGAACGCCGAGCGTGCCGCCCGGACAATGATCCGCAAGGGGACCGCACCGGCGGTCGACTACGGCATTAAGTCCAGTGACGATGGGTTTGAGATCGTCTGGAAAATCGCCAAGACTGCGCCGACGACTGATGAAGTCGAAACCGAGATTGCCGAAGCTTCAGCGGAGCAGCCTGCAGCTGCGTCGCTGGCTGAGGCCGCGTCACAACCCGCGCCATCGGCCACCGAGCCCGCGACGGCTAACGCCGCACCGCAGCCCACGTCAGAGGCTGAAGCCGCGTCCCAGCCCGCGCCAGTAGCCACCGAGCCCTTCCCGGCATTGAGCGAACCGGCCCCGAACCAGTGGCCACACGGCACCAGCGTAATGGTGCGCAAGCGCAAATCGTGGCGTGAGGCGACGATTATAAGCCGCCTCGATCCCAATCATTGGCGCGCCGAATATCCCGGCGGCGGCTCCGGCATGTTCCGGGAAGCCGACATCCGGGCTTACGACGCGGAGCGCGATGCGCGGCCCGCCGCGCAGTCCCGGCGTGCCAAAGCGACGGCGCCGCAAAAGTCGTCGCGGTCGAGATATGCCATCGACCCTGAGGCGATCGCCGCCGGGCGGCTTCCCGAAAAGGCGCCGGTCGTGACCTCAGCCGCGAACCCCCATTACCAGAAGCATTTCGACCGGCTGTTCGCCCTCGCCAGAGCCGGCGATTGGGATGCGGTGCGCGATTACAAGGTCACTGGTAGCAACAGCTATTCAAAAATGGTCGAGCGCTACCGCCAGGATTTGCTGGCCGTGCACGCCGCTTCGGAGGCCCCCCAATGAGCAATCACGAAGCTCGCGCCGACGCAGGATCCATACTTCGGCACCGGCCGTTGACTTACCGTATCGTCAAGGAGATTTGAAATGCCGCGGGCGAGTTGGCGAGGTTTCCTGCGCCTTTCTCTGGTGTCTTGCCCGATTTATTTGTCGCCGGCGACGACACGCACGAAACCCATTCGCTTGCACCAGGTGTGGCAACCAGCGCCGGTCGATATGGACGAGGACGACTTGCCGGATCGGGGTGGAGGGCAGCAGGGTTCTGCGCCATCGATACGGCGGCTCCTCGCCGACAATGGCAGCCCTGATGGAGACCAGACCCCGGCCGCGACCCGGATCACGCTCCGGCCGCACGATCCCGGAACCGGCGAGGAGATCGACAAGCGCGAGGTCCTCAAAGGATACGAATACAGCCGCGGCCAATTCCTCACCTTCACCGCCGACGAGCTGAAGGCGCTCGATGTCGAAAGCACAAAGATCGTCGACCTGGAGAAGTTTGTACCGGGCAGCAACATCGATCCGGTCTATTTCGACAGCCCGTACTACGTCTATCCCGATGGTCCGATTGCGGTCGAGGCGCTCCGGGTGATCGGCGCGGCAATGGCCGAGGCTGGTGTCGTCGGGATCGGGCGGCTTACCCTCAGCCGGCGCGAGCGGATGGTCATGGTAGAGCCGCGCGGTGCCGGGGTGGCGCTGTTCACA